>UQPZ01000001.1 GCA_900543145.1 uncultured Ruminococcus sp.
ACACTTTAACTATTACTGGTAAGGTGTTTTTTTTATGAAAATTATCCCTTCGGGGTTGACATAGATAAAATCAAAGACGAAAGGAAAAGTGAAAAAATGCAGACAAAAAATCTAAAAAGACTGGGGATACTGATAGTAACTATCGTGATGACGGTATGTATGCTGTCGGAGGGAATAACAGCCTTAGCGGCAGCGACAACGGACAAAACGTATACGCTGTCAGGCTGGGGGTACGATTTCCGAAATTCAGGACTTCCAAACGCATACGATCCGTTAACGCAATCAAACAGCAATAATCAGTTCAGGTATCAGTGGGCAAACGAGTTCTATTACTTTAAGAACGCCGAGGGAAAGTATTGCTACTGCGTTCAGCTGGGAACGGTTAATGTGGATGGTACTACTATGGAACAGCTTGATTTAAAAAAATCTGCAGACAAGTATTATCCTGATACAACTCAGCAAACATATCTTAGACACGCTACAATCTACTCCTACAAAGGCACATGTAAATACGGCTACAGCAAAGAGGTAGAGCTGGTCGCTTCCCAGGCTCTGGTATGGGCAATAAGCGGAAAATACTTCGACAGTTCAACGACAAGCTTGTCAGGCAATGAGAAAACGCTGCTTAACTGTATCAAGGCTTCAAATTCTGCAGCTCATCAAAATATGGTTGACTGCTACAAGAAAATGAAAGCCGATGTTTTACAGCATGGTAATTATCCAAAGGGAACGGTAAACAATAAGTTTTTTGTAGGTAAAAATACAACTTATGCACTCAAATACAACAAATCAACCTGCCGCTGGGAAACAACGATCAGCATGGACAGCTCAATATCACAGTTTACCCTGCCTAAGGTAAGCGGAGTGACCTTTACAAAAAGCGGTTCAAAGCTTAAGGTTTCCGCAACCGAAGCAGGAAGAAAGAATGTTGAAAATAAGGCGCTTTCGCTGACTAAGACCAAAGCAAAGTACGCAAGCAAGATCGAGGAATGTACTCCTGTATTTCTGGCAGTGAAAAACGGAAGCAATGCTTCCCAAGCTAAAGTATCTTACACTCAGGGAGAAGACCCTGTTGAGGCATACTTCAAGCTTACAGCTTCAACAGGAAATTTGAAGATAAACAAACAGCTGCTGACCTCAGACGGACAGAAGGTCAACGGCACGGCAGAACAGTATAACAGTATTCTGTTCCAGATCTCACATCTTGATTCGGACGGAACAAGACATTATCTGACTTCAGCGAAAGACAGCGACGGTCATTACACATATTCCGGCTCTACAACCGATGATACAAAGGGTCTTTACCGAGTAGGAGCAGACGGAACATTGGAGATAAAAGGACTGCCTGCCGAAACGTATAATCTCTCCGAGTATCAGACCGCAGACGGCTTTAAACCCGCAGGAGATATTCACATTACGGTCAATGCAGACAAAACAACAGCTGTTACAGTAAAAAACAGCGGAACAGGCTCGCATATAGACATATACAAAACCGCTCAGGACTGGAACGGTTCAGAAATTGAAGATACTGCACTGCTTGAAAAGATCTATGAAGCAACAAAGTTCAGGGCATATACTCTTGACAATGGAGTTAAGCAGTATATAACTGCCGAACTTGATAATAAGACAGGCTCGGAGAATGACAATGAAAGATATTTCATCGCAAATTATACGGGTCAGACAACAAACGTAAACAATGCGGCTGTTCTTAGTCTGTATTCCGATTATGACGGTTATTACAATACAAGCTACAGCTTTTTCGGAACGGCAAGGCTTAAAAATGTACCTGAGGGATTATCAAGAATATATTTTGAGGAGATACAAAGCTATGACAGCTTCGGCTTCTCAAATGGAAACATCAAAGTTTCGGTAAACAAAAATGACGTGAATTTCACCAATCAGGCGTATTACTTCCGTGCCGGATTCAACAAATACGCCGAGGGAACAACAGATTTTCTTTCTGACGGAACTTTCGGACTTTTTGCAAGCGAAGATATATATTCAGGCGATAAGTTAATTTACACATCAGGACAGGAAATAGAGCGGATAGCTTCAAACGGCTCTACTGCATATTTTAATACATATCTTCCTGCATGGGGCAGCTATTACATTCAGGAGATCGAAGCTCCTACAGGCTATGTTAAGGACGAAACAAAATATGAAGTAAAGGCGAATATGCCTGTACAGCTTTCAAACTCAAGGCTTTCAGACATTGTGCTGAATATTGAAGATAAAGAAATACGGTTAGCAGTTTCAAAGCAGGACGCATACGGAGAAGAAATCAGCGGCGCGCAAATGCAGCTTATTGACGAAACAGGCGGCGCTGTTGAAGAGTGGACGTCGGACGGAACAGAGCATATCGTTACAGGACTTGCCGCAGGAAGCTACACTCTGCATGAATACTATGCTCCAAGCGGCTACTGCATAGCTACCGATATTGCTGTTACTATCGATGAATACGGTAAAATATTCGCTGATAACACCGAAGTAACTGCGGTATCAGATGACGGTCTGCCTCTGATCGTAATGACTGACGAAGCCACAAAGGTTGAAATTTCAAAGAAAGACATCACAGGCGATGATGAGCTTCCGGGAGCTGTTCTTCAGGTAATTGATAAGGACGGAAACATAATTGACGAATGGGTATCGACCGAAAATGCGCACTGCATTGAGGGTATTCTGATCGCCGGAGAAACCTACACGCTCAGGGAAACGACTGCTCCAAGCGGTTATACACTTGCAACCGACATAGAGTTTACGGTAAATTCAGACGGAAGCGTTACTTATGTTGTTATGTACAATTCAGACGCAGTGGGAACAGTAAAGGTTCATAAGAAAACCGAAGGCATGATGAATGTTGAGGGTATAACGCTGATCCTTTCGGGAACGTCTGATTCGGGGCATGAGGTCAAGCTTACGGCTGTTACCGACAAAGACGGAATCGCTGCTTTTACGGCTGTACCGACGGGAACTTACACTGTAACGGAAGACGCTGATACTGTTCCGATCGCATACATGGTTGCCGATCCGATAAAGGTTACGGTTTATGAAGCTGAAACTGTAGACGCTGAGATCTTCAACACAGAGAAAACCGGAATGATCGAGATCAGCAAGACTACAGAGGGAATGACTGATCTTGAAGGCATTGAGTTTATACTTTCAGGAACATCTGATTCGGGCAGAGAGATCAGACTTACCGCTGTTACCGACAAGGACGGAAAAGCAGAGTTTACAAGCATTCCGATAGGAACCTACACTATTACCGAAAATGAAAAGACTGTGCCGTATGCTTACTTGACTGCCGAGCCGCAGGAGGTGAGCGTTTTTTATGCAGAAACGACAACGGTCAAGATAAGCAACGAAGAAAAGACGGGAGAGATCCATATTCAGAAACGTACTGAGGGAATGACTGATCTTGAAGGCATTGAGTTTATACTTTCAGGAACATCTGATTCGGGAAGAGAGATCAGACTTACCGCTGTTACAGACAAAGACGGAAAAGCGGCATTTACAGGCATTCCGATCGGGACTTACACTATCGCCGAAAACGGAGACACCGTTCCTACGGGTTATCTTGTAGCTGACAGTCAGACTGTTCAGGTATTCTATGCTGAAGCCACAAATGTTGTTGTAAGCAATGAGAAGATTCCTGAAACGCCTTCCTTTCCTGACTCTCCTCCGGCAACCGGAGCTGCGGCGATATTCGGAGTTCCGTTGATACTGCTTCTCGGCGGGGTCATTCTTTCTGCCGGAAGAAAAAATGAAAAGTAAATACTGAGATAATATTCGAAGCCTGGCACGTTTGTGACAGGCTCAATAATTATAAAAGAATTGACTTGTAAAAATCATTACAAATAGATTTTGTTTTAATATAATCTATCCGTTGATTGTATGTCTGAAGATGAATAATTTGATTCAGTTCCACAATAAAACAATACCATGCTCTTTCAAATAATTGTGGTATAGTTCTTAGGGTATCATGCGGAAAAAAGTTTGCAAATGTTATATTGCTGTTGCTTATGACAGCTGCTGACATTCGATGATTTCCATCTATAATAGTTTTTTCAGATTTTAATTCACAAGGAAAATCTACAATAACTATAGGCTCTTTAGAATTAAAATGATACATTTTTAAGTCATTCTGAGGTTGATATTCTATTCCACTATATGCTAAAGCTCTGGCGTTTTCTGTTTGAAGATGATACTGATTTGCAATTGATTTTGCTTTATTAATATCAAAATGAATGTAAAAATCACACAAGTTGGGAAGTATAATTGATTGTTGAAAATAAATAAAATCAGCTTCTTTTGGTTTTATTATTTGAGGTTTGTTATTAGCATAAGCATATTCTAAAACATCAACCCAGTTTGATACTAGTATGTTTATTGGCTTTTTTACTTTAAGATTCTTATAAAAATTAAGCATACCCTTAATGTTAATTTCGTATAGCGAAAAATTTATATAATTTAATAACATAATAAACAACACCTCCAGTATATAGAAAGGACTGAAATTATGAAAGCAGGAAAAAAAGATAAAGGAAAAGAAATACGAGTTTCTCGACGAACATTTCAAGGTCTTACAATTTCAATCGTTAATGAGTATATTGACATTAACTTACTCAACAAAAATTGCTGTAAATCAAATAGTAAAGCTCTAAAATGCAATCCACTAAAAATCAATTAATATATTATTGTTTAGATAAATTGTAACACAACAACGGTTACTTGTCAAGCAATACAAATATATGTAGAAATTTGAATATGAAAATCAAATTATAATATATCGTAATTTGATTCAAAAAAACAAAGGACGTAATATTATGAAGCGAAATTATAGAGTACCCGTCTATGCTGAGATAAACGGTATAGCAGCCGACTTTGAAACTGATGAACCTTGCTCATGCGGAGGCAACCTGACATTGGACTTTCCGTCGCAGGAAGCAGCTGATAAGTTTCAAGCTAATGCCGGCGATCCGGCGATACTGCTTCTATGTGGGGTTATTCTTTCGGTTAGAAGAAAAAATGAAAAGTAAATACTGAGATAATACTCGAAGCCTGGCACGTTTGTGACAGGCTTTGTGTTTTTTAGATTGGAAGGGATAGAAAAAAATATGGGTATAATAAAAAAACACCCACCACAGGTTTCGTTTTATTGCCAAAAACGTAACCCAAGCAACACAGATGTCAGTTGCAGCTGTGAAGCCTTTAGGTGAATGCCTATTATTCGTGTTCAATGAAGTACAATTAGGATAATTAAGCAATATGGTAGTTTGCGGTTTATAATATAGCTCAATGGGTAAATAATGCTTATTGAGCGAAGTCCATAGCCTTATTCAGTTGTGGATTTCGCTCTTTAAGCGTTCTGGAGCTGCTAATCGGATTCGAACCGATGACCTCGTCCTTACCAAGGACGTGCTCTGCCTACTGAGCCATAGCAGCATAACATAGATATTATACAATATAAAATACAGTTTGTCAAGACCTTTTTTAATATTTTTTCAGCTGACAGCATATGAATTTAATATGTTCGGATAAACCATTTTAAATGTATAATTTGACAAGCGTTTATTATGGTGATATAATAGTAATGTATTAAAATTATACATAAAGGAGTATGAAAGATGAATAAAAAAATTGCCGTAATAAAGGGCGACGGAATAGGTCCGGAAATCGTTTCGGAGGCTATTAAGGTCTTGGATAAAACCGCCGCTGTTTTCGGGCACTGCTTTGAGTACGATCAGCTTTTAATGGGCGGCTGTTCTATAGATGTCAACGGAGTTCCGCTCACTGATGAAACAATAGAGCGCTGCAAAGCGGCTGACGCAGTCCTTATGGGTTCTATCGGAGGAGATACTACAACCTCACCGTGGTATAAGCTTCCGCCGGAGCTTCGTCCCGAGGCAGGTCTGCTGAAAATCAGAAAGTCACTTGGACTTTTCGCTAATCTGCGTCCCTCTGTTCTTTATCCTCAGCTTGCAGGAGCCTGTCCTCTTAAAGAGGAGATCAGCTCAAAGGGTTTTGATATGCTTATAATGAGAGAGCTTACCGGGGGTCTTTATTTCGGGGAAAGAAAAACCGAGGAAATAGACGGTGTAATGACCGCTGTGGATACTCTTAGGTACAATGAAAATGAGATAAGAAGAATAGCGGTCAAGGCTTTTGAGGTAGCAATGAAGAGGAATAAAAAGGTGACGAGCGTTGATAAGGCAAACGTTCTTGATTCCTCAAGGCTCTGGAGAAAGGTAGTGACCGAGGTCGCTGGGAATTATCCCGAAGTTACTCTTGAGCATATGCTGGTGGATAACAGCGCTATGCAGCTTGTAAAAGATCCTGCACAGTTTGACGTGATGGTTACTGAAAATATGTTCGGAGATATTCTTTCTGATGAAGCTTCTATGATAACCGGTTCGATCGGTATGCTTGCCTCCGCTTCAATGAATGAAACAAAATTTGGCCTGTATGAGCCCTCCGGCGGTTCAGCTCCGGATATTGCAGGACAGAACAAAGCCAATCCTATAGCGACTATTCTGTCGGCTGCAATGATGCTCAGATATTCGTTTGATATGAATAACGAAGCTGACGCAGTTGAAAATGCAGTAAATAAGGTTTTGGACGACGGTTTCCGTACAGGGGATATTATGTCAGACGGCATGAAGCTTGTTAGCTGCTCTGAAATGGGTTCGCTTATTGCTCAGGAAATATATTAATCTAAGAAAGGAAATTACTATGGCTGAAAAGAAAAGCAGGAAAGGTCTTATTGCATTGATCATCATACTTGCGGTAGTTATAATTGCCGCTCTGTTCGTTTTTCTGACTGTACATAAGAAAAACAGCGGTAAGGTTCTTGACGGAACATGGAGAGGCGATGCGTTTACACTTACTATAGATTCAGGAGATAAAACGTTTGACATTGAATTTACGTCAGGTGATACTGGAAGTCAGAGCGGTACCATAAGCGTTGAACCTCTGACAAAGGGCCTTGGAAATATGTTTGACATGAAGGCTTATGACGCGGTACTGAAGAGCGATGATAACGAGATCAAATTCCGCTTTGTGTTGAATGAAGATTATGATGAAATGACGTTTACAGAGCTAGAAAGCATGGCGGCCGGATTTTTGTCAAAAACAGATGACTGATAAAAATTGCATTAAGAAAGCGGTCGGTATTTTCCGACCGCTTTTTCAGTATTTTAAACAATAATGCCTACTTTTGCAAGAGCTTTTATAACTGATTCGGAATCAATGGAAAAAAGCTCGCTTTCGTCAGTTCTGTGTTCATGATCAAATCTCTGAAGCTTTATATAATTTTCGGAATAATCAGCTGAGGTGTAAATATGCGCCATAATATATTGATTTTTTACTGCATAATAATTTACGGGTTTCAGCGTCAGAATAACTTCGGGGCTTTTGCTCATAGCTTCGGTCAACTCTTTAAAATCCGAATCAATATAGCAGATCTTACGGCATTTGAGATCATTCAGCCGTACCTTCGGCGGAGTGCTTTTATCGTTATGCTTTTTCTTTCTGAAAATATTAAAAGCTTTCATTCGGAATTCCTCCGTAAAAATATTCAAGTTCATTATATCACTGAAATATATAAAAGTCAATAATTAGTTATCTTTTACGGAAATTATTCGTTTTTGCATTATATTTTTGTTGACTTTTTACTGTATGTGTGATAAAATTATATTGATTTATTTTTATTAATTGTGAGAACTTATATATGAACTATTATATTTACGGCTTTACGGACAAGGGCAATTACAGAAAGCATAATGAGGACTGCCTGCTTATAAATCGGGAAACAGTACATAAGGGCGGTTTCGGTTCGGTGTGTATTGCTCCTTTTCTTACCGCTGTGTGCGACGGAGTAGGCGGGGAGCAGGCAGGAGAGGTAGCTTCAGAGCTTTGCGTAAGGTACCTTTCGATAGTCGATTATGATTCCTCTATGGATCTGGACAGGCAAATAATAGATATACATAATAAAATTATAAAGCGCGGTATATCCTCGCCTGATTCTGTTAATATGCAGACTACTCTATGCTGTCTTGCGGTCGATGAAAACGGCAGGGCGTTATGCTATAATATCGGCGACAGCAGATTATACCGTTATGCCGGAGGCTCTGCGCGTCAGATCTCAGTAGATCAGACCTACGGCAGATTCCTTTATGAACATGGTGAGATCGACGGTATTGCCGAGCTTGACCCTGAAATGCAGAACGCTATCGTATCATCGGTAGGAAGTGTTCTCCAGCTGCCTATTATAGATCATTTTGAGTTTGTTACGCCGTTCGGCAGCGAATCTGACGATACTGTGCTGATATGCTCCGACGGGGTTTCGGATTTTGTAACTATAGACGAGATAGAGATAGCGATGAAAATAGAAAGTATGACTTTTAATGAAAAAATAGAGGCGCTATGCGAGCTTGCATTGAGAAACGGAAGTACGGATAACGTTTCGGTAATAGGCATAAAACCATGGAATACTCACGAAGAATATGAAGCGCTTATAGGAGGCCTTGTAACTCACGAGGAAAGGGCAGAAACTATAAAGGCAGAGCAGGAGTGCCTTGCATATGAGACCCGTTATCATAACAGTATTTTGATGGAACAGTCGGACAGAAGCCTTCAGAAGCTTATTGACGATCTTGAAAAATTCAGGAATACATAAAACGCATGAAGCGCCAGTACAAGCTTCATGCGTTTTTAATTATATCAAAGACCGTTAGGATTGTTTTTTGTAAAGTTCCAGCCGTCCTTAGCCATTTCATCAAGTCCGTATTTTGCTTCCCAGCCGAACAGCTTTTTAGCTTTATCGGTATTTGCGTAGCATACGGCAATATCTCCGGCACGTCTTGGCATGATTTTGTAGGGAATTTCCTTTCCGCAGGCTTTTTCAAATGCATGAAGAACGTCCATTACGCTTGAACCCTTGCCTGTTCCCAGGTTTACCGCTTCAACGCCCTTGTGTTTAAGCACATATTCGACAGCGCACAAATGTCCCGATGCAAGATCTACGACATGAATATAATCTCTTACGCCGGTTCCGTCGGGAGTATCATAATCATTGCCGAAAACGCCAAGACATTCAAGCTTTCCGGAAGCGACCTGTGCGATATACGGGAAGAGGTTATTCGGTATTCCGTTTGGGTCTTCACCTATAAGACCGCTTTTATGCGCTCCTATAGGATTAAAGTATCGAAGCAGCGAAACTGACCAGTCTTTATCGGCAGTAAAAACATCCTTTAAAATCTGCTCGATCATGACTTTTGTATAGCCGTACGGATTTGTAGAAGAGTTTGTAGGCATAGTTTCAATATACGGAGCAGGATTCTCAACACCGTAAACTGTAGCAGACGACGAGAAAACGATTTTTTTGCAGCCGTGAGCCTTCATTGCCTGAATAAGCATAAGAGTTCCCGTAATATTATTATGATAATATTCCACAGGCTTCTGAACAGATTCGCCTACAGCTTTAAGTCCTGCAAAATGAATAACGGCGTCGATCTTATTCTCGTCAAAAATATTATTCATCGCATCAAGATCAAGGATATCCGCTCGGTAGAATTTAAAATCTTCCCCTGTAATTTTCTTTATTCTGTTAAGGGCTTCAGGCTTTGAATTTGAAAAGTTATCAGCAATAACTAAATCGTATCCTGCGTTAAGCAGTTCAACACAGGTATGACTTCCGATAAACCCCGCTCCGCCTGTTACAAGAATATTTGCCATAAATATCCGTCCTTTCATATAAGTTTTATTAAGACTTATCCTAACCTTCGGTTTCAGTATAACATAAAATAACACTGATTTCAATAATTATTTGTTTCATCTGTATGGAAAATTGTTGCGTTCTTAATATTCAGATGCTATAATATATTCATAAGGATATTATTGTGTTATTTCAGGGGGCAGTGCTGTGACTGAAGCAAAAAAACATTCATTTAAAACAAATCCCACCGACAGTGTCGCTTTGTCGGTTTATAACGTTGGGTATGAAAGGTGCAGCGGTCTGCATAAATGGGGAAGCGGAGTAAGAGATCACTTTCTTATTCACCATATTATTTCCGGAAAGGGAGTATATATAACTCCGTCCGGCAGATTTCAGCTTAAAGCGGGAGATACCTTTCTTATATATCCCTATACTGAGATAACTTATATTGCTGACGAATACGACCCTTGGGAATATTACTGGGCAGGCTTTTCGGGAAGTGATGCAGAGGTAATAATCAACCGTACTGATTTTACAAAAGAATTTCCGGTTATGTCGGCAGATTTCGGAGGTGAACTTAGAAAAAGGCTTAACGATATTTATATCAGCCGTGGTCAGAGCGAAGCTGCGGCGCTGAAAATGACGGGACAGCTTTACCTTGCGCTTTCGCTTTTAGTTGAAAAGTCTGACAGGGGAGTTGTTTCGGAAAATACTTCGGAGCGGCATATTAAGGCGGCAAAGAAATTTATTGCCTATAACTATTCGCTTCCCATATCAGTCGAGGACGTTGCTGCCGGAGCAGGAGTAAGCAGAAGCACCTTATTCAGAGCATTTACCGAAGTCTTGGCTGCCTCTCCCATTGAATATCTGACTCATTTTAGGATCGAGCAGGCGTGCAGGCTGCTTAAACATACCGAACTGTCCGTAACCTCCGTTTCGTTGTCCTCCGGCTATGAGGATCCCTTGTATTTTTCAAAAGTATTTAAAAGATACAAAGGAATATCTCCGTCAGCATACAGAAAAAAACATTCCTAAAATTAAAAGCAAAGCTGCGTATTGTTTACGCGGCTTTGCTTTCAGTTTACTTATTATATACAGCTTTATTCAGATCTTCACGGCATTTGTCAAAATCGACCGTCAGTATTGACTGTACGCTGTCTGTAGAGCCGTAGCCGTAAGCGTCGTCGGCAGGTATCCGCAGCTGCTTCATATCATAGCCGAGTATAAACGGCGCTCTGTAGGTAAGGAAGTAAAGCTCGGATTTTGTCATATTTGTAGTAAGGTCTGAGAGGCAGGCTCTTGCAAAACCGTCAAGCTCGAAAGGATTAAGCGTTTTGGCCTTTTCAATAATTTTTGAGATTACCGTTCTCTGCCTTTCAGTACGTTCAAAATCGGCGTTTCCTACATACCTGAGTCTTGCATAAGCAAGCGCCTGATTTCCGTTTACTGTCATATTTTTTCCGCCTGAGGTAAGATAGTCCGTTCCCTTTTTATTTCCGAGATATTTATTCTGCTCTGCCATAGGAGGCTGCATACCGACCGCTTCTTCATCGGAAATATCAAGCTCAATTCCTCCGACTGCGTCTACGATATCAATAAACGAGTAAAAGTCGATATAAATGTACTTATCGACTTCAATATCGAAGTTAAGCTCTATTGTATCCATAAGAAGCTCTGCTCCTCCGTATACATAGGCTGCGTTCATTTTATCCCAGCCGTTTCCCGGTATTTCAACGTACATATCCCTCATAAAAGAAGTCATGGTTATCTGCTTTGATGACTTATTGACTGAAAGCAGTATCATTGAGTCAGTGCGTCCACGTTCCTCCTCCTTACGGGAATCTGAGCCTATTACAAGTACGTTAAGTACATCTTTTGACTTCATAGAAGCCGATGTAACACTTCTTTCTCCGCTTTTTACATAGTTTACCATGCCCAAATATCTGAATATAAGAAGCTGGAAAAGTATAAACAGTATCAGAGCAATTATTAGCAGGCACTTAAAAAACGTTTTGACAGGAGATCTGCTTTTTTCTATTTTCATATTCTTTTTCTTAGACCTTTTCTTTTTATTGTTATTTGTGTCGGGGCGCACAGTTCTTTTCTGGGCGTTTTTTCCTGATGGTCTGGTTTTCTGCTTATAGCTGTTATTGCCGCCGAATTTCAGAGGCTCGTCATTTCTGCTTCGCTGCTGAGAGATTTTTCGGCTTGAATTTTGAGAGGGTTTTCTTTGTACCGAATCTTTCCTAGGGTATTGCTTATGATCCTGTGCCTGAGAATGTTCAGAGGACTGAGGTCTTTTTCCGTATTGGTTCTGCCCGTTGATATCATACTGTTTAAATTCAAGACCGTCCGTATCGTAAGTATTATCCATATCTTCTTTCTCAAGAGCAGAGAACTGTCTTAGCTGTTCTTCATACTGACGCTGAAATTCGTCGTATTCCTGTCCGCCGTTCATATTTTTATTATAAGAGCCGCTTTTTCCTGCGGGTCTGTTTTGATTGTCATTGTTCATCGTTTAGCCTCCTTTTTTGCACAAGCTTTAATATATTATATTACAAAAGGACAAGGAAGTCAATTTTTTACGCTCAATTCTCAGAAAGCTTTCACACGATCCTATGAAATTCTTAAGAAACTGCATATAAAAAGCTTCTCTGTACTTTTAATTGCACAGAGAAGCTCAACAGCGTCTGCCGGGTTACAGCATAGTAGTCTGGTCGGGGTCGGGGATATCCTTTGCAAAGCTTCCGGCAACAGGTATTGTTTTGCTGCGGTACTTTGAAAGCTGAGCCGCGGTTTCTTCTGAAATAATAAACGCTTTTTCCAGCGTCGATTTTGCTTTAAGAGTCATTACCTGTACTCCGATAGTATCTCTGGAGGACTTAGGAAGAAGCAGAACGGTATTGAAGATCATAGCCCGTCCGTTGGTGGTTCTCAGCATAATCTCGGCGTTTTCAGGTATATAGAACATTGCGGTAAGCTTTGCTTTTCCCGAATATGCATTGCTTAGCTTTTTGCGGTTCGTTTTTGTTTCATATGCTTTAAGCGGTACCTTTGCGGCTTTTCCGTTTTCAAAAATAAAAAGCATATATCCCTCATAGCGTACAGTCGGAACCATATACATAAAGCTTTCGCCTTCGTCAAATGACAGCTTAGCAGGAATATAGTCACCCAGATCGCTGGCTTTTGTATTATCGAAAGCCGAAGCCTTGGATTTGTAGACCTGACATTTATCGGTAAAGAACAGCAGATCGGTTTTATTTGAAGCTTCTATCTCCTGATTAATAAAGTCGCCTTCTTTAAGCTTGTGTTCACTTGACATTCTCAGCGACTGAGGAGTGATCTTCTTGAAATATCCGCTTTGAGAAATAAACAGCGTACATTGATAATCAGGAGTTTCGTCCTCGATCTCAACCTCTTCTATATCGTTTTTATAGAAGAACTGGGTTCGGCGCGGCTGACCATATTTCTTTGAAACCTCTTTCAGTTCTGAAATTATAATATTCCTGATCTTTTTATCACTTCCGAGAGTATCGGAAAGCTCGGCTATTTCCTTTTCAAGTGCATCGGTTTCGTCCAGGCGCTTCATGATATATTCACGATTCAAATGCCGTAGCTTTATTTCAGCTATATATTCCGCCTGAACCTCGTCTATTCCGAAGCCGATCATAAGATTTGGAACAACTTCGTTTTCTTCTTCGGTTTCCCGTATTATCTTGATAGCCTTGTCTATATCCAGAAGAATTTTTCCAAGAGCCTTCAGAAGATGCAGCTTAGCCTGTTTCTTTTCGAGGTCAAATTCAATACGCCGTTTCACGCAGCCTGTTCTGAATTCCGTCCATTCTTTGAGAATATCGTATACGCCCATAACCTTTGGGTATCCGTGTACAAGAATGTTAAAATTACAGGAGTAGCTGTCCTGAAGCGGAGTAAGCTTATAAAGCTTCTGCATAAGCTTGTCCGGGTCTGTTCCCCGTTTAAGGTCGATTCCTATAGTAAGGCCTGTTTTGTCAGTTTCATCTCTGATGTATTGTATCTCCCTGATCTTTCCTGCCTTAACAAGCGCAATGATCTTTTCTATAATAGCTTCGACAGTAGTAGTAGCGGGAATTTCCACTATTTCAAGGCAGTTTGCTTTCTTATCATACTGATATTTTGCCCTCAGCTTCACAGATCCCTTTCCTGTACGGTAAATTTTATCAAGCTCTTCCTCGTCGTACAAAGCATAAGCGCCGCCGGGAAAATCCGGACCTTTAAGCGTATCCAGCGCATTGTGCTTCGGATCGCGCATAAGGGCTATAGCGGTTTCGCATACTTCACTCAGGTTAAAGGAACACACTGCCGAAGCCATAGAAACTCCTATACCTACATTTGCATTGACCAGAATTGATGGATACGACGCAGGGAGCAGAGTTGGCTCAAGCATTGTATTGTCGTAGTTCGGAACAAAATCCACGGTATTTTTGTCAATATCCTTGAAAAGTTCTGCGCAGATAGGCTCCAGCTTTGCTTCTGTATAACGCGAAGCGGCGTATGCCATATCGCGCGAATATGCCTTTCCGAAGTTTCCCTTCGACATTACATATGGGTGGAGCAGACATTCGTTGCCCCTTGCAAGGCGCACCATAGTTTCGTAAATAGCTCCGTCGCCGTGAGGATTCAGCTTCATTGTCTGTCCTACAATGTTGGCGGATTTTGTAAGATTTCCGGTAAGCAGCCCCATTTTATACATTGTATAAAGCAGCTTTCTGTGAGAAGGCTTAAAGCCGTCTATTTCCGGAAATGCTCTGGAAACTATAACGCTCATTGCGTAGGGCATATAGTTTTTTTCAAGGGTAAGCGTTATAGGCTCCTCAACTACCTGACCTGCGCCGGCAATATAAGCCCCTGCGTCCTCCGGCGATGAAATTTTATTTTTGCTTTCAGCTTCTTTCTTTTTCTTTGCCAATATTCTGACCTCTTTTCAGTATTATGTCTGAGTTATAAAACCGACTTCAGAACGCACCAGAGAATAATAACGCCTGCAATAACCGCATAGTTAAGCTGTATACGCTTTGTCAGCCTCTTTATATCGGTACCTGAATTCTCAGCCGTCTGTTTTCCGCTCTCTTTGAGATACTTAACAAGCTTTATGAAATTAAAAGCTGACAATACCAAAAGAACGATAGTTATTATTAAAAATATTATATTTACCATAAAAAGTTTTTCCTCTATGAGATATCAGCCATGTCAAGATAATCGTGACCGTTTTGGCTGATAAAATCCTTTCGTCCCTGAAGATTTTCGCCTAACAGCATATCGAACATAAACTGAGTGTCCTCGACGGTATCCGGATTTACCTTTATAAGACGACGTGTTTCAGGGTTCATAGTCGTAAGCGACATCATATCGGCTTCGTTTTCTCCCAGACCCTTTGAGCGCTGTATAGTAAACTTCTTATTTCCTATTTCATTCAGTATCTGGACCTTTTCGTTTTCGTCATAAGCAAAATAGGTCTTATCCTTTGTAGTTATTTCAAACAGGGGAGATTCGGCGATATAAACGTAGCCGTCCTCAATAAGCGTAGGAGTAAGACGGTAAAGCATCGTAAGAATAAGCGTTCTTATCTGAAAACCGTCGACATCGGCATCGGTACAGATAACGACCTTGCTCCATTTAAGGTTTTCAATATTAAAAAGCGACAGATCCTTATTTGCTTTTGATCTGACTTCGACTCCGCAGCCGAGAACCTTGATTAGATCGGTTATGATCTCATTTTTGAATATTTTATCGTAGTCTGCTTTAAGACAATTGAGAATTTTTCCCCGTACAGGAATAACCGCCTGAAAGTCGGCATCACGTGCCATTTTGACCGAGCCTAGTGCCGAGTCACCCTCAACTATATAAAGCTCTCGTTTTGAAAGATCCTTTGAACGGCAGTCCACAAATTTCTGCACCTGATTCGACAGATCAATAGTACCGGTAAGCTTTTTGGCAATATTCAGACGGGATTTTTCAGCGTGTTCGCGGCTTCGCTTGTTTATAAGCACCTGTTCCGCTATTTTGACAGCTTCGTCGGGATTTTCTATAAAATATATTTCAAGCTGATGCTTTAGAAACTCCGTCATACATTCTTTTATAAATTTATTGGTAATAGCCTTCTTGGTCTGGTTAGCATAGGAGGTTTGTGTAGAAAAAGAACTTGAAACCAGTATAAGACTTTCCTCAACGTCGGCAAAGGTTATCTGCTTTTCGTTTTTCTGGTATTTTCCGTTGTTTTTAAGATAAGCGTTTATCTGTCCGGTAAAAGCAAGTTTTACTGCGTCCTCAGGAGAACCGCCGTGTTCAAGATAGCTTGAATTGTGGAAATATTCCAGCTTCTTTATCTGATTTGAAAATGTAAAAGCAACGGCGAGCTTTACCTTATAATCGTCCTTGTCTTCACGGTCACGGCCTTTTCTGTCACCCTGAAAGCACTGTACTGAGGTCAGAGCTTTTCCGTCGGCAATTTCCGCAACATAGTCGGCAATTCCGTTTTCATATATGAATATTTTCTCTTCAAAGCTGCTGTTTTCTCTTTGAAATCTGAAAACAAACTCAACGCCGGGATTTACGACCGCCTGTTTTTTTAGAATGTCTTCAAAATATTCCTGTTCTATATTTATATCGGTAAATACGTCCAGATCCGGTTTCCAATGAGTTTTGGTACCGGTTTTTTTTCGTGAGGTTTCTTCCTTTTTAAGTCCTCCGACATTTTCTCCTTTTTCAAAATGAAGTGAGTATTTAAAACCGTCACGGTAAACTTCAACATCCATAAATTCCGAGGCATATTGGGTAGCGCAGGCTCCGAGTCCGTTAAGTCCCAGCGAGTATTCGTAGTTTTCACCGCTGTTGTTATTGTATTTTCCTCCTGCATACAGCTCGCAGTATACAAGCTCCCAGTTGTATTTCTTTTCTGCTTTGTTGTAATCAACAGGACAGCCTCTTCCGAAGTCTTCGACCTCAATGCTGTTATCATTGTATTTTGTAAGAATAATTCTGTTTCCGTTACCGTCTCTAGCCTCGTCGATCGAGTTTGAGAGAATTTCAAAAACAGAATGCTTGCAGCCTTCTAGTCCGTCTGATCCAAATATAACGGCAGGACGCTTACGCACTCTGTCGGCGCCTTTAAGTGAAACTATGGCTTCGTTGTCATAATCGTTCTTTCTCGGCATTTAAAATACCATTCCTTTCCGGTATATATTTATGACATTATAGTAGTTTATTTTTTCACATTTAATTTTAATTATAACATACTCTTTTTTGTTTTGTCAAATGATACTTTATGATCTTTTGCAGCAGCAAAAGAAATAATAACCGTATCTATGCAGCTATACTGCGGTCATTGACTTTTACAGGTTGGTATGATATAATATATTATGAAAGATTATGTTGAAGAAGCGGGGGTTATGCAATGGAATGTCCGAAATGCAGAAAAACTGTCGGAGAACATGACGCCGTGTGCAGGAACTGCGGTATTGCTCTGAGAGAGAAATCAAAAAAGACAAAAAGCTTAAAGGATTTTTTTAAAAAGAAACCAGACGGCGGAAAAGATGTTCCGCTGCTTGAAACCTCGTCAGGCAGAAAAAGCTTTAGGAATATTGTAAACGGCAGGAACGAGGCAAAGATAAAGCTGGCATTTTTTATAGCGCTGGCAGTTCTTATTGTTGTTCTTATCTGGGTTTTTATTGTTCAGATCTCTGCAGATAAAGGAAGCAAGAAGGCTTTGGAGGCAGCAGAATTTATCGGAATGCCGCTTACGGAAGCCGAAAAGGATATGGAAATACATTTTAAGGATAATTCGGCTTTCGGGATACTGAACAGTGCGGCCGCTTTTGATTACATATATGAAAGCGAGGACGAATTACAGATCGATGATATTACATATCCTGAATGGTCTGTGACTGTTTTTAAAGATACCTCGGACAATATTGACAGCGTTGTTTATACAAATTACAAGCTGCTGAAAAAGGACAGCAGGGGGGAAAAGCTTGATAAGCGTATAAATCTCGATAATTATGACAAGGGCGCACGTTACAGTTCCGTCGCTGACGATATAGGTCTTGATCCTTATAAGGTAGTTTACGGAAAAAGCAGCATAAGCTACGTTTATAAGTATTATTACACTGCCGCAAATTCCGATGCACAAAGCGTTCTGCTTACCGCAGTATTTGACAATGACGGTAAATATCAGTATTATACGTCGCAGGACGTATATCCTCAGAACCTTTAAGACCGTATCTCCGGCTCTGTAACAGTTGTTACAGAAAGAATACAAATTGTTTCACATTGTCTACAGATTATACTGTAATATTGACTTATCGTCAGAATGCTGATAATATAAATTGATGAATTATGAAAGAAGGAGGTTAAGTATGGATACAAGTGTAAAATTATGTATGGGCTGTATGAACGAACTGGACGCAAACGGCGTATGTCATTACTGCAGCTATACGGACGATATGCCGCATTTGCAGTCATACCTGGCTCCGAGAACGGTGCTTGACAACAGATATATAGTAGGCAAAATGCTTACCTATAACGGCGAGGGCGCTTCATATATATGCTATGACACTATCAGAAAGACTAAAGCGGTAGTCCGAGAATATATGCCGGATACGCTATGCGAACGTGAGAGAGGATCTCAGAAACTTATAGTAAATGCCGATTGTCTTGCGAAATATAAAACCTATATGTCTGAATTTGCGGATATGAACAAGACTCTTTCGAGAATGAGAAACCTGAACCATATTTCTACGGCAATGGATATGTTCGTAGAGAATAATACTACCTATGTTATTCTTGAATATGTAGAGGGAGTTTCACTCAAGAAGTTTTTGCAGTCAAATACCGGCTATCTGACGTGGAATCAGGTGAAAAAGCTGTTTGTACCGCTTTTCACTACGCTGAGCATTATTCATAACGCAGGAATCATTCACAGGGGTATCTCACCTGAAAATATAATAGTTACAACGGACGGCGAGCTGAAGCTGACGGGATTTTCAATAAGCTCTATCAGAACTTCAAATACCGGATTATCTCCTGAATTCTATTCTGGTTATACAGCTCCGGAACAATACTCCTCTCTTGAATATCAGGGAACTTGGACCGATGTTTACGCTGTTGCCGCCGTACTGTATCGGATACTTACCGGCTGTATTCCGCTTGACGCAAATACCAGAATATATAACGACACTCTTATAGACGCCTGCCGTATCAATCCGAATGTCCCCGTACATATTTCAAATGTTATTGCCCGTGCAATGGCAGTAAAGGGCGAGGAGAGAATACAGTCAGTAAACGAGCTTGTAACAGAGCTTTTCAGCAAGCAGACGCATATTGAACATCAGAAGGGCGCGACCCAGACTATCCCTATACAGAAGATAAATCAGAAAAGCCGCAGTCCTTCTTCGTCCGGCGCTAAAAAAAGCGAGGAACAGGAAAAGAAAACAAGTCCGGCAGTAATGGTGCTTGGCATCACAATACTTGTCGTATTTCTCGGACTGGGAGTTTTTCTGCTTTACCAGCTTCTCGGAACGCCGGAAGCTGACAGCAGGGATTCTGAGCCTGAGCTGTTTAATTCGATATATATAAGCGGAGGCGAACAGGATTCTTCATCTTTAAGCGATCAGGAATCCATTATAGCAGAAGAAAGCGATGCGGACGACGAACATCCCTACGGAACGGGTTCTATTATGCCTGATCTGGTTGGAATGAGATATAAAACCGTTGTAGATGAGCTTGGAAGCGATTTTAATATAAGGGCTGAATATTTTTATTCTGATACTGAAGAAAAAGGAATTATTACGGAGCAGAGTATTCCTGAAGGAAGCGAATACGGCCGTGAGCTTAAAAACGAGCTTGTGCTTAAAGTATGCAAGGGAACTGAAAATGTTCCTGTTCCTGATTATTCCGGACTTTCATATAAGGATTATTCAGCGATCCTTGATTCGCTGGATATAAAATACAAAAAAGTTGAGGTCGCGACCTCCAGGGTAACGGTCGGATATGTTGTATCTACAGATATAGGAGTCGGCTATAATATTAACGTAAAGAAAGGCGAGACCTTAACGGTAGAGGTATCAATAGGTATGCCTCAGACAAGCAGTGCGTCGGTTTCTTCCGGTCAGGATTCAAAAACTGAAAGCTCTTCGGCAAATGACAGCCGTCAGTCTGATGATACTGAGAATGATAGCTGACGATAATTTGGCAGGACTTACGAAAACGTTTAAAATTTTATTAACTGATAATGTAAAGCCCTTGACAATGTCGGGGCTTTATGCTATGATATTTAAAGTTTAGCGGAATATATTATTGTGGAATATCTTGCAGATATAAGATATCCATTTATTTGGAGGAATAGTTATGGCTAAGAAAATTGGTGTATTGACAAGCGGCGGTGACGCACCCGGAATGAACGCTGCTGTTCGCGCCGTGGCAAGAGCTGCGCTTCAGAAAGGAATGGAGGTTGTCGGTATCCGCAGGGGATATGTCGGTCTTCTTAACGGCGATGTTATTGAAATGAACGCAAGAACTGTTTCAGGGATCATTCAGAGGGGCGGTACTTGTCTGTATACTGCAAGATGTCCTGAATTCCGTAATATTGAGGGAGTTAAAAAAGGCGTTGAGAAATGCAACGAAATGGGTCTTGACGGAATCGTAGTTATCGGCGGCGACGGCTCATTCAGAGGTGCGGGAGATCTGTCTTCTCTCGGGATTCCGTGTATAGGAATACCAGGTACGATAGATAATGATATTCAGTGCACGGAATATACGATAGGCTATGATACAGCTATGAATACAGCTATGGAAATGATAGATAAGATCCGTGATACCGCTCAGTCCCATGACAGATGCTCGGTTGTTGAGGTAATGGGAAGAAAGGCCGGATATATCGCTATAAACGTAGGTATGGCGGTAGGAGCTGAAGCTGTTATTACCCTTGAGAGAGATTATGATCTTGACGCAATTGCAGCAAATATGCTTAAAACTAAAAAAAGCGGTAAAACGCATTTTATCGTAGTAGTAGCCGAAGGAGTAGGTCAGTCTGAGAATATTGCCAGAACGCTTCAGGAAATGACTGGAATAGAGTCCAGGGTAACTGTTCTCGGTCATGTTCAAAGAGGAGGTTCTCCTACTGTAAGAGATCGTGTAATGGCAACGGTTATGGGTTATCATGCAGTTGAACTTCTTGAGCAGGGAATCGGAAACAGGATCGTCGGACTGAAAGACGGCAAGGTTTATGATGTAGACATTCAGGAGGGACTTGCAATGAAAAAGCCTTTCCTGGACGAAAGATACGATATTCTTAATAAAACAGCTTTTTGATCAAGGCGATTATTTACAATTGAATATACGGCTGTCCGTAAATTTTTTCATACGGACAGCTTGCATATTACAGAGTAGAGATCTGTGCGTTAAGTGCCTGAGGGACGGGGAGTTGCCATCAGGACGAAAAGGGTCGGCGTAAAGCTCAGCCCTTGCGGTATAGATTTCGCATCCCGCTGAATGTGTAATTTGAGAGCTTTTCATTCTCCGGTTATGCACAGCATAATTTTTTCGGATCGGCAAGTATAACGCCGTTCCGTCGCTCAGTCATAAAAAGGAGGTATATTTATGAAGAGCTTTTTTTCTATGTTTCTGAAATCTGCAAAAGAGTTCAGAAGTATCAAATGCCTGTCGGTCACAGGCGTATTTATTGCAATTTCAATGATCATTGAAATGTATTCTATCGATCTGCAATTCGTAAAGATAAACTTTGCTTTTCTTGCGATCGCAGTTATCGGTATGCTGTTCGGCCCGGCAGTCGGTCTTTTTGCCGGATTTGCCTGTGATATAGTCGGTTTTATGGTACATCCGTCCGGCGGATTCCTGCCGGCGTATGTGCTGGTAGGCGGGCTTCAGGGGTTAATTTACGGTTTATGCCTGTATCATAAGGCTGATGATCACAGTATTATGTTCGTGAATAATGCTTCAGGGAAGTCGCGCGATATGACACTATATCTGAGAGCCGTTCTGGCAAGACTTCTGGATGTTATAGTTATTAATCTGCTTATTCAGACAAAGCTTAATCTTCATTACGGCTTTATTCCTCAGGAAGCTTACGGCGCTGCTGTAATAAGCCGAGTTGCAAAGAATGTTATCGAGCTGTGTGCCGACCTGCCGCTGCTGTTTATACTTCTCCCCATTGCATTGGCGGTTTATAAGCGTTCTTATTCACATAAACGTGCTTCTGCGGAACAAAGCTAGCAGTTAATATTGAGTTTATGAAGCGGTGGTATTTTATATATCGCCGCTTATTTTAAAATTTATATGTTTATACTTGAAATAAAAGCCGAAATGTAGTATAATAAAATTAATAAGGTATGTTTCTGTCGGAGCTTTCAAGCAGAAATGGCAGATGCTGATCTTCTTAAATACCTGAATATATTCTGAAAGGTCTTGTTATAATGATCAATGTAGGTTTTATCGGAGCGGGTAATATGGGATATGCTATAATGAAAGGAATATTCCAGAGCGATATGAAGGAGAATATTCGTATTTATGCTTTTGATAAATATGAGCCTTCTCTTGAAAGACTTAAAGATCTTGGAGTTGTCAGCTGCGAAAGCGGCGTTAAGGTTACTGAAAGCTCTGATTATATTTTTCTTGCTGTAAAGCCTCAGCAGCTTGACGAGGTGCTTGAAGAAATTGCGGGAGCGGTCGACGGTAATACGGTTCTGGTTTCAATATGCGCCGGGATCACCGATGATTATATTGCCTCTAAAACGATTTCGGGTGCAAAGGTAGTGCTTGTTATGCCTAATACGCCCTTGCTGCTCGGAGAGGGAGCTACGGCGCTGTCGAGATCTGAAAGCGTTACTGATGAGGAATTCGAGCTTGTATGCCAGATCTTCGGCTCATGCGGTACATATGCCGTTATTCCAAAGGACAAAATGAAGGAGATAATCGCCATAAACGGTTCATCACCCGCATTTATATATCTGTATGCAAAGGCTTTCACGGAATACGGTAAGTCGGCAGGACTTGAAGAGGAGGTTGTAAAGTCATTATTTGCAAAGAGCCTTATAGGTTCTGCAAAGATGATAACCGACAGCGGATATACTCTAGATGAGCTTATTACTATGGTATCGTCAAAGGGCGGAACTACTATTGCGGGACTTGATAAGCTGCGTGAGGGAAAGCTTGAGCAGACGGTTGAGAGCTGCTGTAAGGCGTGTACCCGACGTGCGTATGAGCTTTCTAAGTAATTATATCAAAATACACGGCATATACTTTACAAAAAGTATATGGAGTGATGTATATGCAAAAGCAAAGGACAAGCGGTTCGGTCATACGTAAAAACAGCTTTTTTGCCTTTCTTGTCGGTGCGGTGCTTTTGGGAGTCGTACTGGGAACAATGGCTTACTGTTTTATGAGCGGGGATTTTTTAGATCAACTTTCTCTGGCGCAGGAGAACTTTCTTGATGTAAGGCGAAACTCGGATTTTGCGGTCGTACTGATGAAATCGCTGTCGGCTTCGACAATGTTTCTAGGAGCTGTGTTCATTCTGGGTTTTTCAGCAATCGCTCAGCCAGTTGAAATAGCGGTCTTGGTTATCAGAGGAATGGGTCTGGGAGTAACAATGGCTCAGGTTTATTCACAGTGCGGAAAAACCGGAATACTGACCTGTGCTGTTCTTATAGTTCCGGCTGCGGTTATTTCCTCATATGCGCTGATAGTCGGTACAAGAGAGGCGCTGTCGATGTCCAATCTGCTTATGACCAATTCACTGTCTGACAGACCGTCCGACGGAATGCTGAGCGCAGTAAAGCTTTACGGAACTAAATTTCTTGTGCTGGAAGCGGTTTCAGCTGTTTCTGCGGCGGTTGACTGTCTGTGTTCAGTAATTTTTGCCGGGAAGTTTTAAAGGTTATTATAAAGGATTATTAATTTAAAGGAGCGTAAAAATGGCGTTGTTCGGAAATTTTGATCAGCCGGGAAGAGGTATTCCCAAAGCACCTGTGGAAAAGAAAGGTATATTTAAATTCTTTGAAATTTACGGCAGAAAATGCTGGAAGCTTATGGGGCTGAATGTTCTTTATTTTATGTTTTTTGTTCCTGCGCTGTTTGCAGGCTGGCTTTCATTCAAGCTTAACAGTTATGCTCCTTACTGTCTGGCGCTTATAACCGTTGCATGCTTCGGACCGGCTACAGCCGCTATGACTAAAGTTACCAGAAATTATTCTCAGGAGCGTAATGCTTTTATTTTTTCCGATTTTATAGAAGCTTTTAAGAAGTGTTTTAAGCAGAGCTTCGCTATGGGAATTATAGATTCGGTTTTTGTTATAGGCTTTTCTGTAGCTATTCCGACCTATAAAAACTGGGCGGAAAATAATTCTGCTATGTATGTGCCTTTTATAATTTGCCTCAGCTGTCTTATCGTATTTTTTATGATGCATTTTTATATTTACCTGATGATAGTATCTACTAATCTGAGGCTCAGACAGATCATGAAAAATGCTTTTTTCCTCGTAAGTCTGGGTGTAAAGAACAGTATCTATACTCTTCTTGTATGGATAGTTATTGTATTTTCTGTAGCTGCGCTGATTCCGTATTCACTTTTTATACTGCCGTTCTGGCCTTTGTCTTTTATAAACTTTGTTACCTCTTTCAACTGCTATCCGGTCATAAGAAAGCACGTTATTCAGCCTTACTATGACGCTAAGGGAGAAAGCAATCCTGAATTTGACTATCTGAAATCAAAACCGGAAGAAGCCGTATTTGAGGATAAGCCGGAACTGGAGCAGAAACCTGCGGAAAAGCAGAACAAGAAACGCGGAAAAACTATTTCATAGTAGAAAATCGTATCAGTTCAGCAGTGAACCGATACGATTTTTTTATCTGTAAAGTATAATTATTTTTCAATACCGCTGACGTGAACATCGAGCTGATCATAAGGGATACTGATTCCTTCCTCGTCGAATCTGTCCTTGACTAGTTCGAGAAGACGGTAATTCAGCGGCCAGTAATCCTCTGATTTTACCCATACTCTCATAAGTATCTTGATAGCGCTTGCGCTGTGCTCGCACATTACTACTTTAGGCGGCTCCGGCTCAGAAAGCGCCATTGGTTCGTCTTTCAGCAATTCGCTTATTGCGTTTACCGCTTTTTTATAATCAGCGTTGTAGTCTACCGAAAAATACATATCAAGACGCCTGTAATCTTCCTGTGTATAATTTATTATCGTTGCATTGGCGACAGTACCGTTAGGTATAAGAACAGCTTTATTGTCTATAGTAAGCAAACGGGTATAAAGAATAGTAATAGCATTTACAGTACCGGTAACATTGTTAAGTTCGACGAAGTCTCCGCAGCGGAAGGGGTGTGTAAACATAATTATAAACCCGCCGGCTACGTTTGAAAGGCTGTTCTGAAGCGCCAGGCCTATTGCCAGTCCGGCAGCGCTCAGAGTAGCTATGATCGATGTCATTGGTACGTTCAGCTTGGAAAGAGATATTATTACTACCAGTATGTATAACAACGGTTTAACAAGCGAGATAAGAAACGTATGTGCAGTGGGGTCTACACGGCTTCTTTTCAGGGCCTTGGTCATTATTCTGATAATAATTTTTGTTATCAACACGCCTAAAATGAAAATTATCACAGCAGACAGCAGCTCCGGAGCAAAATCTTTTAGCTTATTAAGCATATGTTCTCCCATAAATACAACTCCTCTTTGGTCAGAATTTTGTTTTCGCTAAAAACAGTATAGCATATTTCATCTATTTTGCAAAGACCTAATTGTAAAATTGCAAGTAAATCAATTTCTTAAATATGCAATAAAAATCAATTGAATTTCAGCGGAAAGCAGACAGCTAAATTTATTCGTTAGTAAAACAGCAACTAAATCGATACTTGTTCAAATAAATTTATTACTGTGTAAAATTGCGGAAAGTAAATACGACTTTAATTCATAAATAATCACTAAAAAATTAGATTAATTTAAAACTTTTTTATCTAAAAAATATGTGACGGGGTCTTGTAATCTGTGTGATAATAGTGTATAATAAATAGTAATTGATATATTG
This sequence comes from uncultured Ruminococcus sp., assembly GCA_900543145.1. Taxonomy (GTDB): domain Bacteria; phylum Bacillota; class Clostridia; order Oscillospirales; family Ruminococcaceae; genus FB2012. Next base: position 25,801 of record UQPZ01000001.1, read on the forward strand.
ATGAGGACATTAATCTGCAATGTTTTGCTTAATGCGCCTTAAATTTCAAAAAAGGAGAAACTATACTATGTATGGGCTAATGAGTCTTCTTGCCGATAACGTTATACACGGTTCGGATAAGAATCTGTCCGGGACTACGATCGCTTCAGTAGTAATTACCGGTTTGGTTGTAGTATTTATCGGTCTTATTCTGCTTGTTTTTTTTGTATCGCTTTATGGAAAGCTTTTTGAAAGGCTTAACAGGAGTAAAGAAAATAAGGCTAAGACAGTTACAGAAAAAAAGGCAGAAAACAAGCCGACGCGATCTGTTACGCCGGTTCCTGTGATAGAGGACGGAATAGAGGAGGAGGCAGTTGCTGCAATTATGGGAGCGATTGCTTCTATGAGCGCACAGAGCGGTAAGAAACTGGTACTTAAAAGCGTGAAAACGGCGAAGCCTTCGCGGAATTCTTGGTCGGCTGCCGCGATTGCGGATTATACAAGACCTTTTTAATTATTTTTACTATGCTATTTTGAAAGGAACGTTGAACTGACATGAGTATTATAAGCAGCTTTTTGTCTACTTTGGGCGATTTGGCGGCAACGTCGGGCGTAGCGGGCTTTTTGGTTGAAGGCGGCTGGAAGAATATCATAATGATACTGATATCCTTTCTGTTCATGTATCTTGCGATTGCAAAGGGCTTTGAACCGCTGCTGCTTCTGCCGATTTCATTCGGTATGCTGCTGACGAATCTTCCGGATACTGCAATGTATCATTCGCAGTTTTGGGAGTATAAAACTGTAGGGGATAATAATCATTACATTGATTATGGGAATATTCTGCAAAACGGCGGACTGCTGGATATTCTGTATATGGGAGTCAAGCTTCAGATCTATCCGCCGCTGATATTCCTCGGAATCGGCGCAATGACCGATTTCGGACCGCTTATCGCGAATCCAAAGAGCTTCCTGCTGGGCGCTGCTGCACAGGGAGGTATATTCTTTACATTTATAGGCGCTGCGCTTCTTGGAATGAGTGCAGCCGAATGCGGATCGATCGCTATTATCGGAGGAGCCGACGGACCGACAGCTATTTATGTGTCATCTAAGCTTCTTTCCAACACTGACAGTATCGGCGTTGGTACTATAGCTCTTGCAGCTTATACTTATATGGCTCTGGTTCCTATTATTCAGCCTCCAATTATGAAAGCGCTGACTACAAAGAAGGAACGTTCAGTTGTTATGGGACAGCTTAGACCCGTTTCAAAGATCGAAAAGCTTATATTCCCCATTTCCGTTACAGTTATAATCGCGCTGATGATACCGTCTGCCGCTCCGCTGGTAGGTATGCTTATGCTTGGAAACATACTTAAAGAAAGCGGCTGCTGTGACAGAATTGCAAAAACCGCACAGAATGAGCTGATGAATATTATTACTATTTTCCTTGGAGTTTCCGTTGGAGCAACTACAACCGCAGATAAGATAATGACTGTATCCTTTGCAAAGGTTATATTCCTCGGTGTTATTGCATTCGCTATCGGAACTGCCTGCGGCGTCCTTTTAGGAAAGCTTATGTATGTTATTACAAAGGGAAAGGTAAATCCGCTTATAGGTTCCGCCGGAGTTTCTGCTGTACCTATGGCAGCGCGTGTTTCTCAGAAAGTAGGACAGGAAGAGGTTCCGACAAATTATCTGCTCATGCATGCTATGGGTCCGAACGTAGCCGGAGTTATCGGCTCCGCTGTTGCTGCCGGAGTATTGCTGAGTATAGTAAAGGTTTGATCTAAATATAAATGGCGGACGGTTATGTCCGTCATTTTTTTACAAAAGGAGCGGTATAATAATGGAAAGCAAATTTTTTGCGGTAATATCTAGAATGAAATACATTAACCGCTGGTCATTGATGAGAAATACAATCGCTGAAAATATCAGCGAGCATTCACTGGAAACCGCATTTATAGCTCATGCATTGGCGTTGCTGAGAAATAAGCGATTCGGAGGAAATGTAAATGCGGAGCGGTGTGCTTTGCTTGCAATGTATCATGACGCGGCAGAAATAATAACCGGGGATCTGCCTACTCCAGTTAAATACTACAATAAAGATATAAAAAGCGTTTACGGAGAAATAGAAAATAATGCAAATAATCAGCTTTTATCATATTTGCCGGAGGATCTGGAGAGTGACTATAGATCGGTTTTCTTTCCGGATAACGAAGATAAGGAGCTAATGCAGCTTGTCAAGGCTGCTGATAAGATTTCCGCACTGATAAAATGCGTAGAAGAACGACAAATGGGTAATTCTGACTTTGCATCAGCTGAAAAAAGCACTTTGTCAGCGGTTCATAAGCTGAATATTCCTGAAGCGGAGATCTTTCTGCAGGAATTTATGCCGTCTTACAAGCTGACAATTGACGAGCAATGCTGATCTGTCGGTAAATTTATATTGACTTTACGGATATAATGGTATATAATTAATAAGTATTAATTTATTAATGTGGATTGAGGGATCATATTGAAAACTATAATTGCCGCATCGCTGTTAGCCGCAGACTTTGCGCACCTTGCAGATGATATAAAACGTGCCGAAGCCTCAGGCGTTGATTGGATCCATTATGATGTAATGGACGGTACCTTCGTTCGTAATATTTCTTTCGGAGAGCCTGTTTTGAAAAGTGTTGCAAAGCTGATCACTTTGCCGATCGACGCTCATCTTATGATAACCGATCCTATCCGCTACATAGATAATTATGCCGAATTAGGTGTCGACGGAATAACTGTTCATTATGAAGCCGCCGCTGACATAAAGGCGGTAATAGACAAAATAAAGTCCAGAAAGTTAAGGGCGGGTCTGTCGGTCAAGCCGGCTACTTCGGTTTCGGATATTATTCCTTATCTTAAGGGTTTGGATATGGTATTGGTAATGACTGTTGAGCCGGGATTCGGAGGGCAGGTCTTTTTACCGGAAACGCTGAATAAAGTAAAGGAATTAAGAAAATATATTGATGAGAACGGACTTGATGTGCTTATTCAGGTAGACGGAGGAATAAATAAAAGCACATCTGCAATGGTTCGGGAGAGCGGTGCAGATGTACTTGTATCAGGTTCATATATTTTTAATGCTGAGGATATGTCGGCGGCTGTAAGTTCTCTCAGGTAAATAAGCTGAACGGGGAGTCGGAAAGTAATTTTCCGTACTCCCTTATTTTTGCAGCCTTTATCGGATTGTTTATATCCGGAGGAACTTTAGAAAGCTTTTTCTGTGCGGTAGCTTTTGTACAGTTGACCGAAATTATCAAAGCATAGTTGTTATTGATTTTATAAAGCTCGGAGGAAATTATCTTATCGTTCAGGGCTTCGTATATTTCAGGGGCATTTTTAAAGAAGAATAGCGGACTTTCAGATAAAAAGCCTATAAGTACAGGTGAAATGTTTGTCTTTGCCTTTTTTACTGATGATATATAAACGACAAGTCCTGCATCGTTTTGCTCATAGACCTCTACAGAAACCGATTCTGCCGAGGCATCGAACAGGCCTGTTTCCTGTAATACTGCAAGAGTACAGGTAAGAAAAGATTTCGTTTCAGGATTTTCTTTTTCAAAACTGTCAAAGCTTATCCCTAGCTCTGCCGCTTCCTCAGCTGTCAGAATAACTATAGCACTGTTCATTGAAATAGGCTGTAAATCCAATTAAAATCCCTCCCGCGGCTGTTTAATTATATTATACTCAGCAGCGGTCGTTTGGGTGAGGGTTTAAAATATTAAAAAGCGGAGGAAAAGCTTTGCCCTATAGCTTATTCCTCCAGTGCAGCCCATTCGTCCATTTTTTCATCAAGCTGTGCGCGTAAGTTTTCAAGCAGAGTGCATTTTTCACTCATAAGTGAAAAATCGGAGGCTGTTTCAGGCTCCTGTATTTCCTGCTCAAGCCTAAAAATAGTTATTTCAGTTTCTTCTATTTCTTTTTCAAGCTCTTTGATCCTGGCTCGTCTTTTAGCGTCAGCTGCGCGCTGTTCCTTTGAACGGTACTGTTTCTGCTTGTTTTCAAGATATTCCCGTTTCTGTTCTTCCTGCTTTTTTAATTGATCCGATTGTTCGGCAAGCCTTCGTTCTTCGTCAGACTGTCTTGCATACGAATCAAAATTGCCTTCAAACGAACGGACTTCTTCAGGCGTTATCTCTATTATTCTATCAGCGACCTTATTCAGCAGATAGCGGTCATGGGATACTAGAATAATTGTACCTTTAAATTCCGCAAGAGCTTCTTCAAGAACTTCTTTAGTATTTAAGTCAATGTGATTAGTAGGCTCATCGAGAATAAGTACGTTGCCCCTGTTAAGAGCCATAAGCGCAAAGTAAAGCTTGGCCTTCTCACCTCCGCTTATAACGGAAACGGGTTTAAAAACATTTTCGCCTGTAATAAGTACAGAACCAAGAGCCTTTCGTATTTCCAGCTCGCTCATTCTGGGGAATTTTCTGTCGACCGAGCCTATTACCGTATCCTGCATATTCAGACCGCTGTGCTCCTGATCAAAATATGAAATTTTAACATTTCCGCCCCAGATAATATTTCCGCTGTCGTGAGGTATAAGTCCCTGAATCATTTTAAGGATCGTAGTTTTGCCAATTCCGTTAGGGCCGATAATAGCGGCGTGTTCTCCGCGGCGTATGTGCATATTGAGCTTATTTATCAGAACCTTTCTGTCATTACCGCTGCCAACGCTTACAGGGCAGTCTATAACCTGAACGATATCCTTAGTAGGCTCTATATCATATTCCAGCTTTATTTTAGGAGGTTTTGCGAACATTAACGGCTTATCTATCCTGTCAATCCGATCGAGCATATGCTGTCGGGATTTAGCCATTTTAGCTGTAGAGGCTCTTGTTTTGTTACGCACTATATAATCCTCCAGCTTTTCTATCTCCTTTTGCTGCGCTTCATATTCTTTAAGCAGGCGTTCACTATTCATCTTTTTCTGTACCAGAAATGCAGAGTAGTTTCCGTTATAAGAGGTCAGCCTGCCGTTTTCTATCTCACATATTCTGGTACAGATCTTGTTAAGAAAATATCTGTCGTGTGAAACAATAAGTATTGAGCCTTTATAGCCCTTAAGATAATCTTCAAGCCACATAAGCGTCTGGAAATCAAGATGATTGGTAGGCTCGTCAAGGATCAGAAGGTTAGGCTGTTCAAGCAGCAGCTTTGCCAGAGCAAGGCGGGTTTTTTCACCTCCTGAAAGAGATGAGATTATCCTGTCGGAAGGAGTGTTTCCGAAGCCCATACCATTAAGGATCTGTTTGATCTTAACATCTATTATATATCCGTCATGAGCCTCAAAATACGCTGAAAGCTGAGCATATTCCCGGCTGACAAATTCCAGTTCATCGCCCTGCATTGAAGCCATATGCACTTCAAGCTCTTCCATTTTCTTTTTTACAGTCAAAAGCTTATCAAATGCTTTATGCATTTCTGCGTCGATGGTTGAGTCACTATCAAGACCGCTGTTCTGCTGCAGGAATCCTATAGAGGCTTTTGTAGATACAGAAACAGATCCGTATCCTTCGGGTGTCTTATCAAAGCTTTCATATCCTGTTATAATACGCAATAGAGTGGATTTTCCGCAGCCGTTGGAGCCGATCAAACCTACAGTTTCGCGGTCTTCAACAGTCATATTAATATTTTTAAGAATCGGTTCGCCGTTAAAGTATTTATATAGGCTTTCTATATTTACAAGCATTATAAATCCCGTGCGTAATACGCAAACTGTATGAAAAGCGTACGCAGAGGGTTCCTCCTTTTTCTCTTCTGATTATCTTTTAATATAGGTAACTTTTATTTTAAGTCTAATTATTATTATACTATTTTTTATTATTCATTTCAACCGTTTCTGAAATTTTAAAGAATTGTTTGTTGTTTTTTTCAGAATACAGAATAATTGATCGTATTTTATAAAGAATCTTATAATATATTTAGCTTTATTGCACAAAATATTGTCTGAAAATCCAGTCTAAATTGTATTTGCCTACAATTTTGCCAATAAATAATAAAAGTAAATTAATAACTATTGCAAAATGCATAATAATTTGTTAAAATAATATAGAGAGAAATTTTATTATTAAACGGATCGGGGTGCGTGAAATGACTTTATTTAAAAAAACGGCTGAAGATGAAAACGGCTCTGCTGGATTCATGACCTCATGTGCTGTCGGAGAAGTCATTCCTGTTGAAAAAAATTAAAGACTCGGTGTTTTCATCAAAAATACTTGGAGAAGGATTTGGCGTTATACCTGATGCCGATAATGTATGCAGTCCCGTAAGCGGTACTGTAAAAGATATTACTAATAACGGACTTGCTATAAATATTAAAACAGCCGATGGTCTGCTGATACTGGTGCATATAGGGATGAATCTTTCAAAAAGAAAGGACAGCGGAGTACGTCCGACAGTAAGCGTAGGCGATGAAATTGCAGCAGGGCAGACTATCTGTACTGCGGATTTTAGCGGTATAGCTGCAGACGGCTATGATCCTACAATAGCTGTAATCATAACAAACAGCGATATTTTCAGATCTTTCAAACTGAAGACAGGAAAGATAAATAAACCCGGCACTCCTGTTATGACATATACACTGTAAAGCTTCACAAATCAGGTCAGCGTACGATACTTATGATGGCGGTCACAATTGTGACTGCCATTTTTTTGCGAATTTCCAGTACAGTTTTAGAAAGATGTTTGTCTAATATACTGAATATATTTTCATGAAACGAGTGATAATAAAAATAGGAATTTAAAGGGAGTGTTTTGTATCAGGAATTATTTTAAGGGAAGGTACTACAAATGCTGCAATAAGGATCTTACTGCGGCATTTATACCTGCATTTCATATCAATAACTTTGAAAAAACTGCGTCAATGCAGATCATAACGGACTATGAGGCATTTAATATTCCATTTGATATTACGGAATATAAAGAGGCAGGTAATTCCGTAATGCTGGGCAGATGCCTATTTTCGGACAAGGGGATCAAACTCGGCATTTCTGAAGACAATTTAAATGTATACGGAACTTTAAAATTCACCTCTCACATTCCTATACGTTATGATATTATGGGCCCTTTTAAGTATGTGCCGTTTATGCAGTGCAGACACAGTGTTATGAGTATGAGGCACATAATTAACGGATACCTTTGTATAAATGGCAGAAGATATGATTTTAAAAATGGGTTAGGGTATATTGAAGGAGATAGGGGTTATTCTTTTCCCGAACGATATATATGGACTCAAAGTTTTTTTAAAGGCGGTTCGCTTATGCTATCAGTTGCGGATATACCAATGGGCTTTCACTTCAATGGAATTATAGGAGCGGTTACGATAAACGGCAGAGAATATCGTATAGCTACTTATCTAGGTGCAACTGTAAAATATATCGGCCGAAATTCGGTTACAGTAACTCAAGGACAATATCAGCTTACGGCAAAGCTTATAAAAAATAATTCATATCCGCTTAATGCTCCTGAAAACGGCAGAATGAGCAGAACGATCCACGAAAGCGCTTCATGTAAGGCGTATTATCGTTTTTCTTTTAAAGACAGGCCTTTATGTGAATTTATAAGCAGCAGGGCAAGCTTTGAATACGAGTTTTAGCAGATATACCGTCGAGTATCAGACCGACTTACGGCTTGTTCTTATTAAAAATCTGTCATAAAGACTCAGAGCAGCTCAAGCGATGATAAAGTTGTAGATGTATTATGCGAGTTTTCCGTCTGTTGAAATTGGGCGTAAGCTATAGTTACAAATATGTTACAATAATAAAAAACACCTGATACGGCTTGACAATATTTTTATATTGGTGTAAAATATTAATATACTATTTATGCATTTAGCATATAATGAATAAGCGGAGTTAAATTTAATTTGCGGGATAAATAGAAAATATCAATAACGAGAAAGGCAACAATATGTATTTATATATTAGGAGGCTGTTTTTTAATGCTGTTAAAAAGAATTATCTGCGCTGTTGTAGCCGCTTCCGCCTGCTTAAGCTGTATGTCTGTAAGCGTCGGTGCAGAGTCTGAAGAAGAAAAGGAAATAATAGAATTTAAGGCCGATAATGAAATGCTTTCAACTGACGATTCGGTGCCTACGATCTCATTCGATACTTCTGACTGGGAAAAGTATGTTCACTTGACTTCTGACGGAGAAAAAATGAGAATTAAAATGAGTCAGGATACCGATACTTTTTATCAGGGCGCATCTTTAAAGGTATATTCCGACTGTGAGGGAATTGAAGCGGGAAAGTATTATAATTACGGTGAAAGCGTCAGGGATTCAGAAGGAAATCTTGTTAATCCCGAGGCGTCGAATGAGGACGCTGAATTTATTACACCAGGTATTGAGCTGCGGGCTGAGGACTTTGGTCTAAGCTGCTTTGACGGCTGTCTTATTTCATTTACATACAGAATGGGAACGGATACGGAAAATAAGCTTATGGAAAATTCAGTTTATGCTTTTCCGGCAAATGAAGAATATGGTCATCTTGCAAATAATCCTATTAAGCTTACATATGATACTGTAGTTAACGATAATGTAAGCCAGTACAGAAAACAGATGGTTACCGTACCGGATAAGTCAAGTGCGACAAAGATAATTTTTCAGACACCGATATTGCATAAGGTAACCTCTGATATTTTCTATATTGACAATATTACGATCGCGACCCCTTTGAGTGATAACGGAGCTGATCTTTATGTTAAAAACCTTGACGGCTATAATGAGAATGCTAAACCTCAGGAAATTATTGAAAGCGTAAAAATTCAGCAAAAGGGAAAGACCTTATCTGAAGCTGACAGCAGCACATCGGAAGCGGAAGGACATTTCAATCCTACTATTGTCATAATAATCGTTCTTGTTGCCGCTCTTGTGGTTATTATTGCGGTTGTATTGGTTAAGCATAAAAATAAATTCTATTAACTTATCATCTATCCCGCAGTTTATGCGGGATTCATTGTATGATATTACATTTTTATAACACAGACTTTTAGATTTTACAACTATTTTCACATAAAATAGGGAAGCTATACTTCCGGTGTTGACAAATATACTGAAATGTTATAGAATAATATTATATGATGTATACGTTTTCATACTTAAAAGTCGAAATGGAAGGGGAATATTATTTAAATGAAAAACAGCAGGATTCTATCATGCATTTTAGCGTTTGCAGTAAGCGCCGCCGCTTTTGCGTTCCCGGCGTATGCAGATGAAGATTTCGTTCCGTCTGAAAATATGACTTCCGATTCATCTGCTCCTACTCTGGCGTTTGATTCTGATGATTGGACGGGATTTATAAACGTTCTGGATGATACCGAGTCGGGGGCATATACTTTAAAGAAGGAATATGACGTTGTATATCAGGGCGCAGCAATAAAGCTTTCTGCCGATCTCAAAAAAGCTCCCGATTATGCTACGGATAATGATACTGCAATGGGAATCATATTTGAAGCTGATAAATTAGGTCTTAAAAATTTTGACGGCTGTACTCTGAACTTTTATGCAAGGTTCAACATAAATGTGGAAGGCTTGCTATTTGATGACGCTGTTTATGCCTTCGGAGAAAATGCCGAGGGAGAAATGACTTCAAAGACTATAAAGACGATAAAATACAATAACTCTTCAAATGTAAACGGGTATGAGAAGCAGTTTGTAACAATACCGTCAAATTCTGATACTACCAGAATAATCTTAAAAGTACCTGTTTCAAGTGCTTATAATGGAGATGTTATCTATATTGATAATGTTACTGTAATTACGCCCTATAAAGACGCCGATGAAAATCTTTATCAGATAAAAACTCTTGATACATACAATTCAAACGCAAAGGTAACTAATACCGGCGACGTTATAAAGCAGAATATAAAGGGGAATACTTATAGTGAGATTCCCGATGAAAGCAGTATTGACAGCGAGGACGGATTCAATCCTATAATTATAATAATTGCCGTTCTTGTAGCAGCTCTGATCGCTATAGTAATAGTAGTAATAGTCAAGCACAAAAATAAGTTTTATTAAAAGGTATCGGAGATAGTTTTAACGCTGTCTCCGATTTTTGATTTTATAGATAAAAAATAATGCATAAAACGGCAAACAGCGAGCAATAATATTGTTAGTCAAATTGTTTTGGCAATATAATAACGGAAAGGATTTTTATTATGAAAAAAATTATTGCGGCTGTAATGAGTATTGCTGCTTGTTCTCTTATGTTTGCGTCATGCTCAAATAAAAATGATAATACGTCCGAAGATGTAAGAGATACAGGAAAGACCACAACGACGGCTTCGTCTGTTTCGTCGACTGCTTCAACTTCAACTGGAACATCTAAAAATACGGTCACAACCTCCAAGGCGACCGAAAACAATAAAAATGACAGCGGGAATGGTTTGGGTGACGATGTTGCAGACGTTATTGACGACGGTCTCAGCACTGCCGAAGATGTTGTAGACGGTATTCTCAGATAGTCTTTAACTTCGCACATAGTTATATCAGGACAGCTTTTTGCTGTCCTTTTTTGTTGATAAATACTAATTATTGCTTAAAATCAATAGTTGAGAAAACATAAGTAAAATAATTGTGAATATTATTTTTACGAATGGTAAAAAAATTGTATTGATTGTGTTCTTCCCTTTAAATCCGCGGTAAGAAATGTTATAATAAAATAAATTCGCTGAACACTTAATTTAATCTGCGGAGGGAAATATTATATATATGAGCCGGAAAAACTGTCCGCCTGAAAATACAGGAACAAATGAGATCCGCAGTTTGTATAAGAAGATGCTGTTTCCTATGTTTGTTCTGAATGTTCTGGTCTTTCTGTTAACGCTTATCTCAGGCTTCAGCTGGAGAAACGTTACTGGCTTTACAATAGGCTATATATATATGGCTTGGTGTTTATGGTATGTTGGAGAAACTATAGTTCGAGCAGTCGAAATGAACGTAAAAAAAGCAAGGCATACAATGCTTTCATGCTATGCTGTGCGTTTTGCAGGGCTGTTTGCTTTATGTTTTGCGGCGTTTGAATTTAAGCTGTTTAGTGTTGCGGGAATATTGCTGCCTCAGCTTTATCCTAAGGCGGTGCTGTCGTTTGACGCGATTACCGGAAAGAATTATTTTAGAAAGGACTGACGATATGGATTCCATTGGACAAGGACCGAGAGTCGTCTTTACTCTGCCTATATTCGGCGGAATAGATATTACCGAAACTATCGTGATAGGCTGGCTGATAATTATAGCCGTTCTGCTGCTTTGCTTATGGCTTACAAAAGACCTTAAAAAAGTGCCGGAAAAGAAAAGGCAGGTTATCGCTGAGTTTTTTGTTAACTTTGTAAACGGGTCTGTAAAGGAGTCTATGGGCAGCCGGTTTATGAGCTTTGCGCCTTATATTGCAACGCTTTTGGTTTATGCCGTTTTAGGCGCACTGGTAAGTCTTTTGGGACTGCGGTCTATGACAGCGGATTTTAATGTTACGCTGACCTGGGCGCTTATGACTTTTGTTCTTATTACCTATAATAAGATAAAATCTAACGGTATCGGAGGTTATTTTAAAGGCTTTGCACAGCCGATAGCGTTTATGCTGCCTTTGAATCTTATAAGCGAGGTCGCTACGCCTTTGTCAATGGCTTTCCGTATGTTCGGAAATATTTCCGGAGGAATGGTTATTACAACGCTGCTCTATGGAGCGTTAGGAGCTTTATCATCGGCTCTGCATATATCGTTTTCCATCGGTTCTGTTGTTATCAGTCTGGGACAGCTTTTTACTCCTGCGGTACTGTCTATTTATTTTGATCTGTTCTCCGGCTGTATTCAGGCTTATATATTTGCGACGCTTACGATGGTTTATGTTTCCAGCGCCGCCGAAGAAAGCTAAAGGTCAGCAGCAAAACGCTGCATAAAATAATAGTTGAAAAATGGAGGATATTTTTATGGAAAAGGCAATTGTTTTAGGATGCTCGGCGATCGGTGCAGGTCTTGCTATGATCGCAGGTATAGGACCCGGTATCGGTGAAGGATATGCGGTAGGAAAAACTATCGAGTCGATCGCAAGACAGCCGGAAGCCAAGGGAGATTGTACAAGAACAATGTTTATCGGCGTCGCTATGGCTGAGTCAACAGGTATTTATGCCTTTGTTGTAGCGCTTATCCTTATGTTTGCCAATCCGTTTTTAGGCAGGCTTTAAGATATAGCGTATAAATTTGTACCCGCAAGGGACGGGAGGAAAGTTTAATGGCATTGGTAAAAGTAACTGATTTTCTGTCGATCGACCCGGCGACTATAGTTCTTACGCTTTGCAATACGCTTATTCTTTTCCTTATTCTAAAGCATTTTCTTTTTGAAAGAGTCAATAAGGTAATTGACGACCGTCAGAATGATATTAAAGATAGCTATAAGCGGGCTGACGAGGCGGAAAGCAAAGCTAAGCAGCTTGCGGACGAGTATGCCGAAAAGCTTGGACGAGCTAAGGAAGAGTCGGCTGAAATTGTAAAAGCCGCTACTCAGAAAGCCCAGACTCGTTCAGATGAAATAATATCGGAAGCTAAGATCGAAGCTAAGGGTATTATCGACAATGCAAATTCGGAAATAGAACGGGAAAAGAAAATTGCTGTTAATCAGATCAAGGACGAGATCGCTGATATTGCTATTTCCGCAGCTACTGCTGTAGTTGAAAAGGAAATAAGCAGGGAAGACAACGAAAAGCTTATAGAAAGCTTTATTAACAGCGTGGGTGAAGTGTAATGGCTGAGTGCTTGGAAAATGTTTATGCAAAAGCTATGTTTGAGCTTTGCAGGGAGCAGGGTTGCTGCGACGAGGTTTACAGAGAGTTGGAACAGTGCGAGGTTGTTTTTCGGGATAATGAGGATTTTCTCAGTATTCTGAGTTCTCCGCTTATAAGCCTCAGTGATAGGATAGATGTGCTTGAAAAGGTTTTTAATAGCCGTGTTTCCGGGATAGTTCTGGATTTTTTCTGCGTCGTAACTGAAAAGGGAAGAGCAAGATTTCTTCCGTCAATATGCACTGAATTTAAAAGACTGTATTTTAAAGACAGAAATATACTGGAGGTTAAGGTGGTAACGGCTGTTCCTTTAAGTTCTGCGCTTAGTATGAAGCTTAAAGAAAAGCTGGAAAAAACCCTGAATAAGAAGATAATTATGCATGAAAGCACCGACAGAGGTCTTTTGGGCGGAATTATCGTCAGATATGAAAACTCAGAGATCGATTCCAGCGTCAGAGGAAGACTGGAGAAGCTGAAATTGCAGATCAATTCGGTTATTGCATAATTTTATGAAAGGTATGGAGCTTGACTATGAAATTACGTCCTGATGAAATAACAGGTATTATAAAACAGCAGATCAAAGATTACCGTTCAGAAATCGAGCTTGCGGACATAGGCACGGTCGTTACCGTAGGCGACGGAATATCCAGAGTTCACGGTCTTGATAACTGTATGTCGGGCGAGCTTATTGAATTTGAAAACAAAACTCTTGGAATGGCGCTGAATCTCGAGCAGGATTTTGTCGGAGCGGTTCTTTTGGGAAGTGACGACGGAATAAAGGAGGGAAGTCAGGTAAAGCGCACGGGTAAAATAGTTTCGGTTCCCGTCGGAGATGCCTTGATAGGCAGAGTTGTAAATGCTTTGGGACAGCCTATAGACGGAAAGGGTATGATCCTTACGGACGAATCACGGCCTATTGAAAGTCCGGCGTTCGGGATTATAACCAGGCAGTCGGTAAACCGTCCGCTTCAGACCGGTATAAAGGCTATTGATTCTATGATACCGATAGGAAGAGGTCAGCGTGAGCTTATCATCGGCGACCGTCAGACAGGAAAGACCGCCATTGCTTTAGATACTATAATCAATCAGAAGGGCAAGGACGTTATCTGTATATATGTTGCTATAGGACAGAAGCGTTCTACTGTAGCAAATGTTGTCGATACTCTGTCTAAGTCCGGAGCGATGGATTATTCTATAGTTGTTTCGGCTACTGCGTCTGAAATGGCGCCTCTTCAGTATATTGCTCCTTATTCTGGAGTTGCGATGGCTGAGCATTTTATGCTTCAGGGAAAGGATGTACTGTGTGTTTACGACGATCTGTCAAAGCATGCTGTTGCATACCGTACAATGTCGCTGCTTCTTAAAAGGCCTACAGGACGAGAGGCATATCCCGGAGATGTATTTTATCTTCACTCAAGACTTCTGGAGCGCGCCTGCAATCTAAATAAGGACTACGGCGGCGGATCAATAACCGCTCTGCCGATTATTGAAACACAGGCGGGAGATGTTTCGGCCTATATCCCTACAAACGTTATTTCAATTACCGACGGACAGATATTCCTGGAATCGGAGCTGTTCTTCTCGGGAGTAAGACCTGCGGTAAATCCGGGTATCTCTGTTTCCCGTGTAGGAGGCTCTGCTCAGATCAAGGCGATGAAAAAGGTATCCGGCTCTTTGAAGCTGCTTTATTCTCAGTACAGAGAGCTTCAGGCGTTCTCACAGTTCGGTTCCGACCTTGATAAGGATACGAAGGAAAGACTCGCACAGGGCGAGAGAATAGTTGAGGTACTGAAGCAGGGAAGAAATTCTCCTCTTTCAGTTGAACATCAGGTTATAATAATTTATGCTGTAATCAATAATTACCTTAAGAAAATAGCGGTAAGCGATGTCAGCGAGTTTGAAAAGGATCTGTTTGAACATATAGATTCGGCTCATCCCGATATAATTAAATCTATTTCACAGACAAAGGATCTGACTGCTGAAACCGAAGCAGAGCTGAAAGAAGCTCTGAGCGAATTTGTTGATAAGTTTTTAAAGTCAAGATAAGCTATTTCTGAAAGGGAGGAAAGCTTTGGTCGACGGTTGACCGAGGTGTGAACTTTTATGGCTACAGCAAATATGAAAGACGTTAAGCGTCGGATCAAAAGCGTTGAAAGCACTAAGCAGATAACCAAGGCTATGGAGCTTGTCGCTTCCTCAAAGCTAAGGCGGGCAAAGGAAAGAGCCTTAGCAGTACAGCCGTTTTTTGAAACGCTTTACGATATTATGAGCGATATTTCAAGCGATCCGGCGTTTAGATCGGTATATACAAAAAAGAAATTCAAAAAAACTACGCTCCTTATCGTAATTGCAGGAGACAGAGGCCTTGCAGGCGGTTATAATACCAACGTTCTTAAAATAGCGGAGCAGCGGATCCAAAAGCTGATGTCTGAGAATGAACAGGTATCGATAATGGCAATAGGAAAAAAGGCGGTCGAATATTTTGACAAGCGTGATTACGATGTAACCGACAGGTATCCGAATATTGCGGAAAGTCTGGATATATATGAGGCAATGGATATTGCCGATGAAATAATCGTAAGATTCAGGTGCTTGGAGTTTGATAGGGTAGAACTTATTTATACTACCTTCGTTTCGGCTCTTACTCAGCAGCCGGTGGAGGTATCCGTGCTTCCTGTTGAAAATCTTGAAAGCTCTGATATAGGAAAGCGTTCGCTTACTGAGTATGATCCATCTCCGGAGGAGGTTTTCGACGGATTGGTGCCTCAGTATCTCTGCGGTATTTTGTACGCGGCGATAGTCGATTCCTTTGCGTCAGAACAGGCGGCAAGAAGAACGGCTATGGAGTCGGCAAGCGACAATGCGGACGAAATGATAAATCAGCTTTCGCTGCTTTATAACCGTGCAAGACAGGCGCAGATAACTCAGGAGATCAACGAGATAAGCTCTGGCTCGCTCAGGGAAGAATAGATTTTTATCGACTTGTGCGAAAGCTTTTTAAAGCTTTCGTTTCATGAAAGGAATGGTCAGTCAGATGGGAGAAATAAATAAAGGCAGGGTCGTTCAGATAGTCGGAGCAGTTGTTGATATCCGATTTTCAAAGGACAGTCTGCCTGATCTGCTCAATGCGGTTGAAATAGACAACAACGGTGAGAAGCTGGTTGTTGAAGTTGCTCAGCATATAGGCGACGATATTGTAAGATGTATTGCCATGAGCTCTACCGACGGTCTTGTAAGAGGCGCTGATGCAATTGATACAGGTAAGGCTATCTCTGTTCCGGTTGGAAAGGAAACGCTTTCAAGAATATTTAATCTTCTCGGAGAGCCGGTAGACAATAAGCCTGCTCCTCAGACAAAGGAAAGGTGGGAAATACACCGCGATCCGCCTTCCTATGAGGAACAGAAGGCTTCAAACGAGGTGCTTGAAACTGGGATCAAGGTCGTTGACCTTATCGCTCCGTATCTTAAAGGCGGAAAGATAGGACTTTTCGGAGGTGCGGGAGTAGGAAAAACAGTTCTTATTATGGAGCTTATCAACAATATTGCTAAGCAGCACGGAGGAATTTCCGTATTTACCGGAGTGGGTGAACGTACCCGAGAGGGAAACGATCTCTACAATGAAATGATCGAGTCCGGAGTTATTGATAAGACCGTTCTGGTATACGGACAGATGAATGAGCCGCCCGGAGCGAGAATGAGAGTAGGTCTTTCAGGACTGACTATGGCTGAATATTTCAGGGACGTAGAAGGACAGGACGTTTTGCTCTTTATAGATAATATTTTCAGATTCACTCAGGCAGGTTCGGAGGTTTCAGCGCTTCTTGGAAGAATGCCGTCGGCAGTGGGCTATCAGCCTACGCTTGCGACGGAAATGGGTGCGCTTCAGGAAAGGATCACTTCTACAAAAAAAGGTTCTATAACTTCGGTTCAGGCGGTTTATGTTCCTGCTGATGACCTTACTGACCCGGCGCCCGCTACAACTTTTGCTCATCTTGACGCTACTACGGTATTGTCTAGAAGTATTTCGTCGTTGGGAATTTATCCGGCGGTCGATCCACTTGAATCAAATTCCAGAATACTTTCTCCTGAAATTGTCGGAAACGAGCATTATCAGGTCGCAAGAGAGGTTCAGTCGATTCTTCAGAGATATAAAGAGCTTCAGGATATTATAGCGATCATGGGAATGGACGAGCTTTCAGACGAGGATAAGCTTACGGTTTCAAGAGCAAGAAAGATTCAGAGATTCCTATCTCAGCCTTTTTCCGTTGCAGAACAGTTTACCGGTATGCAGGGAAAATATGTTCCTATCAAGGAAACTATCAGAGGCTTTAAGGAGATTATTGAGGGCAAACATGACGATCTGCCGGAATCGGCATTCCTGTTTGTAGGAACTATCGACGAGGCTGTTGAGAAAGCTAAACAGACTGATAAAAATTAAATTGGAGTTTTATTTATGCAGAATTTCAGGCTCAAGATAATCACTCCTGAAAAAGTTTTCTTTGAGGGAGATGTACAGCAGATAATTGCAAAAACCCCTGCCGGAAACGTAGGTATTCTTGCAGGGCATACTCCTTATGTTGCCAATATCGTACCTTCTCCGCTTAAAATTCTTGCGGATGGTCAGGACTTCAGAACTGCAGCGGTTTCAGCCGGATTTCTGAAAGCTGAAAAGGAAAAGGTTACTGTAGTTGCCGAAGCGGTCGAATGGGCTGAAGATATTGATATCGGAAGGGCGGAACGCGCTAGGGAAGCTGCACAGAATAAGCTGGATAATTATAACAGCCAAAAGGAGTTTGACAGAGCGGAGCAGAAGCTTAAACGTGCATTGAACCGTCTGACAGTTGCAGGAAAATATTAGATAGAAAAGTCAAAGTCGCATATGCAGGATATGCAGGCTTTGGCTTTGTTTATTATATTTTTCCGGTACATATTGAATTAAGTTTGAAGCTCTGTTGAAATACGCTAAATCAGTAAAGGAATGGTTGACTTTTGAATATATTTAATATAGTAGGAATGGCGGGCGGATTGGCTCTGTTCCTGTACGGAATGACGATTTTAAGCTCAGGTCTAGAAAAGGCTTCGGGCGGTTTGATGGAAAAGGTTCTTGCAAAAATGTCAAGCAACGTTTTCTCAGGCATACTTTTCGGCGCTCTTGTTACTGCGGCAGTACAGTCTTCCTCCGCAACAACAGTTATTGTTGTGGGACTTGTTAACGCAGGACTTTTGAAGCTTAAAGGTGCAGTAGGAATAATTATGGGTGCGAATATCGGCACTACTGTAACTACTCAGATCCTGCGCCTTGCAAATCTTGAGGGAGATACCGGAGGAGGTCTTTTTCTCGAGCTGTGCAAGCCGTCGAATTTTTCTGCGATCCTTGCCGTTGCAGGCATAATAATTATAATGACCGCAAAGCGAAATAAAACAAAAACTGCCGGTGAAATAATGATGGGAATAGGTATTCTTTTTACGGGAATGCTTCTAATGCAGGAGAAGATCGCGCCGCTTGCCACGATGCCTCAGTTCAAGTCTATTTTCGCCGCTCTTAAGAATCCTGTTCTTGGGGTTTTGGTAGGAACGCTGTTTACTGCAGTAATACAAAGCTCCGCTGCGTCTATCGGAATTTTGCAGGCGCTTTCTGAAACAGGTCTGATAAGCTTTGCCGCCGCATTTCCGATAATTATGGGAACAAATATCGGTACCTGCGCTACTCCGCTTCTTTCAAGCATAGGCGCTTCCAAGAATGCGAAAAGAGCGGCAATGATCCATTTTTATTTCAATCTTATAGGAACGATAGTATTTCTTATTGCTGTTTATATTTTCCAATATACTATAGGACTGCCTTTCTGGAATAACAGCTTTGATACAGGCAGCATTGCAAATTTTCATACTATTTTTAATGTTTCAGTCACTATTCTTTTTCTTCCGTTTTATACGGTTCTGGAAAAGCTTGCGGTTGCTACAGTACGGGATTCTAAGCATGACGACGACGAGGACGGCGGATTCACAAAAGAGGATCTTCTTGATGACAGATTTCTTGTTACTCCGAACGTAGCGATAGCTCAGGCTACCGAGGCGGTAGTACAGATGGGAGTATATGCTCAGAAGAATTTTGATTCGGTAAGAACGCTATTCGATAAATATGATCTGAAGGTCGTAGAAAAGATAAACGAGAGAGAGCAGCTTATTGACAGGCTGGAGGACAGGGTAGGCTCGTATCTTATAAAACTTAATGACTGCGGTCTGAATGAAAATGAAAACCGTTCTGTAACTACTCTCTTTCATTTGATCTCAGAGTTTGAACGTATAGGGGATTATACGATAAATATAATGGAAACAGCCGAGCTATTATATGAAAAGGAATCAGGCTTTTCTGAAAAGGCAATGCAGGAGCTTAATGTTATTTCTGACGCGATACGGGAAATAATAAGGCTGGCTATAGAAACGACAAGAACGGGTGATATGAATATAGCGTCCTCTGTCGAGCCTCTTGAGGAGGTCGTTGACAGGCTTGTCGAAGAGCTGAAATCTATTCATATTGAAAGGGCTAAAAACGGAATATGCAATATTGAAATGGGAGTCAATTTTCTTGACATTCTTACTAATGTTGAAAGGATATCAGATCACTGTTCTAATATAGCGATTTATCTGATTGCCGATAACGTACATTACGATAATCTTAAAAAGCATGAATATCTTGATAAGCTTCATAAAAACGGACCTGTTGATTATGAAGAAAAGATAGAGAAATATGCGAGAAGGTTTTCGCTTCAGCAGTGATCTCAAACTATTTGAACATACGGGGCGGAAGTATTTTTCCGTCCTGTTTTTGAAAGGAATGATATATAATGAAACTGCTGATAGTTGTTGATTATCAGAATGACTTTGTAGACGGTTCGCTGGGATTTGAGGAAGCTGAAAGGCTTGACAGTATTATAGCTTCTAAAATTGCACAGTACCGCAGAAACGGTGACGCAGTTGCGTTTACTCTCGATACTCATTACGATAATTATAATGAAACTCAGGAGGGCAGAAAGCTCCCTGTTCCTCATTGCATAAAGGGAACAAGAGGACATGAGCTATACGGAAAAACCGCTAAACAAAGGCTTATGTGCGATATGGTATTTGAAAAAAACACTTTTCCGTCGCTTGAAATGGCTGAATATCTGAAGCAGAAAGAATATGAAAGCGTAGAGCTTGCAGGTCTGGTTTCAAATATCTGTGTTATTTCAAATGCCGTAATGGTCAAGGCTGCGCTTCCTGAGGCGGAAATTATTGTTGACGCAAGCTGTACAGCCGGTGCTGATAAGGCTCTGCATGAAAAGTGTCTTGACGTTATGGAGGGAATGCAGATAACGGTTTTGGGAAGAAATAAACAGAGGAAGGTAGATAAATGAATAATCTGAACTATACAATGCTTTGTGATTTTTATGAGCTTACTATGGGAAGCGGATATTTTGTAAGCGGAATGAAAGATAAAATAACCTATTTTGATCTGTTTTTCAGGCAGATACCGGATAACGGGGGCTTTGCCATTGCCTGCGGTCTGGAGCAGGTCATAGAGTATATTGAAGATCTTCATTTTTCTGATGAAGATATAGAGTATTTAAAAAGCAAAAATATTTTTGACGGACGCTTTCTTGAATATCTCAGGGATTTCAAATTTACCGGAGATATTTATGCTGTTCCGGAGGGAACTGCAGTTTTTCCCAACGAACCGATAATTACAGTAAAAGCTCCCGCTATAGAAGCTCAGCTTATAGAAACCTATCTTTTGCTTACAGTAAATCATCAGTCGCTTATTGCTACCAAGGCTAACAGAATAGTTCGGGCTGCGGACGGAAGAGCGGTTTCTGAATTCGGCTCAAGACGAGCGCACGGGGCTGACGCTGCTATACTCGGAGCAAGAGCGGCGGGAATAGGAGGCTGTTCCGCTACCGCCTGTACGATAACAGACCAGCTTTTTGGTTTTACTGCAACAGGAACTATGGCTCATTCATGGATTCAGATGTTTGACGACGAATATACGGCGTTTAAAACCTACTGTGAATGCTACCCGAATTCTGTAACGCTGTTAGTAGATACCTATAATGTTCTCAAAAGCGGTATTCCCAATGCGGTCAAGGCGTTTGACAATGTGTTGAAGCCGAATGGATTCAGACCTAAAGCAATACGGATCGATTCCGGGGATATCACATATTTGTCTAAGAAAGCTCGTGAGATGCTAGATAGTGCGGGATACGCTGATTGTAAGATCGTAGCATCAAATTCTTTAGATGAATATCTTATTCGGGATATGATATTTCAAGGAGCAAAGGTCGATCTGTTTGGAGTCGGCGAGCGTCTTATAACCTCAAAATCGCACCCTGTTTTCGGAGGCGTTTATAAGCTTGCGGCAGTTGAGGAAAACGGTAAGATCATTCCGAAAATAAAAGTTTCGGAGAATGTTGCAAAGATAACTACGCCTCATTTTAAAAAGCTGTACCGCCTGTATGACAGAAAGAGCGGAAAAGCTATAGCAGATCAGCTTTGCGTTTACGACGAAGTAATTGACGACAGCAAAGAGCTTACTGTATTTGACCCGACATATACATGGAAAAAGAAAAAAATTACTGATTTCTATGCTTTGGAGCTGCAGAAAACGATTTTCAAAGACGGTAATCTTGTTTATAAAAAGCCGTCCTATGATGAAATATGCGAATATTGCAGAGCTCAGGTAGCTACGCTTTGGGATGAAATAAAGCGTTTTGAAAATCCTCACACTTATTATGTGGATCTCTCTCAAAAGCTATGGAATGTGAAAAACCGGCTGCTTGCGGAAATAGAGGGTACAAACTGAAATATTAGATCGTCGTTTTGTCAGCTGTTTGTTTGAATTCGTGGAAAAGAAAATATATAACAAAAAATTAATGCTCACTACTATCGGCTGTAATGAGCATTAATTTTCTATAGAATTATGAAAGGGAAAATTTCTATCAACATTTGACAATTGGTAAAACTTAAAGTGCAGAACCTTTATAATATGCGACTTGGGGAATCGCTTGAGGGAAGTGAACTACGGACTGAACTTTAAGTTTTATCAGTTGTCAAAACCGTAAGCTATAAGCGGCGGAGCATATTTTATTCATGCGTTCCCTGTTGACATTTATATAATAACAGTCCTGTGTGAACCAAATATGAATTTCAGGGTGCTTTTTTGGATATGCGGCAGGTAAAATTGTTAACTTTTTATTACTTCATTTTAGGGTCACGTTAATATCAACTTCATAAATAGCTGGTATAATTAAGTTGTTGGGGAATATAGCTTTTTCAGTATTTATTATTGGCAGAAATTATTGTTCTTATACGTTAAAAGGGAGTGAATGTATGTTTCAGGTACTGGTAGTAGAGGACGATTCAAGTCTGCGCAGGCTGATTTCCGCCGCCTTGAAGCAGAACGGCTACATACCGTTTACCGCTGAGGACGGTGAAAAGGCGCTTGACGTGCTTGAAAAAACAAATATTGATCTGATAATATCTGATATTATGATGCCGAATATGGACGGATACGAGCTTACCCGTCAGCTCAGACAGGCGAAATATGATATTCCTATATTAATGGTAACCGCAAAGGAAAGCTTTGAGGACAAGCAGAAGGGCTTTATGGCGGGAACTGACGATTATATGGTAAAGCCTATAGACATAAACGAGATGATTTTAAGAGTAGGAGCGTTACTAAGACGTGCAAGAATGGCGTCGGAGCATTCGCTTGTTATAGGGAACTGTACTCTTGATTATGACGCTGTTTCTGTGTCATTTAACGGAGAACCCGGCGAAACGATACCTCAGAAAGAGTTTATGCTTCTTTTTAAGCTTCTGTCCTATCCAAATAAAATTTTTACTCGCCGTCAATTGCTTGACGAGCTTTGGGGAATGGAGAAAGAGGTTGATGAAAGAACGGTAGATGTTCATATCAAGCGTCTCAGAGAGCGTTACAGCGGAAACGGAGACTTTGAAATTGTAACGGTAAGAGGCTTGGGATATAAAGCGGTAAAGCTTTCAAACTAAAAGATCGGAGGGAAGAGGGTTGAAAACAAGTTTACAGTTTAAGATGGCGCTTATGTTTTTTGTCGTTATGCTTGTTTCCGCTTCTATTTCGATCTCTGCCCTGCTGCTGATATTCAGTCCTATTATGGAGGATAATTCGGAGCAGCAGCTTCGTTCTGTAACCTCTTCAATGGACGAGCTGGAAACTTTGGGGAAGTATACCACCGACGAAATAATAAATCTTTGTACCAACAGCTCCTTTTCCGTTAAAAAAATTGACCCGGGGGACAAGTCGCTGAAAGGAATAAAGGACGAGCTTAATGATAAGGGAACGGTTATTCAAGCTTCCGGCGTGCTTCCTAATGTTACTGCGGTTACTGTAGTTAACGGAGAGTATGTTGAAATTGACAGCTTTGCAAAAGAAAACGTGTATTGGGTAGTCAACTTTGTGGTTATTATAGCTTTTATAGTATGCATTATTCTCGGAACTGTAATTACTGCTTTTATTAGCCGCACTATACTTCAGCCTATCAGGGATCTCAATAAGGCCACAACAGAGGTAGCAAGAGGAAATTTCTCAGTTCGGGTACGCGAGCCGCTTGACGCTGAATACGGAACGCTTACCAGAAACTTTAACCGAATGGCGGAGGAGCTTTCGGGTATCGAAACTTTGAGAGGGGATTTTATAAGCAATGTATCGCATGAATTCAAAACTCCCCTGGCTTCTATACAGGGTTTTGCCAAGCTGCTTCAGGACGATTCGCTTTCAGACAGCGACAGGTGTGAATATACTCAGATAATAATTGACGAAACAACCAGGCTATCGAAGCTAGCTTCAAATATTCTGAATCTTTCAAAGCTTGAAAATCAAACGACAATAGCGAATAAGACTAGATTTTCGCTTGACGAACAGTTCAGAAAGATAATTCTTATGCTGGAGCCTGAATGGTCCAAGAAGAATATAAATCTTGATATTGCTCTTGATGATATCTACTATTTCGGCAATGAAGAACTGATGGGTCAGATATGGCAGAATATTATTAACAATGCGATAAAGTTTACGCCTGATAACGGTGTAATAAAGGTTCAGCTTTACAGGACGGAAAGCAATATAACTGTCAGAATATCCGATAACGGAATAGGAATATCTCATGAGGCAAAAGAAAAAATATTTGAGAAGTTTTATCAGGGAGATCATTCAAGAAAAAACGAGGGCAACGGTCTGGGTCTGGCTTTGGTTAAGCGCATAATTGATCTGTGCGGAGGAAGGATATATGTTGAAAACCTTTACGAGGGCGGCGTATGCTTTGTTGTAGAACTGCCGTTTATTATTCAGGATATGAAGTGAATTTCAGTGTCTGATGTATATGCAGTTATAAGCTTGAAAAATCAGATATAAACACTATATATGGTATATAGTGTTTGAAAATAGTCAAATAAAATAATAGCAATACGCACAAATAATAATATAAAAGCAGGTGTTTTTATGGACAATATGCACAAATTGAAACCAAATACGACAGCGTATAAAAATGAATATAATAAAAGGAACTATGTACAATTTAATGTCAGAATTAAAACAGAAATTAATCAACAGATAACAAATTATTGTAAAGAAAAGGGAATAAGCAAGGCTGATTTTTTAGTTAAATGTATTAATTTATTAGATAACAGCCAAGGTTTAGACAGATGATTTTATTATCAATAAATCAGATTTAATTAAAAAGTCAATATGGGAGTATATGGATAGCCGCAAATAGTATACACATTGCACAAAAATATTGAATGAACTTGTGCATATTGTATATCAGAAGAGTTTCAGTAATATAAAACAGCCTCCGAACGATTCAATAGTAAAATTACTATTAGATCATAAGAAGGCTGTTTTTAAATACCTGATAAATAAACGATCTATGCAGAATAGCTTTTGTTTTTTGAAAAGCTTCTGCATTTTTCCTTAACAACATTGGAAATGTGAGTACCTATCTCAAGTGCTGCGGCGTATTTGTCTATCATTACAATTACATAACTTTCGGCATATCGGGGAAACTTGATCGTAAGCGGCCACATATGCTTAACTATCATATCGGCTTCACGTTTTGTAATATCAAAATTCTGCTTTGCGTTGTCAAGCGCAATATGAGGATGACGCATTCCGTGAGGTTTTTCACCGCGCTGACGTTCTCTTTCTCTCCAATCGTAAAGGAAGAGATCGTGAAGCAAACCGGCTCTCGCGGCTTGTTTTGAATCCAGTCCGAGCTTACGGCATACAAGATAATTATAATATGATACGTTCAGACAGTGCTGATAACAAGTTGTGCTGTAATGATGACGGAAATTTTTCATCTGTTTTACAACATCGCTGTCAAGCAGATCTTTTACAAATTCAAAATACTCCTGAGCTTCCTTTGAGGTTTCAATACGGTATTTTGAACCGATCGCTTTTGACATTGGCATTACCTCTTTTCAATATCTGAAAGATTGAGTTATAAGTTTTTGTGAATGATGTCAGTAATGTTTAAAATTAATTGTGCATTCTGACAAATATATTATATCTCGGTTTACCTAAAAAGTCAAGGTCAATTAATGACAATATATTTACAAATCAATGTCAGCCGCAAGCTCCGGAATTTCAAAATATAAATTTCCGTAAAATTCCGGGATAAAACCGCAGTCGGCTGAAAATCTTTCCTGATAGTACCCGTTAAAATCGTGTTTAAGAAGTTCACTTACGACCGAGTTGTATTCAAACGTTGTAGTTTTTCTGTTTATCTCTTTAAACTCGGACGCTTTGAAAACAGGCGTATACTGACTCATAAGGCTTACAAGTATCTCGTTGCTGCGAAATGTTTTTCCTAGCCATTCGATCAGCTTGATGGAATCATGTCTGCAGCTGGGAAGAATAAGATGGCGAACGACAACTCCTTTTTTAAGCATTCCGTTTTTATCAAATACAGGATCTCCTGTTATCTGATGCATTTTTATTATCGCTTCAGAACAGCGGCTGAAATAATCTTTAGCTTTAGAATATTTAAAGGCTATATCGCTGCTGTAATACTTTAGGTCAGGCAGAAATATATCTATATATCCTTTCAGAAGCTCAAGGGTTTCTGTCTTTTCATATCCTCCGCTGTTATATACTATAGGCAGGTTCAGTCTGCTGCCGCATAAATCCAGCGCAGAAAGTATCTGAGGTACAAAGTGCGTAGGATTAACAAGATTAATATTTTCGGCTCCCTTTTCCTGAAGCATTATAAATATTGAAGCAAGCTGTTTGACGGAAATTTCAAAGCCTTTATTTTCGGCAGATATTTCATAATTCTGACAAAAGCAGCATTTTAGCGGACAGCCTGAAAAGAATACTGTTCCTGAACCGTTATTACCGCTTATGCAAGGCTCTTCCCAAAAATGAAGCTCCGCTCTGGCGATCCTTACAGCTGAACCTTCGCCGCAGTAACCGTTTTTTTCATAGCGGTTAACTCCGCAGCTGCGGGGACACAGCATACATCGTTCAAGAAGATTATTCTGCATTATTATTCTCGTCTTTCGTCATAAATTGGTAGTTATACATCTCAAGTTCAGCATTTTCTACTGAATTGCTTTCGTTTTCCACAGGAATGTTAATATTTATAGTAAAAGCGTCCGACGGAACGATAAACTGACAATTCTCATAATATCCGTCATAGCCGTTATAGTTAATAATAGTACCTTCTGAAATTATATTTCCGCCGATGTCATCAGCTGTGATCTTAACGTTATCGATCAGGATTTTGTCAGTATTGTTGATTGATAAATCAAATTCCACAAAACGCCATTCTTTATTACTGTAACTTTCGTCATGTAATATTACGTTATCAGCGTTTTCTCCAAGGCTGATCAAATTGAACTTTTCGGCATTGCTGAGAGTAAGCGTAAACGATCCGTCGGAGCTTTCATAGTTTGCAGAGTGCAGATCGGGAAAATCCGCAATACTCATATCCGGCAAACTTATATCAGGCTCTACAAAAGAATAATCAATATTAAAATCATGATCGTAACGGTAATCATATTTATCATTATTCACATTTTTAAATTTAGCAGTGACTATTACCAGAAGCGGTATTAGAAAACCGCATATAAGGGAGATCAGACAGCCTTGATTTCTTTTTTTAGAATTAAATTTAACGGATTGGAAGTTTATTGCTTCGTTAGGTTTGTATCCAAAGGGCTGCTGCGAATTAAAGCCGGAATTAAAACTGCGATCGCTGTAATTGCCTGGCGCAGAGTTTGAAGAAAAGCTGCCGGTATTCTTAAGCGCCTCAAGTTTTTGCTGCCTTGAAGACATATCTGAAGATGATCCGTATAAACTTTTGCTATAAGTGCTGGAGGGGATAGGATTATCTGCTTCATCTCCGCGCTGATCATCAATAAATGATCTCTCTTTATTGTCAAATTCCTCAAATATATCATTCCCTGAATTGTCTGTATTGGAATTATCAGAATTATAGCCGCAGCTGTGAGTGTGTAAATCGTCTGTATACCTGTTGCAGGAAATATCGTCCTCTCTTGAAGTAAAACATTCAGGGCAGATAATCTCATCACTGCTTTTGAATTTATACCCGCATACCTTGCATTTTTTATTCAATTAATTCACCTCATAATTTTTTATTTTACTATTTCCCAGCCCTTTTGAACCGGCGTAAGCACTTCAGAAAAGCTGTAGTCTGACATCTGCTGAATGCATTTTTCCGCGTCAGTACGTTTATTGAATATTCCGAAAACCGCTGAACCGCTTCCGGTCATCATCGCATTCAGAGCGCCGAACTCTAACATTTTGTTCTTTGCTTTTTTTATCTCATCAAAATTCGCAGCGATCTCCAGAGCATTGTAAATATTTTCAGAGATACCGTATAGATCTGACGATTTTAAAGCCGCTTCAAAATCAGGGTACTTTTTATGGTTTATATGCGGAGAAGAATCATAAATTCTGTAAGCCTCCGGGGTTGAAATACTGATCTGAGGTTTGACTACCGCAAAATACATTTCCGGAACATTAGGAATGATCGTAAGCTGCTCTCCTATCCCTTCACAAAGCACTGTTCCTCCCGTCAGCGTAAAAGGAACGTCTGCTCCTAGCTTGACGCCGATCCTGCAAAGCTCGGATAGGCTTAGTCCTGCATCTGATAATTCATTTAGTGCGATAAGTGCAGCTGCACAGTCTGCGCTGCCGCCTGCCATTCCTGCCATAGAAGGTATGTTTTTCTTCGTTTCGGCGGTTATTTTGCAAGGCTGTTTTATACCTATGTATTTGTAAAAGGCTTCAGCAGCCTTCCATATCAAATTGCGTTTATCTAAAGGAAAGTCATCGGCGCCGCATCTAAGCTCGATACCTTCTCCGTCTGATAAAATGAAGGTCAGCGTATCAAAAACCGATACCGACTGCATTACTGTCTGAAGCAGATGATAGCCGTCGCTTCTTTTTCCGGTTATATCAAGGAATAGATTAAGTTTTCCGTATGCTTTTATAGTAAGCGTTTTATTTATCATTGGAGCTTTCCTTCAGTTCTTCAAGAAATTCGCCGATACGTTTTATTGCTTCTCTGAGGTGATTGATCGAATAAGCGTACGAAACTCTGATATGACCCTCTCCGCATTCGCCGAAAGCAGTTCCGGGTACTACTGCTACCTTTTTTGAAAAAACTAATTTATTGCAGAATTCATCGCTGGTTAGTCCTGTTGATTTTATGCTTGGAAATACATAAAAAGCACCCATAGGCGTAAAACACTCCAACCCAAGCTTATTGAATGCGTCAACGACATATCTTCTTCGCATATCGTATTCCCTGCGCATTTTTACGACGTCATCACCGCATTCCTTCAAAGCGGTGATTGCAGCGTACTGGCTTACAGTAGGGGAACACATTATTGCATATTGGTGAAGCTTTAGAATGTGCTTCATTATTCCTTCAGGTCCCGCCATAAAGCCCAGACGCCAGCCGGTCATAGCAAAGCTTTTTGAAAAGCCGTTTATTACTATAGTACGCTCCTTCATTCCGTCCAGTTCCGCAATTGAGCAGTGATTTCCTGAGTATGTAAGCTCGGAATAGATCTCATCTGAGGCAACAAGTATGTTTGTATTGCGCAGAACCTCTGCAATACCCTCAAGCTCCTCCCTATGCATTACCGCTCCGGTCGGATTATTGGGAAAGGGCATTATCAATAGCTTTGTCTTATCCGTAATTTTTGCTTTCAGCTCGTCAGGAGTAAGCTTAAAGCCGTCCTCAGCTTTTGTTTCAATAGTTACGGGCTTGCCTCCCATAAGTGAAATAATAGGAGAATAGCATACAAAGCAGGGTTCTACGACAAGAACCTCATCGCCGGGATTTACGACTGCCCGTATAACCAAGTCTATAGCCTCAGAGCCTCCTACCGTAATAAGTATTTCATTTTCCGGATCGTAACTGCTGTGAATAGTTCTCTTAAAATAATCCGAAACTTCTTTTCTCAAATCTATAAGACCTGCATTTGCAGTATAGACCGTCCTGCCTTTTTCGAGAGTTTCAATAGCCGTTTGCCTGATCTTCCAGGGAGTTTTGAAGTCCGGCTCACCGACCCCCAAAGATATTACTCCCTCTACAGTCTGAGCTATATCAAAAAATTTTCTTATGCCTGAGGGTTTCATTTTTACCGCTTCTTTTGAAAGCAGCATATCATAATCCATCATGGAGAGATCATTCCTCTTTCGTCGGTTTCATCGTTGTTTATAATAATTCCGTTTTCTTTGTAATTTTTCAGTACAAAATGAGTTGTCGTTGACTGAACGGCGTCGATAGCCGCAAGTCTTTGAGATACGAACTGTGAAATGTCACGGATGTTGTTTCCTGTAACAGAAACAAGTATATCATATCCACCTGACATAAGTCTTACGGATTCGACCTGCTCATGTGACGAGATCTCTCCGGCAATTTCGTCAAAGCCGCTCTGTGACTGAGGAGTGACCTTCAGTTCAATAAGTGCGAAAACCGCATTGCTGTCGATCGAGGCTTCGTCAATAATAGCAGAATAGCCTTTAATTATGCCGTCACATTCAAGCTTGGCTATATCTGCGGCTACCTGCTCCTCTGTTTTATCGAGCATTACCGCAAGCTCGGCATTGGAAAGTCGGGCGTTGGTTTTAAGCAGCTTGATCAATGAATCCATAAAATAACCTCCTTGTAATTTATATATTTTTATTATACTATTTTTAATAATGAAAGTCAATTTATATTTGATTACAAACGCAAAGACTGATTTTGATTTATATTTTACTCGTCTTGCACCTGGGAAAGGAGATAAAAATTATATTATTCCCGCAGAAACTTTAAATGATATCCGTACATTAAAAATCTGCTGTTACTGTACGTTTGGGTTTATTATTTGAATCTTTTATTGACATAAAGCTTAATATGAATTATACTTAAAACAAAATAATTCATATTTGAGGTGTTTATTATAAGTGTGAATAATCGAAGCCGTATTGAATGGATTGATACCTTAAGGGGTATAATGATGTTTTTTGTAGTATGGGGACATTCGCTGTCTGACCAGTATATCGGAAAATATATATTCAGCTTTCATATGCCGGCATTTTTTATTATTTCAGGAATGACCTTTGTGTTTAATAAAGAAACTAACTTTTTCAGGTATGCATTTAAGAAGATAAAGGGTCTGATAATACCATATTTCTGTCTTAACGCTCTCGTTGCTCCGCTCTGGTATGTAAACCGTCAGCTTTCCGAAGTTTCGTATCAGTCATTTACCGACCTGTTTAAAGGAGTTTTGGTATCAAATGTTGAAAGCGGATTTAAAATGGCTTCTAATACAACATGGTTTATCACCTGCCTGTTTTTAACCGATATTCTGTTTTTTGTTATAAGCAGAGCTTCTGATAAGGATTCGGCTTTAATCGGCATATCTGCATTTGTATACGGTCTGGCATTTACAGCAGGAATTATAACAGACAAGCAATGGGGCGTGTGGCATTGGCAGGTCGCTTTCAGTGCTTTTGTATTTTATCTCGGCGGATATTTACTTATGAAAAATATAGAAGCAGTAAAAGCCTGCTTTAAAAAGACGTGGATAATTTTCGCCGTTTCTGAGGCACTTCTGCTTCTGGGTGCATGGGCTTCGTCGGAAAACAGCAGGATCTCAATGGTAAACAACCGATACGGAAAGCCGGTCATATTTTTCTTTTCGGCGTTCTGCACATCACTTTCATTCGCTCTTGCAGTAATGAAGCTGTCGGATTATAAACTTTTTTCAAAGGCTGCATGGATCTTCAATTATGTAGGAAGAAATACATTGGTATATATTGCATTTCACGTTCCGATAATAAGATTTATCCAGCATTTTATTCCCGCTCTTAAAAGCAAAAATGATGTTTACAGGTTTATTATGGCAGCGGCGGTATTTATAATTATTCTCCCTTTAGCATGGCTTACGGAAAAATATTTTCCTGTTTGTGTAGGCAAAAAGAAAAAAATATTAGAAAAGAACTTGACAAAATAATAATAAGGGTTTATACTATAAAACATGATTGTTAAACTAAAATAAAGAAAGGGGTGGGTAAAATGACAAAAAGTAATATATTTAATGATATCAATAATTTGTTTATGTCAGATGTTGTTTTACCTGCGTTTTTTGTTCGTTGCTGATATTTTAGTTTTTACGGATAATTGTATATGCAGTAATTATGACCTCTGATGTGCCGAATCAGGGGTCTTTTTGCGTATTTTCAGCACAAGACTATTAGAAAAGAGAAAAGTTGAGAGGCTTGAAATTACAATTTCAGGGAGCGGACTGCGTATTGATCTATAAGCGCAGAACGTATATTTCAGAAAGGAATGGTTATATATATGAAGTTTTTTGACGTATTGCCTGCGCTTGCCGAAACTGAGCTTTTAAAGCGCGGAGTTATGACGGACGAACTTCTTTACTGTGTTAAATCGGATCTTGACGGAGACGGCTGTTATATTGATGTGTACATAACCTTTACAAAGGAAACGCTGTCGATACTGAGCGGATATGAAAAATACGGAAAGATGAAAAGAGGTTCAAAGCGCAAAAATCTGATCGAATTTACTGTTTCCGGGTACAGCGAATATGATTTGGCTGATATCGAGGAAATGTATGTTGACAGGCATGCCAATTCTGCCAGGCTAATGATAAAAAACAGAAGCGGCGAGGAATTTCCGGCTGCGAGATTTTCACTTGGCTATGCTGATAAATTTGAAAAGTTTTCACAGAGAGTAAATTCAACGGTAAAGGGAGAGCCTATAGACGATACTCTGCTGGAGGGTATAAAAACTCATTGTCCGATATGCGGAGAGCCTTTTCCCGATCCAAACCGACCTGTATGCCCCAGGTGCGTTGACCGCCGTTCGGTTTTCAAACGTCTGCTGTCAATGTTCAGGGATTTTAAAACAGCGGTATTTCTGATTTTGCTGACTATTGTGCTTAGTAATGTTTTCGCCGTACTGTCGCCTATTTTCGGAGCACAGATGCTTTATGACGACGTTCTTGCAGAGGGCGGGAAGTATTACGGTAAAATTCTAATGATAGTTCTTATAATAGCGGCAATAAATCTTTCCGGAATGATAATGCGTATAGTTTCAGGAATTATTACTTCAAGGATAGTACCGATAGTTACGCATAAGCTGAGAGTGAAAATATTCTCGTCTATGCAGAGCCTTTCTCTGGACTTTTTCACCAGCAAGCAGACAGGTTCGCTTATGTCAAGAGTAGACCGCGACAGCCAGAATATCTATTGGTTTTTTACGGATATAGTGCCATACGGTATAACAAATGTAGTAAAAATAATTGGTATAGCGGTAATAATGCTTATTATTTCTCCTGTGCTTTCTCTGGGAATTATAGCTACCATTACAGTTATTGAAATAGTTCAGAATAGATTTTACCGCAATCAGCGCAAGCTTTACCGTAAATTTGATGTTGCTATGCGTTCTGCAAACTCCGTGCTTTCAGATGTAATGAACGGACAGAGGGTTGTAAAATCCTTTGCCCGCGAAGATACGGAAATTGAACGCTATCGTGTGAAAAATACCGACGCTTTCGTAATAAATTCTAGGATCAATTCAAGAATAGCTAATACAGTTCCGATTATCTGGACGTTTTACAGAATAGTAAACAAACTTGTTTTCTGTCTTGGTGCGGTATTGGTAATTAAAGGACATATACTTTTCGGAGCTTTATCAGCGCTGATTTCATATACTGAAATGGCAATGGAGCCTATTAACTTTTTTACATGGATAGGCGACCGATGGGCAAAATGTATGGATGCCGCTTCCAGAATGTTTGAAATTACCGACGCAGTAGCAACTGTTAAGGAGGACAGCGAGCCGATCCACATCAAGGATATGAAAGGCGATATTGAGCTGAGAAACGTATCTTTTGAATATGAAGCGGGTCACCCGATAATAAAAAACGTGTCATTTAAGGTTCAGTCAGGTCATATGTTCGGAATAGTCGGAAAAACCGGAGCGGGAAAATCAACGATAATAAATCTTATGGCACGGCTTTATGACGTTACCGGAGGAGAAATTCTTATTGACGGAGTTCCTATAAGAAAAATAGCCTTTGAGGATCTGAGACGGAATATAGGGATAGTATCACAGGAAACCTTTTTGTTTATAGGCTCGATCGCCGACAACATACGCTATGCCGATCCCAAAGCTACAATGGAAGAAGTTATAGAAGCTGCAAAATCAGCAAACGCTCACGAGTTTATAACAAAGCTTCCTGAGGGATACAATACTAAGGTTGGAGAGGGAGGAATCTCTCTTTCAGGCGGTGAAAAGCAGAGAATATCTATTGCAAGAGCGATAATACAGAAGCCTAATATTCTTATTCTTGACGAAGCTACAGCTTCAATGGATACCCGTACCGAGAGAAAAATTCAGGCGGCTATTGATTCGCTGAAGCAGGGAAGAACTATTATTTCTATCGCTCACAGGCTTTCTACTCTGCGCGACGCGGATATGCTCTGCGTAATAGAAAACGGCGAACTGAAGGAAATGGAAACGCACGACCAGCTTATAAGAACTAAGGGAAAATATTATGAGCTTTATAAGCTTCAGTCGGAGGCGCTTCAGTTTATTCAGGAATAAAACTATAATAAAAGATATAAAACATAGATATACAGCAAGGGGGAATAAATTATGCTGGAATTACAGGGAAAATATAACTCAGCAAAGATTTTTACGGAAATCATTGACGAGGGAGCGGTTTCGCAGATCATTACTCTGCTCAATCAGCCTATGTCACAGGAACAGACGGTAAGGATCATGCCTGACGTTCATGCGGGAGCTGGCTGCACGATCGGAACTACTATGACTGTTACTGATAAAATAGTGCCTAATCTTGTTGGCGTAGACATTGGCTGCGGAATGGAAACAGTAAGACTTAAGGAAAAGCATATTGAAGTAATGCAGCTTGATAAGCTTATTTACAAAGCGATACCGTCAGGTTTTTCTATCAGGGAAAAGCCTCATAGATACAGCGAGAAAATAGATTTAGCAAAGCTTTTCTGCTACGATAAGATCAATCCTGTCAGAGCGGAAAGGAGTATCGGTACCTTAGGCGGCGGAAATCATTTTATTGAAGCTGACAAAGGCTCGGACGGAGCGGTTTATATCGTTATTCATTCCGGTTCGCGTCATTTAGGCGTCGAGGTAGCAAAATATTATCAGGAGGAGGCTTACCGAAGGCTGAATAAATCGTCGCAGTCGGATGTAAACGAGCTTATTGCAAAAATGAAATCCGAGGGCAGGCAGAAGCAGCTTGAAGCTGAGATCAAAAAGCTGAAAAGCACAAAGCGTACTTCTGTCCCGAAAGAGCTGGCTTACGCAGAGGGAGAGCTCTTTGAGCAGTATATTCATGATATGAAAATAGTTCAGGAGTTTGCGGCGATAAACCGTCAGGCTATGATGGACGAGATCATCAAGGGAATGGGTCTTCATGTAATTGAACAGTTCACTACTGTTCACAATTACATTGATACAGATAGTATGATACTGCGTAAGGGAGCTGTTTCCGCTAAAAAAGATGAAAGGCTGCTTATTCCTATAAACATGAGGGACGGAAGTCTTATCTGCAAGGGAAAGGGAAATCCAGACTGGAACTTTTCTGCGCCTCACGGGGCTGGCAGACTGCTTTCGCGTTCGCAGGCTAAGCATTCTCTTACAGTATCGGAATTTAAAAAGCAGATGAGCGGTATCTACACAACTTCTGTTAATGCGGGAACGCTTGACGAAAGTCCTATGGCTTATAAAACGATGGAGGATATTGTTGATAATATCGGTGACACTGCTGAAATTCTCGATATAATCAAACCGATTTATAATTTTAAGGCAGGGGAAGAATAAATACTTTGCAGAAAGGTTTTGTATGATATACTATAATGACAGCAGGATTACTATAAGATTACTTAAATCTGAAGATGCTGAACAGTTTGCAGCGGAAGAAAACTCTCAGGGCTGGGACACCAATAAAGAAAAGTTTTTAATGCGTTTAAAAGATATGCAGGATAAAAAGTGTATCGCGCTGGCTGCTGATTACCTTGGAAGTCCGGCGGGATATATAAATATTTATCCCGACTGCAAATGGGGAGCTTTAGGAGGAAAAGGGTATACAGAGATAATTGATTTCGCCGTATTGGAAAAATTCCGTAAGAAGGGAATAGGTTCAAAGCTAATGGATATTGCCGAACAGCTATCCGCAGAATATTCCGATACAGTATATCTTGGAGTCGGACTTCACAGCGGATACGGAAGCGCACAGCGATTATATGTTAAGCGCGGATATATTCCGGACGGTTCGGGAGTTTGGTACGGAGATAAAGTCTGCCCTCAGTACGCTGAGTGCAAAAATAATGATGATCTGAATCTATACTTGCTGAAAAAACTGAGATAGGAGCGTGAATGTATGACACAAACAAATACAGAAGAAGTTTACGAGGTCGATAAGCTTACATTGCTTGACTGCTCAAAAATCAAGCTTTCTAAGGAGAAAAGCGGCTACCTTACTCTTGACTATAACGGTAAGGTTTATTATAAGGTCAACCCCACAAGACTTATACCGTTTTTTTCAAAAACAACATATATAAGCCTGTCTTATGAAAATTCCGAAAAGGAGTTCCGAGAGATCGGAGTTATCAGGGATATGGCTCAGCTGCCGGAAGAACAGTACAAAATCTTGGACACATATCTTGAATATAAATACTATATGCCTGAAATTACAAAGGTTTACAGTATAAAGGATAATATGCACGGAGCAATATTTGTAAAGGCGGATACGACTTCGGGAGAGAAAACTATATGCATACGGGACTGGTATCAGAATTTCCGTATGATAGGCTATGATTATCTTTATGTCAACGACGCCGACGGAAATAAGTATTTCTGTCCCGATATTCATAAGCTTGATAAGAAAAGTCAGCTGGTGCTTGAAATGTTTACATAATTATCAGTCGGAATATAAACTGATGGAGGAGAAAATGAAAGAATATAATATTGGTTTTTCTGACAGCGAGCGATTGTTCAGACTTCGTGCAGCAGCGATAATTATTGAAAACGGATGCGTGCTTTTTGCAGGCAATGACAGAGATGATTACTTTTACTCAGTAGGCGGCGCAATTCATCACGGTGAAACCTCTGAACAGGCGGTAGTGCGTGAGGTTTATGAAGAAACTGGCGTGAATTATGAGATAGACCGTCTTGCGTTTATCCATGAAAACTTTTTTAAAGGCGAAGAAAACGATGCTCTTTTCTCAAAAAGCTGTCATGAGATAACTTTTTATTATCTTATGAAGCAAAGAGAAATAACGGAGTTTAACTGCAATAGCGTTTGTGAGGGCGGCGTTAAGGAAAAAATGTTTTGGCTGCCTATTGACAGACTTTCGGAATACAAGGCTTTTCCGACTTTTTTTGCAGAAAAGCTGCCTGTAACCGACAATGGAATATGCCATATAGTAACACATGAATAATTTTCGGCAAAGGAGCTGATAAAAAATGAATTTATGCACATCAAAGCCTGAAAATGCAGACGACGGTATAATATATTCGCTGCCCTTTAATTTTAACA
The DNA here is from genome assembly GCA_900543145.1 of uncultured Ruminococcus sp. Classification (GTDB taxonomy): domain Bacteria; phylum Bacillota; class Clostridia; order Oscillospirales; family Ruminococcaceae; genus FB2012. The sequence goes on from UQPZ01000001.1 coordinate 62,737, forward strand.
GCAGCGGAGAAGAGGTCAACGGTCATTTCTGTGTTACAAGGACTAAAATAATAATATATATAGATGAAAAAATAGTTAATGAGTACAAAATTTCGGACTTTTCTGAATTTGAATGCCGGCAGCAAATAGGAACCTCAATGGCTTGGGGAATTACTGCTGAGGGTGAAACTGTTTGCTTCTGTGCGTTTACACAGGATAGGTTTTTAAGGTTTGCTGAGCTTCTTAAGCTGCTGGATTACTATGCAAGAACAGGTGAATTCATAAATGAAACAGATGAAGAAGAACCGGTATGCCCTAAATGCGGATTGCCGTTAGATGGCGCAAAGAAATGTATTTTCTGTATAAGCAAGGGCAGGACTATGCTCAAGCTGATAAAGAGGATAGCGCCGTATAAAAAATATTTTGCTATTGCCGTTATCTGTACAATACTTTCAGAAGCTCTTTGGGTTATAATGCCTTATCTTGACAGAATAATTATTGATAAATACGTTACCCCGAAAGCGGCGGAGTGGTCGGGACTTGCCGCTGTTGTTGTCACAATAATTCTTATGCTTCTGTTTGCAGGGATATTTGAATTTTTCAATATGAAGAACAGCTTTAAGGTAGCGCTTAATCTGGGCAGGGATCTTAGACAGGACGTTTTTGAGAAATCTCAGAGGCTTTCCATGAGCTCGATTTCAAAGCGTACTGCCGGAGCGCTTATAAACCGTGTATCAAGCGACGCCGCAAAGCTGGAGGATTTTATTACAGCAAACGGAAAGGACGCTATTGTAAAAATCCTCTCTTTGATAATAATCGGCGTACTTCTTTTTGTTATGGACTGGCGGCTTGCGCTTATGACTGTAATTCCGGTTCCAATAGTTTTTATAATTATAAGCAAGCTCTTTGATACGATGGCTATACGCTATACTAAGGTATGGAAGAAAGGTGTTTCTCACGGAGAAACACTGCATGATATTCTTAACGGAATAAGAGTAGTAAAATCTTACGGAAACGAGGTAAGGGAAATTCAGCGTTATTCCGAATGCTCAGAGCAGTGGGCAAAAAGCGCTGTAAGAGCGGAAATTATGTGGTATCTTACTATGCCTGTTTCCGAATTCATATTAACTTTAGGTAATTTCTTTGTTCTGTATTTCGGCGGTAATATGATCCTCGGAAACGAGATGAGCTTAGGAGCATTGATACAGTTTACTACATATGTGGCTATGCTTTATGAGCCGCTCCGCTGGCTGATACAGATCCCGAGGAATCTTGCTGACACTTCGGTTTCAGCCGGTAAAGTATTTGAAATTCTCGACGAGGAAACTGATGTCCGTGATGCAGAAGATCCGGTTGAGCTTGATATTAAGGGAGAAATTGAATTCGATGACGTTTATTTCGGCTACAAGGTATATAATCCTGTGCTTAAAGGCATAACCTGTAAGATAAATCAGGGAGAAATGATCGGTATCGTAGGTCATTCGGGGGTAGGCAAATCCACAATGATAAATCTTATACTCCGTCTTTATGACTGCACTCAGGGAGAGATACGTATAGACGGAGTTAACATAAAGGAAATTGCTCAGCAGAGTCTTCGTTCTCAGGTAGGAGTAGTTTTGCAGGAAACCTTTCTTTTTGACGGCAACGTTCTTGAAAATATCGCTTATGCAAAGCCTGACGCAACATTTGAGGAGGTTATTAAGGCGGCGAAAATTGCAAACGCCCACGATTTTATAACTAAGCTTCCCGATGGATATAACACCAGAGTAGGCAACAAGGGCTATCAGCTATCGGGCGGAGAACGACAGAGAATTGCAATAGCAAGAGCAATACTTCATGATCCCAAGATAATAATTCTCGACGAAGCTACAGCCTCGCTTGATACCCAGACCGAAAAGCAGATACAGGAGGCGCTTGGAAAGCTTACAAAGGGTAGAACTACTATCGCCATTGCTCACAGGCTTTCGACACTCAGCAGCGCTGACCGTCTTATCGTGCTGGACAAGGGCAGGCTTGCCGAATTCGGTACTCATAACGAGCTTATGAGAGCAAAAGGAGTATATTATGAGCTGGTAATGGCTCAGAGACAGACTACAAAAATGAAAAAAGCGGCTTTGCCTCAGACGGCATCGGAAGCATAAGCGGGTCACTGTTTAGGAGGTATATACAATGAAATTGCAGTCAGAAAATATCTATCTTTCAACTCTTGAGCGTGAGCATTGCCGAAAGCTCTGGGATGAATTTGAATACGATTTTGAAAATCCTGCGGAGGAGTTAAACATAGGTCACTCGGCTGAAAAGGCTGACAGCTGGTTTGATGAAATTCAAAGCCTGCAGGGCGGAGTAAACGTCAGGCTTGGAATATTTCTCAACAGCGGAGAGGTTATCGGAGATGTGGCTCTGCAGAATATCGATCGTACAAATAGAAAATGCGATATCGGAATGGGTATCAACAAGCTTGAACACCGCTGCAAAGGATATGGAAAAGAAGCGGTGAAGCTGATGCTCGATTATGCATTTGATCAGCTCGGTATGGAACGTGTTGAAGCGAATACGCTCAGTCTGAATATTGCAGCTCAGAAGTCTTTGGAAAAACTAGGATTCATGCTTGAAGGAGTTCAGCGAAAAGCGGTTTACATTTTCGGAAAAAAGGCAGACAGAATGATGTATGCTATTTTGAAAGAGGAATATAATGTTTAAATACAAACGCATAATGGTAATCGGCTGTTCGGCTTCGGGAAAATCGACATTTGCAAGACGGCTGGGGAAGATCACCGGTCTTCCTGTTACCCATCTCGATAACCTTTTCTGGAAATCGGGTTGGATCGAGGAGGACAGGGAGGTTTTTCGCCGAAAGCAGCAGGAGGTCATTGATACAGACCGCTGGATAATAGACGGGCATTATAAAAGCACAATGGATATCCGCCTAGAACGCGCAGATCTTGTTTTTTGGTACAGACTCAGCCGTTATAAGTGCATATCCGGTTATATTCGGCGTATGTTAAAAGGCATGATAAAAAAAGGCGGTCGTCCCGATATTACGGAGGGCTGTAATGAAAAGCTTGATTTTGAATTTATGAAATACATATGGAATTTCAATAAGACTCAGGTCAAGCCTACGGAAGAACTGTTAAAGCATTATCCCAACATTAAAGTTATAATTTTCAATTCAAGAAAACAAGCGGACAAATTTCTTGCAAGGCTTTCGCATATCAGAAAATAATACTAAAGAGGGCGATGTTATGCTTGAGGAAATGTCAGATTTTTTACCGAGAGAGCGGATACATACGACTGTCATATGCTTGAAGAGGTCGGCGGCTGTCGGGAATGTTATTGTCTGAAAAAATGCGGAGTTTATATTGAATGCGACTATATGATACCTGATGAAACTGAAAATGCGCAGCAAATCGAAGAATATTTTTCAGCCATATATAAAAGACTGTATGCCGGAAAGCCGAAGGGAAAGTATTTTCATTACGATATTCCCTGCACGGTTTCAAATCAGCTTGAAATATTTGCACAGTCAGGCTTTTGCGAGTCAAAGAAGAAATATTCAGCGGAAAATACTGTGATAATCAAAAACGTGAAATAAAAAACGGACCTGACCGTAATGAAATGCAGTAAATCAGAAAATACGGTCGGTCCGTTTTATTTTATCTCTGTCTGAAGCCAGCCCCACAGCATTAGCCAAAGCAGTGAACTTATAGTGGAAACTATATAGAATTTAATATGTCTGGTTTTATGTCTGAAGACATACATACCTATCCAGCTGCCGATAAAGCCTCCGCCTATTGCAAGACCAAGCAAAACCTTTTCCGGGATCCGCCATTCATGCTTTATTGCTCTGCGTTTATCTGTTCCGTACAGAACAAATGTTATAAGTCCCATGATTCCGAAAAATATCGGGAGAACATATCCGCCAAGGATTTCTTTCATATGGATAAACTCCTTATATTAAAATAATAAGGGCGGAGAAAATTCCGCCCCTTTAATTTAAATAGATAGTTAAATTTATTTTTATTTAAAGTATCTAACGCCGTTTTCAAAGATCTGCTGATCCTTTTCCCCTGGAACATTAATGCAAACGCCGCTGCCTTTACGTTCTGAGTGGCCCATTTTTCCGAGAACTCTTCCGTCAGGAGAGGTGATTCCTTCAATCGCGTCAATTGAAGTATTAGGATTACAGTGAATATCAAGGGTAGGATTGCCGTCAAAATCGACATACTGTGTTGCGATCTGCCCGTTTTCAGCCATTCTTGCAATTTCCTGTTCTGTAGCAACAAAGCGACCTTCGCCGTGTGAAATAGCAATGCTGTGAATATCTCCCGCATTGCATGAGGCAAGCCACGGTGATTTGTTTGAAGCTATTCTGGTATTGACCATTTTTGACTGATGACGGTGAATTGTATTGAACGTAAGCGTAGGAGAATCGCTTCTCATATCTACGATCTCGCCGTAAGGCACAAGACCAAGCTTAACAAGTGCCTGGAAGCCGTTGCAGATACCAAGCATAAGTCCGTCGCGGTTTTTCAGCAGGTCGTGAATTGCGTCGGTAAGACGTGGATTTCTCAGGAATGAAACAATAAACTTTCCTGAACCGTCAGGCTCGTCGCCGCCTGAGAATCCGCCCGGCAGCATTATTATCTGAGATTCTTTTATCTTTTCTTCCATAGCTGCGACTGATTCTGAAATAGCTTCAGCGCTGAGATTTCTTACAACAAATATATCAGCCTCCGCTCCTGCCTTTTCAAAGGCCCGTGCGCTGTCGTATTCGCAGTTCGTTCCCGGGAATACAGGTATAAGCACCTTAGGCTTTGCAACCTTTATTGCAGGAGCAGGACGGTTTTCAGCGTTATAGGTGTAGGTTTTAGGTGTATAATCAGGCTCTTTTATTTTAGCGGGAAATACCGGCTCAAGCTTTTCGGACCAGAGCTTTTCAAGCCTGTTCATATCTACTGTATACCTGCTTGTTTTTACAGAGTATTCTTCCGTCGTAAATCCAAGAAGTTTATAAGAATTGTCTGAAAGTTCTGCGTTCTCGGTATTTATACCCTCTGAAAGCTCGATCACAAATGAACCGTAGCAGGCTCTGAACAGCTCCTCGGCGCTGCAGTCTTCGGCAAATCTGAAGCCTATCTTGTTTCCCATTGCCATTTTAGCAACGGCTTCTGAAATTCCTCCGTAGGAAACCGACCAGCAGGCAGCCGCTTTGCCCTCTGAAATTAGCTTTTCGACGGTTTTGAAAACCTTTTTGAGCGAATCGAAGTCAACTATATTGTTTTCGTCGTATTCAGGCTTTATATATATTACGGTTGAATTTGTATTCTTGAATTCCTGTGAGATAATATTTTCGGTCTTAGCGGTCGAAACAGCGAAAGAAACGAGCGTAGGAGGAACATCTATTTCCTCGAATGTTCCGGACATTGAATCTTTTCCTCCGATAGAGCCGCAGCCCATTTCAAGCTGAGCCTTATATGCTCCCAGAAGGGCAGCGAAAGGCTTGCCCCAGCGCTTAGGGTTATTCTGTGTTCTTTCAAAGTATTCCTGGAAAGTCAGCCAGCATTTTTCATAGGTTCCTCCCGAAGCAACTATCTTTGAAATAGATTCAACTACTGCTGAAATTGCTCCGTGATACGGACTGATAGATGAAAGAAACGGATTGAACCCCCAAGCCATAAGAGAAGCTGTTGTAGTCTCGCCGCTGAGTACCGGGATTTTAGCCGCCATTGCCTGCGTTGGAGTATTCTGATACTTTCCGCCGTAAGGCATAAGCACAGTTCCTGCGCCTATAGTCGAGTCGAAGCGCTCAACAAGTCCTTTCTGAGAACATATATTGAGATTTGAGATCATAGCTTCCCATCTGTCGGCAGTATCCTCCGAGCTGCTGTCAGGTGCGAAAACAGGGGCGTCGATTTTAATTGTCGTATGCTTTTCCGCGCCGTTTGAATTAAGGAATTCACGCGAAAGATCTACTATTCGGTTACCGTTCCAGTTCATTCTAAGTCTCGGTTCTTCCGTAACTCTTGCGACCAGTGTAGCTTCAAGGTTTTCCTTTGAAGCCTCGTTCATGAATTTTTCAATATCTTCCTTTGCTATAACTACCGCCATTCTTTCCTGCGATTCGGAAATAGCAAGCTCAGTTCCGTCAAGACCGTCGTATTTTTTAGGAACAGCGTCAAGCTCGATCACAAGACCGTCTGTAAGCTCTCCGATAGCAACTGAAACTCCGCCTGCACCGAAGTCGTTGCAGCGCTTTATCATAGCAGTAACCTCAGGATTCCTGAATAGTCTCTGAAGCTTTCTTTCCTCGGGTGCATTACCCTTCTGTACCTCAGCTCCGCAGGATTCGAGCGAATGGAGCGTGTGTGATTTTGAAGAGCCTGTTGCTCCGCCGCAGCCGTCACGTCCTGTTTTTCCTCCGAGAAGTATAACTACATCTCCTGCTACAGGCCTTTCACGGCGTACATTTGAAGCGGGAGCAGCGCCTATAACTGCGCCTATCTCCATTCTCTTTGCAACATAGCCCGGGTGATAGATTTCAGTAACGTGACCTGTTGCAAGTCCAATCTGATTTCCATAAGAGGAATATCCGTTTGCAGCGCCTACGACAATTTTTCTCTGCGGAAGCTTTCCCGTGATCGTGTCTTCAACGGGAACAAGGGGATTTCCCGCTCCTGTAACTCTCATTGCCTGATAAACGTAGGAGCGTCCGGAAAGCGGATCTCTGATAGCGCCTCCAAGGCAGGTAGCGGCGCCTCCGAAAGGCTCGATTTCGGTAGGGTGATTGTGAGTTTCATTTTTGAACATCAGCAGCCAGTCTTCATCAATGCCGTCAACATCAACTTTGATCTTGACGGAACAGGCGTTTATCTCTTCGCTTTCGTCCAGATCGTCGAGGAGTCCTTCTTTTTTAAGCTTTTTAGCGCCGATAACTGCAAGATCCATCAGAGTTATAGGCTTGTCCGTTCTGCCTGCATACAGGTCTTTTCTTGCATTGAGATAGTCTGTAAACGTATCGGAAATATACTGTGCGTTGTCGTCGATGTCAACCTCGTCAACAATAGTGGAAAACGTAGTATGGCGGCAGTGATCTGACCAGTAGGTATCTATCATTCTGATCTCGGTGATCGTAGGATTGCGCTTTTCGGTATCGCGGAAATATGCCTGACAGAATTTTATGTCGTCAAGATCCATTGCAAGACCCAGTTCACCGAGCATTGCTTTAAGGTCGTCTTCAGTTGAATAAATGAAGCCCTCGACGGTATCTACCTTGGTCGGGATATCGTATTTCACGTCAAGGGTATCAAAGGTATCCAGCTTAGCTTCGCGGGATTCAACAGGGTTTATCATGTAGCCTTTTATTTTGTCAAGCTCATCGGGAGCGAGATTGCCCACGGCAACGTAGATCGTGGCTGATTTTACCGCCGGACGCTTTCCGCCGGTAAGCAGGGAAATACACTGAGCGCAGGAATCTGCTCTCTGGTCAAATTGACCCGGCAGATATTCTACCGCAAAAATATATTCGTTATCGGAAAGCTCCGGAAGACAGTCGTATGTTACATCGACCGCAGGTTCTGAAAAAACTACCGGAACAGCAAGCCTGAAATCCTCCGCAGACATACCCTCAGCGTCATAGCGGTTGATAACACGCAGGTCTTTTAAATTTTCAAGGCCCAGTGCAGATTTGATGTCTGCTATGATCGATTTAGCCTCAACAGCAAATTCAGGCTTCTTTTCAACATAAATTCTATAAACGGACATAAATACATCTCCTTACATCAGATATTTTAATTATACTACATTATTTCTCATTTTGTCAACTGATTAGGAATTATATCATAAAGCTTATTAAAAGTTCAGAATTTGTTTAATTACAAGGAATATAATAGAAAGAAAACTGTATACAGCCGACTAAAATTTAGTCGTCTGGTGAAATTATACGTCCCGTACAGCAATTATCTTCCGAGGAGATTATCTCAACGTCGAAAAACTGCCGCTTCAGGCTTATATCTGAGGATTTCCGTGGGACTCTGACAATAACATAGCCTGCGGTATGCCCCTGATGATAATCGGCTGAGGTCTCTTTTTCAAAAAGAACGCGCTGGATCGTACCTGTCTGATCGGAGAGATACGATCGCCTGGATTCGGCGCATACCTCTGTCATCTGAGCCGCGCGCAGCTTTTTAATATTATTGCCGATCTGACCGCTCAGCTTGTCTGCGGCTGTTCCGAAACGTCTGGAATACGGAAAAATATGTGCGTCGGCAAAAGATATTTTTTTTGCAAATGCAAGTGACTCGGCAAAATCTTGATCTGTTTCCTGCGGAAATCCTACCATAATATCGGTAGTTATAGCGCAGCCCGGAAAATGCTTTCGGAGTTTTTGACAAAGTACAGCGTATTCCTCGCTGCTGTAGCGGCGGTTCATTGCCTTCAGCGTCTTGTCGCAGCCGCTTTGCAGCGATAAATGAAACTGAGGACAAAGCTTTTCAAGTCTGCTCATGCGCACAATATCCCCGTCAGAGATCATCTCAGGCTCCATCGAACCGAGTCTTACTCTGAAATCCCCCGAAACCGAGCAGGCGGCTTCAATAGCGTCAATAAGCCGCGTTCCGTCTGAAAAGTCACGTCCGTAGCAGCAGAGATTTATTCCGGTAAGTATAATTTCTTTATGACCGGAAGTTACAAGCGCCGTGACCTCTGAAATAAGCTCTGCGATCGGCTTTGAGCGTATGTGTCCTCTTGCCTTAGGTATAATACAGTAGGTACAGCCCATATCGCAGCCATCTTGAATTTTGATATAGGCTCTGGTTTTTGATTCAACGGAGCAATTGGACATTGCTTCGATTTTTTCATGAAGCTTATGCTCAGGTATATCGACTATCCTTGTGCCGTCTGAAATAAACTGAAAAACCATTTCAGGTATTCGGGTCTTGTTACCCGAGCCGACAATAATATCACATTCGCTCAGCTTTTCCGACAGCTGCGGATAAGCCTGCGTCATGCAGCCTGATACAGCCAGAACGCAAAGAGGGTTTTCCTTGCGTATCCTCCGTATAAGCTGCAGGCACTTGGAATCCGACTGGGCGGTAACGGTACAGGTATTTATCACGCATACATCTGCCTGAGCAATGTTTTCCGAGGTGCAGTGTCCCAGCTTTTCAAACTGCTCTCTGATATTTTCGGTTTCGTACTGATTGACTTTACAGCCGAAGGTATAATAAAAGATCTTCATATTAATTCTTTTCCTTGGTTTACTTTAATATTACTTATGCACAAAATTAAATAGTACATATTGTTAATAATGCACAAAAAGCATTTTGAGGTAATGCCGTTATTGACTATTATACTATATTTGAATTTTTTTTGCAAATAATTATTGACTTTTCGGGAAAAATGCTTATAATAAATAATGTAGAAAGGTAATTTCTGCAACGTTAGCTGACAAAAAACAGGCAGGGTTTTAACCGGCCTTTTAAGGAGGAGTTTTTATGAAAAAGACTAAGATCATGCTCGATTCTATTGCTGCGGTGAAAAAGTTTGTAAGCGTTGTTTCCATGTATGATTTTGATGTGGATCTTGCTTCGGGAAGATATGCAGTTGACGCCAAGTCAATTATGGGTATTTTCAGCCTTGATCTTTCAAATCCTATTCAGTTGGTTGCGCATACGGACAACGCTGATAAATTCTTCGGAGAGATCAAAGAGTTTATCGTTGAGTAATTATATTATTTAGAATTGACCCGTCAGAGCGGATAATCAGCAGAGTGCTATTGCGGCAGTCTGCTGATATTTTTATATTTTCACAGCGTTTATAATATTTTCTGGACTTGCTGAATAATAATTAGTAAAAACATTGGAGGCAGGGGTTCTATGAATATTTATAAAAAGGCTGTTCTTACTGTAATATCCGCCGTTTTTCTGACGGCTTTCTCGCTTTCTGCATTTGCCGACGGAGACCGACGCAGCAATGAAGCGTATCAGGCGTATTCTCCGGCGGAAAGCGGTATTCTTGACGGAATATCAGCGGAGTCTGCTGTTGTTATCGAAACAAAAACAGGAACGGTGCTTGCACAGATAAATCCGGACGAGAAGAGAAGCGTATCTCATCTGGCTAAGCTTATGACGATACTGATAGCTGCTGAAAAGATCAGCTGCGGGGAGCTGTCTGAGAACGACACGGTAACGGTTTCCGCTCATGCAAATTCTATGGGCGGAACTCAGATATGGCTCAACGTCGGAGAAAAGATAACCGTAGAAGAGCTGTTGAAGTCAATAACTATAGGAAATGCAAACGACGCCTGCGTTGCGCTTGCTGAAAAAATTGCAGGAAGCGAGGAGTCTTTTGTATCGATCATGAACGAAAAGGCGCTTCAGCTTGGAATGAGCAATACTGAATACGCTGATTGTACAGGGATAAGTGAAAATACAGTATCGACTGCCGGGGATACAGCCGTTTTGTCGTGTGAGATATTGAAATATGATTTTCTTACGCCTTATTTGACAACTTGGATAGATAAAGTGCGCAGTCAGGAAACAGAGCTTGTCAGCACAAACCGAATGATAAGAACTTATAAGGGCGTTACCGGACTGAAATCCTGTGCTTCTTCAGAAAGCGGCGAATGTCTTGCAGTATCGTCATCAAGAAGCGATATGTCGGTCTGCGCAGTGCTTCTTGGATGTTCTTCAGACGACGCAAAGTTTTCAGATGGAAAAAAGGCTCTGGACGGAGCTTTTGGTTCATTTGAAATCTATACTCCTGAGATCCCCGATGAGGTTTATGAAAAGATAAGGGTCAACGGAGGCGAAGAGATGGAAACAGCAGTAGCTACGGAAAACACCGATCCGGTTATAATACCTAAAGGCTCTTATCCGTCAGTAGAATGTGAATTTACAAAAGCAGAGAATATTGACGCTCCTGTCAGTAAGGGTCAGGCGCTGGGAAAAATAAATTTTACTCTGGACGGTGAAAAAATTATTGAAGGCAGTATTGTATCTGAAACAGCTGTTGAAAAAATAGGATTTGTGTTTGCTCTTAAAAAAGTTTTGTTGAATTTGCTGAATATTTAATGCAGTTTGTTGTAGTAATTGCACAAAAAAGAAGCTTGCTCACTAAACCCCTTGAAAAATTCACAAAAATATTGTATAATTTATCATAGCTAAGTATGGAAAGGATTTGACTGATAGTGGGTATAAAACTGAACTCAAAGTATCTCGCTCCGTTTATCGGCGAACATGAGCTGGAGGCTATAGCTCCCGTTGTAAGCGCGGCGCACAGAACTCTTGCTGACAGATCCGGTTTGGGAAACGATTTTCTCGGATGGGTAAGGCTCCCCGAGGATTATGACAGGGAAGAGTTTGAGCGTATAAAAGCTGCCGCTCAGCGCATTAAGGAAAAAGCTGACATTCTTATCGTTATCGGTATCGGCGGTTCCTACCTGGGTGCAAGAGCAGCGATCGAGCTTCTCAGATCGCCTTTTTACAACAATCTGAAAAAGGACACTCCTGATATATATTTCGTAGGAAATAATATCAGTCCGGATTATCTTAACGAGGTGCTTTCGATTTGCGAGGGCAGGGATATATGCGTTAACGTTATTTCAAAATCCGGAACGACTACCGAACCTGCGCTGGCTTTCAGGATCTTTAAAAAGCTGGTAGAGGATAAATACGGCAAGGAAGAGGCAAAGACAAGGATATTTGCTACTACCGATAAGTCTAAGGGTACGCTGAAAGAGCTTTCCGACGCTGAGGGCTATGAAACTTTTGTTATCCCCGACGATGTAGGCGGACGCTTTTCAGTGCTTACAGCGGTAGGACTTCTGCCTATAGCAGTTGCCGGCTGTGATATTGATAAAATCATGGCGGGAGCCCGTTCGGCAATGGATAAGTATTCAGAGGACGACGGAAACGACTGCTATACCTATGCGGCGCTTAGAAATATTCTTTACAATAAGGGTAAGAGCGTTGAAATGCTTATTACATACGATCCGAGCTTTACTATGATGAACGAATGGTGGAAGCAGCTTTACGGCGAGAGCGAGGGCAAGGACAATAAGGGGATTTTCCCGTCGTCAGCGACCTTCTCTACCGATCTTCATTCGCTTGGCCAGTTTATTCAGGACGGCTCGAGGGTTATGTTTGAAACTGTTGTAGATGTAAAGTCGCCCAAGAACGATCTGTTCCTTGAGGACGATAAGGATAATCTTGACGGTCTTAACTTCCTTACAGATCAGAATATGTCAGTTGTAAACAGGAAGGCGTTTCAGGGTACTATTCTTGCTCATACTGAGGGAGGAGTTCCGAATATCGTTCTTGAAGTCGACGCTCTTGACGAGGAAAACTTCGGAGAAATAGTATACTTTTTTGAAAAGGCGTGTGCGATTTCAGGCTATATGCTCGGAGTAAATCCTTTTAATCAGCCCGGAGTTGAAAGCTATAAGAAGAATATGTTCGCGTTGCTGGGTAAGCCGGGATATGAGTCGCAAAAGGCGGAGCTTGAAGCAAAGCTTTACTAAGGGATTATGAGCGCTCCGGCGTTCTAAAATAAAAGTCCGACAGGACAGAATGGAGATTTATTATGATTAATCTGATACCTGGAAAAAAAGGAACAGGCAAAACTAAGATATTGGTAGACGCTATCAAAGAATCTGCCGAAAAGGCTACCGGCGACGTTGTTTGCATAGAGAGAGGAATGAAGCTTACCTATGATATTCCTCATAAGGTAAGACTTGTTGACGCCGAGGAATACGGTATCAACAGCTTTGACGCTTTTTATGGCTTTGTTGCGGGAATGCTTGCAGGAAACTATGATATTCAGGAGGTCTTTGTTGACGGAATCCTTAAGATCGGCGGAAAGGATTACGACGCTTTCGGTGCAATGATCGAAAAGGTAGCAATGCTTGCAAAGGACGTAAAAATAGTATTTACGGTATCTGCCGATGTTGAAGAGCTTCCTTCAAAGGTAAAGGCATTTATCAAATAATTTTCTTATAAACGAAAAAAAGTATTGACAAATTCCACGGCAGGAGTTATAATGGAGTTTGTGATATTTGAGGTGTTATTATGATTTTACAGTTGAAGCAGCTTTTTGATATTGACGGAGAGATCAGGGATTTTTCCTTTGAAATATCTCCTGACGAGATCAATGAAGCGCAGTTCAGCGCTGAATTTGTAACACCGCTGTCTGTATGCGGACAGGCTCAGAACCGTGCGGGAGTAGTAACCGTAAGGTTTAAGTGTACTTTTACGCTTAGCCATGTGTGCGACAGATGTCTTAAGGAGTTTGATCGCGGGTATTCGTTTGAATTTTCACATATCCTTGTGCAAAGCGCAAATACGCAGAACGATGAATATATCGTCTGTGAAAACAATACTCTCGATGTAAATGAATTAGCTATTTCAGATTTGCTGTTACAGCTGCCTACAAAGATTCTTTGCAGGGAAGACTGCAGGGGTTTGTGTTACGTTTGCGGACATGATTTAAACGAGGGCGAATGTAACTGCTCTTGATATAGCAGCATTATCTATTTTCCATAAGAGGAGGTGCCAAAATGGCAGTACCAAAGAGAAAGGTTTCCAAAGCAAGACGTGATAAAAGACGTTCGGCTGTATGGAAATTGAATGCGCCTGCGCTCAGCAGATGCTCTAACTGCGGAGAGCTTACCGCACCGCATAAGGTTTGCAAGAATTGCGGATACTATAAGGGTGTGGAGGTAATCAAGAAGGAGGCTTAATTCTTCTTCGGTTATCGGCTGTTTAATAGCGGCTTTACCTCTGCTATTTTTATAGCGGAGCTTTGAGGGCAGAGGAGGATTCGCGTCCTTCTCTGCTTTTTGCGTATATGAAGTTAAAGAAAGGCAGAAATTCTATGTCGGTTGAAATCACAGGCGTTGTAAAGCATAGTCCGGCGTTCCGCTCCGGAATCAGAAAAGGAGAAAGGCTTATAAGTATAAACGGACATGAAATAAACGATGTCCTGGACTATATGTTTTACTCGGCGGAGGAAAGAACGGAGCTTCTGCTTGAAAAAGGCAATGAGAAGATCAAAAAGGTAGTTGTAAAGTCTGAATACGACGACCTCGGCATGGAGTTCGCTTCATTTCTTATGGACGATAAGCACTCGTGCTGTAATAAATGCATTTTCTGCTTTATAGATCAGATGCCGCCCGGCATGAGGGAAACGCTTTATTTCAAGGACGACGACGCACGGCTTTCTTTTCTTCAGGGAAATTACGTTACTCTGACTAATCTCAATGATAAGGATATACAGAGAATAATAGATATGCGCCTTAATATCAATGTTTCTGTTCATACCACCAATCCTGAGCTTAGATGCAGAATGATGAATAACCGTTTTGCAGGAGAAAAGCTGAAATATCTGAAAATGATGGCGGACAGCGGTCTGATGATGAACTGTCAGATCGTCTGCTGTCCGGGTATAAACGACGGAGCTGAGCTTGAGCGGACGCTTGACGATCTGACTGATCTTATGCCCAATATCCAGTCGGTAGCCGTTGTTCCCGTAGGGATTACAAAGTTCCGCAGCGGACTTTATCCGCTGAGCTGCTTTGACAAAGAGGGCGCCGGTAATGTAATTGATATTATCGTCAGCAGACAGGAGAAATGTCTTGAAAAATACGGAACGAGAATGGTTTTTCCTGCGGACGAATTTTATCTTTTGGCGGATAGATCTCTGCCTCCTGCCGGATTTTACGAGGATTATCCTCAGTATGAAAACGGCGTGGGACTTCTGCGTTCTTTGCATGACGAGCTTTTTCAGGCCCTGGAGGAATGCAGCGAGGATATTCCGTCCAGAAAGGTTACTTTAGCTACCGGAAAGGCGGCGGAAGGCTTTCACAGAAAACTGGCTGAAATGATAATGAGCAGATTTCCGCAGCTTGAAATACAGGTTAAAGGGATTATTAATTACTTTTTCGGGGAAACTATTACCGTTGCGGGACTTGTTACGGCAGGCGATCTGATAGCTCAGCTAAGCGGAACAGATCTGGGAGATGAGCTTATTATTCCGAAGGTCATGCTGAAATCTGACGAGCCGGTTTTTCTTGACGATCTGACTGTTGACGATGTAGAGAATAAACTGGGGATAAGGGTTGCTGCCTGTGCAAACGACGGCTTTGAATATCTGGATAAAATTCTCGGTATATCGTACTGAACAGAGCATACAAGACTTCGGGTCTTTTTATATAAGTTAGGAGATGATAGAATGTCATTGCCGGTAGTTGCAATTGTAGGACGTCCAAACGTTGGAAAGTCCACGCTTTTCAATAAGCTTATCGGGCAGAAGCTTTCAATTGTAGAGGATACTCCGGGTGTTACCCGCGACAGGATATATTCAAAATGTGAGTGGCTTGGCCATGAATTCATGCTGGTAGATACAGGCGGAATAGAACCTGATTCCGACGATATTATTCTTTCGCAGATGAGGCGGCAGGCTGAGCTTGCCATAACAAAGGCGGACGTAATAATACTTGTTGCCGATATGAGAAGCGGAGTTACGGCAAACGATCTTGATGTAGCGGCAATGCTTCAGAAGTCCGGAAAGCCGATAGTTTTGTGCGTCAATAAATGCGACAGCGTAGGCGAACCGCCGGTTGAGTTCTATGAATTTTACAATCTGGGACTGGGAGAGCCTGTTGCAGTTTCGTCCGTTCACGGTCACGGTACAGGAGATCTGCTTGACGAGGTCCTTAAATATCTTCCGCAGGAAAATGAAGAGGATTACGGCGAGGATACGATAAGGGTTGCCGTTATCGGAAAGCCTAATGTCGGAAAGTCCTCTATTATCAATAAGATATGCGGCGAGGAAAGAGTAATTGTTTCCGATATTGCAGGAACTACCCGTGATGCAACGGATACCTATATTGAAAATGAAGAAGGAAAATTTGTATTTATAGATACTGCAGGTATAAGGCGAAGGTCAAAGGTGCTGGACAGTATTGAAAAATACAGTGTTTTAAGGTCTTACATGGCTGTTGACAGAGCTGACGTTGCGGTAATAGTAATCGACGCTACAGTCGGTTTTACTGAGCAGGATTCAAAGGTAGCCGGCTATGCGCATGAAAAAGGCAAGGGCTGTGTTGTTGCCGTTAATAAGTGGGACGCAGTTGAAAAGGAAACCAATACGATGGACGAGTTTAGAAAAAAGCTAACAGATGATTTTAGCTTTATGAGCTATGTTCCCTTTGTATTTATTTCAGCTAAAACGGGACTCCGTATGAATAAGCTTTTTGAAATGATAAAGTATGTCGCTCAGCAGAACGCAGTAAGGATCCCTACAGGAAGGCTCAATGATGTGCTGTCATATGCTACCTCAAGAGTTCAGCCGCCGTCCGATAAGGGCAGACGACTGAAAATATATTATATGACTCAGGCTTCTACAAAGCCTCCTACATTTGTGGCGTTTGTCAACAGAGCTGATCTGTTTCATTTTTCTTATCAGAGATATATTGAAAATCAAATAAGGGAAACCTTTGCCCTTGACGGCACTCCTATTGTTATCAAGGTACGGGAGCGCGACAGAAATGATGTAAAATAAGGGGGATACCTATGGATTATTTTCTGAGTATTGCTTTTACGCTCGTGTTTTCTTATTTGCTAGGCAGCGTAAATTCTGCAATAACGGTATGTAAAATATGGAAGAAAGCTGATATAAGAGATTACGGTTCAAATAACGCCGGTCTTACAAATGTTCTCAGAGTATTCGGAAAGGGTCCGGCGGCGGCTACGCTTTTATTTGATTTAGCGAAAGGCGTATGTGCTGTTCTGGTATGCAGGATCATTGTAACATATGCTTTTGACGTGACCTTTTTCAACAACGATAGGTTTATCGGCTATGTAGCCGGAATTGCAGTTATGCTGGGACATATTTTTCCGGTATTCTACGGTTTTCACGGAGGAAAAGGAGTGCTTGTTGCCGCAACTACTCTTATAGCGATTGACCCTCTGACCTGTCTTTTTGCAGTATCTACTTTTGCTGTAGTTGTAATTATTACAAAATATGTTTCGGTAGGGTCTATTATTGCCGCTTTTTCTTATCCGCTTTTTACTATCCTTACTCAGTCGTTAAGGCATATAGACGGAGCTTGGCAGAATATGCTGATGGGGCTGGCGATAGCTTTCCTTATTACATATATGCATAAGCCTAATATTAAAAGGCTGAGAGAAGGAACTGAAAATAAATTCAGTTTCAAAAGCGCAAAAAACGATAAGACGAAGAATAAGAACGGCGGTTCAAAGTAAATAAAACGGGGGTTTGACTTATGGCGGATATAGCTATACTTGGTTCGGGAGGATTCGGAATTTCACTGGCAGTTATGTGCAGCAGCGCAGGGCATACTGTTACTTTATGGTCTAAGTTTCAGGACGAGATCGACACTATAAAAAGAACCGGAGAGTTAAAGGTAAAGCTGCCGGGAGTAAAGATTCCGGAAGCTGTTGCGCTTACGACAGATATTTCCTGCGTAAGGGGCAAGGATATGATCATTATGGGAATACCTACCGCTTTCTGCCGCAGCGTATGCGAGAGCGCGGCTGAATATGCAGATGAGTCTTCAATTATCGTAAATACTGCTAAAGGACTGGAGGCGGGTACTCTTAAAACTATGAGTCAGGTAATGGAGGAAGCTTTTCCGCATAACAGATATGCGATACTTACTGGTCCTTCTCATGCTGAGGAGATAGCCAGGGGGATCCCTACTACGATAGTAGTAGCCTCTCCGGACCGTGAGGTTTCATATTATGTTCAGAATGCGCTTTCTAACCGTACGTTCAGGATCTATGTAAACGACGATGTTCTCGGCTGTGAGCTGGGCGGTTCTCTAAAAAATATTATCGCTCTTGCCGCAGGAGTATGCGACGGACTTGGAATGGGCGACAATACCAAAGCGGCGCTTATGACAAGAGGGATCAGAGAAATTTCGGTTCTTGGCTCGGCAATGGGGGCTAAGCCAGAGACCTTCGGCGGATTGAGCGGAATAGGCGATCTTATCGTTACCTGCTGTTCTATGCACAGCAGAAATAGGCGTGCAGGTATACTTATCGGTCAGGGAATATCTCCTGAAGAGGCAGTAGAGCGCGTAGGAACAGTAGAGGGTTATACCTGTACAAGAAACGCATATGAGCTGACAAAAAAAATCGGTATAGAAATGCCTATTACCGAACAGCTTTATAAGGTGCTTTTCGAGAACGGAAAGGCTATAGAAGCAATATCCGCACTTATGGACAGACCATCGAAAAACGAAACTGAATCTGAGTTTCTCGGGAAAAAGTGATCTTACGGAGATTTTATTATGGTTTATAATTTTACGCTTCATACCGATCGGGAGAATTTCTATAATATAACGAGCTATGTAAGGCAGGCTGTAATTGAGTCGGGAGTTTCTGACGGAATCGCCGTAGTTTATTGTCCTCATACAACGGCGGGTATAACAATAAACGAAAATGCCGATCCCGACGTAGTAACTGATCTTCTGTATGCGCTTGACAAAACATTTCCGGACAGACCTCAGTTCCGTCATGCAGAGGGTAATTCGGCGGCACATCTGAAATCCGGCTGTATCGGTGCTTCAGAAACTGTAATCATAGAGGATAACAGACTTATGCTCGGTACATGGCAGGGAATTTATTTTGCGGAATTTGACGGCCCGAGGACACGCAGATTTTTTGTAAAGATAATTAAAGGATAGACTTGAAAAGTCTTTGGGAAATAAGCTGGGCAACGGTTTATTTCACAAAGGCTTTTTTGCTGACGGCTGCTGTTATTCTTAAAATTATTTTTAAAACTACTTTACATTTGCCATTAAATATTGTATACTTTTAATATGAGTAATTATGTAAAGTTTATAATCATTTTATAATAAGGAGTGCTTTTTATGGAACCTAAGTACAAGCGTATTCTTCTTAAATTAAGCGGTGAGGCCCTCGCCGGAGATAAGAAAACCGGTCTTGATTACAAGGTTATGACTTCTTTCGGAGAGAGCATAAAAAAGTGTGTTGACGCAGGCGTTGAGGTAGGCATTGTTGTTGGAGGCGGCAATTTCTGGAGAGGACGTTCCAGCGGCGCTATGGACAGAACAAGAGCCGATCATATCGGTATGCTTGCCACTGCAATGAACGCACTGGCGGTTGCAGACGCATTGGAGAACTGCGGACTTGAAGTAAGAGTTCAGACTGCAATTTCTATGCCTCAGGTAGCCGAGCCTTATATAAGAAACAAAGCAATGAGACACTTTGAAAAGGGCAGGGTAGTTATTTTCGGCTGCGGAACAGGAAACCCGTTTTTCTCCACAGATACCGCCGCCGCTCTGAGAGCCGCCGAGATCGAAGCGGATATATTCTTTAAAGCAACTATGGTGGACGGAGTATACGATAAGGATCCTCACAAGTATTCCGACGCTGTAAAATACAATACGCTCAGCTTTAACGATATTTTATCAAAAAATCTTGCGGTAATGGATTCTACCGCTGCAGCTATGTGCAAGGATAACAATATACCGATCCTTGTTTTCGATCTGGCAAGGCCGGACAATATATATGACGCTTGTATGGGAGAAAATATAGGAACGGTCGTTAGATAATATTATCTGAAAATCAAATACCTCTTCATCTGAAATGCATTTGCATAAATACCTGAAAGGAATGAATATTATGAAAGAAATAAGAGAAAAGGCAAAGGAAAAAATGGAGAAATCAGTAAATGTAATGCTTGCGGATTTTGCGGCTGTAAGAGCCGGACGTGCAAATCCTGCGGTACTTGATAAGATAAGAGTTGATTATTACGGAGCGCCTACGCCTGTAAATCAGATGGCGGCGATCTCTGTTTCCGAAGCTCGGGTACTTGTTATTCAGCCATGGGATAAATCTACTATCAATCAGATAGAAAAGGCTATTCAGGCGTCCGATATAGGTATAAATCCTCAGAACGACGGATCTGTATTGCGTATGACTTTCCCTCAGCTTACGGAGGAGGACAGAAAGAAGATAGTTAAGGATGTAAAGAAAGCCGGAGAGGAAACAAAAGTAGCTATTCGTTCGATAAGACGCGACGCTATGGAAAAATACAAGGCTATGAAGAAAAATAACGAGATAACCGAAGATGATCTTAAAGACTGCGAAGAGCAGATACAGAATCTCACCGATAAATATGTTAAAAAGGTTGATGCTCACGTTTCCGAAAAGGAAGCCGAAGTGTTGTCGATTTAGTACGGTAAACTAAGATGTCTGAAAATATAACAGGTATATTGGGAAGCGGAGTAAAGGTTCCTGTTCATGTCGGCGTAATTATGGACGGCAACGGAAGATGGGCTAAAAAACGGGGAATGCCCAGAAAGTACGGACACCGTGAGGGAGCGAAGAATTTCAGAACGATCACCAGACACGCTAAAGCTATCGGAATAAAATACATTACCTTTTATGCTTTTTCAACTGAAAACTGGAAGCGCCCTGCGGACGAGGTAAACTCCATAATGGAGCTGTTTGAAAAATATCTGGACGAGGTAAGAGATTTTATTGAAGAGAATATAAGGGTACGTTTTATCGGTGACAGATCAATGCTGAATCCCAGGCTTCAGCAGAAAATGCTGAACGTTGAGGAGGATTCAAAGCATTTTGATTCCATGACGCTTATTCTGGCTATCAATTACGGCGGAAGAGATGAAATAACCAATGCGGTAAGGGAAATTGCGGAAGATGTAAAAAGAGGAGAACTGGATCTCGGAGATATAGATCAGCAGCTTATTCGTAGCCGCCTGTATACCAAGGAGATTCCCGATGTGGATCTTATAATCAGACCGAGCGGAGAGCAGAGGCTTTCAAACTTTCTGATTTGGCAGTCGGCTTATGCTGAATATTATTTTACCAATATATTGTGGCCTGATTTTTCAAAGAAGGATTTTGAAAACGCTGTAATAGCCTACAGCGAGAGAAGCCGAAGATTCGGCGGAATTTGATTTAACGGGTGTAATGCTTTTTATTGCAGAAAGGTTGGGGTTGATTAATGTATACAAGAATCATTTCGGCTGCTATTGCAGTCGCGGCAGCGGTAATACTGCTCATACTTCATAATACTTTTGTTTTTAATATTGCCATTGCTTTTATTTCAGTAGCTATTATATATGAAATATTTAAGGCTTCTAAGTTTGAGCAATATAAGATCCAGTCATATCTGTGCTACGGATATGCTTTTCTGGACGCTTTTATGCGGGTCTTTCACAGGCACGGCTGGCTGACATTTATCAATAACAGATTTTATTTCGGACTGTTTATTCTTGTAATGCTGCTGCTGTATCTGAGGTCATATAATAAATTAAAGTTTACCGAGCTGTTTTTTATGACCGGAGTAACTATGCTTATAACTTATTCCATGAATACGCTTCTATATATGTCTTCATTCGGAAAGACGGGCGTATTTATGCTGGTGCTTACTCTTGCCGGAGCATGGCTTGCGGATTCAGGTGCGTATTTTGCGGGAACATATTTCGGAAAAACTCCGCTTTGCCCCAATATAAGTCCTAAAAAGACTGTAGAGGGAGTTATTGGCGGTGTTCTGAGCAGCGGTATCCTACTTATTATCATAAGCCTGTTTTACGATTTTGTGCTTAAGGGCGAATCGGTCAATTACATAATGGTATTCCTTGCTGGAATAGGCTGTGCGCTTTTCGGGCTTGTGGGCGATCTTACAGCGTCGCTTATCAAGCGTCAGTGCGGAATTAAGGATTTCGGAAATATAATGCCTGGACACGGAGGAGTTCTGGATCGCTTTGACAGCGTTTTGCTTGCGGCGCCTTTTATGTATTATATGTTTACACAGGGACTTATAATTTAATAATATAAAACTCGGATATAATAATAGGGGCGGGCAGATCAAAACGTAACGTTTTATCGGACTACCCCTATTGAGCGTTTAAAAAGCTTCATTCATCTGTTTCGGAATAGGTAATATTGAGAGGAGAGCAGTCCGCAGGGACGGCAGGATTTATGAAAACAATTACTGTATTAGGTTCGACCGGATCTATCGGAACACAGGCATTAGAGGTCGCAGGCAAGCATAATATTAAAGTAAAAGCTCTGGCTGCCTGTTCAAATTCAGAGCTGCTGGCTAGGCAGGCTGTAAGCTTCGGAGCGGAGTATGTATGTATTTACCGTCAGGATAAGGTCAATACTTTAAAGCAAAAGCTTGGCGGAACGAATATTAAGGTACTGAGCGGAATGGACGGATTAAAGTATATCGCGGCTCTTGACGGGGTCGATATAATGCTTAATTCTGTAGTGGGAATGGTAGGACTTGAGCCTACTCTTACCGCAATTGAGCATAAGACCGATATAGCTCTTGCGAACAAGGAAACGCTTGTCGCAGGGGGGGAGCTTGTCATCAGTTCCGCCGAGAAAAACGGAGTGAAAATATATCCTGTTGACAGTGAGCATTCGGCTATATTTCAGTGTATGCAGGGCAATAAGAAGGAGCAGGTCAGAAAAATCATACTTACCGCTTCAGGCGGCCCGTTTTTCGGGCGTAAAAAAGAGGAGCTTGAAAATGTGACGGCGGCTGACGCGCTTAAGCACCCTAACTGGTCTATGGGCAGTAAAATTACGATAGATTCGGCTACCCTGATGAATAAGGGTCTTGAATTTATCGAGGCTATGCACCTGTTTCATTTAAAGCCTGAGCAGATAGAAATAGTAGTTCACCGTGAAAGCGTAGTTCATTCTGCGGTGGAGTATAACGACTGCTCGGTTATTGCACAGCTAGGCGTTCCCGATATGAAAATTCCGATTCAGTATGCTCTGCTTTATCCTGAACGTACGGAATGTCCGGTAAGATCTCTTTCTCTTACCGATTACGGAACGCTTACCTTTTCAAAACCGGATTACGATACCTTCGATTGCCTGAGAGCCTGTATAAAAGCAATCACTGTCGGAGGTACCATGCCTGCAGTAGTTAACGGTGCAAACGAGGCGACTGTTGAGAGCTTCCTCGAAGGAAAGATCGGTTTTCTCGATATAGGAAGACTGGTACTCGGCGCACTTGAAAATGTTAAGCGAGAAGAAATAAAGGATCTGAACAGTATATTGTCGGCAGACAGAACAGCGAGAAGCTATGTGTATGAAAAAATAAGAGAAATGAAGAAATAAAATCTATAATGAAAGGCGACATTTGATGAAAATTCTTTTTGCATTGATAATTTTTGAGGTAATTATTCTGATCCATGAGTTCGGACACTTTATCGTTGCTAAAAAATGCGGGGTAAAGGTAAATGAGTTTGCAATAGGAATGGGTCCTGCGCTTCTTAAAAAGCAAAAGGGCGAAACTCTTTATGCATTAAGGCTTTTTCCGATAGGCGGATACTGTTCTATGGAGGGTGAAGACGAGGAAAGCAGCGACAGCCGTGCTTTCTGCAGAAAATCTGTTCCTAAGAGAATGGCTATAGTTATCGCAGGGATCGTTATGAATCTTATTCTCGGATTTGTACTGCTGATAATTTATACATCGTTGTCAGCGCCCATTACTTCGACTACAGTATCTAAATTTGAAAGCGAGAATGCCAGATCTCATGTGACCGGTCTTGAAGAGGGAGATAAAATAATAAAGATCAACGGAATAAGAATTTTCACCGATATGGATATAAGCTATCAGTTTCAGAACGATAAAGACGGCGTATTTGATATGACTGTATTAAGAAACGGGGAAAAAACCGAATTAAAGGGAGTTACTCTAGATACAGAAAATAATCTGCTTCACATTGACTTTTTAGTTGAGCCTATTGAAGCGACTCCGCTGACTGTAATTTCTCAGTCGTTCAAGCAGGGAGTAACGTATTCGAGGCTGATATATATTTCACTTGCTGACCTTGTTACCGGAAAATATTCCATCAGGGATCTGTCAGGTCCTGTCGGTATAGTCAACGTAATAGGAGATGTTATAGACAGCGAAACAGATAAAGAAACAGGAATAGACTGGCGTGCGCTTTCGGAGCAAATGCTTTCTCTGGGCGCTTTTATTACAATAAATATCGGATTGTTTAATCTGCTTCCTTTGCCTGCACTGGACGGCGGACGGCTTATTTTCCTTATAATAGAGGCTATAAGAAAGAAGCCTGTTTCTGCCGAAAGGGAAGGAATGGTGCATTTTATCGGGCTGGCGGCGCTTATGCTGCTTATGGTAATAGTTACAGTCAGCGATATTGTAAAGATTTTCTGACAGTGAGGTTGTATTAATGAACAGACAGGTAAAATCGGTTAAGGTCGGAGATCTGACGCTTGACGGCAAAAAAATTTATATTCAGTCTATGCTGAATGTTCCGGCTTGCGATATTGAGCGTTCCGTTGAACAGGCAGTATTGCTGGAAAAGGCCGGCTGTGAGATAATCAGGGCGGCGGTTCCGGATAAGGACGCTGTCAGGCTTATTTCTGCAATAAAGAATAAAGTGAATATCCCTCTGGTCGCTGATATTCATTTTGATTACAGACTTGCAGTCGCGGCGGCAGAGGCCGGAGCTGATAAAATACGGATAAACCCCGGAAATATAGGCTCTATGGATAAGGTCAAAGGGGTAGTAAAGGCTTGCCGCAGCAGAAATATCCCTATAAGGATAGGAGTAAACGCAGGCTCGCTTGAAAAGGATCTGCTTGCAGAATACGGTTCTCCCGTACCTGAGGCACTTGTCAGAAGCGCTATGCGTCATGTAAAAATTCTTGAGGACTGTGATTTTGAGGATATTGTTATTTCAATAAAATCGTCTAACGTGCTGAATATGATAAGCGCATACCGTATGCTCGCTCAGGAATGCGACTATCCGCTTCATCTCGGAGTAACTGAAGCCGGTACTGAAAGAATGGGCATTATAAAATCAGCTGTAGGAATAGGCTCTCTGCTTGCTGACGGGATAGGGGAGACTATACGGGTCTCTCTCACTGACGATCCGGTAAAGGAGATCTATGCGGCAAAGGATATTCTCAAGGCGTTAGGAAAAGGCGGCGGCGTTAAAATAGTTTCATGTCCGACCTGCGGAAGAACAAAAATAGATCTGATATCTCTTGCAAAAAAAGTTGAGGACGCTACAAGAGATCTGGATAAAAACATAACTGTTGCCGTAATGGGCTGTGCAGTAAACGGAATCGGAGAAGCCGGAGAAGCGGATATAGGTATTGCCGGCGGCGATGGCTGCGCAGTTTTATTCAGAAACGGGGAAAAGCTGTATAAGGTAGAGGAAAGTGAAGCGTTGGCGGCGCTTCTTTCGGAGATTGAAAAGCTGTAAGGAAGTTGAAATGAATAGTTATACATTGAAAGGTTTGTTTGAAAAATACAGCGGAATAATTCCGGCGTCAATGGAAGACGGAAGGGTTCTGAAGCTTACTTTTTACGAACAGCAGAATAAAATATCTGCTGCGGTTAAGTTTGATTCGCTTCAGGCCTTTGATTTGCTGTCCGAATGTGAAGTAAAGCTTGCCGAGGCAGTCGGAATAGAGAAAATAGAGATATTATGCAAATATACCCCTGATATGCTGACTGCCGATTACTTCGGCGAGCTTGTCAAATTCATGAAAAACAGATTCCCGGTCGTAAACGGCTTTTTTGACGGAGCAGAAGCTGAGTATACAGACGGAACTTTTACTGTAAGACTTATGCACGGCGGCGAGTCGGTTTTGAAAAAGGCCGGAATTGAATCTCAGTTCGGTTCTTTGGTATATGAAATGTTTTCCGTAAACGCCGGGATTAAATTTACCGGAGTTACAGAAACAGATGAGGAAGCTTTCCGCAGGGAACAGGAAGAATTTCTTCAGAATATGCCCATAAGCGCTCCCACTTACGGGTCATCTCAGGGATTTGCCGATCAGAATCCGGTACGTTCAGGAAATGCTGACAAGAAATCTGATTTCCGCACTTGCAGTGTAGATTTTACAAGGCTTAATCTAATAGCTGACGGAGCAGTCGTACTGAAAGGCTCGCCTATAAGCTCTGATTCTAAGGTAACGGATATGAAGAATATACCCTTAGAGGGAATGGATGAGCCTGTAACGGTTTGGGGCGAGGTTTTTCACGTTGATACAAGAGAGACCCGAAACGGAATGCTTATAGCAATTATTTATTTTACTGATTTTACATCTTCATTTTCTATAAAAATGCTTGGAGGGATCAGAGGGGGACGCTCATCAAAAATGCTTTCCAGGGACGAGCTTGAAGCAATGCTTGAAAAGCTGAAAAAGGGGGTCTGTATAATCTGCTCCGGAAAAGTGGAGGTAGACGATTTCGATCATAAAACCAATCTGACTCCGGATAGTATCATGCTTGTAAAGCGTGAAAAGGAAACTGATAATGCAGCTGAAAAACGTGTAGAGCTTCACTGTCATACAAATATGTCCAGCATGGACGCGCTTACCTCTGCCGACAGGCTGGTAAACCGTGCCTTTGAATGGGGACATCAGGCTATCGCCGTTACGGATTACGGAGTTGTTCAGGGCTATCCTGACGCTATGAACGCAGTTGCAAAGATAAGGAAGAACGGCGGAAGCTTTAAAGCTATTTATGGAATAGAAGCCTATGAAGTAAATAATGACGTTAATATTTATAAGGGCTGGGATAAGCGGAAGCTCACTGATGAAATAATAGTATTCGATCTGGAAACTACTGGAACGTCTGCGTCCGGAGATAGGATCATTGAGATCGGTGCAGTAAAGCTTAAAAACCTTGAGATAACCGACAGGTTTGATATTCTTGTAAATCCCGAAAGAGAGCTTACTGAATTTATTTCCAATCTCACTCATATTACCGACGATATGCTCAAGGACGCAGCAGATGAAAAAACTGCTATAGAAGCTTTTCTGAAATTCTGCGGTGAAAAGCCTGTTTTCGTTGCACATAACGCTGATTTTGACACAGGTTTTATAAGAGAAGCGACCCGCAGATTAGGGATAAAGTATGAGTTTTCTTCAATAGATACCGTACCGATGAGCAGGATAATGCTGCCGCAGCTTGAAAAGCATAAGCTTAATTACGTTGCCGAGCATTTCGGCCTCGGCGACTTCAATCACCACCGCGGCTGCGATGACGCAGAGGTGCTTGCGGAGATATTTATAAGATTGTGCAGTCAGCTGACAGAGCAGTATCCGGGAATGTTCATCACAGTAGATATGCTCAACAGTCTTTTGGCTGATACTAATGACATTAAGGACAAACCTACATATCACCAGATAATACTTGTCCGTAATAATATCGGTCTGAAAAATCTTTATAAGCTTATTTCTATGTCTAATTTAGACTATTATAAAAAACGCCCCAGAATACCAAAATCCGAATTGGTCAAATATCGTGAGGGTCTTATTGTCGGAAGCGCCTGCGAAGCTGGTGAGCTTATCCAGGCGTATCTTGAAGGAAAGCCGATAGAACAGATAAAGCAGACGGCAGCCTTTTACGATTACCTTGAAATTCAGCCGCAGGGCAATAATATGTTTATGCTTACGTCTGAACGTCCGCCTTATACTGATATAACTACCGAGGAACAGGTCAAAGATATAAATCGGTTTGTTGTAAAGCTTGGAGATGAGCTGGGTATTCCTGTTTGTGCTACCGGCGATGTTCATTTTATGAATAAGGGCGACTATCAGTTCAGAGCGATCCTGCAGGCGTCAAAAGGTTATACGGACGCAGACAGACAGCCTCCGCTTTACCTGAAAACAACTCAGCAAATGCTGGACGAGCTTTCTTATCTGGGAAAGGACAAGGCATTTGAAACCGTCGTAACAAATACAAATTACTTTGCTGATATGGTCGATAAGGATCTCAAGGCTTTTCCTTACGGAACATATACGCCTTTTATCGACGGAGCGGTAAGGGAGCTTCAGGTTATATGCTGGAAAAAAGCCTGCTCTATTTACGGTGACTGCGATCCTGATGAGGTAGCTATTCCCGACGGCGATGAGGGGATAAACGAGCCGTTTAAGGAGCATATTCCCGAAATAGTTTATAAGCGGCTCGACAGAGAGCTATCTTCGATAATCAAGCACGGGTTCGCTGTACTGTATATGATCTCGCAGAAGCTTGTTGCGAATTCGGTGGAGCACGGCTATCAGGTCGGTTCAAGAGGATCGGTAGGTTCGTCATTCGTTGCTTCAATGTCTGGAATTTCCGAGGTTAATCCTCTTATGCCTCATTATGTTTGCAGAAAATGCAAGCACAGCGAATTTATTACCGACGGTTCGGTAGGTTCAGGCTTCGACCTTCCCCCGAAAAACTGTCCGAACTGCGGAGAAAATATGCACCGTGACGGACATGATATTCCGTTTGAAACGTTTCTTGGCTTTGACGGAGATAAGGCTCCTGATATTGACCTGAACTTTTCAGGAGATTATCAGTCCTTTGCACATAAATATACGGAAGAGCTTTTCGGTGCGGATCATGTATTCAAGGCAGGAACTATAGGCGGAGTAGCTGAAAAGACCGCTTTCGGCTATGTAAAAAAATATTTGGAGGAGCGCGGAAAGGTCGTTCACCCTGCGGAGGAGCAGAGGCTTATTAACGGCTGTCTTGACGTTAAAAGAACTACCGGTCAGCATCCGGGGGGAATGGTGGTTATACCAAGCGATTATGAGGTTTACGATTTTACGCCAGTTCAGCATCCGGCTGAAAAGGCAGATTCTGATATTGTAACCACACACTTTGACTTTCACTCTCTTCATGACACTATCCTGAAGCTTGACGAGCTGGGACACGATGTGCCGACGCTTTATAAATATCTTGAGGATATGACAGGACTGGATATACTTGAAATACCTATGTCTGACGAAAAGGTTTATTCGCTATTCACTTCTCCAGAAGCGCTGGGCGTATCAAGCGAAGATATTATGTGGGAAACCGGAACTCTTGGGATACCCGAAATGGGTACCGGATTCGTATGTCAGATGCTCCTTGAGGCTAAGCCTAAAAATTTCAGCGATCTTTTGCAGATCTCCGGACTATCCCATGGTACTGACGTATGGCTCGGAAACGCTCAGGAGCTTATACACAACGGAACCTGTACAATTTCCGAGGTTATAGGTACTCGTGACAGTATTATGACTTATCTTATATATCACGGACTTGAACCTAAGCTTTCCTTTAAAATTATGGAGATAACCCGTAAGGGAAACGCTCCGAAGCTGCTTACAGAGGAAATGAAACAGGATATGAGAGATCATAATGTTCCGGAATGGTATATTGAAAGCTGTCTTAAAATCAAATATATGTTTCCTAAGGCTCACGCTGCGGCGTATGTAACCTCGGCTATAAAGCTTTGCTGGTTTAAAATATACAGGCCTCTTGAATTTTATGCCGCATTGTTTACAGTACGGGGAGAGGATTTTGAAGCGGAAACTGCAATAAAGGGCAGACATTATGTTCAAATGAGGATAGAGGAGCTTAAAAATAAATCAAAGCAGGACAGAACAGCCAAAGACGATGGCGTTTTGGATACATTAATGCTTATACATGAAATGCTTTGCAGGGGATATGATTTTTTACCTGTAGATATTTTTAAATCTCATGCTACGATATATCGGATAGAGGACGGAAAGCTAAGACTGCCGTTCTGTTCGCTGTCGGGAGTCGGCGCAAATGCGGCAATAAGCTTATATGAAAAGGCTCAGCATAAGGACTTTATTTCAATAGAAGAATTTCAGCAGCAGAGCGGAATTGGTAAATCAGTTGTAGAAACGCTTGAAAAAAGCGGAGCTTTCGGTGATTTGCCTAAATCAAACCAGATATCGCTGTTTTCATTGTAGAATATAGATGAATTTTTATTCTGTATACTGTAATAATTGACAAGGGGATAAAACTGTGATATTATATTACTATGGTGTCATGATACTATAATATCACTTTAATGTATTAAATCACGCTGTTTTTATTATGAGAGGAATGTAGATAATGAAAAGATACGACCTTATAACACCGGAAGGAACAAGCGATCTGCTATTTAACGGCTGCCTGGCAAGACGAGCTGTTGAAAATAAGCTGTCGGAGCTTTTTAAAGGGTTTGGCTACAGCGAGGTAGTAACACCCGGGATAGAGTTTTACGATCTGTTCAGCGGCAGTTCAAGAAACTTTCGGCAGGAAAATATGTATAAGCTGACTGATTCAAAGGGCAGACTTATAGTCTTGCGTCCGGATTCTACTATTCCTATAGCAAGGCTTGCTTCCACAAGGCTTAAATATGCTCAGCTTCCGCTCAGGCTTTTTTATAATCAGTGTATTTATGAAAATAATTCATTGCTTAAAGGACGTTCAGATGAAACCGTTCAGTCAGGCATAGAGCTTATAGGCGGAGTCAATACAAAGCGGGCTGATTACGAGGCGCTTAGCATGGCGGCAGAGTCGCTTGCTGAATTTGATAAAGAAAAGTTCCGGCTTGAAATAGGTCATATCGGCTATTTCAAGGAGCTTGTCGCACATCTTGACGTTGATGAAAGAGTTAGAGAAGAGATACGTCTGCTTATTTCAGCTAAGAATTATCCTGCACTTAATGATCTGCTGGACGAAGTAGGAGATAATCATATAACCAATGCGCTCAAACATCTGCCGAGGCTTTTCGGAGGGGTAGAGGTTTTTGATAAAGCAGCTGAGCTGTTTACTGACGAAAGAATAGATAAGATATTAGGTTACTTGAAAGAGGTTTATCACAGATTGTCCAGTCTGGGCTACGACGGTAAGCTGTCCGTCGATCTCGGTATAGTAAGTCATGCGGATTATTATACCGGCATCGTATTTAAGGGCTACATTTCAGGTGTAGGTCAGTCGGTTCTCAAGGGAGGACGCTACGACGGACTGCTTGCGGAATTCGGAGATCCCTGTCCTGCCGTAGGCTTCGGCGTTAACTGTGATGCGGTTGCCAATTATCTGAGAAAGAATAATCTTGCACCGGAATTAAAAAAGCCCGACTGTATTGTTTTCGGAGAAAAGGGATATGTAGTAGAATCTATAGCTTATGCTCAGAAGCTTGCAGCTATAGGTATGACAGTAGAAAACAGCCTATTCGATACTATAGATGAAACAAAGGAATATGCTGCCGCAAAGGGAATACATAAGATAGCGGTTATCGGCGAAGATATACAGGAAATTTTACTGTAATAAGTAAGGGCGGAGGTAGACATATAATGAATAAACCACTTAGAATAGCTCTTACAAAGGGCAGACTTGAAAAGGATACGGTAGGACTTCTTGAAAAAATAGGTTATGACTGTACTGCGGTAAGGGACAAGGGAAGAAAGCTGATTTTACCTGTTCCCGACGGAAATCTTGAAGTTGTTCTTGCCAAGGCAAACGATGTTATTACATATGTAGAACACGGCGTATGCGACATAGGCGTTGTCGGCAAGGATACGATCATGGAAATGCAGGGAAAGTTTTTTGAGCTTTGCGATCTCGGCTTCGGCAGATGCAGATTTGCACTTGCCGCAAAAAAGGGGTCTAAATTCTACGGCGGATATAGCGTAAAGACAGTTGCTACAAAGTATCCTAATATTACTAGAAATTATTTTGAAAGCAAGGGTATGGACGTTGAGATAGTAAAGATTGAAGGCTCGGTTGAGCTTGCGCCGCTGCTTGAGCTTGCTGACGGAATAGTCGATATTGTAGAAACCGGCACAACTCTCAAGGAAAACGGGCTTGAAGTTATAGAGGATATCGTTCCCGTATCGGCAAGACTTATTGTAAATATGGTAAGCATGAAGCTAAGGCAGAAAGAGATTGAGAACTTTGTCGAGCTTGTTGAGAAAGCTTTATAACGGGGGAAAGAGTAATGCAGTATGCAATTATGGCAGCCGTTGTCGGTGCCTTTGTAGGAATTGTGTTGTATCTTGCAATAAAAGACATAAAAAAAGACTCAGAAAGAGTAGCCTCTATGACTGAAGAACAGAAGCAGATGCTTATTGAAACGCCTGATATTCCGGCTGAGGGACTGTCAAATGCCGTAGTAACGCAGGGGCTGATTTATGAGGTCAAGAGAAAAGGTTCATCGAAGGTGTCGCTGGTTGTAATGTTTTATAACAGGTATTATCCGAATTTCAGAGATGAAATCAAGCACGCTGACGTAAGTGCTAAGGTAGAGGAATTTGACGCACATGGTCTTCAAGAGGGCGATTATATTAAGCTTTTGCTTAATCAGGGTAAGCCTGCTAAGCTTATTTATTAATTAAACGGGAGGTCAGTAAAATGGTAGTTATAAAGAAAATTTTCGCTAACGGCGTTGACGAGGCTGAGTTTTTCAAACAGATCGAACAGCGCAGCGGAGAAACTGATAAAAAGGTAACAGCGATTGTTTCGGAGATAATTGAAAATGTACGCAGTAACGGCGATAGCGCTGTTAAGGCTTATACAGAAAAATTTGACGGCAAGCTGCCGAAGTATTATGAGGTTCCGAGAGATGTTATCAACGACGCAATGACTGAAGCAGACCCTGAATTTGTTGACGCTCTGCTCAATGCAGTTGAAAACATTTCCGATTTTCACAACAGACAGAAATCCCAGTCCTTCATCAATCCAAAGGAAAACGGCGTAATTCTCGGTCAGAGGGTCAGAGGTCTTGAAAGAGTAGGTCTTTATGTTCCGGGCGGCACGGCTGCTTATCCGTCATCGGTACTGATGAACGCGATCCCTGCAAAAATTGCAGGCGTTAAGGAAATTATTATGGTGACTCCTCCGCTCAAGGACGGAACTCCCAATAAGGATATTCTTGTAGCGGCGGCTGTATGCGGAGTTGACAGAGTATTTATGTCGGGAGGAGCGCAGGCTATTGCAGCGCTTGCTTACGGTACTGAGGAGATTCCTAAGGTAGATAAGATCGTAGGACCGGGAAATATTTTTGTAGCTACCGCAAAGAAGCTGCTTTACGGCGTAGTTGATATTGATATGATCGCAGGTCCGAGTGAAATTCTCGTTATGGCTGACAACAAGGCAAACCCTAAATATATAGCCGCCGATCTTATGTCGCAGGCTGAGCATGATAAGCTTGCCTCCGCAATTCTGGTAACAACCAGCGAATCGGTTGCAGATTCTACTATTACGGAAATCGAAAGACAGATGAAAGACCTTTCGAGAAAGGAAATCATCGAAACCTCGCTCTCAGATTACGGCGCAATTATTATCTGCGATACCAAGGAGCAGGCTTGCGATATTGCAAACCGTCTTGCGCCTGAGCATCTTGAGGTTTTGTTTGAAAACCCAATGGAGTATCTCGGCAGACTTGACAATGCAGGTTCAATTTTCTTAGGACAGTACGCTCCCGAGCCGCTCGGAGATTATTATGCCGGTCCTAACCACGTTCTCCCGACCAGCGGCACAGCAAGATTTTTCTCACCTCTTTCGGTAAACAGCTTTGAAAAGCGTTCAAGCTTTATTTACTATACCGAAGAGGCTCTCGGCGCTGCTAAGGACGATATTGTGCTTATCGCAGAAAAAGAGGGTCTGACCGCTCATGCAAACGCTGTTAAGGTGAGATTTTAGGAGGTTTATATGTATACAGCATATTTAGATAATCTTCCCGAGGCGAAGAATAAATTTAATGTAGAGCTTGACGAGAACGAGAGAGTTGTTTTTACAGCAAAGCTGGCGCTTTTTGGCACTGCTCCCGGCAGATTTCTTGGAGGGGATAATTCAAAGCTTACAATGACAAATAAAAGAATTATCGCAAACAACGGCGTTGGAGTGTGGACTGTAGATATTGCCGATGATATTGTAAGCTATGAGGAAATCAACAAGGGAGTTCTGATTTTCAAGGAGCATTATCATGTGATTATGTTGAACAAAACCATTTCATTCGGCGAAAATCTTTCCGAAACTATGGACGGCTTCAGATTTTATTTTAAGAAAAAGGACGGAACTGTTTTTGCAGAAATTATGAATAATCTGCTGAACTTTCAGTGATGTTATGTAGATACCTCTGCTGAGACAAAGGTGGATTTTAATGAATGATAAGTATATAAATAATATCACTTTGACAGATGAACTTCTTGACAGAGAACATTTTTGTCGTTTGGGTTATTGAAGAGAGCTGGAAACTTACCTATTAGTAATAGATGTGTGTTGGATCGCCATGTATAGAAGATATTATAAAATGTCTAAAGAGGATTTTGATATTTATAAAAAAGAAAAAGATGTGTTTTATGAGAAATATAAGAATGAGTTAAATCAAAACGGCGATTGTTTTACAGAAAATTTTATAGGAAGCGGTGCTTTAAGGGATTATGATGGAGCAAATAGATTTCAGGATGCATATAAGTCTGCTGAAATAAATCCCTGGCAGGGTTATTTATATCATGAGGGTGTTTTATATGCAAGGATTATATGGGAACACAAGGAAATTTATGTTCCGCCTGTTCAGATAAAACATATGAAAAATGGCGAATCCGAACGACCTTTAGAAAAAAAATTGTGAACTGATAATAAACAAAAAAATTCAGCCTATATGTTATAGTCTGAAGGATATTTATTTTAAAAATCCGCATTAAAATACGTTTGAAGTTTTAAAATTTATAAGAAAAAATATTTAGGTGATAAAAATGAGAACTGCTGAAATTAAAAGAAAAACAAAGGAAACCGATATTGAGGTTTTTGTGAACCTCGACGGCGAGGGAAAAGTAAGCGTTGATACGGGAATAGGCTTTTTTGACCATATGCTTACTGCTTTCGGCGTACACAGTGGAATAGATTTGCAGGTCAGCTGCACAGGAGATCTGAATGTTGACGGTCATCACACCGTTGAGGACGTTGGAATATGCATTGGAACGGCGTTTGCAAAGGCTCTTGGCGACAGGGGAGGAATCATGCGCTACGGCTCAGCTTTTATTCCTATGGATGAAGCTCTGGCGTTCTGTGCGCTTGATATTAGCGGCAGACCGTTTCTTGCATTTAATGCTGAGTTTCACGATCAGCGAATAGGCGGATTTGATACCTGTCTTACGGAGGAATTTTTCAGAGCGTTCGCTTTTAATTCGGGAATAACTTTGCATATAAGAAAGGAATACGGCAAAAACGATCATCATATCGCAGAGGCAATGTTCAAGGCTGTAGCTCATGCGCTTAAAGACGCGATGGTTCAGACCGGCAAAGGAGTATTATCTACTAAAGGAGTGCTGTAAATGATAGCAGTTATCGATTATGGTGCAGGCAATATTTTCTCTGTAAAAAATGCTTTGGACTTTATTGGATACGAAAACAGGCTTACTGATAAAAAAGAAGATATTGAAAATGCCGACGCTATAATACTCCCCGGTGTCGGAGCGTTTCCGTGGGCAATGGAAAAACTAAAGGAAAGCGGACTTGTTGATACAATAAAAGACCAGTCAAAGAAAAAGCCTTTTTTAGGTATATGTCTTGGAATGCAGCTGCTTTTTGAAAAAAGCTATGAATTTGAAGAGTGCAGCGGACTTGGATTGCTCAAAGGGAAAGTTGACAGAATTGATGAGCCTGATCTTGTGATACCTCATATGGGGTGGAACAAGCTTGTGTATAATCATGATTGTCCGCTTTTTGACGGTTTAACTGATGATGAGTATGTTTATTTTGTTCATTCTTACAAAGCGTTCTGCGATGACAAGAATCTGTACGCTTACTGTGAATACGGTAACATAGTACCTGCTTTGGTATCTGACGGAAGGTATATTTACGGCGCTCAGTTTCACCCTGAAAAGTCCGGAAAAACAGGACTGAAGCTGCTTGAAAACTTTGCAGGACTGTCCGGGGAGGTAAAATAATATGCTTGCTAAAAGAATTATTCCCTGTCTTGACGTGCGTGACGGAAAGGTAGTCAAAGGCGTTAATTTTGAGGGCATAAAAGAGGTCGGAGATCCTGTTGAGTATGCTTATGAATACAATTTGCAGGGTGCAGACGAGATCGTTTTTTATGACATAACAGCTTCCCATGAAGGCAGGGGAGTTATGCTTGACGTTGTCCGTGAAACAGCGAAAAAGGTATTTGTACCGCTTACGGTCGGCGGAGGAGTAAAAACTGTTGACGATATTCGCGATACTTTAAGAGCTGGAGCGGACAAGGTTTCAGTCAACTCACAGGCTGTTCAGAATCCTCAGCTTATAAAGGACGGCGCAGATGTATTCGGAAGCCAGTGTATATGCGTAGGAATTGATGCCAAAAAAACCTCATATAATAAATGGACGGTATTTATCAACGGCGGAAGAATAGATATGGGTATAGACCTTATCGACTGGGTCAAGCAAATCGAACAGCTCGGAGCGGGAGAGATATGTCTAAATTCAATAGATACAGACGGTGTACGAGGCGGATTTGATCTGCCAATGCTCAAAGCGGTTTGTTCGGCTGTAAAAATCCCGGTTATTGCAAGCGGCGGCGCCGGAAAGCTATCTGATTTTGCCGAAGCTTTCCTCGAAACCGACTGTTCGGCAGCGCTTGCGGCCAGTCTTTTTCATTTCAAGGAGCTGACGGTGCAGAAGGTCAAGGACGATTGCAAGAGCAAGAAGATTTTGGTGAGGTAAAATGCTGAAAAAATATAAGCGAATTTAAATCAGGGTCAAAACTGAAAAGTACAAGAGTATGAAAAATAAAACGCAAATTCTTATGTATTTACCTGATAAAAATGTATTATGAGAAATGAATTGGTAGGTAGGAGTGATCTAATGAATTTTATTAAGAAGAATTGGTCAGGAATCACGCTTTGTTTATGTATTTCTGTTCCTGCGTGGTTTTTGGGAAAACTTGTTCCGGTTGTAGGAGGACCTGTTTTTGCAATTATTGCAGGAATGATCTTAACACTTTTCATCAAAGACAAAAACAATATCCAAAGCGGCATTACATTTACCTCTAAAAAGATACTTCAGTATGCAGTAATACTGCTTGGCTTCGGATTAAATCTTTCTACTATCCTGAAAACAGGAAAGCAATCTCTTCCGGTTATTGTATCGACTATAGCGACTTCTCTGATTGTAGCGTTTATTATACATAAACTTATGAAAATCCCCTCTAAGATCTCAACGCTTATAGGGGTAGGTTCAAGTATCTGCGGAGGCTCTGCTATTGCGGCGACCGCTCCGGTAATTGACGCCGATGATGAGGAGATCGCCCAGTCGATTTCTGTTATATTTTTATTCAATGTTATAGCAGCTCTGATTTTCCCTACTCTGGGCGGAGCCCTGGGACTTACAAACGAGGGCTTTGGTCTTTTTGCGGGAACAGCTGTTAATGATACTTCCTCAGTAACAGCGGCGGCAACTGCGTGGGACGGAATTCACGGCAGCAATACTTTGGATACCGCAACGATAGTAAAGCTTACAAGAACTCTTGCTATTATACCAATTACGCTTGTTCTTGCGTTTATACGAATGAGAAGCGAGAAGAAAAATGCAGCTGCAGGCAGTTCCGGAAACAAAGTAAGCCTGAAAAAGATTTTCCCTATGTTCATTGTATACTTTGTGCTTGCTTCTGTAATTACAACTGTTGTTACGTCTGTCTTTGAAGGAAATTCTGCTGTACTTGATACGGCAAACAGCATATTCGGATTTTTGAAGGATCTGAGCAAGTTCTTTATTGTAATGGCTATGTCTGCGATCGGAATGAATACGAATATCGTAAAGCTTGTTAAAACGGGCGGAAAGCCGATATTTATGGGCTTTTGCTGTTGGGTGGCTATAGCCGCTGTAAGTCTTGGAATGCAGCATATTATAGGAATATGGTAGGAATTTTTATCACGTCGGGAAAATTATTTACGAGGACGATTATCAGGTTTCGGTTATTGACGAGCAGGGAAGTGATGATTCAACTCCAATGTTTATAACAACGCATTGGACATAAAAGAAGTATTAATTTTGACTAGCGAGATTAAGGAGAGAATATGAATCCGATTAAAATTGACATTAATGACCTTGACAAATATTTTGTCAAGTCTGAATTAATACCGGCAATAGCCTTTGACGTTGACACAAAAACAGTGCTTATGCTGGCTTATATGAATAAGGAAAGCCTGAAAAAAACTCTTGAAACGGGTTATACCTGGTACTGGAGCCGTTCAAGGCAGGAGTATTGGAACAAG
Organism: uncultured Ruminococcus sp.; assembly: GCA_900543145.1. Lineage (GTDB taxonomy): Bacteria > Bacillota > Clostridia > Oscillospirales > Ruminococcaceae > FB2012. The sequence goes on from UQPZ01000001.1 coordinate 100,761, forward strand.
GGCGCTACCAGCGGTCATTTGCAGAAGGTGATTTCAATTTACAGTGATTGCGACGACGATACGCTGCTTTTAAATGTTAAGCAGACGGGTTCGGCTTGCCACACAGGCTCGTACAGCTGCTTTTTTAATGAAATTTATAATGAGGAGAAAGAAAAATGACAGTATATGAGGAAATTTTTGAAGTGATCAAGGCTCGTAAGGAGGCTTATGAAAAGGGTGAAGCTCAGGAAAATTCTTATACCTGCTACCTGTTTGACAAGGGCGTTGATAAGATATGCAAAAAGGTCGGAGAGGAAGCCGCTGAAACAATTATTGCAGCTAAAAACGGTGATAACGACGAGCTTATGAATGAGATCAACGACCTGCTTTATCATGTAATGGTATTGGCGGCGAATCAGGGACTGGACTGGTCTGACGTAGAAAAGGTTCTTGACGAGAGAAATGAAAAAATAGGAAACTTAAAAAAATTCCATGAAGTAGATAAGAATACATAACTGCTAGAAGCATGTTTTAAGTCAGCCTGCACCGAGTTTTGAGCTGATTCTTTTATTTTAATAAAAAATCCGTCACACAAAGAAATAAAACTGAATAAGATGTAGGGAAGTAAAAAACATATTACTTTAGGTAAAAAGCTTCATTTTACATTATTAAGTCAGGAGGATTTTTTATGAGCGAATTTAAACAGAACGGCTGCTTTAAGGAAGCGGTATGCATTGAGGCAATGAGAGTGTTTGATTCTTGCTCCTCTCAGGACTGTCTTGAGGATCTGGAGGTATGCTTCAATTCCCCGGCGGATCAGGCGCTTATCAACAGTGCAAAGTTTATCAAATGTAAGTGTGTTGAGGTAATCAACACAACATTTCAGATCGACCCGGTACCATTTAACAAGGGATTCTTTACAGTAGATCTAACTTATACCTTTAAGGTTGATTTCGAGGTATATACCGATCCGTCTAAGAATCCGTGTCTGGTAAGCGGTATAACTACTTTTAACAAAAAGGTTATTCTTTTCGGAAGTGACGGCAACACGAAGCATTTCAATTCAGACGAGGTTTCAAAACCTGTTATCAGAGGCTGCTGTTACACCAATCTTCCCCGCGCCACGGTCAGTGTTGTAGATCCAATTTGTCTGGATACAAAGCTGCTTAACAAGTGTCCTCCGTGTCCTCCGTGTCCATGTCCGTGTCCTCCTAAGGGAGATGACGCTGATAGTTCTTCACAGCAGCAGGGCTATGGAAAACTGGTGCTTGTAACAATAGGAATGTTTGCGATCGTTCAGCTTCAAAGAGCGGTTCCTATACTTATTCCTGCATATGATTACTGCGTTCCGCAGAAGGAATGTTCAACCAATACCGACAGTCCCTGCGAGCTTTTTGAGAAAATTAAGTTCCCTACAAGCGAATTTTTCCCTAAAAGCCTTGAAGGCGACGATATGCCCGGAGCTTACTGCGGAAAATTCACGTCGGAAGCTCATACCGATGATACAGAACCGAGTGAATATTAAATAGAACTTCAGACGCATGATTAATTTCATGCGTTTTCTTTTTATACTAAGATCGGTCAGCTAAAATAAAAACCTGGGCCTAGAATATACTAAAGCTCAGGTTTAAAAATATACCGTATTTAGGTTCAGTCTGCAATTATCAGCCGATCAAATTCCACATTCATCGTAATCCTTCCACTTTTCATAATGCGCCTTATCGTCAAGGTATTTGTATACGAATAAAGCGGTTGAAGCGATAACCAGGAGAAGAGTGCCCATTACTGCCCAGAATGACTTTTTCTGTGAATAGTTTGACATAAGAAAACATCCTTTCATTTTTACACATTATTTATTACTATAATTATACTACATACAGCCTTTTATGTCAAATGAATTTTTCTGAATAAAAATGAAGAAACTCCTCTAAACAAAGTCCGCTTTCACGAACAAACTCTGCGGTTTCTGAACCGACATATCTGTAATGCCATGGCTCATAGTCTATTCCGGTATAATGCTCTTTCATTCTTGGGTATCTTAAAATAAAACCGTACTTATGAGCGTTTGAGCAGAGCCAGCGTCCCTGAGGCGTAGTATAGAAGTTGTCTTCGGTATCGTCAGAAAGAGGAGTTGCAAAGTCAACGGCGAGCCCGCAGTTGTGTTCGCTGTGCCCTGATCTTGCAAGAGTTCTTGCTGTATCGTTAACAGCTTCCTCATAACTCATGCCAGAGCCTATTCTCTGAGATATGCTCTTTTCCCATAGCGTCTGCTGATAATCGCAGGATCGATATGCTGAAAGCACCTTGATGCTTATTCCGTCATTCTCGGCGTTTTTCAGCAGAAGTTTGCATTGCCTGCAAGCCTGGCTTTCAAGTAACTTCCCCTGAACCTCTTCAAGTGAAATTGTTTTTTCAAAGTCGTCAGGTATAGGATTAAATTTATCTACCAGCATTAAGTAATCCATATGATCGCCCATGTGCAAGTTGATCTCGGTTCATGGGCTGTCCTCCTTTTCAAAAAATTAAGTATACAGATAAGCTGCTTTATTATATGCTTTGAAAAATAATTATGACATAGCGCCGGTTCTATTTTCATATAATTTAATTAAGCTTAAAGGAAAGGACAGGTTATATGGATTTAAAAAAGGTGTGTATAAGAGCGTTAAGCGTTATTTTAATTGTGTTTTTAATTCCGGTTGGTATCTGGGGCTACGGAAAAGCGGCGCCTTACCTAGTAAAGATCGCGTCCGGATCAGCGGGAATTACAATGGGAGATTACAATACTTTTAAATACAAAGGAGGGCTTTCATCAGCGGAAGAGGCTGTAAAAAGCGCATTCGAGCCAGTATCTGTAAGCCGTCAAAGCGCATGGGACATAGATATGGCGCCGCAGGAGCTTGAAATTCCTAGCAAAAGCGGAGAGATCCCTGTACCGAAGCCAAGCAAGGAGGTATTAAACGCTATACCGTATCCGGAGAATATGGAACACCATGACGGGGTTATTGAAAAGTATACCTATGGAGTTTATACAGGAGAGCAGTATTTTGATCTTGACGGAGGAGGACAGGTGAGAAACTGCACTGAGCTTTCAAATGACGAGCTATATTCGGAAAGTCTTAAGGACGTTGAATTTGTAATTGATAGTGACAGTAAAGAGCCGCAGGTACTTATATATCATACTCATGCAACAGAAAGCTTTGAACCGTATTCAAGAGATTACTATGACAGCTCCTTTGCCTGTAAAACTACAGATCCGGAAAAAAACATTGTAGCTGTCGGAGATAAGATATGCGAACAGCTGGATAAGGCAGGGATAGCTTATATTCACGATACTTTGGTGCATGATTATCCAAGCTATAACGGCTCTTACGAATCAAGCCGCGCAGCAGTACAGGAAATACTTAAAAAATATCCGTCTATAAAAATTGCTTTGGATATTCACCGTGACGGAATTGAAAGGGAGGACGGTACCCGCCTTGCTCCGGTTACCGAAATAGACGGAAGGGAAGCAGCGCAGATAATGATTATTTCAGGCTGTGACGACGGAACGATGAATATGCCCGATTATATGCAGAATTTCAGGTTTGCTTCGCTGCTTCAGTCATCCATTGAATCCATGCATAGCGGACTGACAAGACCCGTATTGTTTGATTATCGTTTTTACAATCAGGATCTGACTACAGGCTCTCTTCTTATTGAGGTAGGAAGTCACGGTAATTCGCTGGATCAGGCGCTGTACAGCGGCGAGCTGATAGGGGAGTCGCTTGCAGAGATATGTAAGAAGCTGTCATAGTTTTGTATAAAAAAGTAACTATCCGCAGAAAACGTAATTCTGCGGATAGTTGTAATTTTTTAGTCCGATATTTTATTATATCAAGCAGTCTAATTCATCAGATCGTTCATTTCTTGAATCAATTCTCCGAACAGCTTCAATGCGTCGGAAACAGGTTTGGATGTCGTCATATCAACTCCTGCGCCTTTGAGAAGAGTAATAGGATCCTCTGAACAGCCGCCGCTTAAAAATCCCAGATAATCGTCAACTGCACTTTGACCTTCATTCAGGATACGCTGTGAAAGGGCAATTGCCGCAGAATAACCGGTAGCGTACTGATAAACGTAGTAGTTATAGTAGAAATGCGGGATCCTTGCCCATTCGAGGTCTATTTCATGATCAATTATAATATCATTTCCGAAATATAGCTCATTTAAAGCCCTGTACATTTTATTGAGTCTTTCGGCAGTAAGAGTTTCACCCTGAGCAGTAAGCTCGTTGATTTTAAGCTCAAATTCCGCAAACATAGTCTGCCTGTACAGGGTAGTTCGGAACTGCTCCAGAAAATAATTGATAAGATATGCCTTTTTCTTTTTGTCGGATGTGGTTTTAAGCAGATACTGCATAAGCAGCGCTTCGTTGCAGGTTGAAGCGACCTCCGCAACAAATATTACATAATCGCTGTAGGCAACAGGCTGATTTTTGTTTGAAAGATAGGAATGAATCGCGTGGCCCATTTCATGTGCAAGCGTGAACATACAGTTTAGCGTATCCTTGTAATTGAGAAGCACATATGGATGAACCCTTGCTCCGGCGGAATATGCGCCGCTGGTTTTTCCCTCGTTTTCATAGACATCTATCCAGCGTTCGTTAAAGCCTTTTTTCAGGATTTCAAGGTATTCCTTCCCCATTGGCTCCAAGGCTTTAAGAACGGTTTCCTTTGCTTCATTAAAGGTGATCTTCATATCAACGTCGGATACTATAGGCGTATACAGGTCGTACATATGCAGTTCATCAACGCCGAGCAGCTTTTGGCGCAGCTTAACGTAATCGTACATATAATCCATATTTTCATGAACAGCTGAGATCAGGTTATGGTAAACCTCCTCAGGTACTTCTGTACCATCAAGCGCAGCGGCAAGTGAGGATGTATATTTTCTGGCTTTTGCATAAAACTGAACTGCCTTTATCTGCGCTCCCAGTGTGGCGGCACAGGTGTTTTTGTAACCGTCATAGGTGTGATACATCGCTTCAAACGCAGATTTCCTCAAAACCCGGTCTGAGGACTGAACCAGCGGTATATAGCTGCCGTGTGTGACCTGATGAGTGTTTCCGTTCATATCGACAGCGTCAGGGAATTTAAGGTCGGCATCAGAGAACATAGAGTAGATATTTTCCGGTGACTGCGACATTTCGCCTGCAAGAGCAAGTATCTTTTCCTCTGAGTCTGATAGAATATGTTCCTTTTTGCTTCGTATTCTGTCTAGATTTTTTTTGTATAATTTAAGTTCTGGAGCAGCTTGATAAAAGCTGTTAAGCCTTTCTTCGTCTATTGAGATAAGCTCGGGAGTTTCAAAGCTTCCGGCAGAGTTTATCTGAACGTATGCGTTCATCAACTGTCCTACCATAGCCTGATATACAGAATTTGCAGTATCCTCGTCAGATCTCCTCTGAGCATAGTTGGCAAGACTGTCGCAGAGAACGGATATTTCATCTGAAAGCTTCATGAAATCAAGCAGTATTGTTCCGCTTTCGCCAAGCTTGCCTTTAAACTCTTTGATTTTTTCGGGAAGCTTTTGAAATTTTTCAAAATCCGCTTTCCAAGCCTCGTCGCTGGGGTATATATCCTCAAGCGCCCAGGTATATTTAGGATCTGCTTCGCTTCTTTTAGGTATTCTTTCCTCGTTCAATTTTACCTCTCCTTTTCAGTATATAAATATTTTGATTTGCGTTAAGTTTATAAGCAGTGATTTTCCATATATTGAAATACAGCAATTTATTCTGCTGTAATGCCCAAATACTCGTCTTTTGAAATAGAGTAGCAGATTTCGTCCAGCAGCGTTCCGTCATATCTCAGTTCTGACATTTTAAGAGTTCCTTCATACATAAAGCCGCACTTTTCAATAACTCTCTGCGAAGCTTTATTGAAAGGGTAGCAGTAGGCTGAAATCAGCTCCAGTCCCATGGTTTTAAAGCCGTATTCAATAACAGCCTTCGCCGCTTCGGTCATATAGCCTCTGCAGTGATATTCTTTTCCCAGAGCATACCCAAGCATTCTTACCTTGTCATAGCTGCGTTTTTCATCATTGATAAGTCCGATCGTACCAATGACTTTGCCGTTTTCAGGCATAACGATCGCAAAGACTGAGGGCTGTTTCAAAAAAATATCAGGCAATAGTTTTTTTGTTTCCTCAACACTTTCGTGAGGCTTCCAGCCAGCCTTAGGACCGATTTCCGGATCCTTTGAATATTCATAAATATCCTCGGCGTCATTTTCTGTTACGCTGCGGAGAATAAGTCTTTCAGTTCTTATTTCTGTCATATGCTTTGCTCCTGTAATCTTTGTTAATTATTATACCACAATCGTACAGTATATGCAATAGATAAGTTATTGATCTATGGTGATCCATTTAACAGTAATATAGTTGCTGTTTTGCCAAACGGTTAAGTTTAAGTTGACGGCTTAATAAAAAACGAAACGCCGTAAATCTTTACAGCGTTTTGTTTATTTATATCAGTTTATTGAAACATAAGCGGCAGGATTGAGATAATAACCCTGATAGCGGATCTCAAAGTGCAGATGATCGCCTGTGGAAAATCCTGTCGAACCCATATGACCTATGAGATCTCCTTTTTTTACAACATCGCCGACTTCAACGTCAACTTCAGTAAGATGTCCGTATAAGGTTATAAATTCATTACCGTGATCAATAATGATAAAGTTGCCGTAGCCGCCTCCGCAGCCGCAGGATTCTTCCTTTCCGTAGTCATGCTCGCAGGAGGTATTTGTGCGGATTACAGTGCCGCTCTCAGAAGCATGTATATCAGTGCCTTTTGCACCTGTTATATCAAGTCCGGTGTGATATGTACCCCAGCGTTCTCCGACTCCGGAGGATACATAGTAATGTCCCGGAACCGGCCATGCGAACTTGTACTGACATTCATCTTCAGGAATTTCCTGTCCGTCTTCTTCAAGTTTACCGTAGTATTCATGCAGCGATTCAAGTGCGAAATTTGCTGCGAGTTCTGCTGCTTCACGCATAGTATCATCGGACGAATCACCATAGCTTGATTTTAGTATTCCAGAAAGATCGGCCTCAAACTGCCGACGTTCCTCAAGGTAATCCTGATTTTGCTCCTCAAGTTTTTTCTTCTGATCCTGAAGTTCCTTTTTTGCTTTCTTACTTGAGTCATAAAGCTCGTCAAGCTCAGCTTTCTGCTTATTAAGCTCATCATACTGAGAATCGTATTCAGACTGTTTGTCTTCAAGCTCCTTCTGAGCCTTTTCGTACTCTTCTTTCTTAGCAATAAGATCATCGATCATCTGGTTATCATGACTTGCTACTCTTTTTACAAGCTCCATTCTCATAAGAATATCGTAGAAGTCATTGGAATTCAGAATAACGCTTGTATAAGATTCATCACCTGCCAAATACATTGCTCTCAGACGTTTTTTAAAATCGTCAACACCTTTTTCGATCTCTTGCTTTTTATTAGCGATAAGCCGTTTGTTCGTGCTTATTTCGATTTCTAGCTGGGTCATATAGGAATTGAGCACTTCTATTTTTTCATTTACTGACTTGATTTTTTTCAGTATTGCTTCCTGTTTTTCGGTTTCTTTTTTTATATCGTCCTGAGCGGCCTCAATTTCATTGTCAAGCCGTTCCTGTTCTTCTGAAATCTCCTTTAATCTTTCTGCATAGGATGTTATGTCAAAGGATTCCGATTCGGCGGTCGTAACTATTGCGGGCTGAGTAAAACTGTCTGAAAAAAGTCCAGCTCCAAGTGCGAGCGCCGCAGCAAACGCAGCAGTGCGTTTGAGCAAATTTGTTCTCAGCATAAATATTAAGACTCCTTTGTCATATGATCACAAACCCTGCATTTTCATGCAGGGCTTTTGGATCTATGTATTAAACGTAATCTGACGGATTCAGTGCAACGCCGTTGTGTCGTACTTCAAAGTGAAGGTGAGGTCCTGTAGAATAGCCCGTTGAACCTACAGTTCCAAGCACATCGCCCTGTTTTACCTGCTGACCTACGCTGACGGTAATTCCCTCAGAGTGTCCGTAAAGCGTCCACCAGCCGTTTCCATGGTCAATAATACAATATCTGCCGTATCCGCCTCCGCAGCCGCAGCTGCCGTTTTTACCGTAGTCGTGAGGGCAGTAGTTTTCCACCCTAATAACCGTACCGTCAGCGGCGGCACAGATCTTAGCTCCTCTTATATTACTGGAGTAAATATCGATTCCGGCATGATAAGCGCCCCATCTCCAGCCTACTCCGTAGGAAATATGATAGAAACCGGGAACAGGCCATGTAAACATAGACTTATCTTCATATCCGTAATCATCGTTATTTGTGGAATTGTTATTATTGTTTTCTGTGCTTCCGGAATTAGCGTTTCCCGACGAGGAAGAACCGTTATTAGAAGGCTTCTGCTGAGCAGCCTCCTGCTTTTTGCGTTCTTCTTCCTCTTTTCGTTTCTTTTCTTCAGCTTCCTTTTTCTTTATAGCTTTTTGCTCTTTATAAAGCTTCTGAAGCTCTGCTTCAAAATTTTCCTGTTCTTTCTGCGCCTGCTTTTGATTTGCGAGGAAGGTTTCCTTATCCTGCTCAAGCTGGTCGATCATTGCCTGACTTTCAGCGTAAAGCACGTCAAGCTTATCCTTTTGCTCCTGCTGTTTTGTTTTCTGGGATTCAAGCTCGTTTTTATTTGTTTCAAGCTCCGCCTTTTCATCTTCAAGCGCTTTTTCGTCAGCTTCGTACTGCTTTTTCAGATCAACAAGGTTGTCTATCATACCGTTGTCATGATCGGCAACTCTTTTAACAAGCTCGATCTTCATGAGCATATCATAAAAGTCGGTCGCTCCAACGAGAATATCTGTATATGATTCGCTTCCGGCAACATACATTATTCTTATACGCTGCTTGAATTCATCGATCCCGTCCTCTATTTCTGTTTTCTTATTTGAGATCTGAAGCTCTTTCTGATCAATGCTTTCTGTAAGCTTGTCTATTTGTGTTTCAAGCTCACCTATGGAATCGTCAAGGGTAAGAATAGTTTCCTGTACCGTTTCTATCTGTTCTTCGATCGCCTTCTGATTTTCCTCTTCCGAAGAAATATCATCCTTTGTATCGGAAATCTTTTGGTCAAGCTCTTTTTGTTTCGCTTCAAGACCAGATATTTTTTCTTTTGCAGACTTGATACTGTCGGCGTTCTTTTTTGCCTCGCTGCTTGAGGCAAGAACTGTTCTCTCTGAAATAACTGCGTTTTTTCCGCCTGCAAGAACAGTAAAAGCGGTTATTACCGCTAATGAACACGCTAGCAGCCGTTTCATCAAACTGGTTTTGTTCACTTTTAAAATCCTCCGTAATTTCGGCGGAATGTTATGTATATATACCGCCTGTCAATTTTTACACATCTTTTTATGCTTGTTAAGCATAATATTTAAAACATAAGGCAGACTAATAAAACCCCTAAAAGTTATACAGCCTGCCTTAAAAGTTACTTGAAAAGCGGCAAAGCTCTGCCGCTGATCTGCGTTTATTCACGATTATACTTTAAGATGTTTTCCTGCGCTTATTGAAGTACCGACCGCTCCGATCAGAGCTCCGACAGCCGCATAGGCTATAGTGATAGGCCAGAACATATCTTTGAATGAGTACAGGTTTTTAACTCCGAGAATATTCCACAGTTTAAAATCGTCGTTGAAAATATTATATACGCCTTCATAAGCGAATTTTGTCAGAACCAGCGCTCCGGCAGCAGCCAGAATACCTACGATCATTCCTTCAACAAAGAAAGGAATTCTGATAAAGCTGTTTGTTGCGCCTACATATTTCATGATATTTATTTCTTTACGTCTTGCAAAAACACTTGCACGGGTTGTGTTTGATATAATAATAAGACATACAATGATCAGCGCAAGCACGATTGCCGCGGATACGATAGTAAGTATCCTTCGTATGCTTATAAGCACATCTGCAAAAGCGGTAGGCGATTTTGTTGATTCAACATTTTCAAATGTATCTATCTGAGTAGTTGTTTCAGCCATCTTCTGAATATCGACAACAGTAAGACGGAAGGTGTCGGGAAGAGGATTATCGTCGGCATACTGAAAAAGTTCACGTTCCTCTTCACTCATATCCTTGATCATATTTTCCCAGGCGCTTTCCTTTGAATAAAACTCAAGGGTATTTACGTTCGGGATCTGTTTTATCTTACTTTCAAGCTCCTGAATATCAGAGTCCGTTATATTATCCTTTATCTGAACAACAACTTCGCTCTTATCTTCTATTCCGCCGATAATCCTGTTCAGATTTATTGACGCCAGTACGGAAATACCCACCATAAGCAGGGATACCAGCATAATACAGAATGAAGCGAACGACATCATACGATTGGTCCATATACTTTTAAGTCCCTGATTAACAAGGTACCTGAAACTGCTAACTTTCATTTGAACCTCCTATGACCTCGTCAAAAGCAATATTACCGTGATTGATATTAATGATACGGCCGCCGAAATAGCGCACAAGATCATGCTCGTGAGTAACCATAAGTATAGTTGTTCCGCATTCATTAATTCCTTTTAACAGCTCTACGATTTCATAAGATAGGGCAGGGTCGATATTTCCTGTAGGCTCGTCCGCAATAATAAGCTGAGGGTCGTTGACAAGCGCTCTCGCTAAAGCTACTCTCTGCTGTTCTCCGCCGGAAAGTTCTGTCGGATATGATTTTGCCTTATGAGAGAGTCCGACAAGACTTATAACGTATGGTACGCGGCTTCTTATGTATTTTGCCGGAGCGTCGATAACTCTCAGTACAAAAGCAACATTTTCGTAAACCGTCATAGTAGGAATAAGCCTGAAATCCTGAAAAACAACGCCGATCGTTCTGCGAAGTGCAGGGATCTTGCGGCGTCTGAGCTTTTTTAGATTAAAGCCGTTAACGATAACCTCTCCCGATGTAGCATTGATCTCTTTAAGCACAAGCTTTATAAGAGTTGACTTGCCTGCGCCGGAAGGACCTACAACAAAAGCGAAATCGCCGTCGTTGATCTTGAGATTGATTTTATTTAATGCGTCGACTCCGCTTGAATAGGTAACCGACACATCCTTAAATTCTACCAAAGAAAATACACCGCCTTAATTGTTTGGAAGGAAAATAAATTCCTCCGTACATTAAGCTGTGAGCTCTTAGAATTTAACCGGATTAGCGGATAAATACTTTTTAACCATAAGTGCGATCTTAAAAATTATCGCATGGTCGAACTCTCTCAGGTCAAGACCTGTCAGCTTTTTGATTTTTTCAAGTCTGTACACAAGAGTATTCCTATGCACAAACAGTTTTCTTGAAGTTTCCGAGACATTAAGATTGTTCTCAAAAAACTTCTGTATCGTAAATAAAGTTTCATGATCGAGAGAATCTATCGAGCCTTTCTTGAAAACCTCTTTCAGGAAAGTTTCGCACAGCGTCGTAGGAAGATGATAAATAAGCCTAGCAATACCGAGATTATCATAAGATACGATAATTTTATCCGTATCAAAAACCTTTCCTACTTCAAGAGCAATCTGAGCTTCCTTAAAGGATCTTTCAAGATCGCGTACGCCCTCTACAACGGTTCCAATACCTACGTTTACACGGGTATAGAATTCTCCGCTGAGAGTATCTGAAATAGAGCGGGCAAGCTTTTCAAGGTCTTTCGGCTCAACTCCCGATGTTACCTCCTTGACGAGAACAATATCAGATTCTGTAATATTAAAAACAAAATCCTTATTCTTGTCAGGGAATAAATTCTGAATTACGTCATATGCTGATACGTCGTTTGAAGAGATAATCCTTATAAGAAGAACTACTCTTGAAGTGTCTGAGCTGAAATGAAGCTCTCTTGCTTTAACATGAACATCTCCGGGAAGAACATTGTCTAAAACAACGTTTTTGATAAAATTGTTTCTGTCGTATTTTTCATCATAATACTGTTTAATACTCGATAGAGTAATTGCGAGAATACTGGCGTATTTCGCTGCAACTTCGTCCGTGCCTTCTACAAAAACTGCGTAGTCGGGCTTCATATGAGCTCCGAAAGGCTTGTATGTATAGCCGTCGCGGACGAAAATATCATGTGAATCGCTCAGGTCAAGTGACACAAATTCGTTTGTAGTTCCTACCTGCGCCAGCTCCGAGCAGGCGATTATAGTTGCAGTATCGTCAATAACGCCGATAGTGCAGTCGATAGTGTCTCTCATCTGGTGGACCACGCTTTGAAATAATCTGTTGGACATAAGTTTTTCCCCTCTACCTGCAAATTTTAAGATCAATCATAATAAATTGTCTGCATACTGCTATTATAACAAAAAATGATCGGATTTGCAAGTGGTTTATAGTAAAAATGTTCAAAAAACTTCTCGGCGGTCAAATCGGGTAGTTAAGCCGCCTTAATATATTACAAATTGTAACATATTTTTCTTTGGCTTGTGTGAACTTTCTGTTAAATCGCACAAAACAAGGGTGATTTTTATTTAAAATAACCTAAAAGCCGCAGCTTACTGTTACTTTTTTGTAATTATTAAATTTTCTGTGAACTGTATTCTTCTGTCCGTTTTTTTACGCTTCAGGTTTTTTATAGGAATTTTATGTATATATAAGACTTGATATTTAAAAACTTTTCGTCATATACTACAAATTTATTTTTTCTGCACTCTATTGAAAAAACGTTGCGGTTATGATATAATCAAATAATATAATAGCTGCTGGAGGTATTTAACATGAAGCGGTATCTGGAAATTGGAAAAATTGTATCGGTATTCGGTTTAAAGGGAGAGGTAAAGGTAGACCCATGGTGCGATTCTCCCGAATTTCTCTGCGGATTCGATACGCTTTATTATAAAAGCCTTACACCGGTAAAAATTGAAAAAGCAAGACCGCATAAAAATATTGCTATCATTAAAATTAAAGGCGTTGATACGGTAGAAGAAGCTCAGAAGCTAAGAAACCGTATTTTGTATATGGACAGAAATGACGCTGAGCTTGACAGCGATTGTTATTTTGTACAGGATCTTATCTCTTTAAAGGCAGTTGACAGTCGGACAGGCGAAGAATACGGTATAATAACAAACGTTACCGAAACCGGAGCGAACGACGTTTATCATATAAAAACCGACGGCGGCAAAATGTATTATATTCCTGCTATTCCTGACGTAGTTAAGGATATTGATATAGAAAACGGTATAATGAAGATCATTCCGCTTGACGGGCTTTTTGATTGATTCTTGTTAAGGGGAGATTATGATGTTTTGCAGATATGAGGATGTTGAGCGCTTGGTGAAAACTTACAGCAGCAGTATGTTCTGCCTTATATATCCTAAGCTGCAAAGCAGAGATAAAACGCTTAAATGCATAGAAGGTGTATTTACAAGTTATATTGATAAGAGTCCCAAGCTGAGAAGCGAAAGAACTGAGCAGAAATGGCTTGTTCGGGAATTGAGAAAACAAAGCGGCTACAATGTGCTTGCCAATAGCTTTGACTCCGGAAAGCTAACCTTTATCGAGCTTGATAATATGCTGACAAGTCTGAGAATATATTACAGCAATGAAGGGAACAAGCCTAAAAAACACAGGTCTTATTTTATGGCTGTCGTTATAGTGTTACTGCTGTGTTTTATTCTTTCATTTGCTGTAGTCAAGGGTATAAAGCATTATAAGAGCGATGGATCTGAAGTACAGGAGCGTCTTAATAATAATATCAGAACTGCTGAACAGAAAATAAATGAGAGGGATATGAACTTATGCGTATTGATATAGCCACGCTGTTTCCCGATATGGTAGAAAATTATCTTAATGAAAGTATAATCGGGAGAGCAAGGGCAAAAAATATATTTACAGCACAATGCCATAATATAAGGGATTATACCCTTGATAAGCATAGGCGGGTAGATGATACGCCATACAGCGAGCGTCAGGGTATGCTTATGCAGTGCGAGCCTATTTACCGCTGCTGGCAGTCGGTATGCAATATGACCCGCTCTCAGCCGCATGTAATATATATGTCTCCGCAGGGAAAAAACCTTACCCAGAAAAGGTGTGTTGAACTTTCGCGGCTTGACAGCATATTTATATTATGCGGGCACTATGAGGGAGTTGATACAAGAGTTATTGAAAAAATTGTCGATGAGGAGATCTCGATAGGAGATTATGTGCTTACCGGAGGAGAACTGCCGGCGCTGGTGCTTATAGACAGTATTGTGCGTATGCTTGACGGCGTACTTGCCAGCTCCGACTGCTACGAGGATGAAAGTCATTTCAGCGGACTGCTTGAATATCCGCAGTATACCCGTCCCGAGGTCTGGGAGGGAATGAAAGTACCATCCGTTTTGCTTTCCGGTCATCATGCCAATATACAAAAATGGAGGCATGAGCAGTCGCTTAAAGCAACTGCGAAAAAGCGTCCCGACTTATTGAAAAATTATTCACTAAGTGAAAAAGATTTGGCTATTATCACTAAATCGGCAGATGAAAACGACAGCTGAGTTTCATAAAAAACGTTTTCAACAGTGAATTGTTAAGTGTTTTTGTACAGGTTGTCACAAGTGTTGAAAACTTATTGAACATATTGCACAAGATTGGTTGTTTCAAAAATCTTTATATGAGCAAAACAACAAAATCTTTGTTTTTTTCAGAGGTTTGGTAATAATTTGCGTTGACGGTTCAAGGGTTGTCCTGTATAATATAAGTATTAAACAGGTAAATTCTATTTTTTATCCATTTATTTTGTTAAGTGGAAATTTTATGAATGGAGAGATATTTATGTTCGTTAAAGATGTAACAGTGCAGAATAAGGTAGGTCTTCATGCGCGTCCGGCGACATTCTTTATTCAGAAGGCGAACGAGTATAAGTCGTCGATCTGGATAGAGAAGGAAGAAAGAAGAGTTAACGCAAAGAGCCTGCTCGGTATCCTTTCTCTTGGTATTATCGGCGGAACAACGATCAGGATCATTGCTGACGGTTCTGACGAGCAGGATGCAGTAGAAGGTCTTGTAGATCTTGTTGACAGCGGTTTTGCTGAGGACGCAAGATAATTCTGTGGGTTTGAGTAAATTATAATATCTGAGGTTCAGCTTTAACGCCGAGCCTCATTTTTATTTTATTTTTTGTTTTAAAAGTAAGGATATATATCCGCCGATTGTATTATATTATGAAAGCTGAAAAAGACGTCATAGATCAGTTTGTGACCAGGGTAGTGCTTTGATAAGAGGGGTGAAGCAATGACTGAAACGGAATATAAGAGTATATCTGGCGATTTTGACAGTGTATATGATAGGTACTGCAAAATGATATATCGTATCTGCTATATATATTTTCCCGGCAGTCCCTGCGACGCCGAAGACGCAATGTCAGCGGTTTTTCTTAAATATATAGAAAAAAAGCCTGTTATAGAAAGCCCTGAGCATGAAAAGGCGTGGCTTATAGTTGCGGCGCGCAATATATGCAAAAATATGTGCAGACACTGGTGGCGCAGAAACGAAAGCCTTGAAGATCATACGTCAGAATGCTCCGATGAAGATATATACAGTGATGAGCTGCTGGAGCTTGTTCTTGCTCTTCCTGAGAAGCAGAAAATGTGCATTTATCTTTTTTATTACGAGGGATATTCCTGTAAAGAAATAGGTGATATTCTCGGAATACGTGAAAATGCGGTTTATGCTAATCTGAATAAGGGAAGAAACAGGCTTAAAGAACTTATTGAAGCAGAAGGATAATGCCGGCTTTAGCTTGAAAGGTCTGCATACTGAAAAGGCGGTGCTTTTATGGAACAAAAGAATAAAAAAATTTATGAATCGTTCGACAGAATAACCTTGACTCCAAGCATAAAAGAAAGAGTCAGGGCAAAAATAAAGGGCAGGGCTGAAAGCAGCACAGAGGGCTCAGGAAGGGGCATAGTAGAATATTCGGTTTCTTCCGGAAAGACAGCATTCCTCAGAAGCTCAGGATTGCGTAATGCGGCGGTTATCTGCCTTTGCGTTGCGGTTGCTGCGGTTTTTATAACTCAGGTCAGTCTGCTGAACGATCCTTACTCAGGAGATGAAACTGCTCAGCTGCCTGAGGCTTCAGACTCCTATTCTGACAACAGCGGTATAGAACCTGTCTGCGGCGATACTATAAGTCCGTGCAGTATTATTCCCGATAAAGTTTTTTCGCAATGCGGCTTCAGAAAGAAAAACTGCATAATATCCGCATATGGAAACGGTCTTTACAGAATTGACAACTCAACTGAAAATCCTCTTTTGTCAAGCACATTCGGCAATCAGGATACTGCAGTATATAACAGCAAAACCAATAAGGTAGTATTTCAGCATAACTCTTTTGAGAACAGCAGTGATGAAGCGCTGTATGTATTTAATTCAACTAAGGGTTTTTATGCATATTATTCAGCTGCGGACAAAAAAATAATAACGTATTATAACGCCGACGGAATAAAAAATGCCGAGTATGATCTAAGCGAATCCCTTTTTAATGGAACTGTTACTGATTTTTATTCTCCCGACGGCGGCAAGACCTTGTATATTGCTGAGAGTACTTTTACCGGAGCTGAAAATGATAGCGGACAAATAATTATTGAAGCGTCAGAATTAAAAAAGGCTAAAACGAATATTTATCAAATGAAAGCGGGAAGTACAGAAAAAAAGACGGTTTACTCAGGAACGCTGCTCGAAAACAATAAGCTTTTTATAGGTCAGAACATTCGTGTATCCGAATCAGGCGTTATTTATCTGCAAAGCAAGCAGTTTCTTTATGACAGGAACTCTGATATTTATGTTTGCAGCGACGGCGTTTATATTAGTATGCTTAATGCTGAGGAGGGGGTAATTACAACTAGCTTTTCTTGCGATATGTCTGATATGTTTATTGATAAACTCGTTTTAAACGAAAATAATTTGATGTTCAGTTATTCCGGAAACTTCGGATATTTACCAGGCGGAATTTATACAGATTATTCTGATAAGCTTAAGCTGTATGGCAATAATACTCAAGAATTTGAAAGGCTTAAAAACCAAGGCTGTTCCGTATCAGCTATAAATTTCTCAAATGACGGAAAATACACGGTAGAAGTATATTATAAAAATAATGATGATAAAAAAACAAAGGAGTTTATTATTTTGGTACTTGATAATGATTATGGAAATATCATATATAAGGAGCAGCTTGTCTGCGGTCAGCAAATGTTTTTTGTTGGTGCAACGATAGATCCGGAGAATGAAAGAGTATTATTTACCCTTTATGACAATCCTTCGTTTACTGATAAAAATGAAAATTGTTATCAGAACTATGTATGTGACTTTTCATAAGTGGTTATTAAACGTATTACAGCTTGTTTTTATGCCTGCGGTTTCAGATATGACCGCAGGCTTTTTGCTCTTTACAGAATGTTTTTTAACCTGATCCATGAACTGTAACTTTGTACTTGCAATTTTGAGTAAAAAAGAGTAAAATATAATTGTACATTCACAATTTCCGCTCTGAAAACATAGAATATAAAAAATTAAGAGGGGTGTTTTCGGTGATCGGAATAATTATAGTTATCGCCGTATGCGTTGTTATAATAGTCTGTATGGCGGTGAAGAAGTATCTGTTTATACGCAGTCAGTGTGACAAGCCTGGATATATCGTTATACCATGTACGGCAATGACAAAAAATCTTGAAAAGACCGTACGCTCTTATTACTGGGAGGAGGTTTTTGAAAATGAAAACCTCGGGCGTGAAATCTTACTGGTCATAATGGAGAAAAGCGAAAATGAATACACCGCCAGACGATTGGCGCAGGAGTTTACTATTGTAAGCGTTGTAGATATATCGGATCTTGAGGATCATATAAAAAAGAGAACGTTCCGATGCGGTGAAATTATTGAATAAAAGTACAATGAATAAGGAATATAAAAATGGATAACTTAGAGAAAATACAAGGCGAGGTCGACAGTATAATATACCGAAATGACGATAACGGCTTTGCCGTACTTATGCTGAAATGGGAAAGCGAGCTTATTACTGTCGTCGGAGAGCTGGGAAATGTCGAGGAGGGCGAAGAGCTTGTATGCACCGGACATTTCGTAAATCACCAGAAGTTTGGTGAGCAGTTTAAGTGCGAGGTATGCGAGCGTTCTCTGCCGACTTCGCCGTCAGCTATAAGAAGATACCTTTCAAGCGGAGTTATCGGAGGAATAGGCGCAGTTCTGGCAAAGAAGATCGTAGACCTGTTCGGAGAGGATACTCTTCGTATTATTGAAAATGAACCCGAGAGGCTCGCTGAAATAGAGGGAATAACAAAGAAAAAGGCACAGAAAATATCAGCGGAGTTTAAGACTACCTTTGCGGTGCGTTCGCTTATGATATATCTTAATTCCTTCGATATTCCGGCGTCGGCAGGTATCAAGGCATGGAAAAGATGGGGAGATTCCGCTGAAGCGATGATAAGATCAAATCCATATGTGCTTTGTATTTACGGAATAGATATACCTTTTGTTAAGGCTGATCAAATTGCGGGAAAGCTTGACATACCAAGAGATTCAGACAACAGGATAAAAGCCGGCCTCAGTTGTGTTTTAAGAGAAAACGCTAATTCGGGACACACCTGTCTGCCGCTTGACAGATTTGAAAAAATATCCTGCGAGTTTTTGGGTATAAACAAAGAGCAGTTTCAGAATATTCTTGACGCACAGATAGAGGAGGAAAACCTTTTTTATTACTATAAGCAGAACCGTCCATTCGTTATGCTCAGGGATTTTTATAAGGCGGAGGATTATATAGCCAGAAGGCTTTCAGTAATGAGGGAATGCTCATATGACAATAAAATAGATTTTTCCGAGGTAATAGATATTGCAGAGGAGCAGAACGGTATCAGATACGAAGCGCTTCAGAGAAAAGCTATAAATCTGGCTTTATCACATGGTTTCCTAGTGCTTACCGGAGGCCCGGGAACAGGAAAGACCACAACGCTCAACGCTATCATTTCGCTTTATCAGCAGCAGGGCCTTAATGTTATGATAGCAGCTCCTACCGGGCGCGCGGCAAAAAGAATTTCCGACCTGACGGGCTTTGAGGCAAAAACTATACATAGGCTTCTTGAAGTTAAATATTCAGACGGAGATACCCTCAGCTTTGTTCATGACGAAAACGATCTGCTTGAATGCGATGTTATGATAATAGATGAAATGTCAATGGTAGATTCCTGTCTGTTTGAGGCGCTGCTTAGAGCGGTAGGCATAACCTGTAAGCTTGTGCTTGTAGGAGATTCTGATCAGCTCCCGTCAGTGGGCGCAGGTAATGTGCTCAAGGATATAATCGAGAGCGGAGTAATGCCGGTCGTTACTCTGAAGGAAATTTTCCGTCAGGCTCAGCAAAGCGCTATTGTTACAAATGCTCATAAGATCGTAAAGGGTGAGCATATAGATCTGACGCAAAAGGATAAGGATTTCTTTTTCTTCCAGCGGCTTAATTATCCTGACCTTCAAAGTCTGGTGGTGGATCTATGCAAAACAAGACTACCTAATGCTTATGGATACTCGCCGACAGAGGATATACAGGTGCTTTCTCCTACCAGAAAAGGCCCGAGCGGAACCGTTGAGCTGAATAGGAAGCTTCAGCAGGAGCTTAATCCTCCTGCCGCAGGAAAATCAGAGATCAAAACTCCGCTTTACATATACCGAAAAGGCGATAAGGTAATGCAGACAAAGAATGATTACGATATTCTGTGGAAGAAAACCTTAGATGATGAGAAAACAGAAAGCGGAGCCGGAATTTTCAATGGAGATATAGGAATAATTATCGGCGTAAATAAGATCCTGAGAACAGTTACGATCGATTTTGAGGGCAGAGTAGCAGTTTATTCAGACGATATGCTGGACAACCTGGAGCTTGCGTATGCAGTGACAGTACACAAAAGTCAGGGAAGCGAATTTGACGCAGTTATCCTTACGATCTTCGGCGGGTTCGATAAGCTTTATTACAGAAATCTGCTGTATACCGCAGTTACAAGAGCCAAAAAGCTAATGATAATAGTAGGGTCGAAGAAGCGCGTGGAGTTTATGATAGACAATAACCGCAGAATGCTCAGGTATACCTGCCTTAAAAATATGCTCAAGGAGCTGAACGACAATGAAAGCGAAGAAATGCAGATTCTTGAATTGTAAATTTTGGCTTGATATGCTTTTTCCCAACCGCTGTCCCTGCTGCGGCAGGGTGATTCAGTGGGATAAGCTTTTATGCAGATCGTGCATGGACGATCTTCCTTATCTAGACGATACGCCGTGGCAGCTGAGATATTCTGATAAAACCGGAAGTTCCGTAATGATGTTTGACTACGCCGTTTCCGCTTTTGCTTATGAATCTCTTGCAATTGAGGGAATATATTCGCTTAAGAACGGTTACGGAATGAATTTTGCCGAATATGCCTGTAAAATTTTGTGCGATAAGCTTGAAAACGACGGAATGTGCAAAGCGGATATAATAACTGCTGTACCTATGTCGCGCAGAAAAAGGCTGGCAAGAGGATATAATCAGGCGGAGGTTATATCGGAATATCTGGAAAAAGCTCTGGATATTCCTGCGGATTTTTCTCTTTTAAAAAGAACCAAGGCAAGTCTTGAGCAGCATACGCTTCACTCTGCACAACGCCGTGAATTTGCCGATAGTATTTATTACATTAATCCGAAAGCCAATGATGTAAAAGATAAAACGGTTATACTATGCGATGATGTTTTTACAACCGGCGCAACTATGAATAAATGTGCAGAACTTCTGAAAGAAATGGGAGCGGTTAAAGTATACTGCGTTTCAATATGCTGTACTGAGAAAAAATTATCCGGCATCAAGGAATAATTTACAATAAAAAAGAAACAATAGCTGTAAAGGCTATATTTAAGCCTGCCTTTAAAATCCAAATGGAAAGAGGGTGAGGTTTCATGCCTTTGCAGTCAGAGCGGGCATGAACGGTCTATGGCAAAAAAACTCACGGTCAGGGAATTTAACGGTATTAAAAATCTGGTGTCTGTGCAGAACGATCTGATTTACCGCTTTGAAACTTATTCAAAGCAGGTAACGGAGCCTCAGCTGAGAGAAGCTTTTCAGAAGCTTTGTGCTTCCGCTAAAAATCATAAGAGAAAGCTATTAAAAACACTGGAGGTTTCAGATGAATGAGAATATGAAGATAATTACTGACGCAAGAAAGCTTGTTAAAAATGCATCGCTGGAGCATTGCAATGCTTTCAACGAGCTTTGCGGCTCTCAATGCTCAGAGGCAATATTATCTGTACTTGAGGGTGAAGTAAGAATGGCTTCTTCTCTTCAGAAGCTTGAACAATTTTTTACTAACGGTGAATCCGAACCTGCTGCAAATGAGTATGAGGTCAATAAATTCAGAAACAGCGAGGGAGTATAATTATTACAGCAAAGATACCGCACTAATACCGTCCGTCAAAAAGAAGTATGAGCAAATACCTAAAGGCTGCGAGCTGTAAACTGCGCAGCCTTTTTCTTTTTAGAACAATTTTGACGATCTGCTGCCTCCGTAGGAGCCGCAGTGTTAAAGCGACAATAAATATCTATTTCCTGCTGACTTATCATGCGCATGAACCACTTTATGCAGAATTTCAGGAGTAAGCTCTGTTATAGCAGTATATTTGCGGATAATAAAGTTCTTTCTTTTATTTACTCAAAAACATTCATATTCGTCGGGTCAAGATTGCGTTTCAGATACAGGTTCAATCAACGTATAATTAAACTGATTTTAAAATGATAATAATGTCTTTTGCAGTCTTAAACAAGTTTATCTGTTTCTTTGAAAGTGAACAGTAAACCTGTTTTCTACGCAAAGGATAGATGTGGTTTTTCAGCAATTCGTCGTTTATTTTTTAATAAAAAACCGCCGCATTTATTAGCGGCGGTTCTGAATTTTATTTTCCAATAAACTTTTTATACTGTGCATTGAATGTCTTAAGCTCGGAATCTATGGTATTATTATAGGTTTCTCGAAGCTGAGTCCAAGTATACTGAGCTCCGTCATCGTCAGTTTTCATAACCGAGGAATACATATATGAAATTATAGCTTCCTTTGTTGCGGTAGTAGCAGCGTCATCATCCGAAAGCTCTGTAGAAATTCCGTAACCCGGGTCGATCATCTGAACATATTTGTCAGTAAATGTTTCTTCATACGCCATATTGTACATTTCTTCAGTCCAATTGGAATTAGTAGTAAAGAACTTTTCCTTGTCGATCTGCTTATATTTTTCGTCAGTGTTTACAAGTCTGGCGCATTCCATCCATGTCTTCATGGCTTCTTTTTTAGTTGAACCCTTGACCCACATATATGCATTGATCTCAGGAGTGCAGTAATAGGTGTCTGAATTAGGATCCTTAGGCATAGGAACTATTCCCCATCTTTCTCCGTCAGCGGGTTTATGAGTACCGGAAACTGCCCATGGTCCCATAGCATAGAACAGAATATTCTTTTTAAAAGCGTCTGCAGCCTGACCTACCCAATCGGAGTAATACATTCCGTTTTTCTGAATATTGTAAAGCAGCTCGGAGGCACGCTCAAAATCGGCGTCGTAAATGTTCGAAACGTATTCCTTGTTCTCAGAGTCATATGAGATAAGCGTTTTTCCAGTAGAATGGAAAATAAATGGAGCAAACCAGCCGTTTACGCCGAACCTTTCTTCACCGTCTGAAGCGCCGGAGCAATATTCATCCATAAGATCATACCAAGTATCCCAGTCCCAGTCGCCTGCCATATAAAGGTCGTAAGGATCTTCAAGCTGAGATGCTTCTATCATACTTTTATCATAGGTAAGAACCGAGTTCGTAACAAATTTTACAGGGGCAACATAATGTTTTCCGTTAAGAGCAAAATTCTCTGCGGTATCTTTTACACCGCTCCAAAGGCTGCTGTCGAAATCTACAAGTTCGTCAATTGGCTGGAACATATCCTTGATAACGTTGGCAGGAAACGTCATTTTCTGCTCATACCAGAACATATCCGGCGGGTCGTTTGACATAAGCTTTGCTGCAAGCTGTTCATATTTCTCCATCGAAGGGGTCTGCCAATATGTAATAGAGCCGCCCTTCTTCTGGAAAAGATCAAGATCAGTCCTTGTTTCAGGCTCTCTTTTTGTCGGATTGATATCAAAATATGAAAGCCAGATCAGATCCTTTTCAGCGCCGTCTGAAATAGCGGCGATCTGATCTGTATCTTCGACCTTTACTTTATCAACATATGATTCTTCTTCACTCTTTGGGGATTTTCCGCATCCTACGATTCCGAAAACAGACGCAGCGGCAATTATCCCGGCGAGGATCCTCTTGGTATTTCTCATATTAAAACCTCCATAATTAAAACTTAAAAAAGTGATTATTACCTTATTTATATTTTAATTATATCATTGCATGTAAACGTTGTCAATAACACAGAAATACCTTAATGTTTGCGTAATCATTTTTGTTTATTTCACACAAATAACTGCTTGCTTTATAGGTGAATTCACACAAAGTGAGTTTTTGCTTCTTTACATAAAAATAACAGCGCCTAACTGCTATAAAACAGTTTCGGCGCTGTTGTTTCATTGGTTAATAATTATTCTTCAGGCAGAGCCGGCAGTCGTTCGCAGGAATTTTCAGAAGATCTGCTGAAATACGCCCGAGTTTCCCTTACGATCACAGGGCTCAGAGCAAATAACGCGGCAAGATTCGGCAGAGCCATAAGTCCGTTGAAAATATCCGCAATGGTCCATACCGAGCTTACGGTCATATACGGACCGATAAAAACGGCTGCAATATAAAAGAATCTGTATATTTTAACCGCGCCTTCGCTCCCTCCGGAAAGATATTCAAGACAGCGTTCTCCGTAATAATTCCATCCGAGTATTGTTGTAAAGGCAAAAAAGACAAGACATATCATAAGTATAAAAGCCGGTACCGAGGCGGGAAGAAAAGAAAATCCTTCTTTAAATGCATGAGTTGTAACCTCAACTCCCTCATACAGTCTGCCGGTCGCCGGATTTACAGCGTTATAGCTGCCCATCATAATAATGGATATACCGGTCATTGTACATACGATTATAGTATCTATAAAAGTGCCGCACATAGAAACAAGTCCCTGCCGCACAGGCTCGTTGGTTTTTGCTGCAGCTGCGGCAATAGGAGCCGAGCCAAGTCCCGCTTCGTTAGAAAAAACTCCGCGCGCTACACCCTTCTGCATTGCTGCAAAAATTATAGGCAGTGAACCTCCGGCGGCAGCTTTGAAACTGAAAGCCTGAGAAAAAATCAGAGAAACGGCAGACGGAAGCCTTTTGATATTTATAAGAATAAGTGCAAGGCAGGAGGCAATATAAACTACTGCCATAAAAGGCACAACTACCTGTGAAACTCCTGAAATTCGCTTTATTCCTCCGATTATAACAAGCGCTGCACAGATAGTTACAATTAATCCTGAAATAATTACAGCTGTCGTATATTCGGTTCCAAATACG
Source organism: uncultured Ruminococcus sp. (assembly GCA_900543145.1). Classification (GTDB taxonomy): domain Bacteria; phylum Bacillota; class Clostridia; order Oscillospirales; family Ruminococcaceae; genus FB2012. The sequence continues at coordinate 125,247 of UQPZ01000001.1, forward strand.
GTAACGGTATGCTTTCTCGCAGGGTCAAAGAAATTTTGAACCGCTGATGAAATTCCGTTTATTTGTGAAAAAGTACCTATACCGAAAATTCCTACGCAGGCTCCGAAAAAAGCAAATACTTTTGCAAGCCATTTCCAGCGTTTTCCCATTCCGTTTTCAATATAGTAAAACGGACCTCCGCATACATGACCGTTTTCATCTATTTTTCTGTATTTGATAGCAAGGAAACCTTCGGAAAACTTTGTAGCCATACCAAAAAAAGCGGCGATCCACATCCAGAACAAAGCGCCGGGACCTCCCGAAAGTATTCCTACCGCAGTTGCGACGCCTACTATATTACCGGTCCCTATTGTGGCAGAGAGAGCAGTGCATAGAGCGCCGAAGCTTGAAATTTCTCCTTCTCCGCCTTCTTCGTTTTTAAACATGAATTTAAGAGCTTTGGGCAGTCGGACTATCTGAAGAAGCTTCAGTCTTATTGTAAGGTAAATTCCTGCTGCTATAATTATAACAATTAGCGGAACGCCCCATACAATATTATCTATTCTTGTTAGCAGTTCGCTGAATGACATTAACTTTACTTTCCCTTCTTTAACCGAAATTCAGCGTCGGTTTAGTAAATAAATGCCCCCGAAATTTTTATTTTTTATCTTTTATTGATCGCCTGTTGATTCGCGAAGTATTACTTTATGTTCTACTGTATAATATCTGTTATCCTTATTTGAAGAAGCAAAATTATCTATAAGCTTCTGAACAACAAGTTCACCCATTTTTGCACAAGGCTGTTCAACGGTCGATACGGTAGGATTCATCATTTCGCACATTGAAATATTGTCAAAGCCCATTACGGAAATATCCTTGCCTACTGTCAGACCAAGCTCACAGGCTTTTCTTATAGCGTTCATAGCAAGTATATCAGAAACTGCGAATACGGCAGTAGGTCTTTCCTTCAGTGCGGCAAACTGCTCCATTGCAATACCGCCGTGCCAGAAATCGTAAGTTCCTTTATATATATAATTAGGATTTACAGGTATGTTATATTCGTTCAGCGCTCTCAGATAACCGGATTCCCTCTGTGATGATGAAACGGCAGAATCTTCTGTTCCGATAAATGCAATTTTTCTGTGACCCTTTCTTATCAATGCTCGGACGGCGTCATAGCCTGCCTGTTCATCGTTAACGGTAACTGTAAGAACGTTTGCGCCTTCCACTCCCTCACAGCAGAGAGCGACATCGTAATTTTCTGCAAGTCTGTTCAGCGTTTCGGCATTATATGATGTTCCGAGAAGCACTACTCCGTCTACCGTTCGGTTAAACAGCATATTCATTTGTCTCATTTCAACCTGAGATGTAGAGTTAGATGCGGTCGTAATTATATCATATCCTACTTTATTTGCGTAATTCTGCATTCCCGCAACTATCTTCATATAAAGGGAGTGGTCCGATGTCGGCATAATTACAAGTATAACGTTTGTAGCGCATTTCCTGAGATTTCTGCCGAGAAAATTAGGCGAATAATTGAGTCTTTCGATCGTGTCTTTTACAAGTCTTGTCGAGTTTTCGGAAACGTTTGTACTTCCGTTGAGCACTCTGGAAACGGTAGCAACGGAAACTCCGGCTTCACGGGCAACATCTTTTATAGTAACGCTCATATATTACCAATCCTTTCGTTGATGATCTGAAACTATTATTAAATTAAGCAGATGCTGTATCAGATAAAGACAATAATACTATTATATTATACCATATTTGATCTAACACTCCAATATGCATTACCAACAAAATTGTTTTTACATTTTAGTGTGTTTTGCTGTATGGTTCTACAACTAATCATATAATTTTACACTGTTGAATATTGAATGCAAGCCTATTAAAAAACAGACTTAAAAAATATCTGCTGAATGCATAAGAAAGAATTTTATGTCAACAATAATGGCAAAGGACTAATGCTTCCGATGGCATTACGTACCGTGCTTGGACACACCTCCGAGCCATAAAAATCGGCAGAATTATTGCATAAGCTTAATTATGAAAGGAATGGCGTTATGAAAAAGTTCAAAAATACTAAGCTGCACAGAGTTATGGGCGGCAAGGGAATGTACATTACTTTGGGAGCGTGTATTCTCGCAGTAGGCGGAGCGGGAATTGCCGCTTACAACAAGGCCGTGACCAAAATAAACGATAACCTGACATTCTCTATTCCGGATACCAGTATCGTTCAGAAGGAGCAGCAGGCGGATAAGAAGCAGAGCGGCGTTGAAAAAGATGACAGCAGTTCAATGAGTGACGAAATGCAGGAGCTTTTGTCAACTCAGCCCAACGTTATGCCCGTCAACGGAGAAGTTATCAATCCTTTCAGCAACGGCGAGCTTGTTAAATCAAAAACCCTCGGCGTATGGAAAACTCATGACGGCGTTGATATTGCTTCGGATACCGGTACTCAGGTAAAGTCTATGAACAGAGGAGAGGTAACTAAGATATGGGACGACCCTCTATGGGGCAACTGCGTTACGATCGATCACGGCGACGGTATTATAGGTCATTACTATAACCTATCTTCAGCCGTAACAGTAGAAGAGGGCGATAAGGTAGAATCGGGACAGGTTATAGGAGCGATAGGTGATACCGCACAGATAGAGGCGGCTGAGGTTTCTCATCTTCATTTCGGGCTGAAAAGAAATGGGGAGTGGATAGATCCTATTAATTTCATTGACCCTAACAGCAATAAATAATACTTCCGGTATGTAATTCCGTCGTTCGGTTTACACAGAGTTCATAATTGTATGCTATTCTGTAATAAGTAAACCGAAAGGCGGAATTTTTATGTTTACTGTTATGGTAGTTGAGGACGACAATAATACACGCAGGCTTACAGCGGACGTTCTGGAGGAGAACGGCTATAAAGCTGTTTTGGCGAAGGACGGCATTGAAGCGCTTGAAATAATGGACGAAAAGCATATTGATCTTATCATAATGGATATAATGATGCCAAGAATGGACGGCTACGAGCTTACTAAACAGCTGAGAAGTGCGGACTGCAATATTCCGATACTTATGGTAACCGCCAAGGAAGCTATCAGCGACAAGAAGAAGGGCTTTATAATCGGTACGGACGATTATATGGTAAAGCCTGTCGACGAGGAAGAAATGCTGCTGAGAATATCTGCGCTGCTGAGAAGATCGCAGATTGCAAACGACCATAAAGTAACCGCTGGAGATACCGTTTTTGATTACGATACTCTGACAGTTATACACGGCGCGCAGAAAACAGAGCTGCCTTTAAAGGAATTTATGCTTATATATAAGCTTCTTTCATACCCAAATAAAATATTCACAAGACGTCAGCTTATGGACGAGATATGGGATATGGCGTCTGATACCGACGAAAGAACGGTAGACGTACACGTTAATCGGCTTAGGGAGCGATTTAAAGACAACTGCGATTTTGAGATAGTTACCGTCAGAGGATTGGGTTATAAGGCGGTGAAAACAGGTGAATAAACGCTCTGTAGACAGGCTGCTGTTCAAAAAGCACCGCTCTATAAATTTCTGCGCTGTACTGCTTGTATTTTCTATAATGATAATTGCGGGTATACTGACCTTTATTTCAGTAATTCTTTTCAGGCATTTCGGGCATTTTCCCAATAGATTCGAGGCGCCGCTGGTGATGATGTTTATAGCGCTCTGCGTCAGCGTTGTGATAGGTACTTTTCTATCAGTATTTGCAACACGCTCAATACTTAAGCCTATTAACGATATGCAGAAGGCGATGAAAAAGGTTGAAAGCGGCGATTTTTCCGTTCGGGTTTCAAGAAAGGAAACCTACGGAGAAATAGACGAGCTGGTAAAAAGCTTTAACTGCATGGTCGAGGAGCTGAACGGTATCGAAATGTTCCGTGAGGACTTCATAAACAGCTTTTCCCATGAGTTCAAGACTCCGATAGTTTCAATTCAGGGGTTTGCAAAACAGCTTAAAAAGGACGGCCTTTCGGAGGATAAAAAGCGGGAATACATAGATATAATAATTTCCGAATCAAAGCGTCTTACAAATCTTTCTTCAAATATACTTCTTTTGAACAAATTTGAAAATCAGCAGTTTATAACCGATACTGCGGATTTTTACCTTGATGAACAGATACGAAGCTGTATTCTTCTGCTCGAAAAACAGTGGTCAAAGAAAAATATTGAGTTTGATATAGAACTTGAGCCTGTTCTTTACAACGGCAATCAGGAAATGCTTTCTCAGGTCTGGGTCAATATTTTGAATAATTCAATTAAATTCAGTCCTCAAAATACCACAATTACAGTACGTACTTCTGTAAAAGATAATAAAATACGGATAGATATATGTGACTGCGGCGAAGGTATGGACGAAAACACTATCAATCATATATTTGAACGGTTTTATCAGGGAGATTCCGCTCATGCTTCAGAGGGCAACGGTCTGGGACTTCCTGTTGTTAAAAGAATAGTAGAGCTTTGCGGCGGAACGATAAGAGTTGAGTCGCAGAAGGGAAGGGGCACTGTATTTTCAGTATTCCTCAACGTTCAGAAATAGTTTTAAATATAAACATCAGCAGCAGAAATATGATTATATATGGAGAAGGGCAGAAGCAAAGAATTGCTACCGCCCTATTTTTCGTTGATTTGCTGATACAGACGTATCTGTCAGCCGAGAATATTTTAATATCATTCTCCTAATCTGAGCATTTCGTCGATACATACTCTTGATTCTGCAATTTCTTCAGCTGTCATAAGTATTTCAAATGCATCTCCGCCGCCGATTCCTAAGCATGAATTATAAACGTCCATTAGCGTCGTAAGCTTCATGTTGGGACAGAGAATTTTTTTGGAAAGAATATAAAATTTCTTTTCCGGACATTCATACTGTAAATGCTCCGCAATACTTATCTCTGTTCCTATTATAAATTCCTTTGCTTCTGAATTTTTGGCAAAGCTCATTATTCCGGCGGTAGAGCCGACATAATCAGCCTGCTCCGAAACTGCGGGAACGCATTCCGGGTGAACCAGCACAAGTGCATCAGGGTGCAGACGTCTGGCTTCCGTTACTTCACTTGGATCTACTGCAGCGTGGACAGGACAGCCGCCCTGCAAAAGCTTTATATCCTTTTCAGGTACATTTTTCTGAACGAACGCTCCTAGGTTGCAGTCGGGTATAAACAGAATTTTTTCTGCGTCCATAGCCTTTACTATCTTTACAGCCGACGAGGATGTTACGCAAACGTCGCATACGGCTTTTAACCTTGCGGTCGTATTTATATATGCGACTACTTTTCTGTCAGGCTCTCGTTCTTTAATCGCTTTTATCATTTCAGGTTCCATCTGCTCCGCCATAGGACAGCCTGCCATAGGATTCGCAAGAAAGACCCTTTTGTCCGGAGAAAGCATTTTAGCTGTTTCAGCCATAAAATGAACTCCGCAGAATAAAATATTCTTATTTTTGACCTTTGAAGCGTCAACGCTGAGCTTATATGAATCTCCTGTAAAATCTGCGATTTCGACTATCTCCCGTGCCTGATAGCTGTGCGCCAGAATACAAATATCCTTTTCCCTTTTCAGCTCAATGATCAGCTGCTGAATATCCTTTATCATAACCTATCACCCAATATATAAAATTCGACATATACTTATTTAATTATACTATATATTAAGGGTGTTGTCAACTGCTGAAAAGACTTAAGAAGTTATTCCTCCGCGGAACATAAAATACGTCAGCAGAATTTGACTTTCAATTCATTCCATGCTATAATAAACTATAATGGAATAGTATACTTATCTCAGAGAGGAAATACAATAAATGAATGAGAAAAATATCAGAAATTTCTGTATAATAGCCCATATAGACCACGGAAAATCCACGCTTGCCGACAGAATATTGGAACAGACCGAAACTGTAGCTCTGCGCGATATGGAAAATCAGCTGCTTGATAATATGGATATTGAGCGCGAACGCGGAATTACTATAAAGGCTCGTGCTGTCCGTCTGAATTATCATGCCGATAACGGTGAAGACTATGTGTTTAATCTGATAGATACCCCTGGTCATGTTGACTTTAACTATGAGGTATCTCGTTCTCTTGCCGCATGCGAGGGGGCGGTGCTTGTCGTGGACGCTTCTCAGGGAATAGAGGCTCAGACGCTTGCAAACACATATCTTGCTATAGAACATGATCTTGAGGTCGTTCCGGTCGTTAATAAGATCGATCTTCCGTCAGCCGATCCTGAAAGGGTCTGTGCCGAGGTCGAAAATGTGATCGGTATTCCTGCTATGGATGCGCCGAGAGTTTCCGCAAAAATGGGAATCAATATTCATGAGGTTTTAGAGAGGGTAATCAAGGATATTCCATGCCCTAAGGGCAGTGAATCCTCTCCGCTTAAAGCGCTTATCTTTGACAGCTATTACGATTCCTATAAAGGCGTAATTATTTTTGTAAGAGTAAAAGAAGGTCACGTTAGGGTTGGCGATAAAATTAAGCTTATTGCGACAGGCGCAGAGTTCCAGACTACTGAGATAGGCTATATGGGCGCTACCGACCTGGTTCCTGTTGGAGAACTTCATGCCGGCGAGGTAGGCTATATTGCCGCTTCGATAAAGTATATAGGAGATACTCAGGTCGGTGATACCGTAACGAATGCCGACTGCCCCTGCTCTGAGCCGCTTGCAGGCTATAAAAAAGTAAATCCTATGGTTTATTCCGGAATATATCCTGCGGACGGAGCAAAGTATCCCGATCTTAGGGACGCCCTTGAAAAGCTTATGCTTAACGATGCGTCGCTGTCATATGAGCCTGAAACGTCAGTTGCTCTCGGTTTCGGCTTCCGCTGCGGCTTTCTTGGACTGCTTCATATGGAGATAATTCAGGAACGGCTTGAAAGAGAATATAATCTTGACCTTATTACTACCGCTCCGTCGGTTATTTATAAGGTAAATCTTACCGACGGCAGCACTGTTTATATAGATAATCCTACCAATTATCCCGATCCTGCGCTTATCGCTTCTGCGGAGGAGCCTATGGTAAAAGCCGATATTCTTACCCCCTCGGAGTTTGTGGGAAATATTATGGAGCTTTGTCAAGACAGGCGGGGAGTTTTCAAAAATATGACCTATCTTGATGAAACCCGTGTAGAGCTGCATTATGAGCTGCCGCTGAATGAGATAGTTTATGACTTTTTTGACGCACTGAAATCCCGTACGAAGGGTTACGCTTCTTTCGATTATGAAATGAAAGGCTATTCGCCCAGCAAGCTCGTTAAGCTGGATATTCTTCTTAACGGCGAGGTCGTAGACGCACTTTCCTTTATTGTTCATGTTGATAAGGCATATGCCAGAGGAAGAAGAATTGCCGAGAAGCTGAAAGAAAATATCCCGAGACAGCTATTTGAAGTGCCTATACAGGCGGCGATCGGAGGAAAAGTAATTGCCAGAGAAACCGTAAAGGCAATGCGTAAGGACGTGCTTGCAAAGTGTTACGGAGGAGATATTACCAGAAAAAAGAAGCTGCTTGAAAAGCAGAAAGAGGGCAAAAAGAGAATGCGCCAATTAGGTTCTGTCGAAGTTCCGCAGGAGGCGTTTATGTCGGTGCTGAAGCTTGACGATTAATTGTCAGAATAGTAAATAATCCTGCATAGGGGAAACAGATATGAAAATGAAAATTTGTCCCAAATGTGAAGGGATCTTTGCAGAAACAAAGTACATATGCCCCGACTGCGGGTGCATATTAGAATCCGATGATAATGTTACGTATAAGAAGTTAAAAAGAAATCTAAAAAGAATGAGCAGTCGTGCCGTAGATCTTTCGCCTGACAGAGCAGAGCTTGTATTGTGCCTGATACTTGCAGTTCAGAGTATACTTTACCTGATCGTTTCTACTTTGATCAAAAAGGCTGATATAGTAAATAGTCTTTATCTGTCTGCTTTAGATCTTCTTATCATAATATCGGTTGTGTTTAAGGGTTTTCTTTATAGAACATTCTCCTGGAAAAGTTTTATTACCAGGCTCAAAGGCGGTGATAAGGAAAAAGTGTATCCGTCTTTTTTTGAAAGCTTTCTGAGAAAGACAGCTTTGATCTTTTGGACGGTATTTTCTTCATCTCTGATCTTGCTTTCCTTTATGCCTGTTTGACAGCGGAAAACTTTAATAGATGTTAGATAGGAGTAAAAAATGGCTTTGCTTTTGAAAAACAAGAATTTATTTCATAAGCTTGCTCCGCTCTGGGCAGTTCTGGTTACCGCTTTATATTTTTGCGGCTGCTGGTACGCTTATTTTTACTGTGCAAGCACTGAAACCGCATATTATTTTAATACCTATGTAAAATACGGTCTGTGGGTCGTTTATGAGCTTATTTTCTTTTTCAGCTTTGCTGCAAATAATGCGACTGAATTTGCACGTCATGTGATGTATTATTTCTTATCGGCAGGAATAGGTGCGGCAGTATTATATTTCTGGATCGACAGAGTATTTGCTCCTGATATGTCGCAGGCTTACTGGCAGATAGTATATTATCTTTACAATAGCTATCATATCGAGGTCTTCAGAAGTATTGCGGTTGACTTGCTGGGTCTTGTACTTTTCGGAGGAGTTTTCTGTGCGGTGAAATACAAAAAGAATAATGGCGCATGGATAAGAAAACATATACGCTGAACGCCGCAGATATAAAAGGAGATATTTATGGAAATTGCTGTTGCCGCCGCAGTAATATTGGTTCTTTGTCTGTGTCTTGGAGTAAGTCTGAAAATTTTATCTGAGATCCTGCTTGCGGCCTTGTTTATCATAACCGCAGCCATGACATTGTTTTTTATTTTCAGCCTTTATAATATACTTACGTCAAAGCGCAGCAAAGGGGTGTTTCTGCGTATTGCAAAGGAAGAAAAGAACCGCTTTGACGCTGCTTTTTATCTTGTGGACGGACAAGAATATCCCAATGCGTTCCCGTGCGAGGTAATAATGCGCGGCAGGCTTTACAGAGTCGGCAGGGAATCAACTTTGTATCTTTGTACCAGAAAACACTGTGTATATGATAAAAACGCCGCAGCCGCAGTAGCCGCCGGAATTATTTCCTGCCCTTTGCTTATTGCTGTTCTTATATTTTGCTCAGACATATTTTTATAACAGAAGATAAAGAAAGGACTCAATATGAACGATTTGCCGAAATCAATGAAATACTCGCTTATATTCGGACTTGGCGGAGCTGTTCTGCTTCCGTTGATTTATGAGGTATACGCAAACGCTTCCAGGACTTTTGCGGTTTTGCTGCTGATATGCTGGTCAGTATTTGCAGGGATAAAGTTCTCAATGCTGAAATTCAGAGCAGCAGCCGTAGGGATCGCTGCCTGTCTTGCCTACAGCGGAATACTGGGACTTATCTGCTATGTAATAATACATCCAGCAGCGGTAAGCTTTATAGGAAGCCGTTCCGTCTACTTTCAGCTTGGTCTTGAAGAACAGATGTGGTTCGTACTTTATGCGGCTCTTATACTTCTGGGAATGTTTGCTGTTTGCTTTGCCAAGTACGGTGTATGCGCGGCCGTAAGACATATACGCGGCAATAGTGAAAAGGCGGCTTTGTATATAGAGGACGCTTTTAAAGACGGCGAAGAAAGCAAATGACGGGTATTTATATTCACGTTCCGTTTTGTCTTAGAAAATGTCCTTACTGCGATTTTTATTCGGTCAGGTGGAGTGCGGAAGCTGCAAATGCATATGTAAACGCTGTTCTGCGGAATATTGAAAGTTATGCGGAATACTGTCTGAGCGCTGATACGATTTATTTCGGAGGAGGAACACCGTCCCTTCTTACTGCGGAGCAGATAAACAGCATTTTAAGTGCTGCGGATAAAAGTTTTAATCTGTTGAATCCTGAAATTACAATAGAGTGCAATCCGTCCTCTTCTTATTATGAAAAGCTTTATGATTACCGTTCAGCCGGAGTAAACAGGCTGTCCTTCGGAGTGCAGTCGGCGGACGATTCAGAGCTTAAAGGTTTGGGTCGGCTTCATACCTTTGAAAGAGCCTGTATAGCTGTTAACGGTGCAGTCAAAGCCGGGTATAACAATATATCCTGTGATATAATGCTGGGACTGTGCGGACAGTCGCTTGATTCTCTTAGATACAGCGTAGAGCGTATAAGCAGTCTGCCTGTATCCCATATTTCTGCTTATATGCTGAAAATAGAAGAGAATACGCCGTATAACTGCGCTGAAGTCAAAAGCTCAGCTGCCGACGACGAGCTTATGAGTGATATGTATCTGAATATGATTAATATTCTTGAAGACAGAGGATTTATGCAGTATGAGATCTCAAATTTTGCAAAGCCGAGAATGGAAAGCCGTCATAATCTTAAATACTGGCAGGGAGAGGAATATATAGGTATCGGACCTGCGTCACATTCTTTTTTCTGCGGAAAGAGGTATAAGTGTCCTGACGATATAGAATCATTTATTGAAAGCAGGCAGCAGTCAAAGGAAATCACTGAAGAATCTCCGAATAAGCTTGAGGAATACATTATGCTCGGACTTAGACTGAAAAGGGGCGTACTTATAAGCAGGATAGCGGAGCTTGGAGGAAATAATATTGCGTATAAAGCGGCAGAACAGGCAGGCGTTCTAGAAAAGCACGGGTTGTGTATATTCAATGGGGAACGGATATATCTCACTCCTGAGGGCTTTTTGGTGTCCAATGAGATTATTGCGCGTTTTTTGGATCTGTAATAGTTAATATGTCTAAATATTTGTGTGTATTGTTGTGCAGGTATACAATATAAGATCAAGTTCCTTGCACTTTTTCAGAAAAAATGATAAAATAAAATAGAACGCATTTTGTATTGTGTATTTTGATTGGAGTTTTTTATGAAAAAGCTTTTGATTTTATTTGCCGCTGTATTAACGGCGACAGCCTTCTCATCCTGCGGAAAAAGCGGAGAGAAAGAAGAGATCGCAGTTCCGATACTTGAAACCAAGGACGTAACATATAAGACCGAAAGAGCTGAAGTATCCGATATATCTGAAAAGTATTACCAGAAAGGCAGCTACGGATACCCGTACTATGAATTTGTGTCGTTCAAGGCGAGCGGACAGATCGAAACATTGAATGTCGAAACAGACACCGAGGTAAAAAAAGGAGATCTGCTTTGCGCTTTGAATACTGACGAGCTTCAGGAGCAGATAGAGGAAAAAGAGGTATATCTAAAACAGGCAGAGAAAACCCTTGAAACCCTGAGGACAAACGGCGGTTCAGCTGATGAAATAAAGTTTGCTCAGATAGATCTGGAAATACAGCAGCTTGAATACGACCATCTTGTATCCTCTCTCGACGACTATAACGTATACGCTCCCTGCGACGGAGTATTTAATATTATGACAGGCGATGACCGCAGGCAGGAGCTTAACGTATATTCATATGTTAATAAGGGGCAGATTTTTGGTTTTGCCGCCGACAGATCACAGGAATATCTTTGCTGTGAGATATATGATAATCCGCTTAATAACGTAAATTTCGGCACTAAGGTACTGCTTGAACAGGGAGCTAATTCGTGCGGCGGCACAGTTACGGATATAATCCGCAACGAAAACGGTGAATATTCCACATATATTTATGTTATAACTCCCGATGAAGACGGAGAGCTTTTTGATTTCGGAGAAATACAGGTCTGCTTTGACGTTTATTCGAGGCTTGATACTGTCGTAGTTTCCAAAAAAGCCGTTAAGACAATCGGGGAGAGAACCTTTGTAAATCTGCTTATAGACGGAGTTAAGGTTGAGCAGGATGTTGAGCTTGGAATAGAGGACGGAGAAAGAGTTGAGATCCTCAGCGGATTAACCGGCGGAGAAGAGCTTATTCTCAACTGAGATCGTAAAATTGTACAAAAATACTGCGGTATCTCAGCGGTAAAGTCCAATATATATAGAAAATGGCGGATAAGGCTAAAACCGCTTGATTTTTCGATCAGAATAGTATAAAATTATTTATATGTGTAAGGACTGAAAAAGTCCGAAGCAAAAAACGGAGATATATCTAGGAGGATTTTCAGATGAAGGACGTTCTGTCTAATATATGGGTGAAACGCTGTGTTTCAATTTTCAATGTAGCGTATTTTGCTGTAATAGTGCTGCTGACATATGCAACCTTTCTCTATAAGCTTGAATTTGCGGAAGGAATGCAGGCATCTTTTTTTCTGATTTATACCTTCGCAAGTCTTGTATTCCTTATTCTTATGCTTTATACTAGAAATCAGCCTATCACTAAGCTTCTGAGCGTGCTTATGCTTCCGGTAGTGTTTTTTATGATACTGTTCAATATGGGCATATGGGTGCTGATAATTCCGCCTTTTATTGTTGCTATTGTAATGTTTTTTGCGGCAGGCAATAACGAAAATGTAAAGGTAATTATGGGAACTATATATCTTCTGCTTTATGTACTCGGACTTGTTGCTTATTTTGTGCTGAATATGCTTTTCGGAGGTTCTTCCGTTGAAACCGTACTGGATATGAATATAGATCCTTCCGGAAAGGTTTACAGCAGGTACAGCGATCAGGCAGAAAAGCTAGCGGAAGTAACTGATGAGAAAAACGCTATTTCGCCCGACGGAAAATATAAATTTTATCTTGTAGACGTGCAGGACAGCGATAAGGGTGCGGTCAAGATTTATGTTGAGCCTTACGGTGAGGATATTGAACTTAAATTTTTTACTCTTAAACAGAAGGGCATAAGAAAAACTATTACCAATAAAGGCATAAGAGGAATAATTCCTGATGTCGGCTGGTCTGTAAGAACTAATGATTCAGGCAAAAAGGAGCTTATAGTACAGTACCGACTTGCGGACGGCGGAGAACTGAAGGAAGGCTCGGTTTCAAATATGCCTGATAAGCAGTATCTTGACTTCCTGGGAATTTCATAATATATCTGTTATAAAAAAATCCGTTTGACATTACTTCGTCAAACGGATTTTTTATTTTAAGTATCATACTATTTTTGACTTCAGAGCTTTGATCAGCTCTCCTACCTTTTCTGGTGATTCTTTGCCGTATTCCGCAGCCACATCTACTACAGCGCTTCCTACTATCACGCCGTCGCAGTAGGAAGATATATGCTCAGCCTGTTCGGCGTTCGATATTCCGAAGCCTATACAAGCAGGGCAGGTTATTTCGGAACTTTGCAGAGGCGCTGTAAGCTCGCTGAAATCAGTGGAAAACTCGTTTCTCTTTCCGGTAACTCCGAGAGAGGATACGATATAAAGAAATCCCTTCGACTCCTTTGCTATCATTTTTACTCTTTCATGAGAGGTAGGCGCGACAAGATTTATAGAATATATGCCGTATTTATCGGCATAAGGCATAATTCCCCCCCGTTCTTCAAAAGGCAGGTCGGGTACTATTACTCCGTCGATCTCACAGTCCGAGCAAAGCCTGAAAAACCTTTCAGTACCGTATCTGAAAATAGTATTTACATACATCATAAGAAGTATCGGCTTATCTGTTTTCTTTCGTATGGATCTAACGGTATCAAATATCTTATCCAGCGTAGTTCCGTTTTCCAGCGAACGCATACTGGCTTTCTGAATAGTCGGACCCTCGGCTATCGGATCAGAAAACGGAACTCCCAGCTCAACTATATCCGAGCCGTTTTCAAACATAGAAAGAACGCATCTTTCGGTAGTTTCCATGTCCGGATCGCCTGCTGTTATAAATGTTATAAGTGCTTTTTTATTATCTTTTTTAAGCTGCTCAAAGCATATGTCTATTCTATTCTTCATTTATTTCTACCTCCCTGTAGCGGGCGACGGAATATACGTCCTTATCGCCTCTTCCTGAAAGATTAATTACTAATATCTGATCTCTGTTCATTTTCGGAGCAATTTTCAAAGCAGCGGCTACTGCGTGGGACGATTCAATTGCAGGTATAATACCCTCGGTTTTGGACAGGTATTCAAATGCGCAGACAGCTTCCTCATCGGTAATGCTTACATATTCAGCGCGTCCGACAGATCTCAGATAAGCGTGTTCAGGGCCTACTCCCGGATAATCCAGCCCTGCTGAAATCGAGTATACGGGGTCGATCTGACCGTATTCGTTCTGAAGAAACAGCGATTTCATTCCATGGAAGATTCCTGTTGTTCCTTTAGCCATAGTTGCGGCGTGAAGACCTGTATCTACGCCTCTGCCTGCCGCTTCCGCTCCGACCAGACGTACCTGATTATCCTCAATAAAATTATAAAAAGCTCCCATTGCGTTTGAGCCGCCGCCTACGCAGGCTACAACACAGTCGGGAAGTCTGCCTTCCTTTTCGGTTATCTGAGCTTTGATCTCTTCAGAAATGATTTTCTGAAAATCCCTTACCATTTCAGGGTATGGATGAGGTCCCATTACCGAGCCTATACAGTAGAAGGTGGTTTCAACGTTTGTACACCAATCTCTGAAAGCTTCGTTTATGGCGTCCTTCAATGTTGCCGTACCGCTGTCTACAGCATGGACCTTTGCCCCCAGCAGATTCATTCTGTAAACATTGAGCGACTGACGCCTTGTATCCTCAGAGCCCATATAGATCTCACATTCTAGTCCGAATAAAGCGCAGACGGTTGCCGTTGCAACGCCGTGCTGTCCTGCTCCGGTTTCTGCAATAATACGCTTTTTACCCATCTTTTTGGCAAGCAGGATCTGTCCCAGAACATTGTTTATTTTATGAGAGCCGGTGTGGTTCAGATCCTCCCGCTTTATATAAATTTTTGCTCCTCCAAGATCCCTTGTCATCTTGTCGGCATAATACAGCATAGACGGCCTGCCGGCATAATCTCTGTAGAGCATTTTAAGCTCCCTGATAAATTCCGGGTCGTTTTTGTATTTGCTGTAGGCGGCTTCCAGTTCGTGTACGGCGTTCATAACGGTTTCCGGTACATACTGTCCTCCGTATTCGCCGAATCTTCCGATCTTACTCATTTATATCCCTCTTTCATTTAATTTTTTAAGCTGTTCAAATATCTTTTTTATTTTTTCTTCGTCTTTATATCCGTCAGTTTCTACGGAGCTTGAAAAATCTACTCCGTAAGGCTGAATATCGTCAACAGCCTGAATAATATTTTTCGGGCTAAGACCTCCGGCTAGAAAGAACGGCTTTGTGATTTTCGCATTCTTGATAATTTCAGCATCCACACGTTGTCCTGTTCCTCCGTAAGCTGACTGTGAGTAGCTGTCTATTACCAGCTTGCGTACGGGAAGCTCGCAGGCGGCTTCAATTTCAGCTGATGTCCGCACTCTTACCGCTTTCCATATCTCGCAGCTACAGCTTTCGGAAAGCTTTGAAATATATGAGCGGTCCTCGTCACCGTGAAGCTGTATAATATCAAGCATATCTGAGTAATATTTCAATATATTTTCAGGCGGTTCATTAACAAAAACGCCTACACGCTTTATATCCCGATCAAGACAGCTTTCAAGTTTACAGAATTCATCAAATTCTACTGTTCTTTTAAAGCCGTCCGAAAGAATGAAGCCTGCGTAATCGGGACGGTATCTGTTGATGTAATGTATATCATCAGCCCTGCGCATACCGCAGACTTTGATTTTTACCATTTAAACGCCCTCCCTCAGAGAAGTAAGGGTCTTGCTTATATTTCCGCTTCGCATAAGCGTTTCTCCTACAAGAACGGCGTCCGCACCAAGAGAGCGTACAAGCTTCATATCGGAATTGGTTTTTATTCCGCTTTCCGAAACAAGTATTTTTTCAGATGAGACCTTTTCTTTAAGTCTTTCTGTAGTATTTAAATCAACCTTAAAGGTTTTCAGATTTCTGTTGTTTATTCCAATAATATTGATATTCATGCAGGAAATTTTATCAAGCTCCTCCTCGTTATGAACCTCTGCTAGACATTCAAGGCCAAGTGATAAAGCAAGCTTATTAAGATAGTCGATCTCAGCTGATGAGAGGACTGCGGCAATAAGCAGTACAGCGTTCGCTCCTATATATTTCGCCTCGTATATCTGGTAGCTGTCGAATATGAAATCTTTACGCAGGATCGGCAGCTTTACTGTGCTGCGTATTTTACTCAGATATTCAGACGAGCCTTTGAAGTAGGATTCCTCTGTAAGACATGAGATAGCGTCAGCTCCCGCTTTTTCATATTCCGCAGCTGTATATACCGGATCAAAATCAGATTTTATGATACCTTTTGAGGGACTTGCTTTCTTCACTTCGCATATAACCGCCAGTCTGTCTTTTTTTAATGCTTTTGAAAACGAGATAACAGGCATTTCCGAGCGTTCGGCAAGTTTTTTCATCTCGTCGGGGGAAATTCTGCTTTTTTCTTGCTCAAGCTGTATTTTTCTTTTTATAATTATATCGTCGAGTATCATTATTGGCTCCTTCCGTTCAGGCTCGGTTTGTAAACGCTGCAAGCTCGTGCAGTTTATCAAGCGCCCTTCCGCTTTCAACAGATTCTCTGGATTTTTCGATTCCTTCTCCGATCGTTTCGGCAGCTCCGCAGACATAGAGCGCAGCTCCTGCGTTGAGGAGAACTATATCTCTTCTTGAATCCTTGATCGCTCCGCTTAGTATTCCAAGGGTGATTTTGGCGTTTTCCATTGCGTTTCCGCCTACTATCGAAGCTTTGCTGCCGATTCTTAGACCGAAGTCTGTAGGAGATATTTCATATTTTATGATTTTTCCTTCCTTTACTTCGCATACGGTAGTTGGGGCGGAAATTGAAAATTCATCAAGATTGTCATTTCCGTAAATAAGCAACGCACGTTTTATTCCCAAATTCATCAGAACCTTTGCCATTGTTTCAAGCAGTGAAGGGTCGTATACTCCCAGAACCATGTAATCTGCTTTTGCCGGATTTGCAAGAGGTCCAAGTATATTGAATACCGTTCTTACTCCTATCTGTCCTCTTACAGGCCCTACGAAACGCATTGCAGAATGGTAGCTTTGAGCGAAAAGAAACGACAAGCCTACTTCGTTCAGACAGGCTTCGGCTTTGGCTGGAGTAGACGTTATTTTTACTCCGAGCGCTTCGAGAACGTCTGCGGCTCCGCTTTTTGAGGAAACGCTTCTGTTGCCGTGTTTAGCTACCTTCTGTCCTGCTCCTGCTATTACAAAGGAAGCAGTTGTAGAAATATTGAAGCTGTTTGAAAGATCTCCTCCTGTTCCTACGATGTCCAATACAGGAGTATCGGGGCTGACTACCGCCATTTTCTGACGCATTACCTTTGCAAAGCCGGTGATTTCCTCTATAGTTTCCCCTCTCATACGCATTGCCGTAAGAAGAGTAGCTATCTGCGCTTCGGTTGCCCGGTCGCTCATAATTATATCCATAGCCTTGTAAGCCTCGTCTTCGGTAAGCGATTGTCCGTCAACGACCTTTTTCAGACAGTCTTTAAGCTCGGTTCTTTTAGCCGCAGGTATTGAGGGCGCTTTTGATAAATTTGTCTTTATTCCGGCAATATTATTTAGAAAGTTTGAGATAATGCTTTCACCGGCATCTGTTAAAATAGACTCAGGATGAAACTGAACTCCGTAGGTAGGATAATCCCTATGCCGCAGCGCCATTATCTGCGAATTATCATCGGCGGCTATGACCGAAAGACAGGAGGGAAGAGTTACGCTGTCTACGATAAGCGAATGGTATCTTGCGGCTGTGATCTCTTCCGGTAGTCCTGTAAACAGTGGGGCGGAGGTATTGATCTTTATATCAGTCTGTTTGCCGTGGAGAGGTTCTTTTGCATGAATGATTTTTCCTCCGAAGGCTTCAGCTATAGCCTGATGTCCAAGACAAACGCCTAAGATCGGGATCTTTCCGCTGAATTTCCTGATTGCTTTTACTGAGATACCTGCCTGAGCCGGATAGCATGGGCCGGGGGAAATAATTATAGCCTGCGGATCCATTTGCTCAATTTCACTTAATGTTATTTCATCGTTACGCACTACTTTTATATCATGATATAATACGCCGACTGCCTGATATAGATTGTAGGTAAAGCTGTCGTAGTTGTCAATTAATAAGATCATTGCTGCGTCCTCCTGTTTATTTTATTTTACAAATTTATCGGTAAAGGATTTGTCGGTGAAATAGTCAATACCGATTGCGGCTCTTATTTCCGAAACAGTCCGGCTCGAAATCTCAATTGCGTGATCTGTACCTTTTTTAAGAATTTCCAGCAGATATGTTTTATTCTTTTCATAATCCTGCCTTCGTTTTCTGATAGGAGCTAGAAATTCCTGCATTACATTATTAAGGAGTTTCTTGCATTTTATATCGCCGAGACCTCCGCGGCGGTAATGTTCCTTCATTTCAGAAAGATTCTGATATTCGGGCATATACTCTGCGAAAACCTCATCTGTGCAGAAAGCGTCCAGGTAGCTGAATACGGGATTATTTTCAGTGTGTCCCGGATCGTTTACGCCTATATGCAAAGGATCTGTATACATATCCATGATTTTTTGACTAACAGTGTTTTCATCATCTTTAAGAAAAATACAATTGCCAAGTGATTTACTCATTTTTGTATTTCCGTCAGTACCGGGCAGTCTGCTGCAGCTTTCGCTGTCCGGAAGAACCGCCTCAGGTTCTACCAGAACATCACATTTATAAATTCTGTTAAAGCTTGAAACAATTTCTCTTGTCTGCTCCAGCATAGGAAGCTGATCGTCTCCTACAGGAACGTATTTTGCCTTAAAAGCGGTAATGTCCGCAGCTTGGCTGATAGGATAGGTCATAAAGCCGACGGGAAGATCTCTTTCAAAATTTCTCAGCTTTATTTCATTCTTTATAGTAGGGTTTCTTTCAAGTCTGGCTAATGTAACAAGATTTGAATAGTACATGGGCAGCTCGTAGAGGGCAGGGACATGAGATTGAACAAAAATAGCTGTAACAGCCGGATCAAGACCGACTGCAAGATAATCAAGCGTTACCTCAAGAATGTTCTGTCTGATTTTTTCAGGATTATCAGCGTTGTCGGTAAGCGCCTGCAAGTCGGCTATCATTACAAAAGGCTGATAATTTCCGGTATTCTGCATCTGGATTCGTTTTTTTAGCGAGCCTACGTAATGCCCTAGGTGAAGCGCTCCTGTCGGTCTGTCGCCTGTTAAAATAATTTCTTTATTCATACTTGAAATACCTCATCATAATTTTGCTGCTTCTTCAATGGCGTTTATAACGGCTTTCGCTTTATTGACTGACTCTTCATATTCATTTTCCGGTATGCTGTCTGCAACTACTCCTCCTCCTGCCTGAACATAAGCTTTTCCGTTTCTGAAAAGTACGGTTCTTATTGCAATACAGGTATCAATACTGCCGTCGAACGCAAGATATCCTACCGTTCCTCCGTAAAGTCCGCGCCTTACTGTTTCCAGCTCGTCGATAATTTCCATAGCTCTTACCTTAGGAGCGCCTGAAAGCGTTCCTGCGGGAAGCAGAGCCATAAGAGCGTCCAGTGGTTTTTTGTCTTTCCTGAGCGTTCCCTTTACGTTTGAAACAAGATGCATTACTTTTGAATACCGCTCTACTATCATATAATCCATTACATTTACTGAACCGAACTCTGAAACCTTACCAATGTCGTTTCGTCCGAGATCTACCAGCATTGTGTGTTCAGCGCGTTCCTTTGGATTGCTGATGAGTGCGGCTTCATTTCTGATGTCTTCTTCCATTGTTTCACCGCGTTTTATCGTTCCGGCAATAGGACGGGTTATTACTGTTCTGTCGTTGACAGAAACAAGCATTTCCGGTGACGCTCCTGCAATCGAGTACTCCTTGCTGCTGAAATAGTAAAGATACGGAGACGGATTGGTGGAACGAAGCATTCTGTATACGTCAAAGCTGTCGGGAGGGTTGTCAATTTCAAAACGCTGAGACGGAACTATCTGAAAAATGTCTCCGTTTCTGATATATTCTTTGGATCTTTCAACGTTTTTTAGATAATCTTCTTTTGAAATATTTGATCTGATATTGATATTTACATTATCCGAACTGATACTGACGGGCTTCGGCTGAAAGCTGTGCAGAACCCCGATAATTTCATCTTTGCGCCTTTCGCATGATGCATACTTTTCTTCAAGATTATCGGAAGCGTTTATATTCAGTATAATAACAGCTTTATTGCTTAGATGGTCATAAGCGACAAGCTCATCGAACAAATGCATATCGGCATCGGGCATATTCAGATCATCAGCAGGCGGTTCAGCCAGTGTTTTTTCAAAATATCTCACCATATCATAAGCGAAGTATCCTATAAGTCCTCCGGTCAGCTTAGGTCTGCCGTTGAATTTAGGAGCTTTATGCTGTTCTATAATATCTGAAAAGAAACTGATAGGGTCGTCAGTGCTTATGCTTACAGGTTCTTTTCCCTGCTCTTTGATAACAGCTGTATGGTCTTTAAGCGTATACCGCACTTTGGGATTGATTCCGATATATGAATATCTTCCCCATTGATCCTTGCTGTCAACCGATTCAAGAATAAAACAGTTTTCATAGCTTTCGTGCAGACAATTGAAAAGCTGAACGGGAGTAAAGGAATCTACGAGAAGCTCATAAAAAACCGGTACTGTTTTGTAGTCTTTTAATAAATCTTTTACCTGTTCAATTGACGGATACATAATAAAAACCTCCTGAAAATTTATTTGTGACGAATGATAGGGAAGATTATCAGTTTTATTCTGCCCGAAAAAATGCAATAAAAAAAGTCCTGCCGTCACAATAGCTTAACGCTATGGGACGATAGAACCGTGGTGCCACCCAATTTCCCGACGATTATAAACGCCGGCTCACAAGTACGCATTCTCGGCAATAAGCCTTGAAATCAATACCCAGTCACACTAACGCAGGAACACGCGGCGAGTGATACTTTCTGTAAAGATTTCACACTGCTCCTCACAAACCCATTCACCTGAATTTCATGTACTGATTCACACCATACATCAGCTCTCTGAAACATTCCATACAAGCTACTTACTTTTGCTCAACGGATTTAAGATATTAACTTTAAATTACTATATATTATATTCTTTCGGAAAAGATTTGTCAATAGCTGAATATTAAAAAAGTGTAAACAATAATTCCTAGGCAGTTTTTTAATTTTTAAGGTTAAAAAGCTGTTGCAATGTTAATGCTTATAGTGTATAATATTTTTATAGAAATTAATATGAAATTATTTATGAAAGGAAATATTTATGAAGCTTTATACCAATAAAAGGTATAACACAATCGCGCTGTACGCTATACTGGTCATAGCGGTGAATGTACTGATCGTTGTTGCAATTTTTAAGTTTGGCACTATTCTGAGAATTCTTTCGGCGCTTGTCGGAGTTCTTATGCCCTTGATATGGGGACTTGTTATAGCATTTCTTATGAATCCTATAATGGTAAGGCTTGAGAAGCTGTTTAATAAAAAGATAATCAAGAATCCTTCAAGAAAAAAACCGCTGCGCTGTTTGTCTATTACCGTTTCTTCGATCGTTTTTCTCGGGATCGTTGCAGGAATTATAGCGGTTATCGTACCGGAATTTATCAATAGCTTTAATGAGATCGTCAATAATTTTTCGGGATTTGTAACAAATACTCAGAAATGGATAAATAAGCTTCTGAAAAATTATCCCGAGGTTGAAAGCTTTATTTCCAATAAGCTTG
The DNA here is from genome assembly GCA_900543145.1 of uncultured Ruminococcus sp. Lineage (GTDB taxonomy): Bacteria > Bacillota > Clostridia > Oscillospirales > Ruminococcaceae > FB2012. The sequence continues at coordinate 146,877 of UQPZ01000001.1, forward strand.
TCGAATTCGGTACTGATCTAACTAAAATACAGCCTATGCTTGAAAATATTCTATCCGGAGCATGGGGCTTCGTAACGCTTGTGAAAAATTTTCTGCTTGGCTTTATTGTATCGGTTTATCTATTGTTTTCAAAGGAAACGCTTATTGCTCAGACCAAGAAGCTGTTGTTTGCGGTATTTAAAAAGCCATTCTGTGAAAAGACGCTCAGACTTGGTTCTCAGGCAAACGATGTTTTTTCCGGCTTTCTCAGCGGAAAGATAATAGATTCGCTTATCATCGGAATACTTTGCTTTATAGGACTTACTATTATAGATATGCCTTATAACGTTCTTATCAGCGTTATTGTCGGGGTAACAAATATAATACCGTTTTTCGGACCTTTTATAGGAGCGATACCGTCGGGTCTGCTTATTCTGCTTGTAGAACCGAGAAAAACCATATGGCTGCTGCTGTTTATCTTTATTCTTCAGCAATTTGACGGAAATATTCTAGGTCCAAAGATACTAGGCGATTCAACGGGACTTCCTGCGTTCTGGGTAATGATCTCGCTGTTTGTGGGAGGAGGCTTGTTCGGTTTTGTAGGAATGATAATGGCAGTACCTACCTTTGCTCTTATATACAGTCTTACAAGAGTAAGTGTTGAATCAAGGCTGAAGAAAAAGAAAATGCCTGTTTCTACTGATTATTATATTGAAAATCCCGATAAGCTGTACTCGCCTAAGCATGAAAAGAAAACTCCTCTGACTCCAGAACAGCTTGAAAAGATCATTATACCGTCAGCCGATGAGGTAAACGAGGCGGCTTCGGAAGCTGAGTATTTAGAGAGAAATGACAAGACTGAATAATAAAAACAGGCTGCTACGTTTTTATGCGCAGAGCAGCCTGTTTTTTTATTTTTTCATGTATTTAAACTGTATGCAGATAAAATAGCCTATTGTGTAAATTACAAAAAGCATAATGACTGCATATACGGCATACCTGAACTCTGAGGACTTAGGAAAAGCTTTAGCTATTTCAAGCTTCTCTGCGGAGGCGGAACGTTCAACTTTAGATGTCGCTACAAGATCAATAGACGCTATTTCATCACCGTTGTATATAAGCTTCATTTCGCCGAGAATATCGCCGGGCTCTACCGGAGCTACTATGTTGCTCTTAACGATAACCTTCCTTTCTACATCATCGGTAGAAATGCCTTTCGGCCATAGCTGAGTATATCCTGCGGCAGGCTTTAGGTTGACATAATCAGCGTTGTCTCCGAACTCGACAGTGGCCTCGGTAACTTCGCTGTTAGGGTTTATAAAATCGGTTGAAGCGAGAGAGTTAAAAGCCCATTCGTACAGTGCAGAATGATCCAGCATATTGTAATAAATAACGTCGTCCGCATAAAAAGATTCAGGATCTTTATCGCCTTTTTTTATGTCGGCTTCAAGCTTTTCCATTGGAGCGCCCATAGTAACGGTTAGATAATTGTATCCGTCATAGCTTGCATATGAAGCAAGGCAGCGTCCTGCGGCGTCAAGAGATCCGGTTTTTATTCCTTTTACATACGGGTAGTAATAATCAGATGTAGATGAAAGCATATAGTTTGTATTAACGATAGTCGAGCCGACGGAATGATATTTTGTGGATTCCATCTGATAGCTTGGCATTGCAACAATATCCTTAAAAACATCATATTTGTCAAGAAGGTATTTGCATAGTGATGCAATATCCTTGCAGCTTGAGTAGTTCTGAGCTACGAAAAGTCCGTGTGCGTTTGAAAAGTGAGTATTTTTCAGTCCCAGCTTTTCAGCCTTCTGATTCATAAGATCGCAGAAGCCGCTTATGGAGCCTCCCAGGTTTATAGCTATAATATTTGCCGCCTCACAAGACGAAGGTATCATCAATGCAGCTAGAAGGTCGTAATAATTTACTTTTTCATTAGGCTGAATATCAGCGGTAGAGGCTCCCGTTCCGTAAAGCTCATCAAAGGCTTCGCTTCCGGCAGAAACGTAAGACGCTTTCATTTTTTTCTCACTGCCCTTGAATTCGTCAAGCAGAACAGCGGCGGTCATTATTTTTGTAAGTGAGGCGGGAGCACGTTCTTCTTCTCCGTTTATATCAACTATAACATCGCCTGTGTCCAGATTTATCATATATACCGATTCGGAATATAAAGACAAAGGTACCGGATCGCCTTTTTCGTCTACACCGGAGGTGGGAGTGAAATTAAATGCCGATACCGAATACGGAGAAAGAACGCTTATCATTAACATAAGCGCCGTTAAAAAACATATTTTATTTTTTTGCTTCATTTATATCAGAATCCTTTCGGAACAATTTTCATAATACTTAATTATAACTCATATCTTAGGGAGTTGTAAAGCTTTCAAATGTAAATTTTGAATAATAGCTGTCATTTCTTTTGTATATAATATTATTGCCGGATTTTCCGCAGCGTTCTACTATATTCAGGTATGTAAAAATATTAAGAGCAGTCTGAGCAGCAGAACGGCTTATTCCGGCGTTATCCGCTAGGTCGTATGAAGTAAAATCCTGCGGCAGCGTTTCGGGAAGAAATATCCCGTAGTCATAAGGACTGCGTATATATATTTCATCGGTGATCCTCAGCGGGATCCTGTCGCAGCGTGACGAACCCTTCTTCCTGTCCTTTGACCAGCCGTTGAGGTATCTTATCTCTTCAACTTCAAGCAAACACAGGCAAAGGTTCATTCGCGGATTGTCGAGAGTATATTTTATCCTGTATAGCTCAGGAATTACATCGTATATCCAGCCTTTTTTGGGGGATTTTCTTCTGCCGCAGATCTCTCCGGTTTCAGTGTCGAGCCATGAAAGGTATTTAACGGCAGGGATAGGATAAACAACAGTTACATTGCAGAATTCCAGAAACCGCTCCAGCTTTTTTGTAAGCTTTGAAAAATTTCGGGTCTGTATTTCTATAACTCCGTTTTCACCTACAATATCCGCAACAAAGCCCCCTATTTTTATTTCATGGTTCTCGGTATGCGGTTCATAGTAGTTTTTAAGAACGGCGTGCAAAGTTTTTTCTCCGAGAGTACCTATACCGTTTCTGTTTCTTTCAGAATTTATGACCTTTCTGAGCGCCGTTTCAAATTTTTCACTGTCCGTAAAAGTCACCTCCGCTTATGCAGTAAATAAATTATAGCAGAGCAGAGGTTCAAAGTCAATCGGTTTAGTTTTCTGCAATGGTTATTATTCACAAAATATTTTGTATATCAGTTGATTTGTATTTCTTCTTATGATATAATATTGATACTTGATTTTTAAATTGAGGTGTTTGCTTGTTTTTGTTTATATTTGCAGCAGTACTTTTTCTTGTGCTGTATTCTATGTTTAAATATCGTGTTTTATGGGAAAAAACAAAGCTTTCATCGGCGTTTTACTGGCTGATACAGCTTGCCCTTACCGCTGTTCTTATGTATTGTATGCTGGGGAATTATGATAGGATAAGCTATCCCTTTCCTGCTGTACCTATGCTTTTTGCTTCAGCTGCTGTATTTATTATTCTAAGTTATTCGGCGGTTCTGTTTATTGTAAGAGATATATTTCTGATCTCTGCAAAGCTTCTTAAACGTTCGGAATGCAGGGCGGCAAGGATGTTAAAGAGTCGGAAATGTACAGCAGCAATACTCATATCAACATTTGTTCTCTCGATTATCGGATACGTTAATATGGGCATTGTAAGGGTTACTGAATATTCAGTTGATATAGCTAAGCCATCTGTTAACGATAAGCTTGAGATAGTAATGCTTTCAGACGCTCATATAGGAACTGCGGTCGATAAAAACGGAATTGATGAAATCGTGGCAAAAATAAACGATATGAAACCGGACGCAGTATTTCTGGCAGGAGATCTTTTTGATGAAAACACTTCTGAGGAAAACCGTCTGTATATGACTGAAAGATTTTCTGACATTAAATCAAAATACGGCGTGTATTTTTCATATGGAAATCATGAGGGCTACTTGGGTGAGGACATCAGCGGTTATTTTAAACAAGCTGGAATTACCGTTCTGGAAGATGAAGCGGTAACTATAGCCGGAGATATTTCCGTAATAGGAAGAAAGGATCTGTCCGCTGAACCGGAGGATTTGGAAAGTCTTATGAAAAGGTATTCAATTAATACAGAAAGCCCTGTCATAGTCTTAAATCATCAGCCCTCCGAACTTAAAGAAATTTCCGACTCAGGAGCAGATCTTACCCTCTGCGGACATACACACGGAGAGCAGTTTCCCTTAACCGAAGCTTTGGTTTCGTTAGCCAACGATATGGTATACGGCGTTGAGAAATTTGACTCAATGACCGCTGTAACTTCATCAGGCATAGGCGGCTGGGGAGTGCATTTTAAATTTCCCGCAAAGAGCGAGCTTGTTAAAATAACTTTAAACTTTAATAATCAGCTTGACAGAAAATAAAGAAATATGCTATAATAATTAAAATCAAATATTTTCAGGGACACGGTCTGAAAAGTTGTCAGCCTAGTAAGTAATTGGGAATCTGGTTAGAATCCGGAACAACCGTCATTACTGTGTTTGGCATTTATTTGCCATAAGTCAGAATACTCCCGTGTTTCCTAAGCGGTATCGCCGTCTTGGACGAAGAAGAAGCGCAGCCGGCTTTTACGGAGAGATTCCGTCAAAAGGACGTTTTTATTTTCGCTTATTACGGGATAGCTGCGTCTTGTTCTAAAAGTCAGTTGTGCTTTCTTTGCTTTCGGCATTGAAAGCATTTTTTATTTTGTATTTAATAGAAAGGGATCCCGAAATGAATAAGGATAATAAGACGGAATATGCATTGAATATGCTTAAAAGCAAATACTCGGAGCTCGGCAGGATTCCTATCAGGAGCGATTTTGAAAGCAGTGACGTGTGCTTTATAAAACAGAAGCTGGGACCCTGGCCCAGAGCGCTGGAGAGAGCAGGACTAAAAGAGAGCCTTAAACCTTCCGCCGCCGACAAGAGCCGGGAAAAGAGAAAACGTGCAAAGGAAAAAAGAAGAGCATTAAAATCAAACGTACAAGGATCTGATCGTTTGAAAATTGAAAAAACGGAGGAAAAACTATGAAAATAACTGCCAGAATAATATCAGCCGCAGCCGCAGCAGTAATGGCGGTATGTTCGGTATCGCTGAATGCTTTTGCTTCTGAAAAAGCCGGTAGGATTAGGATATCAGCTGTAAACAATAACTTTTCCGTATCAGACGGAGCGGCGTGGGACGGAACTCTATTTGATATATGGATAGATATAGACGGCGAAGAACCGCTGTCCGACGCAGTAATGCGGGGATTTAAAGCAAGCGGCTATTCCGTTTCGGGACTTGATGCAGGCTATGTTACGGATATAAACGGAGTCGGAACTGCAACTGCTTCAGATATGGGCGGCTGGATGTTTACTTTAAACGACTGGTTCACAAACGAAAGCCCCTCGGCTTATACGCTTTCCGACGGTGATGAGATATGTTATATGTATTCATGCAATTGGGGAGCGGATATAGGCAGCGACTGGTCAGGCAGCAGTACGTTGCTGAAGGATGTTGTTTTCAGCACAGGAACGCTCGATAAGGATTTCCTTCCAGAAACGGATAAATACACTCTTACAGTAACGGATTCAGACAGTATAAGGGTAACTCCGTCTGCCGAAAATAAAAATTTTCAGGTCAGGATATATAAAAACAACTATACTCCTGAAGTAGACGGAAGCGAGTATAAAAGAAGCGAATATATTCCCGTTGCCGACGGAGATGTACTTTATATAGGAGTAGGAGATCCGTCATGGCCCAGTATGAATGGCGGACAGACTGAAACGGTATATAAATTCAGCATTGTTTCAGCTGATACCAAGCCCTCCGACGACCAAAAGGCTGCCGACGCCGTAGATGCGCTTATCGCCCGGATAGGAGAGGTAACTTCTGAAAGCAGGGAAGCAATTAAAAAGGCGAGAGCGGCTTATGAAAGGCTTACAGCTCAACAGAAGGCGCTATGCAGTAATTACAGTATTCTGGCTGCGGCAGAGGAAGCTTATTCAAGGCTGTCAGAGCAGAAGCTGGCTTCATTCGACGAGCTGTACAGCAGTGTTGCAGATTATCTGCTAAAAAGCGGAATCCCGGGTATCGGTTCAGTGGGCGGCGAATGGACTGTTATAGGTCTTGCAAGAAGCGGTAGGATAACTGAGGAATTTTCAAAGGGCTATTATGAGAACGCTGTTAAATATATTAGGTCAGCCGGCTCGGCAAAGCTGAGCAATACAAGGTCTACGGAAAACTCCAGAATGATACTTGCATTGACGTCGCTTGGCTATGATGCCGCCGATGTCGGCGGATATAATCTTTTTGAGCCTCTGGCTGATTTTGATTATGTTGTAAAGCAGGGCATAAACGGCGCAGCGTATGCATTGATCGCTCTTGATTCAAGAAATTACGATATACCTGAAACTGATTCTGAAAATACTGTTACAAGAAAAAAGCTTATAGATTATATTTTAGATACGCAGCTTACTGACGGCGGATGGTCGCTGAACGGAGAAAATGCAGATATTGATATTTCTTCAATGGTTCTTACGGCGCTTGCTCCGTATTATGATGAGGAAAATGTAAGATCGGCGGTAAATAAGGCGCTGGATATGCTTTCGGCAGCTCAGAACCCGGACGGTACGTTTTCTTCAACGGGTGAGGGAGTCTGCGAAAGCACGTCGCAGGCAGTAATTGCTCTTGCAAGCCTTGGTATTGATCCTTCATCAGATGAGAGATTTGTAAAAAACGGAGTTTCCGCAGCAGACGCACTGAAGCTGTTTTACGCAGACGGAGGTTTCAGCCATATTGTCAAAAGCGGCTCGGCTGACCGAATGGCTTCTGAACAGGGATTCTGTGCGCTTGCGGCATATTACAGGCTTATGAACGGCGGTAATTCTCTTTTTGATATGACTGATGTTCCCGAGAGTGAAAATCCGGCGGTCAGCGATAAAAATAATGTTTCTTCAAAGTCAGATCCTTCTGCCGATAAGCTTCCCGCCACCGGCAACTGCTCAAAGGCAATAGTTCTTATGCTTGCGGCGGTATCCATAGGTGCGGCGGTTACTGTAAAAAGAAAATCAATTAAATAATAAGGAGAGCGTCTGCTTATGTTTGAATGGCTGAAAAAATACAGGTTCCGAATTGCCGTAATCACTGTTATTGCAGCTGTGCTTGCAGCGGCTTATTGGTACGGCGGAGCTTCTCCCGGATCTCATGGGTGGGCAGTTTCCGATTCAAAGGCGCTGCTTTTAGAAGCTGCGACGGCTTCTTCGTATACATGGAGTCCTGCGCTTATTGAGGGGAACAGTCTTGCAGAGTTGTCGGAAAAAGCTGAGGAAAGCTTGTCTGAAGCTGAAGCTTCTGAAAATACGCCGACATCGGAAAAGGAGTCAGAAGCGTCTGTTTATGAAGTCAGCTCGTCAGTAAATGATCATGTGGAAAGTACGGTTGACGATCCGTCTGCTCAGCCTAACAGTGAGAACTTGTCCGGGTCGGGATCTGAAGCAGCTGAGGAATATGAGCTGAAATGTACGATTTCAATCTCCTGCGGTACGGTTCTTGACAATATGGATAAGCTTGATAAAAATAAGCATGAGCTTGTTCCGTCGGACGGCTGGCTGTTTTCGGAAACCGAGGTGGTTTTCAGCGACGGAGAAAGCGCTTTTGATCTGCTTCTTAGAGTATGCAGGGATAACGGCATACACTTTGAAAGCGCACATACTCCGCTTTCTGATAACGCTTATATAGAGGGTATAGGAAATATTTATGAGTTTGACTGCGGAAGTCTTTCGGGCTGGATGTATAATGTAGACGGTGAATTTCCCAATTACAGCTGCTCGGATTATATTATTCAAGATAATGATAAAATCAATTTTGTCTATACCTGCGATCTCGGCAAGGATGTTGGAGGAGATTATTATGGTCAGAACAGATAGCTGTTTCGGAGGAAAGCTATGAAGGACGCTTTTTCACGTTTTCACCCTTTGGCAAGCTTCGGTTATTTTACTGCGGTGCTGCTGTTTTCAATGTTTGTGATGAATCCATTTTTCTCTGCTATATCGCTGATAAATGCCGTTGTATATTCGGTATATCTGAACGGGCGCAGGAGCGTACGCTTTGGGTTACTGTATCTTATTCCCGCAATGCTTATGCTGATAATTATAAATCCTTTGTTCAATCATGAGGGGATGACTGCTGCCGCATATCTTCCCAGCGGTAATCCTATTACTGTGGAGTCAATTATTTACGGCTGTGCCGCAGCTTTGCTTATGGCAGGCGTTGTTATGTGGTTTTCCTGCTTTAATACAATAATTACTTCAGATAAGCTTATGTATCTTTTCGGCAGAATAGTTCCGCATTTAAGTCTTATGCTGTCTATGAGCCTGAGGTTTATTCCAAGATTCAGGGATCAGTTCACAAGGGTCAGAGAGGCACAGCGCTGTATTGGAAGGGATATATCCGGAGGAATTATAAAACGCCTTAAAAACGCTGTTAAGATATTTTCAATAATGGTCACATGGTCACTTGAAAATTCTGTTGAAACCGCTGATTCAATGAAAAGCCGAGGATACGGAACTTCAAAAAGAACATCTTATTCGGTTTATAAATTTGAAAAGCGCGACGCCTTAGTTCTTCTTATAACGGCGCTGCTTAGTGCGTTTGTTATTTACGGCTGCGCGTCAGGATATGTTAATTTCAGGTATTTTCCTACAGTAAAAGGATCAGGGACCACACCTTTGGCGCTGGGAGTATATACTGCATATTTTTTATTGTGCGCAATGCCTATGGCAATAAATTTAAAGGAGGAAACGGCATGGAGATGTTCAAGGTCAAGGATCTGAGCTTTACATATCCCAAGAGCATAAGCGGCGCTTTGGAGAACATCTCTTTTTCTGTATCCTCCGGTGAATTCATTACCATCTGCGGTCCGTCAGGCTGCGGAAAAAGCACTTTGCTTAGACATTTTAAAACTGTTCTTACTCCTCATGGATTGAAAAGCGGAGAAGTTCTTTTCTGCGGAAAGCCGCTGAATGATGTGGCGTCAGATATTCAAAGCAGGGAAATAGGTTTTGTAGGACAGTCGCCCGATAATCAGATAGTAACAGATAAGGTCTGGCATGAGCTTGCTTTCGGTCTTGAAAGCATAGGCGCAGACAACAATACGATAAGAAGAAAAACTGCTGAAACAGCGGCGTTTTTCGGTATGCAGAACTGGTTTGAAAAAAGCGTAAGTCAGCTTTCAGGAGGTCAGAAGCAGCTTCTGAATCTTGCGTCTATACTTATAATGAATCCGTCGGTACTGATACTTGATGAACCGACTTCTCAGCTTGATCCCATTGCGGCGTCAGAATTCATAGGTATGCTTGCAAAAATTAACCGTGAGCTTGGTATTACAGTAATTATTACTGAGCACAGACCGGAAGAGTTAATTCCGTTAAGCGGTAGGTTAATAGCTATGGAAAAGGGCAGAATAATATGCGATGATACACCGAGAAGGACTGCTGATATTTTAAAGCGTAAGGGTATGTATGCAGCTATGCCTGCGCCGGTACGCATTTGGTCTGCTTTGTCTGATGTCGGCGAATGTCCGCTGACTGTTGCCGAGGGAAGAAGCTGGCTTGAAAATTATTCACTTACTCACGAGCAAAAGCCTGTCCGAAAAAAAGCTGTATCCGCAGGAGAAACGGTACTGGAGGCTGAGAAGATCTGGTTCAGGTATGAAAAGAACGGTGAAGATATTCTCAAAGGCATATCTTTTAAGGCAGGAAAGGGTGAATTGTTAGCGATCACAGGAGGAAACGGAGCAGGAAAGAGCACTTTGCTTTCGGTTCTTACAGGCGCGAGAAAACCGTACAGAGGAAAGGTTCTTATAAAAGGTAAAAACCTGGAGAGCATAAAAAACCTATTCAGCGGAACTGTTGGAGCTGTTCCTCAGGATCCTCAGTCTATTTTTGTTAAAAAAACGTTATATGAGGATCTATTCGAGGTGTTTGACGGCAAAAAAATGTCAGATCAGGAGAAAAGAAAAGCTGTAGAAGCGGTAATGAGGCTCTGCGGAATCTCACAGTTGTCTTGGCGTCACCCCTATGATCTGTCGGGCGGTGAACAGCAGAAAGCCGCGCTTGCAAAGGTTTTGCTGACTGAGCCTGAAATTCTTCTGCTGGACGAACCTACCAAGGGACTTGACGCAGATTTCAAAAAAACCTTTGCGGCAATTCTTAAAGCTGTATGCTTAAAAGGCACCTCGGTAATAATGGTCAGTCACGATATTGAATTCTGCGCTGATAATGCAGACAGATGTGTTATGCTTTTTAACGGAGCAGCAGCAGCTGAGGGAGAATCGAGGGAGTTTTTTTCGGGAAATATGTTTTATACGACCTCTGCCTGTCGTATGTCAAGCGGAATAGTTGACGGAGCAGTTACCGTAAACGACGTTATAGAAGCATTCGGCGGCAGCACGGAAAATACCGAGCCGATAAATACAGACTTTTCTGGCGGTTACATTATAGATAATACAGCTGAGCTTTATGAGAAATCCGATAGTGAAAAAATGCCGCTTTGCAAAAGAATTATCGGGTACGTTGGTTTAGCTATGCTTGCGGCAGGCTTACTTCTGAGTTTCGGTTTCCTGAATTTTCATTCATCAGTATTTGACTTAGTAAAGCCGGAATATATTATGCTTATTTTGTCACTTATTTGCTTTGCACTCGCCTTTTGGAAAAGATCTGACTGCAAAAAACAAGGTTTCTTTGAACCGTCTGAAAAAAGCAGACTGAAAAAAAGTACGGCTGCCGCTGCTGCTGCGGTTTTTGCGGCAGTACCTGCGACGGTTCTTTTCGGTGTATATTTTCTGGACAATAAAAAATATCTGTTTATCTCACTGCTGGTAATGCTGGAATGTATGCTGCCTTTTTTCATGGCTTTTGAGGGAAGAAAGCCTCAGGCTCGTGAGATCGTTATTATAGCGGTTCTCTGTGCTTTGGGAGTAGCCGGAAGAGCGGCTTTTTATATGCTGCCTCAGTTTAAGCCTGTTCTGGCTCTGGTTATTATCTCGGGCGCCGCGTTTGGAGGGGAAACAGGATTTTTGGTAGGATCAGTAACAATGCTGGTATCAAATATGCTCTTTCAGCAGGGACCATGGACTCCGTGGCAGATGTTTGCAATGGGAATCATAGGATTTTTATCGGGTGTACTGTTTGGCAGCGGATTTCTCAGCCGCAGCAGGTTATCACTCTGTATCTTCGGTTTTTTTAGTGCGGTAGTTATATACGGAGGAATAATGAACCCGTCATCGGCGTTGATAGCCGGTATAGGTCTAAGCAGATCAGTTCTTATCTCTTATTATATGGTGGGGCTTCCTATGGATTTAGTGCATGGCATAGCTACTGCGTTGTTCCTTTATGCAGGAGCAGCGCCAATGCTTGAAAAGCTTGAAAGGGTAAAAATCAAGTATGGAATTTCAGTATAAAAATATATAATGATTTTCGGAAATTTCAAACAGTTGATTTTTCAAGAAATTTCTTTTTTATTTAAGTTTTAAAATCTCATTTTCGGTGCAAATTATAATTAAGGATTAAATGCACGGGAGGTGTGGAATTGCAGAGCAAAGCAATGAAGATATTTACATTATTTGCAGTCGGTGCGCTGATATACGGTATGATAGAAATATCAGTAAGAGGCTTTACCCATATAACAATGGGACTTCTGGGCGGACTGGCAATGGTAATGATCCATCTGCTCAACGACGAGCGCCGAAGAGGAATGAATTATTTTTTACAGCTGTTGATCGCGGCATCGTTTATAACCGCTATAGAATTTTTTGCCGGAGAAATATTAAATAGGCGGCTGCAGATGAATATCTGGGATTATTCTGATATACCGTTGAATTTTGACGGACAGATTTGTCTGCCATTTGTTTTTCTGTGGATAATACTTGCAGCGATTGGAACGGCTCTGGATGATCTTATACGTTGGAAAATGTTTAAAGAACCGCGTAATTTCAGCTATATAAAAAACAAACGGACCGCATTTTGAAATGCAGTCCGTTTTATCATTTTATAAGAGCTTCGGCTATTTTCAGATCAAAGGGTGTAGTTATCTTTATATTTGTCATATCTCCCTTTACTATTGATACGGGTGTGCCTGCTCCTGTAAAAACTCCGCAGGTGTCCGTTAGTTCGATTTTTTGTTCATCTGTCAATTTACCGTATGCGTCTAGAAATGCTTTTATCCTGAAGCTTTGAGGAGTTTGCGCATGATAAAGCCTTTTTCTTTGAAGGGTTTGATCTATGACTGAGCCGTTTTCACTGCAAAGTATCGTATCCACTGCACTGACTGCTGTTGTGCATGGCTTGCCTGATAGGGCGGAATCTATATTATTATTAATAATATCGCGGGTTACAAAAGGCCTTACTGCGTCGTGAGTAAGAATAATATCGTTATCGTTCAGCCTGTAACTATTGGTTATATTTTCAATTATCCTGAGTATTGTAGAATTTCTGTCTGAACCGCCGCATATAACGCAGATCCGCCCTTTTTCGGAAATATGCTTTTCGATCAGCTTTTCGGTATATTCAATCCAGTTTCGGTTTACTCCGATATATATTTTTTCTATTCGTTTTTCCTGTATAAACTTTTCTGCGGTCCTAATAATTATCGGCTTCTCTTTCAGCTCTATAAATTGCTTTGGGATATCCGCTCCCATTCTGCTGCCGTTTCCTCCTGCGGCAATACCTGCAAATATCATAATCTGTACCTCCGACGCCGTTATATTAAGATAAAATTTAAGGGCGGATCAACCGCCCCTGATTTGTTATCTGCTGTATTTATCCAGCAGCGCCTGTATTTTCTGATGTGGATCTATAATGTTTGAAATGGAAAGATCATGGTTGAGGGAAGCGATAAAATAAGAAATATATTTAGCGCAGTCCACCTCATGAAACCATGTTCTTTTGAGAAGCTGAGGCGTGCGGTAGGTAAGATTCGTTCCGAAAACTCCGTCTATTATACCGTCTGCGTAAGCCTTGTCAAATGTTTCAAGACCGTTAGTGAAGATAGCGTAGGTAGCGTATGCGAAAATTCTTTTTGCCTTGCGTTTTTTCAGTTCAACTGCTACCTCCAGCATTGATTCGCCTGAGGAAATAATATCATCGGCAATAAAAACGTCCTTGTCCTTAATATCGTTTCCTAAATATTCATGAGCAACTATCGGGTTCCTGCCGTTTACTACAACAGAATAGTCCCGGCGCTTGTAGAACATTCCAAGATCTACTCCGAGGACCGAGGCGTAGTACATATTCCTGTTTATAGCGCCCTCGTCCGGGGAAACTATCATAAAGTGATCCTTGTCGATAATAAAATTGTCAATGCTCTTGAACATTGCTTTAAGAACCTGATAAGACGGAATTATATTATCAAAGCCCATCAGAGGAACAGCGTTCTGAACTCTCGGGTCGTGAGCGTCAAAGGTTAGGATATTTTCTACTCCCATAGCTTCCAGCTCCTGAAGTGCAACGGCGCAGTCAAGCGATTCGCGGTAGTTTCTTCTGTGCTGGCGTCCGCCGTAAAGCGACGGCATTATAACATTTATTCTGTGAGCTTTACCGCTGGCTGCCTGGATTATCCTTTTAAGATCCTGATAGTGATCGTCAGGCGACATGGCGTTTTCCATTCCGAAATAATTGTAGGTACAGCTGTAATTGCCGACATCACAGAGAATAAATAGATCATTGCCTCTTACGGTAGATTTTATAAGACCTTTTCCGTCACCGGAAGAAAATCTGGGACAGTCCGTTTCGATCAGATAGCTGTCGTTTTCCATTCCGTGGTCTTTTCCCCATTTTACAAGATAGTCGTTGATCTTATTGCCAAGCTCCTGCGTTCCGTTCATGGCAATTAAGCCGAGCGGCGCGACTCTTGTCTGTGTATCAAACAATATTTTCTTAGTATTCGAGCTTTCCATTCCCAGTCCTCCGATTAAAAATTAATTTATTTAAGAACACGAATATGTTTATATTATACTGTATCCGTTACGTTTTTACAATACCTTTTGCGAATTTTTATAATTATTTATATTATTACACAAAATTACGCCCATATTTTGCAGGGCTTTTATACAACTGTGTTTAAGTAAACGTTTCCCATTATTACCTCGGCGTATTTCTTCGGCTTCGGGTAAATTCGCCGTAAAACCTCTTGCGTTTTCTGTGAAGATGATATATAATAAAATAGTATGATTATACGTTTAGTGTATTTATTATAGATCAAATTATTTATAGACGGTTAGGAGATAAGCTTATGACGAAGGCTCAGAGATTTTTTGCATCTGTTAAGGATAAAAGAATAGCTTTTATAGGCGTGGGAGTAAGCCATACCGAGCTTATAAAACTATTTCTTTCAAAGGGAATAAACGTTGTAGTATGCGATAAAAAAGATGAGGATAATTTTGATCCGGATCTGTATGAGGAATTATCTGCAAGAGGAGCAGAGTTTTCTTTGGGTGAAAACTATCTTGACGAGATATTTAACTGCGATATTGTTTTCAGAACACCGGGAATGTACTTTAACGACAATACTCTTACGGCAGCTAGAAAGGCCGGAGCTGTAATTACCTCGGAGATGGAGGTGTTCTTTGACCTCTGTCCGTGTAAGATATACGGAGTTACTGGCTCCGACGGAAAGACTACTACAACAACTCTGATAAGCGAGTTTCTCAAAGCTGAGGGAAGACGGGTTCATCTAGGGGGCAATATCGGCAAGGCTCTGCTCCCTATAGTTGAAACTATTGCCGAATCGGACGCTGCGGTAGTTGAGCTTTCAAGCTTTCAGCTCATATCAATGAGAGAGTCCCCCGACGTTGCGGCAATAACAAATATTACACCGAATCATCTTAATGTTCACGGAACAATGGAAGAATATATTGACGCTAAATGCAATCTGATAAGACATCAGAACGCATTTTCAAAAACGGTTCTGAGCTTTGACAATAAAACCGCCAGAGATCTCAGCGGCCTTGTTAGAGGCGAGCTTTCGTATTTCAGCAGACGTGAAAAGGTAGAGAACGGCAGCTTTCTTGATGAAAATGGAATGCTTTGCTATAACGATCACGGAAATATAACCGAAATTGTCGATATGAGGGATATAAGAATTCCGGGAATGCATAACGTTGAAAACTATCTGACAGCAATAGCGGCTACTTGGGGAGAGGTAAGCGCTGAAAATATCAGAAAGGTCGCAAAGGAATTTAATGGCGTGGAGCACCGTATAGAGTTTGTGAGGGAGCTTGACGGAGTTAAGTATTACAACAATTCTATAGCTTCAAGTCCTACGAGAGTGCTTGCCTGTCTTGCTTCCTTCGATCAGAAGCAGATACTTATTCAGGGCGGCTCAGACAAGGGAATATCCTTTGAGCCTATGGCTGATGAAATATGCAGAAAGTGTAAAGTTCTTATACTGATGGGAGAAACCGCTCAGAAGATTCAGGACGCTGTTACATCTTCTCCGCTCTATAAGAACAGCGGACTCAGAATAGTAAGAGTAAGCAATATGCAGGAAGCTGTCAGCGCCGCAAGAGATTATTCGGAAAGCGGAGATATAGTTTCCCTTTCTCCTGCCTGTGCAAGCTTTGATATGTACCGTATGTTTGAGGAAAGAGGAAATCATTTTAAAAAGCTTGTAAACGAACTTTGATCAAAAGGATATGTTTAGAATGGATACGATTAGTATTTTAACGCAGCTGACATCGGTATGCGGAGTTTCGGGAGCTGAGGAAAGCGCAGCAAAGACGGTTTCACAGCTGCTTTCGCCCTACGGAAAGACTCAGATCGATTCACTTGGTAACGTGCTTTTTACAGACGAAGGCGGTAACGGACCGCTGCTTCTGCTTGACGCTCATATTGACGAGATCGGAATGATAGTTACCTATATTACAGACGGCGGATTTCTTAAAGTTTCGGCCTGCGGAGGAATTGACAGCAGAGTCCTGCTCGGACAGCGTGTTACGGTTTACGGCTTGAACAGACTTACAGGTATTATCGCTTCAACTCCACCTCATCTGGAAACGGACAGCAGCGCCGCTGTATCAGCGGAGGAAATTTATATTGATATAGGTCTGTCAAAGGACGAGGCTGAAAGGCTTGTAAGCCCCGGAGACAGGGTAATTATTGAAAACAGGCTTTGTCCTCTTGCCGGGGGAAGAGTTACCTCAAAGGCTCTGGACAACAGGGCAGGGGCGGCGGCGGTAATACTTGCTATAGCGATGCTTCATAGCAAAAAAACGGCTTGCCGTATTGCCGCATTGTTTTCGGTTCAGGAGGAAACAGGCTGTGCCGGCGCAAGGACCGGAGCGTACAGTATTGCTCCGGACATGGCTGTAGCCGTAGACGTTTCCTTTGCAAAAACTCACGGTGAAACTGAGGAAAGCTGCGGATTTCTGGGTAAGGGCCCTATGATAGGGATTGCTCCGTCTTTGAGCAGAAAGATGTCCGATACTCTTATAAAGCTTGCAGAGGAAAATAATATTCCCTATCAGCTTGAAGTTATGAGCGGGAAAACCGGGACAAATGCCGACGCTATAGGTATAGCACGGGGAGGAACTGCCGCTGTTACCTTGTCGATCCCCGAAAAGCATATGCATACTCCTGCGGAAATTGCCGATTTAAACGATATTGAAAATACAGCAAGACTTATAGCCTTGTATGCGGAAAGGGCGGCTGAAATATTTGATTAACGAATTAAAAGTCCTTTGCGGCATAAACGGAATTTCAGGTGATGAAGAAGCAGTCGCTCGATATATATGCAGCAGGCTTGACGGCTTTGCGGAATACAAGCTTGATAAGCTGGGAAATATAATTGCTTTTAAGAAGGGTAAAAGATCCTCCGGTAAAAGAGTTATGGTTTCCGCCCATATGGACGAAGTAGGAATGATAGTTAACTATATCAATTCGGACGGAACTATAAAAGTATCTCCCGTCGGAGGAGTAGATCCGAGAGTTGTTTTCGGCAGACGGGTAGAGATCGGCAGAAGCAGGATCTGCGGAGCGGCAGGAGGAAAAGCAGTTCACAATCTTACTGCGGAGGAACGCAGGAGATCCGTTCCCTTTGATAAAATGACTATTGATATCGGAACAGAAAGCCGTGAGGAAACACAGAAGCTGGTTTCTCTCGGAGACAGCGTGTGCTTTCAATCAGAGTTTACTGAATTCGGTAACGGACTTATAACAGGAAAGGCTATCGACGACCGTGCAGGGTGCGCAATAATGCTGAGGCTGATACGTCAGAAACTTGAATACGATACCTATTTTACCTTTACGGTTCAGGAGGAGATCGGTCTGAGAGGCTCGTCATGTGCGGCATATACTGTAGATCCGGATTTTGCCGTAGTGCTTGAAGCTACAACAGCCGCCGATGTTCCGACAGCTTCGGCGGAAAAAAGAGTCTGCACGCTTAAAGGCGGGCCGGTAGTTTCTTTTATGGACAGGCATACCATTTATGATAAGGAGCTTTATACTCTTGCTTTTAAAACGGCTGAGGAAATAGGCATACCCTGTCAGACGAAAACAATGGTCGCAGGAGGAAATGACGCTGGCGCTATCCATTTATCGCGCTCCGGGGTAAGAACGGCGGCAATATCACTGCCATGCAGATATCTTCATTCGCCGTACTGCGTGATAGCAAGAGAAGATTTTGAAAACGCATATCTGCTTGCCGGAAATTTAATTGACAGGATTCATAACAAATGATAAATCAGACATACAGTATCGATTCGGCGCTTCTTGAAAAGCTGAAATCAAATCACTATACCAGAAGAATAAGATCACATTATCAGGCTTACGGAACAAAATACGGCTTTCTCCGTTTCTTTGAAATTCTTTCGGACGGAATTAAGACAGGACTTATATGTATTTTTAATTCTTCTATGCTTATATCTACCTTTGAAAACTCTGAGCCTGACGATACGGCGGCGGAGGAGATAGCTCGTTTTATAGAAATAAACAGACCTCTCTCAGTAGAGCTTGAGCCTTGCCTTTTTAATAAGGTTATCGGATTTATGACTGACGGGTATTACACCGATAAGCGTACGGAGTTTCAGTTCGTATCGAAACATACTCTGCCGGATATGCAGGTTAACGAGCTGCCTGCGCTTGACGACGTATTTGAAATTTTAAGTCAGAGCTTTCCGGAACTTGCGGATTCTTATGAGCTGTGGCTGACCGATACGTCTCATAGGGTAAGGCGCGGCCTGTCACAGTCGTTTCTGTTAGGAAATTATACTACGGCGACGATTCAGTATATAATTAACGGCATTGCTCTTATCGGTCATGTTGCAACGATCCCGTCGGAGAGAGGAAAGCTTCATGCAAGAAGTTTGCTTTACTGGATAGGCGAAAGGCTTGCTGCGGACGGATTTTCGGTACGGCTTTTCGCCCGTCCTCACAGGGTAAGCTATTATGAGGAAATAGGTTTCAGAGAAGCCGGAACAGATTATGTTTTAGAGAGGAAAATCAGATAATGACAGAAAGCTTTTTTGATATAGACCGTAAGATAATCGAGATCGCAGAAACGGCGCAGAACGAATGCGGTGAAATGTTTGCTGAAATTGACAAAACTGCTGAATACAACGGTCAGAAGGTTTTATCAGCATTTATAAAGAACAGGGTAAGCGAGGGCTGTCTTAAAGGCACTACCGGCTACGGCTACGGAGATATGGGCAGGGATACGCTGGATAAGGTATTTGCCGATGCTTTCGGAGGAGAGGACGCAATAGTCAGGCACACCTTTGTAAACGGAACTCATGCTCTTTCAACTGCACTTTTCGGAGTTCTTCGGACAGGTGATACAATGCTCGCGGCAACGGGAAAGCCTTATGATACTCTTGAAGAGATAATAGGTATCAGGGGCGAAAAAGGCAGCGGTTCATTAAAGGATTTCGGTATCGGCTATATTCAGTCAGATCTGATAGACGAGAAATATCCTGATTATGATGAGATAGCCAGGCTTGCTCCTAAAGCAAAGGTGGCATATATTCAGCGTTCAAGGGGATATTCTCTTCGTCCGTCATTGACTGTGGATATTATAGGTAAAATAGCCGAGACAGCAAAAAAGGCTAATCCTGAAATTATAGTTATGGTTGATAACTGCTACGGCGAATTTGTTGAAAAGCGAGAGCCGCTTTCTGCCGGAGCTGATCTTATTATCGGATCGCTTATAAAAAACCCCGGCGGCGGAATAGCTTCAACGGGCGGTTATATCTGCGGCAGGACCGATCTGGTCGAAAGGTGCGCAGACCGCCTTACCTGCGTTGGAATGGGCAAAGAGGTCGGCTGCTCTCTGGGACAGAACAGGGATATGTTCATGGGATTCTTCCTTGCTCCCCAGACCGTTGCTGCGGCTCTTAAAACTTCGGTTTTTGCCTGCCGCTTTTTTGAGAAGCTAGGATACAGAACTCTTCCGTCAAGCGGTGAGAAAAGAACGGATATAATTGCATCTGTTCTGCTTGAAAATGAGGAAAATCTCACGGCGTTCTGTCAGGGTATCCAGAAAGGCTCTCCTGTAGACAGCTATGTAACGCCTGAGGCATGGGATATGCCGGGCTACGACAGCAAGGTCATAATGGCGGCGGGAGCGTTTACAATGGGCGCTTCTATCGAGCTTTCCGCTGACGCTCCTATAAGAGAACCGTACGCAGCATGGCTTCAGGGGGGAATTACCTATCCTTCCGGGAAAACGGGAGTTATGCTTGCCGCTCAGGAAATGTTTAAAAAAGGACTTATAAACATATAATAAAAATACTGAAAGGAATGAAGAATATGGCAGAGATATTTACCGTTTCAATAGCAGAGATCGCAGAAGAGCTGAAGCTTGAGATCGTGTATACTCCGAAGGAACTCTCAGAGCTTCTTATATCAGATAACGACTGCAACCGTCCCGGACTGCAGCTTATGGGATTTTATGAGTATTTTAATGCAGAGCGTATTCAAATATGCGGAAATATGGAGTTTGCGTATCTGGCCTCCCTTGATGAGAAAACCCGTTATCAGCGCATAGACGCACTGTTTGCAACTAAGATACCGATGTTTGTAGTAGCCAGGGGACATGAGCTTTATCCGGAAATGCTGGAGATAGCCGAAAAGTATGAGGTGCCTGTAGCCAGAACGAACGACAGCACTACTGCTTTTATCGCTGCTCTTATCGGTTTTCTCAATGTTAAGCTTGCGCCTAGGATAACCCGTCACGGAGTGCTGATAGAGGTTTACGGTGAGGGAATACTTATAGTCGGTGAAAGCGGAGTGGGAAAATCCGAGACTGCTATAGAGCTTGTAAAACGAGGACACCGCCTTGTTGCCGACGACGCAGTTGAGATACGCAGGGTTTCAAGCTACAGCCTTGTCGGTTCTTCTCCTGACAATATCCGTCATTTTCTGGAGCTGCGAGGAATAGGAATTATTAATACAAGACGCTTATTCGGTATGGGCGCTGTTAAGGTAACTGAAAAAATTGACCTTATAGTCGAGCTTGAACCTTGGGACAGCGAGAAAATATACGATAGAATGGGCGTAGACAACGAATATACAACGATCCTTGGCGTAAAGGTTCCAAGCCTTACTATACCTATAAAGCCGGGACGTAACCTGGCTGTAATTTTAGAGGTTGCGGCAATGAATAACCGTCAGAAGAAAATGGGATACAATGCGGCTCAGGAACTGCTTAATAATCTCGGACTTCAGATGGACAATAAGGATACTGTTAAAAATTGGGATACTGTCTGACAGTAAATTTAATTATTGGAGCGAAAACCAAATGAAAATTCAAGCGGATCTTCATACTCATACTATTGCGTCGACCCACGCTTACTCTACTATCTCAGAAAACTGCATATGGGCGGAGAAATACGGTCTTAAAGCTGTCGCGATGACGGATCATGCTATGAAAATGCCCGATTCTCCTCATGTATGGCATTTTGAAAATCTAAAGGCTTTGCCGAGAAAAATAAGTAATGTAATTGTTTTGAAAGGGATAGAAGCGAATATAATTGACAGCTGCGGAAATCTTGACGTTGATGAAAATCTGCTTTCAAGACTTGAATGGGTCGTTGCTTCAATGCATAAATGGACGTTTGAACCCGTTTCCGCAGAAAATAATACAAAGGCGTATCTGGCTCTCTGCGAAAACCCTTACGTCGATGTTATAGGTCACTGTACAACTGATATGTTCCCGTTTGATATGGAGCGCTGCGTAAAGAAGTTCAGGGAGTACGGGAAGCTGGTTGAAATAAACGAAAGCTCTATAAACAATAAAAAAGGCTCGCGCCGCAACAGCTATGAACTTCTGAGACTCTGTAAAAAGTATGAAGTTCCCGTTACCGTAGACTCCGACTGTCATTTTTGTCAGTATGCAGGTCAGATACCGTCGGCTTCCTTGATCTTGGAAGAGATTGATTTTCCGAAGGATCTGATAATAAACGCCGACTGGGAAAGGGTAAGGGAGTATATAACGGCTAAGCGCGGAGATATAGGACTATAATGCGTGAAATACGCCTTCTTTTCAGTAACCTTGATACTTTTTTAATTTAGAAAATCATTTTGGGGATACGCTGTATCTGCAAAAACAGAAGGGTTTGGTCAATTAAATGAATACGGAACAGCTCTGTGAGCTTGCCGAAAAGCTGGGCTGCACAATATACCGCAATAAAAGACTGAAGGATCTTACTACTTTTAAGGTAGGCGGCGAATGTCCTGCTGTAATAGAGATTAATTCTGAAACGGCTCTGGCTCAGCTTATAAAATTCAGCAGTGATAATAAGCTCCGTACTATGGTTATAGGAAAAGGCTCAAATATGCTTTGCGACGACAAGGGCTTTGACGGAGCGGTTTTCTTAATGGGCGGCGGTTTTTCGGAAGTCAAGCTTGTTGACGAAAAAACCGTTGAAGCCGAGGCGGGCTGTCCGCTTATAAAGCTTTGTCTTTTTGCGCTTGAACATTCACTTAGCGGACTTGAGTTTGCTTACGGAATACCGGGAACTGTAGGAGGTGCGGTATTTATGAACGCCGGCGCTTACGGCGGAGAAATAAAGGACGTTATAATTTCGGCACAAGCTGTAGATACTAACGGAAGTATATCTGAATATCCGATAGATAAAATGGAGCTTGGATACAGAACCAGCATTTTTCAGCAAAGCGGCAGTGTAATAACAAAAGCTGTATTCAGGCTACATAAGGCTGAAAAGTCTGCAATTGAGGCAAGAATGAACGAGCTTATGTCACGCCGCAGGGAAAAGCAGCCGCTTGAATATCCTAACGCCGGCTCTACTTTCAAGCGTCCTGAGGGACAGTTTGCAGGGAAGCTTATACAGGACTGCGGACTAAAAGGGCTGCGCATAGGGGGAGCTGAGGTCTCTGAAAAACACAGCGGTTTTGTTATCAATACAGGCTGTGCTACTTCTGAGGATATAAAGCAGCTTATTGAAAAGGTTCAGAAAACGGTTTTGGAGAAAACGGGATATTTTCTGGAATGTGAAGTCAGGATTATCCCATACAGTGAAGATGATAAGTAGACGGGAGGAGTAATTTATGCAGTTTGTTATCATAACCGGTCTTTCAGGCTCCGGAAAATCAAGTGCGGTAAATATTCTTGAGGATATAGGCTACTATTGTATTGATAATATGCCTCCTGAGCTTATTACAAAGTTTGCAGATATATGTTCCCAGTCTGACGGCAAGATCGAAAAGGTAGCGTTTGTCGTGGATATAAGGGGCGGCAATCTGTTCCTGAAGCTGAGCGATACTATAACTCAGCTTAAAGCGGCTCATGTCAATCTTAAGATACTATTTCTTGATTCAGCCGACGATGTTATCGTAAGGAGATATAAGGAAACAAGAAGAAAGCACCCACTTGACGAGGTTTCATACGGCAATATAAGAAAGGCTATCGAAACTGAACGCGAGATCCTTGTACCTGTAAAAGCAAAGGCTGATTATTATATTGATACATCTTCTACTTCTCTTGCTGAATTCAAGGAAAGAATGTATTCAATGTTTCTTGAGTCCGGACAGGATTATATGAGAATAGATGTACGCTCCTTCGGCTTTAAGTTCGGAGCGTTCAGCGAGGGGGATCTGATATTTGACGTAAGATGTCTGCCGAACCCATATTACATACCCGAGCTGAGAGATAAGACCGGACTTTCGGCTGAGGTTTCGGGTTATGTTATGAAGTTTGATGAAGCAAAGCAGCTTTATTCCAAGCTGACGGAGCTTGTGGATTTTCTTATCCCCCTTTATGAGAGGGAGGGTAAATCACAGCTTGTTATAGCATTTGGCTGTACGGGAGGAAAGCACAGAAGCGTGACCTTTGCCGAGGCGCTTGCGGGTCATCTGAAGAACAGCGGACATAAGGTCAGGATTTCACACAGAGATATTGATAAACATTAAGGCGGTAAGATCTGAACAATGGAAAAGCAGTCCTTTTCGTATCATGCAAAGGAAGAAATACTTGAAAAAATAAATACAAAGGCAAAGGCTGACGTTTGTCTTATGGGGATACTCGTTTTCTGCAATATACTGAGCGACCGTGAGATCGTTTTTCTTACCGAGCATAGCTCTGTAGCGGATTTTTTTGCGTCCAACTGCAGAAGAATATGCGGAAATGAAAACGCCGTGGATATCTCTCAGATCGGAAAGAAAAACGAAGTAACCCTTTACCGGCTTGAGATATGCGGCGAAGAAAGCAGGCTTGAGCTGCTTGAGTATTTCAGAATGGATTCCTCAAGACGTCTGACACAGGACGATCTTCCGAAAAAGAAATATTATCCTCAGCTTATTGCGGGAATATTTCTTGCCTGCGGTTCGGTAAACAATCCTGAAAAAAAGTATCATATGGAGTTTGTTATGCCGGATATTCAGCTTTGCAACGATTTCGGACTGCTGCTTCTGGATAATTACGGTATACTTGCAAAGCAGACGGAGCGCAAAAATTCTCAGATCGTATACATAAAGGAATCGGAGAATATCATTGATCTGCTTACGCTTATGGGTGCGACAAACGCTTCGCTGGAGCTTATGAATGTAAAAATAATGAAGGATATGAGAAACCGGATCAACCGAGCCGTCAACTGCGATAACGCAAATATCGAAAAATCGCTGAGAGCCGCTGAAAAGCAGATAGCTGATATAGAACTTATAGATGAAACTCTGGGACTAGGTTCTCTGCCAGAAAGCCTTCAGGAGATCGCTCAGGTAAGATATGAAAATCCTGATTATAACCTGAACGAGCTGGGCCAGGCGCTGGATCCGCCTATATCACGTTCCGGAGCAAATCACAGACTTGCCAGAATAGCGCGTATCGCACAGGATATACGAGAGGGAAAGACAGTAAACTGATTGTTAAAGGAGGCAGCCGAAATGGAGGAGTTCGTTCATCTTCACGTTCACAGCGAATATTCGCTTCTTGACGGCGCCTGCCGTATAAAGGAACTTGTATCCAGAGTAAAAGAGCTTGGACAGACCGCCTGCGCCGTAACAGATCACGGAAATATGTTTGCGGCAGTGGAGTTTTACAATGAGTGTACCGCTCAGGGTATAAAGCCTATAATCGGCTGCGAGGTCTACGTTGCGCCCAGGACCCGTTTTGATAAGCTTCCCAAAATAGATACTTCTCCTTATCATCTTGTTTTGCTGTGCGAGAATAATACAGGATACCAGAATCTTATAAAGCTGGTTTCAAAAGGCTATACCGAAGGCTTTTACAGCCGTCCTAGAGTTGATCTGGAGCTGCTTGAGAAGTATCATGAGGGACTGATATGCCTGTCCGCCTGCCTTGCCGGAGGAATCCCAAGGAAGCTTTCTGACGGCAATTACAGCGGGGCTGTTGAAACAGCATTGAGATACAGGGATATTTTCGGAAAAGATAACTATTTTATAGAGATCCAGAATCATAAATTTCCGGAGCAGGAAAGGATAATACCGTATCTTATAAAGCTTTCGCAAGAAACGGGTATTCCGCTTGCAGCAACTAACGACGCACATTATATAAGAAAAGACGACGCGTATTCGCAGCGTATACTGATGTGCATATCAACGGCGACAACGATAAACGAGCCGTCAAAGCTTGAATTTCCGACCGAGGAATTCTATATTAAATCACAGGCCGAAATGGCGGAGCTTTTCCCCTTTCAGCCTCAGGCAGTTGCAAATACGGCAAAAATTGCGGAGCGCTGTAATGTAAGCTTTGAGTTCGGCAAAACAAAGCTGCCTTATTTTCATATTGAGGGAGTAGAAGACAACGAAGGATTTCTTCGGGATATGTGCCGCAAAGGCTTGTACGAAAGATACGGTACCCCATCTGACGAGGCTGTTGAAAGACTTGAATACGAGCTGTCTGTTATTACCCAGATGGGCTATACGGATTATTACCTTATCGTATGGGATTTTATTCATTACGCCAGAACTCAGAAAATACCTGTAGGCTGCGGCAGAGGCTCGGGGGCGGGAAGCCTTTGCGCATACTGTATCGGTATAACCGGTATCGATCCATTGAAATATAACCTGTTGTTTGAGCGTTTTCTTAACCCTGAGAGAGTGTCAATGCCGGACTTTGATATTGACTTCTGCATGGAAGGTAGACAGCGGGTCATTGATTATGTAGTTGATAAATACGGCTCGGATCATGTAGCTCAGATAGTTACTTTCGGAACGCTGGCTTCAAAGGCGGCGGTGCGGGACGTTGCCCGAGCAATGGGGCTTTCTTATCAGACTGGTGATATTGTTGCAAAAGCCATTCCAAGAGGAATGTCGCTGACTGACGCTGTCAGAGATGTTCCCGAGGTTTCAAAAATGTATAAAGACGACGAGAAGATACGCTCATTGCTTGATACAGCCGTTAAGGTAGAGGGTATGCCGAGAAATGTTTCTACTCATGCTGCGGGAGTAGTTATAACAAAAGAGCCTGCAGACTGTTACGTTCCGCTTTATGCCCGTGACGGACAGATCTCCACTCAGTATACGATGACGGTACTTGAAAGTCTGGGACTTCTTAAAATAGATTTTCTTGGGCTCAGGAACCTTACGACAATAAATCACTGTCAGCTGGCGGTGAGAAATAAAATACCTGATTTTGATGCGGAAAAAATCCCTCTTGACGATAAGGGCGTTTATGATATGCTTTCCCAGGGCAGAACGGAGGGAGTATTTCAGTTTGAAAGCGCAGGAATGACATCTACAATAATGAAGCTTCGGCCTGACGGAATTGAGGATCTTATTGCTGTGATTTCGCTTTACCGCCCCGGCCCTATGGATTCAATACCGATTTATATCCGTAACCGTCATAACCCTTCTCTTGTAACATATAAGCACCCTCTTTTGAAAAAAATACTTGAAGTTACTTATGGCTGTATCGTGTATCAGGAGCAGGTAATGCAGATATTCAGGGAGCTTGCCGGTTATTCCTACGGCAGAGCCGATATTGTGCGCCGAGCGATGGCAAAGAAAAAGCACAGCGTTCTTGAAAACGAGCGAAAAGCGTTTATATGGGGCGAGGAGGGTCAGTGCGACGGCTGTGTCAAGCGCGGAGTTCCCGAAAAGACTGCAAATGAGATTTTTGACGAGATGACTTCGTTCGCTTCTTATGCCTTTAACAAATCTCATGCAGCCGCCTACGCTACTATTGCCTATCAGACAGCCTATTTGAAATATCATTTTTATAAGGAATATATGGCGGCGTTAATGACTGTTACCCTGCTTGAAAGTACAGAAAAGCTTAACAGCTATGTAAGCGATTGTATAAAAAACGGGGTAAAGATACTTCCTGTCGATATAAACAAAAGCTCAAGAGGCTTTACTGCGGAGCAGGACGGAATACGCTTTGCCTTGATAGCGGTAAAAAGTCTGGGTGAAGGAGCAATAGCTTCTATAATAAGAGAACGTGAAGAGAACGGCGTATTCAGAAGCCTGCAAAATTTCTGCACCCGTATGACCGGAAGGGAAGTAACCACCAAAGGCGTTGAACAGCTGATAAAAAGCGGAGCAATGGACTGCTTTCCAAACAACCGCCGTGAAATGATCAATTCCTATGAAGCGCTTATACAGTCGGCTGCTCAGGAGAGCAAAGCAAATCTTGCGGGACAGCTGGACTTTTTCGGAATGGGGATAAGCGAGCCGCCGGAAAAGGTTATCGAGCCGGCAGAGGAATATTCACATGAAGCTCTGCTTGAATTTGAGCATGAAGCGCTTGGAATGTATATTTCAGGTCATCCGCTTGACGAATATATGCCTGCCGCATATGCTTCCTGCTGTACCGAAATTTCCCGTCTTTATCAGTGTGCGTCTGAAAACGTAAAAGGCTTCTGCGACGGGGACAGCGCTGATATTGTTGCAATGATAACCCATATAAAGACCCTTAAAACAAAAAAGGGCGATATAATGTGCTTTGTTCAGGCGGAGGACAGGACTGGCGCTGCTGAAATTATAGTGTTCCCAAATGTCTATCAGATATCTTCATCAGTTCTGAAAAACGGTGCTGTTGTTCATGTAAAAGGTAGAATTTCCGTCAAGGAGGACGAAAATCCTAAGCTTATATGCGAGCTTGCCGAAACAGTTCAGCGTTTTGAGGAGCAGGCTATGAAAAAAGGGGTTTGCGTGAGAGCGCTTTCAGGAGATAAAGCGCTGATTGAAAGAATCAGAAAAACAGCCGCTTCGGCAGGCGAGGGAAGAAATAGGCTTACCTTATATTTCGCCGACCTGAATAAAACCACCGCATTCAGGTCTTTGCCGTCTGTCGCCCTTACAAAGAAGCTTCTTATAGAGCTTCAGCAGGCGGCGGGAGAAAAAAATGTTCTGTTTATGCAGTAGCAGGAAAGCGAGGTAAATCATATATGGAGCCGAAGGATTATATAGTAGTCAGGATTGACGGAGATTACGCTCATCTGAAAAATATTTCAGACGGTGAAACAATGCTAATTGCCCGTGCGCTGATCCCGGAAGAGGCCGATGAGAACACAGTTCTGCATTGGGAAAACTTTGTCTATACGGTTGGGGAATAGAAGAGTACGGCGGATCTTTCTGAAATTCTTGTGAAAAGTGTGGTAATTTTTAAAATAATGTGCTATAATATAATTTGTTTATGACTGCGGCTTGCAGAATGAAAATTAAGGAGATTAACTTATGTCAGAATTATTTGAGCATAAGAGCTGCGGAAACGGAATAACGGTCTCAAAAATAAAGGATGAGAAATTTAAATCAAGCTGCATCGTTATCCGTTTTATATTCCCGCTGAGTGAAAAAACTGCGTCCTGCTGCTCTTTGCTGGTTGATTTACTTGCGACCTCAAATAGTAAGTGTCCCTCTAGGGAGCAGCTTACGGAAAGGACCGCAGAGCTTTATGGTTCAGCTATAAACGCTTTTTCTTACAGGGTCGGTGATTATCAGACCGCGGGACTTTCAATTAATTATATAGGAGACGCATATACGATAGGCGGTGAAACTATTTCGGATACTGCGGCGGAGATCCTGCTTGACTGTATATTTTCTCCTCACCTTGAAAACGGAAGATTCAGTGAAAAATACTTTCAGCTCCGCAGACAGGAGCTTATAGACCTGATCGAAAACTCGGTCAACAACAAACGTCAGTATGCGGTATGGAGAGCCGGTCAAATAATATTTGAAAATGAACCATGTGCATATTCGGCAATGGGAACTGTTGAAACGGCAAAGAGTATAACTCATGACGATTTGTCAGCCGCATATGAAATGCTTCTAACTAAGGCGGCGGTAGATATAACGTTCTGCGGAGGACAGGATACCGAAAAGCAGGAAAGCTATGTTTTGAAAGCGTTTTCAAAGCTCAGAAGAGAATGTCCGGACAAGCCTGTATTCAATTCTCCATCTCCGTTAAAAAAGCAGCCTGTTTTTACGGAAGAAGCTTTAGATATTTCCCAGGCGAAAATGGTAATGGCTTTCAAGACCGGAAATACCGTCAGAAATATCTACGCTGATAAGGTAATGTGCGCTATGTTCGGAGGTTCGCCGACATCAAAGCTTTTTCTGAATGTTAGAGAAAAGCTGTCGCTCTGTTATTACTGTGCTGCGGGAATTATAGAGGGAAAAAATACTATGCTTGTGGACAGCGGAGTTGATACAGATAAAATACCCGTTGCCCGCGAGGAGATAATAAAACAGCTTGATGCGATCAAAAGCGGAAATTTCAGTGACGAAGAGCTTTACAATACAAAGCTTTATATCTCTGGGGCTTTTCGTTCAAATTACGATTCTGTCGGAGATATGAACGCCTGGTATTTCTATCAGTTTGTAAGAAATACAGGATATTCGCCCGATGACGCAGCAGAGATCATAATGTCTGTAACCAGAGAGGATATAATTAATTCTGCCAAAGCGTTCAGTCTTGATACGGTCTATGTATTGAAGCCGTCTGAAGGAGGTGCGGATAATTGAGCTTTACAAAAGAAGTAATTACCTGCGAAAGAACAGGAGATAAATATTCGCTGATCCGTCATTCATCGGGTCTTGATGTTCTTGTATGGAAAATGGAAGGCTTTACAACTACTGAAGCGCTTTTCGGAACAAAATACGGTTCGGTAAACAATAAGTTCAGGACTGTAGATACAGGTGATTATATCGAAGTTCCTGATGGTATCGCACATTATCTGGAGCATAAGCTGTTTGAGAACGAGGACTGCGACGTTTTTGAGCTTTATGCAAAAACCGGAGCGTCTGCAAATGCATTTACGTCTTTCTGCGAAACGGCGTATACCTTCAGCTGCTCGGAAAATTATGAGAAATCTCTGGAGATACTTCTGAGCTTTGTGCAGAAGCCTTATTTTACAGAGGAAAACGTTGAAAAGGAACGCGGAATAATAGCTCAGGAAATAAAAATGAGCAGTGATTCGCCTGACAGAGCCTGCTTTTTCAATCTTCTCGGCGCATTGTATCATTATCATCCAGTAAAAATAGATATTGCCGGAACAGTTGAGTCTATTCAGAAGATAACTCCGGAGCTGCTTTATAAATGCTATAATACTTTTTATAATCTTCATAATATGGTGCTTTGTATTGCCGGAAACGTAGATGAGGAAAAAGTCATCGGGATATGCGATAAATTTCTGCTGCCTGCTGAGGATAAAAGACTTGAGGTTGCTTTCCCGTATGAGCCTGCCGATATAGTCAAGAGAAAAGTAAGCGCTGAATATACCGTTGGAACGCCTTTGTTTTCTGTCGGCTTCAAATGTCCGGTATTCAAGGGTACTGAAATGGTAAAAATGGAGGTATGCGCAGGCATACTGCTTCAAATGCTTTTCGGCTCTATGTCAAGGTGGTATAAGGAGCTTTTTGAGGAAGGACTTATAAACTCGTCTTTCTCTTTTGAGGTGTTCAATGCAGAGGAAGGTTTTTTCAGCTGTATATGCAGCGGAGAATCTCATGCTCCCGATGAAGTTTTCAAACGCTGTCTGGCTGAGATCGAAAGGGCGAAAGCGGAAGGGCTTGACAGGCGTTTATTCGAGATAATCAGAAAGTCACGATACGGTTCAATGATAAGAGGCTTCAATAACGTTGAGAACTGCGCTGAAATGATGTTTGAAAATCATCTTCAGGGTACCGGCGCATTTACGGCGGCCGATATGCTTGCAAAGCTGGACTTTGAGGATATTCTTGCGGCGTTTGATACGCTTTTTGACGCTTCTAAGGCGGCGCTTTCAGTAATTGAAAACCATACCTGATCATAAACCGGAACAGTATAAAATAATAATATGAATGGAGGCAAGCCCATTAAGCTTTGACCGCAGGCGTCGGCTCTTGGCAATGGGCGTACTTATGACGCAGCTTTTTCAGCTTCTCGCTAAGGACGTAAGCGAGGAAATGCAGCAGAAGATACTTGAAAATCCTGACAAAGTATTCTTTCCCAATCTGGGAAACGGCGACAGTATTTTCAAGGAGGGATTTTCTATTGACAGGGTATTGTTCAAAATACCCGGAACGGATTTCTCGATTTATTGGTACGGATTTCTGATCGCGCTCGGTATCCTTCTTGCGATGATTTACGGATTCAGAAAAATGAAGTCGGTCGGAATAGATCCGGACAGAGCGACAGACGCAGTTATCGGCGGACTTATTGGAGCAATTTTAGGAGCAAGGCTTTATTATATTCTCTTTAATTCCGAAATGTCTATAAGTCAGTTCTTTAACTTCCGTGACGGCGGACTGGCAATTTACGGCGGAGTTATTGGCGCTGTCTTGGTGGGCGGAATAATCGCAAAACTCAGAAAGCTTAAGCTTTCCGCACTTCTAGATGTTGTCGCTCCCTGCTTTCTTATAGGTCAGGCAGTAGGCAGATGGGGAAATTTCTTCAATCAGGAGGCTTTTGGCGGCAATACCGATCTCCCGTGGGGAATGATGAGCAGCAGTACCATGCATTATATCGCCGATCATTACGACGATCTCGGAGGAACGGTATCTTCCTATGCACCCGTTCATCCCTGTTTTCTCTATGAATCTATCTGGTGCATAATAGGCTTTGTACTTCTTCATCTTTATATGAAGCACCGTAAATTTGACGGCGAAGTATTCCTGATGTATATCGGCTGGTACGGATTAGGCAGATTTTTTATAGAGGCAACAAGAACCGATTCTCTCTATCTTGCCAATATCAAGGTCTCTCAGCTGGTAGCCGGAACCTGTGTGCTTGCCTCGGTCGTACTTATAATAATGCTTAGAAGTATTTTTAAAAGACGTGATGACTATAAGCTTTTCTGCGATACAGAGATTTCAAAGGCACAGTTGTCTCAGTATGAAAACTACGATGAGATACGCAAGGGCAAAAAAGAGCTTAAAGCAAAGATAAAAGAAGCAAAGGCTAAAGGTGAAAGCTTTGCAGAGCTTCAGAAGGAATATGATGAGAAATACGGCAAAAAGGCAGAACCGTCTATAAAGAAGCTCGGAGAAAATGAAAAGCCCGACAGCGGCTATAAATCTATTCTTGCCGATGACGATGAAGCTCAGAATGTAAGCGACGAATCAGAAAAAACTGACGATAATACAAATACCGAAGCGGAGGAAGACGAGAATGAGTAAAATAATTGACGGAAAAGCAGTATCGGCTCAGGTCAAGGAGCGTATCAAGGCTGAGACCGCCGAGCTTAAAAAGCAGGGAATAGAGGTAGGGCTTGCAGTTGTTATTGTAGGCGAAGACCCCGCTTCAAAGGTTTATGTAAGAAATAAGAAACGTGCCTGCGAGGAGGTAGGCTTTAATTCCTACGAGTTTGCGCTGCCTGAGGATACTACAGAAGAGCAGCTGCTTGAACTGGTTCAGAAGCTGAACGCCGACGATAAAGTAAACGGAATACTTGTACAGCTTCCGCTTCCTGCACATCTTGACGATAAAGTTATTATCAACAATATCCTTCCGGAAAAGGATGTAGACGCTTTTCATCCTGTAAATGTCGGAAAAATAATGATAGGCGACTATAGCTTTCTGCCTTGCACTCCTGCCGGAGTAATGGAGCTGATCGCGTCTTCAGGCACTGAAATTGCCGGAAAAGAGTGCGTTGTTATAGGACGCAGCAATATAGTAGGAAAACCTCAGGCAATGCTGCTTCTGCATAAGAGCGGAACAGTTACTGTTTGTCATTCCAAGACAAAAAACCTTAAAGAGGTCTGTCAGAGAGCCGATATTCTTGTAGCGGCGGTAGGAAAGGCAAAAATGATAACCGCCGATTATATCAAAGAGGGCGCAGTAGTTATTGACGTTGGAATGAACCGTGATGAAAACGGTAAGCTGTGCGGAGACGTTGATTTTGAGGATTGTAAGGAAAAGGCAGGCTTTATCACACCTGTTCCGGGAGGAGTAGGCCCGATGACTATAGCTATGCTTATGCAGAATACCCTGACGGCGGCTAAGGTTAAAAACGGGATTATAGATTAAATTGTAAAATATTTATTAATACTATTTACAATTCAGCTGAGCTGATGTATAATAACTATTGTTGTGTTTTGCACAGCGTTATCCATGCGACAGAATATGGGTTAAGCCCGTAAGGGAGCGTTACCCGCCATATTCTTTTACATCGGAAATATTTTGAAAGAGGTACGGAAAATGCTTAGAAAAGATGAAAAGACTGCGGTTATCAAAGCCAACAGAACACATGAGAGCGATACAGGTTCTCCCGAGGTTCAGATCGCTATTCTTACAAAAAGGATCAACGATCTGACTGAACATCTGAAAGTTCACAAGAAGGATCATCACTCAAGAAGAGGACTTCTGAAAATGGTTGGTAAGAGAAGAAATCTTCTCAACTATCTTAAAAAGAAGGATATCGAGAGATACAGAGCTACTATTGAAAAGCTCGGGATCCGTAAGTAATTTTAAGAACAGCACTAAGGCAGAGGCAATTTTTGTCACTGCCTTTTGGTGTTTGTTTTAGTATTAAATGGATATTGGAAAGGTGAAAGTATTTTAGCATTAAACAGAATTCACGAGCTTTCGCGGGGTCTGTTTATTGCTAATGCTTCGCCTGTCAATATATATTATTGTTTGGAGGAAGTATTTAAATGTTTGAAAACTACAGAAAATTTGAAACCACATATGCCGGACGCACTTTTATAGTTGAAACGGGAAAGACCTGTCAGCTTTCCAACGGCTCCTGCTGGGTAAGATACGGAGAGACCGTTGTAATGGCTAACGTTACGGCTTCTGAAAAGCCAAGAGACGGGATCGACTTTTTCCCTCTTTCAGTTGATTACGAGGAAAGGCTTTATTCGGTAGGAAAGATACCTGGCTCTTTTATGAAGAGAGAGGGAAAGCCGACTGAAAAGGCAATCCTTACTTCAAGAATGGTTGATCGTCCTATCAGACCTCTTTTCCCTAAGGATATGAGAAACGACGTTTCGGTTGTTATGACTGTTCTTGCAGTAGATCCTGACTGTTCGCCTGAAATTGCAGGTATGGTTGCGGCTTCTATAGCGATTTCGATCTCAGACATTCCGTGGGCAGGCCCTATCGCAGGAATAAGCGTTGGACTTGTTGACGGAGAGATCGTGCTTAACCCTACTCTTGCTCAGAGAGAGGTTAATCATTTAAATCTTACGGTAGCCGGTTCTATGGATAAAATAGTAATGATCGAAGCGGGAGCTGATGAGGTTCCGGACGATCTTATGCTTGAAGCTATTCTCAAGGGACATGAGGAAATCAAGAAAATGGTTGCCTTTATCAATGAAATAACTGCGGAAATAGGCAAGCCTAAGTTTGAATTCGAGTCAATGGAGCTTGACCACGATATGCTGGACGAGATAATGGCTTCTGTCGGAGATAAGATAAAATTTGCGCTTGATACGGATGATAAGAACGTAAGAGATGCAAGAATGCAGCCTGTTACCGATGAGATCGTTGAAGTATTCAGTGAAAAGTATCCTCAGCTTCCTGAGATAATCGGAGAGGTAGTTTATAAGCTTCAGAAAACTATTGTAAGAGATTGGCTCTACGAGGGCAAGCGTGTAGACGGAAGAGGAATAGACGATATAAGACCGCTTGCAGCAGAAGTAGGAATGCTCCCAAGAGTACACGGCTCAGGTTTGTTTACAAGAGGTCAGACTCAGGTCATGACTATATGTACTCTCGGTCCTGTAAGCGACGCTCAAAGACTTGACGGTCTTGACGAGGAGGACAGCAAGAGATATATTCATCACTATAATTTCCCGTCCTATTCGGTAGGAGAAACAAGGCCTTCAAGAGGTCCGGGAAGACGTGAGATAGGTCACGGTGCACTTGCTGAAAAGGCTCTCGTTCCTGTTATTCCAAGCGTTGAAGAGTTCCCGTATGCTATTCGTATGGTTTCAGAGGTTCTTTCCTCCAACGGTTCGACCTCTCAGGGTTCGATATGCGGTTCAACGCTTGCACTTATGGATGCAGGAGTTCCTATCAAGGCTCCGGTTGCGGGTATTTCCTGCGGTCTTATCACCAAGGAGGACGGAAGCTGGATGACTATGGTAGACATTCAGGGCCTTGAGGACTTCTACGGAGATATGGACTTTAAGGTAGGCGGAACAAAGAACGGTATTACGGCTATTCAGGTCGACATCAAGGTTGACGGACTTACACCTGATATTATAAAGGAAGCGTTTGCGAAGACTCATAAGGCAAGGGATTATATACTTGACGAGGTTATGCTCAAGGCTATTCCAGAGCCGAGAGCAGAAGTAAATCAGTGGGCGCCTAAAATGCTTACAACAAAGGTTCCTGTTGATAAAATACGCGAAGTAATCGGTTCAGGCGGAAAGGTTATTCAGAAGATCTCCGCTGAGTGCGATGTTAAGATCGATATTGAAGAGGACGGAAACGTTTTTGTTTCAGGACTTGATAAGGCTAAGGCAGAGCAGGCTATCTCTATTATAAACACTATTGCAAACGATCCTGAGGTAGGTGCTATTTACAAGGGCAAGGTCGTACGCATTATGAATTTTGGTGCGTTTGTTGAGATCGCTCCCGGAAAAGACGGTCTTGTTCATATTTCCAAGCTTGATAAATCAAGGGTAGAAAAGGTTGAGGACATTGTTTCGATCGGCGACGAGATCGTTGTTAAGGTAATGGAGATAGATCAGCAGGGAAGAATAAATCTCTCCAGAAAAGACGCTTTGGCTGATATTGAAGCAAAGAAAAAGGCTGACTGAAAATAAGCTTACCTTTAAGAGCTGAATTTTATAGGGGGGGTAATTTAATATGAAGTGTACTGTATGCGGAACTGAATTAGGTATAAATGAACAATTCTGTTCAAATTGCGGAACAAGAAAAGTAGAAATGCCCGGAATATCCAGCAGCGGATCGGTTTTTGGCTCAAATCCGAATGCTGTAAACGAAGCTGTTCCTGCAGTCAGAACTGTAAAAAAGAGTCATAAAACGCTTGTATCTGTAATTATCATCCTAGCAATTATTTTAGGTTCGGCAGGATATTTCTACGTCAGATATTTTGTTTCCAAGACATATAAGCTTGACGGCTTTACGGTAAAGCTGCCAATTTCTATGGAAGAAACCGATGAAGGTAATGCATTTTCAAAACTTATGAATACCAACAGTCTGTTTGATGCAAAAGCTGAAGGTTATGGCAACGGCTATGTAGGCTTTGCTTATGTAATTATTGACTATAAAGACGTAGACGGACTTTCGGCAGTTACTGAAGAAATTTTTATTTCTCTTATGGATTCTATATTTGATCAGCAAGGTCAAGAATATAAGAAGGAAAGTCTGGACGGAAATGTTTTGAAGTATACAATAGTTAATTCAAAGGGGAAGAAAGTATATAATTATATGACCTGTGTAAAGAAAGATGCAAAATATTATTTACTTGATTTCCAGTGTCTTGAAAAGTACAAATCAATTTTTGCTTCCAAGATCGACGAATGGGTCGGTACTGTAAGCTTTGATGATTAAGCTCAGAAATATCCCGTGAAAACTGCCGTAAATGCGGCTGAGGTAATATGAAAAACTGCCGCAGAGAAGTATTTTCTCTGCGGCAGTTTTGTATTTATATTCTGTTGTTTTCGGAAAATAAAAAATGTTCCACGTGGAACATAAGTTTAAATTGAATCAGAGCTGTTAATATTTTATTAAAAGGCCGATTTTGTCAGTTATCATATGTTATGAAACTCAAATAAATATATTAAAAATTATTTACTTAAACTATTGACTTTTCAACATATTCGATGTATAATTATTTTATTATTTAATAATTTATAGGGGGTTATCTCTTGAAATGCAAATATTGTGGAAATGATGTGCCTGAAGGCGAAATTTATTGTTCCTGCGGAAATCCTGTTACATACGAAAATTCTTCTGAGAGCGGTTTGAACGGAGGAATTTCGGAAAGTCTTAATGATTCTCCTGTAGTTTCGCCTGTCGCTGCTGTTTCAAAGAAAAAGGGACTGCCGAGGGCGCTTGTCAGCATAATTATAATCGTTGTTATCGCAGCAGTTGGTTTTGGGTATCAATATTATAAAAACGTTTTTAGCCTTACTCATTCCGGAACTTATAAGGAAGTATCTGGTTCTGGCTTTACAATGAATATACCTCGTACGCTTAAGAAGGAATCCAGCAGCGATAAGGATATTGTAGCGTTTTATACCAGTGAGAAGGCAGCCGTTAATATATCGAAGCTCAATTACAGTGATAATCCTGGTATTGAATCGGTTTCGATAGACGAATATGCGTCATTGGCTGAAGCCGGAGGCTTTGACGGCGAGTTCAAAAAGGACGGCGATCTTGTATACGCCTGCTACTATGATTCAGCTATCGGAACGCTGAAGGAAAAGCAGAAATGTTATGTTATCGAAGGTCTTATAAAGGGCGATGACGCTATTTGGAGCGTTAACGCATATTGCTTATCTTCTGATAAGGAAAAATACGAGGACGCTTTGCTTGAGTGGGTAAAATCGTTTGAATTAAAATAACCTATGAAATGAAAATAATTAAGCGGACGGTTGAAATTACCGTCCGCTTTGTTGTTTTCTAAAGTATATTCTAATAAAATATTCTGACAATAAGCGCTGAAAATACAAATCCCGCAAAATCTGCTGTAAGTGAAGAGATAAAAACCGGGATCTCTGCTTTAAGTCGTACCGCAGAATAGTATACAGCTATTGTGTAGAATGTAGTTTCAGTAGAGCCCATTAAAACTGCAGCAACTCTGCCTGCAAAGCTGTCTGCTCCCGAAAGCGACAGAATATTATCAAGTACGGCAAGTGAGCCGCTTCCGGATACAGGTCGGATCAGCGCCAGAGGAAGTACCTCGGAGGGGAAGCCGAGCTTGCCTAAGAACGGAGATAAAAGCTCCGCAAAAGCGTTGAGCGCTCCTGAAGCCGAAAGCATTCCGACCGCAGTCATCAGAAGGATAAGAGCCGGCAGAATATTTACGGCTACCTTTAAATTTTCCATTGCGCCTTCTGTAAAAACACTGAAAATATCGACTTTCTTTATTGCTCCGTAAAGAAGCACGGCAAGTATAAGAACGGGCGCTGCAAGATTTGATATAAGCATCTATTTTATATGCACCTAAGGAGCATATCCTCCTTTCTTAAAATAAGTCTGCTTAGGAATTTTAAGAGTGCTTCTTATTCTGCTTCTTTTTCCGAAGAGGATATATACTGCCGCAGCACCGAAGGCCAATGATATAAGGGAATTTAGCAGAATAGGGGCGATACAGTCCCACGGGGCGGAGGAATTATATTTCAGCCTTATCGTACTTATAGTTACGGGAAGCAGCTGAATAGAAGCAGTATTAAGCAGGATAAGCATTGCCGTGCTTCGTGTGGTATAGCCTGCTTTTTCTTCATGCAGAATTTCCTTCATTGCTTTTATCCCGAGAGGAGTAGCTGCGTTTCCTATTCCGAGCAGATTTGCAGTAACATTCATTGTTACCGCCTGCATAGCCTTTCCGTTTTTGTCAAGGCTCCTGAAAAACGGTCTTAATACTGTGCCTATAACTTTGTTTATTTTTAATGTAAGTCCGCTTTTTTCCGCTACCGCCATAATTCCACCCCACAGCGCCATCGAGCCGGCAAGCTGAATTACCAGTTCTACTGCGCCGACTGAGGAATTCAGTGCCGAGTTTGAAACCTCAGATATATTTCCGCAAAAGACAGAGAAAATTACAGCTATTATAATGAAAAGAATAATCGTACAGTTAAGCAAATATTTCACCTCTCAGGTATAAATAAACATATATATTTATTAAGCTTTTCTTAATTCTAGCATTTTTCAAGATATTTTTCCAAAATAGGTATTGACAATAATCGACATACATTGTATAATAAACTTACACTAGTTGGCATGGTGTAATTTATTAAAAAGGAGAATGTTACAATGAAATCTACCGGTATTGTAAGAAGAGTTGACGAACTCGGAAGAATTGTATTGCCAATTGAACTTAGAAGAACATTTGATTTGGCTGTTAAGGACGCTATCGAGATCTACACAGATAACGATATGATCATCCTTAAGAAGTTCCAGCGTACTTGTGTATTCTGCAACAGCGCTGAAGATGTTGTTGAGTATAAGGGTAAGACTGTATGCTCAGAGTGCATGGCTGAGCTTAAAGGGGAAAAGTAATTTTACATAATTACTTCACTCAATAAACAGAGCGGATCAGTGATCTGCTCTGTTTTATTTATACGGGAATTTGTCCGTAAATATTACAAAGAACCGGCAGAATTAAACTCTGCCGGTTCAATTATTTTGTAAGATATTTTACTGCTATCTGAGTTCGGTGATCAAGCCCGGTCTTTTCAAGAATAACGCTTATATAATTTCGTACTGTTCCGTTTGAAATATAAAGCTTATCGGCTATTTCCTGATTAGATAAACCTTTTGCTATTAATTTCACTATATCGTTTTCCCGTTCCGTTAGAAGCGTAAATATGCTGGACGCTCCGCTTCTTCCTACGCGTTCACGGACATATTTCAAAATATCGTCCTGAAATACCGTTCCGCCGGTACTGACAGTACGAATTGAATTAAATATCATTTCGGCGGGGCTGTTTTTCAGAATATATCCGCTTACTCCTGATTTCAGCGCTTTTATTATAAAATCTTCCTCGTCAAAGGTAGTAAGCAGCAAAGGGGAGCAGAGCGACTCTTTTATCATAAAGCCGGCCGCTTCGATACCGTCCATTACAGGCATTCGGATATCCAGCAAGGCAACGTCTGTCTTATAGCTGCGGCTGAGAGCGACCGCTTCTTTGCCGTTTGCGGCTATTCCGATAATATTAAAATCGCTCTGGGATTCTATAAGCATTTTAAGCCCGTCCCGTATCAATGCGTCATCGTCTGCGATCAATATATTTATCATAGTTCTGACTCCCGAATAAAAATTGTTAATACGGAAAATCCGTTCTGACCGTTTCTGAATATACATCTGCCGCCGCAGACAGCAGTGCGTTCTTCTATTGATTCAAGACCCATTCCTTTATCGAAGCTGCTTGACGATTTGCCGTTGTCCTTTAATTCAACCCGGATTATTTTACTGTAGGACTGGATACTCACTGAAAAGCTGTCGGCATCCGAGTGTTTAAGGGTATTGGTAAGAGCTTCGGTAAGGTTTTCCCGTATGCAAAGCCATACCTGAGGGGGTATATTATCAAGACGTTCGGATACGCTTATTTCGGTTTTTATATTATAGCTTATAGAAAACTGTTTCAGTAAAGTTTTAATACCGCTAAGCCCCAGGGTTTCTCTGTCGGGACGTTCCTCTCTGAGTGAAGCGCGGATACGGTCTACACCCTTTCTGAGATTTTCAACAGCTTTATCCAATATCTCT
Source organism: uncultured Ruminococcus sp. (assembly GCA_900543145.1). Lineage (GTDB taxonomy): Bacteria > Bacillota > Clostridia > Oscillospirales > Ruminococcaceae > FB2012. The sequence goes on from UQPZ01000001.1 coordinate 187,207, forward strand.
TCAGCTTTATCAGGAGCTGACCTGAGATTTATTTTTGCCGCTTCAAGCATTATGATACTGCCAGAAATACCATGCCCCAGCTCGTCATGTATTCGGGCGGCGAACCTGTTTCTTTCCTCAAGTGCAGAAGATCGCTTCGACGACGAAGCGTAGCTTTTCATATCTGCGATTTTCTGTTTTTGTTCTGCCAGCCGTGTTCTATAATCAGTTAATTCGTCCTGATAATTTAAAAGCTTTTCAACGGCTGATCTGCCGATGAAAAAGAAAACGGTGCAGATCAAAGCCGTAACTGCGGAAACAAGATCAGGAGTGAAGATCATAGTCATAAGAAGCAGTGCAACTCCCGAGATCGACCAGAACGAGGAGTTTGTTATAAGCGAGTCTGCTGTACACAGAAAAATAACGGCAAGCAGAGGGAAAAAGAACGATTTATCGGTATAAAGGCATATTACTGCGCTTACTGTAGAAATGATCAGGGAAGCTATTCTGCTGAATTTATATCTGTATAAAAAAGCGTCTGCGAAAAGTAAGCAGCACAATGAGAGAGAGGATATTACCGCTGTGGCAGCGTCGCTTTCTCCCATAATACAATATGCAGCACAGGCGGCAAGTGCCGTCAGCTTAACGGTAAGGTAAAGTACAGCTTTATTCATAAACAGTTGCTCCGTAATATTTCTAATCGATCAGCGGTTTTTCTTTTTTGTATATATCATTGCGGAGATCAGATACATAAGAACCGCAAAAAGCGCAAGTATAATAAGATTTGAAATGCAGCTGCTGTCAGGGTCGGCAGTTTTCCTTTTAATAATATCCATAAACCAATATTGCGGCATAATATATGAAAAGTTTTTAAGCGCTCCTACACTGTCAGTTATCGGAAACCATGCTCCGCCGAGAATACAGCCGATAGTGCCGAAGCCTATGACTATAGTGGTTATAGCCATTCTTGAAGCTTCCAGCATTGAAAGCATTAAAGCAAAACCTATTACAAAAAGAATATACAGCAGATACATAAGTACTGCAAGTCCGTAGCTTATACCGATATAGTAACCGCGTATAAAAATAGTTATCAGAGGAACAGCGCCAAGAAGTATACAAAGGGCGGCTCCGAATACCGCAGTACCGATTATATATTCATAAGGCTTTACATTTGAGATCTGCATACGCTCATAGGTTTTTGTGGACTTATCGTCAAGCACTGTAAATGAAACTATTATGCATACTGACATTACGATCATAATGAAAAATCCGGAAGATATTTCAAATGCCGCCGCAGTAGTTTCATCCTTGTCGTATTCAACAGCATTCTCGGTTGTGAGCGTAACGTTCTCCTGTGATATATCGGAAAGAATATTTTGAAGTTTATTTCCGTTGCCTTCCGACGCCTGAACGGCTATGGACAGACTTTGCATATAAATATCAATATATGACCGGATAAAGGCTGTATTTTCATAATCATTTGCTGTTGTAACGGTAAGAGGCATGACAGTTCCGCCGACTGCTTCCGAATCAAATCCCTGCGGTATTTCTATTATAGCAGAAATATCAGTATTAATCAATAGCCTTGACTGCTCATCAAAGGATAACCCTGTTTGTACGTCCATATTAAGATTTTCGGAGAGATAGTCTTTAAAATTATCCGAAAGAGGACTTTTATCATTATCTACAACGCCTACTGAGATCCTGTCGTTTCCGCTTTTAGACCCTAACATATCTTGCGCCATTGCGAAAGTTTCAAAACATACGCAGAGCATTAACGCTCCCAGCAGTGCAATGAGAACAAACATACGGTTTCTCTTTACGGCGTTTTTCATGATTTTAATAATACTGCTCATTATACGCCCTCCTTTCTGCTGAATTTTAAAACTCCCAGCATCATAAGAGCAATAAATATTGCGGCGCTTACGGCGGTTACCTTAACAGCCGCCTCCTTATTTCCGAAAAGAGTAAGCTCAAAAGCCGCCTGTTGGATTATATAAGGCGGACAGATATTTGTAAATCCCTCTATATATATTTCTTTTGAAAATGAGCCGGAGAAGAACAGCATTATCCACGCCAGCGGCTGAAAAACTGCACCGGGGGAAATCTTTTTAAAAAACAATCCTGCAAACACACCGACAGACAGCGCTGCTAATGAAGCTGTAAACAGCATGAGAAACAGCAGCAGATTATTGACTGTTCCGTCAGCGTAATGAGCTCCGAAGAACACAATACTGACTACCATTATAACCGCTATCTGTATTATCGTCATAGGGAATGCGCCTAATATTTTAGCAAAAAACAATTTAGCGCGGCTTATAGGCGATATGTACAGTCTATACATAGTATTATCCCTATATTCGCTGACAAAGCATTCACCGCCTGCGATCATAGAACACATAAATACTGTCATAACGACCATTGCGACTGCGTAATAATCTATCATTGAGCGTTCTATTCCAAGTCCTTTGGTTATTGTATATTCCTGATCGGAGGGCTGAAGCTGAGTAAGCGCAAGAGGATCGTCCGTATTTGCCGCACAGGCAGTATAGGTTTGGTTCATATAAAGAAAGCCTTTGGTCATAGCTTCTAAAGAACGGTTCTTGATACCGTCATCTCCCGTTAAAAGCATTATATTATTTTCTTTTGTCACGGCGCAGGCGGAAAGCTTTCCGGCTTTTACCTCAGCTTCTGCCTTCTCCATGGAATCAAAATGCTTTAAGGTGAGTATATCCTGTTCTTCAAGGTCTTTAAAATATTCTTCAGCTAAATCTGAACCGTCCTCAGAATAGTATCCTAAGGTTATTTTTCCTATCTCATAATCGGATATATCCAGATTTTCAAGCAGGTTTCCCAGAAGAAATACCATTAGCGAGGGGAAAAAGATACAGAAAAAAAGCTGGCTGCCCGCTCTGAAAAACCCTTTGATCTCTTTTATTATAACTGCAAGCATTATTTCGCACCCCTATCTCATTTCGTGACCCGTAAGCGTCAGGAATACGCTGTCAAGGTCGGGAATCTCGGATACAACGCTTATGATCGGCAGCCTGAGCTGTCTTATATGTTCAAGTATTTCAGAAAAATCAGAACATTCCAGGGTTGTTTCGATCTGTATTATATCACCGCTGACAGCAGCCGCATGAACGGAGGGGAGATTGACTGTGTTTTTGATAAACTGTTTTTCGTCAAAGTCAGATGGTATTCTGGTTTTTAGCTTAAAGCATTTATAATCTGTAACCAATGATACAAGCTCTTGTTCAGTTCCGCAGGCTACAAGCTGTCCCTTGTCAATAATGGCTATCCTGTCGCATATCTGTTCTACCTCGTTCATATAATGTGATGTATAAATTACCGTAGCTCCCCGCTCTCTCAGAACTTTAATTGAATTGAGAATATGTTCTCTTGACTGCGCGTCAACACCTACTGTCGGTTCGTCCATAATAATAAGCTGCGGAGAATGGGCAATTCCGCAGGCAATATTCAGACGGCGTTTCATTCCTCCCGACATATGCTTCGGCTTCATTTTAGACTTATCGGCAAGTCCGACAAATCCAAGAGCTTCATTTGCTGCGTCATCAAGCTCTTTTCCCTTTATTCCATAAAGTGAAGCAAAGAACTTAACGTTCTCAGCAGCCGAAAGAAAGGGATATACGGCTATATCCTGAGGCACTAAGCCTATAAGCCTTTTAATTTCGTTCCTGTGCTTTTCAATATTCATTCCGGCGATTTCGACTGTACCTTTTGTGTAACCGTCCAGTGTTGTCATTATGTTTATTGCAGTTGATTTTCCTGCGCCGTTAGGCCCGAGCAGTCCGAATATCTCGCCTTTTTCGACTGAAAAGCTGAGATTGTCCAATGCGCAGAAATCTCCGTAGTTTTTTATAAGATTTTTTACCGATACAAACTCATTCATGTTGACACGTCCTTTCTATGGTTTAAGTATATCACAATAATTTAAGATCGGTAAGTTACATTTGACAGAATATCGTATTACATTTGTCATATTGCTGTATGATATAACTGCGCCGGCAGTCTAAAAGCCTGCCGGCGCAGTTTGTTTTTGTTTTATAATAAATAATATAAGTTCTGAATTTACCGAGTAAGAAGCCGCAGGCAGATATTCCGTTCAGAGCTTTCCGCCCTCCATTAAAAACGTAGCTTCCATATCTGCAATATGAACGGCGAGAGCAAGCGGAAACATTTCAAGAGCCTTGCCGATAGTATTTTTATTTTCTTCTCCGGAAAAACCCATATGCCATCTGATCGCAAAGGCTTCCTCTCTGGTAAGCCTCATAAAACCGGTAATTATGTAGACCGATTTTTCGCCGTGACCGTAGGGAAGCTGATCGTAAAAATCAAAATAGGGAACCTTTTCCCATACCCCGTCATCGTTTTTAGCATTTCGGTAGCTTATTCTGTAAAGGTTGACCTTGCATATATCGTGAAGCAGTGCTACAATAGCTATGCTTTCATCGGAAAAGTCTAGGCCGTACAGTTCTTTTACACGCTCTCGTTCGCAGTAATCCTTCAGGCATTCGTAGACGTTTATCGAATGCTCGCACAGGCCGCCTTCATAGGCTCCATGATATCTGGTGGAAGCCGGAGCGGCAAAAAAATCGCTGCTTTCCGATAACAGCCATTCAAGAAGCCGTTCTGAACCGGGCCGGGTAATATGCTCTTTGTAAATGCTTATAAATCTGTCCTTTAAAGCTTTGATATTTTCCATTTAAATTCCTCCTCGGCAAATTGTTTTTACGAATTGTATTTTCGAGTTTATATCTTTGTTAAACTATTTATTTTGACTTAAACACTTATCTTTGAAGTATATGCCGGTCATGTCTAGAAAAAACCATATCAAAAGAATTATTTGTGCTATTATACAATATATTTTTTCATAATACACCTCTATCATATCAGTTTATTCTGCTAAACCTGAGAACTTAAATTGATGATATTTACACAAGCAATGCGTATTATTAAACAGCAGTAAAAATATAATTTATATAATTATAACATATTTTTTATTAAAAGAAAAGTAGTTTATAAAATTTTAATTACACTTGATTTTATTTGCTGTTTGTGATATTATAAATAAAGATTATAAGCGGATATGAGGGGATTTTGTTTTCATTCTGAATGAAATCCCATACAATACAGTATTGACTGCGTTAATGAACGCTGAAAGGAGTTTTGACTATGTGCGGTATAGTCGGTTATGTTGGAAAAGAGGATTGTACAAAGGTTTTGCTCGACGCTCTGAGCAAGTTGGAATACAGAGGTTACGATTCTGCCGGAATTGCAGTTTTTCAGGACGGTGAAATAAAGGTAAGCAAGACTAAAGGAAGAATTGCTGACCTGAAAGAAAAGATTTATAAGGACGGAGTTATTCACGGAGGTTCATGCGGTATAGGTCATACAAGATGGGCTACTCACGGAGAACCGTCGGATATTAATTCACACCCTCACGGTAACGCAAAGATATCTATTGTTCATAATGGAATAATAGAAAATTATCAGAAGATAAAAAGCTTTCTGCAAAAAAAAGGCTATGTTTTTGAAAGCCAGACTGATACGGAAACGGTTGCAAAGCTTCTTGATTATTATTATAACGGTAATCCGCTGGAAACTATACAGAAGGTTCTCGGCGATATTGAGGGTTCGTATGCTCTCGGGATCGTATTCAAGGATTTTCCTGAGTCGGTTTATGCGGTAAGAAAGGATTCTCCGTTGATTGTGGGAGTAGGAGAAGACGAGGCGTTTATCGCTTCTGACGTTCCGGCTATATTAAAATTTACAAGGAATTATTATCTGCTTGAAGCAGATGAGATAGCTGTCCTCAGCGGAGGAAAGGCTCAGATCTTTGATAAATACGGAACTCCTGCAGAGAAGCAGCTGATGGTTGCAGACTGGGATATGGAAGCAGCTGAAAAGGGCGGCTATGAGCATTTTATGCTAAAGGAAATAAATGAGCAGCCGAACGCAATAAAGCAGACCATCTCTCCCCGTATCAAAGACGGAATGCCTGATCTTGAGGAATGCGGATTGACTGCGGAAAAGTTGGCTTCATACAGCAGTATATTTGTAGTTGCCTGCGGAACAGCCATGCACGCAGGATTGGTGGGGAAATATGTTATTGAAAAGCTTGCAAGAGTGCCGGTTACCGTAGATGTAGCGTCTGAATTTCGCTACAGAGATCCTATAATCGGCAAGGGAGATCTTGTTATTGTAGTATCTCAGTCCGGAGAAACTGCGGATACGCTTGAGGCGCTGAAGCTTTCAAAGCGTCTTGGCGCACAGACTCTTGCTATAGTCAACGTTGTAGGCTCTTCAATCGCAAGAGAGGCTGATATGGTTATTTATACTCATGCCGGTCCTGAAATTTCCGTAGCGTCAACAAAGGCTTACAGCGTTCAGATCTCGGTGTTTTATCTGCTTGCTTTTTTGCTTTCCTATTCAAAGGGCACTATTTCCGAGGACGAATGCAGGCGTCTTACCTCTGTTCTTGAGGGCGTTCCCAATATGATAGACGTTATCTTAAAGCAGGAAAAGTCCTGTCAGTATGTAGCTTCACAGCTTATTAATGCTGAAAATCTGCTGTATATCGGAAGAGGGCTTGATTACGCTCTTTCGATGGAGGGCTCATTAAAGCTTAAGGAGATCTCATATATTCATTCCGAGTCCTATGCCGCCGGTGAGCTAAAGCACGGAACTATTTCGCTGGTTACCGAGAGTATGCCGCTTATTGCCGTTGCAACTCAGCGCGATCTGTTTGACAAAACCGTCAGCAACGCCAAAGAGGTAAAAGCAAGGGGAGGAAAGGTTATTTTCGTTACCCACAATTATATTAATGTTGACGACGATGTTGCGGATTATAAGATCGGTCTTCCGACGATAGACGATATTCTTATGCCAATGCTTACCGTTGTGCCGCTGCAGCTTATTGCGTATTATACGTCAGTTCTCAGAGGGAATGATGTTGACAAGCCTAGAAATCTTGCTAAATCAGTAACTGTTGAATAGCTTTTACAGATTTTCAGCGGCGCTCCGAGGTTTTTATCTGGCAGGCTCTTATGCGGTCGATTTCATCCTTCTATGAGAGGAGATAACATTTTGACGAAGTTGAAAGGCAAGATTTCTATCAGCGGAGGAAAAGCCGCAGCTGTAATTTTATTTGCGGCTCTGCTTTTTCTCATGGTATTTGTAGCTGCCGACGCCAGAAATCATACAGACGTTGAAAATATAAGTATAGATATTCCTGAAGCGGTTGATTTTAATTCAGGCTGGAAAAGCAATGGAGATCCCGTGGATATTCTAAGCGGTCATGAGTTTTATGATTCTATAGAAATAACAAATGTTCTGCCTGAAGATATATCGGCGTCCGGAGTCTTGTTCTTTGATTCTCATGGTCTGTCGTGCAGAATACTTGCAGATTCTGAAGAAATATATTCATACGGAGATGATCAGAGTCTTGATAAGTCCAAAGTTTTGTCAAATGTACATTGTTTTGTAAAACTTTCTGATAAATATGAGGGAAAAACGATAACCTGTATATTTACAGCGCCTTACGGAAAAGGAGTTCTGCCGTCTTTTAAATACGGGAGTGAGAGCGGAATAATCGGAGCTTTGATAAAGTCGGATTTTTTTACTGTTATTTTTGCAGGACTTCTGCTGTTTATATCCCTTTGTCTGATAGTTGTGTATTTTATATTTAAAGTTAAGAAAATTGCTTTCCGAAATAAATGCCTTTTTTATTTAGGCGCTTTCATTCTGACTTCAAATGTATGGATAATAACCGATACTCAGATACTGCAGTTTATTACAAATGAAGTTACTGTAGTTGCGTATATTTCATATTTTTCCTTTTCTCTTCTTCCGGTTATATTCCTGATGTTTATAAAGGATTTTTGTGTATACGGCAGAAAGTTTATATTAGGAATATGTACAGCGTATCTTACTGTTCTGATTGCTTTAAACATATCCTTCCTTTCAGGCGGCTTAGATATAATGAACAGCCTGTTTGTTATACATTTACTTATTCTGACCTCGTTCGCCGCTGTTGTCATCTGTATTGCTGTAAATATCAGAAAGAAGAAGGATGGGAAAACATGCAGGCGTCTGCTTCATGCTACGTTTGTCCTCGGCGCTTTTTCGGCGATTCAAATGGTTTCATATTATCTGAATCATGATAGTTCAAGAAATTCGGTTTGGTTTGAAACAGGTCTGCTTGTATTTATTATAATGCTGGCCAGAATAGCAATTTATAAGGCTATGGACTTTCTTGAGCTTAATGCCCAAAACAGTATATATAAAAAGCTTCTGTATACTGATTCCCTTACTCAGCTCGGAAGCAGAATGAGTTTTGATCAGTATATAGATAAGCTGGGAAAGAAGCTGTGCTGCGGAGATAAGATCGGATTTCTTGTAATGGATCTAAATAATCTTAAAGAAACAAATGATAATCTCGGACATATGAACGGAGATAAGCTGATAAAGGATATGGCTCAGTGTATAAATAATGCATTCGGTTCTGACGTTCAGTCGTTCAGGATAGGAGGAGATGAGTTCGTTTCGGTTTTCGTCAACAGCGAGCTGACTGCCGAAGGCGCAAGAAGAGAGCTTTTTTCTGTAATCGAAAGATTTAATCTTGCTTATCACAGCAGCGTTTCAGCCGCTGTAGGCTGCTATGAATCTAAAATTAAAGGCAGCTCTCCGAAAACTGATATTATGAATGTTTTTAAAAGGGCAGATGATAATATGTATTCCATTAAGGCTGAAATGCATAAAATATCAGGAAAGATCAGATAGCTTTCAGGCAACCAAATAAAACGGTTGCCTGTTTTTATGAAAGGACTGTAGTTATATGGGAAAATACTCGGCTTATGTTTTTGATTTTGATCTGACGCTTGCGGATTCGTCTAAGGGTATACTTATATGTTTTAAGCATACCTTAAAAGAGTTCGGATATAAGATTCCGGATGACAATAAAATTTACAGAACGATAGGTCTTACGCTTACAGACGCATTCGACATTCTTACGGGAATAGAGAATAATCCTCAGAGAGAGGATATGCGCAGGGAATATGTTAAAATTGCGGACAAGGAAATGGTTAAAAACACATTTTTCTATAATGACGCAATTGCGGTATTACAGGTGCTTCAGCTCGCTGGACTTAAGGTCGGAATAGTTTCAACAAAGTACAGATACCGTATTGAAGATACCTTTAAAATTCAGGCAGGCTCTTTTCCTGTTGATATTATTGTCGGAGGAGAGGATGTTAAGCAGGCTAAGCCGGATCCTTCAGGTCTTAACTTAATAATCGAAAGATTTAATGAGCCTAAGGAAAATGTACTTTATATAGGTGACAGCTATATAGATGCTCAGACTGCAATGAATGCCGGAGTTGATTTTGCAGGCGTTACTACAGGTTCGACGTCAAGAGATGATTTTATGAAATACCCTCATATTTGCATAGGAGACAGTCTGTCAGCTATATTTACCGAAATTAACAATTGCAAGTAAAATAAATATTAAAATTGTATTAAAATTGCTTGCTATTTGGCATATGAAATGGTATAATATAAGTTGAATATTTATTGGCTGAACATATGCAAAGCAGCGGAAAGGACAGTTAAATGATAAAGAGCATGACAGGCTTCGGAAGGGAACGCCGTATTATCAACGGCAGAGAAATTTTGGTTGAAATACGATCTGTAAATCACAGATATTACGAATTTACCGCCAGAACTCCCAGAGCGTACGGCTATCTTGACGAAAAGCTTAAATCCTTTGTTAATAATGCAATTTCCAGAGGAAAGGTTGAGGTTTCCGTCTCTGTTTACAATCAGGAGGGAGCAAGCGCAAATATTGAGATAAACCGCGAGATCGCAAAAGGATATATAGGCGCTTTAAGAGGCTGTGCTCAGGAGCTTTCTCTTAATGATGATCTATCGCTTTCTAATATTATGCGCCTGCCGGATATTTTTACGGTCGTTAAGGTTACGGATGATGAAGAGGAGATATGGAACAGCGTTAAGGAAACTGCTCAGTGCGCAGTAGACAGATTTATAGAAATGCGTATTACAGAAGGCGCGAAAATGTTTGACGATATTAATTCGAGGCTCGATACAATAGAAAAACTGGTATGTCAGGTAGAGGTTCAGTCGCCTAAGGTCACAGAAGCATACAGAGAAAGACTGTATTCAAAGCTTTGTGAAATTTTAGCGGACAGAAAAATAGACGAACAGCGAATCCTTACTGAAGCTGCTATATTCTCTGAGAAAACAGCGGTAGATGAGGAAACAGTCAGGCTTCACAGTCATATTTCACAGTTCAGAAATCTTATCAAAAGTGAAGAGCCGGTAGGACGTAAGCTTGATTTTCTTGTTCAGGAGCTGAACAGGGAGGTAAATACTATCGGTTCAAAGGCTCAGGATCTTTCGATCACTAAGATAGTAGTTGAGCTTAAATCGGAAATTGAAAAAATACGGGAACAGATTCAGAATATCGAATAACCGGAGGAATATAATATGCAGCTTATTAATATCGGCTTCGGCAATATGGTTTCGTCTTCAAGAGTAGTTGCGATAGTTGCTCCCGAATCAGCGCCTATAAAGCGTATCATACAGGACGCAAGGGATAAGGGAACTCTTATAGATGCTACTTACGGCAGGAGGACCAGAGCTGTTATCGTAATGGACAGCGATCATGTGGTGCTTTCGGCTATAGCCCCTGAAACTGTCGGGGCAAGATTTGATGACGGGGAGGAGGATAGCGGTGAATAAGGCAAAGCTATTTGTGGTATCTGCTCCTTCCGGGTGCGGTAAAGGGACTATACTAAACGAGGTTTTTAAAAATTCAGACGTTTTTTATTCCGTTTCCTGTACTACCAGAGCGCCCAGAGATGGTGAAATAGATGGTACTCACTATCGTTTTATTGATGACGCAGAGTTTGAAAAAATGGTGAGTCAAAACGGTTTTCTTGAATACGCCGGATTTGTTAAGCATTATTACGGAACTCCTTCTGAACCTGTTCTTAAAAATCTTTCGGAGGGCAGGGACGTAGTGCTTGAAATTGAAACAAACGGCGCGTTCCAGGTGAAAAAGGCAATGCCCGAAGCGGTTCTTATATTTATTCTTCCGCCGTCTGTAGAGGAATTACGACGTAGGCTCAATAAAAGAGGAACCGAGTGTGACTGTGTTATCGATCAGCGTGTAAAGGCTGCCGCTGCTGAAATTTCCAAGTCGTATGATTACGATTATGCAATAATGAATGACAGGCTTGAGGACGCCGTAAAAGATTTTCAGCTTGTTATGAAAGCGTCTAAAGACGAGTCATCAGAGGCAGATATGTTCAAAACTAATAATGAAAATATAAAAAATATGATTAACGAGGTGCTTAAAAATGCTTAGACCGGCAGTTGTTGAAATTTTAAAGAATAACGAAAGCTATTATTCGCTTGTTATTGCGGTTGCAAAACGAGCAAGGGAGATCACGGACGACGCTTTTGAAAATAAGATAATACTCGATCAGAAGCCTGTAAAAACGGCGGTCGATCAGTTTGCTTCGGGTGAATATAAGCTTATTGAGGATTCCAGTCTTAAAAGCTGACTTTGAATTAGGGGGAAGTGTAGATGCGTGGTTTGTTTTTGGTAGCAAAGATCGCTGTAAGCTGCGCTGCTTACAGCTTTGACTGCGAGTACAGCTACATTGTTCCCGATGAAATGAAAAGCGAGATACAAAACGGTTCGAGGGTAATCGTTCCGTTCGGAAAAGGAAACAGGCGTACTATCGGCTTTGTAACCAGAATGTATGAAACTCCTGAGTATAATGAAAAGCTCAAGCCTGTTTCAAAGCTTATCGACAATGAATCGTTAGTTACAGATGAAATGCTCCGAATTATATTCTGGTTAAAAGAGAATACTTTCTGTACATTCTTTGACGCATATAAAACTGTAGTGCCTACCGGTTTCAGCTATAATTTTTCTCAGCATTTTTCACTGGTAAACACACATATTCCCGATTCTGAGCTTGATGAAAAGGAACTGAATATAGTCAATTTTATGAGGTCTGCTGAAAATCAGCGTGAGGTAGATAATTTTCTTGACTTTACAGCCGATCCTAAGCTGAAAAAAATAGTTACCGGTTTGATCGACAAAGGCTATATTCAGGAAGAGGATAAGCTGAAAAGGCGTGTAGGTGACGAAACCGTTAAAATGGTCAGGCTGTCTGACTGGTATCTGAATATGATCGAATCAGGAACGGCGGTTACTTTGACACAAAAGCAGAAGCTTGTTGTAAATCTTCTTGAGGATTGTTCAAGCGCTTCGGTAAAAGAAGTCTGCTATATGACTAATTGTACGCCGTCGCTTATTAAGCGTATGACTGATAAAAATATACTTGCCGAATATAAATATGAGGTAATGAGAAATGCGATCGGCAGCGTCGGTGAAATATCTGATCCCGAAAGTATAAAGCTTAATGAGGAACAAAAGGCGGCCTATGACGGGATCATGTCGCTTATAAATGAAGAAAAGCCTGCGGGCGCATTGCTGTACGGAGTTACAGGCAGCGGTAAAACTGCGGTTTTTTTCAGGCTTATAGCTTCAGTTTTAAAAAAAGGTAAGACAGCATTGATGCTGGTTCCTGAAATTTCTCTTACTCCTCAGATGGTAAATCGCTTCAAGGAATATTTCGGGGAAAATATAGCAGTTCTGCATTCATCGCTGTCTTTGGGTCAAAGAACAGACGAGTTTAAGCGAATTAAAAATTCTGAGGCAAAAATAGTTATCGGAACTAGAAGCGCCGTTTTTGCGCCGCTATCCGATATAGGAATAATTATAATGGATGAAGAAGGCGAACATACCTATAAATCCGATACTTCGCCGCGCTATCATGCCAGAGATGTGGCGATACAGCGGTGCGGATTTCATAATTCAGTGCTTGTTATGGCTTCTGCTACTCCGTCGCTTGAAAGTTTTTATTATGCCAAAAGCGGAAGGTTTCATTTGTTTGAGATACGCAATAGATATAACGACGCTGTTCTACCTGAGGTTGAAATTATTGATATGCAGCAGGAAGCCGAATCCGGTAATGATTCGCTTTTCAGCCGAAGGCTTATGGATAAGATAGGCGAAAACCTGAATAGAAATGAGCAGACGATCCTTTTGCTTAACAGGCGCGGTTTCAACACCTATGTTACCTGTCTTGACTGCAAAAAGCCGATAGCCTGTCCAAAATGCGGTATTCCGCTGACTTATCATAAGAAAAACGACAAGCTTATGTGTCATTACTGCGGCTTTGCGATGGACAATGTAAGTGTATGTCCTGAATGCGGTTCTGATCATCTTCATACGGGAGGCGTAGGAACACAAAGAGTAGAAGACGAGCTTATAAAAGCTTTCCCAAAATCAAGGATACTAAGAATGGACGCTGACACTACTTATTCAAGATATTCATATGAGGAAAACTTTAAAGCATTTGAAAACGGCGAGTATGATATAATGCTAGGAACTCAGATGATAGCAAAGGGTCTTAATTTCCCCAACGTCACTCTAGTTGGTGTCGTGTCGCTTGACAAGGCTCTTTTTACCGGAGATTTCAGAAGCTATGAGCGTACATTTTCACTTATTACTCAGGTTGCCGGCAGAAGCGGACGTGGCGATAAAGCGGGATTTGCGTATCTCCAGACTTTTGTACCGGATCATTATGTGCTTAATCTGGCGGCACAGCAGGATTATGACGAGTTCTATGAACAGGAAATTGCTCTCAGGCAGTCACTGACGTATCCTCCGTTCTGCGATATATGTGTTATTGGATTTTCATCTACGATTGAAAGTATGGCTATTGAGGCTTCGGAATGGTTTGTGGATAATATGAGTAAATTTATAAAAGATAAGGGTATAAAAATACCTCTGCGCGCATTAGGACCTGCTCCATGTACGCTTGAGAGGATAAACAATAAATATAGGTATAGGTTAATACTTAAATGTAAGAATTCCAAGACTTTCAGAGGTGTTATAAGCTATATGCTTTCTGAATTTTATAAAAATAAAAGCTTTGTAAAAGTTAGTATTTACGCCGATATAAACGGCGACATCGGATTATAAGGAAAGGAAAATATTATGGCGATCAGAAATATACTAAATAAAAGGGACGAAACTCTTCATAAGGTATGCAAGCCTGTAGAAAAATTTGATGAAAAGCTTTGGACTCTACTGGATGATATGATTGATACTCTGAAAAAAGCAGAGGGGGTTGGTCTTGCAGCACCTCAGGTCGGAATTTTGCGGAGAGCTGTAGTCATTGATGCGGGTGATGGTTTATGTGAACTGATAAATCCCGAGATACTTGAAAGATCAGAGGAAACTCATAAAGTCATAGAGGGATGCCTTTCTTGTCCGGGAGAATGGGGCTATACTGTCAGGCCCGTAAGTGTAAAGTTTAAGGCTCAGGACAGAAACGGAAACTGGTATGAAAAAGAGGTAACAGATCTGTTTGCGCAGGCTGTCTGCCATGAAACCGAGCATTTGGACGGGCATTTATTTTTGGAAAAGGTAGTTGAATTTGTCGAAGCAGATGAATAATAAAAAAATCTGCATAAGCGAGGTATAAAAGTGAATATAATTTTTATGGGAACTCCTGATTTTGCAGTTCCGGCGCTGAAAGCTCTTTACAGTTCAGCGCACAATGTTACAGCGGTATTCTGTCAGCCGGACAAGCCGAAGGGAAGAGGTTATAAACTTATGCCGCCTCCTGTCAAGGCAACAGCACAAGAGTATAATACTCCTGTTTATCAGCCGGAGAGTCTTAAAAATAACGGTGATGAATATATAAAAATAATTTCTGAGCTTCAGCCTGACTGTATAGTTGTTGCAGCTTACGGAAAAATGCTCCCTAAGCAGGTGCTGGATATTCCTAAGTATGGCTGCGTTAATATACATGGTTCGCTGCTTCCGAAGTACAGAGGCGCCGGACCGATCCAGTGGGCTGTTCTGAACGGCGAAAAGGAGACCGGTATTACCACGATGCTTATGGGAGAGGGTATGGACACAGGTGACATTCTGCTTCAGGAATCTACACCGATCGGAGCTAATGAAACTGCGGCTGAGCTTTTTGACAGATTATCGGTAATTGGCGCTGATATCATGCTGAAAACGCTTGAGCAGCTTGAAGTCGGGAAAGTCAAACCCCATAAGCAGGATGACAGTGCGGCTTCCTATGCTCCTATGCTATCAAAGAAAATGTGTCCGATCGATTTTGAACAACCAGTTGAAAATGTGCATAATAAGATCCGCGGCTTATCCGACTGGCCATGCGCTACAGCTGAGCTTAACGGCAAAAGGCTCAAGATATATAGGTCTGAGATAGCTTCATATAAATCAAGCGGAAAGCAGCCCGGAAGCATTGTGGATCCTAAATTATTTGAAGTTGCCTGTGCAGACGGTGTAATAAGGTTTACTGAGGTTCAGGCTGAGGGCTCAAAAAGAATGAAATCGGAAGATTTTCTCCGCGGAAAACCATTGAGCGGTAACGAAATTTTAAAGTAAAATATGTAAAGTGAATCGACTTTATAGTCTACAATCCGACAAGGATTTCACCTTTAACTGTTCACTGACATAGTCTGGAATGGCGGTTTCTTAGACAGATACTATTAAAGTTAAAATACTTTACACCTAATCATGTGTAAAGTAAAATTGCATTACATATATTTAATATGATAATTGGAGATTTAAATGGGAAATTCCAGAAAAACAGTTCTAAAACTGCTGACAAAGCTTGACAGCAATTCTTCGTATTCAAATATACTGTTGGACGAAGCTCTTAAAAGGTCTGATTTTGATATACAGGAGAAAAAATTTGCATCTGCTTTATTCTACGGCGTACTTGAACGGCGTATTACTCTTGACAGATTGATAGTGCAGTATTTGAAAAAGCCTGGCTATAAGCTGAGTGTTGAAGTAAGAAATATTCTGAGAATGGGCTTTTACCAGCTGCTTTATATGGATTCTGTTCCGGACTCGGCGGCAGTTGACGAATGCGTAAAGCTGGCTAAGAAAAACAGAAATCCATCTGTCAGCGGCTTTGTTAATGGTATGCTCAGGGAATTTATAAGAAATGATAAAAAGCTCCCGCAAGTCAGCTCTGAGCAGGAAAAATTGTCTGTTCAGTATTCCTGTCCGGAGTGGCTCGTAGATAAATGGCTGTCCGAATACGGAAAGCAAATGACCTTGTCATTACTTGAAACTTCTGTCGGACAGGCACCGGTTACAGTTAAAGCAAATACGCTGAAGATGTCTGTTGACGAAATTATATCTGTTCTTCAGAGCGACGGCTTCGGCTGTGAAATTAAAGGCTGTGTTCCGGATTGTTTGAAGATCTGCGGCGGCGGTTCAATTGAAGGCAGCCGTGCATATAGAAACGGCCTTGTTCACGTTCAGGATATTTCCAGTCAGATTTGCTGTTCGGTTTTGGAGCCGGAAAGCGGCAACACTGTTCTCGATATGTGTTCTGCTCCCGGTGGAAAGGCTTTTACTATTGCACAGCTGATGAAAAATCAGGGCGTTTTAAGAGCTTATGATCTGCATGAGAACCGCGTTAAGCTTATAAGAAGCGGTGCGCAGAGGCTGGGTCTGGGTATTATACAAGCCGCTGCCAACGATGCGAAGACATATAACGAAAATATTCCTGCGGCAGACAAAATTTTGTGCGACGTACCATGTTCGGGCCTTGGAGTAATACGAAGAAAGCCCGAGATAAAATATAAGAACCCTGAGGATTTTGAAAGGCTGCCTGAAATACAGTACGATATTTTGGACATATCTTCAAAATATCTTAAACCCGGAGGAATACTTGTTTATTCTACCTGTACTTGTTCCCGTGCGGAAAATGACGAGGTTGTACGGCGTTTTCTGTATGAGCACAGTGATTTTGAGCCTTGCGCGCTGGGAAAGTGTGCAAAGGGCTTTGAAAATGAATATAAGGTGACTATAACTCCTGAAAAATTCGATTCTGACGGATTTTTCATCGCAAAGCTAAAAAAGTTGAGGTGAGATTACGGTACTGACTTGTGAAAACGGAAAAATCGATATTCTTTCGCTTTTGCCGCATGAGCTTGAAGAGTGTATTTCATCTCTTGGCGAAAAAAAGTTCAGGGCAAGGCAAATATTTGAGTGGCTGCATGTTAAAAAAGTTACCGATTTTGACCAAATGACTAATCTATCTGTACAATTCCGTGATATATTAAAGCAAAAATTTTGTTTAAAATCACTATTTATATGTAAAAGACTTGAATCTAACAGTGATAATACTGTAAAATATCTATATGAACTTGAAGACGGAAATCATATCGAAGCTGTTTTGATGGAATACAGCTACGGAAATACGCTTTGCGTTTCAACTCAGGTAGGCTGTAAAATGGGGTGCAGATTCTGCGCTTCGACGATCGCAGGCTTCAAAAGAGATCTTTCGTCAAGTGAAATTCTGCTTCAGCTTTATGAAGCGGAGCGGGACAGCGGCAGGAGGATTTCAGGTATTGTTCTTATGGGAATAGGCGAGCCTCTTGATAATTATGAAAATGTTGTCGATTTTCTCAGACTGCTTTCGTGTCCTGAGGGAACGAATATGTCATTAAGGCACGTTTCGCTGTCGACCTGCGGTATCGTACCCAGAATATATGATCTGGCTAAGCTTGATCTCGGATTAACGCTTTCGATTTCGCTTCACGCATCTGATAATAAAGGAAGAAGCGAAATTATGCCAGTGAACGATAAATATGATATAAATATGCTCATGAAGGCTTGCAGAGATTATTTCAAAGCTACAGGGCGGCGCATTTCGTTTGAATACGCTCTTATTGACGGACATAATGATTCAAAAGAAGATGCGAAGAAGCTTGCCAAACTGCTTGAAAATTTTATTTGTCATGTAAATATAATACCTGTGAATAAAATAAAAGAAAGAGAATACCGTTCTGACAGAAAAGCAGCACAGCGATTCAGAAGCTATCTTGAAGAGCTTGGCGTTAACGCGACCGTAAGGCGGACGCTTGGTTCGGATATTGACGCTGCCTGCGGACAGCTCAGACGGGAGTATGAAATTTAAGAAAGGTGGTGAACTGCTTGTATTTAGCATCGAAAACAGATATAGGCAAAGTACGCAAGGAGAATCAGGATCGTGTAAAAACAGGAATGATCGGCGAGGATACGGCGCTGGCTGTTGTGTGCGACGGTATGGGCGGAGCGCTTTCCGGCGGCGTTGCCAGCGAGGTAGCGGTTACGTCTGTTTATAACAAGATCGCAGAAAACTACAGAGCCGGAGCCGGAGCGAACAGTATCAGGAATCTTATGCTTACCGCGGTACACGGAGCAAATACTCTTGTTTATGAAAAAAGCAAAGAGGATATTGATAAGAACGGTATGGGAACGACCTGCGTTGCAGTGTTGGTAACGGGCAGAAAATGCTATGTGGTCAGCGTCGGTGACAGCAGGGCATATCTTATGACCAAAGATAAAATAGAGCAGGTCACTACTGATCATACTTATGTTCAAATGCTTTATGAACAGGGCATGATAAATAAGGAAGAGATAAAGACCCATCATATGAAAAACGTAATTACTAAAGCAGTAGGCGTAGAGGCGGATGTTGAAGTTGATTATTTTGAGCTTGAGCCTGACGGTAATTTTACAATTCTTCTTTGTTCTGACGGAATGTCGAATTATTGCAGCGATGAGGTCATATACAGCTTTGTTTACGGCAAAAACCTTGATAACGCAGTAACTGATTTGATAGATTATAGTAATGAAATGGGCGGTAAGGATAATATTACCGTAGCGCTGATAGCAAATTAGACGGACGATTAAAATAAGGCGGATTTTTGCGGTAAGGCTGAACTTCTGCCGGGAAAACAAAAATATTAACTAGGAGTTGAATTTGATGGATTCTAATATCGGCAAAAAGCTTGACGGCCGTTATGAGATTACTGAGCTTATAGGAGTAGGCGGAATGGCCGACGTTTATAAAGCTATGGACGTTATGGAGAACCGTGTTGTAGCGGTTAAGATCCTTAAAGATGAATTTTCACAGAATGAGGAATTTCTTAGGCGTTTCAGAAATGAAAGCAAGGCGATAGCTGTTCTGTCACATCCCAATATTGTTAAAATTTACGACGTTGGATTTACGGACGAGATACAATTTATCGTAATGGAATACATTGACGGTATTACTTTAAAGGAATTTATAGAGCAGCAGGGGGTTCTTCGCTGGAAGGACGCGCTTCATTTCGTTACTCAGATTCTTCGTGCGCTTCAGCATGCTCATGATAAAGGTATCGTTCACAGGGATATAAAGCCTCAGAATATCATGCTGTTTGCCGACGGAACTATCAAGGTGATGGATTTCGGAATCGCAAGGTTTTCGAGAGTTGACGGAAAAACTCTTTCAGATAAGACGATAGGCTCAGTTCATTATATTTCTCCAGAGCAGGCAAGGGGAGATATGACCGACGAGAGAAGCGATATTTATTCTGTAGGCGTTATGCTGTATGAAATGCTTACCGGAAGAAAGCCGTTTGACGGTGAAAATCCTGTAGCTATCGCATTGAAGCATATGCAGGAAAACGCTGTTCCTCCCCGCGATATAATGCCTTCTATCCCCGAGGCTCTTGAGGAGATAGTTGTTCATGCAATGGAAAGGAATCCGGCAAGAAGGTATCAGTCGGCTGCCGAAATGATCAAGGATATAGATACCTTTAAGCTTAATCAATCAGTTGTTTTCGGTTATAAAAATAATCTGACGGAGGATGAAGCCGAGGATTCTACTATCTTTTTCAGGCCTGTTGCAAACGAGGACGAGGAAGAGGATTATGACGAAGAAGATTATGACGAAGAGGAAGATGAGGAGCCGGAAAAACGTTCATATGTTGTTCCTATACTTATGGCAGTAACTGTTGCTGTTGTTATAATTGCCGCTATTGTTATTGCTACGGTAGTTATTAAGAATTTCAATGCTCCAAGTACTCATACTTCTACAGTAACGATCCCTAATTTTGTAGGACAGAATATAGTTAAGGTCCAGCAGGATTACAAGGATAAGCTCAGCTTTGAAATAAGCGAGGAATACAGCAACGAATATGAAGAAGGCATTATAATGGCGCAGGACGTTGTGAACAAGACTGTTAAGGAGGGATATAAGCTTTCTCTTACCGTAAGTAAGGGTCAGAAGCTTATTGCCGTACCTGACATGACAAACAAGACTGCTGACGTTGCGAGAAGTGAGCTTGTAAGCGCCGGCTTTAATGTAGTGCTTAAAGAAACCTATGATGATAATGTTGCAAAAGGACTTGTTATCAAGACTGAACCTGCTGCCGGAAAACAGTATCCTGAAGGGGCGGATATTCTGGTATTTGTCAGCAGCGGAGAGCTTGAAAAGCAGGTAAAGGTCCCGAAGGTCATCGGACTTACAGAAGAAAAGGCAATGGCTAAGCTTGCTGAAAACAAGCTGGTTGGAAAAGTCGAAGAGGTAAGCCATGAGGGCGATAAGGGCAAGGTAGTAGCTCAAAGCATTAACGAAGGAGAATATGTAGACAAAAAGACCGAGGTAATAATTTACGTTTCGACAGGTGAAGCTGAGCCTGTTGATATGCGTCTTAACCTTCCGCTTCCTTCGGGAGTCTGGGATTCTTACACTATCGAGGTATACCGTGACGGTAACGTAGCATATACTCAGTCTGTTGCAAGAGCCGAAACAGTAGCCGGAAGCTCTGTAAGTATTGATATATCAGGAAAGAAAACAGAAACGCTTACAATAAATATCAGAAACGACCAGACAAATCAGACAGTACAGTATGCAAGATACACTGTAGATTATGATAAGCAGGAAATTACTCTTGAAGGAAGTCTGAATGATAGCGGACTGCTTGCTATCACACCGGAAACTACAACTACGACTACTACAACTACTACCACCACGACTACAACGAGCGAATCTATCGCTCCGCCTGTCGATGAGTCTTCAGAAGGCGCAGAGGAAAATCAATATTAAATATGACAGGACTTATAATTAAAGCACTCGGGGGCGTCTACACTGTAGAAGCCTCCGACGGTGTTTATGAATGCAAGGCAAGGGGTGTATTCCGCAAAAGAGGAATATCTCCCGTGTGTGGGGATACGGTCGATTTTAGTGTCGAAAATGACGGTATCGGAGTAATTGACGAAATACATGATAGAAGATCTCTTCTGATAAGACCTCCGCTGGCAAACCTTGATCTGCTGGTATTTGTCGCTTCTACCTGCGAGCCTCAGCCGAATCTTCTTTTATTGGATAAGTTTATCGCAATTGCCGAGTATAAGAAAATAACGCCTGCTGTTGTTTTTACCAAAATCGACAAAAGTGATTTTTCCGATTATTCTGATATCTACAGCAAAGCCGGAATAAAGGTTTTTTCTGTGGATAATACTACTGGCGCAGGAGCAGGCGAGGTAAAGAATTTCCTTAAAGGAAAGCTTTCCGCTTTTACCGGAAATACCGGCGTAGGAAAATCGTCGCTGCTCAATAATATTTTCCCGGGCTATTCAATTGAAACAAACGAGATCAGCCGTAAGTTGGGAAGAGGAAAACATACGACCCGCCATGTTGAACTTTATAAAATAGAAGGCGGCGGATACGTTGCAGACACTCCGGGGTTTTCAAGCTTTGATACAAACAGGTATGATATAATTTTTAAAGACGATCTTGCCGATTGTTTCTGCGAGTTCAGGGAGTATATCGGAAATTGCAGGTTTGTCAATTGCAGTCATACTAAAGAAAAAGGCTGTGCGGTTATAGCTGCGGTAAGCGAAGGTAAAATAGCGCCGTCGCGTCATGAAAGTTATAAAGAAATGTACGAGCAGGCAAAGCAGCTAAAGGAATGGGAGCATAAAAATGAATAAATGCGTGATCTTTACCGGCGGAGAACTTAATGATCCGGAGAAGCTTAATAAAGCAGTCTGGCAGAATGCCTTTGTAATTGCTGCCGACAGCGGCTATAGGTATGCTGAAAAGCTTGGGATCATTCCCGATCTTGCGATAGGGGATTACGATTCGCTTGGTTATATCCCTGAAAACTGCAGGGAAGTATTAAGATTTCCAAAGGAAAAGGACGACTCAGATCTTATGCTCGCAATACGTGAAGCGCTAAAGAGAGGCTATGATGATATAACGATAACAGGCGCTCTCGGGGGAAGATTTGACCATACCTATTCAAATATACAGTCTTTGGGTTTTATATTAAAAAACGGTGCGTCCGGAAGAATAATCAGTCCCGATGAAGAGATCGTCTTGATTTTGCCGGGAAACTATAAGATCAAGAAAGATAATACTCGTTCGCTGTCGCTCTTTGCATATACGGAAAATGTAAAGGGACTTAATATCAGCGGCGTAAAATATCCTCTTAAAAATGCGGAGATAACAAGCTTTTTTCCTATAGGGCTGTCGAATGTTATAATTGACGATTATGCATTAATTTCTTTTGAAAACGGACTTCTGCTCATGATTTCATCACGTCTGTGAACCAAAATACAAGTCAGTGCATAATATGTATTACTAAATATTTTGGAGGTCTTACTTATGAAAGTAGTAGTAGTAAAAAGTCCGAAAATACTCTCCGGTTTTCTCAGAATGATTTTTAAGATCAAGAAAGAGGACTGCAGCGGCTGATAATTGAAAAAAATCCGGTTAGAAGCCGGATTTTTATTTTTTCATGATAGATTTAAAACTAAAGGAAGCACTGACAGAGATCTTTTCAGTCTGTGCTTTTTTTATACAAAAAAATAAAGACCAACATTTCTGTCAGCCCTATTTTTGGAATATCAAATTTTTAAGCATAACCTATAATTATGCGCGCTCTACCTTGCCTGAACGCAGACATCTTGAGCAAGCGTAAACGTGACAAGGAGAACCGTTAACAACAGCCTTTACTCTCTTTACGTTTGGCTTCCAAGTCCTGTTTGTTCTTCTGTGCGAGTGAGAAACCTTAATTCCGAAAGTTACACCCTTTCCGCAAAACTGACACTTTGCCATTAGGTTGCACCTCCTTTTCCATAATAACTAAAACTTAAATCCACAATATTTATTATTATATCACAGCTGTTTTCAAAAAGCAAGTGTTTTCAGAAAGTTTTTTCAAAAAAAATTTCTGAATGAAAATATTGTGAAATATACTGCAAAACCTGCAGCTGCACTTGAAATTTATTTTTGTATGGTGTATAATTAAATTTGTATAGCTGCCTGAGAAAAGTCAACATTGATTATATAGATTGAATACGGAGGTAACAAAATGGATCAGGAAACCATTTTAAGATTTGGCGTTAAGCTGATAATAATTTTTTTAGTAATACCGATACATGAATTTGCTCATGCTTGGTCGGCTGATAAAATGGGAGATAATACTGCAAGGTATCAGGGAAGACTTACTCTTAACCCTCTTGCTCATGTAGATATTCTCGGATCTGTTTGTCTTTTTTTTACCGGCTTCGGCTGGGGAAAACCGGTTCAGGTAAACGCTTTGAATTTCAGGCATTACCGTAAAGGCATGGCACTGTGTGCGGCGGCAGGTCCTATTTCAAATATTATTGTAGGTTTTGCCGGTATACTTATATATAAGCTGTCTAACGGTCTGTATCTTGCCAATCCCAGTGAAGCTATGATGTGGATAACTATTATCTTTCAATATTTTACTTTTATAAATTTAGGGTTAGCGGTATTTAACCTTATTCCTGTCCCCCCTCTTGACGGCTCGAAAATACTGTCGTATTTTACTTCTCCAAAGGTAGATAGATTCATAGCAGAGAATCAGACGTATATTTCGATAATGTTTTTCGTGCTTTTAGTTACAGGCGTATTTAACGGTCCGCTCAGCTGGCTTCAGAACGGAATGTTCTGGATAATGGATAAGCTTACCTTCTGGATGGATTATATAGTCGGAGCTATAGTGTGAGGTAACGATGAGTTTGATTTCTTTTAAGCTCGATTCATTTGAAGGTCCGCTTGATCTTCTGCTTCATCTTATATCAAAGCATAAGCTGAATATTTACGATATAGAAATAAGTCTGCTGCTTGAGCAGTATATGGAATATATGAACTGTCTTGAAAGCGACGATTATGAGTCTGCGGCGGATTTCCTTGAAATGGCGGCAAGACTTATCTATATAAAAACCTGTTCTTTACTCCCTCAGCCGGAAGAAGCTGCTGAGCTTAAAAAGGAGCTGGAGGGCAGGATAATTGAATACTCTCTTTGTAAAAAGGCTGCGTCAGAGCTAAAAAAGATTTATGCCGGAGGAGATATTTTTGTTAGACAGCCTGTTAAATTTCCGGTAAATAAGGCGTATACCCGAACTCACCAGGTTTCGGTCCTTTACGAAGCGTATATGGGCATTTCGTCAAAGATCAAAAAATACAAGCCGCTGAGAGCTAATGTTTTTTCGCCTATTGTTTCTCATAGAATAGTTTCCGTTACCTCCAAAATAATTTTTGTTCTAAAGAAGCTTTATAAAACAGGCGAATGTGAAATGACCCGTCTTTACAGCGGGATTACGGACAAGTCTGAAAAAGTTGCAACGTTTCTGGCAGTTCTTGAGCTTACAAAGTCAGGTCGTATTTATATAAATGACGACAATACCTTGATAAGGTTTAACAGAACCAATAAAAATCATGTTTCTGATACCCATGAAAAAAATATAACGGAAAGTCAGGTATGTGACAACGACACTGAAACCGATCTGGAGAGATCTGAGCTTGAT
Source organism: uncultured Ruminococcus sp. (assembly GCA_900543145.1). Lineage (GTDB taxonomy): Bacteria > Bacillota > Clostridia > Oscillospirales > Ruminococcaceae > FB2012. Next base: position 211,958 of record UQPZ01000001.1, read on the forward strand.
AATTACTCCGATGTTTCAGATAATAATATACATAAATCAGGTACAAGCGTAAAATTTTCATCTGAGCGCAGAATCAATACACATACTATCAGCGTAAAACCTGAGGCTACTCAGATACGAGTATTGGCGGCGTCTGCTTTTATTTCAACAGACTCAGCCGAGGCAAAAATTGATAATAACAAAATATTAGGTATAAGCGATGAAGAAAGAAGTTTTTCTGAAGCTGAGGATTCTGATGTAATATCTCCTGCGGTTATACCGAAAATAGTGAAAAATAATAAAAAGCTTGATTTCTGGAGGATAAAATATATGTACCGATCTTTTTATGCGGCGCATACTGAAAAAAATCTATGGAGATACAGATTTTTATAATATAAAGGAAAATTTTTATGGATGTAAATGAAAAAATCGCTGTAATAGAGTCAATACTCTTTGCAGGGGGAGATCCGATAGAACTATCAAAGCTTGCGGAAGCGGCTGGATTAGAGGAAACAGAAACGGAGGAACTGCTAAGTAATCTTACGGATAGGTATTCCGCAAGTTCTAGCGGAATAGAACTGCTCAAGCTTAACGGTTCATACCAGTTGGCTGCGAAAAAAAAGTATTCACAGTATATAAAAAACGCTTTGGAGATAAAGAAAAATACTGCTCTTTCACCTGCGGCGCTTGAGGTACTGACTATAGTTGCCTATAATCAGCCTGTTACAAAATCCTTTGTTGAGCAGGTCAGGGGAGTTGATTCTTCCGGAACGGTAAATTCTCTTGTCGAAAAAAAGCTTCTTACAGAAGTGGGCAGGCTTGACCTTCCGGGGCGGCCTATAGCTTATAAAACCACCGACGCATTTCTCAGAGCCTTTCAGATTTCGTCTTTAGAAGAGCTACCTGAGCTTCCTGAGCAAAAAGCTCAGGTAACTATTGACGAGATATTAGAAAACACTCAAGACAGTTAAAATAAATAGATCTTAAATTAAAGGATTGGAGATGATCGCAATAATTGTTCTTTGGATTCTGCTTTCAATAATCGCAGTTATTGTAATTCTTCTTCATTTTTCCGTCAGCGCTTATGTAAAGGCGGACAGCAGAGGGTTTGAAGTAAAAATCAAATATATGTTTTTTACTATTTATCCTGTAAACGCAAAAAAGAAAAAACGCAGGCGAAAAGCAAAACAAATAAAAAAAGAAAAATTACAGCAGGATCTGTTTGAGGATAATATCGACGGCGATTTTGCAGATAATGATATTACTGAAGCTTCTCTTTCTGAGCCGGAAGCGCTTGAAAGTATTTTAAAAAAAGACGATGCCTGCGAAGAAAATACTGATACTCATATCTATGAGGAAAAGATTGATAGAGAAGATAAGTTCGGTCTTGACGGACTGGCGGAAAGTCTTAAAGAAGCTGAAGATGAAGACAAAAATTCGGACGAGCCTGTTATGCCGAAAAAAAAATCTGTGCCCGAAAGAGATCCTGACAGTGACAAAAATAAAAAATCAAGAACCAAGGACGGATTTTTTGCAGGGCTAAAGGAAAAATATGAACTTATAAAGCCGTATATACCTATGGGGTGGAAATACTTTAAAAAGCTTTGTAAGACAATACGATTTACTGATACCGGTATTAATATAAGCGTTGGCAGGGAGGACGCTCACGAAGCTGCGATTTTCTATGGAGCTTTGCAGGGAGCGCTGTTCAACTTTCTGGGATTGCTTGCGGGTATATTTACCGTAAAAATAAAAAGGGCAAATGTAAACTGTGTATTTACAAAGAATACTATCAGCGGGGAAGCTGAAACCACTGTTAAAATTCGGCCGAGCGCATTAATTGCGCTGGCAGTTTGTATAGGTGTAAATTTCTTGATAATATATTTGAAGCAGAAAAGAAAACTGAAAATTGACAGCAAAAATGAGAATACCGCCTATGAAAGACACGGCGCACAGACGGCTGCAAACGTATAAGGATAATTTATATAAACGAAAGGACGTATTGAAAATGAACGATAATACTAAGCTTGAATCTTTGGTTAAAACGGCAATGGAAAAAATAAGAGAGATGACCGATTGCGAAACTGTTGTGGGAAAGCCTATCGTAACCTCTGACGGAACGACGATTATACCGGTTTCAAAAGTTTCCTTCGGATTTGCTTCAGGAGGTTCAGATCTGCCGACAAAAACAGCAAAGGATCAGTTCGGCGGCGGATCCGGAGCAGGAATAACGATACAGCCTATGGCTTTTATAGTTATTCATAACGGTGAAACAAAGCTTTTGCAGATGACAACAAACACCTCATATGAAAATGCAGTAGTAAATCTCGTTCCTGATGTTGTTGATAAAATTATTGACTTTGTTGACAAAAAAACCGGTAAGAAGTCGGAGGGGTAATTTCCCTGTATTATTTATGAATTAAACCTTTCGTTCGGCACATTATATTATGGATGATTTTTATAGTAAAGGTGTGTCTGAATTGAAATTAATATCGTTTATTTCCGCGCTTATTATTGCGCTTGCATCTTTTGCTTTCAAGGCTGACGCTTATGAGCTGTCCGGTGTCTCCGCTAAAGGAGCTATCCTAATTGATGCTGCAACAGGTGAAGTGCTTTATGAGAAAAACGGATATTCTAAGCTTCCTATGGCGAGTACAACTAAAATAATGTCTGCTCTTATTGCACTGGAGCAGAATGATCTTGACGAAAAGTTTGTGGTTGATAAAGAAGCGCTTAAGGTTGAAGGTTCTTCTATGGGTCTGCAGGAGGGCGATACTGTCACAATGAGGGCTCTTGTACACGGAATGCTTCTTCCCAGCGGAAATGACGCAGCTAACTGCGCTGCGGTAAGAATATCCGGAAGCGTTGAAGCTTTCGTTCAGCTAATGAATGACCGAGCAGCGGAAATGGGTCTTAGATCTACTCATTTTGTTACGCCTTCAGGTCTTGACGATTATACCGATGATCATTATTCAACTGCGTACGATATGGCGGTACTGACCAGAGAAGCTTTGAAAAATGATGATTTCAGAGAGATCTGCGGTAAAAAGAATGCTAAGCTTGAATTCGGAAATCCTCCGTATGAAAGATGGCTTATAAATTCCAATAAGCTTCTTACAATGTGCGACGGAGTAATAGGAGTTAAAACGGGCTTTACCGACAAGGCTAAAAGATGTCTTGTTTCCGCCTGCGAAAGGGACGGAGCAACGCTTATCTGCGTTACATTAAACGATCCTGATGACTGGCTTGACCATACAAGAATGTATGATTATGGTTTCTCCCTGATGTCAAGACAGGAGCTTCCCATTGAAAACGATACGTTTGAGATAGGAGCGGCAGGCGGAGTATCTGACACAATTCTCTGCAAAACAGACAAGGTCAAACTGACACTGCCGGAAGGTAAAGCGGAAAATGTAACCTGTGAGATTTTTGTCCGCCCGTTTGTTTATTGTCCGGCTGCTGAAAACGTACAGGTCGGAAGGGCTGAATATTATTATAATGGGGAAAAAATAGCTGAGGAGCCGGTTTATACAGCTCAGAGCATAAGCGCTGCAGCAGCTGAGCCTGAAAGCACAGGCTTTTTTGAAAGCTGTATTGAAAAGGCAAAAGCGCTGTTTGAATAACGGTCTTTATAGACCGTACATATTAAGGAGAATATATGGAAAAGATCAGACTTCAGAAGATCATTGCAGAAAGCGGATATTGTTCAAGAAGAAAAGCTGAGGAGCTTATTGCTCAGGGAAGAGTAAAAGTAAACGGACATCCCTGTGGTCTGGGCGATAAGGCGCTTCCAGGCAAGGATGTAATAAGCATAGACGGCGATAATATCTCTGTAGCTAAGAAAAAGCAGATGTATTATATAATGCTTCATAAACCGAGAGGCTATGTAACTACTATGAGCGATGAGCTTGACAGAAAATGCGTAACCGATCTGCTTGATGGCATACCGGCAAGAGTTTATCCTATCGGAAGGCTTGACAAGAATTCCGAGGGGCTTCTTCTGTTTACTAACGACGGAAAATTCGCAAACGATATTATGCACCCCTCCCGCCATGTTTCAAAGACCTACCGAGTAACAGTTCGTCCCGATATAAATGACGATCAGCTTGTACGGCTGTCTGAAGGGATCGAAATAGACGGTGTAAAGACTCAGCCCTGTACGGTTTTGGTGCTTGATAAACAGCCCGGCAGAGTAGTGCTTCAGATGACGATTCACGAGGGAAGAAACCGTCAGATAAGAAAAATGTGCGAGGCTGTCGGTCTTGAAGTTGCCCGTCTTAAACGCACTTCAATAGGACCGCTCAGACTGGGTATGCTAAAACCGGGTGAGTACAGGGAGTTGAAGCCGGACGAGCTGCGGGCGATAAGAAATGCATTGACTAAAAGTAAATAGAATTAAATAAATTACAGACGATACCGTTTCAGCTTTGCAAAAAACTGATATCGTCTGTTTTTTTATTTTTTCTGTAACGTTTTGCAGCTGCGCAAAGTCATATATAATAGAAGGGCAGGTGAAGCAATGGATTTTGAAAGCATTTATAAGGAATACTTCAGAGAGGTTTATGCATTTATTTTTAAATTAAGCCGCATACCTGAAATAGCAGAGGATATTACTCAGGAAACCTTTATAAAGGCGCTTCGGTTTGCCGGATGATGAAAATAGAATTTTAATTTGGGAAGAAGGCGACGAGATTTCGGCTGCCAGTGAAGAAATAGAGAAATATTTTTATGATGACAGAATAAAGGAATAGCATATAAAACATAAGGGCGGCTTTGCCGCTCTTTTTGCGTTATGTATAGAAAATGAACAAAAAATGTTCAAGACGTAAAAAGTGAAGAAAAATCTGCTTTTATTCTTGCTAAATCGTTTGAAAAATAGTATAATGATATTTGTATAGTTATGATAGACTATTATGCTTATGTATTGGTTTATCTTATAAATTAATTGAATGGAGGAAACTATATGTCTGATTCAATCTCAACTCTTGCCGAGCTTCAGGCGCTTGCCGCAGTTCCTGCTCCTGCAAGAAACAGGCTGACATATTTGTTTGATGAAGGAAAATTTACAGAGCTTGATCCTTATGCTAAGTCAGGTTCAGGTCTTTCGGGAGTTATAACCGCCTATGGATATGTAGACGGTAATCCGGTTTACGCTTTTTCACAGGATATAACGGTGAAAAACGGTGCGCTTACTAAGGTTCAGGCTGATAAAATAGTAAAACTTTACGATCTTGCCGCAAAGACAGGTGTTCCGGTTATCGGAATTTATGATTCTTTCGGAGCAGATCTGAACGACGGCTGTGAGGCTATGGCTGCCTACGGAGAACTTCTTTTGTGGGTTTCAAATCTTTCAGGCGTAGTTCCTCAGATCTCAGTAGTTGCCGGAGTATGTGCCGGAACTGCCGCTATGCTTGCACAATCCGCTGATTTTACTGTTATTACAAGCGATTCAGAGCTTTATGTTGCTCCTAATTCGGATATAAAAAATTCTGCTGAAAATGCAGCGAAAAACGGTACTGCGTGTATAGTAGCAAAAGACGATAAGGCTGCTGTAGAAGCAGCTAAGGAAATACTTAATAAGCTTCCGCAGAATAATCTTTCACCTGTCCCTATGTACGAGTTTGAAGAACCGACAGCAGTTTTCGGAAAAGACGCTGAATCTCAGGCTAAAGCAGTATGTGATGAGGGAAGTCTTATCGAGCTTTCAGCTGAATACGGAAAAGCATCATATACTGCTCTCGGAACATTGGGAGGAGCTTCAGTCGGAATAATTGCTACAAACAAAACCGCTGATAAGCTTACTGCCGATGACTGTTCAAAGCTTGCGCGTTTTGTAAGGACCTGCGACGCATATGCAGTTCCGATAATTACTCTGGTCGATACTGAAGGCTTTGCCGCTGATGATGATACAGAAGCCGCCGGAGCTGTTAAGAATATGACTAAGCTTGCTCATGCTTATGCTGAAGCTACGACTATAAAGCTTGCGGCAGTTACCGGAAAGGCTTACGGTCCGGCATATATCGCACTCGCCGGAAAGGGCGCAAATGCAGATATGACCTTTGCCGTTCCTGATGCGGTAATTTCTCCGCTTAACCCTGTTACTGCAGTTGAATTTTTGGCCCACGACGAACTGAAGGGCGCTGCTGATCTTGCTGCAAAAAGAAAAGAGCTTGCTGATAAATATGCAAGGGAAGAAGCAAGCGCAGCTGCTGCCGCACAGAAAAACTGTCTTGACAATATCGTCAGCGGAAATGAGATCCGCGGAGTTCTTATCAATGCCGTTGAGATACTGGCAGGAAAGCGTATTTCCAGACTTCCTAAGAAGCACAGCAATATTCAGCTTTAATAGGCTGCTTTTATAATTAATATTTTTAGATAGGTGGTTTTTAATATGAAAAGATATAATATTACAGTAAACGGAAAAGCTTATGATGTTGCGGTTGAGGAAGTAGGAGCAGATTCACCTGCTTCTGTTGTTTCAGCGCCCGTACAGGCAGCTCCCGCTCCGACAGCAGCTCCTGCCGCTCCTGTAGCCGAGGGTACAAAGGTTTCAGCTCCTATGCCCGGTACTATCCTTGATATCAAGGTAGCTGTCGGAGATACCGTTGAAGCCGGTCAGGCTATCGTTGTTCTTGAGGCTATGAAAATGGAGAATGACGTTAATTCCCCATGTGCCGGAAAGGTACTCAGCATTAATACAACTAAGGGTTCGGCTGTTGAAACAGGCGCCGTACTTGCTGTAATAGGCTGATAAATCAATTTTGCTTTTGAAAGGATTGAAATAAATGGGTAAGCTAAAAATTACTGAAACCGTTCTCCGCGACGCTCATCAGTCACTTATCGCTACAAGAATGTCGATTGATGAAATGAAGCCCATTTTGTCTAAAATGGATGAAATAGGATTTTATTCCGCTGAGGTCTGGGGCGGCGCTACATTTGATTCATGTATCAGATTTTTAAATGAAGATCCATGGGAAAGGCTTCGCACAATAAGAAAGGCAATGCCGAATACAAAGCTCCAGATGCTGTTCAGAGGACAGAATATGCTGGGCTATCGTCATTATGCTGATGACTTGGTTGAATATTTTGTACAAAAGTCTATTGCAAATGGTATTGATATAATAAGAATTTTTGACGCTTTGAATGATATCAGAAACCTTGAAACCGCTATCAAGGCAGCAAACAAGGAAAAAGGCCATGCTCAGGTTGCGATTTCATACACTCTCGGCGAAGTTTTCACTCATGAGTATTATATGGATTACGCAAGAAGAATAGAAGCTGCAGGTGCAGATTCTATATGTATCAAGGATATGGCAGCGCTTCTTACTCCGTATGAGGCTTCCTCGCTTGTTAAGGATATTAAGTCTGCGGTAAAGATCCCTGTTCAGCTTCATACTCATTATACCTCCGGACTTGCTTCTATGTGTATAATGAAGGCTGTTGAAGCGGGCGTTGACGCTGTAGATACTGCTATGTCACCGCTTGCTCTCGGAACGTCTCATGCTCCTACAGAGTCTATAGTCGCTACTTTCCAGGGAACTGAATATGATACAGGTCTTGACCTTGTAAAGCTGAATGAGATCAGAGATTACTTTATGACTCTTCGTAAAAAGTACATTGACAGCGGACTGCTTGACCCTTCAATGCTTGCGACAAATACTAATACGCTTCTGTATCAGGTTCCTGGCGGAATGCTCTCAAACCTTCTTTCTCAGCTGAAACAGGCCGGCAAGGCAGATCAGCTTGAGGATGTTTTAAAGGAAGTTCCCAGAGTTCGTAAGGATTCAGGATTCCCTCCGCTCGTTACTCCGACTTCTCAGATCGTCGGTACTCAGGCGGTATTTAATGTAATTATGGGCGAGAGGTATAAAACTGTAACAAAAGAGTTCAAGGGACTTGTAAAAGGTGAATACGGTAAAACACCTGTTCAGATCGATCCTGAATTTCAGAAGAAAATTCTTGGAGCTGAAGAGCCTATAACCTGCCGTCCTGCCGATCTGCTCAAGCCTGAACTTGAGGAAATGCGTAAGGAATGTGCGGATTGGACGGAGCAGGAAGAAGACGTTCTTACCTATGCTATGTTCCCGAAGGTTGCACCCAAATTCTTTGAACAGAGAAGAAATAAGAAATACGGAGTTGACGGAAAACATTCCGACGCTGTAAATAAAGTTCATCCTGTTTAACAAGTTGCGATAAGCTGTCCAATAAAAAGGACAGCTTTTGTTTTTGTATAAAATAACCTTGCGAAAAATTGTTTTTCATGTTATAATAGATATAGTAAAGGACGGAGGATTTACATTAATGAATAAAAAAGAAATAAACGAGATAAAGAAAAATTTCAGCGACGACTGCGGCTTTTTTACGGTCAATCACGTTGTTCAGGCATTTGTTGACTCAGAGAAGAATATTAAATTTAAATCTAACCAGCTTTATAATACAATGCCTGCGGACGAATCTGAGCTTATAATGATAATATTGAAAAAGGTTCTTAGCGGCTCTGTGGGAAAAAACCTTCTTGAATATCAGTTTCCTAAGGATGCGTATCTGGAGGGCGGTGCACAGCCGTTTTTCTATGAAATAATGAAAAGTAAATTTCTTGATGATGAGATAACGGATAAATTTCTGAATACTATTACAGAGAAAATGGAATATGTATCTACATATGCAATTTTTTCCGCTCACTGTACATATTCCGTTCTAAATAAAAACAAGTCGGGCGAGATCTCGGAGGATGCTGAATCGGAGATAGACTATAATTTTATTATTACCGCAATTTGTCCGGTAAATCTACGGATTGACGGACTTATTTACAGTGATGAATCTAATGAGATATTGAAAAAGGCTTCCTGCGACCGTATAGTAGAGCTGCCGAGCGACGGATTTTTGTTTCCTGTGTTTTCCGACCGTTCTCCTGACGTTAACGGAGTTTTGTACTATACTAAAAATCCGAAAAAACCCAACACGTCTATTGTTGACGATCTGCTGGGCTGTGAGTTCGTTATGTCGTGTCAGTCTGAAAAAGAAACATTCCGTTCTATTCTCAATAATGTAGTAGGCGACGAGCTTGATTATGACCTTATTACAACAGTCAATGATAAGATAGCCGAAATTGTTGATCAGTCCAGTCACGAAACCGAGATACCTACTGTTGATGATAAAAAGCTATCATCTATTTTGTGGGAAGCCGGCGTAAGTCAGGAAAAGCTTGAACACCTTCCTAAGGTTTATGAAAGTGCAATGGGCGGCAAATCACTGACGGCTGTCAATTTGGTTGAGCGTAAAACAGTACTTTCTGTTCCCAGTATTACTGTAAATATAGCCAAGGACGCTGTCGATAAGGTACGAACTCAGGTTATAGAGGGTAGGAAGTGCCTGATCATCGACCTTGACGACCCTGAAATATCAGTTAATGGAATGCCGGCAAATATAGAATAAAAAATCTGTCCGGGACATAAGTCTTGGACAGATTTTTTGAGAAAGGATATATTATCTATCGGAAAGAGGCGTATATTCTCTTTCCGCAGAAATGCTTCTGTATGCAGGTCTGATTATTTTTCCTGCGTTTATAAGCTCCTCCATTCGGTGAGCTGACCAACCTGCAATTCTTGCAACTGCAAAGATAGGAGTGTAAAGCTCCATAGGAAGTCCCAGCATACTATATGCAAAACCGCTGTAAAAGTCCACGTTAGCGCTGACTCCCTTGTATATTTTTTTCTCCTTTGCAATAACCTTAGGCGCAAGCTCTTCGACCTTGGAATACAGTGCAAATTCCTCGGTACGGCCTTTTTCCTGAGAAAGGCTTTCAACAAACTTTCTGAAAACCCTTGCTCTGGGATCAGAAATTGAGTAAACTGCATGCCCCATTCCGTAAATAAGTCCCGCCTTGTCAAATGCCTCCTTGTGAAGCAGTTTTGTAAGATATTCTTCAATAGCCGAATCGTCGCTCCAGTCGCTGACATTTGCTTTAAGATCCTCAAACATCTTCATTACCTTTATATTTGCTCCGCCGTGTTTAGGGCCCTTGAGGGAGCATAAAGCCGCTGCTATAGCTGAATAGGTATCAGTTCCCGAGGAGGTTACAACATGAGTAGTAAACGTGGAATTGTTTCCTCCGCCGTGTTCGGCATGGAGAACCAGAGCTATGTCTAGTACCTTAGCTTCAAGCTCAGTATATTTGCAGTCTGGTCTGAGCAGATAAAGAATATTTTCAGCAGTGGATTTTTCAGGGTCGGGGAGATGAATGAAAAAGCTCTGCTTTCCTATATAAAAATTATATGCCTGAAAACCATATACAGAAAGTATAGGAAATACCGCTATTAGCTGAAGACACTGGCGCATAACGTTGTCCAGTGAAATATCGTTGGCATTGGAGTCGTAAGAGTGAAGCGTAAGAATACTTTTTGCCAGAGTATTCATCATATCATCACTTGGAGCCTTCATTATAACGTCGCGTACAAAGTTAGTCGGAAGCGTTCTGTATTCACCCAGAAGCTTTGAAAAATCGTCAAGCTGCTGCTTTGAAGGCAGTTCACCGTACAGCAGAAGATAAACTATTTCTTCAAATCCGAAGCGCTTGTCCTTTACAAAACCGTCTATTATATCCTTGACATTAATCCCGCGGTAAAACAGTTCTCCATCACAGGGAACCGAAACTCCGTCCTTTAAAACGCTTGAGCGCACCTCGGAAATCTCGGTAAGTCCGGCTAAAACGCCCTTTCCGTTTATATCTCTTAATCCTCTTTTAACGTCGTATTTTCCGTAAAGCTCAGGGTTTATCTGATTATGCATGACACATTTTTTTGTTAGCTCCCTGATCTCGGGCGTGATGTCGGAATAATTGTTTTCCATGTGTTTTACCTCCTGTTTCTCATTCGTTAAGATACCTTGCGGCATTGTCGGCTACTTTTGTCATAAGCCTGCTTACGGTTTCGATCTCACTGTCGGTAAGCCCTTTTATAAGCTTTTTATTTATTTGTTCCTTAAGCTTATAAATATAATTTACGACCGGCAGACCTTTCTCTGTTACAAAAGCGTGTCTGCGTCTTCCGTCGGTCTTATCGTCTTCAATTCTGATATACTCCAGCTTTTGAAGTTTTTTTACCGAGCGCGTTATTGTGCTTTTATCAAAACCGCCCCTGTTTGCAAGGTCTGCAAGATTAATACCGGGATTTTCGGAAATTATTATCAGAAAAAACTGCTGACCGCTGCCGATTCCGAACTGCTTAAGCTCTCGGTCATAGTATGCCTTGCATTGCCTTGTAATAATCGACGAGTATTTGCTGAATCTGTACTGCGGATCCATAAAGGCGCCTCCGTATCGGTTAGTTGAATATACAACTATTATATCACAGTATAGTTTACAAGTCAACCTTTTTCACCTAATTTTCACAAAAGGATTGATTATAGTCAAATATATTGTTGCTTTTTAGGATAAAAGCTTGAAAAGACCGTAATTTTTATATATAATAAAACAGAAAGGAAAGTGATTATTTTGGAACAGAAAACTAATGTAATGCGTATTCTTGACAAGAATAAAATCAAATATAAGGAACACAGCTATTTAGATACAGATGCGGTCAGCGGAATCGAGGTAGCACAGGCGCTTGGCCAGAATCCTGAGCAGGTATTTAAAACTCTTGTTACGACCAGCCCGAAATCTAAAAAGTATTATGTCTTTATGATCCCTGTCGCCGAGGAACTTGATATGAAGAAAGCCGCAAAGGCTGTAGGAGAGAAGTCAATTGAGATGATAAAATCAAAAGATCTTCTTCCGATTACAGGCTATGTTCACGGCGGCTGTTCTCCCATAGGAATGAAAAAGCAGTTTGTAACGACAATACACATAACTGCCGAAGATTTTGAAACTATACTTTTCAGCGGAGGTAAGATCGGTTATCAGGTGGAGCTTTCACTGTCAGATTTGCAAAAGATAGTGCGAATTTCTACGGCGGATATAATTGTTGACTTATAGAATAACTGCAATAATTAAGCCGCAGATATAAATATAAATCTCTGCGGCTCGGTTATATTTTTTTTCATCTGCTGTCAAATAAATCATACGGCTCAAATACTTCATAATATCAGTTATTATTTACCTGACAAAATTGTTCTTTACATATTTGATAAGAGCCATTTCTGATAGATACTCGCCCTTTGCCGGATATGTTTTTTCCATTTTTTCTGCGATCAAGTATTCTTCTTCGGCTTTTGTGAAGTCCTTTTCTATGATCAAATAGTAAGCATACATAAGACGCTTTCTCATTATATATGTTTTACCGGTAGTTATTATATACTTTTTCAGTTCATTATCATAAACCTCGTTTATTTCCTCTGCAGTACAGCCGTTCATTATCATACAGAATATCATTTCACATCGGCATTCGTTCTGATATAAAGTATATGTGTCATTATTTTCTGCAACAGAACGATACTTTTCTTCGGCAGCTTTGAAATCATGTCTGTTCATCAACAGATTAGCTTCAATGCAGGTTAAAGCTGTTCCGAATTCGCATTGTTTTTCTTCATCTGTAAAAGTCAAAAGGTTTTCTGGCATATCCTCAAGCCGTGTACCTTGAAACTGAAGTGCATTAATGAGCATTGTTTTATAAATTGTTATTCTGACGGCAGGAGATTTTTTCATCAAAATAATATTATAGCCGTCAGTTCCAATTCCCATTGCTGCTGTGGGAATAATGTTAATTATTCCAATTGCCAATGACAAGATTGCAAATATTAAAAAGCCTGTTAAAACAAAAGGATTTTTTGAAAGCAGGATAACGAATAAGCAAATAAGTGCCGTCAAAAAGTTAAAAAACACACCTCCGAAATTATACCAAAAATAAGGCAGCTCCTCAGGTTTTTCGACTTCTGTATGGGTGAGAATGCATTGTCCTCCGGTGCCTGCAATATTGAATTTGCGCGTTACAAGCTTATTATTTTCCTTCACAAATGTAAAACTTCCTATTCTGAAAGAAATGAAATCATATCCTGTTAGAAGCCCCATTACAAGATGTCCGGATTCGTGAATAAGGATGATAGCAAAAATAGAAGTCAATGCTATTATCAATATAAAAACCAGCGCATACGGAGTAGATACACCGCTTTTTGTAAGGTAGTCTATTAAAATGGCAATAGAAAAGCCGCATACTCCTCCTATTAGATAAAACAAAAGGATAATAGGATTGAATTTACTTTTTTTCTTTTTTATTTTTGTCATGTTTTACTCCTCTGTCAAATATTAATTGTGATCTCTCTGTAGTGTGTTTTCATTATTATAGCACTCAACGTAACATAAGTCAACAAAAAGACGCCCTTGACAAAAGTCAAAAGCGTCTAAAATTATTTATGGCGAAATAGGAGCATTCAATTAAAGCTCGATAATAACCTTACCGCTTGCAGTCGGAGTAACGTCAACAGCCTTATCGGTTGAAGCAATTTCAATTCTGAATGAAGCGGCTGTAGCTGTGTAAGAACACTCTATCGTGTTGCCGTTTCTTACTGCTGTAAGCTCAAACACCTTGTTAGCTTCGGTATCGTAGATCGGGCAGGTTGCCGATTTACCGTCCTCAAGCTCGAAAATCTTGAAAGTTGTGCCGTTGAGATAATCATATTCAACATCTCTTACGAACTTTCCGTAAGGAATAATGCTGTTCGGCTTAGCAAGAGCAGGAATCTCAAAGTAAGAGCATTTATGGCTGTACCACTTGCCGCCTTCGATTACCTTGCCTGTGATAATGTCTGTCCATCTGCCCTCAGGAACATAGTACTGTGCCATGCTCTCGTCATTAAGAATAGGAGCAACCAGAATATTGTCGCCGAACATATACTGTCTGTCAAGCGTAAGGCAGGCAGGATCGTTTGCGTAATCAATGACCATTGCTCTCATAACAGGCATACCAACCTCGTGAGTCTTGATAGCCTGAGCCCAGATGTAAGGCATAAGCTGTCCCTTGAGCTTTGTGAAGAAGCGCAGAACATCACAGGATTCCTCGTCGAACAGCCATGGCACCCTGTAAGACTGATTTCCGTGCAGACGGCTGTGTGATGAGAACATACCGAAAGCAGCCCATCTCTTGTAGATGTCGGGAGTAGCGGTAGCCTCGAAGCCTGCCATATCGTGAGATGTAAAGCCGAAGCCTGAAATACAAAGCGACAGACAGCCTCTTACTACCTCAGCCATAGAGTTGTAATTAGCAGAACAGTCACCGCCCCAGTGAACAGGGAACTGCTGACCGCCGGCAGTTGCGGAACGTGCAAACAGACAAGCCTTATTTTCACCGTAGTACTCCTTCAATACGTTGAATACACATTCATTGTAAAGATGAGTATAATAGTTGTGCATCTTGATCGGATCTGAGCCGTCAAAATAAACAACATCTTTTGTAGGAATTCTCTCGCCGAAATCTGTCTTAAATGTATCGACTCCCATTTCGCAGAGCTTTCTGAGGTATCCTGCATACCAGTCGCAGGCGGCAGGATTTGTAAAGTCAACAATAGCCATACCAGGCTGCCACTCGTCGCACTGGAAAACAGAGCCGTCCTTTTTCTTGATGAAGTAGCCGTTTTCCATACCCTCGTCAAACAGCTTTGAACGCTGACCAACATAAGGGTTGATCCAGACGCAGGTTTTAAGACCCTTGTTCTTGTGAAGTCTTTCAAGCATTGCCGGAGGATCCGGGAACTGTGACTTATCCCATTCAAAGTTGCACCACTCAAAACCTTTCATCCAGAAGCAGTCAAAGTGGAATACCTGTAGAGGAATATCTCTTTCAGCCATACCGTCGATAAACGAAGTGATAGTTTCTTCATCATAGTTAGTGGTAAAGGAAGTTGTAAGCCACAAGCCAAAAGAAAATGCGGGAGGAAGCGCAGGCTTTCCGGTAAGATCAGTATAGCCTTTAAGCACCTCGGTAAGATTTTCTCCTCCGAAGATATAATATTCGAGATTCTCTCCTGGAACAGTGATCGAAACTTTTGAAACAGTATCGGAAGCTACTTCATAGGAAACCTTATCGGTGCTGTTTACAAATACGCCGTAGCCTCTGGAGGAAACGTAGAACGGAACCGACTTATACGACTGATCGGAGCAGGTTCCGCCGTCAGCGTTCCATATTTCAACATTCTGTCCGTTCTTTGTAAAGGTAGTGAACTTTTCGCCGAAGCCGTAAAAATATTCGCCAACCGATGTATCAAACTGTTCACGTATATATGTTCTTGTAGGATCGGCGGGGTAGCTCCAGAATGTATCGTCAAGCTGAGTCTGAAGTCTAGCCTGAGCTTTATAAGCGCTCTCAAAAATAACTCCGGCAGATCTCCAGGCGCCGCCCGTCAATCTCTTATCCTTATAATAATACTGAACGCTCCATGTTTCTTTGGATATAACAAGCTTTGTGTCGCCGGTTACAAGAACAGCTTCCTTATCGGTAATTGTGACCTGAGGCTTGTAGCTGCCCTCGTTAAGCTGGAAATGAGGACCGTTGTCGGTATAGCCCTTGTGATGAGTAATACTTACCTTAATGCAGTTTTCCTGTGTAGATGTATAGGAAATTTCAAGATTAGCGCTTCCCAGCATCATAGCTCGGTTATAAACTACAAAGGGAGTAGCATTAACTACCAAACCGTTTTCAGTTTCGGTAATTTCAAACGCCTGATTTGCATAATTGACTTCGTAGCCTCTTTGATTAAGCCAGAATCCGTCTGCAAATTTCATAGATATGACCTCCAATATAATAAAATTTTGAGCAGAATATAAAAATATTAATTCCGCAAGTTTTTTGAATATTACGGACAGCTTTTTCCGTTAACTATATTTTATAGCATATTCGCATAAATTGCAATAGTAAAATACTATTTTATTTGATTATTTTAAGATTTTCAAAACGATGCAAGTAAAATATTTGTTAATTGGCTTGGTTCAAATATAAATATATGAAAATCTGCGGCAGCGTTTACATTTAAATATTATTCTTACGGTTGCGATGAGTAATGAAGGAGTCGAACTCATCTATGTGCTCGTATCTGTCGCAGGGGTATTCGCTACACTTTTTATAATGCCTCCTGTTCCCAAGAAAATAAGGAATTCTAATCCATAAAATCTATATCATAACGTGTACCATGTGATAACAGAACTCCATCCGACAGTTCTACACAAAGAATACAGGTATTCACATCGTTAAAATCGTTATGCCCATTATCGATCCACTCAGAGAACGCCTTTCTCAATTTTTCTGCCAGAACCGCATTTTCCTCCTCGCCCCAATATCCCAGGTTCTTTGCCGTTCCGTGCGCGGTAAACCATTCTCCCGAAATGGCGACAATCGGATTGTTTGCAATCTGCTTCATCTTATTGGACTGACCATGAGAGATTATATAAAAGCACCTATCCTCATAAAAAGCATTGACAAACCGCACATAGGGCATACCGTTTTCCTCAGTGGCTAACGCAATGACGGTATCCTTTCCAAAACGCTCAACCATAATCTGTTCAGCTTGTTTTGTTAATTTCTCCATTAATGACTCCTATCTACAATCAAATCATGCTGCGAGTGGCTTGGGTTATGTAGTTTGTTTATCAAGTTTTCCAATGCCTCGGAATTGTTGGATAGCGCCGCTCGAACGATTTGGCATTGCTCCATTGTATACATAGTCTGTATTTTTATTCGATACTTAAAAATTCCTCAGGTATATATGAAAGGCAGTCTTTTAAGGTTTGCCGTGAAAATCCCTCAACAAAATTTCTGGAAAGCAGGTCGTCGGTATATTCAGCATACGGATAAACCGTGCAGTTATACCAGTAAGAATCATAATAATCGGCTTCAAAATGAGAAATAACGGGAATAGCTTTTACATTTTCAAAAGTTATTTCATTTGTATCATAGTTCTTTACAACATCAAGATCGCCTATTATTCCAACCAGAGATTTTGTATCGTACATTGTTGAGATAAAATTGCCGAGTCCGTAATAAACGAAGGCTTGTCCGCCGTCCGGCTTATCAAGATAGCCGCAGGTCGAAATAGTGTGAGCCTGTGTTCCTATTATAAGATCGGCGCCCCATTCTACCAGCTTAGGAGTAAGCGTTTGCTGCTGGGTATTTATTTCGTTCATAATCTCAGTTCCGTAATGACAGGAAACAACTACTACATCGGCTTTTTTATCCGCTTCTTCTATCTGGCGCTTGATTGTTG
This sequence comes from uncultured Ruminococcus sp., assembly GCA_900543145.1. Lineage (GTDB taxonomy): Bacteria > Bacillota > Clostridia > Oscillospirales > Ruminococcaceae > FB2012. Next base: position 229,121 of record UQPZ01000001.1, read on the forward strand.
CTTCGTCAGAAAGATAAATAACCTCGGCTTCTCCTCCGTTTAAAGATATTCCGTTGGTATGCTCCATATATCCCAGAAAAGCAAAGGTAATACCGTTTACCGTCATAGTTTTTATATTTTCCGAATCCTCGTGAGAACGGTATGCTCCGTAATGTACAACATTCTTGGTATCCCAGTAATCGAGAGAAGAGATAAGACCGTCTTCGCCCTTATCCAAAACATGATTATTGCACATTGAAATTACATTGAACCCCACATCGTCAACAACTTCGTCACCGACGGCTGAAGGAGAGCAGAAGGAAGGATAGCTTGTAGGCTCATAGCTGTCTGTTACAAGAGTTTCCTGATTAAGCACTGCAACATCGGCGCTTTGAATATATTTTTTTATATGCTCATAGCAGCCGGAGAAATCATATTCTGTTCCTCCGCCTTTTTTCAGTGCTTCAACATAGATATTGTCATGTATAAGGTTATCACCTGCGCAGACAAAATGAGCTGAGGTTTTTCCTGACGGTTTTTCCGATACTGACGAAAAATCGTTCTCGGAGGGACCTTCTGAGGAAGAAGCGGTATCTGACTGATCTGCGGAAGAATTCTCATGCTTTTCAATTGAATTAACTGGATTATCCTCTCCGAAACGGTCTGTATCCTGAATAGGAGTTCCTGCACATGAAACGCAGTATAATGCAGATAATACTGACATTAACAGAGCCGTTAATTTTTTTAGATCAATTTTCATATGTTGTCCTTTCAAAATATGTGTGTTATAATATATTTGACGGTTTTTATTTAATTATAGCATATGACTTTAGAATATACAAGATTAATTCAACAAAATGAGGAAATAAATATGAAAATACTAATTGACGCAGATGGCTGTCCGGTTGTGGGAATTACTGTAAAAACAGCGGAAAAGTACGGCATTGAAGTTACAATAATCGCTGATACATCTCATGAATACCATTATGAAAATGCAAAGATAATTACAGTCGACAAGGGCGCGGACAGCGTTGACCTCAGGCTTGCTAATCTTATAGATCAGGGAGATATTGCCGTTACTCAGGATTATGGGCTTGCGGCTATGGTTTTGGCGAAAAAGGGTATACCGATAAGACAGGACGGTCTGATATATAATGAGTATAATATCGATTCTCTATTAATGGAACGGTACAGTGCCGCAAAAATTCGCAGAGCCGGCGGCAGACTTAGGGGAAATCGTAAAAGAACTTCGGAAGAAGATAAAGCATTTGTTAAAGCTCTTTGTGAAATTATAATGAAAAATAAATAAAACACTGGATTTTTTTTAGCATATGTGCTATAATTCCAGTAATGAATTACATTGATTCATATTTATCTTTACATGGAAGGGGTCGCAGATATGAACATTGACATAATTATGAAAGAATTGACGCTGGAAGAAAAGGCTTCGCTTTGTTCCGGACTTGATTTCTGGCATACCAAACCTGTTGAAAGGCTTGATATACCATCGGTCATGGTTTCGGACGGACCTCACGGACTGAGAAAAAACGTGGAGGATTCTGAAAATCCCAACGAGTCTATTAAGGCGGTGTGCTTTCCTACTGCGTCGGCGCTTGCCTGTTCCTTTGACAGAACCTTGCTTGAAACGCTTGGTAAGGCGATAGGTGAGGAATGTCAGCATGAAAGGCTTGCGGTCGCACTCGGACCCGGCTGTAACATAAAACGCTCGCCTTTGTGCGGACGTAATTTTGAGTATTTTTCCGAAGACCCGTATCTTTCCGGTCAGCTTGCTGCCGCACATATAAAGGGCGTACAGAGCAGGGGAGTCGGAACCTCCTTAAAGCATTTTGCCTGCAATAATCAGGAGTACAGAAGAATGTCTGTATCTGCCGAGGTAAGTGAAAGAGCCTTAAGAGAAATTTATTTAGCTCCTTTTGAAACGGCAGTAAAGGAGAGCAGACCTTGGACGGTAATGTGTTCTTACAACAGGATAAACGGTGTTTTTTCTTCTGAAAACAAAAGACTTCTTACAGATATTCTCAGGGACGAATGGGGATTTGACGGACTTGTAATGAGCGATTGGGGCGCTGTAAACGACAGAGTAGAGGGAATAAAAGCAGGTCTTGACCTTGAAATGCCCACCAGCTATGAAAAAAATGACAGACTTATAATTGAGGCGGTCAAATCGGGCAGACTTAATGAATCGGAACTCGATAAATGCGTAAGACGTATTCTTGAAATGATAGATAGGTATCTTGAAAACGCCGAGCCTAAAACCTTATGGGATATGAACAGACACCATGAGCTTGCAAGAAGGATCGAATCAGAATGCATCGTTCTTTTGAAAAACGAAAACGAAGTTCTTCCGCTGAACAAAAATAAGAAAATCGCCTTTATAGGAAAATTTGCCGAAACTCCGCGGTATCAGGGCGGAGGAAGCTCTCATATCAATTCCTTTAAGGTAACTTCCGCACTTGACGCCGTCAGCGAATATGCAGAGGTAACCTATGCTGAGGGATATGATCTTACCGGAAACAGCAATGAAATTCTGCTAAGCAAAGCTGTAAGCTGTGCTGAAAATGCAGATACGGCAGTTATTTTCGCCGGACTTCCGGACGAGTATGAATCAGAAGGATATGACAGAAGTCATATGAGCCTGCCGGAAAATCAGCTGAAGCTTATAGATGAAATATGCAGGGTAAATAAAAATACTATTGTGGTACTTCACAACGGTTCGCCTGTTGAAATGCCTTTTGCCGGAAAGGTAAAGGGGATACTTGAAACGTATTTAGGCGGTCAGGCAGTAGGCGGCGCTGTTTGCGATGTTCTGTTCGGAAAGTCTAATCCATGCGGAAAGCTGCCGGAAACATTTCCGATAAAGCTTTCAGATAATCCGTCTTATCTGAATTTTCCCGGAGAGGGTGACAAGGTTCAATATAATGAAGGTATTTTCGTAGGCTATAGGTATTATGATTATAAAAATACAGAACCGCTGTTCCCGTTCGGACATGGTTTAAGCTATACAGCCTTTGAATACAGCGATTTCAAGTTATCACATTCAGAGATCAACGACGGCAAGCTTCTTACAGCTGAGGTAATTGTCAGAAATATCGGCAGCAGAGCAGGCAAGGAGATAGTTCAGCTTTATGTTTCCGGCAGAAAATCGTCAGTTATCAGACCGCTTAAAGAGCTTAAAGGTTTTGAAAAGGTAGAGCTGAAACCCGGCGAAGCAAAAAAAGTCATGTTCAGGCTGGACAGCAGAGCGTTTTCTTATTACTGCGAGGAGATCGGAGATTGGTATGCTGAATCAGGCGAATATGAAATTATGGTCGGCGCATCGTCTGCAGATATACGTCTGAAAGATTCAGTATATGTAAATACAGGAAGAAGGCTTCCGCTTCACTTTACCTTGAACAGTACCTGCGGAGATATTATGGCAGTACCCGAGGGGCGCAGGATCTTCAGTGAGCTTATTTCGTCTGTCAACATGGGTGTTGACGAAAAGGATACTGCAATTATGGGAGACGGTTCGGCTCAGATGGCTGATTCTATGATGAAGGATCTTCCGGTAAGGGGAATGATAAGCTTCAGTGCAGATCCAGATATTGAGCTGGACAGGCTTCAGAGTTTGATCGACAGGCTTAATGAAGAAGTAAATAAAAAATAATTGTTTAAACTGAAATACAATAAAAACGGACTGCAATTTAAATGCAGTCCGTTTAATTATCAGATTAGGTAATGCTTTGGGGGGTAAGCTTTTCATAAATATCGTTGTAGCTTACCTCCATTTTCTCCATTATCTCCGAATAAAGCTTGGATACAGCAGGAGAATCGTATTCAACGATCAGAGAGTCAATATTCTTCTCGACATAATCCATATCAACCGGAAGACGCTTTATAATAAACCAGCCGTATTCAGTTGATTCCACCAGATCGCTTACTTCATTTTCTTTAAGTTTAAAGCCGGCATTTTTGAACTCGTCTACAAAATTGGAATTGCGGTTCATATAGTAGCCCTGTTCATATGTTTCCATTCCGGGATCCCAGCCGTACTCCTTAATAAGCTTATCAAAATCCTCGCCGCTTTTTGCTTTATCAAGCACTTCTTCAGCAAGCTTTTTTGCTTCTTCCTTAGAAGCTTTCTGCTCTTCCTCGGACAGATCGCTGAAAGCGCTTTTTTTCGCAGTCATTTTTTCCGAGAGAGTCATGTCGTCGTAGTTTTTCTTTGTATCTTCATCAGTGATTTCAGCCTTGCACTGATAAGGAATAAGTATCTGCCGAACACGGGCATATTTGTCAGTATCCTTAACTATTTTCCTGAATTCTTCCTTAGTTGTAGCGTATTTGCCTCCGTTTGTGAAAAGTGTACTTTCAACCTTTTCATAAAGACGGGAAAGCTCTACCATACGCTTATACAGGTCGTCCGTTAGATATGAGCTTTTCAGAGCTTCCTGATACTCCTCCTCTGTTTTGTAGTTTTTCTTTGCGGAGGCTATCGTTTCCTCAACAAACTTATTGTCCTCTTCATCAAGCTCAATATCGTTCTCCTTGCACAGATGGAGAGTTACATATTCCTGCTTGAGCTGTGTTATTACATCGTTCATCAGCAGTTCAAATCCGCCTTCGGTCTGAGAAATAACGTCAAGTGTTGCACCGTAGTTCTTTGTATAAAGGTTGATAGTATAGAAATAATAATATCTGAAGGTATCGAAATCAACGTCAATACCGTCGATAGTACATACAATAAGGTTTTCGGTATCTACCTTTTCACCGTCAACAGTAAGTGAAGCAGCGGGAACTTCGGCAGTGCTGTCTACGGAAGAATCAATTTCTGAGAGCGAAGATGAATTTTCTGTTTTAGATGAACTTTCATTCTTTTCAGCACAGGAAGCAAAAACAGAAACAGCCAGAGTAAGAGCCAGTATCATTGCAGAGCATTTTTTCAGCATAAATAATAAATCCTTTCATTGCCTATAGATAAAAACAATTTAAATATAAGATATATTATAATGCTTCAATGTGTTTATTATGTGACAATATATTTAACATTTCTATGAACAAGCTTTTATGGCACAATTTTCATTTATATTGACAAAAGAAAAGGAGGGTAGTATAATTTATTCAGCTAATAAAAATCAGCTTTGAAAGGTTATGAATATATGGAATTCGGAAAATATATAGCTCACAGGGGATTGTACGGAAAAGACGTACCTGAAAACTCGCTCAGGGCGTTTGAAAACGCTGTACGCAGCGGAGTGCCTGCGGAGCTTGATGTCAGGCTGACAAAGGACGGCAGGATAGTAGTTTTTCATGACAGTTCTCTGCTCAGAATGTGCTCGGTCGACGCAGAAATTTCAGATTTTACATACGACCAGCTTTCTTCATTTAAGCTTGACGGAAGCAATGAGAAAATTCCGCTTTTATCTGAAGTATTATCTCTTGTGCAAGGAAGAATACCTCTGCTTATAGAAGTGAAGGACGGCGCTCCATTCTGGACACTTGAAAAAAGACTGTATCATCTGCTTAAAGGCTACAAGGGTGAATATGCAGTCGAAAGCTTTGATCCGTTTTCTGTATTATGGTTCAGGCTGTTTGCTCCGAAGGTGTTCAGGGGGCAGCTTATTTCAGCTTATAGACCGGGTAAGGGAAGCCGTTATTTAGCAAGGCTGATATGCTCCCGTTCGATAGTGTGGAAATTAATTTCAAAGCCTGATTTTATAGCCTGCGACCTGCGGTCTGTTACTCTTGAAACGGCTTTCAGCGCATTTAAAATAAACGCAGATCTTTATACCTGGACTGCAGCGTCCCCGGAGCTTGCACATGAGGCTCTTAAATTTTCTAAAACTGTAATAGCGGAAAACTTTCCTGATGATTTCGACTTTAAAAACGGTGAATGATATGAATTTGGTCAAACCTCAGATAGCTTCTTTTCTGAAAGCTGAAAACGATATAATGAAGCTTATCAAAAACGCCTTGGAAAACGACGCTGAAATAAGCGGATCACTTATAAAAGACGCTCTGCTTGAATATGAGGATATGTCTTATCTGTCGTTTAGCGGCTGCAAATTTGAAAACTGCCGTTTCAGTGAAAGTTCGTTTGAGAAAACCTCCTTTACAGACTGTATATTCAAGGGCTGCGATTTTTCTAACTGCGGCGGAACGGATTGCTACCTATGCCGATGTGAGATACTGTCATCAAAACTTATCGGTGCAAATTTTTCAAACTCCGTTTTTAAGGAAGTTCTTTTCAGAAGCTGTATATGTACCTATGCGGTCTTTGACGGATCATCTGTAAGAAATGTCTGTACTGAGGGGTGTGATTTCAGCAGTGCAGAGCTATCATGCTGTACACTGAAAGGCTTTGCTCCATCTGACAGCAGATTTATCGGAGCGTCATTTTTCAAAACAATGCTTAAAGGTACGGATTTTTCCGATTGCCAGCTTGCAGGAATAAAAATATCCGAAGGCTTTCCCGAGCTCAAAGGGGCTGTTGTATCGCCGTCACAGGCGCTTGAGCTTTCTGCGCTTCTGGGAATAAAAATAAAGGACGATTAGCTAAACAGAGCCTGTTTGTTTTCAGTCGGTATTAATATACCGATTTCGGACGAACAGGCTCTGCGGTATTTAAATAGGCTGAAGCTTGATTAGAAATTTGTTTTTTTCTGATATTATTAAGCCGTCACGCTGCATTTTGCTTATCTCATTTGATAGTGCGCTTCGGTCAACACAAAGATAATCGGCAAGCTGCTGACGGTTAAATGGGATAAAAAATTCCCGACTGCCGTTTAGCTGCGACTGGAAGGAGAGGTATGAAATAAGCCGTTCTCTTATTGTCTTTGGTGAAATATCGTTTATCTTTCTGGTCAAACTAAGATTCTTTGACGCAATTATATTCAGCAGGTTTTTTATAATGCAACGGCTGTATTCATGAGAAACCGATGAGTTTATAATGCTTTCGGGGTTTAAAAACATTATCTCGGATCTATCATATGCAACTGCGTCAACCATAAGCGGTTCGGAATCGGAACAAGCGTAAACCTCAGCAAAGATATGCCCGGCCGAAGCCTCTGAAATTATGCTTCTTGTTCCGAATATATCGCTTTTTTCAATAATGACTTTTCCTGATAAAACAAGGCCCATATTTTTTAGGACATTTCCTGTATAAAAAATAAATTCGCCCTTTTCATAAATTTTGGTAAAAGCTTCCGATTCTTCGATTATTTTTCTTACTGCTTCTATCGGAATACCGTCAAACAGCGCAGTTTTAGATATAAAGTCTATATTCATAGTTTTATTTTCCTTAAAATACCAATAAAATCTTTTTTAAATGTTGTAAAAACAACAGACATTATATAAATATTATATTATAATATGCTCATGAAGTCAAACAAAATATACTTCAAATCAGGAGGTAAATAAAATGATAAGAAAGATCATACAAATAGACGCTGATAAGTGCAATGGCTGCGGACTTTGCGCTGAGGCTTGCCACGAGGGAGCAATAGGAATGGAAAACGGAAAGGCAAAGCTTCTGAGGGACGATTACTGCGACGGACTGGGAGATTGTCTGCCTGCCTGTCCGGTCAACGCAATTGCTTTTGTGGAAAGGGAAGCGGCTCCCTATGACGAAAAAGCTGTTATGGAAAACAAGAAAAAACTGCAAGACCAAAAACCGCTGCCATGCGGATGCCCGGGAACTAATTCTAAGACTATAAAAAGAAGAAACGACGAATCCGAAGCAGCGCCGATAAAATTACATTCTCAGCTCGGACAGTGGCCAGTCCAGATCAAGCTTGCTCCAATCAACGCTCCTTATTTTAATAATGCAGATCTGCTTATTGCGGCAGATTGTACTGCATATGCATACGGCGATTTTCATAATTCGTTTATACGCGGAAAAATTACGCTTATAGGCTGTCCAAAGCTTGATAACGGAGATTATTCTGAAAAGCTTACCGAAATTATAAAATACAATAATATAAAAAGCGTTACTGTAGTAAGAATGGAGGTTCCGTGCTGCGGCGGAATAGAAAACGCAGTGAAAAAAGCACTTCAAAACAGCGGCAAATTTATTCCGTGGCAGGTAGTAACGGTTTCAACTGACGGAAGGATTTTATAATAAGGCTATTAACCTTAAGATGAAAGTCTGAATTTTGATTGTACTTTTGAAACGGCAGAATCTATGATCTGCCGTTTCTTTGTATTTTTAAGCAGCTGATAAATTTCTTTAGCGTTTCTTAAGCTAATCTTAAATTCGTCCTAAACGCTTGAATAGATAAATTTAATATGCTATACTTACAATTGTTGAAAAACAAAAACTTAAAGAAAGGAAAAAAGAGAATATGAAAATAAGAAAGCTTAACTGCGGTCTTTTACTCGGAGCTGTGCTTATTGCCGGAACAGTGTCCTATGTTGTATACGACAATAATCAGTTCGGTAAAAACAAAGAGGATATTCAAAAAGCAGTCGAAAGCTATTTTGAAAGCATGGAAGAAGTAAACGTAAGCAGCAAGGATTCTATAGCGGAAAACTGCAGAAACCTCATAAATGATAAATGGGCCTATGATAAATCCGCTGAGGATAGTTATTACAGAACTAAAAAAGAAATAATTAATTCGCTTGACAATTATACGGAGGAAAATATCGCTACAGGTTATATTTCGGAATACGACTGCTCACCGAAAAACTTTAATGTCAAGAAAAACGGACCTAACGGAGCGGTCGTTACGCTTTCCTTGGATACCTACAGCGAATTTTGCGGAGCTCCCTATCTGATCACTCCGGACGGATTTAATCAGATAGACAATAATAATTATGAAAATACCAATGATTATTATATGTGCAACCCTGATGACAGTATCAAGTATAAGTCAACTGCAAACTACGAAAACATCAGCGTATATTTGAAAAAATCAGACGGCGACTGGAAGATAACCGCTATAGAAAGCAGTTACTTTAACAGCAATACATCTATTTTAGAAGAGGGAAACAGCAGTTCCGAGGGAGGCGAAGAAAATGAGTAATAACAACGCCTTGCTTAAAATTTCCCATGTAAACAAATCAATAGGAAAACGACAGATACTGCACGATATATCTTTTGAAGCCTACGCAGGAGAGGTTTTCGGCTTTCTCGGCCCTAACGGAGCGGGAAAAACCACTACTATAAAAATAATCGTAGGTCTGCTCTCGCTTGATGACGGAGAAATATATGTAGACGGAGCTGATATTCGCAGGCATTTTGAAGACGCAATGGCTAACGTAGGCGGTATAGTTGAAAACCCCGAAATGTACAAGTATATGACCGGTATGGAAAATCTCCGTCAGTATGCTCGTATGAGAAAGGGCGTAACAAATGAACGTATAGACGAAGTAGTCAGTCTTGTAAAGCTTTCAAACCGAATAAACGATAAGGTTTCTAAGTATTCGCTTGGTATGCGTCAGCGTCTTGGAGTAGCTCAGGCAATACTTCATCACCCTAAGGTGCTTATTCTGGACGAGCCGACCAACGGACTTGATCCTGCGGGAATAAAGGAACTGAGAGATATACTGAAAGAGCTTGCCCATAAAGAGCGGATCTGCGTTCTCGTATCATCTCATCTAATGTCTGAAATGGAGCTAATGTGCGATAGAGTAGGTATTATCGCCAACGGTAAAATGTTGGGAGTTCATACTATGGAGGAGCTTATCTCAGCTTCATCGGGAGATAAGAAGGAATTTACTATCTGCGCAGACGATATAGCAAAGGCTTTGGCTGTAATAAACATAGATGAAAGCAGAAAGCGTATTTTGGACGGTAAGTTAATTATAGATTTGCCGGCGGAAACTGCGAAGGAGCAGATATGCATGATAAATAAGGCTCTTATTGAAGCTGGAATAAAGCTTTATACCGTTTCGGAAGCTGAAAATAAAAAGCTTGAGGACGTATTTATTCAGCTTACTGAAGACGCTCAGGGAGGTGGTCAGATTGGCTAAGTTTTTCAGACTTGTAAAAAACGAATATATTAAAACTCTTAAAAAGCTTTCAACTAAAATAATGCTTCTGCTAGTGGTTCTGGCGGGAATTGCTTTAGCGGGGATAGGCGCTTTCGGTAAGCACCAGATGAGCACTAATTATTATACTGATGATACTAATAATTACGATGAGCAAATAGATTGGCTTGAAAAAACAAAACCCGACGGATATGAGGAACAGTTAATACTTTTTAATTATCTGAACAAGGCAGGTCTTAGTTATGATGATAAGCGTTATGAGGTTGCGGAGGCTCTTGCAAATACATTCAGCGGGGCCGAGCTTGAAGGCTATCTCAATACTCTGCTTGTGGAAAATGACTGGAAAACCATTTGTACAGTACTGAAAAATTCAGCTGTTTCAGAGGGAGATAAGTGGGCATATCAATACAGGCTTGATAACGATATTCCCTTCGGCGACAGCTGGAAGGACGATGTTATAACTCAGGCAGCACAGGCAAAAACAGCCTTATCAGCTTCCGATTCCGAGGGGGTAAGTTCTGATGAAGCGGATAGATACAAGGCTTTGGAGGAGCAGGAGAAAATCGCCATATACAGACTTGAGAATAATATAGAGTCAAATACTGCGGAAAATATGTCGCTTTTTGAAACATACAAAGCTGAGCAGATTAACTTCTGGACGGTTTTTTATACGTCTGCTTCAATGATCTCAATAATAGGTCTTCTGATAATAGTTGTTGCCGGAAGTTCTGTTGCCAGTGAATTTTCTCAGGGAACTATAAAATTTCTGCTTATTAATCCTGTAAAGCGCTGGAAGATACTGATGTCAAAATACTTTACGGTAATTTCGCTGGGATATATAATGCTGTTGCTGCTTTACCTGGTTATGATCCCTGCATCGGGCTTGTTCATTGGATTTGAGGGTATAAGCGCTCCTTATCTGTACGTTGACAACGGAACGGTTCACAGTATGTCAAGCTTTTTACACGCTGCACAGATGTATCTTCTTAACAGTATCTCGATAGTAATAATGGCTACATTGGCGTTTGCGGTTTCGTCGCTGTTCAGAAGCGCAGCTTTTTCTATCGGTATAAGCGTATTCCTTATGCTTGCAGGAAATACTATTGTCAGCGTCCTTAAAGTGTTCAACCAGGACTGGGCAAGATACCTTGTATTCTCAAATACCGATCTTGCATCTATTGCCGAGGGAACTCCTATGTTTGCTCAGCAGTCGCTTACCTTTGCGATTATAGTATTAGCGGCTCATATGGCGGTATTTATACTTACCGCATGGGACGGGTTTGTAAAGCGCGAGGTATGACCGATATAAATATAAATAAAAAATCTCAGCTGCTGTGGCATTAATGTCACGGCCGCTGAGATTTTCTTATTGCTGAGCTATGCTGTTTTATTTGTGCCTTGCCAGCTTCAGTGCTTCAGCAAGCTGAGCAGGACATGACGTTCCTTTTCCGTTGCAGTCTATATTTTTCAGCTTTTCAATAACATCTTCAGCCTTCATTCCTCTTACAAGCTGAGCAACTCCCTGAGTATTTCCGCTGCAGCCGCCTATAAATTCTACATTTTTTACTATTCCGTCCTCTACTTCAACGTTGATCTGCCTTGAACAGACACCGTGAGTTTTATAGCTGATCTTATTCATAGTATTTATCCTCCTTAAAAGTATTTATATTGTATACCTTAAATATGACTATATCTTTAAGTTCCGCTTAAAATATCAGGAACACAAAAAGCGTTCCTGATATGTATTATTCTGTTTTCGCCGCCGTATGCTTTGCTTTCTGAGCGTTAGTATGTATCAGTCTGAAAAGCCGGTCAAGATTTTCCTTGTCTGTAGTCATGCTGCCGATATGAGTAGCGACTTCGTTATAAAGCCCGTGAAAATCTGAGCCTCCTGTGCATATAAGGTCATACTCTGACGCGAAATCAACAAGATCCTTTTGCTTTTTTTCGTCGGCTGAATGATGATAAACCTCAACGCCGTCTAATTTTCCCGCTTCTGCAAGCTCATGTAAGAGATCAATATTGTTAAACATATACGGGTGAGCCATTACCGCAACGCCCTTAGAGGAATGAATAAGATCAAGTACGAAATTAACGTCAGGATATTCGCGGGTAACAAGACATTCGCCGTCCGGAAATTTAAATAACTCATCATTTACATCTCCGTAAAGCTCGGTAGCATATCCGTAATTTACAAGCGCCCTCATAATGTGCTGCTTGAAAATACTCTTTGAGCCTTTTGTATACATTCTTACCGCGTCGGACGGAATAGGGTAGCGTTCCATTACCTTTTCAATCATATCCTTTGCACATTCAGTTCTGATAGAACAGGATTTAAGACAAAGACCTTCAAGACGATCTGGCTTCTGCGGAGCATAGCATAATATATGAACCTTTGAATTTCTTTTTTTATCCCAAGCGGAAAGCTCTACGGCAGGAATTATTTTTACACCGTAACGATCTCCCAAGATCTGTGCGCGGTTTGAGGACGACAGAGTATCATGATCGGTTATTGCAAGAAAATCAAGTCCCATTCTTTTTGCCTGAACTATGACTTCTTCAATACCCAGAGATCCGTCGGAAAGTGTTGTGTGACAATGTAAATCGCCTACCATAGCGAATCCTCCAATCTTCTGCTTATATAACTTGAAAAATAATATAATAATTATATCATATTTATCGAAAATAATCAAGTTTTTTGAGTAATTTGACTAAAATTTGTCGAGATTTTGACAAAGCTTGTATGATTGCACAAATTTTCAGAATATATTTTTTATGATTTGCACATGAAAAAAAGAATAGTTTTCCAATAATCTTTTTTCAGGGATTATATCAGCAGCTTGATCAGTCAATCTCGGAACATTTCGGTAAACCAGACGTTTTTAACTTCAAAGCATCTTCCGTTAAGATATTCCAGACAGCCGGCATCTGACTTAAAATCGAATTTCAGCTTGTACGAATACAGCGCCTGAGTCTTTACATTATATTCACGGTTGATTTTATTTATACCGTATTTCCCGTCGCCGAGTAACGGATAACCTATATAGGAAAGGTGTGCCCTTATCTGATGTGTTCTGCCCGTAATAAGCTCGACCTCCAAAAGTGCAAGATCCTGTTCTTTGTTTTCAGCAATAACCTTGTATTTCGTAATTATTGTCTTGCTGCCGGGCATTTTTTTATCTGAGATCCTAACTGTCTTTGACCGTTCGTTTCTTTCGTGGTACGCCTGAAGAACTGCGTTTTTTTCTTTCGGGATACCTACGGTAACGCACAGGTATTTTTTATTTAGCTCTCTGTCCTTTATTTTTTGATTAAGGATTCTTAGGCTTTCGGCATTTTTAGCGCAGATAACTATTCCTCCGGTATTTCTGTCGATCCTGTTGCACAGCGCAGGAGAAAAGGAATGCTCGTATTCCGGACGGTATTCACCCTTTTCGTACAGATAGTGCAGGACTCGGTTGATAAGAGTATCGTTTGAGCCGCTTTCGTCCTCGTGAACTACAAGTCCGCACTTTTTATCCAGCAGCATAATATTACTGTCCTCGTAAACAATATTCAAAACGGCAGGAGCGGACATAAAAGAATATCCGGATTTGGTTTTTCCTGTAAAAAATTCGTCGTTAATGTACATCTGTACGGTATCGCCGATATTAAGACGGGTCGATATTTCACATTTTTTCCCGTTGAGTTTGATTCTTTTCAGACGCAGATATTTATACATCAGATTTTTAGGCAGCAGAGGAACAGCCTTTGATATAAATTTATCCATTCGCTGTTCAGAGTCATTTTCATTTATTGTAAATTCTTTCATATATTCACCGCTTTAATTTTATTACATTAATTATACTCTCATTTATGATTTTTTTCAAGAGGAATAATTTTATTCAGAAAATTTGTTCTAAAGGTATTGACATTTAAGAAAAAATAGTGTATTATAATTATAAACAAACGTTCGTAAAAATGATTGAAAGGATCACTATGGATAAATTTAAACTTGTATCTGATTATAAGCTTGCCGGGGATCAGCCGGAAGCTGTCGAAAAGCTTGTAAGCGGAATAAACAGCGGAATGAAGGAACAGACTCTGCTTGGCGTAACAGGTTCGGGAAAAACCTTTACAATGGCAAACGTAATTGAAAGAGTAAACCGTCCTACTCTTGTACTTGCACATAATAAGATTCTTGCGGCTCAGCTCTGCTCCGAGTTCAAGGAATTCTTCCCCGAAAATGCTGTTGAGTATTTTGTGTCTTATTATGACTACTATCAGCCGGAAGCGTATGTGCCAAGCAAGGACGTATATATTGAAAAGGATTCTTCGGTTAACGACGAGATAGATAAGCTTCGTCACTCGGCAACTACTGCGCTTGCCGAAAGAAGGGACGTTATAATAGTCGCTTCCGTTTCCTGTATCTATTCTCTTGGCGATCCTGAAGAGTATAAATCTATGGTAGTTTCGGTCAGAAAGGGTATGGAGAAATCCCGTGAAAAGCTGATCGCTGAGCTTGTCGGTATTCAGTATGAGCGTAATGATATTAATTTCGTAAGAAATAAATTTAGGGTAAGAGGTGACGTAGTCGAAATTTTCCCTGCTGCCAATACAGATACCGCAATAAGAGTTGAGTTTTTCGGGGATGAGATCGAGCGTATTACTGAGATAAACGTTATAACCGGCGAAATAATCGGTTTTCTTAATCATGCGGCTATTTTCCCTGCAACTCATTATATTGTCGGACGTGAGAAGCTCCACGATGCAATCGAAGAGCTGAAGGAGGAGCTTGACGAGCGTATCAAGTATTTCAAGGACAACGATATGCTGATAGAAGCGCAGCGTATTGCTCAGCGCACAAATTATGATATTGAAATGCTGGAGGAGGTAGGCTTCTGTTCGGGAATTGAAAACTATTCGAGGGTTCTTGCAAGACGCCCTAAGGGAGCAGTTCCGTATACGCTCTTAGACCATCTGCCCGATGATTTTCTGCTTATGGTTGACGAAAGTCATGTTTCACTTCCGCAGGTGAGGGGAATGTACGCAGGAGACAGAGCAAGAAAGCAGACTTTGATAGATTATGGCTTCAGGCTTCCTTCAGCTCTGGACAACCGTCCTCTGACTTTTGATGAATTCTATAAGCATATAAATCAGGCTGTATTTGTTTCGGCAACCCCAGGTCCTATAGAACGTGAAAAGTCAAAGCAAATAGTAGAACAGGTAATTCGTCCTACAGGGCTTCTCGATCCTGAAATTCAGGTTCGTCCGACAGAGGGTCAGATCGAAGATCTGATCTCAGAGATAAACATAAGAATAGAGCGCAAGGAGCGTGTGCTGGTAACGACACTTACAAAGAAAATGGCTGAGGATCTTACGACTTATATGAAAAACTTCGGCATTGCTGTGAGATATATGCACCACGATATTGATACTATTGAGCGTATGGAGATTATACGCGATCTTCGTCTTGGAGAGTTTGACGTGCTGGTCGGAATCAATCTGCTGAGAGAGGGCCTTGATTTGCCTGAGGTATCGTTAGTAGCGATCCTCGATGCTGATAAGGAGGGCTTCCTTAGGTCTGAAAGCTCGCTTATTCAGACGATAGGACGCGCGGCAAGAAATTCCGAGGGCAAGGTCATAATGTACGCCGACACGGTTACCCGTTCAATGGAACTTGCAATTACTGAAACCGAACGTCGCCGTGCATTGCAGATGAAGTTCAATGAGGAGCATGGAATCATTCCTAAGACAATTAAAAAAGACATTCGTGACGTTATCGAGATCTCTACAAAGGAAGAGGTCGAGTATGAGGCAAGGCAGAAGACAAAGCTTTCCAAGCGTGAAGCGGCAGTCCTGATCGACAAGCTTACAAAGCAGATGAAAGAAGCGGCAAAAATGCTGGAATTTGAACACGCCGCATTCCTGCGTGATAAGATTGCCGAACTTAGAGGGGAGAAGAAGTAGTTTTTGTAGTTTTTTGAAGGTCTCTCCTTTTATGTTTGACGGACGATCAGGCGATACTGTTAACCGATAATAAAATTGAAGTTATTGAATAATTCAAAAAGAAATGATAAAATATGACCTGTGATGAATATTCCTAAGCGCTTATCACCAAGCTTACAAAGCAAATTAAGTAAGCGGAAAAATTTGAATTTAAATATGCCGCATTTTTGCGTGACAAGACAGCTGAGAAGGGAGAAGTAATGAATTTTAAAGTCAGAAAAGCCCAGTTATCCGATGTCGGACAGCTTTTTCAATTGAATGAGATCTTTAATGGCGAGGGTGTGACGGATTTTGAACTGTTGAAAAATTCCCTTATCCAAAATGATCAGGAAGAGGTGTTTGTCGCCGAAAGCGGAGGAAAGCTTATTGGATTTTGCTGTGTTCAGATTTTTAAATCAATGTGCTATAAAAACTTTTACGCGGAGATAACGGAATTGTTTGTTGATGAAAATTTCAGACGACTTGGCGTGGCGACTGCTGTATTCAGTTATATTGAAGAATACTTTAAGGGTAAGAATATTGCGGGATACCAATTATTTACCTCTGACAAAAATATAAGCGCACAGGCGTGTTATGAAAAGTTAGGATATTCCCGAAGCCGTGAGATTATGTACAGGAAAAGATTATTTTAATAGATAGGAAAGTGAAAAAATGCAGAGCAATGAAATTATTATAAAGGGAGCGAGAGAGCACAATCTCAAAAATGTCGATCTGACAATACCGAGGGATAAGCTTATCGTACTTACGGGACTGTCAGGTTCGGGAAAATCATCATTGGCGTTTGACACAATTTTTGCCGACGGACAGAGAAGATATATGGAGTCGCTTTCGTCATACGCAAGGCAGTTTTTAGGGCAGATGGAAAAGCCTGATGTTGATTCAATAACAGGTCTTTCTCCGGCAATTTCAATAGACCAGAAAACCACGTCAAAAAATCCGAGGTCTACAGTAGGAACGGTAACGGAGATTTATGATTATCTTCGTCTGCTTTATGCGAGAATAGGCGTTCCGCACTGTCCAGTCTGCGGAAGGGAAATACGTCAGCAAACTGTTGATCAGATCGTAGATAAGCTTATGGAGCTTGAAGAAGGAACTAAAATTCAGCTTATGGCTCCGATAGTAAGAGGGCGTAAGGGCGAATACCGCAAGGAGCTTGATCAGGCTAGAAAATCCGGTTATGTAAGGGTGCGTATCGACGGAATAGTATACGATCTTTCAGAGGAAATAAAGCTTGAAAAAAACAAAAAGCATACGATAGAGATAGTAGTAGACAGACTTGTAATGAAGCCCGGAATAAAATCAAGGCTTACCGACAGTATTGAAATAGTATCGTCGCTTACGGGAGGACTTTTAACAGTTGATGTCGTAGGCGGAGAGGAAATGCATTTTTCACAGAACTATTCCTGTTCGGAGCATAATATTTCTATAGAAGAGCTTACTCCCAGAATGTTTTCCTTCAACAATCCTTTCGGAGCCTGCGAAAAATGTACGGGACTTGGAGTGTTCAAGAAGATAGACCCTAAGCTGATCATTCCAAATGCCGATCTGTCCATCAGACAGGGAGCTATAAAAGCAAGCGGCTGGAACAGTCTTGACGACAGTTCTATCGCTATGATGTATTATAAGGCAATATCAGAAACCTACAATATTTCACTTGACGAGCCTGTAAAAAATCTTGATCCCGACGCAATTGATATATTCCTTTACGGAACTCAGGGGCAGAAACTGAAGCTTTCCAGACAGACTGAGTATTATAAATCGGATTACAGCGCCGAATTCGAGGGCATAATTCCGAATCTTGAAAGGCGCTACAGGGAATCGGCAAGCGAGTATTCAAAGGCTGATATAGAAACGGTAATGAGCGATGAAAAATGTCCTGTCTGCAAAGGAGAAAGACTAAAAAAGGAAAGCCTGTCCGTTACAGTAGGAGGACTGAATATAAGTCAGCTTACCCGTCTTTCGGTAAACGAGGCACTGGAGTTTTTTGACGGGCTGGAGCTTACTGAAAGGGAAAGACTTATAGGTGAGAGAATAATAAAAGAAATAAGGGAACGTCTGGGATTTCTTAAAAGTGTAGGTCTTGAATACCTGACGCTTTCACGTTCAAGCGGATCTCTTTCGGGCGGAGAAAGTCAGCGTATTCGCCTTGCTACGCAGATAGGCTCATCGCTTATGGGAGTTCTGTATATACTGGATGAGCCGTCGATCGGACTTCATCAGCGGGATAATGATAAGCTTATTGCTACGCTTAAACGTCTGAGAGATCTCGGAAATACTCTTATCGTAGTAGAGCATGACGAGGATACTATGTACAATGCTGATTATATAGTAGACGTCGGTCCTGGAGCAGGAATTCACGGAGGAGAGATCGTATGCGCAGGAACAGTTGAAGACATAATGGCTTGCGGGGATTCGATAACCGGTCAGTATCTTAGCGGACGCAGAAAAATTCCCGTACCCGAAGCAAGACGCAAGGGAAACGGAAAGTATCTTGAAATTAAAGGCGCCAAGCAGAATAATCTTAAAAATATTTCAGTAAAAATACCCCTAGGTACTTTTACCTGTGTAACCGGAGTTTCGGGAAGCGGAAAGTCGTCACTTGTAAACGAAATAATCTATAAGGAGCTTGCAGGAAGGCTTAACAGAGCAAAGCTGCGTCCCGGAGATTTCAAGGAAATGCTGGGACTTGAAAACCTTGATAAGGTTATAGATATAGACCAATCGCCTATCGGAAGAACTCCGAGATCAAACCCTGCGACGTATACGGGAGTATTCAACGATATAAGAGAGCTGTTTGCACAGACGAGCGAAGCTAAAATGAAGGGCTATAATTCCGGTAGATTTTCATTTAATGTAAAGGGAGGACGCTGCGAGGCTTGCGAGGGTGACGGAATACTTAAAATTGAAATGCATTTTCTTCCTGATGTTTACGTTCCCTGCGAGGTCTGTAAGGGGAAAAGATACAACCGTGAAACGCTGGAAATAAAGTATAAGGGCAAATCTATATATGATGTGCTGGAAATGACAGTCGAAGAGGGAGTAAGCTTTTTTGAGAATATCCCTAAAATAAAAAGAAAGCTTGAAACCCTGTACGAGGTAGGCCTTGGATATATAAAGATCGGTCAGCCGGCTACAACGCTTTCCGGAGGAGAGGCTCAGAGAGTAAAGCTTGCGACCGAACTTTCAAAGCGGTCAACGGGCAAGACGATATATATTCTTGACGAGCCTACAACGGGTCTTCATACTGCTGACGTTCATAAGCTGATAGAAGTATTGCAGAAGCTTTGCGACGCAGGAAATACCGTTTTGGTAATTGAGCATAACCTGGACGTTATAAAAACTGCCGACTATATTATAGATCTGGGACCTGAGGGCGGCAACCGGGGCGGAGAAATCGTTGTAACGGGAACTCCTGAGGAAATTGCCGCTTGCGAAAAATCATATACAGGTCATTACCTGAAAAAAATGCTATAGAAGTATTATCGAGAGCGGCTCTCTGCCGCTCTTTTTTGTGCGTTTTTTACTTGCAATTAACAATGGTTCATGATATAATTAAAAGCAAGAAAAAAGTAAAGGGCTGAAAAAATGATATATCGGATAAGCTGTGACCGCTGGGGAAGGTTTTTTTCCGTACCGTGCAGTGTTGTTGACGATTATATAAAACTAAGCGACGGAGAATTTGTAAAAGTTCTGCTGTGTATTCTGTGCAGCAATTCCAATATTGCCGATACCGAGCTTCTGGCGGAGCAAGCGGGAGTAAGTGAACAAACTGCTCACGACGCCGTTATATATTGGATAGGAAGAGGAGTTATAGCAGCCGACAAAATTGAGGGCGGCTGTATTAAAGCTTCAGCTGATGAAGGGAAAAAAGCTGCTGAGCCGATTGTTAGGACAGCACCGGTAAGCACCGCAGAATCTGTTAATCCGGGACGCAATTCTTCGGCAGTAAGATCATTGGTAAAATATTCTCCGAAAGAACTGGCAGAGATCGCAGATAAAAATGAAGAAATAAAAATGCTTATAAACGATATACAGAAAACTCTTTGCCGGACTATAAACGCTACCGAAACGGCAGGTCTAGTGAATTTATACGAATACTACGGCTTTTCAGCGGCTTCAATACTTATGATAGCCGAGTACTGCCGACAGCTCGGAAAGGACAGATTTGCATACATAGAAACAGTAGCAAGAAACTGGTTTGAACGAGGTATTGTAAGCTATTCGGATATTGAGGCGGAAATTATAAGGCAGTCAAAGGCTAGATCTTATCAGAATAAGGCGGCGAAGGTATTAGGACTTGATAGCAAGCCGTCAAAAAGGCAGATTGAATACTTCGATAAATGGAATCAAATGGGCTTCGGTACGGATATGCTGGAAATCGCTTATGAAAAGTGCATGGACAGCAAAAACAAGCTGAGTTTCAGCTATATTGACGGGATACTGAAAAACTGGGCGGGAAAGAGTATAAAATCTCCAGAACAGGCAGCTGACGATGATGTGAAGTTTTCAGGAACAACAAAAAAGAAGTACAGCGAAAAAAATAAGGAAACCTCCTATGACCTTGATGAATGGGAGCAGTTTGCCATGAACTATAATCCTAACAGCAAGGGTGGTAAATAATGAAGTACAGTGAACAGGCTTTTGAACGGGCAGAGGCGGAACTGAGCAGACGACGCAGGAATGCCGAGAGGATACACACGGAGCGAACAGCTGAGATAAGTCAGCTTGCACCTGAAATAGATGTATTGCAGAAGTCGTTGGCAAATACCGGAACTCAGCTTATCAGACTTGTCATGGAAAAAAGAGATGATACCGCTGAGATCATTGATATCGTAAAAGAAAAAAACCTCAGAACACAGGAAGCGGTCAGGGAGCTGCTTGAAGCCGTTAAGGGTGACAGAGATTATCTTGATATTCCCTATACCTGTAAAAAGTGCGGGGATACCGGGTATATCGGCGGTACAAGATGTGATTGCTTTAAAAAGCTTCTGAAAAAATATACTATTGAGGATATAAATCAGAATTGTCATATCAAGCTTCACGATTTTTGTGAATTCCGTCTTGAGTACTATGATAACGGAAGCTCCGGCGGAGTTTCGCCCAGAGAAAAGATGGCTCAGAATTATCAGTATTGCAGGGATTATGCATTGAACTTCGGAAACGGTTCCCCTTCGCTGTTTTTTTTCGGGAAAACTGGTTTGGGAAAAACTTTTCTTTCCTCATGTATTGCAAAGCAGCTGACGGAAAACGGCTTTAATGTTGCTTTCGGTTCAATACTGGATTTTCTCAGGGCAGTTGAGAATGAACGGTTCGGAAGATCTGAAGGGGATACTCTCAGTATACTTATCGGCGCTGATCTGCTTATCCTAGACGATCTTGGTTCAGAATTTCAGACGGCGTTTAACGAATCGGCTTTATATGACATTATAAACAGCAGAATAAATCTTGATAAGCCTACGATAATTTCAACAAATCTTTCTGTATCTGAACTGAACGGAAGATATAATGAGAGAATTGTTTCGAGAATTACAGGCTGCTTTGAACCTATTCCTTTTCTTGGCAAGGATATACGCCATGTGAAAAGACAGTTTCAGTATTGAAAAGCTTTTGTTTCAAAGATTATATATCAATACCCGGAGGGATTCATAAGTCCTACCGGGTATTTTCACATAAAATAAAAGACAGCCGTTAAAGGCTGTCGATAAATTCGGGAATATGTAATTATATAATATCGTCTTCCTGATTAGGAATACTCAGCTGTTTTTTCGGAATACGCTTGATTGGATCGTATACCCATTTTTTACAGCTGTAGTCAGCATCAACCAGTCCCTGCTTTTCACATAAAACCTTATTGCCTTCCTTTGAGCGGTTACCGTAGAGGCAATATGAGCATGAAGGCTGAATTTCATTTCCGAAGTAATTCTTTTTCTTAGCCATAATATATACAACTCCTTTAAAGTAATTGATTATTTTACTTTTTTATTATAACATAGTTCTTTACAAATTACTAGTCTTTTCTCAAAACTAATAAAAAAATCATCATTATTAAGCAAATTGACGGAACAAAATTGTTAAAATCGACGATTATTTCAGGCTGAGCTGCGGAAGCGGCAACATATTTGTTATTGAAAAGCATAAATATAAATAAACTTACAAAATATTGAATTATAAAGCAAATTCCTCTTGTTAAAAAAAACATTCTTAGGGAAAAGCTGTTTTGATTTACCGCTATTATCTGAAGTATAACGCATATTCCGCCAAACCCGCAGATTGATGTTATAAGCGGGATCAGTCGGTACGGAGCTCCTGTAAGACGGGTTACTGAGGATATTTCAAGAAAGGATTTTATCAAAACTGAACCGTTGTCAGTTATATTGAAATTATCAGCTAACAGACCGAATACGTTGCAGCTATCCAATACGGAGATTATTGTAGAGAAAAAAACAATTAGGGCGCACATCACGAAAAGCGATCTTCCGGCTTCGGTTATAGAATTAATTACTGTTTCAGGTTTAAAAACAAAGGAATTGCCACTGTCAAGGCACTTTAGCTTAAAAATTCTGTTCATTACCATTCCCACCAGGAAATTAGCTGTAAGTATTGATAGAAACATTAAAAGACCAACTTTTTTGCTTCCGAATACTGCAAGTCCGACTGCTCCGGTAAGAAATGCAGGACCTCCTGCATAGCAGTAGCAGCTCATTATTTCAGCTGTTCTGGGCGGTATTTTTTCTTCCTTGACCATATCTGAAAGAAGTTTTATGCCGATAGGGTAGCCTGATATATTTTCCAGAATAAAAATAAAAAACAAATTATCCGGTACATTAAGTATGTATTTACTGAAAAAATGAAAAGGCTTTGATATATATGAATATATACGGCTTTTTATTATAACGCCTGAAACTGCCATAAATGCAAATAAAGATGGTACAATAATATTAATACATCTGAATATTGATTCGATTATTCCATCGGTCACTGCTTCTGCATTAGTAATTAAAAGCACACAGTAAAGAATTGCTGCTGCGCTAAATAAATAGGGAGCGGTCTTTTGTTTGGTTAATATCATAATTCCTCCTGTATAGGTCATCCGTTTTATTTATCATTTAAGTATATGTCCGAAAGTCGGACAATATAATTGTATAAAAAAGAAAACGGAGTGATCTGCATGAAAAGAAAAGCGCCAAATATAAAATTCACAGGAAAAGCAAAGGAATTTATGTGTCTTAACTCATACATAAATATTCTTGACAACAAGAAGGTTATTATTGAAAACTGCAAGCAGATACTTGAATGCAACGAAGTACTTGCACGGGTAACTACAGGCAGCTTTCAGATCGAAATTTGGGGTCACGATCTTTCTTTAAGCAATTACTGTACGGATTCAGTAGAGGTTACCGGTACTGTAGAATCCGTTTCACTTACATCCAGAAGGCTGAAGGAGAGAGAATAATGAGCTTTGGAAATATAAGCTATGAAATAATCGGTGACAGCTATGAAAAGCTGTATAAATTTATTATGGAAAATAATATTCCCTGCAAAAGCATAACAGAGATCAAGGGAATACTATATCTTGAAACATCTATATGGTGCAAAGGTATAATTGAAGAAGAATTCGATTTGCTTTCCCTTGAATATAAAATAACAAAGAAAAAGGGACTTTTCTTTCTAATAAAAAGATTCATAGGACGCAAAGGTCTTGTTGCAGGAGGCGTTCTGGTCTTAATTATATCATTTATAATGTCAAATTTAATGCTCAAGTTAGAAATATTATGTGACAGCGAAGAGATCAGAAGGGATATAACCGCTGTTCTTCATGAAAACGGAGTTGACACGGGCTGTTTTATTCCATCTATCAACTGTACAGTACTGGAAAGGGAGCTGAAACAGAAGGTAGACGGTATTTCATGGGCGGGAATTACCTGTGACGGTTCTTCTCTTATAATAGACGTTGTCGAAAATGTTGACAAGCCTGAATCCCGAAAAATAAGAATGCCTTGCGATCTTGTAGCAAAATATGACGCAGTTATTGATAAAATCGAGGTGTACGACGGACAGCTGGTAACAACTGTAGGGAGCGGTGTAAAGAAGGGCGATATACTTGTAAGCGGAACAGTTATTACTGAAAAGATATCCTATAAAGACGGCAAGGAAATTAAAGACGTAACTCAAAGATACGCAAGATCTTTAGGCAAGATATACGGCACCTTTATTCAGTCCCAAACCTTTTATCAGCCTTTTAACGATGTAAAGGATGTTACATCAGAAAAACCTGTAAAAAAGAATTATTTTAAACTTTTTGACGCTGATATCCCATTGTTTTTTTCAAAGGAGGAGGGAAGATTCAGCGAAAGCTCAAGTACCAACAGATTTTCTATATTCGGTTTTGAACTTCCTATCGGAATAACTCATACCGAATTACATAAAATAACACGGGAAAATTATACTTATTCGGAAGATGAGGCTTTAAGTCTGGCAAATGAACAGGCTGATAAATATGAAAATAATTTTTTAGAAGACTATGAGATAAAGAAAGCTGAACGTTCCGAAAAAATTACCGATGAAGGCGCGGAAGTAACGGTTCAGTATACTTTGTACGGAGATATAAGCCGGGAGGTAGAGTTTTTTATAAATAAGTAGAGATATTGCCTGAAAAACACCGCCGTATACATTGCATTCTGAAAAAAAATATGATATACTTATAAAGGTATAAAATAAAGGCAAGGCTTGGGATCAAGCTGCCGAAAGGATTGATTATTTTTAATGATAGAAAAAACTATAAATGTTGACAGAATGGACGTTGTTTTAAATCTGTTTGGTAATTACGATGAAAATATCAATCTCATTCAGAGACAGTATAATGTCGTTATACTCAGCCGAGGAAGCGATATTAAAATAACGGGCGAGGAAGAAAACGTATATTCAGCTTCTAAAGCTGTTGAAGCGCTTATTACTCTAGCGAATAAGGGCGAAAATATAAATGAGCAGAATATCAGATATATTTTTTCATTGGTCAAAGAAGGCGCTCAGAATGAAATACAGAATCTTACCGACGACGGTATCTGTGTTACAATGAAAGGCAGGATAGTAAAGCCTAAAACTCTGGGGCAGAAAAAATATGTAGACGCAATAAGAAGTAAAACCATCGTTCTGGGAGTCGGACCTGCCGGAACCGGAAAGACTTATCTGGCTGTAGCTATGGCGGTAAAGGCTTTTAGAGCGCATGAGGTAAATAAAATAATTCTTACAAGACCTGCAGTTGAAGCGGGGGAAAAGCTTGGATTTCTTCCGGGAGATCTTCAGAATAAGGTAGACCCGTATCTCAGACCTCTTTATGATGCATTGTTTGAAATGCTGGGACCTGAAACGTTTGCAAAGCAGCAGGAAAGAGGCTGCATAGAGGTAGCTCCGCTTGCATATATGAGGGGACGCACTCTTGACGATTCGTTCATTATTCTTGATGAAGCACAGAATACCACTCCGGAGCAGATGAAGATGTTCCTGACTCGGCTTGGATTTAATTCTAAAATTGTCATTACCGGAGATGTAACTCAGATCGATCTGCCGGATTCAAGAAAATCAGGTCTCATTGAAGCGTCAAGAGTGTTAAAGGGCATAGATGATATTTCCATAAACAGGTTTACAGAAAAGGACGTTGTAAGACATAAGCTTGTTCAGGATATAATAAAGGCTTATGAAAAATATTACGAGAAAGGAAATTCAGGCAGTCATGGGAAAGGTTAAAGTGCTGATTACGGATAATCAGAATATTTGCAAAATTCCTGTAGGTATCCGTCTTTTAATAAGGAAATGCTGTCACGCAGTGCTTGTCAGCGAAGGCATGAATGACGATTATGAAGTAAGCGTTTCTTTTGTTGACGATAATGAGATACACAGGTTGAATAAGGAATTCAGAAATATTGACCGAGCAACCGATGTGCTTTCGTTTCCTCTCGGAGAAAACGGTGAATATGACATAAACAATGAAACAAATGCATATCTCCTTGGTGATATTGTTATTTCAGCTGAAACAGCGTACAAGCAGTCTGAAATTTACGGACATTCAATTGAGCGTGAAATAGGATTTTTAACTGTTCATTCTATGCTTCACCTTATTGGTTATGATCATGAAGAAAGCAAGCTTCAGGAACGTCTGATGCGTGAAAGAGAAGAAAGCATTCTGTCAGTTCTCGGAATATCGCGGGATCAGAGCTTTGTAATTGATGAGCATGAATATAAAAAGTAATTTAAAGCGTTTTCTGAAAGGCTTTAAATATGCCTTTTCAGGAATAGGTTACTGTATTAAAACAGAAAGAAATATGCGTTTTCACCTCTGTGCTGCTTTTTATGTAATACTTTTTATGGGATTTTACGAATTTACACGATGTGAAAAGATGGTGATTTTTCTTACAATAAGCGCAGTAATATGCTTAGAGCTTGTAAACAGCGCTATTGAAAGGTGTATTGATCTGATCTCCCTTAAATACGATCCTCTTGCTAAGAAAGCCAAAGACGCAGCGGCCGGAGCAGTTTTATGTTCGGCTGTTTTTTCGGTAATTATAGGATCAATTATTTTCTGGGATCCCGAGGTGTTTTCAGAGATTTTCAAGTATTTTGCAGGAAATTCTGCCGCGCTGATCGGAATAATAATCTCTGCTGTGCTTTGGTTCATTTTTATTTTTTCAGTTCAAGCAGAAAAAAAGTTTATTGACAATAATGATAAGGATATAAAAAATGAATAATACAAAAAACGCATTCGTTACAATTGCAGGTAGACCCAATGCCGGAAAATCCTCACTTTTAAACGCATTGGTCGGAGAAAAAATTGCCGCGGTAAGCTCAAAGCCTCAGACTACCAGAACCAAAATAACCGGAGTTGTTACAAAAGGAGCAACACAGTATGTTTTTATGGATACTCCAGGCATTCATAAGGCAAAAAACAAGCTGTCCGAACATATGATAAAAACAATCAATGATTCTGTTTCGGATGTAGACATAATTTTGCTGGTTTCAGACTGTACAAAGACAGTATCACAGACTGAAAGGGATCTATTGTCTGGAATAAGCCATAAAAGCAAGGTAATACTTGTTCTTAATAAAATTGATCTGATAGAGGACAAGCAGTCCTTAATGCAGAAAATTTCTGAATATTCGGATCTGTACGACTTTGAAGAAGTTATTCCGGTAAGCGTTGCTGAAAACGACGGTATAGACATAATTATGTCAGCTATTGATAAGTTTACTGTGGAAGGACCTCATTATTTTCCGGACGATACCCTGACGGATCAGCCGGAAAAGGTTATTATGGCTGAAATTATACGAGAAAAGGCTTTAAATAATCTTAATGACGAAATCCCACACGGTATAGCTGTTTCGATCGAAAGCTTAGGCGAACGCGACAGTAAAAGCGGAGAACCTATTTTAGATATATCCGCTGTTATTTACTGTGAACGTGAATCTCATAAAAGAATCGTTATCGGTAAAAACGGATCAATGCTGAAAAAAATAGGCGGAGATGCAAGAGCGGAGCTTGAGCAGTTTTTTCAGATAAAGGTCAATCTTCAATGTTGGATAAAGGTAAAGGAAGGTTGGAGAAACCGTGAAGGAATGATAAAGAATTTCGGATTATCATAATTCCTGAAAAAATTACCGATTATATCTTTTAAGATATGTGCAAACAATATATATAGTTTCAAATATAAAGGAGCTGTTATATATGAGCCTGTGGGAAGAATTCTGCAAAAGCGGCAAAATAGAAGATTACCTGAAATATAAGAAATCCGAAGAGGGACAATTCAATGAAAACCTTTAAAGGGCTTGTCATACGGGAAAAGGGCAGGGGAGAATCAAGCAAATCTATAACGGTTCTGTGTGCTGATAATGGTATTATAGATATTTTTGTAAGGGGCGGAATGAAGAGTCAGAAATCATCATCTGCGACGCAGGTATTTTCATATTCCCTGTTTTGTACAGAGGAAAAAAAGGATGCGCGTGGTCATGTCAATTATTTTTTAAACAGTGCAGAATCAATAAATATTTTCTATGAGCTTAGGCTTGACGTAAAAAAAACATCTCTTGCCTGTTATTTCACCGATCTGCTGTGCTATTCAAGGATCGAGAATAACGATTGCAGCGAAATATTAAAACTGACACTTAACACATTTTATTTTCTTGATAAGGGAACAAGAGAACCAGATCTGCTAAAATCTATCTTTGAATTCAGGCTTTTATGTGAGCTTGGTTTCAGACCGTATCTTATCGGATGCAATCATTGTTTTATATATGAAACTGAAGCAATGCATTTTAATTTCAGGTCAGGTTTGCTTGAATGTGAAAAATGCTGCCGTAATCCGGACAGTATTTACGATTATAAACTTGACAAAACCCTGCTTTATATAGTCAGATATATAGCCCTTACAGATTACAGTAAACTATTTAATTTTAAAATCAGTGAAACTTATCTTAAAAAGCTTTCTGATTTTACAGAAAAGTTTACAGGCTATTATTTTACAAATGATTTTGAAACTTTAAGATTTTATAAACTTTTATAGGCGGTGAAAACCTTGAATAAAAATTACGAAACGCTGGAGCTACATAAAATACTGGAAATGCTGGCGGATCATTGCTCAAATGAAAAAACCAGAGAAATGGCTCTTAGCATTGTTCCGTCTGATGATCTGTATACTGTTCAGCGTGAAATAAATAAAACTGTATGTGCCTTTGATTTGTCTGTAAAATACGGCACTCCTGTATTTTACGGAATGAAAGATATTTCCGCCGCTTTAAAACGTGCAGACGCCGGTGCAGTTTTGTCGTTAAAAGAACTGCTTGATATCAAACGAGTTTTAGCGCAGATAAATATTCTTTCTGGCTGGTATAAAAATATCGAAGACAATGAAAATGAACTGGATCATCTGTTTGAATGTCTTTTTCCAAATAAATATTTAGAAGAAAGACTTGATAAGGCGATTATAGATGAAAATGAGTTGGCTGACGACGCAAGTACAGAGCTGTTGTCTATAAGAAGAAAGATCGCCAATTCCGGAATAAGGATAAGAGAAACTCTCGATAAAATGATAAAATCTTCGAGTGTAAATAAATATCTTCAGGATTCAATTGTAACTATACGGGACGGAAGATTTGTACTTCCTGTAAAAAGCGAGCATAAGGGACAGGTAAACGGTCTTGTACATGATACGTCCGCAACAGGTTCAACGCTGTTTATTGAGCCTATGTCTGTTGTTGAAGCAAATAATGATATAAGAATACTTAAAGGAAAAGAACAGGACGAGATCCATAGGATCCTTTCAGAATTTTCCGCTGAGTGTGCTCAGATAAAGGATCAGCTTATTTCAGGATATAATGCTGCTGCCGAGCTTAATCTGTACTTTGCAAAAGCTAATCTGGCTGCCGCAATGAAAGCCTGTGCGCCTGAATTAAATGATAAAAATATAATAGTTTTAAATAAAGCCAGACACCCTCTTATCAATGCCGATGATGTAGTTCCAATCAATTTTTCAATAGGGGAAGAATACGGAACGCTTATCATAACAGGGCCTAATACGGGAGGAAAAACTGTAGTTTTAAAGACTGTAGGACTTCTGACCTTGATGACAATGTGCGGTTTACTGATACCGGTATCTGACGGAAGCAAAATATCAATTTATAAAAATATACTTGTAGATATAGGCGATCAGCAGTCCATAGAGCAGAGCCTTTCTACTTTTTCTTCGCATATGAACCGAGTTGTAGAAATACTTGAAAAAGCAGATGAAAAAAGCCTTGTGCTTCTAGATGAACTGGGGTCAGGCACCGATCCGGTAGAAGGCGCTGCTTTAGCTGTTGCTATTATAGAAGATTTAAAAAGTAATCGCTCTACGACTATTACGACGACTCATTATCAGGAGCTTAAAATGTATGCATTGAATACTCCTGAAGTGGAAAATGCGTCATGTGAATTCAATGTGGAAACATTAAAGCCTACTTACAGGCTGATAATAGGCACTCCTGGCAAATCAAATGCGTTTGCTATATCTGAACGTCTGGGAATGCCTAAAGAAATAATCGATTATGCTCAGTCACTCATAACCTCGGAAAACAGGAAATTTGAAACTATAATTGATAATCTCGAAAGAACACGAATTCGTCTTGAGGAAAATAACAGGGCAGTTGAACAATACAAAAAGGAATGTGAGAAATTAAAGGGTCAGCTTCAAGAGGAACGTGAACGCTTATACAACGAAAAAGAGGAAGAGCTTGAAAAAGCCAGGAAAGTTTCTGCGGAAATTGTAAGCAGCGTTCAGCGTCAATCTCAGAGATTGCTTGATGAGCTGGAAAAAATCAAAAAGGATAAGGATAAATCTGATTTTTCCGATATGGTAAGAAGTGCAAGACAGCTTCATAAAACCGCTATAAATAAGCTTTATTTGGAAGCAAACCCTGTATCAGAAAACAAAAATGAGCATTATGTACTGCCAAGACCGCTGAAAAAAGGAGACAGCGTATTAATTACTGATACAAACCGCAAGGGAATACTTGTCTCTCCGCCGGACAATAAAGGAATATGCTTTGTTCAGGTAGGAGTTATGAAAACTAAAATAGATATATCAAAGCTTAGGCTTATTGAAAAAAGCAATACGTCTAAGGAAGGTAACAAGAAAAAAAATAAATCTAACTCTTATGTTTCATCAACTGGCGTAGAGAGCAGAATGACCAGAAAGGTTCAGTCTGAGTTAGATATAAGAGGATACGCAGTTGACGACGGTTTATACGAAGTGGATGATTTTCTTGACAACGCGGTTATGTCTGGCATAAGTATTGTAACTATTATTCACGGCAAAGGAACAGGGGTTTTAAAAAATGCAGTTCGTAATCATCTGAAAAGACATCCTCATGTAAAGTCATCAAGAAAAGGTGTATATGGTGAAGGCGAAGACGGAGTAACAGTAGTTGAATTAAAGTAAATAAAAATAAAACGGCAGAATAAAACTGTCGTTTTTTTATTGACAAACCAATCGGAAAGTGATATAATTATAATACAGTAAGTTGCACTAAATAAAAATTTAGTGCAACAGAGAAGCGATAACTACAGGAGTGTAAGCAATATGAAAAAAGAATACTTAGAAGATTGCCCGGATTACCTTGAAAGCTTTTTAGTCAACCTAAAAGTTGTAAAAGACCGTGCAGATAGAACTGAAGAAGCTTATTATATCGATCTGCGTACCTTTCTGCGATACTTGAAGCTGAAAAATAATTTAGCTGATGTAAATTCTGACTGGCACGAAATTAAAATCAAAGATATTCCGCTCACTATTATCAAATCTTTTACACTGAATGACGCCTATCAGTATTTAAGGTTTCTTAAAGATGAGCGCGGAAATTCAACAGCTTCGCGCGCAAGAAAAACATCAGCATTAAAGCAGTTCTATACTTATCTTCACAAGAAAGCTAAGCTTATTGACGAAAATCCCCTGATTGATCTAGAACTTCCAAGAGTAAAAAATAAGCTTCCTAAATATCTTTCGCTTGAAGAAAGCCTATCTTTGCTTCAAAATATTGATTCAAAATTTAAAGAGCGAGATTATTGTATAATTCTGCTTTTTTTAAACTGCGGTATGCGGTTGAGTGAGCTTGTCGGACTTAATCTAAACGATTTCAGTAAGGATAATCGTTCTCTTAGATTATTTGGAAAAGGAAGCAAAGAACGAATTGTTTTTCTGAATGATTTATGCATTGACGCCATAGATGATTATTTGAGAGTCCGTCCCCCTGTTGACAGCAGCGCTATGTTTTTATCGGCAAATAAAACAAGGATATCTAAACGCCGTGTTCAGCAGATAGTTGAAGAAAGTCTAAAACGTTCCGGGCTTGGTAATCTTGGAATAACTACTCATAAGCTGCGTCATACAGCTGCAACAATAATGTATCAGCACGGTAACGTAGATACTTTGGTTTTAAGGGATATTTTAGGTCATAAAAGCATAGCAACAACGGAAATATATACGCATTTAGCTGATGATAATTTACGAAAAGCAGCTGAAAACAACCCTATAGCAGACAGATTATCTAAAATTAAAAAGTAAAAACGGCCGGCAGACGAATCTAAATTACTTTCGTCTGCCGGTCGTTTTTTTATTTTTTGATTCTTAAGATTGAGTTTTTAGGAAAAACTTTGCTGCATGGAACGGAAAATTTCATCATAGCATGATTAGCCGATTCCACCTCTTCATCTTTCTCATTAAAAATTGTTTCGGCAGTGATCTTAACCGGCTTACTTCCTGGTGCCAATACTTCCAGTATATCTCCTCTGTTGAATTTATTTCTTTGCTGAGCATATATCCTGCCGTTCCTGCATTCGTCGATTACTGCAACAACATCATAATTCCGTATATAGCCGCTGTTTTCGTAATACTGGCAGTCTTTAGGATGACCGAAGAAAAATCCTGTGCAGTAAGCTCTGTGGCTAACTTTAAATACCTCATCATGAATCCATTCAGGCAGTTCAAATTTGTCAGAAGCCTGTTTGTAAATATCCATAGCCATACGATAGGCATTGGTTATAACCGACACATAGTATGACGATTTTGCACGCCCTTCAATTTTAAAGCTGTCCACGCCGGCCTCGGCAAGCTTATCAATGTGATCGATCATGCAAAGGTCTTTTGCATTAAGTATATATGTGCCTTTTTCATCTTCAAAAACAGGATAGAATTCGTTAGGACGCTTTTCCTCCATAAGATGATATCCCCATCTGCATGGCTGAGCACATTCACCGCGATTTGCGTCACGATTTATCAAATACTGGGAAAGCAAACATCTTCCCGAAAAGCTTACGCACATAGCTCCGTGTACAAAAACCTCTATTTCCAGATCTTTAGGTGTTTTTGCTCTGATCTCTGCAATTTCTTCGAGAGATAGCTCTCTGGCAAGCACTACCCTTTTAGCACCCATATTATAAAATTCATTTGCGGTAACATAATTAACAATGCCGGCCTGTGTAGAAATATGAATTTCCATATCAGGAATAAATCTCTTTATAAGAGAAAAAACTCCTATATCGTTTGCAATCAAGGCATCAACGCCTGATTCAGCAGCTTCTTTTGCAAACCGTTCAAAATTCTTGATTTCATTATTATGAGGAAGCGTATTGCAGGTCAGATATAAGCGTTTGCCGCGCTTATGGGTTTCCTCGGCTGCTTTTTGTAACGTATCAAAATCAAAATTTGCGGAAGCCGCTCTCATTCCGAACATTTTTCCGCCGAGGTAAACAGCGTCGGCTCCGAAATCCAAAGCGGCATATAAGCGTTCCATATCTCCGACAGGCGAAAGAATTTCCAGTAACCCGGATTCAGACATCAGTAAGTTTCCTTTCGTTTAAGTTTAAGCCAATCCGGCCTTTTTCAGATTTTCCTCATGCTCTTCCAACGTTTCTGCAAAGAAGCTTTCGCCAGTTTTAAGATTATTGCAGAAATAATAATAATTACTCTTTACGGGATTAAGCACTGCATTTATTGCATCAAGGCCCGGATTGCATACAGGTCCGGCAGGAAGTCCCTGACACTCGTATGTATCGTAGCTGTCTGAAAAATGCTCTATAGAAGCATCATTATCAGCCTTTATATCTATAACCTTTTCAATATAATTTTTAGTTGCGTCAGACTGAAGCGATGGAAAAGTATCCGAATCGTCAAGTCTGTTAAGAAATACCGAAGCTACCTTAGGCATATCTCCGGCAGAGTTAGCCTCCCACTGAACAATTGAAGCAAGGGTCATTACCTCGCTTAACGTAAGGTTCTTCTTTTTCATCTGTTCATACATTTTATCGGTTATTTTATCCTCAAAATGCTCGCGAATTATCTTAGTTACGTTGTAAACCGAATCTCCAACATAGAATTCATAGGTATCAGGGAAGAAGAATCCTTCCATTCTATAGAATGCGTCTTCATTATCAGTTACTTTGCTTTCAAATCCAAAACCCTGATTTTTATTGAATTCAAACAGAAATTCGTCAGCTGAACAAACACCGTTTTCCTGAAGCAGATTAGCGGCGTCCAGCAGCGTAATGCCCTCTTTAAAAGTTATAGTAACTGTTTCATAGGATTCACGCATAGTTGCAAGCTCGTCTATTACAGCGGCATATCCCATAGACGGGTGAAGCGTAATATCTCCCGGATAAATAGCAGCTGGACTTTTAAGCTTCATTGCAAGTTTAAACAGAAGCTTATTATTTATGATCTGGTTATCAGCCAAGATCTGTGCAATATCGTCTGTCGATGAATTTTTTGGAATATTAAAGGTAATCTCATTCTCGCTTTTCCCCATACCGGTATACTCCATACCCAGCGAAATACCTCCGATTGCCACTACCAGCGATACGGTCAGTATTAAAATCACAATAATCAGACCGCTGAAAATAGATGTATTGACCTGCTTATTCTTTTTCCTTTTTTTCTTCTTATGTATATTTTTCTTTTGAACAGCGTCAGAGGTTTTCAAGTATATATTCTCTTTTTTATTGTTTTCCGGTTCAATGATCGGTTCAGCACCAGAAGAAACATCTTGATTATCTTCATCATTCAGATGAATATCTTCAGTGGATTTTTCGGTTTCCTCAGTGTCCGATATATTTTCGTCAGTTTGTTCTGTTTCCTGATCTGATACCTTATTTTCAGTTTCAGTATTATCGTTAAAGGAAATATCGTTTTCCATCTCTGGCTTGGATTCATTTGCAAGCTTTTTAGAATTGACATCGTTTATGATATCGTCAATATTAAAATCTTTTTCATCCATTTTATTTATCAGTCCTCTCATTATTTGCAAATCTTATTATTCTACTTTCTGTAATTAAAATATTTACCGGAATATCGTAATTAGAATGCGGCAACAACTCGGAAAGACAGCAGTCGTAGCAAAGTCCTACAGACGTTCCTTTAAAACCGACTAAGAATTTATCATAAAATCCCTTCCCGAAGCCAAGTCTGTAACCATAACTGTCGTATGAAAGAGCAGGTACAAGGCATATCGGAAACTCATAGCTTTTAACAGATTGACAGTATGCTTTAGGTTCTGATATGCCGAAATATCCTTTTTCAAGATCATCAAAACTCTTTATCTCAAAAAAATCCATTGAGTTGGTTCCGCGTATACATCTTGGAGCAAATACGCGTTTCCCGCTGTCAAATGAGGTCTGCACAGCTCCTGACGTATCGACTTCAATATCGGAAGCAATATAAGTCAGGACTTCTTTTGCTTCCATAAATTCAGGAGATCCGATAATATTTTTCAGGATCATGCTGTGGATCTGTTCCTTATCCTCTTCCGTCATTTCGCTTCGGACTTTCTTAAAAAAATTTCTAAGCGAATTTTTATCATTAAATTCTGTCATCTGCATTGCAGCGACGCCTCCAGCTGTTCAGCCTTGGATTTAGAATACAGTACTTCAACAAGCCTTAAAGCAAAAGGCAAAGCCGCTCCTGCACCCTTAGCTGTAATATACAAGCCGTCAGCTGCAACAAGCTGAGAAGTGAGTCTAGCTTCACCAAGCTGATTTTCAAAGCCGGGAAAACATGTTGCATATCTGTCATTCAGCAGTCCTTTGTGTCCGAGTATCTTAGGCGCCGCACATATCGCAGCTATAAATTTCCCGGAATCTGAGCAATAATCTAGCGCTGCCTGAACCTCAGGACAATTTTCAAGGTTATCTGCACCCGGCATACCTCCGGGAAGAACTATCATCTGAAGCTCTTTGCTGAGTGTAATTTCTTTCACCGTAATATCGGCTGTTATTTTAATACCGTGGGAGCCTGTGATTTCTCTTGAACCTACCCCTACAGTTTTAACCTCGGCGCCTGCCCGCCTTAAAACATCTATCGGTGTAATGGCTTCTATTTCTTCAAAGCCGTCTGCTAAAAAAACATATATCATAATTTAACACTTCCCTTCAAAGAAATTTATTTAAAAGTAACCGTATACTTTTCATGCAGGAATACAGGATGATACGAAAGCTTTGATCTCCTAAGACCTTCTATTCCCAGATCCTCTTCCCTGTTTATATACGTTAGATCTTTTGCATATTCTGCTGCAAATTCCGTACAGATAGTGGGGTAAGCTCCCTGAACTTCACTCAATGCCTTTTCTATATGGACTACAAATGTATCTGAATTTAATCGTTCGCCTATAGTAAATCCTACAATTCTGCCTTGAGATCTGAGAATGCCTCCGTTAAGCCCCAGATACTCAAAATTGCTGAAAAACGTATGGATAGCATACTGTTCAACAACAGCGGAATAATCGTCATAGCTGTCACTGCTGTTATAAAACTCGGCGGCAAAGGCAGTGCATTCATCAAAATTATCCTCAGTGAGCGGCTCAAAACTCCATTCATTGTCCTTGAAACGTTTTATATGGTTTCTTTTTCCGTGATATTTCTTGCCCCTGAGTTCGATCAGATCCTGAGAATTGTATATATAATCAAAGCTGTCACGGTTTGCATCAACGTTTATTCTGCCCTTATAATATTCAGTCATCCATTTTAAATTTTCACTATTGACAGAGCTTATTTTCAAAGAATGACCCTGAAATAGAGTGAACTTTTCTAATTCGCCGAATAGATTTATATATTTTTCAATACCTGTACTGTCGCATTTTACACCTGAGGGAAACGTGATGACAGGATTCTCTCTGTCAAAAGAACAGCTTATATAGAAATCTCCGTAAGAGTCTATAAGTGTATTGTTTAGCCGCCTCCATGCAAGATTATTTGCAAATGAATACTCGCATCCTCTGAAATCAGATATTTCAAGGCAGCTGTTGATCCAATCACGGTCAGATAATTGTATTTCTCTGAAGTTAAACATAAAATTTCACTTTTCTTTATATTGATTTTATAAGTTCCAGTATTTTTTCCGTTATCTTGTTGACAGCTATAGGTTTATTTTCTTCGCTGCATTTAATAATTTTCCACCCAAGCCTGTCCGCAGAATAAAGCGCCGCTTCCCTGCATTTTTTTAAAAATAAGATATTTGATTCGTGAATATCTTTTTTGCTTTCATCACCGCTGTATCTTTCGGTCATCAGTTTCTGTGAAACCTCTATTGGCATATCAAGAAAGATGACCAGATCCGGTTTAGGAAGCTGCAGCTTATTGTATTCATATTCACACAGCCATTCAATATATCCGTCCCATTGATCAGGAGCAAGCTTCACCATCTGATAAATACAGTTGGAAGTTGTATATCTGGCTGCTAAAATGCAGGATCCGTTCAGATATTCCTCCTCCCAGAACTTTTTATAGCTTGCATATCTGTCAACAGCGTAAAAGCTTGAGGCGGCATAAGCGTTGACGCTCTGTGCGTCGCTGCCGAATTCGCCGTTCAGATACATTTTTACCAAAGCTGACGACGGCTGTTCATAATCAGGAAAGCTGATTGGTTTTATTTTAACACCTTTAGCCTGTAAATATTCTTTTATCAAATTAAACTGTGTGGTTTTACCGCTTCCGTCAAGACCCTCCAATACTATAAGACGCTTGTTATTCTGCATTTTTAAGCTCCTTATAATACTTCTGAACCTCGGTTATTTTTCCGCAGGTCATCTTACCCTCACAGCATTTTCCGTCTCTCACGCAGGCAGGACCGGCATTTTTGAATAGTGTCGGTGCGACCTGACAGCATAATCTGAGCATTTCAGCAGCAACGTTTCTTATTTCCCATTGAGCTCTGTTGCAGCACCTTTGCTTAAAGAAGTTGTAAAGACTTCTCGCATTCATGGTAACAATCATTTTGGTATTTGCCGCATTCGGTAGAACAAATCTTGCGTCCTCAATAGCTTTTTTCTGGGCTTTATGCTTTGCGGTTTTCTCATCGTACCCTTCATTGATAAATACTTCATAATGCTTTTTCTTAAGTATTTCAGCAAGCTTGTTATAGCTGTCTATCGCACAATTCATCTGCTCATTGAAGATTTCAAGAGCTGTTTCATCTGAACTGATTTCAGGAGGAGTTACAAACTGAAAATCAGTTACCTCAACATACCTTTGGCTTTGTACAGAAAATGAAGCGATCCTGTGTCTGGTAATTTCAGCAAGAAAGGAACGTGATACACCTTCGATTCCAAAGGTAAACGTTATATGCTCTATTGGACTTTCGTGGCCGACCGACGAAAGCATATCTATAAAGCTATGTATCTTCTCTTCTGTAAGTCCGTCCATCAATGTATCTATATCGCTGTTGGCATAGCAAAGCTTTGCTGCAGTTGCGATAATTTTTTCCGGTTCAGGAGTATGAGTTATTAAAGTAACCTTCATTTTTCACAAGCCTCCGTTTTATAATAATGTCTAAGCAGTATATTTATTATATTATATCATTTTTCTTCTGATTAGTCAATAAAAACAGCGGTTCTTTTCTAGGTTTAAATTTAATTATTCACTCAGACTTTTTCTGATTATCCAAATATACATTCGGAATTTCTCCTACAATAACTGTTTCGGAAACAAGAAATTCATCAGATATTTTTATGTCGGTGGAATGAAGCGGCAATATAGCCGAAATTTCTACAGTAACAAGTACCGATATTCTGTGTTTGGTCTGATTTATTCCTTCGGATATGAATTCACTGTGTATTTCTGTATCAACTGCACCTACCTGATGAAGCTTAAGACTTATTTCAGGTCCTCTGCCGCTGAAAAAGGTAATTCCGGACAAGGTGCCAAGCGGTAGTGACAGCTTTTTGTTTTCAATTTCCGAAAGCGCTTCGTTGACAGACTGTCTGACATTTTTCTGCAGCTCGTTTACTGCTGTGGTATCAGTTTCAATTGAAACGATATTTCCGTCAGCATCCCGTTTTATATCAATGTAACTCCTGTTATCAGCGGTTTCCTTTTCAAGCTGATCTTCAACAGCAGATGTAACTATATCGGTGGCTGTATTTCTTCCTTTGTACTCGCATATCTCTGCCATATGACGGCTTACCTGTCTGTGAAAAGCAAACGCAGCTGATGCCAACAAAATTATAACGGCCAGAATAAAATAGGATAATTTAAACGTTCGTGAAGTGCTGTACCTGCTCAAAAAAATCGCCTCCTCTTGCTTATAATATACAAAAGGAAGCGATTTTGTTAACGTATAGATAAAAAAGCAATAAAAGCGCCGAGGAAACCTGATTTTTATTGTACCTGTGTGTATAGCGCTATTTTGATATAAAAAATCAGTATTTTAAAAGAATTTCATAGTTCAATTTTGTTGTTACTAAAAAATCAAATACTGTTTTTATTTGGCTTCTACAGCTAATTTTGCAGTTTTGGCGATGTTGTCAGCACAAAGTCCGAAAGCCTTTAAAAGCTCGGCTGCAGGGCCGGAATATCCGAATTCGTCATTAACACCGATTTTTACAACTTTAGTCGGAAGCTCTGAACTTAGTACATCGCATACGGCAGACCCAAGTCCGCCGATAACACTGTGTTCTTCGGCAGTTACAACAAGACCTGTTTTCTTTGCAGACTCAACAATAATTTCTGAATCTATCGGCTTGATGGTATGAATATTGATTATTTCAGCGCTTATCCCCTGGGCTTCAAGAATATCGGCGGCTTCAAGAGCCTGAGAAACCATAAGCCCTGTTGCAATTATTGAAACATCTTTTCCGTCACGAAGCCTAATGCCCTTTCCAAGCTCAAATTTATAAGAGTTTTTATCATTAAATATAGGAGCGGCAAGACGTCCGAATCTCATATATACAGGTCCGTTATGAAGGATTGCCGCTTCAACGGCCGCTTTAGCTTCAACATCGTCTGCGGGATTTATTATCGTCATACCAGGTATTGTTCTCATAAGCGCAATATCCTCATTACACTGATGAGTAGCTCCGTCCTCTCCGACAGATATGCCGGCATGTGTAGCTCCGATCTTTACGTTAAGGTGAGGATATCCGATTGAGTTCCTTACGATTTCAAAAGCTCTACCAGCGGCAAACATAGCAAAGGTCGAGGCAAACGGAATTTTGCCTGTAACGGCAAGTCCTGCGGCAACTCCCATCATATTTGCCTCTGCAATACCGCAGTCAAAAAATCTGTCAGGAAACTTCTTTTTGAAAATTCCGGTTTTTGTTGCAGCTGCCAGATCTGCGTCGAGAACAAAGAGGTTTTCGTATTTATCCCCAAGCTCTGCAAGAGCCTCGCCATAGCTTTCTCTTGTAGCTTTCTTTATAATATCTGCCATAATTATCAGCCCTCCAATTCTTTCAGTACTGCCGTAAGCTCGTTTACAGCCTGCTCATATTGTTCAGCATTAGGAGCTGCGCCGTGCCAGGATACGTTGTTTTCCATAAATGAAACTCCCTTGCCCTTAACGCTGGTCTGAATAATAGCGACCGGCTGTCCGGCAATCTTTTCTGCTTCGTTGAAAGCCCTTTCAATATCATCAAAATCATGAGCG
Source organism: uncultured Ruminococcus sp. (assembly GCA_900543145.1). Taxonomy (GTDB): domain Bacteria; phylum Bacillota; class Clostridia; order Oscillospirales; family Ruminococcaceae; genus FB2012. The sequence goes on from UQPZ01000001.1 coordinate 269,506, forward strand.
TTCATTTTTATTGTATGCCAGCCGAAAGCTTCAAACTTTTCAGCGATTGGATAAGGTGACATAACGTCCTGTATTTTTCCGTCTATCTGAAGTCCATTGTTGTCTATTACAGCGACAAGATTATCAAGATTATAGTGAGCGGCAAACATTGCTGCTTCCCAGACCTGACCTTCTTCTATCTCTCCGTCTCCAAGAATAGTATAGACTTTATATGTGTTTCCTGATATTTTTCCTGAAAGCGCCATTCCGCACGCAGCAGAAATTCCCTGTCCCAGGGAACCTGACGACATATCTACACCGGGAATATGTATACATGGGTGACCCTGAAGCAGCGCTCCGATATGGCGTAGATTTTTCAGTTCCGACCTGTCAAAAAAGCCTTTTAGCGCAAGAACTGAATAAAGTGCTGGAGCAGTGTGTCCTTTTGAAAGCACAAGTCTATCGCGTTCAGGCTCGTCAGGCATATCGGGATAAATATTCATTTTTGCAAAATACAGATAAGTAAGTACATCTGCAATTGACAATGACCCGCCTGGGTGACCCGATTTAGCATTGAATACGCCTTCTAAAATTCCAAGACGAACTTTACAGGCATTAATTTCAAGCTGTTTTTTAATAGTAGCGTCCATAAAATAAACCTCCAAATTATATTATTTTAACTGAGTAGATATGTAATCAATGACTTCTGCAACAGCGTCCTCTTCGCAGGAAACGTCAAGAACTATATCAGCGGCGGCTTTTACGTCCTTTGAAGAATTTGACGGACATATTCCTACATCTGCATACTTTATCATTTCAATATCATTATTGAAATCTCCCACAGCTACAAAGGTATAGTCCTCCATTCCGCATATTTTTCTCATATGCTCAAGAGCGGAGCCTTTTGAAATATTTTGAGGAAGCATTTCATAATACTGAGGTGCGGAAATTACAAAATCCACATCATCAAAATCGTTCTTTTCAGTATAGTCAACAAGATTCCCCAATTTATCGGGAACATTTGTAAACAATACCTTATACCAGTTGTCGGGAATTTTATCTATTTCACATAGGATAGGATCCACCTTGCAAATTTCGCAATGCTTGCGTTCCATATCAGAGTTCTGCGGAACATACACCCCTTCAAGCAGCAAAACTTCACAGCCTATATCGGGATTATCTTTCAATATTTTGCGTGTAAAGTCACGAGCCTTTCCAGGAAGATAAACATCATATATCTGTTTTTTCCTCTGAATATCGTAAACCATACCGCCGTTGCACATAATTATGGGACAATTTACAGTAAAATCATTGAAATACTGCTTTGAAGCCTGAAGTGATCTGCCTGTAGCAATTGAAAATTTTCCTCCGGCTTTTTGAAAATGCTCCACTGCCTGTAAATTCTTAATACTTGGTCTTTTGCTGGCAGGAAGAAATGTTCCGTCCATATCAGTTATCAGAAGTACCTTTTTTATATCCTCAAACATAAAGATAAACCCTCTCTTATGCTTTTAATTTTCTTATTGTATTAACAAAGTAATCAGGAAGTACGCTGTCAAATTCCATATACTTTTTTGTTGATGGATGAATAAAACCAATCTTTTTTGCGTGTAAGCACTGTCCGTCCAGGCCCTTAAACGATTTTCCGTATACTGAATCGCCGAGAACCGGATGACCTGAATAAGCAGAATGAACTCTTATCTGATGAGTTCTACCGGTTTCAAGCCGAAATTTCAGCATAGAATACTGACTGAACTCTTCGATTACTTCATAATGAGTAATTGCGCATTTGGAATTATGGTCAGTAACGCACATTTTCTTTCGGTCATACTTGCTTCTTCCGATAGGTGCGTCTATCGTTCCTGTTTTTTCTTTAAATCTTCCGCAGTTTATCGCCTGATACTCTCTTGTAAAGCTGTGAGCCTTTATTTGTTCGGCAAGAAAATTATGCGAAAAATCATTCTTCGCAACGATAAGCAGTCCGCTTGTAAGCTTATCTATCCGATGTACTATGCCCGGTCTGATAACTCCGTTTATACCAGATAAACTATCTCCGCAGTGGTAAAGCAACGCATTTACCAATGTCCCGTCAGGATTTCCGGCAGCGGGATGAACTACCATTCCTTTCGGCTTATTTACAACCAGCAAATCACTGTCCTCATAAACAATATCAAGTGGAATATTCTGCGGTTTTGCCTCTAATGTTTCAGGTTCAGGAATATTAATTATTACCAAGTCCGAATTTTTCAGCTTGTAATTTTTATTTACAGGACTGTTGTTAACAAAAACATTTCCGTTTTCTATAAGCTTCTGCAAAGCTGATCTTGTTAGGTCAATATTCTGACTGCAAAGCCATTTGTCAATTCTGATACCTTCATTCTCGGGACAGATCTGAAGTTCAATCCTGTTCATTATTATCAGCCTTATCCTCCGCAGATTCAGCGGATATTGATTTTTTAATTTTACCTTCTATGAAAATTATATAGACGCAGAATAAAACTGCTCCGATAACAACACATATATCAGCAAAATTAAAAATTGGGAAATCAACAGGTTCAAACAAGATATAATCCACAACCTCTTTTATTCTTACTCTGTCAATTAAATTCCCTATTCCTCCAGCAATAATAAGTGATAATGAAATAAGCTGTAATTTGCTTTCTCTGCGTTTTTTATACATATAGACAAGTGCGGCAGCTACAACGACCGCCGGAAGCCCAATAAGAAACCATGTCTTACCTGACATCATACTCCACGCAGCTCCGTCGTTGGTTATATGAGTTAAGCTGAAAATATCATGAGACCCAATTTTAATGACCTTTATAATTTCGCCTACCTCAATGTTTTTTACCACAGCAAATTTAATCAATTGATCTATTACGGTCAATGTCGAAATGATAACAAGTGAAAGAATAAACATTTGTCCCCGTTTCCCCGCATCAAAAGCGGTGAGTAATTTTATAAAATGCCCAAAAGGCTCTGCGTTTACAGAGCCTTATAAGCAAAAATTATTCTACAACGCCGCAGCATCTCTCACAAAGCGTAGGATGCTTAGAATCCTTACCTACATAATCGGAGTAAACCCAGCATCTTTCGCACTTTTCTCCGCCAGCTTTGGAAACTGTAAAGGAGATGCCTTCCATATCGCCCTTAAATTCTCCGTTATCAGCGCCTTCAAGCACATCTACTCTTGATACGATCAAAAGTGACGGCAGTTCTTCCTTAACTGCTTTTATATCGTCATAAAGCTTTCCGTCAGCAAAAATCTGAACATCGGCTTCAAGCGAAGCTCCTATGATCTTATCCGCGCGCTTGATTTCAAGAGCTTTCTTAGCGTCCTCCCTTACTGCCGCAATAAGAACCCATTTTTTATTAAATTCATCAGAAGCAGTTAACCCGCTCTTTTCAGGCATATCGTTAAGGAATATGCTTTCTGAGTTATCCTTAGACGAATGCGGCATATACGACCAGATCTCATCAGCTGTAAACGAAAGTATAGGTGCAACAAGTCTTGCTATAGCAGACAATATTCTGTATATAGCAGTCTGAGCCGCACGTCTTGCCTCCGAATCCGGTCTTTCGCAGTAGAGCCTGTCTTTAAGAATATCAAGGTAGAAATTGGACATATCTATAACACAGAAATTGTGGATAGCATGGAATACGATATGATAATCAAACGCTTCATATGCCGCATTTACTTTATCAATAAGCTCGTCAAGCTTTAAAAGTGCCCATTTGTCTATCTCAAACAATTTATCGTCTGAAACGCCGTCAAGGTCAATATCAAAACCGTCTTGATTTGTCAGGTTTCCAAGAATAAATCTTGCAGTATTTCGTATCTTCTTGTATGCGTCGGAAAGCTGTCCTAAAATATCCTTGGAGATTCTTATATCGGAATGATAATCCGATGACGCTACCCAGAGTCTGAGAATATCAGCGCCATATTTATCAGTGATCTCCTTAGGCTCGATTCCGTTGCCAAGGGACTTATGCATAGTTTTTCCCTGACCGTCAACGACCCAGCCGTGGGTGCAGACATTTTTATAAGGAGCATGACCGCTGCAAACAACAGAAGTCAGCAGAGATGACTGGAACCAGCCTCTGTACTGATCTGCTCCCTCCAGATACAGATCTGCAGGCGAACTAAGATTATCACGCTCGTCAAGAACTGCCGCATGAGTAACTCCGCTGTCGAACCAAACGTCCATTATATCCATTTCTTTAGTAAAGCTATTGCAGCCGCACTCGCACTTAACGCTCTCAGGAATGATTTCAGACAGTTCATGAGTATACCATGAGTCTGAACCTTCTTTTCTGAAAAGCTCAGATACAGCGTTAATTGTTTCTTCAGTTACAATTGGTTTTCCGCAGTCTTTACAGTATATGATAGGAATAGGAACTCCCCAGGTTCTCTGACGGGAAATACACCAATCAGAACGGTCACGTACCATTCCCTTGATCCTTTCTTCGCCCCAGCCGGGAATCCAGTTTACTTCTTCTATTGCTTTAATAGCTTCGTCCTTAAAATCATTGATTGAACAGAACCACTGCTCTGTAGCTCTGAAAAGTATAGGCGATTTGCATCTCCAGCAATGAGGATACTGGTGAACAATCCTTTCGGTAGCGAACAAAGCTCCTGTTTCGCTTAGGTGTTTTCCGATCGCCTTATTTGCTTCGTCAGTAGTAAGACCTTCAAACATACCGGAATCTTTTGTAAGCACTCCCTTACCGTCAACACCAACTACAATACCTATATTGTCATAATTTTTGCAAACCTCGAAGTCATCGACTCCGTAGCCGGGAGCAGTATGAACACAGCCTGTACCGCTTTCAAGAGTTACATGAGAACCAATTATAATAGGTGAAGTTCTTCCCATAAACGGATGTTCAGTTATACAGCCTTCAAGTTGTGCGCCAGTAAAGCTTCCGACAGTTTCGTAATCGGTAATTCCCGCCTTGCTCATGGTTTCGGATACTAATCCTTCAGCCATAACGTAATTTTCGCCGTTGGCTTTAACTATACAGTAATCATATTCAGGTCCAAGACAGATAGCCATATTTCCAGGAAGAGTCCAGGTAGTTGTAGTCCAGATCACAAAATATGTTTTTTCCAAATCAATTCCAAGAGCTGAAAATAACCCCTTATCGTCGGTAACCTTAAATTTAACATAAATTGAAAAACACGGATCATCAGAATATTCGATTTCAGCCTCAGCCAATGCAGTCTGACATTCAGGACACCAGTAAACAGGCTTTAAGCCTTTATATATATATCCCTTTTTAGCCATTTCTCCGAATATTTTTACCTGGCGCGCCTCAAATTCGGGTTTTAGAGTAAGATAAGGGTCATCAAAATCGCCCAATACTCCCAGGCGCTTAAACTGATTCTTCTGATTTTCAACAAATGATAAAGCAAAATCCTTACAGTGCTTTCTGAGCTCAATAGGAGGGATAGCCCCGTTTTCCACACCGATAGCTTTCATTGCTTTAAGCTCTATAGGAAGTCCGTGAGTATCCCATCCAGGTATATAAGGAGAGCAGTATCCGCTCATATTTTTGTATTTTACGATTATATCTTTAAGAACTTTATTTAAAGCGGTACCCAAATGAATATCGCCGTTTGCATACGGAGGACCATCGTGAAGAATATAGGAGGGCTTTCCCTCGTTCTTCTCGATCATCTTATAATAAAGTCTGTCATCGTCCCATTTTTTCAAAGCGTCAGGCTCTCTCTTAGGAAGATTTCCCCTCATAGGAAAATCAGTTTCCGGAAGATTAAGCGTTTTATTATAATCCTGTGGCATTTGACTTCTCCTAACAATCACTTATTTTTGCCGAATTTAAGATCGGCGAAATTTTCTTTTGGTATAACCGGCTCAAAAGAACCTGTATTAAGTATTTTTTCTATTTTCTCGTCTTTTGAAGCTTCTTCATTCTTTTCTTCCGATTCATCTGCAACTTGATCGGCTGCATCTTCCGGCAGATCCTCAGTAACCGGCTCTTCAATAACTTCTTCAGTCTTTGTTTCCGGTATCTCCATTATCAAATGAAGCTGTTTGTTGTAAAGCTCAATAAGATTTGCTTTGAAATATGTAATTTCAGATTTTAGAGATTCATATTCAGACTTTTCTTTTTCAAGCTGATCTCTGATCTCAGTTATTTTCTTTTCGGTTATTTCAGTATTTTCTTTAATGAGCTGTGCGCATTTTTCCTTATGCTCTCTTATTATGCGCTCACATTCTGAAGCGCTCTGCTCCGCCAGACGAACCTGCTCGGTCTTTGCAGATTCGATCATATCTCTGGCTTTAGCCTTTGCGTCGCTGATAGTTTTGCTGGCTTCCTTCTGAGCGTTTATCATTGCGTCTTTAATTGCGTCCTCATCCGCTCTGTACTCATTTATCTTTTCTACCAGCTTTATTATTTTCGCTTCATTATCCTCGCTTGATGACAAAGCTGACGCATAGTCCTTTGCTACTTCTGCCAGAAAAGCATGAACATCGTCAGGGTCGTATCCGTTTCTGACCGTTTCAAATGTCTTAGCTTTTATATTATTCGGTTTTAACATAATAATGCCTCCTAAACATATTTTGTCAGTGTTATATGAATCCTCTGCTTCTTGGTAATCCCTCCGACTTGTAGCAAAATAAACTTGCCATAGCCTTTTACGGAAAACTCATCACCTTCTGAAAGCTGAAAGCTCGGAGAAGTAATATGTAAATGATTTACCTCTGCTCCTGAAGTGCTGATAAGCCCAGCAGCTTTTTCACGCGAAATTCTCAGAGCAAGACTGACAATACAGTCAAGTCTTAAAGCTGCTGCAGTACCTTTTATCTCTTCAAATTTCTGAACCGGTATTATATCCGTGTTATATCCGATATTGCATTTAACGCCGGTTCTTCCTATTTTATTCATATTTTGCAGAACATATTCAGCAATCGTTTTATAAAGAAATATAACTGATTCGCCCTCAGAAACAATAATATCTCCCACCGTTTCTCTGGATATACGCAAACTCATCAATGATCCGAGAAAATCCCTGTGTGACAGATTATCGCTTTTCCTGTATGTAAAGGTAACCGGAACAATAGGAAAAGCATTTTTATCTGGATCGCTGAAAGGCGGGAAGAACCCTATGATTTTCCGCTTTGCGTCCTCATAGCCTCCGTAAAAACAGCAGCTGTCAAATTTAATTGACTTTAAAACCGTTTCACAAAGCTTAGCCTGACGCTCGTCAAGAAAAAATGAGTATTTCAGCTGATATTTATTTTCAGCGCAAAATGCCCACTGAGCAGTTCTGTTCAGCAAAATCTTATCTTCATCGCTTATATTGCCGAGAAAAGATAGGTCAAGAGGCTTCATATCAGAAGCTGTAACCGTTGTTCTCCAGCTCGCTCATCAGATCAACGCCTGAAAATCCAACGTTTTTAGGCATAATTGCAAAAGTTTTCTGCGCCATCATTTTTATATCCGCTTGATTTGCATAAGCAACTCCCGAAAGAAAATCGAGAATACGTTTTGCGTCTTCGCTTTTAACTGTTTCTAAATTAAGTAAAACAGTTTTCTGGTCATTAATGTCATCGCCGATAGACTTTACCTCTGAAAAATCGTTAGGTCTTGCCAAAACGATCTGCAGTGTAGTTGTTGCAGCTATCTTTACTTCACGGTTAGGAGCTTTCTCAGTCTCGCCGTAATCCTTTTTATTCTCGTAGATCGACTGATATTCTTCCTCCTGCTCGATCTCGTCCTCACCTAAGAAAATGCTTTTAAAACCCTGTAAAACGCTCATTACCCTAAACCTCCAAATATTTTCTTGCTCCGAAGAGCTTTGTTCCGATTCTCACCAAGTTAGAGCCATGCTTGATGGCTGTTTCATAATCGCCGGACATTCCCATAGATAAAATATCCATTGAAACACCGTCGAAACCCTTCTCCTTTACACCTAAGAAAAGAGCGTTCATTCTGTCAAAAATCTCCTCGTTCGAGCCGATAGGCGGTATAGCCATAAGCCCCCTGACCGAAATGTTTTTAAACGCCGAAACTTCCTCAATAAGCGTGTATAGCCCGTCTGCGTGAACTCCGCTTTTTGATTCTTCACCGCCTATATTTACTTCGATCAGTACATCCATAGTTTTATTGTTTTTTTCTGCAAGTCTGTTTATTTCCGACGCCAGCTTTAAACTGTCTACAGACTGTATCATATCAACATCATTAATAATGTATTTTACCTTATTTGTCTGTAAGTGACCTATCATATGCACTTGAGCAGAACTAAAGTAGCTGTCCTTTTTTGACAGGTATTCCTGAACGCGGTTTTCACCCAGAAGATCAATTCCAAGTGAAACGGCATAATTGACCTTTTCAGGAGGAACTGTTTTAGTAACCGCCATTACCCTGACATCTCTGCCGCCGTACTTTGCCTTGGCGTTTTCTACGTTATAGCATATCTCCTTATAGTTTTCAAGTATATATTGAAACTCAGGAGGATTTACTGCTGTCTGACACATCTTTATTGGAAACCACCTCCAGAAGGATCTGATCGTAAAGCAGAAGATATTCTTCATCGGATGTATTTTTGGAAACGACAAAATCGCTTCCTTCATAGATCACATCTATTTTTTTAAAAGTAATCTCACTGCCCAGAATTACATAAACACCCTTTTGATCTTCCTTAAAACGTATAGCTTTCCTCGGAACTTTAATTCCCTGATATTCCTCAAAAATAAGCTCAACAGACTGAACTCTTGAACGAACCAGGTTTTCATCAAGTCTGTCACAGGATAAAACGATTATGGATTTTCCTTCTTCTTCGGCAGCTCTGACCGATTCGACCGTAACGTCATAAACATTATTCGATGTACTGAACATAATCTGAAGAGTACCGCCCTCGACTATCCGCTTATCACTGTCAACGATACCGGTTATACGGCATGAGTAATCTTCAAACATTTTCCCGATCGCATTATCCGAAGCATTTACTTTATCTGAACCGCTGTTGTTTATAATATTTTCAATTTCCTGCTGAGTAAGCGAGCTTACAGATTCTTCGGTAAGCCTGTCCTCAAAACCGTCGCAGTAGGAAACAAAATACCCTGTTTCCGGAGCACTGACCGTATCAGAAACACCAGACTGGCTTTCAAGCTGAGCCGCTGCGCTTTGAAGCTGTTTTATTCTGGAATTATAGTCCGTGGATATATCAGTTATAATGTTATAAATATTCATTACAACAGTCATTTCGTCTTTAATTTCAACAGCAGACGCCAAATCATGATTCTGCGTATACGTTAAAAGCTGTTTATACTCGCTGTCGATCTTTGATCTCAGAGCTTCCGGCTGAACATAATTTGTAGTTCCCGGGTTCTGCGCTCTTTCAAGATCGGAAATTTGTTTATTAAGCTTTTCTGCCTTATGTTTAGCTGCGACAGCCTCCTCCGACGAATAAATCTCTGCAATCGGACTGTTTACCGACACCTTGCTTCCGTCTGCATAAAGATAATCGAGAACACCTGTCTTATCATAAGAAATAACCTTTTCATTCCTTACGATAATGCCCTGAAATGGTATATTTTCGTTGATGTCGCACAAGACTGCTTCTTCTGTATCGTGCTTATCGTTCAGCCTGGAATATATCTGAGTTCCGACCATAGTAAGCGTCAGAACCGATAAAAGACCTACAAGAATTTTTGTAGTGACTGATTTCATTAAAAATCACCTTTTAAATATCTTCCTGCTGATTTGCCGCGTCAAGAACATTTATAGGACGAGCCGGAACAATAGTAGAAATAGCATGCTTATAAACAACATACTGCTTGCCCTCGCAGTCAAGGATAACAATATAGCTGTCAAAACCCTTTACCATTCCCTTGAACTGATAACCGTTCATAAGAAAAATAGTTACCGCCAGTCTTTCTTTTCTTGCCTGATTGAGAAAAACATCCTGAAGATTTAAATTTTTGTTCATAATAATTACACTCCTTAGTATTTTTACACAGCAAATGATGATAAAACATTATATCAACTTTTATTATAACACATAATTTCTGATTTGGCTATAATATTTTGCACATTTTCAAGAAAATTTTTATATTCTCCAATTTTATCGGCTATAACCCATTGAATTCCGTCAACTCGTCTAAACCAGGTAAGCTGACGTTTGGCGTAACGACGGGTTTCCTGCTTGATTTTGTCGATACATACCGAAAGCTCAGATTTATTTTCAAAATACGGTATAAGCTCCTTGTAGCCTATAGCCTGACAGGCGGTAGCCGGTATACAGCTTTCATAAAATCCGCGTGCTTCTTCCACCAATCCTTTTTCGATCATTATATCTACTCTTTGATTAATGCGATCGTATAATATCTGCCGGTCTGAAAAATCAATTCCTATTATACAGCTTTTGTACGGCGTCTCTTCCCTTCTGCTGTTGGCTTTGTGAACAGAGAGTTTAATACCTGTAATTTCATATACCTCGAGAGCCCTGATAACTCGTGGTATATTATTTTCATGAACCTTTAGAGCGGTTTCCTCATCAATTTCTCTCAGCCTTTCCCATAAAGCCCGGCTGCCTTTCTGCTCCGCTTCCTTTTCAAGACGTTCTCTTATTTCTCTGTTTCCGGAAGTATCGTCAAATTTTACATTGTTTATAAGCGAGCTTATATATAAGCCTGTTCCGCCGCATAAAACCGGTATATTTCCCCTTGAATAAATATCGTTGACAGCTTTCTGGGCAAGCTTGACATAATCGGCAACACTGAAAGGAGTTTCAGGTTCGAGAAAATCCAGCAGATGATGAGGTATCCCCTGCATTTCTTCAATGTCGGGTTTAGCTGTAGCAATGCTCATTCCCTTGTAAACCTGCATAGAATCAGCTGAAATAACTTCGCCGCCGTATATTTTAGAAACCTCAACAGCCAGCTTTGTTTTTCCTGAAGCAGTAGGACCTGCTATAACGATCAAAGGTATTTTATCTTTCGTACCGATCACCTCTGTTTCTATACGATTCTTTTAAACTGCTTTTCAATATCCTTTTTTGAAAGCTTTATCATTACCGGTCTGCCATGAGGACAGTATTTAATATCATCACGTCCGTATATGGAATTTACCAAAGCCTGCAGTTCAACAGCGCTGGATTCGTCATTTGCTTTAATAGCGGCTTTGCAGGCAATCGAATGATAAAGCTCATCAAAAATTTGAAGCTGCGGATCAAGCTTATAAGCAAGAAAGTTCTTAGCAAGCTCGCAAATCAGTTCAGTTGGATTTTCATCACCAAGAATGATCGGAACTCCTTTTACTGCTACAGTCGGGGCAAGGTCCGGCTCAATGTCAAAGCCAAGCTTTGCAGTTTTTTCTATATTTGCAGATAATGCGTCATACTCATCATAAGAAAGCAGTACCATTATAGGTTCCAGATACATCTGAATATCAAGCTCATTAGCGTCATTTTTTATTTTTTCAAAAATATATCGTTCATGTGCGGCATGCTTGTCTACCAGCAGCATTTCATTTCCTGCCTGAGCTACAATGTACGTTTTGAAAAGCTCGCCGATAACAACAGGCTTTACTTCCTCTTCTGTGCTGTCTTCGCATATCTCCGAATTGACGCTGCTCTTTTTTTCAAGGTCATCTTTGGTTATGTATTTAAATTCAGCAGTTTCTTCCGCAAAACTATTATCAGAAGCATATTCGGCTACTCCGTAATCGTTATTGTTCATATCAGATCCGATTTCAGCACAGGCGGATACCGAATCTGAAAATTCCCTGTCAGATTCAAGCGACGATAAAAATAAATCATTGTCTGTATTTTTATCCGACTTGACAGGTAAATTGTCTGCCGGGGGAACGACCGTAACAGGTTTATTTATGTTTTCCGGCTCAATAGTTTCTTTTTTACTGTTATCAGAGCTGATCGGAGATGAAGTTTTCTTTGGAGCGGAAAATTTAAGCTGAATCCCCTGCGGCTTCTCAGGCGGCTGATACAATTCACTGTCGGTATAACGACGCTTGTTATCAAGCTCCATTTTCATAGGCTTATCCTGCTTCATCAGTGAATCCTTTACCGCAAAGAAAATTGCCTCATGTATCAGCTTTTCATCAGAAAAACGGACTTCAATTTTTGCAGGATGTACGTTTACGTCAATAATACCGGGCGACAGTTCAATGCATAAAACGCAGGCAGGAAACTTACCCGTCATAATACTGTTTCTGTAGGCCTCTTCAAGCGCCTGGCAGCAGGCTTTTGATTTTACATATCTTCCGTTTACAAAAAAGTTTTGAAACCTTCTGTTTGATTTTGAATATAAGGGTTTTACGGTATATCCATATACATGAATCCCGTTCCAGCTGTAATCGACCGGAATAAGCGAAGACGCAAATTCTCTGCCGAAAACCGAATATACACTTGAATACAGCCTTCCGTCGCCTGCTGTAAGAAGTTCGGTCTTATTATCTCTTATGAATTTAAAGGAAATTTCAGGATGAGATAAAGCTAGTTTTGTAACGTAATCTGCGGCATAATTGCCTTCCGAAGTATCCTTCTTCAAAAATTTCAGCCTAGCAGGAACATTATAAAAAATGTCCCTTACTACAAAAGTAGTTCCGTCAGGACATCCTGATTTTTCATTAAGCTTTTCTTCTCCGCCTTCTATTACATAATGGCAGCCGTATTCCTCGCTTATCGGTTTTGTAAGCACGTCAACTTTTGATACTGCGCTTATTGAAGCAAGCGCCTCGCCTCTGAAACCAAGAGTCATAATACTGTTAAGATCGCTTTTGGTCGATATTTTGCTGGTTGCGTGTCTTAAAAAAGCCTTTGCTATATCTGCTTCATAGATCCCGGCTCCGTTGTCGGTTACCCTTATATAGGTACGCCCTCCGTTTTTGATTTCAACAGTTATGACGTTCGCATTTGCGTCAATCGAGTTTTCCAGAAGCTCTTTGATTATAGAAGCAGGCCGGTCAATGACTTCTCCCGCCGCAATAAGCTCGGAAACCTCTTTGCTCAATACTTTTATTTCAGACATATCAATCCCTTTTCTATTGACTGCGTTTTAAATAATTGTTATATACGCCGCTCAAAAATATCGTTAATCTTAAGCCTTGGACGCGGCTGCGGACTTTCATCTGCATATCCTGCTGCCAGAGCGGCAAATAGGCTTTTATCGGTTTGAAGCCACTCACATAGCTCGTAATATGCAAAATATGTGTTACATATCCAAAGACTTCCCAAACCCAGATCATCAGCAGCTAAAGACATATTTTCTATTGCCGCTCCGATAGACTGGGCGTTGCATATCTCATATACTCTTTCTTCGGGAGTCAAAGTTTTATCTATACAGCTTCCGAAACGGTTTATTATAAAAATGATCAAAGGTGCTTGCTGCATGATCTTGAAAGTGTTTTCTGCGTCGCTGAAATTATTTGTACTGTCTGGCAGCAAAGGCTTTTCTTTTTCCCTTTCAAGTCCCTTTTCCATAGCTTTCAGCATATCAGCTTTTGAATCGCCTGTAACAGCTACAAACTTCCACGGCTGTCTGTTTTTTGCCGACGGAGCCAAAGTACCTGCTTTGATAATTTCCATAATAATTTTTTCAGGCACTTCATCAGGTTTATACCTGCGGATGCTTCTCCTGCTGTAAATAGAATTGATCATTGCTATCCTTCCTATATAAAAATTATACGTACCTAAGCAAATCCCTGAGAAATTCCCTAAGCTCTCCGTCATTTAATTCATCTATATTGGTCTTTCTCAGCTTATCTGTAACAATACTGTCACTTATTTTGTCAAACGAAATCTGATCTGAGACTGCCTGACCAACTGCAAGCCTTGCCTTTCGGTTCTCCGCTTCAAGCTCATCAAGCAGTGTTTTTGCGCGGTCGATTATTTTATTAGGCAGACCCGCGAGCTTTGCTACTTCGATTCCATAGCTTTCGTCTGCTCCTCCCTGAACTATCTTCCTGAGAAATTTAATGCTGTCACCCTTTCGCTTTACCGCAACAGAAAAATTCTTTACACCGTCAAGCTCGTTTTCAAGACTTATAAGCTCATGATAATGAGTAGCGAAAAGAGTTTTGCAGCCAAGGGATTTGGACGCGGTAATATATTCAAGAACCGACTTGGCAATACTTATCCCGTCAAACGTAGAGGTACCGCGTCCTACCTCGTCGAGAATTACAAGGCTGTTTTTAGTTGCGTGTCTGACGATCTCGGCAACCTCGCTCATTTCAACCATAAATGTGGACTGACCGGCAGTAAGATCGTCGGAAGCGCCTATCCTTGTGAATATCTGATCCACAACGGAGATTTTTGCATATTCAGCAGGAACAAAACTGCCTATCTGAGCCATAAGCGTTATCAGAGCAACCTGTCTCATATAAGTGGATTTTCCCGACATATTCGGGCCCGTAATAACCGCCGTACGATTACTGGTAAGATCAAGATATGTATCGTTGGGAACAAACACTTCATCCTTCTGCATAAGCTCTACAACAGGATGTCTTCCGTTCTTTATATCAATTACTCCGTCAATAGCTATTTCAGGCTTAGTATAGTTATTGTTTGCAGCCGCAGCGGCATAGGAGCAGAGAACATCAACCGAAGCAACTGCAGACGCAGTTTCCTGGACAAGTCTTAATTGAGTAGCGATAAACTCCCTAAGCTCTGTAAAAATCTCCTGCTCAAGGCTTATTACCTTATCGTTTGCTCCGAGGATCGTGTTTTCGGCATTCTTCAGCTCTTCAGTTATAAATCTTTCACAGTTGGCAAGAGTTTGCTTTCTTATGTAGCTTTCGGGAATAAGGTCATAATAAGATTTTGTGACTTCAATATAATATCCGAACACCCGATTATAGCCTATCTTAAGATTCTTAATACCGGTTTTTTCACGTTCGCGGGCAGCTATATTTTCAATAATATCTTTACCGCCGGAAATAATATCTCTAAGCTCATCAAGACGCTCGTTAAATCCGTCTCTGATGACCCCTCCGTCTTTGACGTTGACAGGAGGCTCGTCCACAACGGCATTTTCAATGAGGTTTGAAACGGCTTCAAGCGTAGATATCTGAGAGTTCAGTGAAACCAGCAGCTTTGAAGAAAAACCGTCTAAAAGATATTTAAGTCCCGGAAGCTTCAGTGCGGTTACAGAAAGAGATTTAAGATCCCTGGGGCTTGCGGTTTTATACATTACCCTGGTCATAAGACGTTCAAGGTCGTAGACTCCGGAAAGCAGCTCTGTTATTTCACTTAGCTCAACCGGAGAATTATAAAGCTCTTCAACAGCGTTAAGTCTTTCGATTATTTTTGCAGGATTAATAAGCGGCTGCTCAAGGTATGACTTCAGCATACGCTTTCCCATAGAGGTTTTTGTATTATCCAACACCCAGAGAAGAGAGCCTTTCTTTTCCTTGTTTCTCAGGGTTTCGGTAAGTTCAAGATTCCTTCTTGCAGTAAATCCTATCGTCATAATAGGATCCTTATCATGACGGATTATCTGAGAAAACCGTCCGACAAGAGCCTTCTGTGTTTCATGTATATAGCCGAAAAGACCGCATACAGCAAAAGCCGCAGCCGAATCCCCGTCTATACCGAGAACTTCAAAACTGTCGGCTGAAAACTGCTTGAGAACTTCGTCGGTATGAAGCATAGGAGAAAACTGATTTTCGTCCAGAAGCTGAACAGCTGCGCTGAGACGTGTCCGTATAAAATCGCCGATATCCTTAAACGTAAGAAAAGCGTCGTTTATCAGGATCTCAACAGGAGAAAAGCGTGAAAGCTCGTTTACAGCGTCGTTTGCCATGTCCTTACCTGAAAACTCAAACAAGTGCACCTCGCCGGTGGAAATATCGGCAAGGCACATAGAACACTCCTTGGATCTTACATAGAAGGAGCATATATAATTGTTTGAGGTCTCGTCAAGCATACTGCTCTCAATAAGCGTTCCGGGAGTTACTACTCTTATTACCTCTCTCGGAACAAGACCCTTGCAGGTAGCAGGATCGGCTGTCTGCTCACAGATAGCGACCATATAGCCTTTCTCAACCAGCTTCTTTAAATAAAGATCGCAGGCATGATACGGAACGCCGCACATAGGCGCACGTTCTTCAAGTCCGCAGTCGCGTCCGGTCAGAGTAAGCTCAAGTTCTCTGGACGCAATAATAGCGTCGTCGAAAAACATTTCATAAAAATCTCCCAGACGGTAAAACAAAATATGCTTCTTATATTTCATTTTAGTTTCAAAATACTGCCTCATCATAGGAGAAATCTTTGAAACGTCTACGTCTTTTAAAAGCACCTAAGCTCACTCCTTATCTTTACGTTTTTGCTCTTAATGACATCCTCCGCAGGTAGAACAGCTTCCGCCGCAGCTATGAGGAGGTTCTTCTGGACAGGTCATAGGATCCTCACCGTTTGCTGCCATGGAAATAATATAATTAACCGATGAAAGCAAAGCGTCAAGCTCGTCCTTAGCGTCGTTGTATGCGATCATAACAGGCATTGCCATGATCTCATCATACAGCGCTTTGATATCGTTATCCAAGGACGTCATTTTTTCAGCGTCCTTATCAGGCTTCTGCATCTCCTGATTGAGCTGCATTCTCAGCATATTAAATTCGCCTATCTTGTTCTGGATAACAGTATCGTTATCGTTGGCCTTTGAAGCCTCGTTAAACTTCTTATATCTTTCGTCCTCCTGAAGCGCAGCTCCCAGCGCTCTTGCCGTTTCAATTACGTTCATAATAAAACTCCTTTTAAAATATTTATTTATTCAAATACAAGCTCGCCCTCCAAAGCCCAGTTCATAGCCTTTGTTATTCTTACTTGAATGAATTTTCCTATAAGCTCACTGCTGCCTTTAAATTCTACTATAATATTCTCGTCGCTTTTGCCGGTAAGATAACCTTCCCCTGTTCTTCCCTCACCCTCGGCAAGCACGGTTACTGTCCTGCCGACAAATCTGGACAGCCATTCGGAGCTTATTTCCCTTTGTTCAAGAAGAAGCTCTCTCAGCCAAAGTCCTTTTTGCTTATCGGAGATATTATCCTCCATTTCAGAGGCTTTGGTCCCTGAGCGCCTTGAATATACAAATGAATAGATATTATCATATTTCACCTGTCTTATTATATTCTTGGTTTCGCAGAATTCATCGTAGCTCTCTCCGGGAAAGCCTACAATTATATCGGTAGTAAACGAGAACTCCGGAGACTTACTTCTTGCGTAGCCGATTATCTTCATATAATCCGAAACCGTATATCTGCGGTTCATAAGCTTAAGGATCCTGTCAGAACCCGCCTGAAGAGGAAGATGAAGATGCTTGCAGACCTTATCACATTCAAGGATAGTGTCTATAAGCTCGTTTGTTGCATCCTTAGGATGAGAACTCATAAAACGTATCCTGAAATCACCTTTAACAGAATTTATTTTTCTGAGCAGCTGAGAAAAACCATAGCTGTACGAATTAACATTCTGACCTAGGAGAGTTATTTCTTTGTAGCCTTCCTGCACAAGACTTTCAATTTCAGATACAACCGCTTCCGGATTTCTGCTTCTTTCCCGTCCTCTGACATATGGGACTATGCAGTAGGTGCAAAAGTTATTGCAGCCGTACATTATAGGAACAAAAGCCCTGATTTTATCATCTCTCAGCTGAATAAAATCCTCATCTATATCAGTATGGTTTTCTGAAAGGTTGAATATTCGTCTGTGAGAGCTGATTACTTCATAAAGCATTTTATATAAATCGTTGTATGCGAAAGTTCCAAAAACCAGATCAACCTGTTTATAGGTATTCCTGATCTTATCAGCTATATGCTGCTGCTGAGCCATACAGCCGCAGACACCTATAATCAGCTCAGGATTTTCTTCCTTTAAATGCTTTAAATCGCCGAGGTTTCCGAAAACTCTGTCCTCTGCATTTTCACGTACGGCGCAGGTATTGTAGATAATAAGCTGAGCTTCCTTCGGCGAGTCGGTAAATTCATAGCCGATCTGAGAAAGCTTTCCTTTAAGCTTTTCACCGTCGCTTACATTCTGCTGACAGCCGTAGGAATGTATCAGAGCCAATGGATAATGGCCGCTGCGCAGTTTATATTGTTCTAAAATATCCAGAAGTGATTTTTTTATTTCGGCAGCATTATACACGGATTTTTCCGAAGCGTTCATCAAAGCCCTCATTTCAGCAGTAATTCAATATATAGTATGCATTACGGCACAGCTATACATTCTATATAATTATAACTTCTTTTTTTGCTTTTGTCAACATTATAAAGAACATTAATTTTACTTTAAATACATCTATGCAAAAAATCCTTGCAGCTGAAATGACTGCAAGGATCGTCAGTTATTATCTTAACCTGCGCATATGAAATAATAAGTTAAACAAGACAGCGTTACAAATGCAATCGAAACGGCAGATACACATTTTGAAGCCGCTCCAAGGATCTTATTACCAGGCTGGTCACAGCTTTCTTTAAGCAGTATTCCTATATATACGCAGCCGATCATGACTGTAGGTATTATATATCTGAAATTCTGAGTACAGGTATGGGGATACCGATAGCAGAAGTTATAGAAATTAAACATCATAACAATATAAAATATAAGAAAGAAAGCCTTAATATCCCATTTTAATACTGCACTTTTTCTGCATGTGTATACTATCATCAGTATAAACGACGCAGATGCCAGGATCGTACCTATCCAAAAGAAGATATTGGGGATAAATAACAACCCGCTGTTGAAGCTTGATTCACTGATACCCTCACCGAACAGAGAGTTTTTAAGGAAAGCTATAGTCGGATTGTACTCGTTATAAGAACCCTGTGACTGCCACTGTTCAAAAACGTTTTTAAACTGCACAGGCGAAAAATCTGTAAGGCGTTTGAAAAACGGTATAGCTCCGATATACTGAGATGAATTTGATCCAAGCTCCGGCACATAGGTAATCGGCACTTTGAATCTGATATAGTTCCTTATCCCCCACCATAATCCCAGAGGACAGCATACAGCTCCGAAAACAGCATATTGAGCTATAAGGTTTTTTATCCTGTTTCTATTTCTAAAAAGCGCCGCAAGGAAAACAAATGCTATTGCCGGAGCAACCAGTGCTGCGGAAAGCTTTGTCATCATTCCCAATCCGACCGAAAGGGCAATTTTCAGAATATTCCGAATTTCAGGTGCTTCACGCCATTTCAGAGTATTAAGAACAGCAGACAGAATAAAAAGCACTGAAAGCATATCATTATTGATACTTCCCGACATAAGGATATAAGAAGGATGAAATGCGAAAACGGCTAAAGGTATATAAAGCGCCGCTCCTTTAAATTTAAAGTGACGTAGGATCTTATAAACTAAGATCACACAGGCAGTAGAATAGAAAAGCGTCAGCATCTGGAGGGATTCTCTTGCAAAATTATGATCCACTCCGCAGCAGTTCTGCAAAAAGTTTATCCATGCTGCACTTATGGAATGGTGCAGAGGCGGATGATAAAACTGCCATACGTCACGCACATCAAAATCCGGAAGCTTACGGTTGTCCAGAAAATACTCGATATATGCAGCGTGACCGATACTGCCTCCGAACTTATGAACATCGTTCTGACGCGTATAGCAGGACGTTACAAGAACATAGAAAAACTTGAGCATAAAGCTCCCTGAAATTATATAAAAGCAATTGAGCTTTTCAATTCCATTTTTACCGACCTGAACAAACATTTTAAACAGAATAAGAATTACTGCTCCTGAAATAAAAATCCAGACCGCCTTCGATTCCTGCCTGCCGAAATATTCAGTTAAAGTTATATCCAAAAGTATCAGGCCCGATGCAAAAAGCAAAGCCGCAGACTTGTTCAGCTTTCCTGATGTATAAAGACGGTAGATCGCAAACAGTATAAAAGCCGCAAACAATACGCTCGCTAAAAATACGGAACCACCGGTAATATTAGACTCAGCACCGAAGCAGAAAGGCGTAAGAAGCATACAAATAAAAAACGAAAATAAAAACGGGTGCGCTCCTATACATTCATAGATCTTATTGAGTTTATTGATCTTAATAGTCATAAAACAGCCGCCTACTCACTTTTCTGTTCGTGATATTCCTTTTCCGTATTTACGTTCCAAATATCGCTTTTATCCGCATTTCCGTTTTTAATGCTGCGCGCGGCGTAAATAGCCGTAAGCATAGAATGATCCATATTATTATACCTGTGCTGACCGTTTCTTCCGATACAGAAAAGATTTTCATATTTATTTAGGAAACTTATCATCCGATCAAAGTGCTTATAGGTATCAAAATATGCAGGGTACGCTTTTTTAATACGCTCTCTGTGTGAATCCAGAACCTCTCCTGAGCTTATAACGCCCATCTTTACCAGCTCGCCCTCCGCAAAGGCTACACACTGTTCATCAGACATATTCCAGAAATCGTCACCCTCAGCACAGAAATATTCCAGACCGATCCAGACGGTATTTTTCGGGTCCTTTACAAGGTAGGGAGACCAGTTGTTGAATATCTGTATTCTTCCAAGCTTTACGCCCTTGTCCTGTACATATATCCAGCAGTCAGGAACTATATCTCCCAATGTTTTTCTTCCTGTCTGATTTTTAAGATTAAGCTTATTTACAAGCAGACCTACTGTCACAAAATCACGGTAAGGAAGTCCCTCGGCAATTTTCCTTATCTTTTCACACGGTTCATCGCCCTCCATATCCATTACCAGATCCTTAACAGGCATTGTAGATATGAAAATATCAGCCTCAAAGCTGCGGTCTCCGTCAGGAGTTCTGCAGGAAACAGCCTTAACTTTTTTGCCTTCACATACAATTCTTTCAACAGAATGGTTCATCAGAATCCTTCCGCCGTTTTCTTCTACCTTTTGAGCGGCAAGCTCCCACAGCTGTCCCGGACCGTACTTGGGATACCAGAACTGTTCTATTAAGGAGGTTTCAACTTCTTTTGGATCCTTCTTTTTACCAAATACCTTTGTAAACATATCCTTAAGAATTGCCCTGACAGAGAGTCCTTTTACACGCTGAGCACCCCAATCAGCGGAGATCTCACTCGGATGTCGTCCCCACAGCTTTTCGGTATAACCCTCAAAAAACATACTGTAAAGAACTTTGCCGAACCGATTTATATAAAAATTCTCAAGATTTGTTTCAGGCTTTTTAAATACGCATGATTTAAGATAACTGAAACCGGCCTTTACAGTGGTTGCAAAACCCATATTTTTAATAGTTTCAGGTTTCATAGAAATAGGATAATCAAAAAAGTGCTTATTGTAATAAATTCTTGAAACTCTATCCCTTACCAGCATTACAACATCGTCTTTTTCCGGATCAGGTCCTCCCTTTTCAAGAGGCTTTTCTCTTCCAAGTACCTTATCGTCAAAAGCATCTGCTCCCTGAACTGGCATAAGACTGCTCCACCAGTTCATCACTTCTTCAGATTTAGAAAAAAACCTGTGGCCTCCTATATCCATTCTGTTTCCGTTATATCTGACGGTCTGTGAAATACCTCCGATCACATCTGATCCTTCAAGTATTGTAACGTTATATTCATCTTTGTCTTTAAGCAGCTCTACTGCGGCAGTTAGTCCGGCAGGACCTGCTCCGATAATAACAACGTTCTTCATTTTATCATATCCTTTCACTCTATCCTTTATTTTTATCAAATATTATGAACTTTCTTGCACAGAAGTTCCATATAAAAACTATTATCGTAGAAACAAGCTTTCCGATAATATAATACTTATTCTGCGGGATCAAACTTCCGAAAGGCTGTTTAGGTCCCAAAAGATCCTCAAAGAACCTTATTATTGCAACATTCATTAAGAGTCCTATAACTCCTATAACTGCAAACGCTATAAATTCCGCAAAGCGGTTCTTTATTTTGGAGTTTTTAAATATCCAGCAGGTGCTTAGAACATAATTTACCGTAAGGCCCAGAACGAAACTTATTGCAGCGGCAATGTTGGTATTCAGCTTAAACACTTCTTTGAAAATCACAAGCGTTCCTGCGTCAATTACAAAAGCAAAGCCGCCAACAAAGCAGTAACGAAAAAACTGTATAAAAGTATTATCGGTATCCCCCGTAAATAGTTTTTTAAGATCCATTTTTGTTCCTTCTATCTATTTTAATAAAAATTCTTCTTATAATTATAGTTCATTTTGTACTATTTGTCAACTGTTTTCAATTTAATCATTATTCAATTATGAATATTTCAATTAAAAAAATACTCTTTTATAATAAAAACGCCGTATCTATCAGAATGGTTGCAGATGTAAGTTTATTATATTTAAATTGACAAATTGTTCTGATAATGTTATTATTATAACAGGAGTTGTTAAAATGAATAAGAAAATTGTCATTGATAAGAATACCGGACAACGCCGCTGTAAATGCTTTAAGCGCTGCGGCGGATGTCAGCTAGATATGCCATATGAAAAGCAGCTGGAATGGAAACAAAACAAGGCTGAAAGAATGCTTTCAAAGTTCTGTATAGTACAGCCTATAATAGCTATGGAGCACCCGTATAATTACAGAAATAAGGTCCAGACTGTATTCCGCTATAATCAGCACAAACAGATCATTTCAGGAGTCTATCAGTCAGGTTCTGGAAGCATGACAGCTGTAGACGATTGTATGTTGGAAGATAAACATTGCACAGCTGTTATTCAAACTATTAAAGCACTGATGAAGCCGTTTAAAATCTCACCGTATAATAATGCTTCGGAAAATGGGAATATCCGCCATGTACTCGCAAGATACGCTAAAGGAACAGACGAGCTGATGGTATGCATTGTAACGAATGGACCTATTCTTCCTTCAAAAAACAACTTTACAAAAGCACTGCTTGAAAAACATCCTGAAATAACAACCATCGTACAGAATATTTGCACCGATCCAATGCCGCTTACTTTGGGGGATAGGCAGAATATTTTATATGGAAAAGGTTACATAACGGATATTATAAACGGGCTGAAATTCAGGATCTCACCGTCGTCATTTTATCAGGTAAATTATGAACAGACCCGAAAGCTTTACAGCACGGCTGTTGAGTTTGCAGAGCTTTCCAAAAATGACATTGTTATTGACGCATATTGCGGAACAGGTACTATCGGTCTGCTTTGTGCTTCCAGAGCTATGCAGGTCATAGGTGCTGAACTGAATAAGTATTCTTGTCTGGACGCGGAAGCTAACGCTAAGCTGAATAATATAAGCAACGCCGAATTTTACAGCTGCGATGCAGGAAAATTTATGCAGAAGCTGGCTCAAGATAAGCGCTCTGTCAGTGTAGTTATGATGGATCCCCCGCGAGCCGGAAGCAATATTAAATTCCTTAAAAGCCTTGCCGAGCTTGCGCCGGAAAGAATTGTTTACATATCATGCAAGATCGAAACCTTGGAACGTGATCTGAAAATATTGAAAAGTCTTGGATATAAGTCTGAAAAAATCCAGCCTGTAGATATGTTTCCTCACACGACGGGAATTGAATGTGCAGTAAAGCTTGTAAGGTACAATAAATAAGCCGTTGACAGTAATTTGTTGTATTTACTTTAAAGTTTAATATGTTATTCTTATGTCAAAAAGTTTTATCTGCATTTACATTTAAAGCAGAATTATAGTTTATTTATTTATATCTGCAAGTTATAATTAAATAAATTGATCATGAGAAACAATAATTAATTCTAAGAGGATAAAATCATGAAAATTAAAAGAAAGATCAGGCGGGTCGATGTTCAAGTTTCGATATTGATCATTTTGACAACGGTTTTTTGCAGCGTATGCATATATCTTATCGCTTACCGTCTTACTTATCATGATATGATAAAAAGTCTTCAGGATCGAGTAAATGCGATCTATACATATCTTGATGATATGCTTGATAAATCCACTTTTCAGACAATTAACTCCAAATCTGATATGAAGAACGAAAATTATCTTAAAGGCAAGGAAATACTCACAAACATAAAAAACAGCACAAATGTCAGGTATCTTTACACAGCAAAGAAAACCGATACCGGAAAGCTTATATATATTATTGACGGACTGGAATACGACGCCGAAGACTTTCGCTTCCCGGGAGATAAAATCGAGGAAGAAATATGCCCTGATATGGAGCGGGCTTTAAAAGACAGCGTTGTTCTGCCGGACGAGATAAAGAGCACTGATTGGGGAGAGATTTTTATAGCATACTTTCCGATACACGACAAAGGTGAAGTAGCCGGGGTTCTGGGAATTGAATTTGAAGCGTCGCACCAATATTCAACTTATTTAAGACTGAAGCAGCTGCTGCCTGCGGTAATTATTTTTACCTGTCTTGCTTCTACCTTATGTGCTGTAATAATATTCAGGAAAATTTCCAATCCCTCCTATAAGGATTCTGCGAATACGGATTTTCTTACCGATCTGAGAAACAGCAATGCATTTCATACGGATTTAAACAATCTCGAAAGCATTAGAAGCAAAGTAAGAATAGGTATAATCGAAGCTGACTTGAATAATCTAAAAACAGTTAACGATAAGTTGGGACATAACGCAGGAGATACATATATAAAAGCGGCAGCTCAGACATTTGAAAGAATAGTCGGAAAGCAAGGCAAGGTTTACAGAGTCGGGGGAGATGAATTTACCGCAGTAATAACTAATACAGATAAAGATATCCTTCAAGCTTTGACCCTTAAGCTTCAGGACAGTATAACAGAGAATTCAAAATCAATAATTCCTGATCCAGACATCAAACTGTCACTTTCAGTTGGATTTGCAATCTATGATCCGCAAATTGATTCTGATCTCAGAGATCTATGTGTCCGTGCAGATAAGGAAATGTACAAAAGTAAAAAAGCGTTTCATAACGATCTTTAAAAGAGAAAATCTCCGGCAGTTTTAATAACCGGAGATTTTCTTATTATATTTTATTCAATTTTCCAATTATAATTTCCTTCAACATACCCGGGTTGGCTTTTCCCTTAGAAGCTTTCATACACTGTCCTACAAGATAGCCAAGCGCATTAGTTTTACCGTTCCTATAGTCAGCGATAGATTTCTCGTTATTTGCAAGAACCTCATCAGCAATCGCCTCAAGCGCAGATGTATCAGAAACCTGCGCAAGACCAAGCTCATCAACAAGCTCACTGACCTTTTTATCCTGCTCCAGAATAACGGAAAATATCTTCTTTCCGCCGGCATTTGAAATAGTTTTGTTTTCTATAAGCCCTGCCAGCTCTGTAAGATTGTCGGCATTTAGCTTTGTTTCAGAGACTGTTTTTCCGCTGTCGTTCAGGTATTTGATAAAGTCGCCGAGAAGCCATGTAGTATACGCTTTAGCCTGATACTTGCCTTTTGCCATACAGGAATCAAAAAGCGAAGCCAGCTCAACAGATTCAGCAATAAATGCTGCGTCCTTCTGAGAAAGCCCGAAATTCTTTACATATCTCAGAAGCTTAGCATTAGGAAGCTCAGGTACCTCTTCTTTAAGCTTATTGACCCTTTCCTGCTCAACTACGATAGTAAGAAGATCTGGCTCGGGAAAATATCTGTAATCCTGAGCATCCTCCTTTGACCGCATTGAAACGCTTATGCCCTTTGCATCGTCCCAACGGCGTGTTTCCTGTTCTATAGTTCCGCCGTTTTCAAGTATTTCGATCTGCCTGTTTACTTCATAATCAATTCCTCTAACTGCGGCGGAAAAGCTGTTGACGTTTTTCATCTCAGAACGTGTTCCAAACGGTTCTCCTGGCTTGTGTACAGAAACATTGACATCGCATCTGATAGAACCCTGCTCCATTTTACAGTCACATATATCAAGATACTGAAGAATCGATTTCAGAGTTTCAAGATAAGCTTTCGCCTCAGCAGAACTTCTCATATCAGGCTCGGAAACGATCTCAATAAGCGGAACGCCGCAGCGGTTAAGATCGACCAGCGAACAGCCGTCGAATTTTTCTGAGTGAAGCAGTTTGCCTGCGTCCTCCTCTATGTGGATACGAGTTATTCCTATTCTTCGTTCTTCTCCGTCAACCAGAATATCAACATATCCGTTTTCACACAGCGGAACTTCTGCCTGAGAGATCTGATAAGCCTTAGGCAGGTCAGGATAGAAATAATTCTTTCTGTCCTGCTTGCATACTCTGTTAATTGTACAATTAAGAGCGTGCCCCATTTTGATAGCATAATCTACCACTTTTTCATTAAGAGTAGGCAATGTTCCTGGCATACCCATACAAATCGGACACACCTGTGAATTAACTTCAAGACCAAACTGATTTTTGCAGTCACAGTATATTTTAGAATCGGTATTAAGCTCAGCATGAGTTTCAAGACCGATAACAACCTCATAGCCTTTTATCATTTTACAAGACTCCTTTCCTTAAAGCTTCGGCATTGCAAATCCGCCGGTAAGCTGTTCATATGCAAATGCCGTATTCAGCAGCTTCTGCTCGGTAAACTTATCACCTATTAGCTGGAGTCCTATCGGCAGATTCCTACCGTCCATGCCGCAAGGTACGGAAATAGCAGGCAGTCCTGAGATATTGGCAGTAACTGTACATATATCGGTAGCATACATTTTCAATGGATCGTCAGTATTTTCACCGATTTTAAACGCAGTAGTAGGAACTGTAGGCGCTGCAATTACATCAATATCCGAAAACGCTTCGGAAAACTCTGCGGATATTCTTCTTTGAAGCAGCTTTGCTTTTTTATAATAAGCGTCATAGAAGCCCGAGCTAAGTACGAATGTACCCAGCATAATTCTCCTCTTAACCTCGTCGCCAAAGCCTTCGGAACGGGTTTTTTCATACATATCAACCAGACCGTCATAATTTTCAGCACGGTAACCGTATCTTACGCCGTCAAATCTGGCAAGGTTTGATGAAGCTTCGGCAGATGAAATAATGTAATATGAAGAAAGCGCATAGTCTGTGGATGGCAGTGAAATTTCTTTTATAACTGCGCCGTTAGCTTCAAGAGTTTTAACAGCAGACAAGATCTTCTCCTTGACCTCACTGTCAATTCCCTCTCCGAAATACTCCTTTGGCAGACCGATCTTAAGACCCTTTACATTGACTTTAAGTGAAGCGGCAAGATCCGTATACTCTCTGTATACAGAAGTAGAGTCCATTTTATCATGTCCGTTTATTACAGACTGAAGCATTGCTACATCTCTTACCGTTTTACCTATTGGTCCGATCTGATCAAGAGAAGAAGCAAACGCTATAAGACCGAATCGAGAAACCGAACCGTAAGTAGGCTTTAACCCTACAACTCCGCAGTAAGACGCTGGCTGACGTATAGAACCTCCCGTATCCGAGCCTAAAGAAACGACAGCTTCACAGGCTGCAACAGCTGCGGCAGAACCTCCGGATGAACCTCCGGGTATCCTCTCCGTATCATGAGGATTATGCGTAGGCTTAAAGTATGAATTCTCAGTTGAAGAACCCATTGCAAATTCGTCCATATTGAGCTTCCCTGTAACTACCATTCCGGCGCTGTAAACCTTATCCATAACGGAAGCGTTAAACGGCGGAACATAGTTTTCCAGCATTTTTGAAGAACAGGTAGTTTTCAGACCTTTAGTTGAAATATTATCCTTGATGCCTATAGGAATACCTGCAAGGTGTGAAAGCTGTTCGCCCTGTGCTCTTTTATTATCAATTTTCTCCGCAGTTCTCAAAGCGTTTTCTTCATCAAGCGTAACATATGCGTCAACCTTTGATTCAACAGCCTTGATCCTTTCAAATACAGATTTTGTGATTTCAACAGAGCTTACTTCCTTTTTTTTCATCATCTGAGAAAGCTCATAAGCGCTTTTTTCAAAAAGTTCCAATTATAACACTCCTTATTCAACAGTCTTAGGTACAACCAGACAGCCTGCCTTAACCTGCGGAGCGTTAGCCATAAGCTCCTGTCTTGTATACTTGTCTGTAACAGCCTTGTCTTTTCTTAAAATCATGGGATTTTTTTCGTCGAGCGCCAGCTCATCGTCAATGTCCGGCAGATTTTCCACCATATTGACGATATTCTGCATTTCACTTTCAAACTTTTCAAGCTGATCGTCCTCAATTTTCAGACGGGCAAGCTTGGCGATATGCTTAATGTCAATGTTCATTTATACTTCCTCCTTTTATGAAAATCCTGTCAGAGCTTGTCCGCAGGATAATTTTCAATTAAATGTACCCTTGATTTAAAAAACCTTTCAATAAACTCTATCTGCTTATATATTTCGTCAGCAGATAAATTCTCATTGCTGACGATCCATTTTGTTTCATTATCATCATCTCTGACAACAACTGCAATCAAGCTGCCGGAATAGCTTTCAACAGGCCAGCTTATAGAACTGTCAAGGATATAAGCGTCCTGCCAATGTCCGTCGCCGCCTATTACGCCGCTGACATATCCATAGTTTACAGTATAAATACTGCCTTTGTGGTTATATCCAATCGGTCTGTCAACCGTAACCACGACTCTCATCTGATCACTCCGTCATTTTCAGAAACTCTTCCTCTGTAATTATTTTCACTCCCAGCTCCTGAGCCTTGGTAAGCTTACTGCCCGCCTCTTCTCCGGCAAGCACATAGCTTGTCTTTTTGGAAACCGAACCGCTTGCTTTTCCGCCGTATTTTTCTATCAGAGCTTTAGCGTCGTTTCTTTTAAGGGTAGGAAGCGTTCCGGTCAGAACAAAAGTCATGCCCTCGAAACGGTTGTCGATCTGCAGCTTTTCAAAGGCAGTATTGACGCCGTATTCCTTTAAGCGCTTTATAAGACTTATCATGTGAGGCTCATTCAGCTCTCTGACAACGCTTTCTGCCATTACTTCGCCGAAGCCGTCTATTTCGGCTATTTCCTCCGCAGACGCTGACATGATATTATCAAGATCTCCAAACTTAGCGCAAAGCAGCTTGGCACTTGCCTGTCCTATATTTCTGATTCCTAGACCGAATATAAGGCGGTCAAGTGAATTACCTTTAGATTTTTCGATTGCATTTATAAGATTGTTTGCCGATTTTTCCTTAAAGTTTTCAAGATCCATCAGCTCAGTAACCGTAAGCCTGTATAAATCAGCTACGGACTTTATAAGACCGGATCTCAGTAGAGCGTCAACAATCGCAGGACCCAGACCGTCAATATTCATTGCACCTTTAGAAGCAAAATGAACGATACTTCTGAAAATCTGTGCCGGACAGTCTACGTTCGGACATCTTACCGCCGCTTCTTCGTCAGATCTGACTACCGGAGTTCCGCAGACGGGACAAACCTCAGGATATTTAAAGCTGCTCTCAGATTTCTTCTCATATACGCATACGACCTCGGGAATAATATCTCCCGCCTTGCGTACTGTAATTATATCGCCGACAGATATATTCTTTTCATTGATAAAATCCTGATTATGCAGCGAAGCTCTTGAAACGCTCGTTCCCGCAAGAAATATAGGCTCGAATACCGCAACAGGAGTAATTGCTCCTGTTCTACCTACGTTAAGCTCAATATCCAGCAGCTCTGTCTGCTTCTCCTCCGGTGGAAACTTATAGGCCACCGACCATTTCGGAGTTTTTGAAGTCGAGCCGAGTATTTCACGCTGCGCAAAGCTGTCGACCTTGATTACTACTCCGTCGATATCAAAAGGCAGACTGAAACGTTTTTCACCTATTTCTTCAATACATTTCCTAATTTCTTCAAAAGTTTCGGTCAATTGATAATTCGGAATCGTTTTAAAACCGAGGGACTTTATATAATCTAGCGACTGCTTATGAGAGGTCAGTTCAATGCCCTCTGCACGCTGTATATTAAAGCAGAATATATCAAGCTTTCTTTTAGCAGTAACCTTCGGATCTTTTTGCCTTAAAGAACCTGCCGCTGCATTGCGTGGATTTTTAAAAGGCTGCTCATCGTTATCTTCCTGCTGTTTCACAAGCTCAAGGAAAACATTTCTCGGCATATAAACCTCGCCTCTGACCTCAAGAAGCGGAAGCTTTTCGGGAATGCTCATCGGCACCGACATAACAGTTTTAAGATTTTGAGTAATATTTTCCCCGATAAAGCCGTCGCCTCTTGTTGAACCTACAGCAAATTCTCCGTCATGATATTCAAGAGAAACTGAAAGACCGTCTATTTTCGGTTCAACAACAAAACGCGGATTATCTACCGATTGCTTTACGGTATTTATAAACTGTTCAACCTCAGGGAAAGAAAATACATCCTGAATAGACCCCATTTGAACAATATGCTCAACCTTTTCAAAAACAGACAAGGCTTCTCCGCCGACACGCTGAGTAGGTGAATCATTTCTTATCAAAGCCGGGTATTCAGCTTCAAGCTTTTTAAGCTCGTTCTGAAGTGAATCATATTCATAATCCGATATTTCATTTCGGTTTTCAACATAATAAAGTCTGCTATGGTAGTTAAGAAGTTCAACCAACTCCTCTATCTTAGATTTTGCAGCTTCAAATTCCATATATCACCATTCCGTAATTAAAAATAATATAATTATTATACCATAAATAATGATAAAATACAAGCAGTTTATGTTCTATTTAACACTTCGCAATAACTCCTCGGCATTTTCAAGAGTTAGCGATGTAATATTATCCCCTCCCAGTATTCTTGCAATTTCATACTTTCTCTGTTCAAAATCAAGCCTTTTAACGGTTGTTACGGTTCTTTCGCCGCAAACTCCTTTTTCTATAAGAAGATGATTATCAGCCATTACAGCTATTTGTGAAAGATGAGTAACGCACAAAACCTGACGTATTTTTGAGATCTGATTGAGCTTCAAGCCAATTTTCTGAGCCGCACGTCCGCTTACTCCGGTATCTATTTCATCAAATATAAGAGTTTCTATACTGTCCTTATCAGCTATTACATTTTTTAAAGCCAGCATTATCCTGGAAAGCTCTCCGCCGGAAGCTATTTTTGCAATAGGCTTAGGTTCTTCTCCCACATTCGCCGAAATTAAAAATTCTATCGTATCCATTCCGTTTACAGTAAGCTTGCCGTTTTTCTGATCCACAACAAGCTTTACTTTAGGCATATTCAGAAATTCAAGTTCTCCCGTAACCTCAGCTACAAATCTTTCCGCAGCTTTTCTTCTGTACTCTGAAAGCTTTTTAGCCTTTTTTGTTGCCTCGGCAAGCAATTCCTTCTGTTTTGCGAATAAAACAGTCAGGTTATTTTCTTCACCTAACAAAGAATCTAGCTCTTCTCTTGAAACGTCAAGCGTTTTAAGTACATCCTCAAGCTCCGGGCCGTACTTCTTTTTTATTTTCCTAAGCTCGTCGTTGCGCTGATTAAGAAAATCATATCTTTTAGGATCTATATCCAGGCTTCCGAGAAGTGATGACAACTCTCCCGCAATATCGGATATTTCTATCTGAGCGGAAGAAAGTCTGGCTGCCAGCGGTTCAAGGTCAGAAAGGATATCGGTATATGCAGAAATATTACCGCTTGCTTCGGAAATTATCTCAGCAGCACCCGAAACTTCGTCGCTGCCGCTTAAAAGCAGATTTGCGGAATAGACGGCTTCCGAAAGAATAACTGCGTTCTTTGATATCTCAAGCTCTTCTTCAATTTTCAAGTCTTCGTCGAGATCAATTTTAAGCGCTTCGATCTCGGAAATTATCTCTTGCAGCTGATTTATTCGCTCGGATTTTCTTCCCGCCGTTATTTTCAATTTATTTATCTGCCTTGCAAGCTCCTGAAGCTCTTTAAACGACTTTCTGTAATCTGTCAGAAGCGCTTCATCATCTGCATAGCTGTCAAGAATATGTATATGCTCCTCGGGAGCCATTAAAAGCTGATTATCATGCTGTCCGTGTATATTGACCAAAAGAGCGCCTATCTCCCGCAGAACCGATACGTTCACGCTTCTTGAGTTAACTCTTGCGATACTTCCGCCGTCTGAATTAATTTCCCTTGAAAGAAAAAGCTGTCCGTCATCAAGCGAAATTCCCAGTTCGTTAAGCTTAGCCAACACGGTTATATCCATATCCGTAAATAAAGCGGAAACAACAGCTCTTGAAGCTCCGGCACGAACGATATCCTTTGTAACACGCTGTCCGAGAATTGCGTTGATACCGTTTATAAGGATTGATTTACCCGCACCGGTCTCACCTGTAAATACATTAAAGCTCCCGGTAAATTCTATTGCTGCTTTTTCAATTACAGCCAGATTTTCAATATATAATTCTTTTAACATAGCACACCAGTTCCCTGATTATTTGTTTGTAACTATACTCAGCTCTTTTACCAGTCTTGACGAGTCCTTTTCACTTCTCATAAGAATAAAAATAGTATCATCGCCGGCAATAGTTCCTACAACGTTGTCAAGCTCAGTATTATCAAGCTTTGCACATACCGCCTGAGCCATCCCCACATGACATTTTACAGCTACTATATTCATTGCGTAATCTACGGATATAACTGCATCAGAAAGTATTGTAAGTATCATACTGTCCTTTTTATCAATCGAATCCCGTTTAAGCGCAGGAACAGCATACTTATATTTTCCGGCAGGAGTACAGGTCTTTATTAAAGCAAGTTCCTTTATGTCCCTAGATACGGTAGCCTGAGTTACACTGACCCCGTTTGAGTTAAGCTCCTGCTGCAATTCTTCCTGCGTTCCTATATTTTTTTCAGATACCAGTTTCAGTATCAGATTCTGCCTTTTATTTTTCATATCAGCTCTCCTCGGAAATTCCTTTCAGCGGCTGCATAAGCTTTTTATTTATTGAAGTGAAAAAGCTTCCTCCTGCTATGTCGATAATATCAAGGTGTTCTGAAGCCTTTGAAATTCTTACGCTGTCATCATTGCTGAGCCTGTATACAACGTTTCCGTCAACGTTTACTACGGAATGAGAATTATAGTTGCAGCGGCATTTTACGTCGATTACGCTTTCGGGAGAAAAGATCATTGAACGGGCGAACAGCGAATGAGCGCAGATCTGAGTAAATTCAATGCATTCCATTTCCGGTTCTATTATAGGACCTCCTGCGGACATAGAATACGCAGTTGCACCGGTAGCGGTAGAAAAAATAACGCCGTCTGCACGCAGTGAAGAGATTACCTGACCGCCTTTAGATACTTTGAAATCAGCAATTTTGCAGTCATCGCACTTTGAGATCACAGCGTCGTTCAATGCGCTGAATACAAGCTTTTCTCCGTTTGAGGGAATGATCTCGATTTTAAGCATCATTCTACTGCTGAGATTATAATCTCCTCTGCACAAGGCCTTGAGCCTGTCCAGCTCCGTATGCTCCAGAGATGCCATAAAACCCAATCGTCCGCAGTTTATCCCAAGGATAGGCTTTTTATAAACAGACGCAGCGCCGGCACATTTAAGTATCGTTCCGTCTCCCCCTATAACAACGATAAAATCAGAAGTCTGAATACATCTTGACTCTTCGGTAAAATGTATATATTCAAAACTGCTGAAAACGCTTCGGTAACGCTCTTCCATAAAAACAGCTGAACCTTCGCTGTTCAGAATACGGCAGGCATCCATAGTTATCTTTTTGCAGTTTGTTTTATCAAGGTTCGGAAACACATATACGTTCATTAAATTTTCACCTCTCACAAGCTGTTGAATGCTTCGTCTGCAACAGCGTCGGTATTTATATCTGAATTGATAACGATCTCAGATTTTTTAAGATATGCCAGATATTCAATATTTCCGTCAGAACCCTTTATGCCCGAAAAAGTAAGCCCGCAAACGCTTAAACCGCACATATTAAAATATTCCGTAATTTCTTTAAGAACGGCTTTATGAACTCTTTTATCGGTAACGATCCCTTTTTTATTCAAAGCATTTTTTCCTGCTTCAAACTGCGGCTTGATAAGAACTGCAAAAATACAGCCGTAAGCGGAACAGTCAGACAAAGCGTTCATAATATGCTTCAAAGATATAAAGGATACGTCAACGCTGAAAAAATCAACGGCTTCGCTGAAATGATCAGAGGTAAGTTCCCTTGCATTAGTTCCCTCGCAATTAACTACTCTGCTGTTATTCTGAAGCTTCTTGTCAAGCTGACCGTGACCGACATCTACTGCGTAAACCTTTTCTGCACCCTTTTCCAACAGAACCTCGGTGAATCCTCCGGCAGACGCTCCTATATCAGCGCACACCATACCCGTAACATTAATATCAAAAGCTTCAAATGCTTTTTCAAGCTTTAAAGCGCCTCTCCCAACATATTTCAAATCACTGATAGTAACAGTTACTGTATCGCCTTCGCTTACCGCTTCCGACGGCTTTGAAACAGCGGCTGAATTTATATAGACTCCTCCGGACTTTATAAGATTTTTAGCTCTTTCCCGACTTTTTGCATAGCCTTTTTCAACCAAATAAGCGTCAATACGTTTACTCATTTTTAAGAAAATCCTCGATCTGCATTGCTATTTTTTCAGGCGACAATCCACATTCATCAAGCAGATTTCCAACCTTTCCGTGACGTACAAATCCATTTATTGCAAACGGAGCGACATTGCTGCATACAGCGCAGTATTTTTCAGATATAGACCCGAAGGTATAGGCTTCCTCAAAGAAAAATACCAGCTTATATGAAGAAATAATATCTATTATCTCTTCTTCTATAGGAAAGATCTTTACAAGCTTCAGGGTATCAAAGTCTATACCGCTGCTGTGAAGTATTTCTCCCGCTTTTAGAACATTATTATAAAGCCTTCCGTACGTTACAACCAGTATTCCGCATCCATTGTCCTCATAGCTGAAAGAGTCACTGACTTTTGATTTATCATAAACTGATTTATCGTTTCCCCGCGGATACCGAACAGCAGATACTCCTTTATCTTCACTGACTGCCTTTCTCAGGCATATTTTCAGTTCATCATAGCAGGAAGGCGAATAAACGGTAATACCGGGAACTGAGGTCAGAAACGACACATCAAAAATTCCCTGGTGAGTTTCTCCGTCCTCTCCTACTATTCCCGCCCTGTCAACTCCTATCACTGCATGAGTATTGCAGATAGCCAGATCATGTATGATCTGGTCATAGCCTCTTTGCAGAAACGAGGAGTAGACCGCAAATACAGGAATCATTCCCATTGAAGCGAGTCCGCCGCAGAAGGTTACGGCGTGTTCCTCAGCTATTCCTACATCGAAAAAACGCTCCGGAAAGGCCTTATAGAAATACTGAAGTCCGGTTCCGTATTTCATAGCCGCAGTAACTGCACAGATTTTTTTGTTATCTTGAGCCATTTCAGCTAGCTCTTTTCCGAAAACGGACGAAAAACTGTCGGACAGAACAACATCAGGGTTTCCGGTAGCTATTTCAAAAGAACCTATACCATGAAATTCTCCCGGATTATCCTCAGCAGGAGCATATCCCTTTCCCTTAACTGTATTAACATGAACAAAAACAGGCTTATTCAAGGATTTTGCTGCCATAAGACCGCTTTCAAGCTCTTCTATGTTATGTCCGTCAAGGGGACCGATAAACTCAAAGCCAAGATCCTCAAACATTGTACTGTGAAGAACAAGATTTTTCACAGCATTTTTTGACGATTTTAAAATGCTTTTTATGGGCTTTCCAATAACAGGAGTTTTATTAAGCGCCTTTTCCACCGCATTTTTAGTCCTGTGATATGAATCCTTAGTCCTCAGAGTAGACAAATATTTTGCCATGCTTCCTACATTTTTGGATATGGACATTTCATTATGATTCAGGATTATTATCAGATTTGTTTCGCTTTTACCTGCGTTGTTAAGTCCTTCATAGACAAGACCGCCTGTAAAAGCTCCGTCACCCAGTATTGCTATAGTATGATGATTATCGCCGTTAAGCTTCATTGCGGCGGCAATACCGAGAGCGGCTGAAACAGAATTTGAACTGTGACCGCTGATAAAGGCGTCATGCTCCGACTCGTCGGGTCTGCAAAAGCCCGATATACCGTTATCTGTGCGAAGTGTATTGAATTTATCAAGACGCCCGGTCAGAATTTTATGTGTATAAGACTGATGTCCTACGTCCCATACTATCTTGTCCTTGGGCGAATCAAAAACTCTGTGTACCGCAACAGTAAGCTCTACAGTTCCGAGATTTGAGGCAAGATGACCTCCGTTCTGAGAAACTGTATCTATAAGTATCTTTCTGATATCACCGCAAAGCATATTGCACTGCTCTGTATTAAGCTTTTTAAGATCTGAGGGCAGATGCATTTTATAAATATTCGGTTTTTTTATTTCCGGCATTATATAATATCCCCCAGTATATCAGCTTCGTCTGTTAAGCAGATTTTCAGTTAGCTCGCATAAAAAGCCGTTATTATCAAATTCCTCCAGATATGACAGAGCTTCATTTGTAAGTCTGTCAGCCTCGGCAAGCGATCTTTCAAGACCCAGAACGGATACAAAAGTATTTTTTCCCTGATCTCTGTCGCTTCCTATAGGTTTTCCCATCTCCTCAAAGGTTCCGGTTACGTCCAGTATATCGTCGACGATCTGAAACGCTCTGCCGAGTGCAGAAGCATACTGAGCCGCAAAGGGTATCTTTTCAAACCTTCCTGACAAAACCACGCCCATTACGCAGGCGGCTTCAATAAGCGCACCGGTTTTATGCTCCTGAAGAATATTCAGAGTTTCTTCGGTAATATCTCTTCCCTCCGACTGAAGATCAATAACCTGTCCGCCTATCATTCCGTTGATCCCTACAGACTTGGACAGCACGGAAATAAGCATAACCGCAATTTCCGCAGTAATTCTGCCGTCTATAGCCGCCCCGGAAATCACCTCAAACGGGAGCGTATTCAACGCATCGCCTGCAAGCAAGGCTATATTCTCAGGGAACGCCTTATGACATGACGGTTTTCCTCTTCTGTAATCATCATTATCCATACACGGAAGATCGTCGTGTATTAAAGAAAAAGTATGGATCATTTCTATTGTGCAGGCAATATCAAGAATTTCGGAAGAGTCGCCTCCGCACATTCTGCAAAATTCAAGCATAAGCACAGGACGCAGTCTTTTGCCGCCCGCTGTAAGTGAATACTCCATCGCCTCAGCGGCTATTTCGCACAGCTTAGGTTTATTTTGAGTAAACGCAAGCAGCTCCCTGTCAATATCCTCTCTGTATTTTTTTAATTTCAGTTCATTCTTTTCAGTCATTTTGATCCTCCGGGACAGACAGAGTCTCGACCTGCAGCTTTGCATTTTCAAGAAGTTTTTTACAGTCTGCTGAAATCTCTACTCCCTCTTTATACAAGTTAAGCGCCTCATTAAGCGGCAGCTTTTCATTTTCCAGCGCTTTAACGATCTCGTCCATTCTTTTTATTGAATCCTCATATGTCATAGCCGTATTCCTTTCCTTAGTCTATCACTGCGCTGCAAGATGAATCCTTAAATCTGATCTCGATCCTGTCGCCCTTTTGCAGGTCATCAGCTGAATAAACCGCTCTGCCGTTTCTGGTTACAATCGAGTAGCCGCGTTGCAGCACGTTAAATGGACTCAGTGCCTGAAGCTGTGCTGAGTATTTATCCAATGCGGCGCTTTCATATCTGATTTTAGAAACGATCAACTTATTAAGCCTGTCTTTTAAAAAATTCAAATGCTTAAAATCATCGTCCAGCTTTTTCAGCGGAGAATAAACTTTTAAAAATGTATCTGTTTCAGAAAGCTTTGCTTGCTTTTCGGCTAAAAAATCAAACATAGCACTGTCAAGCCTTGATCTCATTGCTCTGCACACAGATATAAGCTCGGAAATGTCGGGCGACGCCTGCTCCGCTGCGGCAGACGGCGTAGGAGTCCTTAGATCTGCGGCATAATCTGAAAGAGTAGTATCGGTTTCATGTCCAACCGCCGAGATAACAGGTACGGTACAGTTGTATACAGCCATTGCTACAGCTTCGGTATTAAACGGCATAAGATCCTCAAAGGATCCTCCTCCTCTTGCAAGAATAATAGTATCAGCTCCGCTTGCGTCAGCGTTTTTCAGCGCTCGGCATATCGAGCCGGAAGCCTGACTTCCCTGTACCTGAGCCGGACAGATAAGCACAGAACAAACAGGAAATCTCCTGGACAGTATATTAAGAATATCCTGAAGCGCAGCTCCGGTCAAAGAAGTTACAACCGCTATTTTTTTAGGAAAATACGGTATAGGCTTTTTTGACGATTCATCAAATATACCATTGTTTCTCAGCTTTTCTTTAACCTGTTCAATTCCCGTATGAACCGCTCCGATTCCCAACGGCTGAAGATCAGAAGCTATTATTTGATATATGCCGTCGCGTTCGTACACTTCAAGATTACCGCTGACCAAAACATTCATGCCATTTTCCGGAGTGAATTTCAGCTTTTCCGCGCTTCGTGAAAACATAACGCATTTTATTACGCTGTTTTCGTCTTTAAGTGAAAAGTAAGCATGTCCTGATCTATAGTGTATACTGAAATTTGAAAGCTCGCCTTTTACCGCTATTCCCTTTAGCTTCAGATCTGATTGTATCTTTAATTGAATATATCTGTTTAGCTGTGATACTGATAAAATTGAGCTCATATTAAATCAGTCCCTTTCTTACAGCGCTGAAAACGGCAGCACCCGCCGCATTATCCTTAGAAAAATCAGGTTCTGCAAAATAACCGCGTTTCAGATTTCCTGATATAATTTTATTGGACATAACTCCTCCTGCATAAATAAAAGGCATTTCGCCGTATTTATCAGCGGCAAGAACCGTCATTTTATATATCGCCGCAGAAATCGAAGCAATACAGAAGCCTGCGATATTTTCACTTGATTCTCCGGCTTCATAAAGTTTTCTGCACTGATTTTCTATACCGGAAAGGCAGCAGTTCATACCTTTCATCGTGGGCTTTACTTTGTAAGCTACTGAGCTTTTTTCAGCCAGCTTTTCAAGCTCTTCTCCGCACGGAAAGCCAAGTCCAAGCATTACTCCTGTCCTGTCGATCACCTGACCTGCATTTAAATCAAGCGCAGTGCCTATAAGCTCAATATTCAAAATTTCTTTCTCATCCGGTCTGCACAGCAGCATATCTGTTGTACCTCCGCTTACATGAAACGCAATGAAAGGGATCTTATTGATTATAAGATCAAGTTTACCGCAGGAATATAATGCGGCAAGGATATGACCGGTCTGATGAGATGTAAAATCCGGTCTTATATTCTGTACAAGCCCTATTGATTCTGCAACAGCTTGTCCGGTAAGAAAACACGGCATATAGGAACCGCTGACAGGTCTTGGTTTTACAGATACTCCGATCCCGTCAAGCTCTCCGCTGAAATCAGACAGCAGATCCTTTAAAACAAGAGGTATCTGCTTTGTATGATGAAAAACTGCATCAGACTGCCTTAAACTTTTTTCGCCGTGTTTGACCGGCAGAAGCATTTTACTCTGTTTTATTTCCATACTTTCCGTGTCAAGGATCGCTGCAGACGTAGTATAGTTGCTTGTATCTATTCCAAGTATCTTACTCATCTGACGGAGCGTCCCCGCTTCTGGAATAAGCGCCGAGAACCCCGTTTATGAACGCAATATCCGGATCCTGTGCGTATTTCTGAGCCAAAGCTACAGCCTCACTGATCGCAACGTTTATCGGGACCTTTTCATCATACAGCGCCTCATAAATAGCTAGCCTTAATATTGCGAGATTTATTTTGGGTATCCTTTCAATTGAACGCCTATTACTGAATCTTGATATAATATTATCCAGTTCGTCCTTCTTTTCATAAATTCCTCTTACAAGCGCAGCAGCCTCGCTGTCGATCTTGATATCCTCGTATTCAGACGAAACCGCTATAATATCATCTAATGAATCGTCACGGAAAAGCATTTCAAAGGACAGAACAAACGCAGTTTCACGAACTTCTCTTCTCTTTGCAGCCACATAAACACATCCTTAATTATTTTTACGTCATAAAAACACCGATAGCCCCCGGGAATAATATTCCCGAGAGCTGGTAATTGCTGTTAAAAAACTGCGTCGCAGATTTTTACATTGACCTTAGCAACAGTAAGTCCAAGCATTCCCTGAACTGCGCTTTTTACCTTATTCTGAACATTTTCAGCGGTATTCATTGCTTTTGTGCCGTTTTTAAGTATTATCCCAACCGATACGGACAGAACATCATCTACCAGACCGATACGGATATCTCCAAAGTTTTCCTCCTTGAACCATATCTGAGCCGGATTTTTAGGGAGCGGAGCGATCCCCTCAACTCCTTCTACCTCCTTAACGGCATTGGAAATGATACGAGCAATAACGTCCTGACTTACGTGCAGGGTCTTAGATATATTTTTTTTAACCTGACTCATAGCAGAGAGCCTCCTTATCAGAAATTAATTGCCGAAACACATATACAATATTATAGCATATTTTTATCAAATGTACAACAGTTTACGGATATTTTTTTCTGATAAGTTTAAATTTATTCTACATCAAAGATCCTGATATTTTCATTAGCTACATCAACTTCTCCTAAAAGAATATCTTTGATCTGAGCAGCCTCACTGTCGATCAGTCCTTCAGGGGATTTTACTACAATATTTGCGGTATCACCGTCTAGGTAAACAACACAGTCTTCAAAACCGGCAGCCTTAATTAAATTTTCGACCTTGCTTTCCGTTTCAATAAGTCCTGTAATCGTAGCGGCGTCCTCCGCAGCCACGGCTTTTTCTTCATCTGTTGAATCTCCTCCGCCCATTATTGTCTGAAGAGTTTCAACCGCCTTATCTCTGGAAGTCATACGGTCAATTCTTGCCTGTGCAAAATAACTATCCTCCGCATTGTTGTTCACAAGCTGAGCATCGCCGTAGTTAACGCTCTTGCTTTCAATTTTATCAGTAGACCTGATCCCGTTGCCGTTTGCCGATACAGCATAGTTTATGTATACTGCAACTCCCAGCAGCAGCGTCATTCCTGCAAGAATTATCTGTTTCTTTCCGATAATCATAGTTGGCTTTTTCATAAAAATACCTCCGTTTTTTATTTACTTATTTTCTGCACTCGACACAAATTCTGCTTGACGGCAGATTAAGCGCTGTCGACACCGCCTTTATTACTCTTTCGTTTACCGACGTGCTTGCCCCCCCGTCGCAGACAATTATAACGCCGCTTATTTTAGGCTTTATTATTTGCTTAACAAGAGCCTTTTTCTCGCCGTCCTTTTCGGTCATTACTACCTGATTCTGATATTTTTCCGATATCTGATTTCCGTCTTTATCGGTAGCTGTATTAAGCTCCTCGGCGTAAACATATTCTGTTGTTCCTTCAATTGTAACCATTGCCGTTACATTTCCTACTCCCTTTATTTGACTAAGCATATCCACCAACTCGTTTTCTATCTGCCTTTTATACTGATCGGTATCATCGGTCACTGTGTCCATAGGCAAACTTTCGGTCTTTTTGGTTTCTCCGGTGAAATCGGGTATGAATTCAGAAAGAAAAATAAGAAGAATCCCTATGATCCCTGCGGCTAAAATAATTTTTGTACGCTTGTCAAGCTGAGAGAACGAAAATAAACGTTTTTTAATATCACTGAGTTTCACTTTCCACCTCCGAGCCGAAAACAATATCCGCATCCGGCAAAGCAGCGCTGATTATATTCATAAGGCGGTCTTTTGAGCTATCGTCTAAATTATCGGCATACACCTCGGCTTTTGTTATTTCTATTGAATTGTATTCATTAAGCTCAGAATATATTCTTATTCTTTCAGCATAAATTCCTTCTGCCGCCAACTGACTGATAAGTGATTTTTCAATATTTGAATTTGACTGTTTTAGATAATAATCGC
Organism: uncultured Ruminococcus sp.; assembly: GCA_900543145.1. Lineage (GTDB taxonomy): Bacteria > Bacillota > Clostridia > Oscillospirales > Ruminococcaceae > FB2012. Next base: position 311,228 of record UQPZ01000001.1, read on the forward strand.
TGAAATCCCTGTTTATACGGCTGTATGAATTATCTTCGCTCAAATCTCCGATACCGTCAAGCGCTATTTTAAAATCTGATCCTATAAAAGGCGTGAATAACGCCAGGATCAGTACCAGGGTAATTATCATTTTCAGCTGTTTCTTCATGCCCTCGCTGGGAGCAGCAAATTCTGCGAAGGTGCTTATTATGCCAACTATGCTTGCTGTAAGTACAGCGGCTTTAAACATATTCAACTTAACCACCTAACTTATGCTACCACATTCATTGCCGTAAGCATCAGAATTGCGGTAGCAACAATGAAAATAACCGAAAAGCATATCACTATACCAAGTCCTATTGAAAGTACGGCGTTTGTACTTCCCAGAAATTCACTGCTTTCACGCTGTCCGAATAGCTCACAGATTATTTTGCCAAGCGTGATGACCAGCTTTACCGCAAGAATTGTTAATATCGGCTTGAGAACTATGATACACAGAATAACGATACCGACTGTTCCTGCTCCGGAACGAATTACCCCAAGACTTCCATATACAGTTGAATAAGCTTCTGAAACTGCGCCGCCTACTATCGGAATAAAACTTGATGCAGCAAATTTAGCGGTTCTGGAAGCCAATGAATCAGCTGCCGCTCCCGTCAGGCTCTGGATCGTGAGCAATCCTGTAAAAATCGTCATAAGACCGCCTAATATCCACTGAACGCATTTTTTTATAGAATTAGCCGCTCCGCAGAAATTTAATTCAGGGTTTATTGCTGAAACCAGAGAAACCGCCATAACAACGCTGAGAAACGGCATAAGTATTTTATTGGAAACAGCGGCTATTATTTCGCACAGCAGAAGCGTTACCGCATAATAGCTTCCGCCTGAAGTTACATTGCCTCCTGCCGCCGCAACACTTGAGAATATAGGAATATATGCGATCATAAACTCCGATATTCCGTCAAGTGAGGATTTTATTACCTCAAAGCATGAATACACCGTATCGTAAATTACAGTTACAGAGCAAAGAACGCCTATGATATTAAAAGTTTTTATCATGCCGGAGCCGCTCGGAGCCATGCTTTGAGATATCATGCAGAGGACGGCAACGGCAATTATTTTTCCCAACATTCTTATTGGACTTTTAAGGGAATCGGTAAATGATGTAAAAACACTTTTTAAAACGTTTGATATGGAAATATCAGATATTCCTTTAGCATTTTCGGCAGAAATATTATTATCTTCAAGAATTTCATTTGTTTCGCTTCCTGCTGCGGATCCGATCGCGCCGTTTATCTCGTCGGTTATTTCCTTGTATTCATCTGTCTGAGTAAAATCTCCGCTGTTATCTGCATATACGTTGACCGGAAATAATAACAAAGCTGCGGCGGCAATAATAAGAAATAAAAACCTTTTCATAAATATCCTTTATGTTTAAGTCAGCAAAGCCTCAACAATACAGATCACCGCCCTGAATAAGGGCAGAGATATAACTAACATAGAGACTCTTCCTGCCAGTTCTATCTGGGAAGCTATACAGCTTTCTCCGCAGTCGCGGCAGCAATCGCAGGAAAGCTGCGTAAGATAGCATATTCCGAGTCCTTTAAAAATTATAGTAAGATATTCTTCGCTCATCTGAGCGTGGAAAAATAATTCTTTTATCACAGACTGGACCTGTGACAGCTCGCCCACGATTTTTGCTATAACAACGCAGGCAGCAGAAATTGTAAGGACCGTTTTTATTTCACCGCCGTTTTTTTCAAGCACCTTGCTTATAATACAGGCGGTCAGACAAAATCCGGTAATTGCTATTATATCCATCAGTATAAACCAAAAACATTTTTAATTGTTTCAAACAGATTTCCGATTTGATTTACTATCATCATAAGAACGACGATCAATCCTGCCAGCGTTGTCATCATTGCCTGTTCGTCCCGTTCTGCACGTTTAAGGAGCTGATTCAGAACCGCTACTATAATTCCTATCGCTGCTATTTTAAAAATCAAATCAACTTCCATCAAATCTGCTCCTCTATATTAATATTACAGCTAAAAACGCTCCTCCCAGCACCCCCATTGTTTTATAAAGCCTGCACTTTGACTGCATTTCTACGTCGGCTCTGTTAAGACAGCCTTTAAAATACTCTTTATAATGAGATATAATTGCCAGCTGACCGTCCAGATCTGTTGAACCCAGCTCACAGAAAAATGATCTCAGATTATATCTTTCTTCCTCGCTAAGCTCAAGCTTGGTACAGTATGCGGCATTGCAGACCGCTTCTTTTATATCTCCGTCCGTTTCAGGTGCGGATAAAAAATCAATATCTTTTATATCAGCGCAGGTTCTGCAATGACAGATAAGCTCATTAAACGTACAGGCGTTATATCTTATCATAATTTCTGATTCTTCAAGAAGCCTTAGTATTTTTTTTAATCCGCCGCTTCTTGCCTTAACTTTATCCGCCGCCGCAATGCCTATAAACCCTCCTGATATCAGAATTAAAACCAAACCGATCATTTTAACCATATTTATCACCCAGACGGTAAAAAGCAGTCATCTTTCCGCACATCGGACCCGTTCCCAGCAGTGCGCAGCAATCAAACACCTTATCTTTTATAAGCTTGGATATTACAGGCCTTTTTTTCAGCTCATCGACTGTAGAAGCATGACAGGTCGCTACAAGCTTTACCCCCGAATTGACCGCATATTCCAGCGCTTTCATATCTTCCTTAGAACCTATCTCGTCACATATCAGCATTACAGGCGACATGACTTTAACTGCGGTCATTATACCGTCATATTTATTATATGAATTGAATACATCTGACATCATACCGATATCGTTTTGCGCTGCTCCATCTTTAGTCGCTGCAAGCTCATTACGCTCGTCTATTACCGAAAGCCTGTAAAGCGAACCTGCTTTTCTGCACAGATCCCGCAAAACAGTAGTTTTACCGCTTGAGGGCGGTCCTGCTATTATCAGCGACGCCGGACCGTTTGAAAATGCCTTGTCAAATATTTCACCTGAACAGCCGCAGACCTCCCTTGCGATCCTTATATTTACGGAAGATATATTTTTTATACTGTTAACTGTATAATTGTTTGAAGTATCAAGAACGGCAGTTCCGCAAAAACCTACCCTGTTACCGCCGTCCGCAGTTATATAACCGCGGGAGATCTCGCGCTGAAAGCTATGTATAGAATTTTGGAAAGCTCTTTTGAACGTTACCGCTATATCCTCATGTATTATCGGTATACCGTCGTCTGCTCTGTTCATAAGCCTGCCGCTTTCCGTTACAAAGTATTCCTTTCCGAATACGGTCACAGTTAATTTCTTCTCAAGACGCATTCTAATTTCCTGAATACGGCTGCGTTCCGGTTCAGGTATTGAGATAATTGCGTTTTTTATTTTAGGCGTCAGAAGCTCATATGAGAACTTCAGCTTGCTGATTTCCCTGTTCATTTAAACAGCTCCTTTACTTGTCCTGTATCATGTTTCATAATATGCTTTCAGGTTTTTGTATATGCATACATATTTGGATTTATAAAATTGTGAAAGATGTATGCCTAAAAATGCTTGAAATTTTTATCAATATATGATATGATAATTAAGTGATGCCGTCAAACATTTTGGTTTCGGCAGTATATAAAGAGAAATAAAAATAAAGGAGCAAAAAACATGGCGCAGAATTTAAACGAGGATCAGATAAGGGTCCTAAATTTATCACAGAAAGTAATTACTGAAGTAAAGAAGGTTATAATCGGAAAGGATGAAATTATTATTAAGGTACTCCTTTCGATTCTTGCTGGAGGTCATATCCTGATAGAAGATATTCCGGGAGTAGGTAAAACCACTCTTGCTCTTGCACTTTCAAAAGCCTTGTCACTTGATTACAAAAGACTTCAGTTTACACCAGACGTCCTTCCTACCGATGTGACCGGATTTACAATTTTTAATAAAAATACCAGAGAATTCGAATATAAAAAAGGTGCGGCTATGACGAACCTTTTTCTTGCTGATGAAATAAACAGAACATCCTCAAAGACTCAGGCGGCTCTGCTCGAGGTCATGGAGGAGGGAAAAGTTACAGTCGACGGGGTCACTTATAAAACCCCTGAACCCTATATAGTTATCGCTACACAGAATCCGATTGGTTCTATAGGCACTCAGACTCTTCCTGAATCACAGATGGACAGGTTTATAGTTCGTCTTACTATGGGTTATCCCAGTCTTGAAAATGAAATAATGATGCTCAAATCAAAGCATAATCAGGTAACAGTAGATACTGTAGAACCCGTGGTTACCGCTCCTGAGATCATAGAAGCTCAGAAAACAGTTGAAAATATCTATGTTGCCGAACCTATTTTTGAATATATTGCCAAGCTTGCAGAAGCATCAAGAAAGCATCCGCAAATCAAGCTTGGTCTTTCGCCTAGAGGTACTATCGCACTGCTGAAAATGATTAAAGCTACCGCACTGCTGAAAGGCAGAGATTACGTTCTGCCTGACGATGTGATCTATACCTTTTCAGACGTTGTTTCTCATAGGATCATGCTTAATTCAAAAGCAAGGATAAACGGCGTTGACGAGGAAAAGGTATTGCAGGAGATCATTGCCTCGGTTTCCGTACCGAAGATAAGAAGATAAACGGTGACGGTAAATGATCGTAATTTATATCATACTTGTGATCGCTGCCGCAATGTTTTATATACTATATGTCGGAGCGTTCTCATTTTATTTATTTTCCTTTGTTGCAGTTCTTACAATCGTTCTGAATCTACTACTGGCTCACGTACGAAAACGCATAAAAGTAACCTTCCTTGAAAACCAGTATTCATCATGCAGAAAAGAAAAGCTGCCTGTTATAATAAAAGCAGAAAATATGTCTTCTGTTCCAATACCTAACTGCATTATATCCATAGCTTATACTTCAAAGCTTAAAAGTAAAACAGAAACCTTTAAGATAAACACACCGATGTTTCCCAAGAACGCACAATACCTTACAATCAATATTTCTTCGATCCACTACGGTACGGTAAATCTTAAAATAAAAGAGATAAAAATTATTGATATGCTGAAAATCTTCAGGAGAAAAATCAAAGCTTCACAGACAGATATTATGCTGAGTGAGTGCAATATAACAATAACTCCTGATTTTATAAAGCTTAATAATCCTGTATGTGACTACTCGGATATGGGCCTTGAAACAAATAATTATTCAAAATATAAGAAAGGTGACGACCCTTCAGAAATCTTTGACATTCATGAATATAACGAGGGAGATAAAATAAGCAGGATCCATTGGAAGCTTACCGCAAAGCAGGATAAAATTATGGTTAAAGATTATTCCCTTCCGATAACAAATTCAATAATTATATGCGTTGATCTATATTTTGAACAAGACGACAAAAGCGATGAATTTTTAAACCAGTATGACACCGTTATAGAAACTGCATCAGCTTTATCAATGCATTTGTGTGAAATCGAATGCCCCCATATAGTCTTATGGTTTGACGATAAAACCATGCAGAAAACAGCCTGCCGAGTTGCTGATACTGACGATTACAGATATATGATAAATAATCTTCTTAAAGCTCAGATAAGCAGTAAAAGAAATGTGCTGCTTTCTGAATTGGATAATGAGGCTTCAGAAAAATACGGGCATTTTCTTTATTGTACAGCAGATTACACGGACAAGCTTGCAGAATTGATCCCGCAATCAGGAGCAGCATTTAAGTATTCGGTTCTTGCAATAGAAAGCAATACTTCTGACAGAAAAGTAACAAAAAATGAAAATGACGGTATATATTCCGTTGTCTCAGTTTCTCCGGACAAAATAAGCGAAAGTGTAGAAAATATTTGTTTATAAAATAAAAAGGTGACAGCATGATAAAAAAGAGAAAAAACAAAAATTCCGAGACAGGTCTGAAAGGCGTTAACGGAATTTATATAGACGGAGATATTTCATTTTCGTCTGACAAAGATATAAATGCAAATTATTTTAGAATCATTCAATTTGCAATTACGGCATTTGCCGCATTATGCACCGTTTTTATGGGCGCTTCTTTTCTTGATATAAACATAATTGCAAATCCGGTAATATTCCTGACGATAATGCTTACCGCCGCTTTTGCTTTTATAGCTTCAAAAATCAAGGCACTGCGCTTTATAGGCGGAACATATTTAATTGTTCATATAATTTATCTGATCTCTGTACTCAGTAATATCAAAGACGGATTTTTTTATACCGTTTTCAGATACTTTCAGAAGGCAAATCAGCCTGATTCCTTTTACAGCAGTAAAATAAAAGATATAAGTCCATACGATTACGAGTATATATCAACTCACTTTTTCGTTTTTCTGGGCAGCGTTATAGTCATAGTTCTTGCAGCAGCCTGTATATTCAGGATAGACTTTCCGATGATGTTTATAATTACGTTTCCTGTTTTTGAGTTAGGGATGTACTGGGGTTGGCAGCCTAAAACATGGACTGCGATCGGACTTGTAGTATGCTGGATCACTGTGCTGGCGCTTCATATTATTAATCACACTACCAATAAAGCAGGCAAAACAAATACCTTTGCACTTCACGATCGAAAAAAATCGTACTTCTTAACATCATCCGAATTAAAGCAGAGATTTTTCACAGTATATTCAAAATCTGTTGCACTTATGTGCGCCTTGATTTTTATAGTTTTAATATTGTTTTCCAGCATAAGCGGCTTTGTACGTCCCGAAGCCTTTAACCAGATGAGAAAAAATATTTCATCAGCAGTAAACGACTTTTCATTCAATGAAATTAAAAACTTTTTTGAGGATTATGACGGAGGACTAAATCTTTTCAGCGTTAAAACAGTTGGAGGAACAAACGGAGGAATACTTGGAAAAACCGACAGTATCAGCTTCAACGGTTCAACAGCATTGAAAGTAAAAACAATAAAGCCGTCCTATCCTCTTTATTTACGGGGTTATGTAGCAGGAAAATATGAAGATAACCGTTGGAACGAAATAGAATTTGAAAAAGACGACGAAAGACTAAAAGCCTTTAATGAAAAGAATATATTTGTTCAGGATTATAATTATTATTTAAATTATCAGAAAAATCAGGGATCAGAAAACGATTTTTTCGGAAACAACCACGATATAACGATTTCCGTCCTCGGAGCAAGCAAACGATTTGTATACGCCCCCTATATGGCCTATTATTCCAGTGACGGCAATTTCGGAGACGATAAAATGGTTCCTAGCCCCGAATCATATGTAAATTTACGAAGCAAAAAATACTCCTTGATTTTTACCGACTTATCAGCTGCCGGCAACTCATGGAGCAATATATCCGCATCTCTGAAAAACAAAGTATATTCCGATAAAATTACAAGGTCTTACGAAAGCTTTGTCCGTGAAAAATATCTTGATATAAACGACTCCGATATTTTAAACAACGTATATAACAGAATACTAGGATCTTATCTTACATCGGATTCTAACGATGTTCAGAGCATATACCAGGCTGTATATGATTACTTTAAAGATAATTTTCAATATACGCTGTCACCCGGAGCAACTCCTGAGGGAGAAGATTTCATAGAGTATTTTCTTTCTTCGCAGAAAGAGGGGTTCTGTTCATATTATGCTTCCGCAGGCGTAATGCTTATGAGAAAATTCGGTTTTCCAGCAAGATATGTTGAAGGGTACATTGTGCTGCCGTCTCAATTCGCAGACAGCGAAGATAGTATACCTACTGCCGTAGTTACAGACAAGTCTGCCCACGCTTGGTGCGAAGTATTTATTTCAGATATAGGCTGGATACCGCTTGAGTTTACTCCCGGGTATTCCAATGATAATCCTAATATGACTGATACAGAAAAAAATCCGAGTAAACCCCAGACTTCTTCTGTTACTACAACTGCTTCAAATAACAGCACCGGAACAACGGTTTCAAAAACAACTCAATCCGAAAAAAAATCAACCGCTTCGGCCTATACTACTAAAAAAACTACAGCGGCACCTTCTGTGACAGGAAAAAATAATTACAATAAATCAGAGACCTCTTCAGTTGGAAATTCAGGCCGCAACATTATAAAACCGCTTATTTTATATCTGTTCGGACTGATAATTATAATTACTGCTGTTGTCCTCAGGCACAGATATGCAGTTCTTAGAATCGAACATCAGATAAATAACAGTGATAACAGAACTGCAATTCAGGATATTTACAGGCTTTGTTTAAAATATTTATCGCTTATATCAGTCACTTCAGATAAAAATATTACTGATATACAAGCTGCCGATGAAATACTTGAGCAATGCCATGAAAAGAATATCACTGGAATTGATAAGGATTTTATCAGGCTTGCGGAATCAGCCTGCGAAGCTTATCTGAGCTGTAATGAAATATCCGATAAAGAAGCCGAATTTGCGAGAGGATTCTTAAAGCATTTATCAAATGAAGTTATTTTAGCTCGTCTTACTGCTTTAGGAAAATTTGCGGCTAAATGGATCTACAATCTATACTGATAAAAAAACGTTCCTGAATTTTTTCATTCAGGAACGTTTAATTTTTTTATTCAGCCGTTTCAAGCATTTTTACAGCTTTCAGCATAATCGCACATTCAAGACGTTTTTTCTGTATTTGACAAGAAAGCTTATGGGCATTATGAATATCTCCGGCATAGATATAATTGTTAGCGTTACAGCCTCCGCTGCAATAAAACTTTGCCCAGCACTTTTTGCATTCAGGTTTAGAATATACATGAGAGCCGGCAAATGCAGTTTTCAGTTCATTATTAAATGTTCCGTCATTCAGGCTGCCCATTTTATAATCTTCAATTCCTACAAACTGATGACATGGATAAATATCTCCGTCAGGCGTTACAGCAACATATTCGTTTCCGCAGCCGCAGCCCCTTAAACGCTTGATAGCACACGGACCCTGATCGAGATCAAGCATAAAATGAAAGAAGTTTATAAACTTACCCTCGTTCTGAATTTTTTGAATTTTATCTGCCAGTATCTCATATTCTTTGAAGATCCTTGCAAGATCGCCCTCGGTTATCGCATAAGGCTCAGACGGATCAGCCATAACCGGCTCAACTGATATTTGGTCAAATCCCATATCGTATAAATGCATAACATCTTCTGAAAAATCAAGGTTATATTTAGTATAGGTTCCTCTTACATAATAATCCTTATCTCCGCGTATTGAAACAAACTTTTTAAAATTCTCAAGTATTTTATCGTACGAGCCTGTTCCGTCCGCCCGTTTTCTCATACGGTCATTTACTTCCTTTCTTCCGTCGATAGAAAGAACGACATTGGACATCTCCCTATTGATAAAATCCATCTTGTCCTCTGTAAGAAGCATACCGTTAGTTGTAATAGTAAATCTGAATACTTTTCCGCATTCCTTTTCTCTGGAACGGGCATATTCCACTATCTGCTTTACTACCCCGAAATTCATCAAAGGTTCTCCGCCGAAAAAGTCAAGCTCCAGAAATTTTCTGTCGGCAGATTTTTCTATAAGAAAATCTATAGCCTTTTTACCCGTTTCAAAATCCATAAGCTTTCTTCCCTCTCCGAAATCTCCGGTAGAGGCAAAGCAGTATTCACATCTTAAATTGCAGTCATGCGCAATGTGAAGACACATTGCCTTTATCGGTGAGGCAACGGCAGAAAGAGCAAATTTCTCATAATCATCCTCACTGAACAATATTTTATCATTATATAGCTGAATAATTTCCTGATAGCATTCCTCAATTTCCTCAGCAGGATATGCTTTAGAAAGCTTAGACTTTACATTTTCGGGGCAGTGCTCTGCAAAAGGAGGTTCAACGTTATCAAGAAGATCATATGTAAGGTCATCGACTATATGAACTCCTCCGCTGTTAACATCCAATAATATATTGAAGCCGTTGAGTTTAAACTTATGTATCATATTTATCATTCCTTAAAATCAAATTATGCAAAAATTAAAGGGACATAAATGTCCCTTCAAGGCAGATAGAAAAATTATGCGTTTTTTTCACACTTCTGATTAGCTACTGTGCAGGACGTTTTGCAGGCAGACTGACACGAAGCCTGACATTTACCGCAGCCGCCCTTTTCAGCGGTTTTCTTCAGATTAGCCTTGTTAATTGTCTTAATATGTTTCATAATAAATTCCTCCACTTTTAATTTACTTTAATTATAGCATATAATACAGCTTCTATTATGAATAATAAATTACTGAGATATAAATATTTTATTCATTCAGAATCTTCTGCTTTTCGAGTTAACGCCGACTATTCCGCCAAGTGCTCCGAATATTAAAGTCATAATAAGTTTAGCTGAGCCAGAAAATCCGGATATAGTCTGTGCAAAAAAAGTGCTTATTATAAAAATCACAAAGAACATAAATATTCCGCAAAGCACACCCATAAAAAGTCCGTTTTTACGGCGTTTCCTTGCACTTATAAAACCTCCTGCATATGCTCCGACACAAAGAGCAGCTGAAGTCATAACAGAAACGACAGTATCTGCAGCGTCAATTTTTGTAATAAGATATGCAAAAATAATGATCAATAAAAAAACAACTGAAAAACCTATCAAAGCGGAAACAGCCGTACAGCCTAAAGCTGAAAGCCTTGCTCCTGTGTTTTTTCTTCGCGGCATATAAATCCCTCCCGGCTTTTTATTTAATTATATTCGTGGGAGTATTCAAATATGCAAAAGGCTCTGCATAAGCAGAGCCTTTATATTATTCATCATGAACAGTAAGATTTTTAGCAATCGCCCATTTCATAACTCTGATTTTAGAACGATCGCCGCCCGTTTCAATAACAACCGTATCGTCCTTAATTGAGAAAATTATTCCGACAATCCCACCGTTAGTTACTACCTCATCGCCGATCTCAAGAGAATCTCTCATCTGTGAATCTTTTTTATCCTGCTTTTTCTGAGGACGGATAATAAAGAAGTAGAAAAATACGACCAGCAGCACCAAAGGAATCAACGTTAAAAACAAATTTCCTGAACCCGCTGACGCTGTCAAAACTGAAATATCATACATTTTTGTAATCCTCCAAACTAATTATATTATAGTATTATATCATATAATTCATAGAAGTTCAAGTGCTTGAGAAAATATTTTTATGTATGATCATTTGTTTTTAATATATTCATCAATTGAAGCGGCAGCAGTTTTTCCTGCTCCCATAGCAAGTATTACAGTAGCGGCTCCTGTTACTGCGTCACCGCCGGCATAAACGCCTTCCTTAGTTGTAGCCATATCGTCCTGATTGACCACCAGGCAGCCGCGGCTGTTGGCTTCAAGTCCTTGTGTAGTCGTTCTGATAAGCGGATTTGGAGATGTTCCTATTGACATAATCACCGTATCTACGTCCAATACATAATTGGAATCCTTAACCTCTATCGGACGTCTTCTACCGCTTTCATCAGGCTCTCCCAGCTCCATCTTTACGCATTCCAGACCGGTTACATTACAGTTTTCATCACCGATAACTCTTACAGGGTTATTGAGAACAAGAAATTCGATTCCCTCCTCCATAGCATGATGAACCTCTTCACGTCTTGCAGGCATTTCATCAAGCGAACGCCTGTATACAATATAAACGTGTTCAGCTCCCAAACGCATTGCCGAACGTGCAGCGTCCATTGCTACATTTCCTCCGCCTACAACTGCTACAGATCTGGATTTCTTTATAGGGGTAGCGTAATCCTCCAGATATGCCTTCATAAGATTTATCCTAGTAAGATATTCGTTAGCGGAATATACTCCTACAAGTCCTTCTCCTTCAATACCCATAAATCTGGGAAGTCCTGCACCCGAACCTATAAATACAGCTTCATATCCTCGATCCATAAGCTCGTCCACTGAAAGAACCTTTCCTATAACCATATTAGTCATTATATTAACGCCCATATCCCTAAGATTATCAACTTCCTTCTGAACAATCGCCTTAGGAAGCCTGAACTCCGGAATACCGTACATTAAAACACCTCCGGCAGTATGGAACGCTTCAAAAATTGTAACCTCATAGCCGAGCTTAGCCAGATCTCCGGCACAGGTAAGACCTGCAGGACCCGCTCCGATAACCGCAACCTTATGACCGTTTGAAACCGGCTTTTCGGAAGCAGCGGCTTTGTCCATCATATAATCCGCACAGAACCTCTCAAGACGTCCGATACCAACAGATTCGCCCTTTATACCTCTTACGCATTTGCCTTCGCACTGATTTTCTTGAGGACATACTCGTCCGCAAACAGCCGGAAGTCCATTTGTTGACTTAATGATCTTATATGCTTCTTCAAACTCGCCTGCGGCAACCTTTTCTATAAATTCAGGGATTCTTACACCGACAGGACAGCCGCTTACACAAGGCTTGTTTTTGCAGTTAAGACATCTCGTTGCCTCTTCCATTGCCTCTTCTTTTGTATATCCCAAAGAAACCTCTTTAAAGTTTCTGGCTCTGACCTTAGGGTCCTGTTCACCAATAGGTGTTTTCTTTAAACTCATATTAGCCATTATCTCATACCTCCGGTCAATCTGCATATATGAGCAGCCTCCTGCTCCCTGTAAGTACCGTTTCTCTTCATAAGCTCATCAAAATCAACCTTATGACCGTCAAAATCAGGTCCGTCAACACACGCATATTTGATTTTTCCGTCTACCGTTACACGGCAGCCGCCGCACATTCCTGTACCGTCTACCATAATCGGGTTTAAGGATACTGTAGTTTTTATTCCATAAGGCTCTGTTGTTTTGCAGACAAACTTCATCATAGGAACAGGTCCTATCGCAATAACCTCGTCATACTTAACACCGCTGTCGATAAGCTCTTTGAGCATATCTGTTACAAAGCCCTTCTTGCCGTAGGAGCCGTCATCCGTACAAACGTAAAGCTCAGATGAAACAGCTTTCATTTCTTCCTCAAGAATAATAATATCCTTGCTTCTGAAGCCGGCAATAAGATCGACATGGACACCCATTCTGTGAAGCTTTTTAGCCTGAGGATAAGCGATCGCACAGCCTACGCCTCCTCCGACTACCGCCACACGCTTTGCGCCATCCTCATATTTAGTAGGAATTCCCAAAGGACCGACAACGTCCAGAATAGAATCTCCCTCGTTTAAAGAAGCAAGCTGCTGAGTCGAACCTCCGATAGTCTGAAAAATAATCGTAACAGTTCCCTTTTCTCTGTCATAATCTGCGATCGTAAGTGGGATTCTCTCTCCCTTTTCATCAATTCTGTAAATGATAAACTGACCCGCCTCAGCCTTAGCTGCAATATACGGGGCGTCAATTTCCATAAGAACGACCTGGTCGTTTAATTGTTTTCTTCTGACTATTTTATACACTTTTATCCCTCCCGAAAAATATGAGAGCACAGCCTTTCTATGCCACCGTTAAACATTATACAGCATATTAATCAAATTTTCAAGTCAATTCTGTTAAAAACGCTGTACGTTTCTTTTTTTTACATGACTTTTTTATATGATTACATATACTGTACAGCATATGCTATTACTGAGTGTGCATACTATTCTGCTAAAGCTTTCGTTATCTCGGTTATTTCCTTATCAAGTCTTTCCGATAAACTATCCTGCGTACAGAAAATATTTATATAGTTGTACAGCGCAATCCCGCTGTAACATTTAAGTTTCTCCGAGGTTTTTATCTGGCTTGCAATAATACCTATATTATCCGTAAATTCACTGTCATCAGATATTTTATACGGCGCAAGTCCGATAACAAGCTTTGCATTGCCGCTTTCTGCAATTTCGTTCCATTCCTCAGCTGTTTTTTCAAAGGGCTTTGCAGTATTTTCATAACCAAAATAAATCTGAGGAACTATGTAATCAATATATCCGTCTGTGCTGCACCATTTTTTTACATCGGCATACATATAAGAATAGTTATTCTCAATATTCCCCTGAGGAGAAACACCAAATAATATATTTTTATTGACCTTCTTTATAGTATCATGAATTTCTTTAACCATTTTACTGCAGTTATCCAGACGCCAGTCCGAAAGCGTCATTGAAGCTCCGGCTTGTATATAGGTTTCAGAATCAAAATAGCTTTCTGTTGTGGGATAAAAATAATCGTCTATATGTATTCCGTCGATTTTATAGTTTTCGCATAATTCTTCTACACCGCAGCAAATAAGCTCTCTTACCTCATCAACAGCTGGATTCAGCCAATAATGATCGTCATTATCCACTTTAACAAGGTACTCCCCGTAATTTCCGCTATCGGAAAACCATTTCTTAAGAATACAGCTTTCCGGGTATTGCTTCATATTGCTTTCAGTTTCGCACCTTAACGGATTTATCCAAGCATGAAAAGACAAACCTTTGTTGTGAGCAATATTTACCATTATTTCCAGAGGGTCAAAGCTCGGTTCATTTCCCACTGCTCCTGTAATTCCTTTTGACCACGGAAAATAATCGGATCTGTAATATGCGTCACCGAAGCTTCTAACGTGAACATACAATGTATTACAGCCAATATTCTTAATATTATTACAAGCTTCTGAAAAAGCGTTTTCAAACTCATTTCTATTCTTGCCGCTGAGCATAGGCGCTAAATCTATATATGACAGCCAGATAGATTTCTGTTCATCATAATTTAACGGAATATATTCTCCGGAAACAGAAGCTGTTTCATTGTTTTTTAAATGCCTGTCCGATACCTTTGAGCTTCCTAATTCCGGAACCGGCGACACATTTACAATCTTTACATCTTGAGTATCCTTGACCGAACACGAAACCAGCAGCAGCGCCACAATCAATATAAATATTTTTTTCATATATTTCCTCCGTTTTTATAAACTATCTATCGTATTACCTTACATTATATTATTTATAAAGGAGATATATGAAAACCGCTCCTGCCGTTAAGCGGGAGCGGTAAATATTTTACGGCATAAGCCTGTTAATATCTCTCGGGAACATTGAAGTCTCGCGGATATTATTCTTTTTAAGCAGCTTCATAAGAAGTCTTTCAAGACCGATTCCAAGTCCCCCGTGAGGAGGCAGACCGTATTTATGCGATTCAAGATAACTCTTGAAATCCTCGGGATCAAGGCCCTGAGCCTTCATTTTCTCAACCTGCTCATTGTAATCGTGGATTCTCTGCCCTCCCGATGTTATTTCAAGCCCTCTGAACAGTAAATCAAACTTATACGCTTCTCTGGGGTCTTCCCTGGAATTCATAGCATAAAACGGAGGCTTTGACGACGGGAAATGCGTTACAAAAATAAACTCGCTGTTATAATTTTCTTTTGCGTATTCACAAAGCCTGACCTCGTCCTCAGGGTCGAGATCAAATTTCTTTCCGCTTCCTTCTCCGCCTCTCAGCAATTCAATTGCGTCACAGAACTTTATAGACGGGATCTCATTTATTTCCGGAATATCTGCTTCAAGAATTTTTATCTCATTCTGATAATTTTCCTTGAGATATCCCATAATTGATTTAAGCATTGCCGTTTCCATAGCCATAATGTCATACATACTGTCGATATATCCCATTTCAAAGTCTAGTCCGATATACTCGTTTATATGACGTGAAGTAGCGTGTTTTTCTGCTCTGTATACAGGTGCTATCTCATATACCCTGTCGAAAAATGCAACGGCTGCCTGCTTATAAAACTGCGGAGACTGATTCAGAAATGCAGATTTCTGGAAGTAGTCAAGACGGAAGATATTAGCACCGCCTTCTGCTCCCTGAGCCACGATTTTGGGCGTATGGATCTCAGTAAAGTCATTTTCACGCATAAATTTATGCATTCCGTGAACTATACCCTCTTGAAGCTTGAAAATCGCTCTTTCGTATGGATTTCTCAGTGCAACCGAACGATTGTCAAGGTTGACTTCTATTGAACAATTGAGCCTGCCCTGAGATATTTTCAGCGGATATTCAGCAGCTGAAGTTGAAATAAGCTTTAGTTCAGTAAGCTCTACCTCTATTCCAGCAAAATCTCTCTCATTTTCCTTTACAATGCCCTTTACCCATACAAAGTATCCCTCACGAAGTCCATCGATACTGTCCTTACAGATGTCGGGACTGTAAACAGTCTGAATTACATTAAATGCAGTTCTTACAACTACAAACGAGATATTTCCCATTTTTCTGATCTTATGAACACAAGCTTCAAATTCTATTTCTCCGCCTATATTCCGTTTAGCTTCTTCAAGAGAAAATTC
Organism: uncultured Ruminococcus sp.; assembly: GCA_900543145.1. GTDB lineage: Bacteria > Bacillota > Clostridia > Oscillospirales > Ruminococcaceae > FB2012. The sequence goes on from UQPZ01000001.1 coordinate 327,414, forward strand.
CTTCTTTAGCTTATCTGCTCCTACCATAAGAAGCTTCCCGTTGCTTTCGGGAACATACTTGCCGCAGTTGTCATATCTTGAAAGCTTTGATATATCAACGACATTCTTTTCAGTATCCTGTTCATTCAGCTTTTCTGCTGAGCCTGCCGCGGCTGTTTTTAACTTTGCTTCCAACGCCTCTTTTATAACCTTTGGCGTCGCTGAACCTTTCAGCGCTTTGGTGCATTGACCCATAAGAAAGCCGAAAACCTTAGTTTCACCGTTCACATACTGCTGAACCTGAGCCGAATTTTTATTGAGAATTTCTTCAATAACAGAATCGACTTTTTTAGTATCGACATTTATGATAAAACCTTTTGCTTTAGCAATATCCTCAGGCTTTCCGCCATTTTCAACAATTTCTCTGAAAACAGCCTTCGCGTCACTCTTTGATATTTTTTCGGTATCAGCCATCTGAACCAGCTGTGCAAAATCCTCTGGTGAAAAGCTTATATTATCAGGGTCGATCTCTCCAAGATTTACACGTCGCATAAATTCTCCGAGAATAAACACAGCTATGCTTTTAGGACTGTTATAAATTTTTACTGCGTCCTCAAAGAAATCGGAAACAGGTTTTGAATGGATCAGTATATTAGCGTCAACTGCTGAAATTCCCCATTCTACATATTTTTTATAACGTTCTGAAGGCATTTCCGGCAGCATTGACTTTATTTCCGAAAGCTGTTCGTCGGTAAGATTGACCTGTAGTATATCGGGTTCGGGGAAATATCTGTAGTCATTGGCATTTTCTTTACTGCGCATTGAAGTAGTCTTATCTCTGTTTGCATTATAACGTCTGGTTTCCTGAACTACCTTCTTTCCTGCTTCAAGCAGCAGCGCCTGACGTTTCTCTTCATACTGAATTGCCCGTCCTACAGACTTGACAGAGTTGATATTCTTTATTTCCGCTCTCGTTCCGAACTCTTTGGCGTCAGGGCGCATAAGCGAAATATTAACGTCACACCTGAGTGAACCCTGCTCCATTTTACAGTCGCAGACACCGGCATACTGCAAAAGGAGAGATATCTGCTCTACAAAAGCCATTGCCTCCTCCGCTGAAGAAATATCCGGTTCCGTAACTATTTCAATAAGAGGAATACCGCAACGGTTATAATCCGCCAGAGAAACTCCGTTAAAGTCGTCATGAACCAGTTTTCCGGCGTCCTCTTCAAGGTGGATATGGTTGATTCTTACGTCCTTTTTAACGCCGTTGACCTCTATAGGGACCTTACCTGCTCCTATTATCGGATAATAAAGCTGAGAGATCTGATACGCTTTCGGAAGATCAGGATAGAAATAATTTTTTCTATCAAAAACAGAGAATTTATTTATCTCACAGTTAAGAGCATATCCTGCTTTTACGGCATATTCAACCGCCGTCTGATTAATTACCGGCAAAGCTCCCGGCATACCTGTGCAGACAGGACAGCACCTTGTATTCTGCGAGCCTCCGAATTCAGCGGAGCAGCCGCAGAAAATTTTAGTTTTGGTAAGCAGCTCGGCGTGGATTTCAAGACCGATGACAGTTTTCCATTTTTCCATTTGTCTTTCCCTCCTTTAAAGCTTTGGAGCAACAGGCGTAAAATTCTGCTCAAAAGCAGCTGAAACCTGAAGCACCGTTGCCTCGTCAAACTTCTTTCCTATTACTGACATACCGATAGGCATACCATCCTTATTATATCCGCAGGTAGTGGAAACAGCGGGAAGCCCTGCAATATTTACAGTTACCGTACATATATCCGCCTGATACATCTGAACAGGATCAGATGTCATTTCAGGAGTATATGCAGTTGTAGGAGTTGTAGGCGTAAGAATCACATCACACTTCTCAAAAATTGACGAATACTCATTCCTTATAAGCTGACGAAGAGCAAGCGCTTTTCTGTAATAAGCGTCGTAATAACCGCTGGAAAGCGCATAATTACCTAGAAGTATTCTTCTCTTGACCTCGTCGCCGAAGCCCTCTGAACGTGATTTCTTGATAAGCTCCTCATAGCTGTCAGCCTGAACGGTTCTGTGACCGTATTTAATTCCGTCATATCTTGAAAGATTAGACGCGGCCTCAGCACAGGCAAGCAGATAATATGCAGGAACGGCATATTTGAGTGAAGGCATTTTGCACTCGACAATTTCAGCGCCCATGGACTTATATTCATCAGCTGCCTTTAAAACGGAAGCCTTGATTTCTTCGTTTATTCCATCAGCGAAAAACTCCTGAGGAAGAGCAATTTTCATTCCCTTTACAGAACGACCGATCTTAGCTGTAAAATCAGGAACCTCAGCCTTTGCACTTGTACCGTCGTGCGGGTCAAAACCGCATATTGAATTAAGAATAAGCGCACAGTCATAGCTGTCGTGTGCGATCGGACCGATCTGGTCAAAGGAAGAAGCGAACGCTACAAGACCGTATCTTGAAACACGGCTGTAGGTTGGCTTGATACCTGTTACTCCGCAGAATGCAGCAGGCTGTCTTATCGAACCGCCCGTATCCGAACCAAGTGAAGCAGCGGCAAAGCCGGCGGCAACGGCTGCAGCAGAACCGCCTGAAGAACCGCCCGGAACACAATTTGTATTATAAGGGTTCTTTGTTTTAGCAAATGCAGAGGTCTGAGTTGAACCGCCCATTGCAAACTCGTCCATAGACGTCTTTCCCAGCATAACTATATTCTGAGAGTTAAGCTTTTCCATAACAGTAGCATTATACGGCGGGATAAAGTCTTCCAGTATTTTAGAAGCGCAGGTAGTTTTTATACCTTCGGTACATATATTATCCTTTACAGCCATAGGAATACCTGTCAGCGGCATTGACTCGCCTGCGTCAATTATTTTCTGTGCTTGCTGTGCCTGATTTAAAGCAAGCTCTTCTGTAACTGTGATAAAGCTTTTGATATTTCTATCATTTTTCTTTATATTTGAAAGATACTCGTTTGCAAGCTCCTGCACCGATATTTTTCTTTCATCCAATGCTTTACGCATATCACGTATTTTCATCGCAGATACGTCCACGTTATTACAACTCCTTTATTAAAGTTATTATTCAACTACCTTGGGAACTACAAAACAGTTATCTGAGTTTACCGCGTTCTGAAGAACTTTTTTAGTTTCCATTGACGGAGCTGAAACGTCTTGGCGGAGTTCGTTTAGATATACGTCATGATTGTCTTTCAAAGCGTCGTAAGTAATATTGATTTCTTTTACAGTGTCCATCAAATCAATAATATCAGTCATCTCATCTGCGGTCTTTTCCAGTTCACTGTCGGAAAACTCCAGCTTACCAAGCTCAGCAAGATATTTTACCATAGCCAGATCCATATTATTTCATTGTCCTTTCCGTATTTTTGCAAAAACTGAATTTTTGCTGTACCAATTAAATATTATACTATATTCTGCCCTGTTTTGCAAGCCTTTTTTCACCAATCAGCATAAAATTTCAAAATCATGCTTGAAATCCGCAAAGAACATATCTTCTTTGTAAATTTTGTTATTATACAATTCACGTTCCCGACATTCCTGTTTGTCTTCTTAACTTTCTATATTTTCTCCGACGTAATAGCGTAAAAGAAAAGTTAGACTCATTCGTTTTTCATAAAAGCATATACACTTATGTAAAAATTAGTTTCTGTTAATTAAATAAAAAAGACACTTCCAGCCTAAACATAAAAGTGTCTTTATATATTCTTATTACTTCAGATACTTATCCATTATTCCGCAGAAATCAAAGGTACTGAAATAATCCGCAGGGGTTTCCGCACGTCTGATAAGCTGAGTCGTGCCGTCCTCCTTGAGAAGAACTTCAGCCGAGCGGAGCTTTCCATTATAATTGTAACCCATTGAGAAGCCGTGTGCACCTGTATCATGAATTACAAGAATATCTCCCTTATCAATCTCAGGCAGCATTCTGTCAATTGCGAACTTATCGTTATTCTCGCAAAGTCCGCCTGTTACGTCATACTTGTGGTCACATGGAGCATTCTCCTTGCCAAGAACAGTAATATGATGATATGAACCGTACATAGCGGGACGCATGAGATTGCAGGCGCAAGCGTCGACTCCGGCATATTCCTTATAGGTATGTTTGTGATGAACGCATTTTGTTACAAGATGACCGTACGGAGCAAGCATAAATCTTCCAAGCTCTGTAAAAATTGAAACCTCTCCCATTCCGGCGGGAACGAGGATCTCATCAAAAGCTTTGTGAACCCCTTCTCCGATCGCGAAAATATCATTCTGAGGCTTGTCAGGCTCATATGCGATACCTACGCCGCCGGATAGATTGATAAATTTAATATCTGCTCCGGTCTTATCTCTTAATTCTACAGCAAGCTCAAATAGTATCCTCGCAAGCTTAGGATAATATGCGTTTGATACGGTGTTAGACGCAAGGAACGCATGGATTCCGAAGTGCTTAACTCCCTTTTCTTTAAGAATTTTAAAGCCTTCAAAGAGTTGTTCTCTTGTAAAGCCGTATTTTGCCTCACCCGGGTTATCCATGATCTGAGTTTCTATCTCAAAATGTCCGCCAGGATTAAAACGGCAAAATACCGTTTCCGGCAGACCGCAAAGCTTTTCCAGAAATTCAATATGCGTAAAATCGTCAAGGTTTATATATGCTCCAAGCTCCTTTGCTTTTAGCATATCTGCCTCCGGTGTTACATTGGAAGAAAACATGATCTCACTTCCGCTGAAACCGCAGCATTCGCTCATCATAAGCTCGGTAAGCGAAGAACAGTCAACTCCGCAGCCCTCTTCTTTTAGTATCTTCAGTATAAACGGGTTAGGCGTTGCCTTTACAGCAAAGTATTCCTTAAAGCCCTTATTCCAGCTGAACGCTTTATTCAAATTTCTAGCGTTCTCTCTTATTCCCTTTTCATCATATATATGAAAAGGCGTAGGATACTCCGATATTATTTTTTCAGCCTGTTCCTTAGTTATAAATGGTGTTTTCATTGTGTTCAATCCTTTTAATAATATATATAATATCATATCATTTTCATTCACATTCGTCAATATCAAAAATAAAAATTTATAAATTAACTAATTTCTTCATATGTTTTTATACGGTGCTTGTATACTTTTTATTATACTTTACCTATACGAATTAAAATATCAAAAAAAGTTGCCTTTTTTATTTTACTGTGATATAATAATTAAGTATGAAATAATGAAAGGATGAGCGTTGTGGATATTTCCAAAGGCGATACTCTGGTCATGAAGAAGAATCATCCTTGCGGAGAAAACAGAATGCTGGTTCTGAGATCCGGAATGGATTTTAAATTGAGGTGCGTCGGATGCGGACGTGAATTTATGGTTCCTAGAAGCAAGGCTGAAAAAAACGTTAAATCTATTATAAAAGCCGCTGAGTCATAGCGCCGCATTGAAATTTACAGCATAAACAGCACTATGATTATTCAGGAGGATTAATATGTTTGATAAGTTAAAAGCTATTGAGGATAAATTCAACGAGGTAAACGAAAGACTGATGCAGCCTGAGATCGTAAACGACAATAAGCAGTATACCGCCTTAATGAAAGAATACAGCAGCCTTTCTCCTATTGCGGAAAAATTCTCACTATATAAAAAATCTAAAGCAGCATATGACGAAGCACAGGATTTGCTGGAATCCGGAGGTCTTGACAAAGAGTTCAAGGAAATGGCTCAGCTCCAGCTTACCGAATCCAAAAAGGAAATGGAAACCCTGAGCGAAGAGCTTAAAATACTGCTGCTTCCAAAAGATCCTAACGATGAGAAAAATGTTATAGTGGAGATAAGAGGAGGAGCAGGAGGAGAAGAAGCCGCTCTTTTTGCAAATTCGCTTTACAGAATGTATACTCTCTATGCCGCTTCTAAAGGCTGGAATATCGAGGTTCTTAACGCTAATGAAACAGAGCTTGGCGGATACAAGGAAATTTCATTTATGATAGAGGGCGCAGGAGCATACTCGAGATTCAAGTATGAAAGCGGAGTACACAGAGTACAGCGTGTTCCTGAAACCGAATCACAGGGGCGTGTTCATACCTCCACTGTTACTGTTGCAGTTCTGCCTGAGGCTGAGGACGTTGAGCTTGAGATCAATGATAAGGATCTTAAAATTGACGTATTCCGTTCCTCGGGAGCAGGAGGACAGCATATCAATAAAACCTCATCGGCGATCAGAATCACTCACTTGCCTACCGGAATGGTAGTCGAATGTCAGGACGAACGTTCGCAGTATAAAAACAAAGACAAAGCTATGAAGGTCCTGCGTTCCCGTCTGCTAGAACAGAAACAGGCCGCTCATGACAATGAAATAGCGTCCGAAAGACGTTCTCAGGTAGGAACCGGTGACCGCTCCGAGAGAATAAGAACATATAATTACCCCGAGGGAAGAATTTCAGATCACAGGATAGGACTTACAATATACAGGCTTGAAAATATCCTCAACGGAAATCTGGACGAAGTAATTGACGCACTGGCTACGGCGGATCAGGCAGCGAAGCTTTCGCAGCAGGAAGAAGCGTAAGCTATGGTTTATAATACAGAAATATTACACGCTGACAAAATTTCAATAGCCAAAGCGGCAGAGCTTATAAAACAAGGCGAAATAGTCGGAATGCCGACGGAAACCGTGTACGGTCTTGCCGCAAACGCTCTTGACCCGTCAGCTGTATCTAAAATTTTCATTGCAAAGGGCAGACCGCAGGACAATCCGCTTATCGTTCATATATCAAACTTTGATATGCTGGATGGACTTGCAGATAATATACCTAAGCTTGCAGTAAAATGCGCTGAAAAATTCTGGCCCGGTCCTCTTACTATGATATTGCCTAAAACAGATAAAATACCCATGGTCACAAGCGGAGGACTGAATACTGTGGGAATAAGAATGCCGTCAAACGATACGGCGAGAAAATTGATAGAAGTGTGCGGACTTCCTCTTGCCGCTCCGTCAGCTAATCTTTCAGGAAGTCCTTCGCCTACTTCCGCCTGTCATGTATACGACGATATGAACGGAAGAATACCCTGTATTCTCGACGACGGACGCTGTGCTGTAGGCGTTGAATCTACGGTCATTGCTTTTGAGGAGGATTCAATAAGACTGCTGAGGCCTGGATTTATTTCAGTATCGGATCTTGCAGAAATTACAGAAAATATAATCGTTGACAATGGCGTTTTGAATACAGTTGCCGAGGGAACTGCCGTTGCATCGCCCGGAATGAAATACAAGCATTATTCACCTAAGGCAGACGTTACAATAATTGACGGAACACTCGGGAAATTCAGAAAGTTTATTTCTGAACATAATGACGAAAAAACCTGGTGCATGACTTTCAGCGAAGAAGATATTCAGGGGATAAATTGTCACGCTCTTGTTTACGGTTCAGATGATAAAGCCAGGGCAAAAATGCTGTTTGACGTTCTGAGAGAACTCGACAAGGCTGGCGCAGAGAAGGTTTACGCCAGATGTCCCGAAAAAAGAGGCGTTGACCTTGCAGTCTATAACCGTTTGCTGAGAGCTGCCGGATTTAAGGTGATCAAGCTATGAAAAAGACAAGTATTACAATAGGTCTTACAGGTCAGACCGGAGCGGGAAAAACAACGGTAAGCGATATTTTTGCCGCAAACAATTTTGAAATTATAAATTGTGACATAATTGCAAGAACGGTTACTGTTGACGGAAGCAAATGCAACGAGCAGCTCAGCTTAATTTTTCCTGAATGCTTTAACAACGATTTGTCGCTCAACCGAAAAAAGCTGGCTGGTATAGTTTTTAATGCCCCATCTAAACTGCTTCTTCTTAACAAAACAATTTTTCCGTACATAAATCAAAAAATATCGCAGAAAATAAATCAGCTTACCGCCGCAGGTATAAAATATATTCTTCTGGATGCTCCTACTCTTTTTGAAGCCGGTGCTGACAAGCACTGCGATATTATAGTAAGCTGTATTGCAGATGAACAAATACGTCTTGAAAGGATCATAAAGCGAGACAGTATCTCGGAGGAACTTGCCAGAAGCAGGATCAAAGCACAAAGATCAGATGAATTTTACATATATCATTCTGATTATATTATAAAAAATAACGGTTCACTTTCAGAAGCGGTTTCTCAAACTGAAAACATTATAAAGCAGATAAAGGAAAAATACAATGGCTAAAAAGCGAAGAAAAAAGAAAAAAGTTCGTGCTCCGCTTATATTATTTATTATATTTATTGTTCTTCTCATAGTCGGCGGATTGGTTTACATATACAGAGATGCGATTACAGAGAAAGCAAAGAAGCTGAGTCCGAATGCTTTTACATATCCTACCGAATATGAGGAATATGTAGTTAAATATTCAAAGGAGTACGATATAGATCCAAGATATATCTTTGCGGTGATAAATACCGAAAGTCATTTTGATCCGAAGGCTACCTCAGATGTGGGAGCAAGAGGACTAATGCAGATCATGGAGGACGCATACGACTGGATAAAGTTCAGACTTGACGATAACAGAGAACACACATACGAAGATATGTATGATCCTGAGCTTAATATTCAGTACGGTACATATATGCTGAAATATCTTTATGATAAGTTTGACTGCTCCTATGAGCTTGCCGCTGCCGCTTATCACGGGGGAATGAATGCAGTAGACGGATGGATATCTGACGGAACAGTTGACCCTGAAAATTTCAGGCTTGAGGATATTCCGTCTGATGTTACCGCAAACTACATATATAAGGTAATGAATGCGTATAATAAGTACAAGGAAAAACTGGAGGAGGACTTTGAAAATGGATAAAAATATTGAAAAAACCGAGGGTGAAAAGCTGGCGGAAAAACTGCTTTCAAATCATAAGAACGGAGGACTTATTCTCAGTGACAGCAAGCTAAAAAAAGCGCTTTCTTTTTCCGAGGATTATAAGGACTTTCTTAATAAGGCAAAAACAGAACGCGAAGCTGTAATCCAGACTGTAAAAAAAGCAAAAGACTGCGGCTTTTCGGAATTTGAGCCAGGTAAGAAATATGAAGCCGGAGAAAAATTCTACTTTGTAAACAGGGGTAAGGCTGTAATTCTTACCGTAATGGGAAAGAAGCCTTTGTCTGACGGAATACGGATCGCAGCTGCTCATATAGATTCTCCGAGACTCGATCTTAAACAGAACCCCTTATATGAGGATCAGGAAATTGCGTTATTCAAAACTCATTATTACGGAGGAATAAAGAAATATCAGTGGACCGCTATTCCCCTTTCCCTGCATGGAGTAATTATAAAATCCGACGGAGAAAAGATAACTGTTAATATCGGAGAGGATAAGAATGATCCTGTTTTCTGTGTCACCGATCTTCTTCCTCATCTTGCAGGTGCACAGATGAAGAGAACTCCCGGAGAAGTTATAAAGGGGGAAGAGCTTAATATTCTTGTCGGTTCACTGCCTTTCAAGGACGATAAGGTATCAAATAAGGTAAAGCTGAATATAATGTCTGTATTGAACGAAAAATACGGTATAGTTGAAGATGATTTTATATCTGCCGAACTTGAAGCTGTTCCTCAGTTTAAGGCCTCCGACGTCGGATTCGATAAAAGTATGGTCGGCAGCTACGGTCAGGACGACAGAGTATGCGCCTACACCGCCCTTGAAGCTATTTTGAAATGCAAAAATCCTAAACACACCTGCATGACTGTTCTAACGGATAAAGAGGAAACAGGCAGCGACGGAAATACAGGACTTAACAGCTCCTATCTCCCCTATTTCATAGATAACCTTGCCTCTGTTTACGGACTTGAAGGACGTAACGTTATGTCCGCCTCCGAATGTCTGTCGGCAGATGTAAATGCGGCTGTCGATCCGACTTTCCCGGACGTGACTGAGATCAGAAATGCTTCAAAAATAAATTACGGCGTCGTTGCTACAAAGTTTACAGGCTCGCGCGGAAAGTCCGGAACTTCTGACGCTTCTGCTGAATTTGTAGGACGTGTCCGCAGGTTATTTGATGAAAACGACGTAATATGGCAAACCGGAGAACTTGGAAAGGTTGATATGGGCGGCGGCGGAACTGTTGCTCAGTATATAGCCAATCTTAATATAAACGTAATTGACGTGGGCGTTCCCGTGCTTTCAATGCATGCACCGTTTGAGGTTACGTCGAAGATCGATATTTATATGGCATTTAAAGCTTTCTCGGTATTTTTTGAGGATTAATTAAATAACCGGTGTTATTGAGAAAACTCCTGTACTATTTTTGTGCAGGAGTTTTTTATGTGCCTTTTCAAATCGACAAATACTTGTCTTTGAGGGAGTTATAATAATATCAGGACAGCTTCGGAGGTGACAGCGTGAAAATATATATAGATGTTCTTTTTATTACAAATGCTGCCGTAACTCTGATGTTTTTGCTCGGACTCAGCAAAATAACTCATTCTCCGCTTAAACGTCTCAGAGCCGCAGCTTCATGTATTTTCAGCGGGATTTCATCTTTACTCGTTATTGCCGAACCCGAAAACTTTCTTCAGTCGTTTATCATAACCGCAGTTAAAATATTAAGTGTTTTTATAACGATCGCGATTGCTTTTAAATGGAATGGGTTTTTACATCTTATAAAGTTTTTTCTGCTGTACCTCGCAATGAATCTTGTATTCGCAGGCTGCTGCTTTATGCTGTGGAAAATTACAGGCAGCAGAATAATTTACATAAAAAACTATACCGTATATTTTGATATATCCTTAATAAGTATAGCCGTATCTACTATAGCTGCCTATATAATTATATCGGTATATGACCTTATTACCACCCGCAGCTTCAGAAAGAATATTATATATAAGGCAAAGTATTCGGTAGGAGATTACGAGGTGGTGATTCCGGCTGTTTCTGACAGCGGAAATATCCTATGCGATTCATTTACGGGTATCCCAGTTATTGTATTTTACTGCGATGAACTGTATGAACACTTCAATCTTGATTATGACAATTATTTTACTGTCAACGGCTTCAGGCTTATTCCATACTCTACCGTAAACGGCAGAAGCTTAATGCCTGTTACATCAAAAGGAAAAGTTGAAATAATTTCAGGAAACAATTTTACCAAGGAAGTTAAATGCTATGTGGGTATTGTTAAATCAGATAATAACAGATCAAGGGCGATTTTTAATCCGAGTCTGCTTGTATAAAATATTACTTTTAAGGAGAATAGCTATGAATAAACTGAAAGATCTTTACAGAAATATAAACGCTGTAATAATCAGGCTTCTATGCTCAGAGCAGAAAACTGTAGATTACATAAACGGCGCTGATTCTCTCCCGCCTCCGCTTTCAAAGGACGACGAGCAAAAAGCGTTTAAGCTGCTTGAAACAGATGAGAAAAAGGCCCGAGAACTTCTTATAGTTCACAATTTAAGACTTGTAGTTTATATAGCAAAAAAATTTGAATCGACAGGGGTAGGGATAGAGGATCTAATTTCAATAGGTTCTATCGGTCTTATAAAGGCGGTAAAAACTTTCTGTCCGGACAAAAATATTAAGCTTGCAACTTATGCTTCACGCTGTATAGAAAATGAAATACTGATGTTCCTGAGAAAATCAACTCAGCACAGAAACGAAATATCGATAGATGAACCGCTTAATATCGACTGGGACGGTAATGAGCTTTTGCTTTCCGATATTCTCGGAACGGAAGACGATACAGTCAATAAAGGGATAGAAAGCGAAGTAGAAAAGCAGCTGCTGCTTGAAGAAATAGACAAACTCAATTCCCGTGAAAAGCAGATAATGCAGATGAGATTCGGTCTGATAAACGGCAGAGAAATGACGCAGAAACAGGTAGCTGATGTAGTAGGCATCTCTCAGTCATATATTTCGCGTCTTGAAAAACGTATAATAAAATCTATCAGAAAGAACCTTGAAAAGATCTGCTGACAGCAAAAGCGTTCAGCAGCCTGAATTGCAAGTTCAAATCAAAATTACAAAGACCCCTGCAAAAGCTTTGAGCCAGTCTTTGCAGGGGTCAGCTTTATATTAAATTAAAACAAGTTACTTGATCATGGAAGCAACTTCATCAGCAAAATTGTCTTCCTTCTTTTCAACACCTTCGCCGCGCTCGAAACGAACATAATCAACTACCTTGATTGAACCGCCAAGCTCTTTTGCAGCAGCTTCGACGTGCTTACCGACAGAAACCTTATCATCTTTAACAAATGCCTGTTCAAGCAGACAGTTTTCAGAATAATATTTGCCGATTTTGCCCTCTACTATCTTAACCTTAACCTGCTCCGGCTTATTTGCCATTTTTGGATCTTCTGACATCTGAGCAAGCATGATCTTCTTTTCCTCTTCAAGAGCAGAGGCAGGAACAGCTTCCTTATTTAGATATGAAGGATTCATTGCAGCAACCTGAAGAGCGCAGTCCTTTCCAACCTCATAAACCTTTTCAGCAGGAAGATCTGTATCAAGCTTAACCATTACTCCTATGCTTCCGCCCCCGTGAACATAAGGAACAAGAACGCCTTCAAATCTCTTGAAACGGCGGATAACCATATTTTCTCTGATCTTAATGAAAAGATCCTGAAGCGTTTCCTCAACAGTTTTATCTCCTCCGCTGATAACGCAGGCCTTAAGAGCTTCAACATCGGCAGGATCCTTCTCGATAACTGTTTTAGCTACCGCGGCAACAAACGACTTAAATTCTTCATTATTTGCAGCAAAGTCAGTTTCAATATTGACCTCGACAACGGCGCCGGCATTTCCCTCTACAACTGAAGCAACGATACCTTCAGCTGCAACTCTTCCGCTTTTCTTTGCCTGAGTGGCAAGTCCCTTTTCACGAAGAATAAGAACAGCCTTATCCGTATCGCCGTCAGCCTCTACAAGTGCTTTTTTGCAGTCCATCATTCCAACGCCTGTAAGTGTCATAAGCTCTTTAATATCCTTAACGGTTACATTTGCCATATTAGTTTCCTCCTAAAAGTATTTTAGCTTTTATCCAAATCAGGGCAGACATTTGACTTGCCTGCCCGTATTTATCTTAAAATTATTCAGCTACTGCTTCGGCAGCTGTTTCTTCAGCAGCCTCAGCGTCCTCGCCCTGTCTGCCTTCAATAATTGCATTAGCCATGCAGCCGGCAATAAGCTTAACTGCTCTTATCGCATCATCGTTTCCTGGAATTACATAATCAACATCATCAGGATCGCAGTTAGTATCTACGATAGCTACTACCGGGATTCCAAGCTTCTTAGCTTCAGAAACGGCAATCTTTTCCTTACGGGGATCAACAACGAAGAGTGCGCCCGGAAGCGTTTTCATATTCTTGATACCGCCCATGAATTTCTCAAGCTTTTCAATCTCTAGGTTAAGCTTAACAACTTCCTTTTTAGGAAGAAGATTAAATGTACCGTCAGTTTCCATAGCATGAAGCTGCTCAAGTCTTTTAATTCTTCTCTGGATAGTCTTGAAGTTTGTCATCATTCCGCCGAGCCATCTGGCGTTTACATAATGTGCATTTGCTCTTAGAGCCTCTTCCTTAACAGACTCGCTGGCCTGCTTCTTTGTGCCTACAAAAAGCACTTCCTTACCCTCAGCAGAAATATCACGGATAAACATATAAGCTTCTTCAAGCTTCTTAACCGTCTTCTGAAGATCGATAATGTAGATTCCGTTTCTTTCCGTAAAGATATACGGTGCCATTTTAGGGTTCCATCTTCTTGTCTGATGACCGAAATGTACTCCGGCCTCAAGAAGCTGCTTCATTGATACTACTCCCATTGTAGTAACCTCCTGTTTGGTTTTTATTTCCGATTTAACGGATTTTGTATCCTCCGCCTGGTTTAGCTTACCTACACCTGATATTATCAGGAACCACAGTAAAAACACAGACGTGCGAATTGCTTTAATATTATACCATAAAGCTTATAAAAATGCAAGTCTGAACTGTTTATTATTTCAACAAATTTTCCACGCAGAAAGTTCTTGATTTTGTGCATACTGCATCATTATCAAACTTCACCAATATAGTGTCCTCACCAATTAATTCTATATCCTTGCATTTAATAATTATATCCTCATCTCTTCCCATTATTCCGAAAGCCCTGGATCTGCCGAAAACAATAAGAGAAACAACGCTTCCGGTTACTGTATCTATTTCGATATCATCTACAAAACCTATTTTCAGATCTGTCCTTAGATTAACCACCTCTTTATTTCTGAGGCTTGTAAAGCTGCATATCATAAAAGCCACCCCCTGCATAAAAATATGCAGAAGAAGGCTTGTTTGATTACAATTAAATTTTATTCGAGCTTAAAATTTTCTTGTCGGCTTCTATGTATTCAAAAAAGTCGGAAAATTCGACTCTTATGTAGTCTGCTATAATCAGTATAAACTCGCTGTTCGTGGGTTTCTTGCGATTTTTAAGAGAATTCTGATTAAAAAACATTTTCCTGACGTTTTCATTAGTACGCTTCCATGAATTGCTTATCGCTACTCTGACCGCTCTCTCTACCGACGTGGAAGACGTTTCATATTTCTCGGCTATCGCAGGGTATACGTCTTTTGAAAAATTGTATTTTCTGTTCATCTGAGTTACAGCCATAAAAATAGAATCTCTTATATAATTGTATCCCTGCATACAATTATTAAAATTAAATATATTCATAATTTCTGAAATCCTATGCTTTATTTCATCATAGCCCTTATTAATATCAACCGGCATTAAACTACAGATCTCACGGATATCATCCGCAATCTGCTGAAAATCAAACGGTGCAGAATAGCTTTTGCTGACTCCCAGACTTTCCAGATCTTCTATAAGTCCTTGTTCTTCATAGGTGTACAGATTTATAATGATCGGCGATTTATGCATTACATTAAGATTACTTATCAAAGAACGCATTGCGTCGCTTTTCATATTATTGCTGCTCAAAAGAACGACATGAGGTTTACAGCGCATAACCGAAACTTCCACTGATACACTGTCAGGATCGCACTTCTGTATATTAAAATAAGGCAAAGCAAAAGCTGAAATACACTGTGAAAGCAGCTTTTCATCGTTCACTGAAATAAGCAGCCTTATCTTATTGATCACAGCCTGCACCCCTTTCCGAACATAAATTGTTAAATACTTATCAATAACAGTATAACAAATCTTCAAAATAAATTCAAGAGCGCAGGTTCATTTCACTTTTTGTATCGATTGCATATAAATTTTGCACAAATATATTTTATTGTAATTTTACATATGTCGAATTTAATCGCATTAAATTTGGGACTTTATCCTGCTTAAAGCACCTTTTTCCAGCCTTGAGACCTGTGCCTGGGAAATACCTATACTGTTTGCTACCTCTACCTGAGTTTTTCCCTGAAAAAATCTTAGAAATAAAATGTTTTTTTCTCTGGGCTGAAGAGAGTTTATTGCTTCTTTAAGAGAAAGCTCTTCAAGCCATTGCGAAGCGTCGTTATTATCCCCAACTTGATCTAATACAAAAAGCGTATCTCCGGAATCTGAATATACAGGCTCATATAAAGATATCGGATCGCTGATTGATTCAAGAGCCGTTACTACCTCGCAGCGCTTAACGCCGATTTCCTTAGCAATTTCATCAACAGTCGGCTCCTTCTGGTTTATATTCATAAGTCTTTCTTTAGCCTGCATGGCCTTATAAGCCATATCCCTTAATGAACGGCTTACCCTCAAAGGCTGATAATCTCTCATAAATCTTCTCAGTTCACCAAGTATCATAGGGACAGCATAGGTGCTGAACCTAACGTCAAGATTTATATCAAAATTATCTATTGCCTTTATCAGACCGACTACTCCTACCTGAAACAAATCGTCAGCAGATTCTCCCCTGTTGACAAATCTCTGTAAAACGCTTAAAACAAGTCTTAGATTGCCTTTTATAAGCTCTTCTCTGGCCTGCTTATCACCGCTGCGCACTTTCTTAAGAAGCTCCATTTTTTCGGATTCTTTTAATACTATCAACTCGGAGGTATTGACTCCGCTTATTTCAACCTTATTATACTGCATATTAGCTCCTATAAGCTTTGATAATATAATTATTACCAAAGCCGAGTTACAGTATACAGCAGCCTTATAAGCAATTTATGGAATAAACTTATAAGAAAAAGCGGCCAGTATTTTGACCGCTTTTAATATTATGGTTTCTCTTATTGCTTAGGAATATCGGTTATTACTTCTTTAAAACCTGTAGCAAGTCCGGCGAGTCCCTGAATTTCACTGGGGATAATTATCTTTGTAGCCTTTCCGTCAGCTGCTTTGGCAAACGCTTCAAGGCTCTTGAGCTGAATGACCTGCTCATTAGGATTAGCAGCATTCAATTTTACCAAGCTGTCGGCAATAGCCTGCTGAACCATCTGGATAGCCTGCGCTTCACCTTCAGCCTCAAGAATTTTCTGCTGTTTAACAGCGTCAGCCTGAAGTATCTTTGCTTCCTTTTCAGCCTCTGCACGAAGTATCTTAGATTCTCTTTCACCCTCGGCAACAAGGATCTGCGATTTCTTTTCCGCTTCTGCCTGTATTACCTTTTCTCTTCTTTCACGATCCGCTTTCATCTGCCTTTCCATAGCGTCGCGGATTTCAGAAGGAGGAAGTATATTTTTCAGCTCGACCCTCTGAACCTTGATTCCCCATCTGTCAGTTGCTTCATCAAGAATTTTTGTTATATTCGTATTTATAAAATCACGCGATGTAAGAGTAGCTTCGAGATCCATATCTCCGACTATATTACGAAGTGTAGTAGCCGTAAGATTTTCAATTGCAGAAATAGGTCTTTCAACACCGTAGGTAAACTGCATAGCGTTTGTGATCTGGAAGAAAACTACAGTATCTATCTGCATTGTAACATTGTCCTTCGTAATTACAGACTGCGGTTTAAAATCCACTACCTGTTCCTTGATAGAAACCTTTTTAGCTACCTTATCGATAAAAGGTATAGTTACATGAAGTCCTGTTCCCCATGCGGCATGGAATGCTCCGAATCTTTCGACAACATATACATATGCCTGAGGAACTACCTTGATATTGCTTATTATTACTATAATAAGAATAACAGCAATTATTAACCCGATTACCAAACCGTCCATTATACTACCTCCTGAATTTCAGTAAATTATTTTGAAACTATAAGCTTTGCGCCGTCAACCTCCCGTACGGTAACAACAGCGCCTTCGTCAATAACAGAACCGTCAGTTGAACGCGCTGCCCAATTGGTTCCGTCTAATCTGACTCTGCCCTCTCCAAGCTCGTTATTGATTTTTTCAGTCACCAGTGCGGTTTTTCCAATATCAAGCTCAAAATTGGTATGATACTTCTCTCCCTGCATTTTTTTCACCAGAGGACGAGTCGCAATCAGCAGTATCACAGACGCAATAACGAAAACAGTCAGCTGTACTATAAAGCTGAAATCGGCAATAGCAAAGAACATTGCAGCCAATGCTCCGAACGCAAGCCAGATAGAAACCAGAGCCGTAGCAGTCGCTATTTCAGCTACAATAAAAAACACAAAAGCTATTGCCCAGCCGACGATCATCATCGTACTCATATTATATCCCCCTTTATATTATATTGCTCTATACATATTTATATGTATGATGATATTATACCACAGCATTTGTCTTTTTTCAATAGATTTTTCAAATTATTTATCGATATTTTCAGCAGCGATCATAAGCAGCTTTTATCATACAGTGGACGTTAATTACAAAAATTTTACTTGTATTTGACAATTGTCAGATAATATGTTATTATAATAATATATCTATCTGAAAGGGTCGTAAAATATGAATTGGATCGAAATTGATATATATACCTCATCTGAGGGAATTGAACCGCTTACCGGTTCACTGCTGGGTTACGGGATAAACGGATTTGTTATTAAGGATCCGGAGGATTTTGAAGAATTTTTGCAGAATAAATCTGTCAACTGGGATTATATAGACGATGATCTGATGGGGCTGAAAAACTGCGAAACTACCGTTACCGTTTATCTGCCTGAAAACGCTCAGGGACTTGAAAACCTGGAGGCTGTAAAATCGGAGCTCAAAGCTCTTAAACAGCGTGACTCTGATAACGTATTCGGCAGACTTGAATATGAACTGAAAAACGTGCGCGAGGAGGATTGGGCGAACAACTGGAAGCAGTATTTTAAGCCTCTTTGTATAGGCGAAAAGCTGCTCGTAAAGCCGTCTTGGGAAAAGACAGATCCCGGCGAAAGCCGCAGGATACTTGAAATCGACCCTGCTTCCAGTTTCGGAACAGGGCAGCACAATACGACTCAGCTTTGCCTTGAACTGATTGAAAAGCATATTGCCGCAGACTGTAAAATGCTGGATTTAGGGTGCGGCAGCGGAATCTTATCTATAGCCGGCATATTATTGGGTGCAAAATCGGCATTTGCCGTAGATATAGATGAAAACTCCGTAAAAATAGCAGGAGAGAACGCAGTAAAAAATCATATTCCGAGAGATAAATATACGGCAGTATGCGGAAATGTAATTGACGATAACAGCCTTGTTTGCGCTATCGGTTCAGACTATGATATAGTGTGCGCCAATATCGTAGCAGATGTTCTTATAGGCATGGGCGATAGGTTCGGACAATTTCTAAAGCAGAACGGAAAACTTATTGTTTCCGGAATTATAGACAGCCGAAAGGACGAGGTTTTAGATGTTATCAGTTCAAAAGGCTTCAGGCTGACCGAGATCAGAGAAAAAGAGGATTGGGTCGCCGCTGCTTTTGTATTAGAGAATTAACATAAAACGGAAAGGAGAAAATTATGCAGCTTTTATTTTTGATCATTAAAAGAACGGAGCTTGTAGACGATATTATGAAGGAGCTTGCTAAGGCAGGTATCAGAGGAGGAACGGCTATAGACAGCGTAGGTATGGCAAAATCAATATCCGGTATGGATAACCTTCCTACGATAGGTCTTCTGAGAGAGCTTCTGAACGGAGAAGATCCCGCAATGAAAGGTAAAACTATCTTTGTAGCCGTTAAGGATGAACAGGTCGAAGAGGCAAAGGAAGCTATTCTGAAAATAACCGGTGATCTTTCTGTGCCGAATGCAGGAGTACTTTTCGGAGTGCCTGTGACCTTTGCTATGGGAATTAATTAAATACAATATATTTATAAAAAATGCAGGTGATTCGTAAAAGAACACCTGCTTTTTTATTTAAAGTATAAAACATATAAGACCTGAACAGCCCTCGTTTATCATTCTCTCAACAGTTTCTTTTAATCTCATTCTTGCATCATAAGGCAGCTTCGCCAGCTTTGCATGAAGTCCCTCATTTACAAGCTCATGCAGCGACTTACCGAATATATTGCTCTCCCAGATCTTCTGCGGCGATTCTTCAAAATCGTTGAGCATATACAGAACCAGCTCTTCAGACTGCTTTTCAGAACCTACAATAGGCGCTACCTCAGTATTTATCGTAGCTTTCATCATATGGATAGACGGAGCGGCAGCTTTCAGACGTATGCCGTATTTTCCGCCCTGCTTTATAACCTCCGGTTCTTCAAGGGACAGCTCATCCATAGAAGGCATAACTATACCGTATCCGGTCTCTTCTACCTGATTAAGCGCTTCAGCAAATTTCGAGAACTTATTTTTTATCCTTACAAGCTCAAGTATCTGAGGCATAAGATCGCTTTCATTTTCAATCGTAAGACCGGTCGCTTCTCCGATTATCTTAAAGAAAAGATCCTGATGAATCCCAACGGAAATTACGGCGCTTCCGCTTCCCAGATCAATACTCTTTACTCTGCTCTCTGTAACCTGATCACATAATGCAATTTCGTCTGCACAGGTATTTATCTGTCTCAGATTAGTCAGCTGAGAAGCAGCGCTTCTTATATGTGAAAAAACAGCTTCTTTCAGCCAGTGTCCTTTGTCCAGGCTGTTGATCCATGAAGGCATTTCAATATTGATCTCCTTTATGGGAAATGCATATAGAACCTGAGTAAGTATATTCTTTATATCTGCTTCGGAAAGCTCCAGGCAATTAATAGGGATAACTGTAGTTTTGTATTTTTCGGAAAGCTCTCTGCATAGCTGCTGTACCTCAACCGAGTCAGGATAAACGCTGTTCATCAGAACTACAAAGGGCTTATTGATATTTTGCAGCTCTGCGATAACTCTTTCCTCACATTCCTCATATTCATCTCTGGGAAGATCGGTTATCGTTCCGTCTGTTGTTACTACCAGTCCTATAGTGCTGTGTTCAGTAATTACCTTCTGAGTACCTACCTCTGCCGCCATATTAAAAGGAACTTCTGCGTCAAACCACGGAGTAACGACCATTCTCGGCATCTCGTTTTCAAAGTAGCCTATAGCGCTGGGAATAATATAGCCTACGCAGTCTATCATACGGACATTAAATTTTGCTCCGCCGTCAAGCGCTACCTCTACCGCTTCCTCAGGAATAAATTTAGGCTCGGTAGTCATTATTGTTTTTCCGCCGGAGGACTGCGGAAGCTCGTCAATTGCTCTTTCCTTCCGGTAATCGCTCTCTATATTCGGAATAACGAAATTCTCCATAAATTGTTTTATAAATGTTGATTTGCCGGTTCTTACCGGGCCGACGACTCCGATGTAAATATCGCCGTCAGTTCGGGTGGCAATGTCTGAATAAATATCGTTCGTCATATTTCTTTCCTCCAGATTCTAATTCATTAACGGTATAAGCAGCATTCCGCAGTCGCTGAGTTTATCTCCTGCAAGATCATTTTCCTCCATAATCGCATTGATTGATGTAGAATACTTCTTTGCGATCTCCCAAATGTCCTCATTTTCGCTGCAATAGCAAAGTTTTAGTGCATATCCCTGCTGTCTTTCCTTAGGCTTGTCGGTATACGCCCTCAGCTCGCAAAGCATATTCCTTGCCGACTGTTCGCAGACATGACCTCCTATTTTCAGCTCCGCTTTTAGCTCGGCAGTATGACTGTCAGTAAGATGATAAGAGCAGCTCTGAACGCAGACTTTGGGATCTATCGTACTTTCAGCGGAAAACTCAGCGGCAAGCTCATGTTCAAACGGCGATTCGGCTTCAAGATATATCGGCGAACAGCTTTCGTTCTTTCCGATAAGACAAAAGATAACATTACCGGATATAACATATCTTCCGCTGCTTTCGTCATATCTGGAAGAGATATTGTTTATATCGCACCAGCAGTCATAGATACAGGATATCTCATCATCGTCGTAGCTTATCTGTGCAGCTGAAGTGTGAGTTTCGTTTATCTGTACCGGAATGCTTTCTATACGGCAGCCGCTGTTTTCCATCTCGCATTCGTAACAGGTAGAGTAAGCATCCGTAACTACTTCGCAGGTTTCAAACTTCATAGCTGTACAGTTTACAAGAAGAACCAGCTCGCATTCAAGCGCTGATGAATTTTCAGATTTCGGTATGATCTCGCAGCCTGACGGAGTTATATCAACAAAAGCGTCAAAGCTTTCGTCTATGCCGTCTATATCTATAATCTGGCTGAACGGTATGGTAAATTTCATGGATTCGATAGTATCCTCTCCGGACGGGTCAATGCAGGTATAAAGCATAGATATTTCGGCATCGCCTTTTGTAATAAGCTTACCTGCGATCATTTTTTGCTCCTGAGGAAATACGGTGCAATCCGAGCGTATTACAGCGCCTACAGCAGGCTTAGAAGCACCAAGCTCAAGCTCTTCTATGACCGTTACTCTTTTAGAGGCAGTAAGACGTTTTGACGGATATGTTATAAGGGATTTTTTCAGCTGGATATTTGCTCCGAAAGCGTCTACTATAACTGCCTGCTGCCTTTCTCCGACGATCTTGATTCTTGCTGATACCGCTCCCCTAACGTCAAGCCTTCTTTGATTAACAACACGGCAGTTTATGTAATCAACATGCGGAGTAATTGTGATCATAGGATTCTGACAGTCGCCGCTCATATCTACTGATTTTGAATAATTAAGCTTTTGCTCCAGACAGTTTACCTTACAGCTTCCCTCGCTCTGATACATTACTCTTATCAGCACTGACAGCTCGAAGGTCATTTTTTCGCCGTTAATGCTGTGTGACATAATTTTAGGTATCACACGGCATTTTAAGATCCTGAAAATATCAGGGTAGTAATCGGGAAGGACAAAATCACGCTCTACAGCCTGCTCTACTGTTGTATCAAGAGCGATCTGACTGGCTGTAAAGGTTTCCCGATTTACTTTGAATTCCATTGTTCCCATAATAAATGCGTCCTCCTAAAAATCTTGGTTTGTTTTTTATCTTGCTAAGACAATATATTCGGACATCGTTTGAAATATACCGCAAAATGTTATTAAGAAACAAGGTTTTTAAGAACGAGAATCAAGAAAATAAAATTATCTCCTAACGCTGCGTCAGTTTTTAATTAAAGGCAATCGCACAAAAACAACAGATAAACGGTTATATAAAAGCAAAACCCACGAAAGCAATACACTCTTTCGTGGGCTATCTTATATATTGTATTTTAATGGTTTCAAATCGTCAAGATCGTATGGAGTCTTTTGATATACGCAATAATTCAGCCAGTTTGCATACATTAAATTTGCTGAACAGCTCCAATTGAAAATAGGGGTTTTCCCGGGGTCATCATCAGGAAAGTAATTATAGGGAACATTTATTACCATTCCCTTCTCTCTATCTCTGAAATACTCCTTAGCCAAGGTATCACGATCATACTCCCAATGACCCAGCAGGAAAAACTGCCTTTCCGATCTGTCAGATATAACATGAACTCCGGCCTCATAGGATTCAGCTACGATAATCAGATCGGAAACCTTTTCTATATCCTCCCGCCTTATTTCGGTATGCCGGCTATGAGGACAATGAAAAACATCACCAAAACCTTTAAGAAGCAAGCTCTGCGGATAATTAATATGATGCTTGAAATTTCCGAATTTCTTATTTTCAAGTGCGTATTTCTGTATACCGTAATGATAATACAAAGCCGCCTGAGCGCCCCAGCAGATATGGATCGTAGAATACACATTTGTTTTTGACCATTCAAAGACCTCGCAAAGCTCGTCCCAGTAATCGACCTCACTGTATTCGATCTGTTCAACCGGCGCGCCGGTTATAATAAGACCGTCATAGCGGTTGCTTCTTATCTCATCAAAGGATTTGTAGAACGCAAGCATATGCTCCTGAGGAGTATTTTTTGAGATATGATTCATCTGAACCAAATCAATATCCACATGAAGCGGAGTATTGCTTAAAAGTCTAAGCAGCTGAGTTTCCGTTACTATCTTATCAGGCATAAGATTTACGATAGCAATTTTCAGCGCTCGTATATCCTGATGATCGGCACGGTCGTTCGGAATAACAAATATATTTTCAGCCTCAAGCGTTGAAAACGCGGGCAAGTCGTTTGGAATTTTTATAGGCATTTCGCTTTCCCACCTTAAATTATACTCTGAATATTTATTATACCACAAGACCTGACCTAAAGCAACGAACAAACGATTATATTCACAATTTATTTTATTTTGACGGAATTTCTTAGCGCTCTGCCTTGATCATAGCGTATCTTTATTTATCTGTTTTTATCTTAAAAAAATAATGCCATCACCTTAGATGACATAAAAATAAATGATCCATGTGATGAGACGGAATGAATAACTCGTATCATTAAATAAGTTTTTCATGCTCTATGCTCGGTAAATTTATTACCCTTAGCAGCACGCATGGTCTATTATTAAATAACTTTGTCAGACAATAAAGCATTGATCTTATCAAAGAACCATCAACGATATATAAAGCGTTTTCCCTAGAGTTGGATCATCAATTAAAACTTCTTTTTTGTACCGCACCCCTCTTTATAATGTATCCAAAATAATTATCTGTTTCTTGACATCAAAACTACCGTCTCAACATGCGTAGATCTCGGGAACATATCAACAGCCCTGCATTTAACCGTTATATATCCCATTTTTTCTAAAACAGCACAGTCCCTTGCGGCGGTTGCATGATTGCATGAGATCATGACTATGCGGTCAGGATTCATTTTTGCCATGTATTTAAGAGTTTCGGAAGTACAGCCCTTTCTGGCAGGGTCGGCAATTATTACGTTCGGACGCTCGCCTCTCTGATAAAGCATTTCTGCTGCCTGCTCAGCGTCTGCACAGATATATTCAGCATTTGTAATTCCGTTCTGAGCTGCGTTTTTTTCGGCATTGTCAACAGCAGACTGTATTATTTCAACTCCTATAAGCTTTTTAACGCTGTCAGCCATTGAAAGCCCTATAGTTCCGACTCCGCAGTAAAGATCCAACAATATCTCACCGCCGGTCAGACCGGCATATTCCTTGGCAATATTATATAATCTTTCCGCCTGAACGGTGTTGACCTGATAAAAAGAAAGAGGTGATAGTTCAAATTTTCTGCCGCACATTATATCTGTAATAGTATCCTTGCCGTATATAGTTTTTAGTCTGCTTCCAAGTATCACATTCGTTTTTCTGCTGTTTTCGTTAAGCACTATACTTTTTATACCGCTGTACTTTTTTGTTAGCGTCTCTGCAAGCGCATGAAATAACAGGCTTTTCTTAATAGATGTAACTACAAGACAAACCATTATTTCGTCGGTATGCTCGCCCTTTCGTAAATAAATATGTCTTAACAGACCGCTCTCGGAAACCTCGTTATAAGCTGAAACATTATTTTCATTGCAGAAATCAATAATATCTTTTAAAATTTCGGAAAAAATCTTAGGTTGAAGCCTGCAATCTGTAAAATCAATAACACGGTGTGAACGCTTTGAATAAAATCCGCATACCATTTTCCCGTCTGCTTGTGAAACAGGATACTGAGCCTTATTACGGTATCCGTCAATTTTTTCACAGCCAAGTATAGCTTCAAATTTAGGCTCAAGCTTGCCTATACGCCTGAAAGAGCTTTCGACAAAGTCCTGCTTTACCTTAAGCTCCTCTTCATAAGAAAAGTGCCTGAACGAACAGCCGCCGCACTTTCCGAATACCTGACAGTCGGGAGAAATACGTACTTCCGCTTCGGATATGAATCGTTCTGCTATTCCGTAGCAATAGCTTTTACTGACCTTAACGATCTTACATGAAATAACGTCACCAACTGCGGTAAAAGGCACAAAAACAGCAATTTCGTTATATCGTCCCACTCCGTTTCCTTCGTTGGTCATTCCTGTAATTTCTAATTTCACAATTTCATTCTTCTTCAGCATAAAATTCCTCGATCCCGTTCTTTTTCTCCAGCATTAAATCAAAGTGCTTATTGTATTCAAGAGGGAATTTATAATTGAAAATTCTTTCAAGCTTATGATTTTTCAGATCCACAAGCTTTGTTGAGCCGCCTGCTCCAAGCGCAATGATCGTTTGGATCTCCTCCATAATATAAACATTATATAAGCTTTCGCAGCCGGGTTTTGACCAGCCGATATTCTCTAAATTTTCCAGCATATTTTTCTGACGGTAAAGGTAATAAGGCCTGTAGCCACTTTCAAGCAGTCGACTTGACGCATAGTTGACCATATCCGAAGCATTGCTTTTTAGAATGTCTTGTTTTTCTTCGGATCGGTTAAGTCTTGCCGCCCTTTTTAATGACAGAGTATGTACCGTTATATTCTGAGGTGCAAGCTTTATAAGTCCGTCAACGGTATTTTTGAAACTGTCAAGGTCATCTCCCGGAAGTCCTGCGATTATATCAGTATTAACACAATCAAATCCTATTCTTTCAGCTAAACTAAAGCTTTCAAAAAACTGATCTGATGTATGCTTTCTGCCAATCGTTTCAAGAACGCTGTCGTTAAGGCTCTGCGGATTGACAGACAATCTGGTGCAGCCTTTACTTTTAAGCGCAATAAGCTTTTCCTCTGTTATAGTATCGGGTCTTCCCGCCTCTACTGTGTATTCTTTTACACCGGACATATCAAATGACAAAGCTATTGTATCCATAAGCCTGCAAAGCTGGTCAGCTTCCAGCGTTGTAGGAGTACCTCCGCCGAAATATACCGTATCAAGTGAAAGACCGATCTTATTTACAAGCTTCGCTGTATATTCTATCTCTCTGCATAGCTTATCCAGATATTCGGGAATAAGCTTTTTACAGCCTTCGACAGATTGGGAAACAAAGGAGCAGTATGAACATCTCGTAGGACAAAAGGGTATAGAAATATAAAGACTGAACGTTTTAGCATTCAATTTATTTATGATCTTTTCCTGATTCATGGCGGTCATATATGCAATATCGCACTTTTCAGGGCTTACCAGATAATCCTTCTGAAGCGTAGCATATATCTCTTCTTTATTCATTCCCTGAGAAATAAATGTATTCACCCGTTTTACAGGACGTATCCCGGTTATAACTCCCCACTTAGCGCTTATACCGGTCAGTTCAGTCATGCATTTAAAAAGCAGACGGGATAAAATAAGCTCGCATTCGTTTTCAAAATCTATGGCATCGGCTCTGAGCTTCTGTATTCTGCGCGCACTTTTCCCGTCCAATCGGCAGAAAACATACAAAAGAGCGTACTTTTTATAAACCCTGCGTCTTATGAAGGCATAATCGCCGCTGCATTCTGCTGTGCCGTCTGTATAAATATGATTAAAAAGCTGAGCGGGAATAAAAAGCTTCATTATCCCCTCCAGCTCATATTTGAAATCATTTCCGCTGAAAATTAACGTCATATCAATAATCTCCGAATCCGCCTCTTAAATACGGATTATACATTCTTTCCTCATCAAGAGTAGTAACAGCCATGTGACCGGGGTAAATTTTCAAATTTCCGCCGAGCTCAGAGATTTTTTTTAGTGAATTAATAAGTGCGGAAGTATCTCCGTCCGGCATATCGGTTCTTCCAACGGAACGTGCAAAAAGAGTGTCCCCGGAAAACATATTATCTCCCGAAATAAAACATACCGAACCGCTGGTATGACCTGGAGTATGAAGCACGTCAAATTCAAGCTCGTCCAGAGTAAGAACATCTTTTTCACCAAAGGGTATAGCCTTATCAAATTTTCTGGCTCCTCGTATCCTGAACAGATCCGCAAGCATACCCGTATCGTCGGTTAGCTTATACATATCCTTATCATGAATATATACCCTGCACCCTGTTTTGTCATAAAGGTCAGCTACCGCACCGATATGGTCAAAATGCCCATGAGTAAGAAATATTTTTTTCAGTTTAAGACCCAGCATATCTATCTGCTCAAGGATATAGTCTGCGTCGTCGGGAGCATCTATCAAAGCGCAGTTATTTCCGTTCCCGGAAACGATATAGCTGTTCGTATCACATACGCTCAGAGGCTTCAGCCTGAAAATTTTCATATTATCACCGCCTTATTTACTTTCCGCTGCGTTCAACGGAAATAACGTTTTTTATCTTTTTTATTTTTGCAATTACACTATTTAGCTGCTCCATCCCTGCAACGCTTAATGTTACTGACAGAATTGCATTGCCGTTTTTCAGCTCTCTTGACGCCGATTCATGAATATAGATGTTTATCATTGCAAGAGCGGAGGAAACGTCAGCAAGCAGACCTATTCTGTCGACCGCAATAATATCAAGTGTCGTCTTGAAATATCCGTTGTTTTCCTTGGTTGCAGCCCACTTGACATGAACCCATCTCGGAGCTGAATCAGGCTTATCCTTCTGAGTCTGATAATTTACGCAGTCGCATTTGTGAATTGATATACCGTGACCTCTGGTAATAAAACCGATTATCTCATCACCAGGAAGCGGGTTGCAGCATTGGGCAAATTTTATAACACAATCGTCGATCCCGTCTACAATTACTCCGGACGAATTTTTAGTGCGCTGAGGCTTTATATCCTCGCTTATTTCAGCCGTTACTTTTTCACCGTATTTTTTGTTGTATTCGGCTTTAAGCCTTTGCATTACTTTGGAAAGCTGTACTCCGCCGTAGCCTATAGCTGCAAAAAAATCATCCAGAGTTTCACAGTTATGCCTGCGCATATCAAGCTTAAGAAAATCTTCAAGTTCTTCCTCGGGCACCTTTATCATATTTCTGCGGAATTCCCGCTCCAATGCGTTTCTTCCCTCAAAGATATTTTCTTCTCTGCGCTCCTTTTTGAACCATGAACGTATCTTGGACTTTGCCTCGTTTGTCTTGCACATATTAAGCCAGGAACGGCTCGGACCGTGACCTTCTACGTTTGTAGTCAGTATTTCTATTATTTCTCCCGTTTTGATCTGATAATCATAGGAAACCATTTTTTTATCGGCTTTTGCGCCGCACATTCGGTGTCCTACCTGAGTGTGTATAGCATAGGCAAAATCAATTACCGTTGAACCCATAGGCAGCGTTATCATATCACCTTTAGGAGTAAAGGCAAAAACATCCTCAGGTGCAAGATCATTCTTGATAGCTCTGACAATTTCCTCAACGTCGTTGGATTCCTGCTGTGATTCGATGATCTGCCTTATCCATGCCAATCTGTTATCATCCTTGGAGCTTCCCTTAACGCCCTCTTTATATTTCCAATGAGCGGCGATTCCGTATTCGGCTGTACGGTGCATTTCCCATGTGCGTATCTGAACTTCAAATGGTATTCCCTGTCTGCCTATTACCGTAGTGTGAAGCGACTGATACATATTCGGCTTGGGCGTCGAAATATAATCCTTGAATCTGTTGGGAATCGGCTTGAACATATCATGGATAATACCAAGAACGTTATAGCACTCAGTAACAGTATTAACGATTATTCTTACGGCGTAACGGTCATAGATCTGATCTATCTCCTTACCGTCACGGTATACTTTCTTATATATCCCATAATTGCTCTTAACTCTTCCCTCGATCTGGGGAACAGGGTCAAAGTCCTGAGAAAGCCTTTCACGGATACGCTCCTTGATCTCCTCTACAAGCTGATCACGTCCGTCCTTCCTCAGCTTCATCTGCTTATCGATCTCGGCATAAGCATAAGGGTCAAGATAGTAAAAAGACAGATCCTCAAGCTCGTCTTTAATAGAACGTATACCCAGACGATGTGCAATCGGAGCATAGATATTCATAGTTTCGTGAGCAATGATCCTTCGCTTTTCTTCACGGCAAAAGTTCAGAGTTCTCATATTGTGAAGCCTATCAGCGAGCTTTATAATAATTACCCGTATATCCTCACTCATTGCCAGCAGGATCTTTCTTATATTTTCAGCCTTTTGCTCGTCCTTTGTAAATATCTCTACCTTTTTCAGCTTTGTAACACCGTTTACAAGCATTGCTACATCAGTTCCGAATTGCTTGTGGAGATACTCAAGAGAACAGTCGGTATCTTCAACAACATCATGAAGCAATGCGGAGCAGATAGTATCGGTATCCATGCCCAGCTCAAGCAGGATATAAGCAACCGCAAGAGGATGTGTTATATACGGCTCACCGGATTCCCTTTTCTGACCGGAATGATACCTATCGGCAAGCTCATATGCAGACACTATCTTTGAAAGGTCATACTGCTTTTCGCCGTCTAATATCTTCTGTATCAATGCGTCGATAGTATATTCGGTTTTTGCTTCTATAAGATAATCCTTTTCATTAATATCTTCCATATCAGCAGCCTCCGTTGCAGATTTTATTTCTTAATTGCACCAGTACAGGAGCGTTTTCAATTTTGACCTTGCTTTCGGCAGGCAGCAGCTTGATTTTTTCGGACGACGGCGTAAATGCTGCCAGTCCGGTCTGACAAAAAGCGTCAATGCATATTCTGAGCTTACAGTAATTCATATCAGGAGCTTTAAGCTTCATATATAAATCGTCAGCCGTTATTTCCTGAGCGTTTTTCAGATATTTGTATATTTCTACAAGCTCATGTCTTTCGGGATTGATTTTACGCAGAAACGCCTGAGGCAGCTGTTCTCCCCGTCTGTATTTTTCATAGCAGTCCTTAGCGGCGAAATATCTGTCCTGATTTACTCGGTGAGGGCGTATATCCAGCGCCTTAATACTTACGCTTTCTTTCCCTGCATATGAATTTACCGCAAGATTAGCAGCTATATCTACTATATCTCCTGCGCTGAAAAACAATTTATCCGGACTTCTGCCGAACAGTAGCGCCTGAGTATGCAGGCTGCCGTAGGTAATGTCGAGCCGAGTATGCTTGCCCTGA
Source organism: uncultured Ruminococcus sp. (assembly GCA_900543145.1). GTDB lineage: Bacteria > Bacillota > Clostridia > Oscillospirales > Ruminococcaceae > FB2012. Next base: position 357,526 of record UQPZ01000001.1, read on the forward strand.
GAAAGAGAAGTTATTCTATCAACCCTTGCTCCAGCCAGTGCAAATACAGGCTGAGGATTACCTGCGCCAAAAGGCTCCATAGCAAGCAGACCCCTGACATTTTCCACTGTAATCTCCTGCGGAAGTATAAGCATATCACATTCAATAACTGCAGACGGCATTGAATCAAAAGCATTTGCGTACTCATAAACCTTATCGGTAAATCCTGGTATATTTTCCTCCTTGAGCGACAGTCCTCCCGCACATTCATGCCCGCCGAACTGTTCAAGAAACTCAGAAGTATAGCTGAGACATTTAAATATATTAAAGCCCTTCACGCTCCTTGCAGAGCCGCGAGCCATTTCATTTTCATCAATAGATATAAGTATATTAGGCTTGGAATACATTTCAAGCAGCTTTGAGGATACAATCCCAAGAACTCCGTGATGCCAGCCTTTTCCCGCAAGAACAATGACCCTCTGAGCAAGAACCTCCGGGTTTTCATCAATGTATTTAAGTATATCCGTCATAATTTCAGTTTCTGTAGCTTTGCGCTGATTATTCAGCGTTATAAGCATATCTACATAGCTTTCGGCGTCCTCAGCGTCTTCCGACAGCAGCGCCTTGACTGCGGTAAGCGGAGAATCGAATCTTCCCGAAGCATTTATTCTCGGGGATATCTGAAATGCTATCGCTCCTGAAGTAAGGCAGTCTCTTTTTATCCCTGCTTTATCAATAAGAAAATTCAGACCAGGATTCTCAGTGTTTTTTATGTATAAAAGACCCTTTTTAACTATAGTTCGGTTTTCTCCCGTAAGAGGTACAATATCTGCTACCGTTCCGATAGCGCAAATATCCGAATACTGCTCAACGACCGCCTCATAATCTCCTCCGTCAAGTGCAGCGCAGAGCTTAAGTGCTACTCCGACCCCGGAAAGTTCTTTGAAAACAGACGGACAATCAAGCCTGTGAGGATCAACAACAGCAGCCGCTCTGGGCAGCTTTTCCGAAGGCTGATGGTGATCGGTTATGACCAGCTTCATTCCAAGCTGCTCGATCAGTTCGGCTTCTGCATGAGCTGATATACCGTTATCAACTGTAACGATAAGCGAAACACCTTTTTCGGCAAGCTCATTTATTGCCTCGCTGTTCATTCCGTAACCGGCTTCACGTTCAGGTATATAATACATTACGTTTGCGCCCATATTTTCAAGATAATTATATAAAACAGCTGTTGCGGTGACACCGTCGCAGTCGTAATCCCCGTAAATGCATATAAGCTCGTAGCTGTCCACAGCTCTGTTTATAACATCGGCAGCAATCTGCATATCTTTGATCATAAAAGGATCCGAAAGAGCGGCGTCGCTGAAAAAATCAGCAATGTCCTGAAATTCAGTATATCCTCTTGAAACCATTACTTTTAAAGTAAGCGGACTCAAATCGCATTTTCTACCGAACTCCGCCGCAAGCCTTTCATCAGGCTTATTCACTCTCCATCTTTTCATTAACAACAAATCCTCACTGATAATTTACATTCCATATTATTATAGCATAATTTAAATTATTTTTCAATAGCATACGAAAGAATTTGAATAACAGGAGGATCTGCTTTTTGAACAATACGTCAAATACGATCATAATAAAGATTTTATTCACTTGACATAAACAAAAACCTCCCTGTCAGCTGTCTGACAAAGAGGTTTATATCAGCAATTTTGAGTTGGAAAACCAGCAAAAAGTTTTCGCAGATTTCATAATGCCGGTATTCCTGAGATAATTTCTTTATCTCTTTGAGAACTGAGGCGCACGACGTGCTGCTTTGAGGCCGTACTTCTTTCTTTCCTTCATTCTCGGGTCACGGGTAAGGAAGCCTTCCTTCTTCAGAGCAGGACGGAACTCTTCGTTAAACTGAAGTAAAGCTCTTGAAAGTCCGTGTCTGATAGCTCCTGCCTGACCTGTTACACCGCCGCCAGTTACTGTGCAGACGATGTCAAACTTGTCATTTGTATCTGTTACACCGAAAGGCTGACGAACTATAAGCTTCAGTGTTTCAAGACCGAAGTAATCGTCGATATCTCTTCCGTTTATGGTTATTTTACCTGTTCCCTCGTAAATACGAACGCGGGCAACAGAATGCTTTCTTCTACCTGTGCCATAGAAAAATGGCTTTTTTGATTCGTACATCTTAATTGCTCCTCTCATTAAAGTTCGTATTTCTCAGGCTTCTGAGCTGCATTGTTGTGCTCAGCGCCCTTGTAAACTCTCAGCCTTTTTGCAGCGGCTCTTCCGAGTGTATTGTTAGGGAGCATTCCCTCAACTGCAATCGTCATAGCTCTGTCAGACTGCTCAGCCATAAGCTTTGAATACTTGATCTCTTTAAGACCGCCTATCCAGCCTGTGTGCCACTTAAAGGATTTCTGCTCAAGCTTCTTTCCCGTAAGTACAGCCTTATCGCTGTTTATGATGATTACATGATCTCCGCAGTCTGCATGAGGCGCATAGGTCGGCTTATGCTTGCCGCGAAGAATATGAGCAGCCTTAGCGGCAACTCTTCCGAGGGACTGTCCCTCAGCGTCTAAAATATACCACTTGCGAGTAATATCGCCGGCTTTTGGCATATAGGTTGACATATTTTTTCCTCCGTTCAAATTTCAATTCTGTAATCCATACAGACATATTCTGCCTGTAGACTCACAACATTAGCTATTATACAATATGAAAATTCAAAAGTCAACAGCTAAAATGGCGAATTTTTAATTTATATCCCTGCAACGCTTAAAATCTCTCTGTTTTTCTCGTTTTCTCTTGATTTCTTGATTTTCATTTCATTTTATTATGAATATACAACTGCGTAAAGCTAAGAAAATAATTTTTCACTGCCGTAAAAATACAACATTCATTATTCTTCTCTAAATCTTTTAAGCGCATCGTTGATCTCTTCGGAATACTTTTTATCAGAAATATAAGAAGAGACAGCTGTAAATATGTAAACCGCCAAAATACTCAGAGCCATCACTATACAAGATAAAACGGACAGTTCAAACCAGTGAAATTTATATCCCATAAGCATTATGCATATATTGATCAGTATATAATGCACCGAATAACGTATAATATATTCCTTTTTTGAAACATCTCTGTCGCCGAGCGTACAGGGAAGACATACTGCGGTAATAAGTCCTGTTGCCGCTCCGGCTGCCAGCACCTGCCACAACACCGATGAATATAAGCTAAAATCCCGTACATCGCTTAACGAAAGAGATATCGCACAAACGAGCGTTATTCCGGTTGTAATTCTTGTAAAGCTGTCTATGAAATCCTTTATAAATCTGCTCACGCCTTTCATAGCTATCCTCCTATTCCTAGTTTTCTCTTCATATCAGGCACATACTGCCGTGAGATAATAATTTTCTCTCCGTTTTTAAGCAAGGCCTCAAAACGGCTGTTGAAAGCAGGAGTAAGCTTCTGGATCTTTGACAGATTTACTATTACTGATTTAGACACTCTGATAAAATCTGTATTTTCAAACTGCTTTTCCAATTCATAAAGCTTCTGCTTTATCTCATAAAACTGTTTTTCACAATACGCAAAGATCCTGCTGTCTACCGCTTCAAAATAATATATCTGCCTTGGCTCTATCATTCTTATTCCGCCGTTCTCGTCATAACAGGTCAGCTTATCCCTTTCCGCTTTTATGGAGTAGATCAGCTTTAATATACGCTCGTCAATATTATTTGAGCGTATAACGATCTCGTCCTCGCAGTTATCGGCGATATCCTCTATAATAATTTTTATAATATCACGTCCTTATTGTTCTGCGGAAGATTTTCTCTTCATAATCAATCCGCTTGCCGCTAAAAACATTATACCACAAACCAGCAGAATTGCAAGCTGAGTATATTCGTTTATAACCGTATTTCCGAAAGACACTGTTATCCCCATTTCATTTCTGTATTCCGCAGTTATGTCCGACGGAATGCCGCTAAACGCCGTATTAACTGCGTCATTGGTTATTACCGCTCTGAACATTGAAGCTCCGTGAAGAAACGGCATACATTTCAATACATTCTGTACTCCGCTGGGAAGCCCCGCCATAGGTATATAAATCGCTCCCAGAAATCCTACTAGCGTCCCGATAACCGTTCCCAGACTTGACCAGGCCTTTTCACTTTTTACAAGTAGCGCTGTAAAATACATTATACAGGCATACGCAAACGAATTTACCGCGATAATCATCAGCACTTTAAGATGAGCCTGTACAGACAGAAGCTCTGCTCCCTGATAAAAAGCATACCCCTCAGATACAGCAAGCGTTATTATACATATAATTACCGAAGCTATCCATGCTGCGCTTAAATAGCCAAGAGCTATTACCGTTCTGCTTACCGGAGCTGCGTAAAGGCTCTCAAGCCTGTGCTGAGCCTTATCGTCTATCATAGCCGTTATTGAAGACATTGTAATAGTAACTGCGTTGATTGACACTATTCCCGAAACAGTCCACATCAGCACGACAAGCTGAGCGTTCTTTTTATCAGCGTCTGTATCTCGTGTTCCAAAGCTTTCAAGTATTTCGGTAATTGCGTTTACATTCATATCTCCCAGAAAAACTACCATAAGTATGATAACTATAAACATAGCGATCAGAGAAAAAAATACTGCCGATTTATCCCTTAGATATATTTTAAGGTTTCTTGAAACCAGACCTGCAAACCGATTCATAAATATAACCATTCCTTTCTATATAGTCTATTACATTCAATCAATATATACGGATTCAAGCGGCTTTCCTGCCGAATTGAGGAAAACATCGTCCATACTGCCGTTCACTACCTCAAAACCGCTGATCCTGTTTTTGACCTTTTCTATAAATGGCAGCGCTTCAAGCGTTCCTTCCGTATAAACCGCAAATCCGTAATCGGTTTTAATAAATTCCGATCCGATCAGCATATCGGATAGATCCTCTCCGGTATACAGTCTGAGCGTATCCTTCGCATATTTTTCTTTAAGCTCGAATGGCGTTCCCTCCGCACATATTTTTCCGCTGTCAATAATAACGATCCTGTTAGCGGAAGCAGCTTCCTCCATATAATGAGTAGTCAGGAAGACAGTCATTCCCGTTTTTCTTCTAAGCTCTTCAACTGTTTTCCATACGCTTTTTCTTGCAGCCGGATCAAGACCTGTAGTAGGCTCATCGAGGAAAAGTATCTCAGGAGTATGCATAAGTGCGGCGGCAATTTCACAGCGCCTTTTCTGCCCTCCGGAAAGCGTGGAGTATCTTTTTTCCCTGATATCCGCTAATTCAAGAATACTGCATACTTTATCCAGCTGTTTTTTTACGCCGCTTCTGTTCATACCATAAAGCAAGCCTTTGAAAATCAAGTTTTCTTCAGCTGTAAGAATACCGTCAAGGCAGTTATGCTGATAAACGATGCCTATTCTGCTCCTTATCTCGTTATCATTCCTTCCGAGCCTGTATCCGCATATTTCCGCTTTACCTGACGAAGGCTTCATAAGAGTCGAAAGCATATTTATAACAGTAGACTTTCCTGCTCCGTTTACACCAAGGAATCCGAACAGCTCGCCTTTTTCAACCGAAAAGCTTAAAGAATCAACTGCCTTGATTTTTCCATAGCTTTTGCTTAGATCTTCAGCTGTGATTATCTTCATATCCGTCACCCTTTCTCAAACTATAATTACAGTATATCAGTAAATTGCACTGGCTTTCAAGGACTTTAAGATAAGCTGCGGATAATAAAAAGTAAAATACATAACTAGATAGGCTGAGCTGCAACTTGAAATAAAAAAGGACGGTCTTCACCGCCCTGAAATTATATTAAATTAAATCTGCAATATATTTAAGCCGTCTTATAATTTGATGAATCCTCTTGCTGAATAACAGAATCGCCATTTGATTTTGTTCCAGTACTGCTGTTCAAAAGTATTTCATCTAGCAATTCCCATTTTTCTTCGTCCTCCAGCGCTTTGCCGGAAACAGTAACTGAATCCGTCCTAAAACTTTTAAACGCATAACCGTCATAATCAATAACAAAAACTATTTCCAGTGCAGCATTTTCTTCACCGTTGTAATCACAGCTTCCGGAAACCGTAATATATCTCAGATCTCCCTCGGCAGATACCTTATACTCGGCTTCCTCTTCGTTTATAAAAGCGTTGATCTGCTCTCCTACTATATTGTAGCTCACGTCTCCGCTTATATCTGAATAACCTTCAAGATTTATTACATAGCTATACTTTACCTGATCTGTAAAGGTCTGATCGTCAATCTGAAGGGAAAGGGTAAAACCATTGTCTATTACGGCGTATACTGTGAATATCGTAAAGAACACCGCAATAATATTGCTCTGCTTCAGCAGGCGGCATCTTTTATACATATATATCAAAGGAAAAACAGCGGACAAGGTTTTAATACCTTCTACAGGATAGCCTAATTTCTCAAGCCTCTTCATATCCCTGAAACAGATTATACGACCGACTATAAGTACAAAAGCCCAAATTAAAATGCCCAGCCATTTATTCAGCGCATAATTTTCTAAATAAAGACCGAGAGCCGGAAGGATTGCAACATACCACATTGCTCCGTTCCTAAGCCTTGGCAGCTCGTTTAAATTTATTGTATTATTCTGCTCATACGACTGATTTTCCATTTTTATACTCCTTTAGCTTAGTTATTTTTTATTATATATCATTTTACAGTAATAATCAAGAGTATTTTTATATAGAAGCAATTATGCTTTTAATTAATACTAAAATTGTATATTAATGTATTTATGCTTTGTTTATAACGTACACTAAATCAGTTTATATTATAAATATCTGGAATCTAAAAAAACAAATCGCAAAACTGCACAGAACGTTTATTTCTTTCAACCTTTTTCGACCGTTTAAACAAATAAAATAGGTTATTTTCATCTTATTTTATTAAATAATGTTACAAATTATATGCGTTTTTGACAAAAAATCTGAAAATCCAAACGAAAACCCCAGCATTTAGTTTTGAACCTTAAACAATTATTTTTCGACATTTATTAATCTCCGATAAATTTCAGATTAATACAATAGCAACTTAATATGCGAAAACAATTAAATACCGAAGAATTCATTGAAAAGCTCATATAAACACGGTATAATCTGAATTGTTAATTTTTAATCTTTTAGGAGGATATATGGAAGTTAATCAAAAAATAATAATCGGAGGAACAGAAAGTAATTCTGTTAAGAAACTTTCACAGATGTTGACCGATGAAGGAATGCAGATCATCAAAACAAGCAGCAACTCACTGGAGATTTTATTTGAAGTAATGGAGAATAAACCGGCGGCGGTACTTCTTACATCTGAAACCAGTCAGCCTGAAAAGCTGATTGAGGAGATACTTAAGATCAGTCCAAAGCCGATCATAAACTTCATTATTTTGAAGGACAGCCTTTTCCAGAGTGCAGTAAAACCGGATAAAAATATTACGGTACTGAAAGAACCTCTGAATGCAGAAAATGTTGCCTGTTCCCTGGTAGGTCAGCTTGGCAGAAGCGGAACAAATATAAAAAATGCAGTGGAATACCTAAGCCGTCTGCACAACTATGTATCCGATATTCTGTCACGTTTATGTATAACACCTAATTACAATGGTTTTATATATTTACGCGAAGCGATAAAAATGGCTGTAATAGAGCCGGTCAATACCAGAAGCTTTTCAAAATGTGTTTATCCGCGTATTTCACAGGAATTTCATTCAAGTACTGCAAGTATTGAAAGAAATATCAGAACGGTTATCCAAAAAGGCTGGCAGAGAGCATCGCTGTCCGATAAAGCTGACATCTTCGGAACAAGCGCTGCGCGCTCCGACTGGCATCCTACAAACGGAGAATTTATTCTCATTATAGCTGATAAGGTCAACCGTGAACTGGACAGTCTTATTAAAGTTGCAAATTAAATATAATAAAACGGCGGGAGCGAAACCGGAGCTCCGCTCCCGGCATCCTATCTATTTTAACAGCGTAAGGCAGGCAGGCAGTCAAAGCTCCCCTGTGGGCGCAAAAGCGTTTCGTAATCTCTTTTGCGCCACTCTGACCGCACACTTCCGCTTTCCTATCCGCCGTTAATTACATTTTATGCGGCAATCTGTTTTATGCTACTTTAGCGACGAACCGCTTGCCGCGGCAATTTTCCAAACCAGCTTGATAATTTTTATTTTATTTTCCTTATGCAAAACTTTTGATTAAAAACATTAATATTTATTTTATTTTTAGACAGCGGTTTGGGCAGCTGTCTTTTTTCTTGCCTGACTAATCCGGAGGTGCCTGTCTCTTCATAATTTCCAACGCGACCTTTATCCCGTCGACTGCGGCAGACATGATTCCTCCCGCGTATCCGGCTCCCTCGCCGCAGGGGAATAGATTCTCTGCTGAAAGTGAATTGAGATTTTCGGTTCTGGTTATACGAACAGGAGAACTTGTTCTGGTTTCAGGCGCTGTAAGAACTGCATTTTCATCTCCGAAGCATCTCATCTTTCCTGAAAAGGCTCTCAGCCCCTCCGTCATAGTTTCTGTTATGAATTCGGGGAATATCCTGCGTAATTCACAAGGAACCGTACCTCTTGCATAGCTTGGCGCAACCTTTGTATTCAAATCAGGCTTACTATTTAAAAATCCCCTTACTGTAGTAGCTGGAGCGCATATACCCCCGCTTGCTTTAAAGGCGTTTTGTTCAATTTTCCTGGCAAAATACATTCCGTCAAGCGGAGAATATCCGTAATCCGCAGGAGTTACTGAAACCGCAAGAGCTGCATTGGCGTTTTTTCCGTTTCTTGCAAATTCGCTCATTCCATTAGTTACGATAGTTTCTTCCTCAGACGCCGCCGGAACTACTACACCTCCCGGACACATACAGAAGGTATATGCCGCCCTGCCGTCCCTGCGCCTGTATGAAAGCTGGTACTCACCCTTTGGCAGAAGCGGATTTCCTGCATTATTTCCGTATAAACTCTCTTCAACGTCTGTCTGCAAATGCTCGATCCTGGCTCCTACCGAAAACGGCTTCGGCTCCATAAATATCTGTTTTGCCGCAAGCATTTCAAAGGTATCTCTTGCCGAATGGCCTGTTGCAAGAACAAGAGCCGAACACTCTGCGCTTTCACTGCCGAAGCCTACTGATGAGACACTGCTGCCTATAACGGTAAAATCCTTTACCTCACTCGAAAACCTTATCTCCCCGCCCATTGAAATTATCCGTGCACGCATCTTTTTGATAATATCTCTCAGATTATCCGTACCTATATGCGGCTTTGCCTTTGAAAGTATTTCCTCCGGCGCTCCGAATCTGACAAACTGCTCCAGAACATATCTGCAAAGAGGATCTTTTATTCTGGTAGTAAGCTTGCCGTCCGAAAATGTTCCTGCTCCTCCCTCCCCGAATTGTACATTTGAACAGGTATTCAAAGCTCCGCCTTTCCAATAGTTATTGACGCTTTCTGTCCTGCGGTCAATGTCCTCTCCCTTTTCAAGTATCAACGGCCTGTACCCGTATTCAGCAAGCACCATACCGCAGAATATTCCAGCCGGCCCGAACCCTGCAATACAAACACGACCGTTTTTCTTTTTATCTGAGATCTCCGGCTCTATCCCGCTTGGTGAAACATAGGAAAAGCATCCGCCCTTTTCGCACAGCTCCCTTTCCCTGCTGCTGTCAGCAAGACTGATAAATACTGAATGAACAAAGCAAATATCACTTTGCTTTCTCGCATCAAGTGAAGTTTTATGGATCTGCACAGATCTGACTGCGCTTTTTTTCAGACCTGCAAGTTTCAGCGCTTTTTCGATAACCTCCGGCTCAGAAGCCTCCAGCGGACACTTAATCTGATTTACAATAATCGGCATATAAATCTCCTTATATTTAAGCCGAAAGCGGTCTGTTTTAACGCAGACCGCTTTCAAATCCTGTACAATTGATTACGGACCTGACTTTGAAGCCTTGTCCTCTACCTCGATCTGAACCTCATTGGTTCCGTAGCACCATACCTTATTATATTTAGGAGAATAAATAGTAACGGAATGATTAGCTGAACCCGAGTTAACAACATCCGAAAGATTCAGTATTACTGTAAAATCATCAGAGGATATATTATTTATAATTTCCTGCGGGCCGTAAACTGTAACATCAGGTATCTGCTTTGTTTCAACGGTTACGCTTTTGCCTGACGGAATATTCCGGATACTTATCCTGTCCTTTGGGATCGTAAGCTTTCTTGAGGAATAGCCTTCCGGATCAAAAGTTACCTCGATCGTTCCTATACCTGTCTGATTTATTTCTCCAGAGCTGAGTGCGCTGTCAACCTCAAAGGAAAATTTCTTTGACAGATCAACGCTGCTAAGAGGTATAGTTCCCAGCTTTACATTCTCCGTATCAGCATCGTCAAGCTTCGGCGATATTACCTGGATACTTTCCTCCGAAAGCGTATACGGCAGCGACGATACGTCAAATCCCGGAGGACACTCTGTAAACTCCACATTGAAAACAGCTGTTTTCTTCTTATAAATAACAAAGTTTACATCAAATGATTTTACATCTTTAATCGTATATTTTGAAGCGTCAAGAACGTTGTCATCAGCGTCATAGAAAATTATGTCATTGGTAGGAATAGTGGTATCCTCTGAAACCGTTACAGATTTTGATACGTTAGCAACAACTCTTTCTATTTTCTTCAGCTCGTTTTCCGCTCCCTCTATTTCAACCTCCGAAGGCGAAACGGCAGTTTCCTTTAAAGTAAGTCCCTCAGCTGCATTGACAAGCGGCGCTTCAGTTCCTACTTCAAACTTCGCTGAGCTTATTCTGTCAAAGGTTACCTCTACAGTTTCAGGATAAACTGATACGATCGTTACCTTATCGGAAGAATGAGCTGATTTTACATCAATATCAAGATGATATGTGCCTTCCTTTGTAACCTGATCCAGATTGACAGTCGCAACAAGATCGTTGGCGGAATAATTTCCGATCTCGTAATTCATTCCCTTTATTTCAACGTCTACAGTTATATCCTTATAATTTAAAACCGAAAGTCCCTTTTCGTCAGCTTTCGTTCCATCCATAGAAAAATCAACCGGGACATTGGTAATAGTCTTATTTCTTGTAGGATATTGGGTAATGGAAAGAATAAACCATATAATTACCGCAATAATTACGGCAAGAATACGCAGACCGAAGTCAGCTTCATGCTTTTTAGGCGTTTTCTCCGCCTTTATTTTTTCCATTTAGATATCACCCTTCCTGCAAATGAATTTTCCTTGCCCGAACTTTCCTCATTAACAGGCACGAGTCGGAGAGTAAGCAGCTTTTTTAAGCTTTCCTTTGTAAAACCTCTTGTTAGCTCGCCGTTCTCCGCAACCGAAATAGTTCCGGTCTCCTCGGAAACAACTATAACGATAGCATCGGATATTTCGCTCATACCAATAGCAGCTCTATGTCTTGAACCAAGCTGCTTTGCGATAAGCTCCTCCTTCTGAGGCTTTGGCAGAAAACAGCCGGCGGCTAATATCATACCGTCGCGTATAATTACTGCGCCGTCGTGAAGCGGTGTATTCGGAAAGAAAATATTCCCAAAAACCGCAGCCGACGGAGTACAGTTAAGAATAGTTCCCGTATCTATCTGTTCGCCGAGTCTTGTCTTGCGTTCGCATATAATAAGTGCTCCTGTACAAGTGGAGGACAGATTCTGAGCGGCTTCGCATACTGCGTCGATACACTGTTTCCAATGCTCAGTATAATCGTCGGCATCGCCGTTTGAAAAAAAGCTGAATTCCGTAAGCTTCGTCCGCCCTATTTTTTCGAGGATCCTTCTTAGCTCCGGCTGGAACACAATAACTATAGCCAGTATTCCCCATTGGAAGCAGGTCTTTAACAGAAACCTCATAGTCTGAAGGTTAAAGAATACGGCGAGAAGGTAAAAAACAATAAGTACAAGTATGCCCTTTACCAGCTGCTGCGCCCTTGTTTCCCTGATCAGCTTTATTCCGTGAAATATTAAATACGAAAGAATGGCTATATCTATAATATCGCTTATCTGAATAGATTTGAAAACGCTCCATATAGCCAGTATTCCGTCAGTAATTGCTGTTAGCATACGTCACACCCTTTACATATTCGCTGAGGTATTTAAATATTTCCGCAGCTCCTGTAGAAATATTTAACCGCCTCGGCTGTCTTTAACATAAATTATAGCCCTATAGGTATTTTGTGATTTCTGTAAATTTGCATAGCCGCAGGCCGCTGTAATATATTACAAATCAATTTCAAAACTGACATAACGGTTACATATATATTTATTTTACCATATAAAAATCAAAAGTACAATAGGTATTTTAAAAAAATTGCTTCATAACCGAATAAAATTTCCGCAGACACTAAATAGCCTGCGGAAATTTACAGATAGTATTCATTAATCGGCTCAATATGCTCTTACAGCGTCGATCAGTGCAAAAACCTGCTGTCTGGTGCTGAAAGCTGACGGAGAAAATCTTACAGTACCCTGAGAGATCGTTCCGAGAGTATTATGCGCTAAAGCAGCACACTGAAGTCCTCCCCTGAGCGCAAAGCCTCTGTCAGAAAGCCAGCCTGCGACCTGCTGTGAATTATTGTCGCCTATATTAAAGGATACAATAGGAACATAGCTGCATTCAGAACGGTATATCTTTATGTCCCGTACATTCTTGATACCGTCTATAAACTGACTGCAAAGCTCGCTTTCATGAGAAAAAATTCTGTTTATAGTTTTTGCTTTGACAAAATTGAGTCCTTCCCCCAGACCAAGTATACCTACCGTATTGATAGTACCGCTTTCAAGCCGTTCGGGAAGGAATGGTGTCTGCGCAAGCTCAGAGGAGGTCGCTCCCGTTCCGCCCTCTATTATAGTTGAAAGTGCATATTCTCCGTCAGTTATAAGAAGTCCTGTGCCTGTCGGTCCGTACAGGGATTTATGTCCTGACGTACATATAAAATTTATTCCGTCGTCAAGAGAAATATCCAGCAGTCCGCTGGCCTGAGCACAGTCTGCGATAAAGCACATCCCCCTGCGTCTGCAAAGCTGTGCGATTTGACGGTAAGGCAGTATTCTGCCGGTTACGTTAGACGCGGCAGTACAGCATATACACTTTGTATTAGGCTTGATCAGTTTTTCAAAATTTCTTACCGTTTCCTCATCACTGTCGGTAACATGAGCTATTGAATATTCCACTCCCCTGGTCTGTGATAACGCATATACAGGTCTTGAAACAGCATTATGCTCGTAGTCTGATATGATCATATGCCCGCCGTACTGCATTATTCCCTTTACAGCCATATTTACCGCAAAGGTGCAGTTCGGCGTAAAAGCTACATTTTCCGGCTCGGCTGCAAAAATCTGCGCAGCTTTGTTCCTGACATCGAAAACCTTTTGTGAAACCTGAAGAGAAAGCCTGTGACCGCTCCTCCCGGGATTTCCGCCGTATCTTGAGACCGCCTCCGAAACCGCGGTCCTTACTCCGGGCGGCTTAGGAAAGCTGGTGGCGGAATTGTCGAAATTTATGATGTTTTTCACATTTTATCACCGCCTGTTCATTCAAAATCGTAGGCGTCCTTATGAGGAATATTACCGCTTTCAAGAAATGCGATTATTGTATTAGGGTCGTTTTGCACCCTAAGAGAATAACCGCATCCCGAGCCTATATCCTTAGGCGTTCTCTGTATTTCACAGTACAGCCCTTTTTCATTCAGAAGTGCCTTGGCTTTCATAGCATAGGTGATAGAAGTCATTGCTATTAGGTATCTCCCCATTATTATTTCCACCTTTAAATAATTTGTCCGAGAAAAGAAAATTACGGACACTATTACTATATGCCTGAACTCCGGCTCATGTTAATTGAAAATGTTCCACGTGGAACATTTGTGTTTGATATGTAAAAATCCGCCTGCAATTGCAGACGGACATAATTACATAATTATTATCAGATAACTAAGCGTAAAACGAACTTCGGTACGGCTTTATTTTCGATATTTCCTCTTATGACTGATTCCGTAAATAATCAGCTTTACTATTGCTTATTGTTTTATTATGACCTAAGAGCAAAACTAAAACACTGTCCAGATTACTTTAAACACGCCGAATTTTCCTGCATAATTCTCAGAGTTTCCAGTCGATCGGTTCAATTCCGCTCTTTGCAAGGTAGTTGTTAACAGCTGAAAAATGACGGCAGCCGAAAAATCCGTTATAGGCTGAAAGAGGCGACGGATGAGCTGCCTGAAAAACTCCATGCGCCGGATTAGTTATAAGAGCGGCTTTAGCTCTGGCGTTACCTCCCCAGAGAATAAAGGCTATCGGTTTGTTACGCTCGTTCAGCTTTCTTATAATAGCGTCTGTAAGCAGTTCCCAACCTTTGCCCTTATGACTGTTAGGCTGTCCCTCTCTTACAGTCAGCACAGTATTAAGCAGTAGTACACCGCTTTTTGCCCATTTAGTTAGCTCTCCGCTTTTAGGCGGCGGATAACCAAGATCCGCCTGAAGCTCTTTGAAAATATTTTGCAGCGACGGAGGAGGGTTTACTCCTTCTCTTACCGAGAAGCAAAGTCCGTGAGCCTGTCCCGGACCATGATATGGATCCTGCCCGAGTATGACCGCCTTAACATCATAATAATCAGTATATTTAAGCGAGTTGAAAATATCATACATATTCGGATATATATGATGTGAAGCGTATTCTTTTTTCAAAAATTCCCTCAGCTTAAGATAATATTCGCTTTTAAATTCGTCTTTTAAAATCTCATCCCAGCCGTTTCCTATATGTACCATATCAGTAAACTCCTACAACCGTTCCGATAACGATACCAAGAATCATAATAGCTGCTATAGCTATTACAGCAATTCTCATAATAAGAGGTTTTTTATTATTGTTCATAAAATACATTCCTTTCAATTCCAAAACATACTATTTATATAATAGCATATAATTACCGCAAAATCAACCTTATTTAAATTTTTCAAAAGCAGTTTTAAATATTTGTGAGAAACGTCAAAAAAAATATACATTCTGCCGAAAAGTATTTGAGATATTGAATTTTTGTGAAAAATATAGTATAATATTAATTGTAAAAAAGTGACGTAAGGGGGTGCGGAAATGAAAAATACAATGCCAGCCGTTTCGGAAATATTATACGGACAGTACATCGCAGATTTCACAGACGGAGGTATAATTCTGTCCGCTAATGACGGTTTCTGCAAGATCACAGGATATACTCAGCAGGATATAGAAAACGGTTCAGTATGTTTTTATAACTTTATTCCTGAAGAAGATTACGATATATATATTAAAAAAGTAGAAGAGCTTCAGAAGGAAAGACGAGGAGGTTATCTTGAACACCGTTTTAAATGCAAAAACGGAAGATACATCCATGTAATTTGCTACGCAGACGACTATACTGCCGAAAACGGACATTTCCGCTCAAAAATTACGATCTGCGATTTTACCGAAAATATAAATCTCAGGGAAAAGTACAGGCTTTCAAAAATGGAGCTTGATGCTCTTATGGACAATGTGCCGGGCGGCGTGGTTCTTTATGAAATAAAAAACAATACGATCAGGATCGCCGACGCCAATGATGATTATTACAGTATGCTTGGCTATACCGATAAGAAACTTCATCCCGGAGTTGTAGGTCATCTTCTCAAAAAAGGCGAGATGTCAAATTTTCTGAAAACGCTCAGCAGATGTATCGAAAACCGCAGCGATTTTTCTTATGAGTTTAAATTGACAAAATACGACGGTAAGCCGGCTTGGATGTGTCTTAAAGGTAAATACTTTGATACCTCAGAAAATGGCTCACATTTTATATATGCTATTCTTCTCGATGTTTCTAACGCAAAGAAAGCGGAGCGTGAAATCTTAAATCAAACCGAACGCTTTAAGATAATTGCAGAAAATACCGAAGAAGTGTATTTTGAATACAATGTCACCGAAGATACTATGTTTCTTGCAAACTGCATAAACAGATACGGCGAGGAAGATAATATCATAAAAAATTTCTGGAACGAGCTGAAATGCAAACCTTTTGTTCACCCTGACGATTTCAAATCATATCTCAATTCATGGATAGAAATATGCTCAGTTCCTCAAAGAGGAAGCATTGAGTTCCGAACAATGGCTTATGACGACGATTATACCTGGTATAAGCTGCCGTACGTCAGCGTAGCCAACGAACAGGGTGAAGTCACTAACGTCTACGGCAGGCTTTTCAGCATAGAACACGTTAAAAATCTTAAAATGACTATCGACAGCGAACGCGCTGAAATTGAACGCCTTACAACGACCGACGCGGTTACCGGACTCCTGAACCGAAAAGCCTTCAAAGAACGTGTATCTTCTTATTTAGCAAGCGGTTTTGACAGCTCCGGCTGCTACGGTATAGTATATTCCGATATAAACGACTTTTCATACGTCAATGACAACTTCGGATCGGACGCAGGTAATCAAATGCTGTACGACTTTGCCGAAATTATCAGAAGCACCGAAACTAATATATACGGCTGCCGTATATATTCAGATTATTATGTCGGCCTGTATAAAGCTCCTTCGCGTGACGCTCTTATTGAAAGCATAAAGCTGAGAAATGCCAGGTTTACCGAATTCCATAAGCATAAATATCCTGCAAGCGATATACATATTTCAAGCGGACTTTATTTTATAGATTCCGATGACGTTGACGTAACTATAGCTATGGACAACGCAAATCTTGCCCGCAGAAGCGTAAAGGGCATAAAGGATATTTCCTGCGGAATCTATACTGAAAGAATGCGCAGACAGCGCAGCTATGAACAGGCTATTGCAAGCGAGCTGCTTCCTGCAATAAAAAACGGTAATATTGAGTTATTTCTACAGCCTAAATTCTCTCTTGACACCAGAGAAATAATAGGAGCAGAGGCTCTCAGCAGATGGAGAAACAGCGACGGCAGCTATAAGCTTCCTTATGAATTTATATCAATACTTGAAAATGTCGGATATATCGTTGAGCTTGACTTTTTTATTTATGAACAGGTGCTTAAAACTCTTCTTAAGTGGAAGAATAAGGGTATGCGTATGCTGCCTATATCTATAAATTTCTCAAGGCAGCATAATAATTACAGCTCGTTTGTAGGAAAGATAACGGAAATGGCAGATCAATATGGGATCGACCGTAATCTGCTAGAAATAGAGATTACGGAAAGCAGCTTTACAAAAGATATAAATGTTATGTTCACCAATATGAAAAAGCTTAGAGAAAACGGATTTAAAATAGATATAGACGATTTTGGAATGGGATATTCGTCGCTGAGCGTTCTTCTTGACGCTCCTGTCGATATTGTAAAGCTTGATAAGGTATTTATCGATAATATAGTTGCAAGCACTCAGGCAAGAGAATATGTTAACCAGATATGCAGTCTTATAAATTCAACCAACAAGGAGATAATATTTGAAGGCGTAGAAACTGAGCGTCAGGCTGAAATTCTATGCAGATGCGGTCACAGAATGGCTCAGGGATGGCTTTTTGATAAGGCGCTTTCAGTAAAGGATTTTGAAAACAAATATATGAAGGTACAGGTAACTAACAAATAAGCGCCGCTGCCGGCGGAATGGATTTTTTACGGAATAATCCGATAAAACCGTTTCTCCGGCACGGCTTTTTTCTTATAAGGCTGCGTAAAAAGTTTTAATAAAACTATTGCAAACAAATTTATAATGTGATATAATAATTTTAAGCATTGCTTTGAATAATATTATTGCAGCCGTAGCTTTATCCTGTAATAATAAAAATAATCTCAAACAATGGATCAGCGGATAATACCGCGCCGTTTGAAAGGGAGTGGGTTTTATGATAAAAGTCTGCAATCATCTCGGAACGATCGGCATATCTATGAAATACCTGAGAACGCTTATCTCAGGAACTGCCGAAAACTGCTTCGGCGTAGCGGGAATGAACTCCTACGGTGCAAAGCAGGGAGTTGACGCCCTTATAAAAAAGAAAAACGCTGCAAATAAAGGTGTAATTATAAGACAAAATAACAATAAGCTTATAATTGATCTGCATATTACAGTAACCTACGGCGTTAACGTAAAAGCAATAACCGAAAGCATAGCTCATAAAGTGGATTATGTTCTTACCGAACAGGCTGGCATTAGTGTCGAATCGGTAAACGTTTATGTTGACGGAATGGTAAATTAACTAAATAGGAGGACGTTTCTGGTGATAAGCGGAAAGATACTGCGTAACGCTCTTATCAGCGCTGCAAACAGTATTTCAAATAATAAAAAATCAGTTGACGAGCTGAATGTTTTTCCGGTTCCGGACGGAGATACGGGTACAAATATGTCAATGACAATAGGCAACGCCGTAGCCGAGCTTAAGAATATGAACGACGATTCAAAGGTATGCGACGTTGCCAAAACCGCAGCTTCAGCTCTGCTGAGGGGCGCGAGAGGAAATTCCGGGGTTATTTTATCGTTGATATTCCGGGGGTTTGCAAAGGCGCTTGACGGTCAGAAGGCAATGGACAGCGAGCATATGGTCAGAGCCCTTGAAACAGGCGTTGACGGGGCCTACAAATCTGTAATGAAGCCTACCGAGGGTACGATTCTTACAGTTGCCAGAGAAGCGGCAGAAAAAGCAAGAGCTCTTTCTCTTTCATCAAATGATCCGCTGCTGATCTGGGACGAGGTATGCCGTCAGGCTAAGCTTTCTCTTGACGAAACGCCTAAGCTTCTTCCTGCACTTGCCAAAGCAGGAGTAGTTGACGCAGGCGGCATGGGACTGCTCATTATCTTTGAGGCAATGAAAGATGTATTTAACGGAGGAAGTATCGTTGAGGCGGCTTCATCTGATATAAAAAAGGTTACTGTTGAAACCTTTGCGGATACGGTAGGACAGTTTGATGAGGAAATTCACTTTACCTACTGTACTGAAATGCTTATAACAAAGGCGCAAGACTGCGACGATCCTTTAAAGCTGAGAGCATATCTTGAAACTATAGGCGACTGCGTTGTAGTGGTTGACGATGATGAAATAATAAAAGTTCATGTTCACACCAACGATCCCGGTCTTGCTATACAAAAGGGACTTGAATTCGGATATGTAAATCTGCCTAAAATTGAAAATATGAAGCTACAGCACGAGCAGCGCCAGAAGGAATCCAAGCAGGAATTTATACCTGCAAAGCCTGAAAAACAGTACGGCTTTGTTGCAGTAGCGGCAGGAAACGGAATAGAGGCAATGTTTAAAGATGTCGGAGTCGACTGTGTAGTAAGAGGCGGTCAGACAATGAATCCCTCTACCGAGGATATTCTTGCGGCAATAATGTCGTGTCCTGCCGAAACGGTTTTCGTTCTTCCTAATAATAAAAACATTATAATGGCAGCTGAACAGGCGGTCAAGCTTGCGGACAGAAACGTATGCGTTCTACAGACCCGTACTATCCCTCAGGGTATGAGCGCAATGCTTGCATTTGATCCGGAATGTGATTTCAATACGAACCGACTTGAAATGACGAGAGCGCTTGAAAGAGTTTCAACCGGTCAGATAACGTTTGCCGCAAGGGATTCTGATTATGAAGGTCATCAGATAAAGCAGGGTGAGATCCTTTGTCTTGACAACGGAAAGCTCGCTTTTGTTGACCGAGATGTGGCTAAGGCAGCTTACAAGCTTACCAAGCGGCTTGTAAAAGGTGACAGCTCATATATAACTATACTTTACGGAGCCGATGTATCTGATGAAGCGGCTGAAGCGTTGTACGATCAGGTTTCTTCAAAATATCAGAATATTGACGTAAATCTCATAAACGGCGGACAGCCCGTTTACTATTATATAATTTCAGTTGAATAATTTTATGAGCGGTATTTATATGCCGCTCTTTTTTACACATCACCGAACGTAATTTGGTTAAAATAAATCAGGAGGTGTTTTATTGGAACTTGCAGCAATTACTGCTGTGGGAATAGGCGGAGCAACGGTAGCCGGAGCGGCAATCGGTTTTGCGTTTAAGAACATTTCGCAGAAGCACAGTGACTCCATCTTAGGATTTGCTGCCGGAATAATGCTGGCTGCGTCAATATTCGGCCTTATCATTCCGGCAATTGAATTTTCCGAAAGGCTTGGAATATGGATAACCGTAGCCGGAATATTTGCAGGTGCGCTTTTTATAAATTTTGCCGACAGGCTTGTACCGCATCTTCATCATATAACAGGCTTAAATGAAGAAGAGCACCGAAATAACACAGCCGTAGGAAAAATACTTTTATTCGTTCTTGCTGTTGCTATTCATAACTTTCCGGAAGGAATGGCTGCGGGTATCGGCTTCGGATCAGGAGATAACGCCAATGCGGTAACTATGGCAATAGGAATAGCGCTTCAGAATATACCTGAGGGTATTATCATAATCTCTCCGCTTCTTTCTACAGGATTAAGTAAAAAACGTACTTTTGCTATTGCCTCGGCTACAGGACTTATAGAAGTTGCCGGAACATTTTTCGGATATTTTGCAGCTTCCGTATCCGGTGCGGTCCTCCCTTTCGTACTTGCTTTTGCAGCAGGAACAATGCTGTATGTTATCAGCGACGAAATGATACCGGATACTCACAGCAACGGAAATGAACGGACAGCTACTTACTCACTTCTTGCAGGTATATCGGTTATGCTTATAATAGATTATTTTCTCGGATAGACTGTTACCTGCAAATAATAAAATTTAAAGCAGTAAATATTATCCGCTTGCTGAGGTAATACTTCGAGCAAACGGATAATTCTTATTTATATTTACGTCAGTAACAGAGTAGCTTCAGTAGACAGATCATTATTTAATAAAAAATTTTCAGCGCAGCAGTTATTTATTATTTTAATACTATGTCTTGACAATATTCACCGAATATGATATAATAAATACACTAAATTGCCGCTGTGGTGGAATAGGCAGACACAAGGGACTTAAAATCCCTCGGAGTAACATCCGTACCGGTTCAAGTCCGGTTAGCGGCACCAATGCTGTTAAACTTCTAATTATAAGGTTTAACAGTATTTTTTATCGTTAAATAAACTAAAAACTCCGTTTTCTGAAAGTTTTGCCTCTCAGCAAACGGAGCTTTTTCTTTACAAGCTTATAATGATCATCTTCATTGTGACTAATCACATACTTGCTTTCAGTATCTCGACGATCTCCTCATGGGTCAGCGTCTTATAGCCGCCCTCCATTATGAAGGTACCGTCAGCAATTGGATCAAGCATTTCCTCTGTTACTCCTAATTCACATATATTCATTATAAGACCGATCTCCTTCATCCAGCGTTCCATACATTGAAGACCCTCCTCAGCGATCTGCTCGTCAGTTTTTCCCTCAGGATCTACGTTCCATACATTAACTGCAAACCTCCTGAATTTATGAAGTCCGTAAGGACAGATATACCGATAATAAGCCATAGATACTGCTGATAGCGTCATTCCGTGAGTAGCGTTGGTATGCGCACCTATCGACTGACCTATCATATGCACCATCCAATCGGTATCCTTGCCCTTTGAAATCAGAGTATTAAGCGCCCATGCTGCAATCCACATAATATTGCTGCGGGCTTCGTAATCGGCAGGATCCTTTATCGCATTCCCGGATGAATGGATAAGCGACTTCATCAGACCCTCCATAATATAGTCAGAAGTATTGTCATCATCGCCTGAAAAATACTGCTCAGTAATATGATTCATTATATCATAGAAACCGGCCGTCATTTGATATTTCGGCAGAGTATAGGTAAATGTCGGATCTAGAACAGAGAATTTCGGAAATACATTGCTGCCGAATACATGGCCTATTTTCAGCTTCTGCTTAGGATTTGTAATAACAGAACCGCCGTTCATTTCAGAGCCTGTACCTGCCATAGTCAGAACACATCCAACTGGTATGATCTTATTGTCAACATCCTCCATGCGAAGATAATATTTATCCCAAGGATCTTCCTCGCAATAAGCAGAAACCGAAACTGCTTTTGCATAATCGCATACAGAACCGCCGCCGACAGCAAGAATAAGGTCTATATGATTTTCCCTTGCGATTTTGCAGCCCTCGTAAAGCTTATCGACAGTAGGATTAGGCATTACGCCCGGATCTTCAAAAATAGTTTTGCCTGCCGATTTCAAAATTTCGATCATCTTATCGTAAATTCCGTTTTTCTTAATAGATCCTCCGCCGTAAACAAACATTATGTTATTGCCGTATTGGGACAATTCCCCGCTCAGATTACTAAGCGATCCTTTACCGAAATACAGCTTCGTTGGATTAAAGTAGCTGAAATTACCTAACATAATAAATTCCTCCTATATTTATTTATAATACTGAATTTTGATCTGAGCCGTTATTTATAAATCTTAATCTCAATACTGCCACTGTACAACGCATTTTAAAGACCGAATATATCCTATAGGCGTATAGCTGTAAGTAGCTGATTGCCGTTTAGCTCGCTCATTTCAAACTTCAGCGACAGACGGTCGATCAGGGCTTTCGCTGTTTCATTATTATACAGTAAATCGGAAAATAATTTATCATTTGCTTTAATTTTATCTCCCGCCCGTAAGGCTCAGCGCCTTATTTGATCATGCGCATACACAGGTTTTCTTTTTATCTGTACATGAACTTTCCTGGATTATTATTTCTCCTGCGGCACTTTCATCGTCCATAATGATTTGGCTGACGGCAGGAACATATATATGTCCCGACTTAGGGTTTTTAATACTAAGAACCGGAGTGGTTACAGTCGCCTCAACTTCAGATTTTTCAAAGCATAGATCGGTATCCGTCATTTCACAGTTTATAAGATTAAGCTGCTTACAGTAGCATAACGGCTGTGTACCTATGATTTTACAATTTTCAAAAGTAACATTTTCACTGTACCATGCAAGATATTCGCCTTTAACAATACTGTTTCTTACAACTATATTTTTTGCGTGCCAAAAAGCGTCTTTGGTGTCAAAAACACAATTTTCAAACAAGCAGCTGTTAATATACTGAAATGAGTACTTCCCTTTAAACTGTACATTCTTAAAGGTCAGATCTTCAGAACGCATCATAAAATATTCACTTTCGGCAGTACAGTTTTCCATTTCTAAGCCTCTGACCGACCATCCGAACTCCGGAGAAATAATATCACAGCCGTGAATTTTCACCTCGCCGCACTCCCTAAGCGCTTTAATGCCATACATTTTTGTATCAGAAATCTCGATTCGTTTGGAATACCAAAGAGCCGCACGGCAATTCTCTGTCATAACAGAGTTTTTAATAATGAGATCTGTATCATGCCAGAATGGGTAACGTAGATTAAAAAAGCAATCGTCGGCGGTTATATCTCTTCCCTCTTTCAAAGCACTTTCTCCGTCGGCAGGACCGTCAAAAGCACAGTTTTTTACTATAATTCCGCTGCTTCCGTATAATGCTCTTTCCATATCGAAGGTATTGTTTTCAATTATTCTCATAGCTTCTCATCCTTTCGGGGTTAAACTGTGTTTATCCTTTTTTGATCTGATAAACAAGATAATCAAGACAGTCTATCTGCTTTTGATTTTCATGCAGATCGTCAAGCAGTATCTGCCTGTGTTTTTCAAGCCTTTTTATTCCGCATAGAGTTTTTCCGTTTGCGAAGTCATTTAATACAGCTGCGATCGTATCACAATCGCACCCTGCGTCCTCTAAATTTTGTATTATTTTTGCAGATCCTTTGTTTTTTATCATATGGCCGCATCCTTTTTATGCTGATGTTTTTCATACATAAATAACCGTATTATTTTTTCGTTACTTATATATTAGCACAAAGATTTTAAAATAGCAAATACTTATATTAAATAGTTAAATATGCTTGACAGGCATAGAAGAATATGCTATACTGATGTTATTAAGGAGGATTCATATGGAATTACGCGTACTTCAATATTTTCTTGCAGCTGCAAGAGAACAGAGCATTACAGGAGCGTCTGAATATCTTCACCTTTCTCAGCCTACGTTGTCACGCCAGCTGAAGGACTTAGAGGAGGAGCTTGGAAAAAAACTATTTATACGAGGTAACCGCAGAATTACACTGACTGAAGAGGGCATGATCCTCCGTAAGCGCGCCGAGGAAATTACACAGCTGGTAAAGAAAACAGAGAACGAGATCGCATTGTCTGACGAAACCGTAGCAGGAAATATTTTTATCGGAGCAGGAGAAACGGACGCAGTTAGATTTGTTATAAAAGCAGAACAAGAACTTAGGAACGAATATCCGTTAGTACATTTTCATATGCAGAGCGGTGACAGAATGACTATATCTGAGAGCTTGGATAAAGGACTAGCTGATTTCGGATTAGTGTTCGGGGAAATTGATTCATCAAAATACGAATCAATAAAAATACCTTATTCAGACACCTGGGGAATTTTAATGCGCCGTGATTCACCGCTTTCAAAAAAGAAATTTATCGAGCCCGAGGACCTGTGGGATAAGCCTTTGATCCTTTCAAGACAGGAATGCACAGAGTCAGCGCTGCTTCCCTGGTTCAGACGTGAAAAAGATCAGCTTAATATTATAGGAACCTATAACCTTTTATTCAACGCTTCTCTTATGGTCGAGGAAGGACTCGGATATGCACTGTGTCTTGATAAGATAATTAATGTATCAGGTGACAGCAGGCTATGCTTCAGACCGTTATTTCCAAAAATGCAAATCGGTACGCATATTATCTGGAAAAAATATCAGGTGCTTACAAGACCGGCTGAACGATTTCTCGAACAACTAAGGAAAGCGCAGCCCAACAGCTGAACGCATCTATGGTATATGCGCTACGTTATTTATAATATCTGAAAATATATACGCTCAGCAACTCATACCAGCCAGTCTTTCTAATCATATAAACATAAAAAAACCGCATATTCCGAAAAAGAAAACACGGCTTTTTAAGGGTCTATAAATTAAAAGCAATTTTGTCTGCGATTTCTTTTACACTCGCCGATACTCTCACAATTATAGCATATCTCGTTTTCAATATGCTTACCGGCGAAAAAGTCAGATATATTTCTTATTGTTGTATAAGCAATACTGTCAAGAGCTTCTTCAGTAAGAAATGCCTGATGAGAGGTGATAATAACATTCGGCATAGACAGCAGTCTTGCCAGCGTGTCGTCGTGAAGAATATGTCCGGACTTATCCTCAAAAAACAGATCGGTTTCCTCCTCATAAACATCAAGACAGGCAGCGCCTACCTTTTTGCTCTTGATCCCCTCAAGCAATGCTTCAGCATCAATCAGAGAACCTCGGGAAGTATTGAGTATTATTACTCCGTCCTTCATTTTTTCAATAGATTCTGTACAGATCATATGATTATTCTCATTTGTCAGAGGACAATGCAGAGAAATAATATCGCTTTCAGAATACAGCTCTTCAAGAGATACATACTTCGCTTTAACTTCCTTTGACGGAAACTTGTCGTATGCCAGAACTCTCATTCCAAATCCGTTGCAGATATTTACAAATGCTTTTCCTATTTTTCCGGTACCGATAATACCCACAGTTTTCTGATAAAGATTCATTCCCACAAGTCCTGAGATACTGAAATTGAAATCCCTGGTACGATTATAAGCCTTGTGGATACGCCGAACAGAGGTCATGAGCAAAGCCGCAGTATGTTCTGCGATTGCTTCCGGTGAGTAGGCAGGAACGCGTACAATATGAATTTTTTCATAGGCGGCTTTTACATTTACATTGTTAAAACCTGCACAGCGAAGCGCGATCAGCTTAATACCATATGAATACAATGCTTTTACAACTGCTTCATTCAGTTCGTCATTAACGAAAACAATCACAGTATCAAACCCCTTAGCCAATGAAACAGTGGACTCATCAAGCTTTACAGTAAAGTATTTAATGAACAGTTCTTCACTTTTGATTTTATCAAATGATTCAATATCATATGGCTTTGAGTCAAACATAGCCGCTTTGATCATAATTTTCTTCTCCTTAATCTTCTCAATAGCTTGATTTTTTATATTAAATTAACTCCTAAAAACAGCGGTAACCCATAGCGCGTCGTTTCAGTATCAATATCTCTATAATTTTTTGTGCTTTACTACATAATATTGCCCCTGATCTCTAAAAAAATCAGGGGCTTATTAACATTTACAAAAATTTAATGTACAGTTGGAAAGTATATTTAATTAAGTTTGTGTCTTTCTATTAAGCGCTGTCAGCTACCTTTTCAGTAATTGACAAAGCGTATTTTTTAAGTTCTTTACATCAATAGGTTTGGCAATATGAGCGTTCATACCGGAATCCAGTGCAGACTTAACATCTTCTGCGAATGCGTTCGCTGTCATAGCAATTATCGGTATTTCTGCAGCATCAGGGCGCTGCATACCCCGTATCAGCCTAGCAGCCTCATAACCGTTCATTCTTGGCATCTGAATATCCATAAGAATTGCGTTATAAGTTCCGGCCTCAGTTTTATAAAACTCATCTGCCGCCTGCTTACCGTCCGTCTTAACCACATACTCTGCACCGAACAGATCCAGAAGTCCGCAGATAATTTCGGCATTTATAGCATTATCCTCAGCTATGAGAATACGGCATCCGGACAGAATGGCTGAATCGCCAGCATTAAGACTGCCGCTATCAGAAGAACCTGATTTGCCGCAGCAATCGTGTGCAATTTCAAATTCAAGCTCGACCTTAAACACACTTCCCTTACCTACCTGACTGTCGACGGTTATCCTTCCTCCCATAAGGTCTATCAGGCCCTTCGTTATACTTAATCCAAGGCCCGTTCCCTCAATCTGCTCTGAATTTTTACTTCGGACAAACGGCGAGAATATATCTGAAAAATATTCTTCTGGTATGCCTATTCCGGTGTCCTTAACCGTAAAACGATAACAGACAAAATTCCGCTTGGTTGGCTCGATCTCCTCTGTCAGGAAATCCACGCTTCCTCCCTTATGAGTAAACTTTACCGCATTGCTTAAAAGATTGATCAGAATTTGATTGATCCGCAAGGGATCACCATAAAAGCAGAAATGTGATATTCCCTCTGTACGGACGGTAAATTCAATACCCGACTCTCTGGCCTGAGGAGAAATAATATCTGAAAGCTGCTCAAGTAGTTCAGAAAGACATATTACCCTTTTGTTCAGTTCTATTTTTGAACCGTCTATCTTGCTCATATCCAGTACATCGTTTATCAGGCTGAGAAGATGCTTAGAAGAAACGGAAATTTTCTTAAGGTATTCTTTCACAAGATCGGTATCGTCAAGATGTGCAAAAGCCAGCGCCGTCATTCCCATTATCGCGTTCATAGGGGTTCGTATATCGTGGCTCATCGCAGAAAGAAAATCGCTTTTCGCATGATCTGCTTTACGCGCCGACTCAAGGGCATTTTGCAGTTCGATCTGTGATTTTCTTTCCGCTGCCAGCATATCGGTAATATCAGCACGCACCAGACAAACTGTTCTGTGATTCTGATCTCCCCAAAGGACATTGATCTGATTATACCTGTCTTCCTTATCTGTTCGGTAAGACAGCAGGAATTCATACCCCGCCGGTTCTTCCTCAAGACGTTTCAGCATTGTGTCCAGTTTAAGCTCTTTAGCCTTTCCTTCCTGTTTTACTTCATTCTTATTGACATAACTCTCAATTTCATTTTCATAATTTTCTATAATATAAGGAGGAAGATTTTCCAAAACTGTCTGACGCGTATACATTGTCATTCTTTTTGTACTTACATCAATAAAACCGGCAAGATCAAAAGTATAAGCTATCATATTGAGCAGCCCCTGCTGCTCTCTGACAGAATCAGTAATATCCGTTCTTGATAAACAGATACGTCCGAACCGAAGATCTATAGCTGTAACAGTCATATTCTTGGTACGGATATCTCCGTTGTCGTCGGCTATAGAATAAGAAAAAGTATATGATTCTTCCTTTTGCAGACGTTTCATCATTATTTCCGGATCCAGACTCTTTCTATATGCTTCTCTATCTTTCGGAACTATTCTCATAAGCATACTGCTCATCCATTGAGTATGGACACCGCTTTCGGGCGGAATAAGATTTGAACCCTCATTTAAAGATATAACCTTATATTTATCTTTAAGAACATCTACATCTACTACAAAATCATGACCGGTCAATGATAATTGATTAAGTATACGGGCGGATATAGTTTGTTCAGTTATATCCGTAACTGTTAAAATACCGGTCAGATCCTCTGTATCCGGCTCGGATACCATGTTCATTTTAAATTGTACGAATCTTCCCGAAGGTTCATTCGGCAGCTTGACAAAACAATCAAAAATATGTACCGTTTCATTTCTCTTAAATGCTGCAAGAGCCGGTGAATCCAAGAATATATCAAGGAATTTACGGCGTTCAGAACCATCTTCGATCATTTCTGAAAGTCCGGTAAAAAACTTGTCACGATCTGATCCGAATTTTCCAAGGGGGTTCAGATTTATATAATCGATTATCTCAAGTATTTTATTCTGTGTTATATTACAGTGTCCGACAATCAGAGCGTTCGGATCCGGCGTCCGGTAATGCCTTAAAATCAGATCCTTATATTGCCGGCGGACACGTTCATGTTCTTCTATCTCTTTGGTAATATCGCAATAAATAGCATAGATACGTTTTTCTCCGTTCTGATTGGAAATTATAGAAAAAGATACCTTCGTCCATAGATAACCGTCTGTTCCTTTTTTTATTCGGTAAGATGTTTCATAATAATTATCATGTCCGGCAATATATTTTTTCAGCTCTTTCCGTATACGTTTTATATCATCCGGGTGTATGCCACTGGTTGCATCATATCGGTAAACATCCCAAGCTTCTTCAAAAGTCATATCAGTCATAGCGGCAAAACCGTCAGAAATGTATTCAGGTATCATAGTACCGTCTTTTTCATAGCGAACAACAGCGATACCGCCCGGAAGATTTTTTACAACAGTCTGAAGATACTCCTCCAGCCGTTCCTTTTCCTTTTTCATCTTTACTTCTTCGGTAGCGTCACGCACAAATTTTATGTATGCAGGAACACCATTCCAATCAGCCTCTATAAATCGGGTTATATATACCCGGCCTGAGCTGTTAACAGTCATCTCATGCTCAAGACCGTCGGCTTCCCTGTTCTTCAGAGTACAAAATTCACATGGTGAATCTTTGCCGTGAAGCGCCGCATAACATTTTTGAACTGTATTTGCAGAGCTGAAAGAAAATAAGTCCTTTGAATCATTTACATAAAGAAGATCATAATTTTCCTTATCTATAACATATATACCGTCAGCGGATTCATTGGCTATACGCTGAAAAAGCTGAGCTTCAGCTGACATTCCGGTATAAACGGCATAAAATCTCGTAACGTTTGATAACGGACCCATCCTCCTGCCGTTCAGATGAATCCATATCAGGCTGCCGTTTTTATGCTTCATTCTATAAGAAATATCCAATACGTCACCGCTCAAAAGCGCCGCCTTTGCCGCAGTAAGCACTCTATCCCTATCCGGTGCATATACGATGTTCATTGCATCGTTGTGCACCAATTCCTGAAATTCCTCCCGTGTATGCCCTGAGATAGCCGTAACGCCGTCTGAATAAAAGGTCGGGATAAAACGCTCTCCTTCAACCCGATAACTGGCTATTCCGCCCGGAATTGAGTTTACCAGATGATCAAGCAGAAGCTGAGCTTCCTTCAGCTCGTTAATATTGTGAAAAACGCACTGAAGCAACGGACAGCCGTCTTTTTCACCGATCTGCTTTGCCTGCATATGAACCCACACGATATTACCGCTGCGATGCTGCTTACGATACTCAAAATCCGCTACCGTATGTTTATTAAGAGCCTTGCGGAGATTGGATATTACCATATCTTTATCTTTATAATAGATTATTGCTGTGGCGTTTTGCTTGACCAACTCACTGTATTCATCTGAAGTATATCCGGAAAGCTCAGGTACTCCGTCAGAAAAATACAATGTTTCAAATATATCTGATACCTTATAAATTGCAACTCCTCCAGGTATCGCATTTATTATATTCTGAGTTTTTATATTTGCGGCAGTCAGCTCATTCTCCAGTTTCTTATATTCGCTTACGTCGCTGTATACACAATAAAGCAGCTTTGTATTGTCTTCCTCCTGCACGACAGTACCTTCAAGACGGATCCAGCGGTATAATCCCATCTGATCGTTCCAGACCCTGTATGTATGACTAAGATTACTGTTATTGGAGGCAGCTTCTTTAACCTTTTCCTTCAAAAGGCTTAGATCTTCACGATGAACGCCCATATATTCAGTCGCACGCTCCATCGCTTGGATATGATCGTCAGAATAGCCCAGCAGCGCATAAAACGCCGGATTATGAAAAACCGGGAAAATCTTATTTTCTACAATACGATAGACGCACAGACCGCATGGAATATTTCCAAAGGTCGACTCAAGTTTTTTCTTGATCGCTTCTGAATGTTCTTCCTTTTTTTTCTTTTTTGTAATATCCGAAACATATTCAATATGCGCAGGTCTTCCGTTCCAATCAATAATTTTTCCGCTGAGCTCATAGATACACATTGTTTGAGGATGCAGGAACTCACGTGTAAATAGTTCGCCGCGGTTAATACGTCCGGCATGACAAAAAGAGCATGGCTTATCAAAACCTGCTAAATGATAACAGCAGCAGTCCTCAAAACCGTCTTTAGGCAGTAATATTTCCTTTGCCAACTGGTTTGCATACAAAACCTTTTTGCTTTCTATCTCACTGACAAATATCGCTACCGGGACATTATCTAGCATAGCCGTAAGCTGTTCCATCGTCAGAAATTCTTCCGTCATTTCGTTCACATTCTTTCCGCTTATTTTCAGGAAAATCAAACTTTACTGCTTATTATACAAGAACGCTTACGAAAAGGTTTCTGCTGCGGCAATCATCCTGATTAGGTTAATTACCGAATTTAAATTTACAGTGTTGATTCTCAGTTATACATTACATTTCATTAAGCAAGTATGTTATTACTTTTATTATATCTCATATTAAAATTTTTGTCAATTAAAATAATAATATAGCGGCTTTAATATAGTATTAAAAAATAAATTTGTAGATATAGAACAGATAAAATCGAATATATCATATCTGTAAATAAAGTAAAGAAAAAAGGCAGCCGATCGGCTGCCTTCTAACTTGTGTAAAAATTTTGGAGAGGATGAAACGAGCTAAGAGTTTATTCACTTAGTGTGTTCATTCTTTTTTCTTTCTTTGTTCTACAATTAATATTATACTCAATAAGAAAGAAACATCAAGAACAATACAATTACATTTTACTACAGATCGTTTACAATTGACATTTTCTGCTGTAACCGTTCTGGCACCTTTTTATTTGCAAAATTTACCTTGAAATAATCAAGAAATTATAAAGCGTATAAATAGTTTTTATAATATCTGCCGCTGTTTATACCGCTATTCAGCTGCGCCGTATTCCGCACGGTATTCAAGCATTTTATCAAGGTACTCCCTGCCGTCTACTATTCCGTCCTCTATGGCTTTAATTATATCGTTTATATTAACTATAGAATAAACCTTAACTCCGAAGTCTATATACGCCTGCTGTATAGCTGAAAGCTCTGTATCAAGCGCTTTTTCCATTCTGTCAACTGTAATGACCATACCGGTTACGTCAACGTCGGCAGCAGATTTAAGCTTTGGCATAG
The DNA here is from genome assembly GCA_900543145.1 of uncultured Ruminococcus sp. Classification (GTDB taxonomy): domain Bacteria; phylum Bacillota; class Clostridia; order Oscillospirales; family Ruminococcaceae; genus FB2012. The sequence continues at coordinate 389,253 of UQPZ01000001.1, forward strand.
ATTCGTGAAGAGCCTTTCCGGAGGTCATAACGTCATCAATTATAATAACCTTTTCATTATCGCTCAGCTTCTTTCCGACAAACATTCCGCCTTCCCCGTGATCTTTTGCTTCCTTTCTGTCAAAGCAGTAGGAAACATCGGCTCCGTATTTGGTCCCCAGTGCAATTGCAGCCGAAACTGCAAGAGGAATACCCTTATAAGCGGGTCCGAAAAGGGTTTCTACGGGAATTTTGTTATCCATAATACAATCCGCATAAAATCCGCCTAGCTTCGCAAGCTGAGCGCCGGTCTTATAATTTCCGCAGTTTATAAAATACGGCGCCTTTCTGCCGCTTTTCAAAGTAAAATCTCCGAATGTAAGCACTCCGCTGTCTGCCATGAATTTAATAAACTCTTCCTTATAAGTCATAAGCTTTACTTCCCTTCAATTTAAATCTATATACATTATATCATATCCAAGTCCTTGTTGCAAGTACCGAAAATGCGTTTTTTATCAGGACAAAAATATCCCGCATTTCAGAGAAGATATTCTGCTATTCCTTTACGGTTATTATCCAGCCTCCGCAGTTATCGGAAGACACTGTCGTTTCAGAGCCTTCAGGAACTCTGACAAGCTCGCCTTTCTGACGTGAAATTATGTATCCGCCGTATCTATAGAACTTACCGCATTCAAGACTATCAAAATATTCTTCAAGCGTTTCATACTCACGGCTTATTATCTCCGAATGAGGCAGACCAACATATCTTATATGCCACGGCTCATATTCTATTCCCGTAACATCTTTTTTCAAAAGCGGGTATCTTATTATAAAACCATATTCCCCGCATTTTGAATTTACAAACTGTCCTGCGTCTGACTTAAGAAATCCCATTCCGGCATATCCGTCGGTATATACGTCAAGAGCTAATCCTGTCTGATGCTCGCTTGAGCCGGCTGACATAGCCGTATCGGAACCCTGCTCAGACAATATTTCCTCCTGCTCCTGTGCAGTACGGAATGAGGAGATTATGTAGAGCGGTTCTCCGGTATTCTTCTTTACTGCGTCTGACAGCTCCTCAAACGCCTGCTCTGCACAGCGGTTTATCATTGCTCCGCTGTTCTTGTAGTCAACAATCTCGGCTTTAAAGCTACTGCCAAGGGTATAATCGCAGTTTACCAGCATAAGACTTTGATTTACAGTACAGCCGTTGTGCTCAAGCTCATTTATATACATACTTTTAAGAGTCAGAGAGCTTTCGCTTATCTCAGTAACATCTGCGCTTTTACTCAGCTGAATGAACTCATGCTTTACAATAAACCTGAGATCAGGCCGAAGCGCAAACAATCCTCCGACAGCGGCAGCAGCAAGCACAGCCAAAATCAGAATCACCCTGCAAAATCGCTTTTTTCTTACAAACATTTTTGTCATCATCCTTTATATTTTCCGGAGGACATCTGATATAGATATCCTCCGGAATTCTCTTTATTCTGAAGTTTTTACAAAACCGTCTGAATCTGTAGATTTCTGAAACAGAAGCACTGCCTTGAAAACGTCGCCGTCCAGCTCGATACGGAATACTCCGCCGCAGGCTTCCGTAAAGGTTTTTGCTATTGAAAGTCCGAGACCGTTTCCTCCGTCAGTTCTGGATTTATCTCCTCTTGTAAACCTCTCGGTTATTTCGTCAGGAGTAAAATTCATTTCATAGCTTGCAGTATTCTTCATTTCAAGTCTAATATAATTCTTCTCTTCTTTAAGATCAATAAATATTCTCGTACCGTCCATTGAATAGTTCAGAGCGTTATCTATCAGGTTCTGGAACACCCTGTACAGCTTGTTTCCGTCAGCAGTTATAATCGCAGACTTAGCTTCTGTATTTATTTTCATCTGCCTTCCGCTTTTTTCTATTTTATCCTGTGCGTCAGCAAGAGCCTGATTAAGAAGGATTACAGCGTCCAATTTCTCCATATCTATATCCACTCCGCTGGTCGCTTTAGCAAGTGAAAATACGTCTGCCACAATATTTTTAAGCTTTTCAGATTTCTGCTCCAGTATCTTTACATAATCCATAGCTTCAGGCGGCAGATCCTCCGATTTAAGCAGGTCGATATAGCTTATAATTGAAGTAAGAGGCGTTTTCAGATCATGTGAAACATTTGTAACAAGCTCTATCTTCATTCTTTCCGACTGAACCTGTTTTTCAACGGTATCCTTAATATTCTTTGAGATCTCAGACAGCTTTATACTGTCTGAGTATACAGGAGAGGTAACAGGAATATCGCTGTCAGGCTCATCTCCCCTGCTCATCTGGTCTATCTGAATATCAAGCCTGTTAATATCTCTGTATATCCTGAATTCCGTAATAATGAACCATATAAAATATACGATCCAAGCTATAATTGAAATTACCGCCAATCCCGAGTTTAATCCTGATCTGTAATAATCATAGTCGTCCTCATACGAATAATGCTGAACGCCGTAGCTCATTATAATTATCAGCACTTCCGCAGCTGTAACCCCTGCAAATATCCATTGTCTTATATACAGCTTTCTTGCAACTGTCTGGCTGCTGTATTTTTCAAACAATCCCCATGACCTGAGCTTTTCTCCGGACCATCTCAGAAATCCCTTGAACAGCTTGAATACATAGAAATCCCTCCAGAAGCTATGGACCTTCAGCTTGCTGACCGCACCAAGCAGGAATCCAAGTCCCGCTGCACTTATAAAAGTAACCGCACCCCCGAGACACCAATACGAATAGGGTCTTGGAATATCGAAAAGATTTTTTATTATTCTTAACCAGCCAGAATATTCGCTGAGAATAACCCCGGCAAATGCCAGAGACATTATCATTCCAATTACAAGAAACTCAGTATGCCATCTTCCGAAAATAACGGCGTAACGCCATTTTTGGTTATTTTCTCCGCAGTACCCGCATACCGCAATAAGATATACAACACATATCAGCAGCACAAGAGAAGCGGCGATGATCTTTACTGTAAGTTTATTTTTCAGATCAACGCTTTTATTAAATCTCGCTTCTGCCGCCGCAAGCTTTTCCTGATTCGGCGATATCATAACGATCATATCCTCGTCGTCGAGAAGATTAAATTTATAACCCTCCAGATCCTCTATAGATATATCTGCGTATAGCTTTCCGTCTTCGTTGTAAGATTCATAATAATCGTTGTAGTCCTCCAATTTTTCTTTGCTGATAAGAACCTTTTTATATCCGTTGATAATATATGCCTTTGAAGCGTCATTTATATCAAAGTCGTAAATATACAGATCGTCGTAAGGCCCGTAGCAGGATATATATCTTCCATAACTGTCATACCCCGACCATCCTACAGGTATTGAATACATACTGTATATTTCCTGCTCCGTAAAATTTCCGTCGCTGGCGCTCCAATGATCTGATGTAATAAAATAATCCATGGAATTGTCATTGCTCTGATAATTTTCGTCATTTTCCGCCGTATTTTTATATCTGGTATACCAGCAGCTTCTTTCTTTCTGAAAGTCTTTAATATCATTCTGATCGGCAATAATTCCCGTCATTTCTTCAATATTAGTGATTACGCTGTTACCGAAGCAAACATAGTAATCAAAAAAACTGCTTTCTATAACCGGAGTTCTGTTATTGCTGTATATATTTATAATATTAGAATATTCATAGCTTTTCAGAGCACGCATGAAATTTTTGTACAAATCTTCGCTGCCCTGAAATTCTCCGTTCTTACAGTTTCTGAGATAAACCGTAGCAGTAGTGCAGAGCGCCTGATACAGATTGTTCTTACTTGAGATAAATTCCTCGCTGGAAGTATATCTGTCCTCAAAGAAATAGCCAGAATTATTTCCGTTCTCGTCATGCTGAAAAGCCCAGCCGAGGATACACACACCCATAGCGCAGGTCAGAAGAAACGCCAGCGTTCTCATCATGCCGGAAGTCAGAACAGCCTTAAACCTACCGAAATTTTTCTTTTTTTCATTATTACTGCCTTCGTTTAATTCCTCTGTATCAGATTTTTTCGATTTTATATCCAATGCCCCACACCACCTTTAAATATTTCGGTTCACGAGGATTTATCTCTATCTTTTCACGGATATGGCGTATATGTACCATAACCGTATTTTCTACAGCATAAGCGTCCTCGTTCCATACCTTTGAGTAGATCTCCTCCGCTGAAAAGATCCTTCCCGCATTGCGCATAAGGAGTTCCATTATTTTCAGCTCGGTAGCCGTCAGCTTGACCTGCTCTCCGTCTACCTCCAGTGTTTTGGCGGAGGTATCGAGAGCAAGTCCGCCTATTTTTATTATATCCGTTTTGTTTGTGTCTGCTGAGCCTAAATGAAGATAACGCCGCAGGTTTGACTTAACTCTTGCAACAAGCTCCATAGGATTATACGGCTTTGTAATGTAATCGTCTGCGCCCATAGAAAGTCCGAGAACCTTGTCGGTGTCCTCCGATTTAGCCGAAAGAACAAGGATAGGAATATTTCTTGTGGCTCTTATTTTCATCATTGCCGAAAGTCCGTCAAGCTTAGGCATCATTATATCGATAAGAATAAGATTTATATTTCTGTTGGAGGCAAGCTTGTCGAGAGCGTCAAGTCCGTCGTACGCACGGATCACCTCGAAATCCTCCTTCTCAAGCAGCTTTGCAATAGCCGCAACAATATCCTTATCGTCATCAACAACCAGAATACAGCCGTTTTCCATTTAAGCTCAATCCTTTCTTTCTACAATAGAATTATAAAGTACACTTTTTAAGTTCAACCCGATATATTTCTTAAAAATATCTTAACCATGATTATTATAACACACATAAAGGCTGTTTACAACAAAAAACGGCGCGTCTGCGCCGTTTTCTCAGTTATTTCTTCGTCCTGACGGTTTTTACTCCGCTCCATGCTCCCAAGGCGTTCGTTCCGCCTCCGTTTGACTTGTACGCTAGCGCTCGGTATTTATACGAGGTATTCCTTTTTAGTCCTCTGATCTTTAGCTCCTCTGATCCCTTTACCAGCTTTACAGTCTTCCACGTCTTCCCTCCGTCGCTTGACTGCTGT
>UQPZ01000002.1 GCA_900543145.1 uncultured Ruminococcus sp.
TTTATTCCGTTTATTTCTTTTTCCTCTTGGTTTTCGATTACCAATGCTTCTTCGGATTCCTCAACCTTATAGTTTATTGTTGAATCAATTGCCTCTACTAAAGCCATATGACTATTACTTAGCCATTCTGAACTATCATTTAAATCATATACTATTTCATTTTCCTGGTTGTGTATACCGTAAATTTCAAAAAACACCGGATACTCTTCTGAACAAGTAGTTTCGGTATAGGCGATACCAAAATCAACACCTGATCTGTCATAGAAATACCTTTGACTTAATTCACTTTGCCATTCTCCGTTTTCACCATAAAAGCTGGATGAAATCCTATACTCCATATCCTTATTACCGTCTGAAGTACCCTTGCTTTCATCTTCGCTCTCAGTTTTAGATTCAACAGAATCGGCTATACTTTCTTCATTAGCCGATATACTGCTGCTTTCGCTTACGCTTTCCGTGTTTACATTTGCGTTGTTTGACTTGCTTTCGCTTTTGCTGCTTTCTTCCTTATCCCCCTTGCAGGATACCATTCCCAACGTAATTGTTACTGATAAAATTACTGCCGCTGCCTTTTTTAAATTCATAATAATTCTCCTTTAATACCCGATTATTCCGTTATAAGTTATTGTGTTTGTTGTTCTTCCGTTCAGGCTGTAATCAAGCTTATACTCCGTTTCTCCGTTTTCCGATGTACTCTGCTTGAACATTCCCATAAACGTTGCTCCTACTTCTGCACATGCGTACATTGATATCATACTGTACGACTCGGTCAGATTGAAGTTTTCGTCTCCTAGATCCTCCTCCTTTAATCCCTGGCTCATATTCAGCTGTATTAGCTGTCCCGTTCTTGCTACCATATTATCCTCTTTCCCCAATATTCCTACCATCATAAACGCATATAAATATTCCTTATATGTTAAGCTTAGCATTGCTGACTTGGCATTTGATGAATTTGATCCTTTTGTCCCATCTTTATTTTCAGGGAAGCTTCCTGCGATTTTTGTTGAATAGTCGGTTAAGGCGGAGTTTATTTTTTCCTTGACCTTTTCCTCTCCGCTGTTTTTTAGTTTCTCTACTTCCTCCTTTAACTTTTTATTTGCTGCACCTATTTTTTTGTTTACGATACTTGTTATTTTCTTATTAATATCTTCAATTGATTTATTTACCGCCTTCAAAGCATTATCAACAGACTTGTTTACAGAGCCGATGGTATTATTATAAATATCACCGCTTATAGTTGATACCTTTGCTCTTACTTCATTAATTACTTCCTGCTGACATTGATAAATTATTGTATCCTCTTCAACCCCAAGTCCCTCGTTAAGCTCGTCAAGAAATTCATTTAATTCCTTTTCAATTATTGCATCGTCTTTCCAACTTTGATCAACCTTATTTAGTATTCCTTTGACCTTGTTTTGTAAAGGGGTTATTACACTGGCTGTTATCTGGCTTTGTATATCCAAAAGCATTCTTTCAGAATAATCTTCAACCGCTTTTGTCATATCGTCAACAGCGTCATCTGCAAAATTCTGAATTTCATCAAAAATATTGGTTACTGCTCCAGTTGCAACTGTAATCGCCTTTTCTCCGGCTTTTTCGATTACTTCCTTTGATAATCCGCTTGGTGACATTACCCACGTCGAAGTACTCTTATATATTGGTACGGATTCGCCGCTGCAAAGGGCGGTTACGTCGCAAACAGATTCTGCTACAGAAAGCGCAAGCGTAAGAACGGTCTGAACGATAGGAACTCCAAAACCGGTCCAGCCGGCTATTGCAAACGCCCATTGAAACGTCATAGACTGAATATCCGGAGCGGTAAACGCATAAATAGAGTTCAGCGCAAACCTTATTCCGAACAATAGCAGCTTTGTGTTTCTGATACAGTTTTCGGGATTTGTGTCACCCCATAGAATATATTCACATTCCGCCCCGTAATATACGTTATTTTCAGGACAGAGCTTAATTCCGCTCAGCGTCTGCTCTATATACTGTTCAGCGTTTTGAATATTGCCGTCCTTATCCTGTTTCATATCAGAGGTAACGGCGTTAGTCGTATAACAGCTGAACATTTTCGTCATATATTCAACCAGATAAGTCTTATCTCTGCCTTCCGTTGCAATATTGCTCAGTTTTTCAAGAAACGACGAAGCTCCGTCGGACATTTCGCCCGCATTATCCGCAACCTTTTCGTTTTCATCGTCTTTAATATCCTTAGCCGGCCCCTTGTCTATCGCTTCTGAATTTTCCTCGGAATTAAGAATAGCTTCGTATATCGACCCCGACAGAAAATCTCCTTGTACAAGGCTTTTACTCTCCCCCGACAACAAGTCGGTACCCGAAGCCTTCTCCGCATTTTCAGTTTTTCCGTATTCAAGCAGGCTGTCTTTATTCTTGGTATGCTCCTCGCCCTTGCTGGAATCAGCGTCTTCCTTATTGCCGCATATTTCGCAGAGATAACCGAAAAATTTCTGATTCTCGTCCTTTGAAGCCTGCATATCGTCCAGGATCGTAATAAATCCGCTTTCTCCTGCTTTATCATTTCCCCACGGATTTTTAAACTTATCCGAATAAATAGAATCGCCCTTTTTCTCAAAGGAATCAATACTATCCGGAACGGCCTTTGCCTTCTTATACTTGCTTATGAAATCGCCGGACGTATTATAAAGCTTATTGCCGCAGAATTCAATTCCGGTGATCTTTTCTTCAAGTCCGTTAAAAAACTCCTTGTTAATCTCCAGAACATTATCATTCAGCTTCTCAGCCTCAGCCTTTTTCATAAGCTCGGCAGAACCCTTGTAATCTGACATCATAGTCTGCTTAGTTCCTGCGTCTTTTACTTTATCAATACTCTCCTCCCAGCTGTTTCCGGCCTCTTCCGCAGTCTCGATACCTTCAATTACCGTTTCCATATTTTTAACTGCGCTTTTATAATTAAGCAACTGCGTATGCGTATCGTTGTAAACCGTATTCATTAAAGAGTATGTCGCTGAAGCCAGACTGTTGACCCTGCCTGTACAGGTATCGGTATACTTATTTACATTATTGGATACTTCAATTATTTTGTTATATATGCCTCTTATAAATGCTGCTATATTATCGTTCTCGCCTATTATCGTATTCCATGCGTCCGAATGCTCCGAAGAAAAGCTGTTGAAATATGCGTCAACTGAAAGCAGAACTTTTATATAGTCCTCGTTTTCCTTGACCCAATCGTTAATATCCTTCTGAAGCTGCATTACCTTCTTGGCAGTATCCTTTGAGCAGTCCCCGTAATCTATCTGATTGCTTCTTGCTTTTATATCGTCGGCAAACTTCTTGATATTAGAATCAGATTCGTAATATTGGAAGGTCCATAAATCTCCGTCCTCAGAAAAAGTACAGTAATTTACGCCTGCCTTATCCTTTACGCTTTCCAGATTGAATATCTCCGTGACCTGCCTGTAGAAAATCTCCCGCCAGTCGGGTGAATATTCCGGCGGCGGAGTTTCTTCCCCGCTGCTTGTGCTGTCTGTCTTTGAATCAGTTTCAGCCTTAGCAGCCTCTTCAAATTCCTTTTTATCATTGTCGGCTACTTCCTGAGCCTTGGCTATTATTTCATTATATACAGAACCGTTACTGTCAAAAGAAGTGCCGCATTGATTATCCTCAAGCTGAGCTAAAACTACCATGATCCAGCTTATCTGCTTATAGTTGCTTTTTGCACTGTCAACAGCGGCGTTGTATTCGCCGATATAATCCTGAATATCCTTTGATCCGCTTGACGTATACTGATAATCCCTGGCAGTCTTTATTGATTGATATGCGTTCATGCAAGGGTCTTCCAGCGCACTCAGCGCCTTTTCGTATTTGACCTTATTGTTAAGTACCTTGCTCTGCTGACTGAAGCCCGAAAAGCCTCCGAACTTTGACAGCAGCGTTGTTGCCATGCTTACAGGCGCTCTGTACTTCATATATTCAAGGATCTGCCTTTTCAGCACCGGTACCGACGAAACCTGAGAGCCTTTAACATACTTTGCATTAAACGACTGATCTGTTATCTGAAGAAGGGAATCAAAGTCGGCATCGCTTTCGCTTCCCGCCGTTGTAAACCAACTGCAAAGACTGTTCATGTAATCTCTGGTATAAGAATCGCTAGTTTCGAGATCAACGATATTACTCAAAGAATTTTCAAAATACCGCCTTAGATTGTCGTTCAATTCCTCATCTGAGCCGGACATAGCAAAAATTCCGTATACATCTTTTAAAACCTTGTTATAATCCGACATCGCCGCATTCATAGCAAGATCGCTTGCTCCGGAAAGCACTATCTGAGCGGACGACATTCTCGACAGATCAACTATAACACCGGCAAAGGTAAACATAGGGATCATTATCAAAATAAGAAAAATTGATATTGCTCCCTGAATATTTTTTCTGATCTTCATTTTATCTCCCCTTACGTCATTACATCAGATTGCTTTGAGTGTCCTTGAGCTTTTGAACCAGATTTGATATTTTATCCGATATGTGAAGCTTTTCACTTAAAAAGCTTACAAAATCATATACTATATCGGTATTTCTCACAAATTCCGCTCCGTTGCTGTTTGCGGCGGAAGCCCTTACAGTTAGATCCGCAGTAATACCATCGATCTGAAGAAATTTGAAAAAATCAGGTATCTCCGCTTTCTTAGTTATCTCGACCTGAACCTCCTGAGTTAAAAAATAATTATCAGCGCTGATATTACAAGTAATATCCGATTCCTCTATTATGTTTATGTTTGAAATCAAAGTTTTCAATGATTCCTCAAGCTCTTCCGAATTATCTTCTAAAGGATCGCCGAGCGTCAGATAACGGTACAGATTTGCTTCGTGTTCATATATGCTTTTTACGTTATTTTCGGTAAACAACGTATTGTCCTTAAAATCAACTGCCGGCGTTTTTGCTGCACTGTTGCCTATTATCTGGTATCCCGGCAAAGCAAGCTCCTTGCTGGCAACCGTGGCGATCTTCTGCGCCTGAGTATACATCATAACGCTCTGCATAACGTACATTCCTAAATAAAGCAGAAAAAACAGAGCAAAAAATACAGTAGGAAAAACAAGCGCCGCTTCAATTATAGGAACAGCGCCGTTCTCGTTTCTGATATGTTTTATACCAAACTCCCCCTAACCTAAGCGCTTATCTCGAATCAGTTCACAGCATATACTCTGTGAACTGTTTCCAGGTAAGCTTAAATTACTGTTTTTACAGAGCATTAATCCATAGCCTTTATTGCGTCCTTTATCTTATTGATTAATAGATCAATAACTTCTTCAATACTACTTCTAAACACCGCAACCAGACCGATAACTACAATTATGATAAGAATAATTGCGATCATATTGACTTCTCCTCTTTCGTCGCTTATGATATCATTGACCTTTCTGTTTGCCTTTAAATATGCCCTTATCATCAATTCGTTTATTTTACTCATATTCTTCACCCCCTAAAAATTTATATTTGCAAACGTCGGCACCACAACCATCAGTATGATTCCTACGAAAATTATCATAGAAGGAAACATAAGCTTTGTACCTACGCCTGCCGCCTTTATTTTTACCCTGCTTCGCTTTTCTTCCCAGCTGACAGTTGTTAGCTCCTTTAATGTCTTGGATAATTCTCCGCCGCCCTTTTCCATGTTCTGATTTACCGAATTGGCAAACTTTCTGACTTCCTTTACAGCGCACCTTTCAGCAAAGTGATTTATCGCTTGGCGTACTGAAACGCCGTTGTCCATTTCAATGCAGGCGTTCTGCATTTCTTCGTATAGCGGCCCTGAATTTGTATACGCTGTCTTCTGCCACGCCTCTCTTACTATAAGTCCAGCATTTATTAAAAGCGTAAATTTTGACAGCGCCTGAGGCAGACTGTTTAATATATCCTCGCGCCTTCCGCTTACATTTTTATCTATGTCGCTGTAAAGATAAAACATCAGAAGAAGGGAAGCAAGTACTCCGAGAAGGCAGACTAATGTATCGTTAGCTATAGCGCCGATAAAAAATCCGAGAGGAAGTATGGTTGCGAAATATGTAATTCCTCCTCCTGTAACGATATAATAATAAAATTCTGCGTATTTATCGCCGTATATCTCACCTATCTCTTTTATCTTCTTCCTGCCTTTTTTATTTTTTATATTTATTCTAAACAGCTTTATAATTCCGAAACCTATAAAATAAAGCTCGCCGAGCATATACTTTTTCTTGTCTATAGCGTCTATAACGTCTTTAAAGCTGTGCATATATTTAAAATACACAAACAACCAGAAAAGCGCGAATAACGTTCCTGCGCCTGCCATAGCGTATGAAGCGGTAAAGCTCATCAGCTATCCCCCCTTATATTTTTATCTTTGTTAATTTCAGCCCTATCGCATATGCGATCAATATCATAATAATTCCCACTGATTTGGCAGCAATGTTAATAAACCCTCCGGTTTCTGTATCAGAAGTTGCGTTCATCATCATTACTACCGCAAATGGCAGGACCGCCATAATATTCAGTTCGTTGCGGCCGGACGCTACAAGCGTATTTATCTCAATTTCCATCTCAATTTTATCCGCAATTATATCATAGCTCTCGCTTACCGCCTTTTTAAGATCGCCGCCCAGTCTGTTGGATACTTCAAATATATCAGCAAAGCTCGTAATGTCCTCCAGACCGCTCCGTACTCCAAGATCGTGAAGCATTTCCTCTATATTAAAACCATTCTGTACTCCGGAATTAATTACAGCAACCTCTCTAACAATATCTGCGTCTTCTCCGTACTGCATTTCCAGATCGGTCTTTGCTCCGTAAAATGAATCCGCCGTATTCCTGCCTGCGGAATACGAATTATTTAGGGATTCAAGAAGATCCTTAAACTGTAGAAGCAGACTTTTCCTTCGCTTGTCCAGCAGATGTCCTTTGTACTTCTTTACTGAGAAAAAACCGGCTGCTGCTCCGAATATAACGCTTGCCATAGCAGATCCGAAAAATATATATGCTCCTGCCGCAGCCCCCAATGCTCCGATCATATAACCTGCAAAACGGTCAGGCACACTCATATGATAAACATTGTAATCGTCGGCATTTCCCAGGAGCCCGTGCTTTTCAATATAAACTTCCTTTTTCTTTTTCTCTTTTTTTATCTTTTCCTTCTTTTTCATCAGAATATAATTATCCTTTCATTGAAAACCCTCGGTCAGGTTTATATTGTTTCATATATACCGGTAAGCTGAAGCTTAAATGTATTCTTCATCGGATTCGCCGTTCTTTTCAGGCTTCCCGATACTTTGGTAAGCGAAGTATTCTCGTCCTCTTCAAATACATAAAGAGGATTAAGCTCGATCTTGCCGTCCTTGTATCCGACTACCTCCGTAATCTCCATTGTTTTTCTTGAGTGATCCCTCAGTCTGGACAAATGGATAATAATATCCAAAGCGGAAGCTATCTGCTGCCTTATAGCCTCCAGCGGCAGACCGTTTGCCCCCTGAAGCACCATTGTTTCAAGACGGCTGAGCATATCTCTTGTAGAATTAGCGTGTCCTGTAGAAAGAGAGCCGTCGTGTCCGGTATTCATGGCCTGAAGCATATCCAGCGCTTCGCCTCCCCTTACCTCTCCTACTACTATCCTTTCGGGTCTCATTCTCAGTGAGGATTTTATAAGGTCCCGTATCGTTACCGCGCCTGCCCCTGCGGCGTTTGCATTACGCGTTTCCAGGCTTACCAGGTTAGCTACCCCCTCTATCTGAAGCTCTGCGGAATCTTCTATAGTTATTACACGCTCGTCCTTAGGTATGTAGTTTGATAAGGCATTAAGGAACGTAGTCTTTCCCGAACCTGTTCCTCCGCAGATAAAAATATTATACTTTGCTTTGACAAGCAGCTCCAGCTTGTCCGCTATTTCCCTGGTTATCGAGCCGTAGGAAATGAGCTTTTCAATAGTCATCGGCTGTTTTGAGAACTTTCTTATAGTAACTGTAGGACCGCATAGCGCTATCGGCGGCAGCACAACGTTTACGCGGGAACCGTCGGGAAGTCTGGTATCAACGATAGGATTAGACTGATTGACCTCTCTGCCTGCCATTCCGACTATTCTTTGTATTATATCTTCAAGACGCCTCTGGCTCTCAAAGCATTCATCAGTTTTTACAACTTGTCCGTTTTTTTCTATAAAAATATTATCGGCGCCGTTTATCATAACCTCTGTGATAGAATCGTCGCTCATTATCGTATCAAGAAGGCCCAGTCCCCTGATAGAGCTGTAAACCTGATTAACTATATCTATTCTCTGCTCGATAGGTACATAATTGTTGCCGATGACCCGTTCCGCAAGCCTTTCTATTTCCTCCTCCAGCTCTTCGTCAGATAAATTAGAAAGCTGTAAATTATCCAATGCAAGCTGCTTTACCTCGACTATCAGCTTAGCTTTATTTTCTTCGTTCATTTGCCGCTTCTCCCGTTTATTGTATAATATTATCAAAAAGCTTCATCTGTGCCATTCTTAACATTGTTTCTCTGCTTGAAGCATTTTCAAAGGCCGGTATTCCGCCGGCTGCCTTAATTCCCGGCAGCTCAGCCGTTTTTGATACCCCGTTTATAAACTTGTTGTATATGACAGAAATTATCTGAGATAAGTTAACTTCATTCTGTTCTTCATAGATCCTCAGAGCCTTGCAGGCCTCGCCTAATTTATGCAATGAAAGCTCCCTGCCGCTGCTGACATATACTATTTTATGCGCCAGCTGAAGTATTTCAAAGAAAACGCCGTCAAATTTATAATCGGAATCAAGAACTATGTAATCATACTTTCCCGAACACTTTAAAACATTGATAAGTTCTATCCTTTCCTCACCGCTTAGCTCAACCATATTAAGTACAGTCTTGCAGCCGGAGTAAAAAAGAACCCCTGATTCATCCTTTTTCAATGCGGTTTCAAGCTTAACATTAAGATTGTTTTTATGACTTTTGACCGCATAAATAACTTCGTCAAACGAGCTTTGACCGTCTGCCCAGAAAAACATATCTGTCGAATTCAATTCCTCATAATTAAGATACAGAACTCTTTTTCCGCTCATTGCAAGATTTACTGCACAGGCTGCCGCAGCTGTAGACGCTCCGTCACCTCCTGCCGGACTTTGAAAAGCCAAAATCTTTGCACCGACTTCCGACTGTCTGTTTTTAAGGGAAATAATATCGTTATTAAATTCCGAATAAAGATCCAGCAGCTGTTTATATATAAGCTCAGCCTTCTGAAATTTACATATGGCTTTATAACCGCGGTAGCTATCTATATCTGCGTCCCCTACAAAATATAATACCGGACATTTCAGTCCTGTTTCGGCTGCGTCATAGCTTGTAGATATTAACAGTAAATCTATTTTCAATGACTGTGCCTCCGCCTGCAGGGCTTCTGCCGTATCGAAAATAAAGATCGTGAATTTATCCGGATACATATTATTAAAGCAATCAGCGAACCGTTTCGAGTATATACTGTCGTTTTCAAGCAGCGCTATATTTATTTTCATATTCTGTCTCCTCTTCAATATTATTATGGAAACTCAAGTTTTCTATCTCATATATAGAAAAATAATTCAAGGAATAAATGCCTTGAAATACACAAAATTTATTTCTGAACACATATTTGCTTAATAATTGTACCATATAAGGTTTATATTTTCAAGCAAAAAACGACATAAATCTCTACAAAATACCATGGCTATATTTGTGTATTTTCTGCAATATAGAAATAATGTTTCCATATATTATGGAATGTAATAATATGACGGTTATAAACATGATACACAAAAAAGGCGGAATGAACCGACAGTTCATTCCGCCTTTTTATTTTGCTGCCTCTTTAAACGCCTGATATATATCCGGATACTGCTTTTTGATCCTTAACGGCCGAAGCTGCGTATCTGTAAAGCAATGAGAAGATGCTGCCGTACCCGACAGCCTGTCGGAGGAAACATTCATTATCTCATACGAAAGTCCGAATTTACAGCCGTTGAAGCTGTCTATCCTACAGCTTATTTCAAACGTATCGCCGTACCTTAACGGGTATTTATAACTGCATTCCGCCGAAAGCACCGGGATCAGAAGCCCACGGCTTTCAATTTTCGGAAAGCTTATGCCCATCTGGTCAAGCAGGTCGATACGGGCTTCCTCCAGCCATCGTATATAATTTGAATGATGAACAATATTCATTCTGTCCGTTTCATAATAATAAACTTTCCGAGAATACGGTTTGAAATACATTTTTCCCTTTCTCCCTTCAATTCTGAATTTTATCCGACAGTCGTACCTTCGTCGGCTGCGGCGACTTCATCGCTCTCATAGCGTTGAGGATAGCTATTACCGATACTCCTACATCTGCAAATACCGCTTCCCACATATCAGCCATTCCAAGCGCGCCCAGAATAAGAACGGCAAGCTTTACTCCAAGGGCAAAGATAATATTCTGCTTTACTATCCTCAGGGTCTTTCTTGAAATATCAATTGCTTCGGCAATTTTTCTCGGGTCGTCGTCCATAAGAACAATATCAGCCGCTTCGATCGCTGCGTCCGAACCCATAGCGCCCATAGCGATGCCTATATCCGCCCGTGAAAGTACCGGAGCGTCGTTTATACCGTCGCCGACAAAGGCCAGCTTTCCTCTTCGGCTTTTTTCATTCAGCAGCTTTTCCACCCGCTCTACCTTATCTGCCGGAAGGAGCTGCGTATAAACGCTGTCTATGCCAAGTCTTTTTGCAGTGTCCTCTCCTACCTCTCCTGAATCTCCGGTAAGCATTACCGTTTTTCGTATCCCCTTTGCTTTCAGCTCCGCGACCGCCTGAGGCGCAGTTTCCTTTATCTCGTCGGAAATAACGATATGACCGGCGTACCTTCCGTCAACTGCAATATGCACCGTTGTTCCTATCCTATGGCACGGATGCCAGCTTACACCTATGCTTTCCATCAGCTTGCCGTTTCCGGCGCATACCTCAGTTCCGTCTATTACCGCCTTTACGCCGCAGCCGGAGATCTCCTCCGAAGAAGAGATTCTCGTGCCGTCAATATCCGTTCCATACGCTTCAAGTATCGAGCCTGCAATAGGGTGCGTCGAATAGCTTTCAGCATATGCCGCAAGCTCGATAAGCCTGCTTTCGGAAATTTCATCGGAATGTACTGCCGTAACGTTGAATACTCCCTTGGTAAGCGTCCCTGTTTTGTCGAAAACTACTATTTCCGACCTTGCCAGAACCTCGAGATAATTCCCGCCCTTGACAAGTATTCCTTTTCTGCTTGCGCCGCCTATTCCTCCGAAAAAGCTCAGCGGAACGGAAATTACCAAAGCGCAGGGACAGGAGATCACAAGGAATATAAGCGCCCTGTGGATCCACTCCGACCAGCTTGCTCCTGCGGCAAGCGGAGGTACCAGCGCCAGCAAAAGCGCCGATATTACAACGATCGGAGTATAGTATCTTGCAAATTTTGTAATAAAGTTTTCAGCCTTTGCTTTCTTTGCCGATGAATTTTCAACAAGGTCAAGTATCTTTGCCGCCGTCGATTCGCCGAACGGTTTTGTTACCCTGACCTTAAGCGTACCGCTTTGGTTTATACAGCCGCTTATTACGTCAGACCCCTCCGATACCGTTCTCGGCAGACTTTCTCCGGTAAGCGCCGCCGTATCAACAGCCGATCTGCCCTCTGTTACAATTCCGTCCAGAGGTATTTTTTCTCCCGCCTTTACAATAATAGTATCGCCGATATTTATTTCCTCCGGATCCGCCCGAACCAGCTGACCGTCCCTTTCAATATTTGCATAATCGGGGCGTATATCCATAAGACCTGCTATAGACTTTCGGGACTTTCCGACTGCACAGCTCTGGAAAAGCTCTCCCGTCTGATAGAAAAGCATTACTGCCGCCGCCTCAGGATATTCACCTGTCGCAAACGCGCCTACGGTAGCGATAGCCATTAGAAAATTCTCGTCGAATACCTGACCGTGAGCAATATTCCGCACCGCTTTCCATAAAACGTCCCAGCCTATTACTATATAGGGAACTGCGTATACCGCCAGCCTTGCTATGCCCTCCGACGGTATAAGACCCGCCGCCGCCAACAGCAGAGCGCTGACAATTATTCTTATCAGCGTTTTCTTTTGTTTCCTGTTCAAATAAATCACCCTTCCGAAGCCGTTTTTGATCTACTTTATCACTATTACACAATCAGGCTCGATTTTTCTGCACAGCTTTACCGCTTCCTTTAATATTGAATCAAACCTTTCGTCGTCAGCTGTTAGAGTCATTTTCTGCGACATAAAGCTTACCGTACAATCCTCTACACCCTCTATCTTCCTGATCCCTCTCTCCATCTTCTGAGCACAGTTGGCACAGTCCAGATTCTCAAGCTTGAATACCTTTTTCATAATAATACACCCTTTCAAAAATATCTGTATATTGATTTTCTTTCCGCTACTCCTTATTCCTCAACGTGCTCCATTCCGGTTTCGATTATACTTCTTACATGGTCGTCCGAAAGGGAATAGAATACTATTTTCCCTTCCTTTCTGAACCTTACGAGCTTGTTGTTTTTAAGCACCCTGAGCTGATGTGAAACCGCGGTCTGGCTCAGTCCCAGAAGCTGTGCCATATCGTTTACGCAAAGCTCCGATTCAAAAAGTGCGTAAAGAATACGGATACGGGTCGTATCGCCGAATACCTTGAAAAGCTCCGCCAGATCATAAAGTATTTCGTCCGGCGGCATTTTTTCCGTTACCTTGTCAACAACGTCCTGGTGAAGGCAAAGAAACTCCTCCCTCTGCTGTTCGTTCATATTTCCGCACATAAAAGCCTGCCGCTTCTCCGTGCGTTCACCTCCCTGTTTATTGTTTGTTTTTACCGTATTTTTATAACCTATGCTATGCTTTATACTGTTTTTTTGATATAAACAAAGGCTGACAGGTTCCTGCTATCAATTTTACTTCCGTTCCATGAACCGGAGAATAAAAGAACCGAGATGTCCTGCGTTTTCAGCTATAAAAACGGGAGCGATCAGGATCCCTCTCGGCTTCAGCAAAATCATAATCAAACGCCATTCTGTCCCAAAAGCTTTCAATAATTTTTCCTTACACGCTTACGATTTATCATATGTTCATCTGTTCATATATTACTATATAATCAGCCGTTTGTCAATAGCTTCGGCGGATTTTTTTATTAATTTATTGTGACCCGTTTTTTTGAACCCGAACAGGCCGGCAGGAATATAGTGTAGTATGTCAAAGCAAAATGACATAAATATACAGAACCTGTGTTTACAGATAATTTAAAGACGCTATTATTTAACAGATCTATGAATACAGGTTCGGCTAATAGCTGAAAGGAATAAGGTGTATGAACGGAATTTTACTTGCTATGGGCGGAACGGGCTTTACTTTTGCAATGACTACGCTCGGAGCCGCAGTGGTATTCTTCTTTAAGAACGACAGATCCTCAGATAAAATACAGCGTGTATTTCTCGGCTTCGCCGCAGGAGTAATGATAGCGGCTTCGGTATGGTCGCTGCTTATCCCCTCGATAGAAAAGTCGGAGGAGATGGGAATGATAGGCTGGGTCCCGGCGGCAGGTGGCTTTATAATCGGAATACTGTTCCTTATGGGACTTGATAAGCTGCTTCCTTATTTTCACCCCGGACTTGACCGATCTGACGGAGTAAAGCAGGGGCTTAAACGAACCGCACTGCTTATCTTTGCCATTACGCTTCACAATATACCGGAAGGAATGGCAGTAGGTCTTGCCTTTGCTCTTGCCGCAAGCGGTAACAGTCCCGAGCTTTTAGCGGCGGCTGTAGCTCTCGCTGTAGGTATAGGAATTCAGAATCTACCGGAGGGTGCGGCTATAGCCCTGCCGATAAGACAAAGCGGGATCGGAAGGTTCAGATCTTTTTTATACGGTTCGCTCTCAGGTATCGTCGAGCCTGTTTTCGGAGTTCTTACCGTACTTATAGCGGGTCAGGTAACTGCGCTGCTTCCATGGCTTCTGGCCTTTGCCGCAGGCGCTATGCTTTACGTTGTAGTAGAGGAGCTTATTCCCGAGGCACATTTGGGGTCGGGACATCTCGGAACTATAGGCGTTATGGTAGGCTTTCTGATGATGATGATACTGGACGTTGCTCTTGGATAAAAAACGCTTCCCTTAATACCGCAAGGACGCTTTTGATTTTTATATCGGAAGCGTCCTTTAATTTTTTAAAGCCTTGACACCTCCGTTCACAATTGTTATACTTGTGTTATGATCAATAATTCAAAAAGACCGTGTCTGGAGGAGGATCAAAATGATTATATCTGCTGTAATTCTGATAATTATATCCGCCGCTTTATTTACTTTAAGCTTTTTTCAGTTTAAGGAGAAGGGTTTTCTGTTTAACAACGCTTATTTATACGCTTCAGAAGAGGAACGTAAAAAAATGAATAAGAAACCCTATTATCGTCAGTCGGGAATTGTTTTTATTCTGCTCGGATCAATATTCCTGTTAAACGCAGTTCAGCTGTTAACTAAGCTGAAATGGATATTTTATATTGTTATAGCCGTTGTTATTCTGACTCTGGTATATGCGGTTATATCTTCTGTAAAGCTGGAAAAGAACAAAAAGTGATACGCCGGAAAAAAGTTTTATATCAAATGATCTCTTAATGTACAAAGATAACTGTTTTAGATCCGGCGCTGTCAGCACAGCGGGATCTGAAGCAGAGCTTTAAGGGGAAACAGAAGGATCGCCTGTAAGGATCTGACGGCTGCGGAATTTTGCCTTTATTAAGCATATATTTCCTCAGGACTGTTTAATATTTTATTATCCATTTGTACATTTTTTATTCACTGCATTTTTGCTATGCACAAACCGTTGATCTGCCGTTTTATTTCCGTACTTATGTTCCACGTGGAACATTTTTAATATTCAGCCGCTTGAATTCAGATCTCCTGTCTTTTCCGCTTATAAAAGCTTCTCAAAAAGCAAAAAAAGGGACGTTCTAAACGCCCCTTTAATTATACCTTTTAGATCGGACAACGGTATTCAAGAGAATAAACCGTAACCGAACCGGAAGTCGCTCCGACATGGATATTGTCAAGCAGTCCGCTGAAGTTATCCGAGCCGAACGCCGCTACGCAGCTGCTGTAAGAGTACTTTGCATAGCTGTGTCCGTTTGCAGCTCCGATCTCAGCTGGCGTTACCTTTGCCCATTCGCTTCCGCCCGACCAGCTCTGCATAATAAGCTCCGCCGAATCTCCCGAATATTCAACATAGAAATATCCGTCGGCGGTCATAATTCCGGGATTAAAGCTTCCTCCGTTCTTGGTTGTCATAACCGAAACAGCCTGTCCCCAGTTTGACGCCGAAGCAGCTCCGGAGAACAGTATTTCCGTATCAAACTGTCCTGCCTGAGATGAATCGTCACCGCCCGAGCTGTCAGAGCCTCCGGTATATACCGAGCATAAAGAAGATGTCTGAGCAATTCCGTTAGCGCCATTAAACAAAGTATCTCCCCAGTCGGTAAGATCCTGACCTGCCCAGTCGTTTGAAATATCAAGATATGAAACGTCTGAGCTGTTTCCCTTCCAAGACCAGCCTAGATAGCCGACGTTTTTCTGAGTGCAGCAGCTCATTACAGCCGCCTCGTCAACGTCGCCGCCGGTATGTCGGTTTCCGAACTCGCCGATAACAACAGGGACTCCTATTCCGAGAGCGTTGTTTATATTGGCTTTTACCGTTGAAGAGCTTCCTCCGGCATATTCATACATATGTATCGAGAATACCGTATTTCTGTCCTCGTCGGAATTGAACACCTCTCTGCCGTAATTTTTAATGGAATCAGGATACTGTCCCCAGCCTGCGCAGTCTACCATCAGCATATTTTTAATTCCGCCGCTTCTGAGTGTACTTATAGCGCTTTTGTATCCGTCCGCCCAGGCAGAGCCGTTCCACGAACCGTACCATTCGTTTGCAATATTTACAATAACATATTCCTTATTGCTGTTGAGTATCTGCTTCATCTCAAGCCAGTAATTTACAGCCTTGTTCAGATCGGATGAATTATCGCTTCCCGTTGCGTCGTGTACCTCAGCAACGCATATCAGCTTGTTCGCCTTGCAGAGATCAATAATACTCTGAAGCTCAGAGGCTGAGGTCCTGGCATATTTGTCACCGTCGGACAGGACTACCCTTACCGTATTTGCGCCCTTATCGGCTATAGCAGAGAGGGATACCGCCGTCTGAGAAGTAAACCATGCATGAGGAACGTTTACTCCTCTCATAACAAACGCATTTCCGTTTGCGTCGCATATGGTCGTGCCGCTTACATAAAACCCCGCCGCCGACGCTTCTGCCTGCGGACTGTACGACCATCCCAACAGTATTGCCGCACAGAGAACAACCGCTGTCAGCAATCTTGCCGTTCTTACTGCAAATCG
This sequence comes from uncultured Ruminococcus sp., assembly GCA_900543145.1. Classification (GTDB taxonomy): domain Bacteria; phylum Bacillota; class Clostridia; order Oscillospirales; family Ruminococcaceae; genus FB2012. The sequence goes on from UQPZ01000002.1 coordinate 16,447, forward strand.
TCTATCCTTTACCATAAAAAGTCCTTTCATAAAATAAGTTTTAATACCGGTATTTACGAATATTGTTAACAACTATATTCTATATACTAAAAGCGGTAAAGTCAAGCCGTAAAATGCTTAATGCCGATAGTTTCGTATGAATAAACAACCTGTTATGGATTTTATTGTGTATTTTCACAAAATAACTCAAATATTATGACGAATTTTATACGCAAAAAAACAGACCGCATTAAGCAGTCCGTTTTCTAGATAATAAATTTTTTAGCCTTGTTTACAATACTCCGGTCATTCTCGTAGGCAAGCACCTGTCCCGCTCTTCCGATCTCTACCCATTTGATCTCCGCTATCTCCTCCTCCTGAGGAACAAAGTCGGTATTCTTAGCCTTTGCAATAAAATAAACCACGATCTTCTGAGTATCCTTCCTCGGAGAATATGATACTATCTCACGAAAGGTAGGGTCAAGATTCACATCTATCCCGGTTTCCTCCATTATCTCCCGCTTTGCAGTTTCGATCTCAGTTTCATTACCTTCAACGTGCCCTTTCGGGAATGACCAATGCCCGCTGTTAACGTGCTTTATAAGCAGTATTTCCGTGTTGCCGTGAAACTTTCTGTAAACAATAGCGCCACAGGATTTTTCATGCAGCATTGTCAGGTTCCTTTCTGTAGTTTAAGCAAAAATCTGATCCATGAGAATTAAATTTTTGCTATTCATTAATATAATTATAGCACATTGATTTTCATTTGTCTATAGTCTTTAAGAAAACCCTTTAATTTTTAGGCATTATGCACAATCTGATAATATTTTACATTCTGCAAGAGTTAAATCAAGCTTCTTTCAGGCATTTGATTATACTGCTTTCTCTTTCCGATTAAAACCATATCCGCTAAACAGTTATGCATAAATATACCCGCAGAGAATACTGTTTCTGCGGGTATAGCTTATTTTATGCCGGATCTGATACGCCAAACGTTTCATCGGTTTTATTCAAATATGCTGCATTTGCGGGCAGTCGACTTGATGCCGTTTTCTCCGTTTATAAGGACATCTCCCCAGTCGGAGGAAAGCTTGGATCCGTCCCATTCCTGAGCTATATCGAGATACTCAACTCCGCCGCCGTTTCCCTTCCACGACCAGCCCATATAGCCTATATTGTTTTCCGTACAGTACTTCATCAGGAATGCCTCGTCAACGTCGCCGTCGGAATGAGTATAGCCGAACTCGCCTACGCACACGCAAAGCCCCTGTCCGGTAACTCCCTCAAGATTCTTTTTTATAGACGTTTCGCTTCCTCCGGCGCTTCCGTACATATGTATCGAAAACATCGTATTCTTATTCGGGTCGGAATCAAAGACTTCCTGCCCGTAATCGGCAATACTCTGACCGTACTGGCCCCAGCCTGCCGCATCTACCATAATAGTATTGCTTATTCCGGCTTCACGGAGCTTTGGAATTACGCTTACATAACCGTCGCGCCACAGCTTTCCGTCCCACTGTCCGACCCACTCGTTGGCTATATTCAGGATAACGTGATCCTCGTTTCCGATAAGCGCATCCTTCATTTCTATCCAGTAATCAGCCGCATTTTCAAGATAGCCTGTATCATCCTTTCCCGTTCCGTCGTGAACCTCCACAATAGCTATCATATCAAGCTCCCTGCACTGCTCAATAAGACTCTTCACCGAAGCCAGATCGTCCTTTTCCCACTGCTGACCGTCCGAAAACACCAGTCTTACAGCATTTGAACCCGTATCTGCGATCGCCGGAACAGCTACAGCTGCCTGATCCTTGAACCATGTATGAGCATGATTGATACCCCTCATTACAAACTCGTTTCCGTTTGCGTCAAGAAGCTTTGTTCCGTCAACTCGGAAACCCGCTCCGCCTGATGTCTGAACAGAGGACGACGCAGAAGAAGCCTGCGCTTCTGAGTTCCCTGAAGTTCCGTCCGAGCCGGAGCAGCCTGAAATTGAAATAGCCGCCGCCAGAGGCAGAAGCATACACAGCAATTTTTTCATAATAATATCCTTTCTGTTTTCCTCCTGAGTTTCATATAACCAGTATACTGATTTTACTGCACAAGTCAAGACGTTAATTATAAACTTTTTAAGCAAAGCGCCGCCCTGCTGCTACGGAGTAATTTTGCAAGCGAACGGTTTTATTTCCGTCGATCGCAGCGTATATTTATGACTATATAATATTTAATCTTAATTATTTACCGTAGAGATAGACGGCTCTTGACAATCCGATAAAATAATGCTATAATAAAAATAGACCAAAAAAGTATACATAGAAAGGAATGGTAGGTATGGCAGTATTAAAGGTATCGGATCTTGATTTTAAAGAAAAGGTCCTTCAAAATCCGAAAACAGTTATTGCAGACGTAAGCACAGACTGGTGTCCGTCCTGCAAGATACTAGAGCCGTTTTTCAAAGAAGCGTCCGAAAGACACGGAGAATTTGATTTCGTTTCGGTAAACGCTTCCGAGTCGCAGAAAACCGCAGCTGAATACAGAGTCGAATTCGTTCCGACGCTGCTGGTTTTCAAAAACGGTGAATGCGTAAAAAAATCCGTCGGCGCTATGAACGAAGCCGAGCTTGAGGAATTTCTTTCCGAGCTGTGACCAGTCGGCGGCCAAACAGCATAATATCAGCATGAAACGCTGTCTGCGGACATTTACCGCAGGCGGCGTTTTGTTTGACTGTATTTACTTGTTAATCGTTTTCGACGAAAATTCATATAAAATTTTGTGTAAAGTGACATAAAGACAGAAAATCGTAAAAACTGCACAAAAATATTCAAAAAACCCTTGAAATTCAGAGAATAATAATGTATAATTATTTACATGACTTATGTATATATGGTATATGTTTTTTAGTCAATAACAGTTTCCGTATATACGCTTAAACGTTTGAAAAGAATATATCTGCCGGTCTGCGGAAAGTGTATTCTGCGGCTTTTCGCCGTATTTAATATTGTAGGAGGTTATGTTATGAATGAAAAATCCCTGAATACATTTAAGGGAACCATCGTTCAGGAAAGACAGCTCAAAGAGATCATCGCCAAGCATCACGATCAGCCGGGCGGATTAATGCCTATTCTTCAGGAGGCTCAGGATATTTACGGATACCTGCCTATAGAAGTTCAGACTATGATCGCCGACGGTCTGGGAATTTCCCTTTCGGAGGTGTACGGTGTTGCTACCTTTTATTCACAGTTCTCCCTTACTCCAAAGGGTGAAAACAGGATCAGCGTTTGCCTAGGCACCGCCTGCTATGTAAAGGGCTCTGACAAAATACTTGAGGCAGTTGAGAAAAGATTGGGTATCAAGGCAGGAGAATGTACTCCCGACGGTTTGTTTTCAATTGATTCCTGCCGCTGCGTAGGCGCCTGCGGACTTGCTCCGGTAATGATGGTAAACGACGATGTTTACGGTAAGGTCACTCCAGACCAGGTCGCTTCCATCATTGATTCCTACCTGACTAAAAAAGGAGGTTCCGATAAGAAATGACGATCGAAGAATTAAATAAGATAAAAAAAGAATTTTCCGACCTTGTTAAAGTCAGAAAGCTTGTTGCCGAAGAGGGCGAAAAGCTTGCAAAGAAAACGGGCTACCGCAAGCAGATACTGGTCTGCGGAGGTACCGGCTGTACCTCGTCGGGAAGCAAAAAGGTCATAGAGGCGCTGGAAAGCGAGCTTCAGAAGCAGGGGCTTGACAAGGAGGTCCTGGTAGTTAAGACAGGCTGTTTCGGTCTTTGCGCATTAGGTCCTATACTTATTGTTTATCCGGAAGGCGCATTCTATTCCCAGGCTACTCCCGAGGGCGTTATAAGAATAGTTGACGAGCATATCAAGAAGGGCAATATCGTAAAGGATCTGCTTTATAAAGAAACCGTTCATACTGACGGCTCTATCATCTCACTTTCAGAAACTAACTTCTACAAAAAGCAGCTGAGGATCGCACTTCGCAACTGCGGCGTTATCAATCCCGAGGACATAAGAGAATACATAGCTACCGACGGTTATCAGGCGCTTGCAAAGGTTCTTACCAAGATGTCGCCTGACGACGTTATTCAGGAGCTTCTTGATTCGGGACTTAGAGGAAGAGGCGGCGCAGGCTTCCCGACAGGAAAGAAGTGGGCGTTTGCAAAGGCTTCTAAGGGAGATATAAAATATGTATGCTGCAATGCCGACGAAGGCGACCCGGGCGCTTTCATGGACCGTTCGATACTTGAGGGAGATCCTCACGCTATAATCGAGGCCATGACGATCGCCGGATACACTATCGGAGCAAATCAGGGCTATATTTACGTCCGCGCCGAGTATCCTATCGCTGTTCAGAGACTTGAGATCGCACTTGGTCAGGCGAGAGAGTGCGGACTTCTCGGAGAGAATATCCTCGGCTCAAAGTTCTCCTTTGATATTGAGATACGTCTGGGCGCAGGCGCATTTGTCTGCGGAGAGGAAACAGCTCTTATGACCTCTATCGAGGGTCACAGAGGAGAGCCTCGCCCCCGTCCTCCGTTCCCTGCCGTAAAGGGACTTTTCGGAAAGCCGACCGTTCTTAACAATGTTGAGACCTATTCAAATATACCTCAGATCATACGCAAGGGCGCTAAGTGGTATTCCTCAATGGGTACAGAGACCTCAAAGGGTACTAAGGTTTTCGCTCTCGGCGGAAAGATAACAAACGTAGGCCTGGTTGAGATCCCTATGGGTACGACTCTGCGTGAGATCGTCGAGGAGATCGGCGGCGGCATTCCCAACGGAAAGAAGTTCAAGGCTGCTCAGACAGGCGGACCTTCAGGCGGCTGTATTCCTGCCTGCCATATAGATACTCCTATCGATTATGAACATCTGACGGCTCTCGGCTCAATGATGGGTTCGGGCGGACTTATCATCATGGACGAGGACACCTGTATGGTGGACATTTCCAAGTTCTATCTAAACTTTACTGTAGACGAATCCTGCGGAAAGTGCACTCCCTGCCGTATCGGAACAAGAAGACTTTTGCAGTTCCTTGAAAAGATCACCTCCGGCGACGGAGAACCAGAGGATCTTGACAAGATAGAAGAGCTTGCAAACCATATGAAGTCATCTTCTCTCTGCGCTCTCGGACAGTCGGCTCCAAACCCTGTTCTATCAACGATCAATTATTTCAGAGATGAATATATCGCTCACATCAAGGATAAGCATTGTCCTGCCGGCGTCTGCAAGAGCCTGCTTCACTACGAGATAGATCCGGGCCTTTGCAAGGGCTGTACGCTCTGTGCAAGAAACTGTCCTGTAGACGCGATCGAGGGTACTGTAAAGCAGCCTCACAAGATAGACAAGACAAAGTGCATCAAGTGCGGACTGTGCGAAAAGAACTGCAAGTTCGGCGCAGTGCTTAAAAAGTAGTTGAGGAGGTCACATTTTAAAATGGAAAAAACACAAATGGTTCATCTGAAGGTGAACGGAATACCTGTTGAAGTTCCTGCCGGCTCTACTATTTTACAGGCCGCAAAGGCAGTCAACATTGAAATTCCGTCGCTTTGCTATCTTAAAGATATAAACTGCATAGGCGCCTGCCGCGTATGCGTTGTTGAAATAGTAGGCAGAAGAGGTCTTGTTGCTTCCTGCGTATATCCCGTTGAGGAGGGAATGGAGATACTTACCAACACGCCTAAGGTAAGAGCTTCAAGAAAAACTACTATCGAGCTTATACTTTCAAGCCATCACAAGAAATGCCTGTCCTGCGTAAGAGGAAACAACTGCGAGCTTCAGAAGCTAGCTTTCGACTACGGCGTTGACGAGGACAGATTCAAGGGCGACGACGTTATTTATCCAATAGACGACGCCTCACCCTATATCGTAAGAGATAACAACAAATGTATCCAATGCATGAGATGCGTTGCCGCTTGCAAGAACGTTCAGAGCGTTTCATGTATCGGTCCTATCAAGAGAGGCTTCAACGTTCATGTCGGCTGTGCATTTGAAAAGAGCCTTGACGAGTCGCCCTGCGTAGGCTGCGGTCAGTGTATCGTTGCCTGCCCTGTTGGCGCACTCAACGAAAAGAGCAATATAGACGAGGTATGGGACGCAATTTCAAATCCCAATAAGAAGGTCGTATTCTTTACCGCTCCTTCTATCCGTGCTACTCTTGGCGAAAGCTTCGGAATGCCAATTGGCACAAACGTTGAGGGCAAAATGGTAGCTGCAATAAGACGTCTGGGCGTTGATAAGGTATTTAATATGGACGTTACCGCCGACCTTACGATCATGGAGGAAGCCAACGAGCTTATCGAGCGTATCACCAAGAAGAAAACTCTTCCTATGTTTACCTCCTGCTGCCCAGGCTGGATCAAGTTCTGCGAGCATTATTACCCTGAGTTCCTGCCTCATCTGTCAAGCTGCAAATCACCGCAGCAGATGTTCGGCGCAGTTCTCAAGAGCTACTACTGCCAGAAGAACGGTATCGACCCCAAGGATCTGTATGTTGTCAGCATTATTCCCTGTACTGCAAAGAAGTTTGAGGTAACCCGCGAAGAGCTTAGGACCTTTGACTTTGACGACGTTGACGTTGCTCTTACAACAAGAGAGCTTGCCAAGATGATAAAGGGTGCAGGTATAAATTTTGTAGACATGAACGACGAGGTCTTTGACGATCCGTTTGAAACCGCTTCAGGCGGCGCTGCAATATTCGGAGCTACCGGAGGAGTTATGGAAGCCGCTCTCCGTACCGCAGCATATATGCTGGACGGAAACGCAAAGAAGATCGAGTTCAAGGAAGTAAGAGGCACAAAGGACATTAAGGAAGCGACCTACAAGGTAGGCGGAGTCGAGGTCAACGTTGCCGTAGCTTCAGGTCTTTCCAACGCCAGAAAGATAATTGAAATGGTCAAGTCCGGCGAGAAGAATTATCATATGGTTGAAATAATGGCTTGCCCCGGAGGCTGTATAAACGGCGGAGGTCAGCCTGTTCAGAGCGACTCGGTAAGAAACTACAAGGAGCTTAAGGCTACAAGAGCCAAGGCGCTTTACGACGCCGACAGTTCCATGAAGCTGAGGAAATCCCACGAAAGTCCAGTTATCAGGCTGCTGTATGACGAGTATTTCGATGCTCCCGGAAAGCCTAGAGCTCACAAGCTTCTGCATACTACTTATGTTAAGAGAGGCACTCATTAAGCTTTGATATATCTGAAAACTGTCTGCTTTTTCAGCAGGCAGTTTTTTATTTTCAGAATTCAAACGATTGAAACAGCTGAATGAAATAAAATAAAATGTATGAACACAATGTAAAATCCGCAGCTTGTAATTAAGCTGATAAGCGATTATTTTCAGGGCTAATTTGCTATTATTGCGTTCTTTTTAAAATATATAATTATTGTTTTTCGTCATTATATCCAATTACGCTTACTGTTTAAACGTTTGAAATTTTAAAAACCTCAAAATATATCTGCCGCATAAGCCAAACTGTGATATAAATGTAAATTATAAATACAGGTACTTCCGCCCGTATTGACTAATCTTCACCAGATTGGTATAATATAAATACAGATTGGGGAATCTGCTTTATTTCAAAAACGGAGGGAATAATATGAATAAGCGAAAACACAGCGTCAAGGGCTTTACCTTGGTTGAAGTTATTATTGTTATAGCAATTATCGGTATTCTTGCCGGTCTTCTTGTACCGTCTTTAATGGGATATGTACGAAAGGCAAGGGAAAAGGCAATAATGACCGAAACAAAAATTATTGTAAATTCTGCGTCTGCCGCACTTACCGATATAATAGCGGACAGCAAGTATCCGCTTCTTACGGATAAAAAGTTTGATGGAAAAAGATGCGGCTGTATCACAAACTGGATGATAGGAAGAGCTCAGAAGAAAAACACTTCTGAAATAACCGACGCAAAGGGCAACAAGGTAGATTATGATATAGCGACTCAGATTCTTAAATCTTTGGACAGCGAAAATATATCAGGTATTTTTGAGTTCAACGGCAACGAAAAGAATCCTTTATCCCAGAACAAGGGGAACCCGGAAAGCACACTGACGAAATTCAACAAAGAACATCCCGGCTGCTCGGCTTTTATTTTGATTTACGGCGAGGACGGCTCGATCGTTAAGCTTTATTACAGCAAGGGAAATATGCTTTGTATCTATGACGGAAGCTTTACTATAGTTACCGCAGATGAGAAAGAAGCGGTTTTCCCGTATGTTCAGTATTTATAAGTACAATTATTATAACAGAACCCGCCTCTGACAAAATTCAGAGGCGGGTTTTCTCCCCCCTGAAATTTTGTTCTCCGGGGGAGAATGATTTACTGTGCAGCCTGCTGAATCAATATGTCATTCCAGGCTTTTGTTTTAGAAGATTTTATAAAAATAAGATTCAAATAAAATACCGGTTGACAAATAGATTCAGGTATGTTATTATATAAGCATAAAACATAGTATTTTAATAGGATTAATATGAATAAAACAAAGGACAGGATCTTATGGAATTTTTAAAATATACTCCTCAGATCATATTATCAGAGCGAATGTGCCGATGTTATGAATAAAGCAAAAGCATATAAATCACAATAATAATGAAAGAGGTAATTAAAATGAGTACAATAAACGAAAGAAAGCTTCACTTTGAAACCAAGCAGATACACATCGGACAGGAGCAGGCAGATCCGACTACAGACGCAAGGGCCGTTCCTATTTACGCTTCAGCGTCTTATGTTTTTCATAACAGCGATCATGCCGAAGCAAGATTCAACCTTACCGACTCTGGAAATATTTACGGCAGACTTACTAACCCTACTCAGGATATATTTGAAAAGCGCATAGCGGCGCTGGAGGGCGGAGTCGCGGCGCTGGCGGTAGCTTCCGGAGCTGCGGCGATCTCCTATACGATTCAGAATCTGGCACACGCCGGAGATCATATCGTAGCGGCAAAAACTATTTACGGCGGAACATACAACCTGCTGGCTCATACGCTGCCCGAATACGGAATTACAGCAGCCTTCGTCGATCCTGACGAGGAGGGAGCTTTTGAAAATGCAATTCAGGAAAATACAAAGGCGATATTTATTGAAAGCCTGGGAAATCCCAACTCAAACGTTATAGATATCGAGAAGGTCGCTCAGATCGCTCATGCACATAAGATACCGCTTGTCGTTGACAGCACCTTTGCTACGCCGTTTCTGCTCAGACCTATTGAGTACGGAGCGGATATAGTCGTTCATTCGGCAACTAAATTCATAGGAGGCCACGGCACTGCAATTGGCGGAGTTATTATCGACAGCGGAAATTTTGACTGGGAAGAAAGCGGAAAGTTTCCGTCGCTTACCGAGCCTAACCCCAGCTATCACGGAGTATCCTTTACAAAGGCGGCTGGAAAAGCGGCTTTTGTTACAAAGATAAGAGCCGTTCTCCTGAGAGATACGGGAGCTGCACTTTCTCCTTTCCATGCGTTTATTTTCCTGCAGGGACTTGAAACGCTTTCTCTTAGAGTTGAAAGACACATTGAAAATACAAAGAAGATAATAGAATTTCTGTCGGCTCACCCAAAGACGGAAAAGGTAAATCATCCCTCTCTTTCAGACAGCAAATATAAAAAGCTTTTTGATAAATACTTTCCAAACGGCGGCGGCTCAATATTTACCTTTGAGATAAAGGGAGGGGCGGCTGAAGCGAAGAAATTTATAGATAATCTTCAGATATTCTCGCTTCTGGCAAACGTAGCCGATGTTAAATCGCTTGCTATTCACCCTGCTACCACGACTCATTCTCAGCTAAGCCAGGCTGAGCTAGCCGATCAGGGTATAAAGCCAAATACTATAAGGCTTTCTATCGGAACTGAGCATATAGACGATCTTATCCTTGATCTAAATGAAGCGTTTGACGCAGTATAAGCAGAATAAAATCATATCCGTCAGAATTTTAAAGCTGACGGATATTTTTTATACGCTATATATTAAAATGCCATGTTTCCCGATCTTTCCGCACCCTTGACGTTTACCGTTTTCTTGACAAGACCGTGTATTTATGGTACAGTATAAGATGTAAAGCTATATGCTTCTGGGTAAGACAGCGGATTATAACAGAAGGAGGAAATGCCTGCCGAAAAAGGCATTATAACAAAAAATGAAAATAAGGGGCAAGCTGCTGTGCGTTCTGACTGCGGCGGCAATAACGGGGCTTTCAGCCTGCTCTGATCCTGAGCAGAATGAAAGAAATATCAGCAGCGGTGCTGCTCAGACAGTAACGGAAGAAACAGCCTATGAAGACCTGAAACCTATCAGTATCAAAGCGTTTACGGACGGAAAGGCTAATGGTGAGGACGTTATTTACTCCTACGGAGGAGTATCTGTAAGAATTTGCGGTATAGAATATACGGAAGATTACGGATTTACAGTAAATATGGAGGTTGAAAACAATTCCGATGAAGATAAAGGAATAAACTCATCCTATATATGCGCAGACGGACTAACCAAGAACAGCTGGAAACTGATTTCCGGTAACCTCGAGCCAGGGGAGACCGACGAGATATCCTGTTACCTTGACGGAATAAGCTGGGCAAATAAGCTTTCGCTCAAACTGTATACCTCAGGTAATTCTTCATATATTGACGGAAGTCTGTCTGATGAAATTGAAATAGTATACAAGGATCTTAAAAAGAAAACCTCCGTTCCTGTTACAGCGGAACTTTTAGACAGTAAATACGCAAGGTTGGATTTTATAAGAGCAGATATTGACGAAGAAGACATCAAGCTTATTTTTTATGCGCACAATAAAACCGATAAGGATATTTACATAAAAAGCTCAAACGAAAACTTCAGTCACGAGGATTTTTCCGGAAGCTTCGGGGGCTGTATTCCCGCAGGGGGAGAAGGCTGGCTGAGCCTTGAAGTCTATACTTATAATAATACAATAAACTATATGGATCTAAACTCCGTCAGCTTCAATGCAGAGGTATCGGATTCATTAGAATATATAAAGGAATGGATTTTTGCAGATACGATCGAAGTTACAGAAAATATAACTGTTGAGATACCGGACAGCATGAAGCCGCCGGAAAAAGAAAAGCCGGTCAAGGAGGATATTCCTGCTACCGAATTTAAAGCTCAGTACCTGAGTAAAGCAGATCATACGGAAATAGATGCGGAACTAAAAAACGAAAACGGAAAGCTTATTTCAGGCAGTACGATTTTTGAAAACAACAGCGTAAAGCTGGAATATGTATTATCATCCTTGTCGGATGATAACACTGAGGAAATCTGGCTGAAGCTGTACAATAAGCTCGATAAGCCTATTTCCATTATCCCCTCCGGAATGGTCAACGGGCTGATGTATGAGCTTAACAACGCTGTCAAAACTGATGAAAACAGCTATGAATACTTCTGCTTATCTGTCGGAGAAGATTTTATCGAAAGCTTCGGCAGCGTTTCTGAGGTTACCGCTATGCTGGATATAAAATACGACGACGGACATTACGGAAAGGAATCGTATATATGCCAAACTCCAAAATTTACAGTCCGATTTAACGAAAGCGGAATAAAGTCAGCAGTTCCAAAGGACGCAGTAAATATCTATTCCGGCGATCTTTGCGCTATTTACTGCGGCAAGAGCGAAACGGACGGCACAAAAGCTGATTCTTATATGTACTTTATAAACAAATCGGATAAGCCGATCAATATACAGCTGTATAACACAAAGCTGCCTGCGGCTTCTCAAAAAATCAGATGCTCCTTCGGAAAGTACGATTATACAGAGATCATCTGGCCCGGCGCACTTTCACGCATACCAGTCCAGTTCTATTTGTCTGAGGGACGGCTGAGCTTTTCGGAACTTGACGGCGCAGAGGGTTTGTTTGTTATTCTTGACAGTGACGGCAACAAACTGGCAAATACAGACTTTATACCTCTTAAACTATTTACTTAATGAAAGGAATCGGGAATGAGATCCATAAAATCAATCAAAAAATCTACATGGATATTATCCGGACTTTTTATTGTATGCATAATATTAAACGTGACAGCATGGATTTCGACAGCGTTCTGCGACTGGTACAGAGAATATATCTTTCCCGTATGGACTAAAACCTACGGCAGCCTTACCTCGCTTATGCCGATTTCCTTCGGCGAGCTGCTTATCTGGACTGCGGTTATCGGAGTTCCGCTTTCGCTGATACTGCTGATCGTACTGCTTATTATCAAAAAAGGCAGACGCCGTAAGCTCGGGAAGATATACGCACTTACATATCTGTGGATAATTGCCTTTATAGCGGTCACCGAAACGCTGAACTGCTTTATCCTGTATCACTGCTCGACATTCGCCGAAACATATAGGATCCCGCAGGAGCAGTATACAACGGCACAGCTGGAGGAATTATGCGGATACCTTACCGCACGGACAAACGAGCTTTCTGTTCAGGTCCAGAGGGACGAAAGCGGCAGGTTTATACTTACCGCAGACCTTGACGAAACGGCAAAAAGCGCAATGAAGAAGCTGGGAAAGGATTATCCTCAGCTTTCAGGCTTTTATGTGACCCCAAAGCCGGTCATGTATTCTTATTTTATGAGCCAGCAGTATCTGATGGGAATATATTTTCCGTTTACAATGGAGGCTAATTACAACGACGAAATGTACCCCTCAAATCTGCCGGACACAATTTGTCATGAGCTTGCGCACACCAAGGGCTTTATACTTGAGGACGAGGCAAGCTTTATAGCCTTTCTGGCCTGCGACGCAAGCGATAATACCGAATACAGGTACAGCGGCTATCTGAATGCGCTAAAATACGTTATAGGTCAGGTAAGGGACAATTGCAGCGCCGAAACGGTCTCTCAGATATATTCAAGGCTTGACGCAGGAGTTATTGCAGACATGAACGGCAATTCGGATTACTGGCAGTCGGTTCAGGAAAGCGATAAAGGCCTGCTTCCAAGCAAAACGGTGGCAAAGGTTTCAGACAAGGCAATGGAGGCTTCCCTTAAGCTTAACGGCGTTGAGGACGGAAAAAGATCCTACGGGCGAATGGTAGATCTTCTGCTTAACTACTACTTTATGAATAAGAACCCATAACTCTGCGAAGCGTAGGTTGAAAAAAACTCAGCGGCAGCTTATACTTAAAGTACAGTAAATTAAGGAGAGTGCTTTATGAACTATATTTCAGGGAAAACTATAAGAAGCCTGCGTGAAAGAAAAAATCTTACTCAAAAGCAGCTTGCCGACAGGCTTTCGGTAAGCGACAAAACCGTTTCAAAATGGGAAACGGGCAGGGGACTTCCCGATATAACAATAATAGAGCCGCTGGCACGGGAGCTTCAGGTCTCGGCAGCGGAGCTGCTTGCGGGGGAATGGTCCGAAAACTCAAACAGATCCGCCAATATGCTTAAAGGCAGATTTTATGTATGCCCTATGTGCGGAAATATACTTTTTTCCTGCGGCGAAGGAGCGTTTTCATGCTGCGGAATAACCCTTCCTCCTCTGGAAGCTGAGGAGCAGGACAGCAGCCACATTATTTCAGCTGAGCAGATAGATTACGAGCATTATATAACGCTTGAACACCCCATGAAAAAGGAACATTATATCTCGTTTATTGCCTGCGTTACCGATTCAAATGTCAGTATCGTAAAGCTGTATCCCGAACAGAGCCCCGAAGCAAGATTTAAAATGAGCGGCTCGTGCGTGATCCTTGCTTACTGCAACAGGCATGGACTTTATAAAATTAAGCTGTAGGTTCACTAACGGATCCGTGAATCTGACTGATAAGAGGAAATTATGAGAAAATCAATTGAGATCATTACCGCTTCTCCGGAGGAAACAATAATGCTGGGAGAAAAAATAGGCGCGCGGCTGAAAGGCGGCGACTGCATTGCATATAAAGGCGGTCTCGGCGCAGGAAAAACCACTGTTACCAGAGGTATTTCTATTGGGATGGGACTTGGGGACGAGGTCACCTCGCCTACCTTTGCGCTTGTCAACGAATACCGCGGATCAAAGCTTTCCCTCTGCCACTTCGATATGTACCGAATAACCTCCCCTGACGATCTGGAAACTACAGGCTTCTATGATTATATGGACGATAATACGGTAATTGCCGTTGAATGGAGCGAAAACATAGAGGAAGAACTTCCGGAAAACTCAATTATCATAGAAATCAGGCGGACAGGCGAAAACACAAGAAAATTTATTATTACCGGAGATGAACGTTTTGACGATATTGGGAATTGACACGTCCGGCAGGGTAGCTTCATGCGCCGTTGCAGACAAAGACAAAATACTTTGCGAAAAAATACTTTTCACAAAGCTTACTCATTCGCAGATAATTCTTCCTATGGCTAATGAGGTAATGAACGCCTGTGGGATCGGCTGGGAGGATATTGACGGTATCGCAGTGGCAAACGGACCCGGCTCTTATACGGGGCTGAGGATAGGTATCGCCGCAGTAAAGGGAATATGCATGGGCGCTCCGCATATAAAATGCGCAGGGATCTCAACGCTCGAAGCGCTTGCCTATAACTGTCTTGCGTTTCAGGGAAAAATAGTTCCGGTCATGAAGGCCCGCCCTAAGATAGTTTATACCGGAGGATTTTATTCCGAAAACGGAAAGCTCGTCCGTACAGACAACGATAAGGTATGCGGCGAAGAGGAGCTTTGCGCTTCGCTTGACACCTCTGAGAAAATCATGCTTACGGGAGATCATGCGCAAGAGTTTAAATCCTCCTTTTTTGCAGAAAATGATAATGTAATTACTGCTTCGGCAGCTGACCGGCTTCAGAAGGCATCTTCGCTTTGTATGGCTTTTGCGGCTAACCCTCAGTATGCGGTTTCGCCCGACAGACTGGAGGCAAGCTATCTACAGGCAACCAAGGCAGAAAAAGACAAGGCGCACAGATAGTCATAAAACAAATTTCATAATATATATTTTGGGAGGCGATCTGAAGTGGCAATTACTATAAATATTTATTATACCGGTACAAACGGAAGTGCGGTAAAATTTGCTGAGGAAATGGTTTCAAGCGGGATCGTAAATAAAATACGCCTGGAAAAGGGAAATATAAAATATGAATATTTCTTTCCTATGGAAGATAGGGAAACAGTGCTTCTTATAGACAGCTGGGAGGATCAGACGGCAATCGACAGACATCACGCTTCTCCCATGATGGAACAGATAATTAAGCTCAGGGAAAAATACGGACTGCACATAAAAGCAGAGCGTTATATTTCTGACGATAAAGGAATACCCGATAAAGACAAAAGATTTCTTAAATGCTGATAAAACCCGATGTTTTTTATCAGCAGAACAAAAATACAGTTGATTTTACGGAGGAAAAGCTATGAAGATTGCAATCGGAAACGACCACGCCGCACCACAGCTCAAGCTTGCGGTGATCGAGCATCTGAAATCAAAGGGGATCGAATGTACGGACATGGGCTGTGCCATAGGTGAAAAGTGCGACTTTCCCGACGCAGCAAAGCTGGTATGCGGCAAGGTACTGAACGGAGAATGCAACTTGGGAATACTGATCTGCGGAACGGGAGTAGGAATGTCCATAGCCGCCAATAAAATAAAGGGAATAAGAGCCGCCTGCTGCTCCGACAGCTTTTCCGCAAGGCTGACAAGAGAGCATAATAACGCCAATATTCTCTGCTTCGGCGCAAGGGTAGTCGGTGAAGGTACAGCGCTTGATCTTGTAGACGCCTTTGTAGGTACGGAATATTCGGGAGAGGAAAGACACGAAAAAAGAATAGCCAAGATAACGGCTCTTGAAAACGGCTGATAACCGCGGAAACCTGTCTTATAAAGCAAAACGGGCGAATTAAGTACATCTCTGCAAAACTATTGCAGGAACGTACCCGATTCGCCCGTTTATTTTAAATAACTATTGTTTTTGTCTTGAATTTGGCTTAGAACAATCCGTAAATATTGCCGTCGTTGTCAACGTCGATCCTGCCTGCGGCGGGGATCTTCGGAAGTCCCGGCATAGTCATAATATCCCCGGTATATGCAACTACAAAGCCTGCTCCTGAGGAAAGTCTCATATCTCTTACGGTTATCTTGAAGTTCTCCGGTTTTCCCAGCTTTGCAGGATCGTCCGACAGCGAATACTGAGTTTTCGCAACGCATACGGGTATCCCTCCGAAGCCGAGACCTTCGATCTCGGCAATTGCCTTTTCAGCCTGAGCCGTATAATTTACTCCGTCGGCACGGTATATCTCTCTTGCCAAAATATCAAGCTTTTCCTTTATCGGAAGCTTTTCATCATAAAGAGGCTTGAAATCGGCTGAATCTTCACAGCGCTTTATCGTATCGCAGACCTTGCCTGCAAGCTCGGTACCGCCCTCGCCGCCTTTTGCAAAAATCTCAGTAAGTGAAAATTCAACGCCCATTTCGCGGCAGGTTTCCTCTATAACACTTATTTCGGCGTCAGTATCGGTATTAAAGCGGTTTATCGCCACTACTGCCGGAACTCCGAACTTATGCATATTTTCAATATGGGTTTTAAGATTGACAATACCCTTTCTCAGCGCATCTGTGTTTTCTTCGGTAAGGGCATTCTTCGGAACTCCGCCGTTGTATTTAAGCGCGCGTATCGTTGCAACGATCACAACGCAGCTTGGCTTCAATCCTGCAAAACGGCATTTTATATCGAAGAATTTCTCCGCTCCCAGATCAGAGCCGAACCCGGCTTCGGTTATACAGTAATCGGCAAGCTTCAGTCCCAGCTTTGTCGCTCTTACGGAATTACAGCCGTGAGCGATATTCGCAAAGGGCCCGCCGTGCATTATTGCCGGAGTTTTTTCAAGAGTCTGAACCAGATTAGGCTTAAGCGCATCTTTAAGCAGCGCCGCCATTGCCCCGCAGCCGTTAAGCTCTCTTGCAAAAACAGGTTTATTGTCATAGGTATATCCTACAAGTATCCTCTCGAGCCGAGCCTTCAGGTCTGCAAGATCGGAGGACAGGCAGAGAATTGCCATGATCTCAGAAGCAACGGTTATCTGAAAGCTGTCCTCTCGTGGTATACCGTTTACCTTTGAGCCTAAGCCGATAACTATATTTCTGAGCGCTCTGTCGTTCATATCCAGACAGCGCTTAAATAAAATTCTTCTGGGATCTATATTGAGAGGATTTCCCTGCTGCAGCGAATTATCTATCAAAGCGCACAGAAGATTGTTAGCAGAAGTAATAGCGTGCATATCTCCTGTAAAGTGAAGATTTATATCCTCCATCGGTACGACCTGAGCATAGCCGCCTCCCGCAGCGCCACCCTTGATACCGAAAACCGGTCCGAGCGACGGCTCTCTTAATGCAAGGATCGCTTTTTTCCCTATTTTGGCCATTGCCTCCGCAAGACCTACGGATACCGTTGTCTTGCCCTCTCCTGCAGGAGTAGGATTTATCGCGGTAACAAGAATAAGCTTTCCGTCAGCTTTGTCTTTAAGTCTGGTAAAAAGCTCTTCCGAAAGCTTTGCTTTATAATGACCGTAAGGCTCCAGATAATCCTCGGAAATTCCCAGTTCGGCTGCGATCTCCGTAATTTTTTTCATTTCAGCCTGCTTGGCGATCTCAATATCAGACAGCATAAAAGAACACCCTTTCAAAATTTGTACTCATATATACAATAATATAATCCATATGTTTTTTATTATAGCATATAGCTAAGCGTTTTTCCAGTATATTTTATAAATTTTTTCGCAGACCGTGCAAGCTGATAATTTACAAATATATAATGAAAATCAAAAGTTTATGAGTTATAATTAATTTATACTTATCGAACCGGATACCTTTTCCGGTTATTTAAATTATATTATAAGGTGGTAAGAAATAATGGGAGGATTTTTCGGCGCGGTTACAAAAAACCATTCCGGTTCTTCAGCTGACACAGATTCTTCAAATTGCGTGTATGACGTATTTTACGGTACCGATTATCATTCACACCTCGGAACAAGGCGAGCCGGTATGGTAATGTACGGAGAAAAAGGCTTTAACAGAGCAATCCACAATATCGAAAATTCACCGTTCAGAACCAAATTCGCCGACGACGTAAATACAATGAGCGGATCAATGGGAATAGGTTGTATCTCAGATTATGAGCCTCAGCCGCTTATGGTACGCTCTCATCTCGGTACATACGCTATTACGACCGTCGGAAAAATAAACAATACAGACGAACTGCTTGACCTTGTATATAAAAACGGTCATACTCATTTTCTTGAAATGAGCGGGGGAGAAGTCAATGCAACAGAGCTTGTCGCCGCAGTTATAAACCAAAAGGATTCAATCGTTGAAGGCATAAAGTATGTTCAGGAGCTTGTAGACGGCTCTATGACGCTCCTTCTTATGACAAGCAAGGGTATTTATGCCGCAAGGGACAAGCTCGGCAGAACGCCGGTAGCTCTGGGTCAGAAGGATTCCGGCTGGTGCGTTTCCTTTGAATCCTTTGCGTACATCAATCTTGGATATTCGCACCTAAGAGAGCTTGGTCCTGCTGAGATCGTTTTTATTTCCCCCGAGGGCGTCGAAACCTTATCTGAACCAAGAAAAAAAATGAAGATATGCTCATTTCTCTGGGTCTACTACGGCTACCCCTGCTCCTCATATGAGGGCGTAAGCGTAGAGCAGATGAGATATAACTGCGGAGCTATGCTTGCTCAGAGAGATAACGTTTCTCCCGACCTTGTAGCAGGTGTTCCCGATTCGGGTACAGCACACGCTATAGGATATTCAAACTATTCAAAAATACCATTTGCACGTCCCTTTATAAAGTATACCCCGACATGGCCGCGCTCCTTTATGCCGCCTAACCAGTCGCAGAGAAACCGTATAGCGAAAATGAAGCTTATACCTGTAGACTCCCTTATTAAGGACAAAAGCCTGCTGCTTATAGACGATTCAATCGTAAGAGGCACTCAGCTCCGTGAAACCACGGAATTTCTGTACAGCAGCGGCGCAAAGGAGGTTCATATACGCCCCGCCTGTCCTCCGCTGCTTTTCGGCTGTAAATATCTTAACTTCTCCCGCTCGACCTCAGAGATGGATCTGATCGCAAGGCGTATTATTGCAAAACGGGAAGGAGATAACGCTTCCCGTGAAACTCTTCTTGATTACGCCGATCCAAACAGCCGGAACTATCAGGAGATGCTTGAAGAAATAAGAAAAGAGCTGAATTTTACTTCACTGCGTTATCACCGTCTTGACGATATGATAAAATCAATAGGAATAGACCCCGACTGTCTTTGTACCTACTGCTGGAGCGGAAGGGAATAGAAGAAAACAAAACAGCCCGCCTGATCGGTTCAATCAGACGGGTTGTTTATTTATGTAATATCAATATACTGAAAAACATCGGCAGGAATATGATCGGTATACAGCTGAGAACACGGCAGCGCTATATAATCTGTTATTCCCTCTCCCTTATTAGGATGCTCCCTTGAATAAAGAAAATCAGCGGCTATTGCGGTAACCAGAATAATACAGACGCTTAGCCTTACCTTAGGCGGTATCTTCTTTATCTGATCGTCGAAGAAAGGCGCTAGTATATAAATTCCGGCACAGCCGGCAAAGCCGAATATAAGCGCTCCCTCAAGGCATATCCTGCCGTTCAGGTTCATAAAGTATCCGTCATAATTCCAATACTGTATATGCTTATAGGTTTCAAGGTACCAGCTTGTCGCATACTCGACAACAGAGCAGACGGTAACTACAAGAAAAAACGTCAGTACAGGACGGTCGACGAACTTCCTCAGAAGTATTACTCCCAGAACTCCCCCTGCTCCGTAAATAGGAAGCCAGGGCCCGTGAAGCGCACCTCGGTTAACCAGCTTTCCGTCCTCTACAACGTGAATAGCGATTTCCCAAAGCCAGCCTATCAGCGCAAAGATAAAAAACATAAGAATTATAGACGTGATCGCATATTTTCTGTGATAATCTCTGTGAATTATTTTACGGCCGCCGCCCAGCGCTATATGAGCGCTCTGCTGTGCGGCTATCCCCGGGTACTGATCAAGGCCCCTGAGATCCTCCAGCGTCAGATTAAGCTCCATTTTTATCATATTCCTTTCTTCTTCGGCACTGCTTCAAAACATTACTACAGCCCGCCGATCGGCTGATTTTTTTATTATATATTGCAAAGCGGTTCTTTTTGGTGTATAATAACTTCATATCATATATTTTTTAAGGAAGGCACGGATCGTTTAATGATATTCCTTTTTCTTGTACCCTTATATTTTGCGGCAAATCTTTATATGCTGCTGAGGATCTTTCACTGGACAAAAAACTGTACGGCTATTCTTGATAAACGCCGGTTTATGATACCTGTAGGTATTATTTTCTTCCTCTGCGCACTATCACCTATAACGGCCTTTCTGCTGCCGAAATTCGGACTTTCTATTCTAATAAGGCGTTTCTCAACTTTCTGGACAGGAGTAATGCTTTATTCTCTGATGTTTATAGTTCTCGGCGATCTGATCAGGCTGATCATAAAACGGACACCTCTGAGAAAAAAGAGAATACTTTCACGGATAGGAACCGTTACCGCAGGTTCTGCAATAGCGGTCTGCACCGCAGTATTCTGTCTGTACGGCTCTGTTCACGCAAGAGAAATAAAAACCACTCCCTATAAAATTACCATTAACAAATCCTGCGGAGAGCTTACACAGCTTAATGCTGTACTGATCGCAGATACTCATATGGGCTACGCCATTGGCACTGACCACATAGAACAGATGGTAGATAAGATCAATTCATGCGACCCTGACATAGTAATTTTTGCCGGAGATATATTTGATAACAGTATTGACGGACTGGACGACCCCGAAAGGCTTGCGCAGCTGCTTGCTTCGATAGACTCCAGATACGGAGTCTGGGCGACCTACGGAAACCACGATATTAACGAGAAGATCCTTATGGGCTTTACGTTCAGCTGGGGAGAGAACCCGACAAACGACACGTCAATGACTGATTTTCTGGAAAAGGCAAATATAAATCTGCTTCAGGACGAATCGGTCCTTATTGACGACAGCTTCTATCTTGTCGGCCGCCGCGACGCTCATAAACCCGGTACTCCTGACGGAGAACGCAAATCAATTAAGGAGCTTACCGAAGGACTGGATAAATCAAAGCCGATATTCGTGATAGACCACGAGCCGTCGGAGCTTCAGGAAACTGCCGACGCAGGAGCGGATATTGATTTTTCCGGCCATACTCACGACGGTCAGCTTTTCCCCGGCAACCTTACAGTCGGCCTTATGTGGGAAAATCCCTGCGGCGTAATAAAAAAAGATTCTATGTATTCCGTCGTTACCTCAGGAGTCGGAGTATACGGACCGTTTATGCGCATAGGAACAGACGCTGAGATATGCGACGTTCATATTAAATTCAGCAGCTGAGCTGCCTTAATTCTCCGTTCTGCCAGCGCAGTGCGGAGCTTATATTTAAGGGATCTCAACAGCTTCCGTTCCGCCGCCTTCCGCTTTAAGCTGCTCCTCAAGCAGATCGAGATCAATATATCTGTCGTTTAGGTCCTCGCTGAACAGGCAGTTATCTTTAATTGCCTTTCTCCGCAGGATAATATAAAGCTCCGTTTCAGCGGCCGTCTTATATGGATTGAGAAACGCCATACAAAGAATGCCCACAAATACGTTTACTATAACGTCGGCATGAATTCCTGACGTGCCTCCTAAAAATGCCAGACCTATTACAGAAGCGGGAATAACTGCCGCAAGATACCAGGGCGCATATGATATCATAAGCTTTGCTGCCTTCCACTTGTTTCCTTTCATCATCTGCTTTGAAAGCTTAAACGCATGCTTTGAATCTATGGACGGGTTTTCAGCCAATATATACGGTATCATCAAATATTCAAAAGGCTTTATAAACGCACCTATAATTGTTAAAGTCCATAGAATGGTAAATACATCCTTCAGCAGCATAGTCTTTACGGGCTTCAGCTTTCTGTCTTTATATAAAAAACCCATTCTTCCTATTCTGGTTCCGTGATAAGTGCGGCTTTCCATAAAAAATCTTTTTTCGCCTACAATAAGTACATTGGCTATGAAAACCGTTATAAGTATACTGAAAAGTGCGCTTACGCAGGTAACGACAACTTCCCATGTATATTTTCTTGAAAACAGCTCTACTACTGCGTTTACGGCCTGAAATTTAGAAGAATGCTGCTTCGTCAGACTGTCGAAGGAATCGGCAGCGCCTTTAACAAATCTTTCCACCCCGTCGTCAACGGCTTTTCCTATATTTCCTTCTGTTTTTATTATCCAGTTCGTAGCCTTATGGACAATATTCCAGTTGGAGTTTTCCGTACCCGTATTAAAAAGAGATATCTCCTTGGAATTTAAAGCCTCCGGCCCAAGCTCATCGTAAATCTTCTCCCAGCGCTGTACCGCTTCAAAATTACCTATATTATATTTCTCAGATATTTCATTAGCGCTTACTCCAGTCCTTTTAAGCTTCTCAACAGCGTCACGCTTAAAATCTCCGCTGTATCGTATATCCGCAACGTTTTCATTATCATAGCTGGATATAAACTGAGTTGTTCCGCCGTACTGACCGGCGATAAATACCATAATAAAGCATACCGCAAAGCACGCTATATAATTTTTTTTCAGATTTGATCTTGCACTGCCTTTAATCTCTTTACGGGTCCAAAGCCGTGCGCCCCCGCCCCTTTTTTTCTTCATATCAGAAATATCCTTTCGCCGAGCCTGCTTAAGTAAGCCGGACAGACCTTCATACCGTATTTTCGACATATAATGAATATATTATATATTATATAACATAAAAAGTCAAGGAAACGCACTGCAATGTAAGAAATAATTAAGATACAATATTCTCCTATGCAGATATATGCAAATTATTTACGTTTCCGGGAAGCGTTTAATTTATACTATGCATTTTTATATATTTCAAGAATAAATACCTGCTGCGGCTGTTGCATAAACCGGATAAATATGCTATAATAATGTGTTAGTGAATAAATCAATCGGGAAAGGGAGGCCGACCTGCACAAGGACTGTTACTGATGCAGGCAATTTTATGATACATAACAATATTCTTGAAGTTATAGGGCATACTCCGATAATAAGACTTAACAGAATGACCGGCGAAAATTCGGCTCAGGTTCTTGTTAAATTTGAAGGACTCAATGTCGGCGGCTCGATAAAAACCAGAACCGCATATAAAATGATAAGCGACGCTGAGGAAAAGGGACTTATAAATAAGAACACGGTAATCGTCGAGCCGACAAGCGGTAATCAGGGAATAGGACTTGCGCTTATTGGGGCAGTAAAGGGGTACAGAACTGTGATAATAATGCCCGATTCAGTCAGTGAGGAACGGCGCAAGCTTGTCGCTCACTACGGTGCGGAGGTAAAGCTTATTCATGATTCGGGAAATATAGGCGACTGTATTGACGAGTGCCTTAAAACCGCCCTTAAAATGGCGGAAGAGAACCCCGACGTATATGTTCCTCAGCAGTTCGAGAACCCGGCAAACCCCCTTGCTCACAAGCACCATACGGGTCTTGAGCTGATGGAGCAGGTAGAAGGACCTATCCACGGCTTTTGCTCGGGTATCGGTACAGGCGGAACGATAAGCGGGATAGGAGAGGTTCTGAAAGCGCAGAATCCTGATATTGAGATCTGGGCTGTTGAGCCTGAAAATGCGGCTATCCTTGCGGGAGGAACTATTGGAACTCACCTCCAGATGGGCATAGGGGACGGCCTTATCCCCAAAAACCTGAATTTAAGCATATACGATAATATCTATGTGGTAACGGACGAAGAGGCTATTTCTACAGCAAAGGATTTGGCTAAAAAAGAGGGGATAATGTGCGGTATTTCAAGCGGTACGAATGTAGCCGCCGCCTTGAAGCTTGCAGAAAAGCTCGGAAAGGGAAAAACGGTTGTAACGGTTCTCCCCGATACCGCAGAGCGTTACTTTTCCACTCCGCTTTTTGAAAATGAATAGTTTACGCATTAAAAAGGCTGTTCCTTATCTTCTGACCCTGACGGTTATAGCCGTAATGACAGGAGCTGCCGAGCTTACGGGAAACCGTGAAATTATATTTCCCGAAATAACGGCGGTCGCTGTAGGCGCCCTGATCGCTCCTGTCCAGCCATGGAACACAAACCGGCTTCGTCTGTTTCTTTCAATATCCGTTATGTCCCTTGCTGGCGTTCTGCTGGTCAGATTTGTACCGGTTTCGCTTATAATAAAGCTTCCTCTGGCATTTGCCTGCGCTGCTGTAGGACTAATGATTTCAAAAACCGGCTTTGTACCCATGATCTCCGCTTGCGTACTTCCTGTGATTTTAGGCACTGAAACCTTTATCTATGTTATATCCGTAATTATTATGACGGGAATCATTCTTGCCTTGCAGTATCTTCTTGATAAAGCTGAAATACATAAACCAGCAGCTTTTACCCCTGCAAAAATAAATAAAAAATCCCTGTTCTTCTGGCTGAAGCACACCATTATTATTGCGGCGGCGGCAGCTGTTCCGATAATTACAGGCGAGCTGTATTTTATCGTACCTCCTCTTATAGTAGGCTACGCCGAAATGTCGTTTCCAGGCTCAAAGCTCAGATGCCGTTATAAAACCGCCGTACTGCTTATACTCATCGCTTCATGCTCCGGAGTGTTATGCAGACTACTGCTGAACGAACTGGCAGGACTTCCGCTGACTGCCTCCGCAGTTATATCCGGTGCAGCGGTACTGCTTGCCGTTAGGCTTACAGGACTTTATTTTCCCCCCTGCGGCGCTATCTGTACTCTGCCCATGCTTCTCAGCGCAGAGCACCTGATCTGGTATCCCGTTGAGGCAACTGCCGGATTTATTGTTCTTACGGCGCTGGCTTTAAATCTGTTCCCATCTGAAAGTAAAGGAGATAAGAAAATGATACTTGATTTTAAAACTGCCGACGAAGCCGTTTTTGAAGGCTTTAAGGGCGGTGAAGGAGCATTGTCGGCAAAAATGTACAGCGATGATATAAACCGTATCCTGCACGGACGGCTTGAACCGGGCTCTTCCATCGGCTTTCACAGCCATGACGAAAACAGCGAGATAATATACATACTGAACGGCAGCGGAACGGTAATTTTCGACAGCGAAAAAGAAGCCATATCTGAGGGAATGTGTCATTACTGCCCCAAGGGTCATTCACACAGCCTTATTAACAGCGGGGATACCGACCTTGTATTTTTCGCTGTAGTTCCTCAGCAATAATATAAAAGCCGCGTTGCTGCGGCTTTTTTTATTTGTCAACATAGACAAATAAACAGCTTTAAAACTGACTTATCCTCTAAAAAGATATACGATCAATTGACTTTCAGCTGTTATATGCTATAATTAATGTATACGATTTCAACTGTAAGCAAATAAGTATGAAAAGGAGGAAGCCTGTGTGCAGATCTTTTGCACACAGTATAAAAAATGATCAAAGAAAAGCTAAAGAAAGCCGCCTGTGCGGTATTATGCGCAGGCCTGGCGGTTTCTGCGGCAGGACTGCCGGCAGCTGCCGATGAAACGCTCTTGTCTGATATGACTACTATGGAGATAGTCAAGGATATGGGACTGGGAATAAATCTCGGCAACACCTTTGAATCCTGCGGAACCTGGATAAACAGTTCCAGCGTCAAAAACTATGAGACCGCATGGGGAAGTCCTGTTATTACTCAGGATATGATCCAGGGAATTGCCGACTCAGGATTCGGAGTTCTCAGGATCCCTGTGGCATGGTCTAATATGATGGGTGACGATTATACGATCAATCCCGACTATATTTCAAGAGTAAAAGAGGTCGTTGACTGGGCATACGAAGCCGATCTGTACGTTGTGATGAATATTCACTACGACAGCGGCTGGTGGGAAAACTTCCCCACTGACAAAGAAACCTGTATGTACAAATACGAGCGTATCTGGACTCAGCTTTCCGATTCCTTCAAGGATTACGACGAACATCTTATGTTTGAATCCCTCAACGAAGAAGGCTGCTGGGACAGCTTATGGAATCGTTACAGCGGTTCGGCAGCAGGAAAATCCGAAGCATACGGTCTGCTGAATGAGATAAATCAGAAGTTTGTGGATATAGTAAGAAACAGCGGAGGAAATAACCCTTCCCGTCATTTGCTTATCGCCGGTTACGGTACGGATATTCATCTTACCTGCGACAGTCTTTTTGAAATGCCAAAGGATCCTGCCGGCCGCTGTGCCGTATCAATTCACTACTATACTCCGTCAACCTTCTGTATTCTTACAGAGGACGCAAGCTGGGGCAAGGCCCAGACAGAATGGGGTACAGACGCAGAGCTTCTGGAGCTTTATAATAATCTTGATATGATGAAGGAAAACTTTATTGATAAAGGAATTCCTGTTATTATGGGTGAGTACGGAGTTGCCGCCGAAAACAAGACTACCGAACAGATAAACAATTTTCTTACTACCGTAGCGGCGTCTGCATACGCAAGAGATATTTGTCCGGTGCTGTGGGATATAACCAGCAAATACAGCATATACGACAGATATTCCTGTAAAATGAGCGACAGCGAACTTGAAGCGGCGTACAGAGAGATCGCCGGAGGAAAGGTCACACCTCCCGAGGTAAGCAGCAGCGAAGCGGAAAGCTCCGAGGCTGAATCAAAGGACGTATCTGAAACTGAAAGCCTTGAGGAAAGCAGCGCTTCAGACTCTTTATCATCTGCTGACACAAGTACAGAAAATGTAGTATCTGCGGCGTCAGGTTCGTCTGCGGCGTCCTCAAATTCTTCCGGTTCTGCAAAAGATCCTAACCCGTCTACCGGCGGCGGCATAGCTTTGACGGGACTTATCCTGCTGAGTTCTGCGGCGCTTGTAGTCAAGAAGAAGAAATAAGCGCAAAGCTATCGTAAATATTTAACCAAACAGCTAATTGTAAAACCCCGCAAAGAAGAGATCTTCCTTGCGGGGTTTATCTTTTAACCGATTTACAGCTTTTTTCTATCACTGCATAAGCTGATTTTGTAGAGCCGGAAATATCCCAAACCCCTGCAGATCTATCAATTTAAGTGGATCTGTTTATAGGGCTTATTACCGATCTGCTAAGAGATCAGGCTCTGCGCCTTATCCTATGTCCAGCCCATCTCCTTTTTTATTGCTTCCGTCAAAAGCTCCGAGGCTTTTTCATGAGTAGCTTCCGTCGGGTGGTAATCCGCCGCAAGTCCGTCTGCCTGCTGTTGATTTTCAAACTGCACGCAGAGAATATTTTCGTCGCCTGTTTCCTTTGTGTAATAATAAACCGCTTCCTCGATACTGGGATACATAGTCTGACCCATTATTCCAAGCGTACAGAATATCTTCGCGTCGGGATTATTTTTACGGACGGTTTTCAGAAATTCCTTATACGAATCTCTGAAAGTATCCTTCTTTTCGGTTGAATTGCAGTAGCTTGCGTCGTTCGTTCCCAGATTTATAACTATGCAGTCTGGCTTGAATTTTGAAAAATCCCACGCTATATCCGATGGCTTCTCGCCGTTTGCATATGTACTGTAACAGAAGCCCAGCTTTTCATAATACGGCGGAATTGTCTGATTAGCGCTTATTTTTTCCGGATCGGCAGTATAGCCCGATATAATTCCGTAGCCGCTTATTGATACAAGACTGTAATCGGCGTTAAGCTTCTGAGCTGTCTTATAGGCGTAGGCCTTTGTACAGTCCTCGGTTTTCGTATTGAAGCTGTGAGAGGGATCCTCGTCGTCTACGCCGTAACCGCAGGTTATCGAGTCGCCTATAAATTCTATCCTTCTGTCCTTATTTTCCGCCGGCTTAATGCTTCCGCCGTTAAGCTCCAGATTTTTGATCCCCACATTTGACATTGCACATTCGGAAAGCTTTACGATTTTTATTTCGGCGCTCTCCTCCTTTTCGGCTTCAAACAGCACAATGTTCTTTTCCTTTTCATCCATCATAAAATCCTGAGTTCTTTCGCCGTTTACATATACCGCTATTCTCGCTTCTCCGTCCGACGAGCCTGCCTTGGCATCACCCTCAAGCTGAAGCTCCAGCTTGCTTCCAGTATAGGTGAACTCTGCCCCTGTTCCCGAAAAAGCCAAATATAGGGTATCCCCGGAAAGATATGTCCTTCCCAGCAGCTTGACATTTGAACTGTCTAAAACGGGATAATTCATCTTTTCATTCTCCTTTTCTCCTGAGCCGCCGTTTCCGCAGGACGTAATTAACGCCGCAGCAGCTATCAGCGCCGACAGCATTACCGCTGATTTTTTCATAATATGCTCAGCTCCTTTCAGCTATGCTATTATTATACCAAAATCTGCGGCAGAAATCAACCGTTATTCGTCAACAAAACACAAAAAACGGCACAGCATTTAAGCCGTACCGTTTTATTCTGATATTAAACCAACTGAATAATAGCCATTTCAGCTGCGTCGCCGCGGCGGGGACCGATCTTAACGATCTTTGTATAGCCGCCGTTTCTTCCCTCGTAGGAAGGAGCGATGTCGTCAAAAAGCTTCTTAGCAACGCTTTCCTTAGTTATATATGAAAGCGCCTGACGCTTGGAATGAAGGTCGCCCGCTTTGCCTAAAGTAATCATCTTATCGGTCATAGCGCTAACCTCTTTAGCTCTAGTTACAGTTGTTTCAATCTTACCGTTTTCAAGAAGGTATGTGACCATTGCTCTGAGCATTGCTTTTCTGTGGTCAGTAGCCCTTCCCAGCTTTCTTGTGCCTGGCATAGATATTCACTCCTTACATTATTTATCTTCTTCAGAACTGAGGTCATAGCCCAGAGAATGGAGCTTTTCCTTAACCTCATCAAATGATTTTTTACCAAGGTTTCTAACCTTCATCATTTCTTCTGCCGACTTTTCTATCAAGTCGTTAACGGTGTTGATTCCCGCACGTTTCAGACAGTTGAACGAACGCACGGATAAGTCAAGTTCCTCAATGGTCATCTCAAGGATTTTTTCCTTACCCTTATCATCCTTTTCTACCATCATCTCAACAACATTTGTCTCTTCGGACAAATCTATAAAGAGATTCAGATGCTCGTTGAGGAGTTTGGCTGCCAATGACACAGCTTCCTTTGCAGAGATCGTTCCGTCTGTCCAAACCTCCAGAGTAAGCTTGTCATAATCGGTAATCTGACCTACACGGGTATTGTCAACCGTAAAGTTTACCTTTAATACCGGCGTATAAATACTGTCAACAGCAATCACACCGATCGGTGCGTTAGTCATAAGCGCCTTGTTCTTTTCTGCGGAAACGTAACCGCGGCCTCTGTCGATTACGATCTCCATATAAAGCTTAGCGCCTGCACCCAGCGTAGCAATATGCATATCAGGAACCAGAATATCAACCTCAGAATCGGTTTTAATATCGCCTGCAGTAACGACGCACTCGCCCTCCGCCTCGATATAAATAGTCTTAGGACCCTCACCGTATAGCTTCGCAGTCAGTCCCTTGAGGTTAAGGATTATTTCCGTTACGTCCTCCTTAACTCCGGGTATTGTAGATAGTTCGTGGTGTACGCCGTCTATCTTTACAGATGTAACGGCAACACCGGGCAAAGAGGAGAGCAGTACTCTTCTGAGAGAATTTCCCAGAGTAATACCGTAGCCGCGCTCTAATGGCTCGAGAATAAACTTTCCGTAAGTTCCGTCGCCTTTAAGCTCAGCTGTTTCAATCTCAGGCTTTTCTATTTTTTCAAGCATTTAAAACCCTCCTGTTTTCAAACTCGAATAGTTTTTACACGAATAAATGGTTTTATAGTTCCGGATAACCCGAATGCAGAAAATACTCTGCAACTTAGATTACTTAGAATACAGCTCGACAATGAGGTGCTCTTCTATTTCGTAATCCAAATCTTCCTTGACAGGCATACGAACAACCTTAGCGCTCTGCTCGTCCTTGTTTACATCAAGCCATGTAGGAGTAATTCTGCCGGTCGTTGTCTCGATAATCTGCTTGAACTTTTCGCTCTTTTTGCTTGCGTCTCTGAGTGAAATTACGTCGCCGACCTTGATTCTGTAGGAAGGAATGTCAACTCTTTTGCCGTTTACATTGTAGTGTCCGTGAACTACAAGCTGACGTGCCTCACGTCTTGTTGTAGCAAGTCCCATTCTGAAAACTACGCTGTCGAGTCTTGACTCGCAGAGCGTGATCAGGTTTGCACCGGCCTGACCCTCCATCTTCTGAGCGATTTCAAAATAGTGATAGAACTGCTTCTCGAGCATTCCATATATAAATTTCAGCTTCTGCTTTTCCTTGAGCTGAAGTCCGTATTCAGAAACCTTTTTTCTCTTGTTTGCGTTTGGGTCGCGCTTTGTTTCCTTTGCAACGCCCATAACCATAGGGCTGATTCCGAGATATTTGCATCTCTTAAGAATCGGTTCTCTGCTTACTGCCATAGTAATAAACCTCCGTTTTTAATGTTGTATCGGGTCTTAAGGCGAATTCCTTTACCCGACTTTGAGTAAACTTGAAACTCAAATCGTCTGTTATACGCGTCTTCTCTTAGGAGGACGGCATCCGTTGTGAGGAATAGGAGTAACGTCCTTGATCATTCTTACTTCCAGATCCTCAGACTGCAAAGCTCTGATAGCCGCTTCTCTTCCGGCACCGGGGCCCTTTACGAAAACCTCAACGGATTTAAGACCATGCTCCTTCGCTGCCTTTGCCGCTGTTTCAGCCGCTGTCTGAGCTGCGAACGGAGTTGATTTCTTAGAACCTCTGAAGCCGAGTCCGCCTGCGGAAGCCCATGAGATAGCGTTGCCCTGCATATCAGTGATCGTAACGATCGTGTTGTTGAAAGTTGACTGGATATGAACCTGTCCCTGTTCAATGTTCTTTCTTTCACGACGGCGGCGGATAGTAGTCTTTTTCTTAGGCTGAGCCATTGTTCACACCCTCCTTACTTCTTCTTGTTGGCGATTGTCTTAACAGGTCCCTTGCGGGTTCTTGCGTTTGTCTTGGTTCTCTGTCCTCTTACAGGCAGACCTCTTCTGTGACGAACGCCTCTGTAGCAACCGATCTCAACAAGTCTCTTAATGTTAAGAGCAACGTTTCTTCTAAGGTCGCCCTCAACCGTCAAATTTTTATCAATATATTCACGCAGTTTTGCTACGTCGTCCTCGGACAGATCCTTTACTCTTGTATCAGGATTTACGCCTGTCTCCTCAAGAATCTTAGTAGCAGTTTTCTGACCGATACCGAAGATATAAGTCAAACCGATTTCAACTCTTTTATCCTTCGGCAGGTCGATTCCAGCAATACGAGCCATTATTTAGCTGCACCTCCATTATTGGTTTGTTAGCCCTGACGTTGTTTATGCTTAGGATTCTGGCAGATTACCATGATCTTGCCTTTTCTTTTGATTACCTTGCATTTCTCGCAGATTGGCTTAACTGAAGGTCTTACTTTCATTGAAATACCTCCTTTTAACATTACACAAGAATCAGCGCTCAGGCAAATTCTTTCTTACGATGAAAAGCTAATTACTTAGCCCTCCAGGTGATTCTTCCCTTTGTCAAGTCATAAGGTGACATCTCGACCGTTACCTTATCTCCGGGCACGATACGAATGTAATTCATACGAAGCTTACCCGAAACATGGGCAAGAATTTTATGACCGTTTGAAAGTTCAACCTGAAATGTTGCGTTAGGCAGCGCCTCCACAACCGTTCCTTCAAGTTCAATAACATCTTCTTTTGACATTAAAATACCTCCCCGTCCAAAGGCCGGCGGTCTGCTTGATATAAGTTCCGGGTCTCGAACTCATTGATCAGCTTTCTCAACTTTTTGTTTGTCAGTCCGTTTACGTCTATTGCCGTATCGGCGGGTGAAATGTGCTTTATATTCTTACGCTTGGGTTTTTCAAGCTTACGCTCTTTTCCGTCTGCGATCTCTACAAAGCCGCCGTTGACCGCTACTGCAACGAACCAGCGGTTCTTATCACGGCCCGCACGCGCTTTGACAAGCGAACCGACTCTTATATTAACCACAATGCCCCTCCGCTACGGCTGCGTTAAAATAAACGCACCGTCAGAGGTAACAGCGATTGTATGCTCAAAATGAGCGGACAGCTTTCCGTCTGTTGTCTTTACGGTCCATTCATCGGGCATTACCTTTACAGAAGCAGTACCCTCGTTTATCATAGGCTCAACTGCGATCACCATACCTGCCGCAAGCCTTACTCCGTGACCCTCTTTGCCATAATTCGGCACCTCAGGCTCTTCGTGAAGGTTTTTGCCTACTCCGTGACCGACAAACTCCCTAACTACGGAAAAACCGTTTCCCTCATTATACTTCTGAATAGCCGCTCCGATATCTCCGAGCCTTACGCCCGGTCTGATTATCTTTATAGCTAAATAAAGACTTTCCTCGGTAGACTTCATCAGCGCCTTCGCCTTATCGGAAATTTCTCCGACTGCAAAGGTCTTGCAGGAATCTCCGTGATAGCCGTCGATATAAGCTCCGACGTCTACCGAAACAATGTCGCCCTCCTCAAGTCTGCGGGGGCCGGGGATTCCGTGAATTACCTCATCGTTGACGGAAATACAGGCTGAGCCGGGAAATCCGCCGTAACCAAGAAAGCTGGGCTTTGCTCCGTGAGAGGTAATATATTTGCGGACGACCGTATCAAGCTCCTTGGTAGTCATACCCGGTCTGATGGCCTCGCCCGCCGCAATAAGCGCTCCGGCGGTTATTTTGCCCGCCTTCTGCATTCTTGCGATCTCTTTATTGGATTTTACACATATCATACAAACGCCTTCTTCTGTTACGCGTTTAGAGCCGCAAGCGTCAGCTTAGAGGTATCTGCTACCTCCTCCTGTCCCTCAACGGTAACAAGCTTGCCCTGAGCCTCATAATAGCCCTTCAGCGGTGCTGTCTGCTCATGATATGTTTTAAGTCTGCTTTTTACGGTTTCCGGCTCGTCGTCTTTACGGATAACAAGCTGCTTGCCGCATACGTCGCAGACGCCTTCCGTCCTGCTCGGCTTGAAATCAACATGATAAGTCGCTCCGCAGTCAAGACAAACTCTTCTGCCGCTCAATCTCTGCTGAATTTTTTCATCGGGAACATGGATCTCTATTACCTTGTCGATCTTAACTCCCATAGCGTCAAGAGCCTCAGCCTGAGGAACCGTTCTGGGAAAACCGTCAAGTATAAAGCCGTTCTGTGCGTCCGGCTCCTTGATCCTGTCCTTAAGAATACCGATCACTATATCGTCGGATACAAGGTCTCCCGCGTCCATAGCCGCCTTAGCCCTGAGTCCGTACTCGGTACCTGCTTTAACGGCAGCCCTGAGCATATTTCCGGTTGAAATAGTCGGAATGTTCAGCGCCTTGCAGATAACCTCTGCCTGAGTGCCTTTTCCCGCACCCGGCGCGCCTAACAAAATAAGATTCATAATTTAACTCCTCTTAACTTTCAGCCTCAGGCTTATTCAAGAAAGCCCTTATGATGACGCATCATCATCTGAGATTCCATAGTTCTTACGGTTTCAAGAGCAACGCTTACTACGATAAGGATCGAAGTACCGCCCATTGCAATATTTACGCCGGTCGCAGCGCCGAAGATGATAGGGAAGATAGCGATAATTCCGAGGAATACCGCGCCTACCAATGTTATCTTTGACAGAATTCTCTTGATATAGTCGCTTGTTGGCTTTCCTGGTCTTATTCCGGGAACGCCGCCGTTGTTCTGTCTGAGATTATTTGCGATCTCAACAGGGTTGTACTGCATTGAAACGTAAAAGTAGTTAAATCCTATTATCAGCAGAAAATACAGACAGGCATAGAACGGATGAGTATAGCTGAACCACCTGAGCAGTCCGTTATAAAAGCCCGTTCCGTCAGCTCTCGGCTTGATGAACATTTCAAGCGTAGAGGGAAGTGACATAAACGCCATAGCGAAAATTATAGGAAGAACTCCGCTCATTGCTATCTTGACAGGAATAAACGTGTTCTGTCCGCCGTACTGCTTTCTGCCTACCACACGCTTTGCATACTGGATAGGTATACGCCTTTCAGCGTTGTTCATAAAGATAATGAACGCTATCATCAGTACAAATATAACGATAATGATCGGAACAAGAATCATATATTTAGCTTCTCCGGTCTTCATGAGCTGGATCAGCGACCAAACTGCAGAAGGACCTCTTGCTATAATTCCTGCAAACAGCAGCATTGAGATACCGTTTCCAATACCCTTTTCGTTAATCTGATCGCCCAGCCAAATGGTAAGCGACGCACCTGCGGTAAAGCAGGCGATTATTACGATCTCGGAATAGATCTTTTCCCAGCCGCCGTTATACATAAGCGCATTAGCTGAGTTTTTCAGGGTTAGATAGTACGCCCAAGCCTGGAACAGGGAGATCGCCAAAGCGGTGTACTTTGTAATTTTGTTCAGCTTCTTTCTGCCCTCAGGTCCTTCCTTCTGCATTCTTTCCAGAGGAGGAAGAGCGTAGGTAAGCAGCTGAATAATGATCTGTGCGTTGATATAAGGTCCTACGGACAGCGCTAGGAGAGTAGCCTTTGAAAAGTTACCTCCTGACAAAACGTTCAGGTAGCTGAAAAAGTTACCGGACGCATTGCTGTCCTCAAACCATGCTGCGAGAGCGGTCGAATCCAGATAAGGAACGGGAACCGCGCCTCCTATACGGTATATAATTATGATGAAGAATGTAAACAGAAGCTTCCTTCTTAATTCAGGAACCTTCCAGGCATTACGAAATGTCTCTATCACAATTACATCACCTCTGCCTTCCCGCCTGCCTTTTCAATCTTTTCCTTAGCAGAAGCTGAGAAAGCCGCAGCCTTTACTGTAAGATTCTTTGTAAGCTCTCCGTTTCCGAGAACTTTAACACCGTCAAGCTCCTTTTTAACAAGACCTGATGCCTTGAGAAGCTCGGTATCTACAACTGTACCGTCAACAAATTTCTCCAGATCGGAAACGTTGATTACGGCATACTCAGTTGCAAAAATATTGTTGAATCCGCGCTTAGGAATTCTTCTGGCAAGCGATGTCTGACCGCCTTCAAAGCCAGGTCTTACTCCGCCGCCCGAACGAGCCTTCTGACCCTTATGACCTTTTCCGGCAGTTTTGCCGTTTCCGGAACCATGTCCGCGGCCCTTACGCTTTACGTCCTTTGTAGAACCCTCAGCAGGTGATAATTCGTGCAATTTCATATGTTTCGCACCTCCTTGCTTTACGCTTCGGTTACTTTAATAAGGTGTGATATAACTCTGATCTTTCCCTGAGTCTGAGCGTTGTCAGGCTGGGTCGTTACATCACCGATTTTTCTAAGACCAAGAGAATTAGCTGTCAGCACTTGCTTCTTAATCTTAGAGTTAAGGCTTTTAACCAACTCGATCTTCAAGTTTGCCATTGCTGTTTCCTCCTTAGCCTAAAATTTCATTTACTGACTTGCCTCTCTTATCAGCGACCTGTTCAGCCGATTTTACTGACGCAAGACCGTTGATTGTAGCTCTTACAACGTTGCAGGGATTGTTTGAACGAAGCGACTTCGCTCTTATATCCTTGATACCCGCTGCTTCTACTACTGCTCTTACCGTACCGCCTGCGATAACTCCTGTACCGGCTGCGGCAGGCTTAAGCAGAACCTCGCCTGCTCCGAACTTACCTACAATCTCGTGAGGAATAGTCGTACCCTTCAGAGAGATCTTGATAAGATTCTTCTTAGCGTCCTCGATACCCTTGCGGATAGCGTCGGGAACTTCGCTTGATTTACCGATTCCGAAACCTACGATACCGTTTCCGTCGCCGACTACGATAAGTGCAGAGAACTTCATAATACGTCCGCCCTTAACAGTTTTGGATACCCTGTTAATAGCAACTACCTTTTCGCTAAGTTCCAATGTTGAAGCATCTATTATAGCCAAAAGTATACCCTCCTTTTAGAACTTGAGTCCGCCTTCGCGAGCTCCGTCTGCTAACTCTTGTACGCGTCCGTGATAAAGATAACCGCCTCTGTCGAATACGACATTCTCAATTCCCTTTTCAGCAGCCGCTTTAGCGATCAATTCGCCTACCTTGCGGGCTCCGTCCTTGTTGCCGCCGTTTCCTTCAAAATCCTTGGACATTGAAGAAGCAGCACAAAGCGTTACGCCGTTGATATCGTCAATGATCTGCGCATATATATGCTTTGAGGAGCGGAATACGTTCAGGCGCGGACACTCAGGAGTTCCGGATACTTTGTTGCGGACTCTTGCGTGTCTTTTTGCTCTTGCCTTCGCTCTGTCAAGCTTTTTCACCATAGTAATTCTCTCCTTTTAATTACTTCTTGCTGCCCTTACCGGCCTTTCCTTCCTTGCGGATAACATACTCGCCGGTATAGCGAATACCCTTACCCTTATAAGGCTCCGGCGGACGCTTCTCACGGATCTCGCAAGCGAACTGACCTACTGCCTGCTTATCGATACCCGAAACTACGATCTGGTTAGGCTGAGGAACGTCGATCTTGATCTCGTCTGTTTCAGGAATGATTACCTGATGAGAGAAACCAAGGTTCATTACAAGGTTCTTACCCTGCTTTGCCGCTCTGTAGCCTACGCCGACAATTTCAAGCGTCTTTGAAAAACCGTTTGTTACGCCTTCAACCATGTTGAAAATAAGCGTTCTAGTCAGACCGTGAAGCGATTTATGGAACTTATCCTCTGTAGGACGGGATACCGTTATCGTTCCGTTCTCCGACTTGATGATCATATCCTTGTTAAAGGATTTTGTCAATGTTCCCTTTGGGCCTTTAACTGTTACAACGTTGCCGTCTGCAACAGAAACCTCTACGCCGGCAGGAACACTAATAGGTTTGATTCCGATTCTAGACATAATATTAGTCCTCCTTACCAGATAAATGCGAGAACTTCTCCGCCGACATTAAGCTCTCTTGCCTTTTTGTCGGTTACGATACCCTTTGAGGTTGAAACGACTGCAATACCCAGTCCCTTCATTACCTTAGGCATATCCTCACAGCTTGAATAAATTCTCAAGCCGGGCTTTGAAACTCTTCTGAGTCCCGTAATAACCGGATTTCTGTTCTCATCGTATTTTAGAGTAATTCTGATTATACCCTGTTTTCCGTCCTCAATAATCTTAAAGTCCTTGACATAGCCCTCGTCTACAAGGATCTGTGTTATCGACTTTTTCATATTAGATGCAGGAACGTCAACTGTTGCGTGCTTTGCAGAACTTGCATTACGAATTCTGGTCAATAAATCTGCTATTGTATCAGTAATTTGCATGCTTGTTAACCTCCTTTTACCAACTAGCCTTCTTAACTCCAGGAATCTGACCGTCATGAGCCAATTCTCTGAAGCAGATACGGCAGATACCGAACTTTCTCAAATAAGCATGAGGTCTTCCACAGATTTTACATCTGTTGTAAGCACGAGTGGAATACTTAGGCTTTGCCTGCTGTTTATTGATCATAGCCTTTTTAGCCATTGAATTTTCCTCCTCTTAACCTTACTTAGCGAACGGAGCGCCCATAAGGGACAAAAGCTCCTTAGCCTCTTCGTCTGTGTTAGCGGTAGTAATAAAGTTGATATCCATACCGCGAACCTTATCTATCTTATCATATTCGATCTCAGGGAAGATCAGCTGCTCCTTGATACCGGTAGAGTAGTTTCCTCTTCCGTCAAACGAGTTGGCGCTGATGCCTCTGAAGTCTCTTACACGTGGGAATGCAACGTTGAACAGTCTGTCAACGAACTCATACATTCTCTCGGCTCTGAGCGTAACCTTTACGCCGATTATCTGTCCGTCGCGGAGCTTGAAGTTAGCAACCGACTTCTTAGCCTTGCAGACGATAGGCTTCTGACCGGTAATTGCAGCCAGATCGCTCATAATAGCGTCGATAACCTTTTTATTGTCCTTATCAGCTCCGCAGCCTACGTTGATAACAACCTTGTCAAGCTTCGGAATCTGCATAACGTTAGCATACTGGAATTTCTTCATCATAGCAGGAGCTACGGTGCTAACATAATATTCTTTTAATCTTGCAGCCATCGTAAAATCTCCTCCTTATTAAAATTCTTCGCCGCAGTCTGCGTTCTTGCATAC
Organism: uncultured Ruminococcus sp.; assembly: GCA_900543145.1. Classification (GTDB taxonomy): domain Bacteria; phylum Bacillota; class Clostridia; order Oscillospirales; family Ruminococcaceae; genus FB2012. Next base: position 54,520 of record UQPZ01000002.1, read on the forward strand.
TCTTACCTTTGTGCCGTCCTCAAGAATCTTATGAGCTATTCTTGTGGGCTTTCCGCACTTAGGACATACTGCCTGAACCTTAGACGCATACAAAGCTGCCTCGGCGCTTACGATTCCGCCCTGCTCGCCCTGTCTTCTCGGCTTAACGTGCTTTGTGGCAATATTAAGACCCTCTACGATTACCTTGCCTTCCTTAGGCGAAACCTGGAGAACCTTGCCCTTCTTGCCCTTATCCTTACCTGAAAGGATAACAACTGTGTCGCCTGTTTTAACGTGTACCTTATTCATTAACGACACCTCCTATTAAAGCACTTCGGGAGCCAGCGAAAGAATCTTCAGATAATCCTTCTCGCGCAGCTCTTTAGCAACTGGTCCAAAAATACGTGTACCTCTTGGGTTTTTATCTTCCTTAATAATAACAGCAGCGTTTTCGTCGAAACGGATATATGTTCCGTCTGCGCGGCGAAGACCCTTAGCTGAACGAACGATTACTGCTTTAACAACATCGCCTTTTTTAACAACGCCGCCTGGTGTTGCCTTCTTGACCGAAGCAACTACAACGTCACCGATGTTTGCATACCTTCTGCGTGTTCCGCCTAAAACTCTGATGCACATAAGCTCCTTGGCGCCGGAGTTATCTGCAACTTTCAGGCTAGTCTGCATCTGTATCACAGTGCGTTCCTCCTTTCACAACATTAAAAGGTCACGGCAGAGCATTGCTGCCGTCTACCTTGTATTAATTATTATTACTTAGCCTGCTCGAGAACGTTAACCAAACGCCATCTCTTGTCCTTGGACATAGGACGGGTTTCCATAACTTCAACCTTGTCGCCGATGTTGCAAACGTTGTTTTCATCGTGCGCCTTAAGCTTAACTGTTCTCTTGATGATTTTCTTATAAAGAGGGTGCTGAACGTTATCCTCGATAGCAACGACGATCGTCTTGTCCATCTTGTTTGATACGACCTTGCCCACTCTTGTTTTTCTAAGATTTCTTTCGCTCACAGTTAAATCCTCCCTTCGTGATTACTGAACGCCGGACTCTTGCTTACGAATGAATGTCTTTACACGAGCAATATCCTTCTTTACAGCCTTCATTCTCATTGGGTTTTCCAACTGATTTACGGCGTGCTGAAAACGAAGGTTAAAAAGCTCCTGCTTAAGCTCTGCCAGCTTTTCGTTAAGCTCGGCAGCAGATAGATCCTTGATTTCATTTGCTTTCATTATTGCTCACCACCCGTTTCCTGAGTTTCTTTCTTAACAAACTTACACTTTACAGGAAGCTTGTGCATTGCAAGTCTCATAGCCTCTCTTGCAACTTCCTCGCTTACTCCTGCGATCTCAAACATAACTCTGCCCGGTTTAACAACAGCAACCCAGTACTCAGGAGAACCCTTTCCTGAACCCATTCGTGTTTCAGCAGGCTTTTCAGTAACCGGCTTATCCGGGAATATCTTGATCCATACCTGACCGCCACGCTTGATATATCTTGTCATAGCGATACGGGCAGCCTCGATCTGGTTAGAGGTGATCCATGCAGGCTGAGTAGCCTGAAGTCCGTACTCACCGTACGTAACCTTGTTTCCTCTTGTGGCCTTGCCCTTCATACGGCCTCTCTGTACTCTTCTGTACTTAACTCTCTTTGGAAGCAGCATTAATTGTTACCTCCTTCTCTTCTAGACTTATTGAAGTCGCGGCGTCCTCTGTTAGGTCTGTCGCCGTCTCTTCTGCTGCGTCTTCTGTCGGAAGTATCCTTCCTGTCAGAAGCGGCAACCTCGCCCTTAAGAACTTCTCCGCGGTAGATCCATACCTTTACGCCGAGACGGCCGTAAGTCGTATGAGCCTCTGCGGTACCGTAGTCGATATCGGCTCTGATCGTCTGAAGCGGAATAGTACCTTCGTGATAAGTTTCGCTTCTTGCGATCTCAGCTCCTGCAAGACGGCCTGAGGTTCTTACCTTAATACCCTTTGCACCGAGCTTCATAGCTCTGCCGATAGCCTGCTTCATCGCGCGTCTGAAGGAAATTCTGTCCTCAAGATCGTGAGCGATCTTCTCAGCTACGAGCTGAGCGTTGATATCGGGCTGCTTTACTTCTACGATATTGACAGCAACTTTCTTGCCGATTTTCTTTTCAAGGTTTGCACGAAGCTTTTCGATCTCTGCTCCGCCTCTTCCGATAACAAGACCAGGCTTAGCACAGTGAATGTGGATCTTAACCTTCTGTCCTCCGTCGTTGTCGGCAAATCTTTCGATCTCAATCTTAGGAACACCTGCATAAACGCACTTATCAGCCGGATTCTTTGAACGTCTGTTCAACTCTTTAAGAATATAATTACGAACGTTGTAATCCTCAACCAATGTGTCGCCGAAAGTGCTCTTATCTGCAAACCAGCGGGAATCCCAATCCTTGATCACACCGACTCTCAGTCCGTGTGGATTAACTTTCTGGCCCATAGTTTACCTCCTCTTTCAGCTTATTCCTTTTCCTTGAGAACAACCGTAACGTGCGATGTTCTCTTCAGAATTCTATAGGCTCTGCCCTGAGCTCTTGGCATAATTCTCTTCATAATCGGTCCCGGGCAAACGTAACACTCGGCAACATAAAGATTGTTCTTATCCATGTTGTGATTGTTCTCTGCGTTTGCAGCGGCGGACTTCAGAAGCTTCTCCAAATATTCACTGGCAGCCTTTGGTGTGTGCTTAACTGTTGCCATAGCAACTTCATAATCTTTTCCTCTTATAAGGTCGAGAACTATCTGAACCTTACGAGGAGCAATACGAGCATTTCTCAGAATTGCCTTTGCTTCCATCTGAACTCCTCCTTTCCGCTATCTCTTACCATTATTAGAGGTCTTGGAACCTGCGTGACCTTTAAAAGTTCTTGTCGGTGCAAACTCTCCGAGCTTATGACCAACCATATCCTCGGTTACATAAACAGGAGCGTGCTTGCGGCCGTCATGAACAGCGAATGTATGACCAACGAAATCAGGAAAAATTGTTGAGGCTCTGCTCCAGGTCTTGATGACCTTCTTCTCGCCTGCTTCGTTCATTGCAATTACTTTCTTCATAAGGGATTCTTCAACGTAAGGTCCCTTTTTGACACTTCTGCCCATTATTCATCTGCCTCCTTTCAGCATTACTTACCGTTTCTGCGTTTTACGATAAACTTATCGGAGCGATGATGCTTAGCGCGTGTCTTGTAACCCATTGTTGGCTTGCCCCAAGGAGTAACAGGACTAGGACGTCCGACAGGAGATTTACCTTCACCGCCTCCGTGCGGGTGGTCGCAGGGGTTCATTACCGAACCTCTTACGGTAGGTCTCCAGCCCATGTGACGCTTTCTTCCGGCCTTACCGATATTTACGTTTTCATGGTCGATATTTCCGACCTGTCCTATTGTAGCCATACAATTGATCGGAATTTTTCTCATTTCGCCCGAAGGAAGTCTTACGAGAGCGTAAGCGTCCTCCTTGCCCATAAGCTGAGCCATATTTCCGGCTGAACGTACAAGCTGTGCGCCCTTTCCGGGATAAAGCTCGAGGTTATGAATAAAAGTACCTACAGGAATGTTTGCCAGTGCAAGCGCATTTCCGGGCTTGATATCAGCGCCGGCTCCCGATCTGATAACATCGCCGACGGAAAGTCCGTTAGGAGCGATGATGTATCTCTTCTCGCCGTCCTCGTACTGAACGAGAGCGATAAATGCCGATCTGTTAGGATCGTACTCGATAGTAAGAACAGTTGCGTTCATATCGAGCTTGTTCCTCTTAAAATCAATTACACGGTACTTTCTTCTTACTCCGCCGCCTCTGTGACGAACGGTAATTCTGCCGTAGCTGTTTCTGCCGGACTTCTTGTCCAAAGGCTCGAGCAGCGACTTGCAGGGAGCAGCCTTTGAAAGCTCTGAGTAATCGGTAACTGTCATACCGCGTCTACCCGGAGTCGTAGGCTTATAGCTCTTTATTGCCATTTGAAATTCACTCCTTAATCTGAGTTTTGCGAAGAAGCCAAAGAACAGCATATCTGTTCCAAGAACCCCTCCATACCTACATTCTGCGGTGAATGAGGCCTATTTTAGCCAAGCGGCCCTCGCCGCCTCGCAGAACCTTTCCCCGTTCCTCCTCGGATAACGTCGGAAGGGGAGCAGCGCAAGCTTTACTTGCGCCCTCTTTCAGAAGGCTTATCCTCCTGCGGATTAATACATTCCGTCGAAGAATTCGATAGTCTTATCGCCTTCAAGAGTAACTATAGCCTTTTTCCAGTCGGGTCTGAAACCTGTGTTTCTTCCCATTCTCTTCTCCTTGCCCTTTACGCTTATGGTATTTACCTTAGCGACTTTAACGCCGAAAAGCTCTTCGACCGCCTTTGCGATCTCGACTTTATTAGCGTCCTTGGCAACTTCGAAGGTATATTTCTTGCTCTGAAGCCTTTCCATAGAGTCTTCAGTGATAATCGGTCTGATTACAATATCTTGAGCAGTCTTAGTCATTACGCATAAACCTCCTCAATCTTTGTTACAGCGTCCGAAGCAACGATAAATTTATCATAGTTCAGAATATCGTAAACATTAAGCGTATTTACGGTAGCTGTTTTAACTCCCGGAATGTTTCCTGCGCTCTTTACGATCTTAGCGTCAGTCTCAGCTGTAACGATAAGAGCCTTGCCCTCAACGTTAAGAGCCTTGAGCATTTCAACGATCGTCTTGGTCTTGAACTCGTCAGCCTTGATAGCGTCTACAACTACAAGGTTCTCGTCGATGACCTTAGAAGAAAGCGCTGACTTCATGCCGAGCCTTCTCTCCTTTTTATTAAGAGAATAGCTGTAATCTCTTGGCTTAGGTCCGAGAGCAATTCCTCCGTGAACCCACTGGGGAGCTCTGATGGAGCCCTGTCTTGCATGACCGGTACCCTTCTGTCTCCACGGCTTTCTTCCGCCGCCCCTTACTTCCGTTCTTGTAAGAGTTGACTGGGTTCCGTGTCTCTGGTTAGCCAGATAATTTACAACCATTGCGTGCATAACGCTCTTATTCGGCTCGATACCGAAAACGGCGTCGTTAAGCTCAGTGTCGGCTACTTTTTTGCCTGTCATATCAAATACTGAAATCTTTGACATAATAATATCCTCCTTCCACTAAGCCTTCTTAACGCAGTCAACAATAGTAACAGTTCCGTTCTTAGGTCCCGGAATTGCTCCCTTGATTGCGATAAGATTATTTTCTGCGTCGATCTTTACAATTTCAAGATTCTGAACGGTTACCTTTTCAGCGCCCATATGACCCGGCATTCCCTTGCCCTTGTAAATTCTCGAAGGAGATGAACAAGCGCCCATTGAGCCTGCGTGTCTGTGAACAGGGCCGGTACCGTGAGTTTCCTTGAGCCTTGAATTGTTGTGACGTTTGATTGTTCCTGCGAAGCCTTTACCCTTGCTGGTTCCGCTGACATCAACGATGTCGCCCTCGGCAAAAGCATCAGCCTTTACAATATCGCCGACGTTAAGACTTGAGATGTCCTCAAATCTGAACTCCTTAAGAGTTCTCTTCATAGCTACGTCAGCCTTTTTGAAGTGTCCCGCAAGAGGCTTGTTTACCCTCTTTGCCCTTATGTCGCCGAAGCCGAGCTGTACAGCCTCATATCCGTCGTTTTCAACGGTTTTCTTCTGAACGACAACGCAGGGACCTGCTTCAACAACAGTTACAGGAATAACTTTTCCTGCCTCATCGAAAATCTGCGTCATGCCGATTTTCTTTCCGATGATACCCTTCTGCATTTTTATTTCCTCCTATTTGGTTATTGGTTGAGCCAAGTAATTTTATGCCCAACATGACCTGCATTACACTGATGAGAGATTACCCGTAATCTCTTTTTGGAAATTACTTGATTTCCATTACAATGTTTACGCCTGCAGGAAGTTCAAGACCTTCGAGAGCCTGAGTAGTTTCCTTTGTAGGACGGATAACGTCGATAAGTCTCTTATGAGTTCTCATCTCAAACTGCTCTCTGCTGTCCTTGTACTTATGAACAGCTCTGAGTATCGTTACGATCTCCTTGTCGGTAGGAAGGGGGATAGGTCCTGAAACCTGTGCTCCCGAACGCTTTACAGCCTCTACAATCTTTGTTGCAGCTGCGTCTACTACCGCATGCTCATAACCCTTGATCTTGATTCTGATCTTTTCATTGACTGCCACTTAAAATCGCCTCCTCGTTGCAATATCTAAATGTGGGGGCAGGGCATATGCCCTTCCGCAATACCTTGTGTATGAATTCGGCTTTGCAAACGCCGATTTTTCAAATTACACTCTGCCGTGTGTTTCCCTTTTACCCGATAAAAAATTCCGAATCACCCTTTAGGTATTCGGACTAAGAAAAACGGAAAACACCGCAGCTTACCGCACCTATGCCAAAAGCGGAAACCCGCCCCTCGCAAGAAGCATAAGCACATACTGTGTTTCGGTATTACAGTCGCCCGGTTTAAAATCGGACATACTCCATGAAAATTACCCGGCAGACCGCCGGCAACCTTTCACTTCATCGCATATCTAGGTGTCTTGCACTTAGCATAAAGACACCTTGTGCAGTCACGCAAGTATTATTATACACTATAAAACCACGCTTTGCAAGCTTTTGATAAAATTAAGTGTGTAGAACTTTAGAGAATATTCATTGCAATTTTTGTATATATTGCACAAAAAGACCCGGGTGTATTCTATCCGGGCCTTTTGTTTACAATATTGACAGTCAGCAGATCCTACTATTTTTTATTACCCATTATAATTCCTCGTCCGTTAGTAGAGATATAGCATCTTCCGAAGGTTTTGGGATCTCCTGAAATATTGGGATTTACGTTGCCCCATTTTTCGGTATCGTCGTTGATCCTTGTCCAGGTAACGCCCTTGTCCTGCGACATATAAACGCCGTGGCCCTCGTTATTTGCCTCGCCTATCATATACAGAGTCATATAATCTCCGTCCTTTTCGGCTTTTCCAAGACCGAGAGCGTCACAAGCCTGAATATCCTTTGAAACGGAAGCGAGCTCTCCTGTTGATGTATCGAGATAATAAACTCCTCCCGAGCCTACCGCTATCCAGAGATCTCCCTCCGTATCGGGACACGCCTCATAGGTAATATTTGAAACCAGGAAATTCGCTATCTGTTCAAAGCTTTTTCCTCCGTCCTCGCTCATATAGAAAAATCCGTCGTATGCCGCATAGAACTTTTTAGGATTTACCTTATCGGTTTCAATAATCGAGCCAGCCGGTACGTCCTCGCATTCTGTCCAGGTCTTTCCGAAATCGTCCGATACAAACGGACGTACCCCCGCCATACCCGGCTGCCAGAATATAGTCTTACCGTCTGCCGAAAGCTTGACCTGTCCTCCGGACTTTTCCAGAGATTCGTCGGGAAGGCTCTCGACCTCCTGCCAGGTCTGAGCGGCGTCGGAAGAATAATAAACCGTTCCGCTGTCCTCGTCCGTAGCTCTTACAACGTAATGATAATCCTGTCCCGCACAATCAAGAGAGGTCGATTTAAAGTCGCCGTAATGCTCCTTAGGCGCTTTTGAAACGTCGTCATGCCTGAAGCCGTAAATATCCCCCATAATAGAGTAAAGCTCCGGGGTATCCTCGTCCAGATAATTAGGCGATACAAAATCAAATATAGCCGTTTCTTCGATTCCTATTGCCCTAACAGATAGATTTACAGGCTCGCTTGATATTTTCGTCAGGTTGTCAGTTCCGAAAATAGTTGCTCCGGTCCCGTACATGATCTCATCAGGATCGAACGGATTTATTGCAACTCCCGTCATCCACCAGCCAAGCTTGAGCTGTCCCTGCCAATCGAGCCATTCTGAAGCTGAAATATCTATTTTATAGTTTGCTTCCTCAGTATCGGGATCCCAGAATGAATCCCAGGTCTTTCCGCCGTCGTAGGTTACGAAAACATTATCTACTACTCCCCACAGACACAGCGTTGTAACAACTATATTCTGAGGATCGCCTGGATTTACGGATAATCCGGAATAACCGCAGGTATAAATAAGGTCGGGTGTTATTTCCTTCCATTTACCCTCTTTTATATCGTATTTCTGTACCGCTCCCTGAGTCGCTTCATTCGGGCCTACCTTATATGACCAAGTTGTATACAGATACCCGTCTGAGGAAACCTCCCCCTGAACAGGCTTAAGACGGCTATTGTTCTGCGCCTTTTCCGACATTGGGTTTTCGATCTCGTTCCAGGTTTCTCCTGCGTCGTCAGAACGGTAAATATAATTGCCTGAATTTTTTGCCGCTCCAACAAAAATAGTTTTCGTAGCATTTCCGCTTTCTGAGGAAGCTTTATCAAAAGCTACAAATGTAAGACCTACCGAATATCCGCTTTCAGTATAACCGCCGTCGGTAGGGAAGCTTTCGACCTTATTCCATGTTCTGCCGTAATCGACCGATCTGTAAAGTCCGGCATTTCTTGTTCCGAAATAAATAATGCTGTTATCGTTGGGGTCTACCTGCAAACGTTCGCCCGCACCGCGTCCTACCTCGTTTCCTCCGTTTCCGAAAGGAAGATCGACCTTCATAAAGTTTTCGCCGTAATCGTCTGATACAAGTACAGCTCCGCTTCCTGTAGTATACGTACCTGCCGCCAGATACAGCCTGTTAGGCTCTACGGGATCAGTAGCAATACTTTCAATACCCATAAGGTTCCAATCGTCACCGCCGATAAAATCTGTAATACATTCCCATCGGTTTGTATCCTTATTAAGCTTATACGCTCCGCCTATATCGGTTCTGGCGTAAGCAAGACCCTCCTCGGTCGGATTATAAATTACGTTTGGAACAAAACCTCCGCCGACAATTTCAACATTGCCCCATTCCCAGCCTGTTTCCTCATGCTGAGCGTTATAATAATCCGTCTGTTCAATTTTCCCGTCCGGCTCTGACGATTTGCCGTCCTTTTTGCCGCAGCCCGTAAAAGCTGCAGCTGCAAGAGCGCAGGCTAAGCCTATGGCTGTAAATTTCCTGAAATTCACTGGTTAAAACCCTCCTTGTTTTTAATTAACTTTCAATATATCCGTCTGAAAAAATTTACTAATGTTTTTCAAAAGCTGTCACTTGCCTGTATTCGTTTACATTTTATCACAGCAGCAAGAGGCTTGACCAGCCTTTTGCTGCCTGCTTATTATTCAGTAAAGATTATAGCTCAGGTATTCCTTGTACCTTCCAATGTTCTCTTTTCAGTATTGTAGATCATTATTGCTCCTGCGATATCCTGAATGAATATAAACTGAAAAACCGCAAGCTTTAATGCTTGCTTACTTGAAATCAAGCCTGCTCTTTTAAGACGTACTACCTCTGCCACTGCCATAAGAGAGGTCGTCATTAAAGACGCATAAGTTAAACCTATTCCAATAATTATGAGTAAGGGTATTTTATGCCTCCATAAAATGAAGAATCCTTGATTGATAATCTCCCCATATTCCGCCGATATTGATTCCGCAGTTCATCAAAGCCGCTCCCGAAAGCTTGATTTCCGGCTTGCTTTCCTCAAAGTAATATTTATTCGGGTCAAGTCCCTTCAGCTTGATTCTTCTCGAACGCTCGTTAGGTCTGCCGAGTACCTGAATAAACTCAAACAGCGCCTCGCTTTTATCCTTTGCAACAAACATCCATGAATCCCAGGTGTTATCCTCGAACATATTGCCTATTCTGTACTGATCTCCCGTTCTTACGAGCTTGTTGTACTTATTAAATTCTTCGATCTGTCCCGGAATAGCGTCCCTGTCCTGCTGAGGAATCTTTGTAACGTCAAGCTCATAGCCGAAGGTTCCCACCATTGCGACATGTCCTCTTGTTGTAAACGGGGTGCTTCTTCCTACAGTATGGTTAGGGCAGTCGGAAACGTGAGCGCCCATTGCAGAGCAAGGATAACACATTGATGTACCGTACTGAATTTTCAGTCTTTCTATGGCGTCGGTATCGTCCGAGCACCAGATCTGCGGCGAATAATAGAGCATACCCGGATCGAATCTTGCTCCGCCCCCCGAGCAGTTTTCAAGCAGAATGTGCGGATAAGCGCTTGTTACCCTGTCCATAAGCTCATAAACACCAAGAACATATCTGTGCCAAAGCTCACGCTGGCGGTTTGCGGAAAGAGCATTTGAACCTACCTCAGTTAGCTGTCTGTTCATATCCCACTTTATATATTCGATATTTGCCGAATCGAGTATATTTTTCATCATGCCGAAAACATGATCTCTTACGTCCTGTCTTGAATAGTCGAGAACGTACTGCTCACGGCAGAGGGTAAGCTCTCTGCCCTTGACCTGGATCGCCCATTCAGGGTGAGTTTTATAAAGCTCCGAGTCGGGAGAGATCATTTCAGGCTCGAACCAGATACCGAACTTCATACCCAGCTTATTGACCTCGTCCACAAGATATTTCAGACCACCGTCGATTTTCTTTTCATATACGAACCAATCGCCGAGCGATGAGTTATCCGAATCTCTGTGACCGAACCAGCCGTCGTCCATTACAAGCATTTCAATGCCAAGCTTTGATGCTTCCTTTGCAATATCAATAAGCTTTTCAGTATTGAAGTTGAAATATGTAGCCTCCCAGTTGTTGATAAGTATCGGGCGGCGTTTGTCCTTATACTCGCCTCTTATAAGATTATTTCTATATAGGTCGTGGAAGGTTCTCGACATTTTGCCAAGACCGCTATCCGAATGGACCATAACGGCCTCAGGAGCAATAAACTCCTCACCAGCTTCAAGCAGCCACGAAAAATCCATATCGTTTATGCCCATTAGGAAGCGTGTTTTCTTATGCTGTGTAACCTCCGCCTGTGCTATAAAGTTGCCCGAATAAACAAAGTTAAAGCCGTAAACCTCTCCGCAGTCTTCGTCCGCCTTATGCTCGCAGAGAGCAACAAACGGGTTGTTCTGATGAGAGGATTCGCCGCGCATTGAATCTATAGACTGCTTTCCGTGGTGAAGTCTGCATCTTTCTACAGCTCGTTCCCTTGCCCACGAGCCGTTAAGGGTTATCATATCAAATTCGTGAGTATCAAAATCAACGCAGGCAGAATAAACTCTTGTAATAGCACAAGGCTCAGCTCCAGTATTTCTGACCTTTACCGAGCGGGTAATAACATCCAGCTTATCGAAAGCCGTATAAATAAGCGTTGCTTCAAGACCTGCCGGCTTGTCCTCCATAACGATCTCAAGAGTTTCGCAGCCGCTTTCCTCTGTCGCAAAAGTTGCCGGCAGACCTTTTAAAGCAGGCTTTCCCTTATAAATCTTATGCGACTTATATCTTAGATCACAGGTCGACATTCCTCCATTATCCAATATCTTAAATGCAGGCTCACGGTAGTCGCCGAGGCCGAAGCAGGGATACTCAAAGGGAAGCGTATCCATATAGCAGGCTTTATCCCGGTTATTAGTCTCCGGCGTAAACGGGTTTTCGTCAAGTCTGAGAAGATAGGTCAGATCCTCGTCGGGCACTTTTCTTCCGAAATAAACGTGAGCGAGATATTCGCCCGGGGCAGCCTTTATAATATAATCGGTATCCTTTGCGCGAAGCTTGAAGATCCGCGCGGTTTCATTGTAGCTTATCGGCATTGCACTGTACTCCTTATATATAAAATAATAAGCAGGCTCCGCACTGATACGGAATCCTTGCATTTAAAATAATTATAACATATCCAAGAAATTATGCAAGGTCAGAAAACGTTTTCCGCTAATATTTTTTATGAACTGCCGATAAATATTATAACCAAGTAAAAATAAAAAAGCAGAGCGCACGTTTATAAGCGCTCTGCTTTAAATTGCTGTTAAATACCTGTAATACCTGAACGCTCGATACCTTCGATAAAGTACCTCTGGAGGAATATGTACATAACCAACAGGGGAGTTATTGAAAGCACACAGCCGGCTTCAAGCCATACGATTATTTGTCTTACCGAAACAGACTGACCGTCGAACAGCTGCTGCTGGAGATTTGAATCAAGGTTCTTCAGCATAAGCGCAACTGTATCGTTCTTTGTAAAGAACGAGGACGAAACATAGAAGTCGTTCCAGTACCATACTACCGAGAACAGGAAAACTGTCAGGAATGAAGTTTTTGCGTTAGGAACCATTACCTTCAGATATGTCTTGAGAGGTCCGCAGCCGTCAAGGTAAGCGGCGTCCTCAAGCTCCTTAGGCAGTCCTCTGAAGAACTGACGGAAGATGAAGATAAACAGTCCTGCTCTGAGTCCGTTTGCAAACAAAGCGGGAAGATACATCGTAAGTCCGCTGTTGATAAGCGAAATAGACTCGCCGCCGTTTAAGAGCGGGATAAGACCGAAAAGGTCAAAATACGCATACTGCAGATACAGCGGAATCGTCGTTATCTGCGGAGGAACGATGATCATAAGAACTACTATAGCAAACAGCAGTCCCTTTCCCTTGAACTTAAATCTTGCGAAGCCGTAGCCTGTAATCGAACAGGTAACTACCTGAAGCACCGAGGCTACAAGGTTCAGGAAAATCGTATTGAGCACCGTAGTATCAAAATTCATTACGCCCCAAACCTGTTCTATATTGCTCAAGGTCAGGCTTTTAGGCAGCCATACTACCGACGGGTCGTTCATCTGCTCCGCAGGTCTGAACGCCGTTGAAAGCATGAATATCAAAGGATAAAGGATTACAAAGCACAAACCGAACAAAATCAGGAATCTGAAGAACGGCCAAACCATTCCTATTATTCTTTTGTTACGGTTATAGCGGATCTGCTCGGGAGTAAAGTACTTATCAAGTCCATCCTCCTTCATTCGCTTATGACGGGCTTTTACCGCAGCCTTTCGTTCCTTCTCGAACTCTTTTTCTTCTTTTTTAGTTGCCACTGTAATCCCCCCTTTATTCTACTTCATAATAAACGAACTTATTGATGATCGCAACAACGATTGCAAGCACTACTCCTACAATAAGGAAGTATGCCCACGCCATAGCCGCCGAATAGCCGTGCTCCCAGCTGCTTGACTTGTTAAGTACGATAGTCATAACCTCGTTTGACGGGTCAACGAATGAGTCAACGATCGTGTATACCAGGCTGGCAAGAATCATCGGGCTGATATAAGGAATCGTAATCTTCCAGAAATATTCCCATGCAGTAGCGCCCTCCATCTGAGCCGCCTCCTTAGCAGAGAACGGTATTCCCTGAAGAGCCGATAGGAACAGAAGTATCTGAATACCCGAATTCCATACCAGATTGAATATATCCGACGTCAGCGAGTTTATCGTTTCCGTCAGCGTATCACTTATATTATACACTCCCAGGAAGTTGATAAGCTGATCTACCAGATCCGCCTCAAACATACTGCTGAACTGCTCCGAGCCGCCGGCGTATCCGCCTGTGCTCATATTACCGTTAATAATGTCGATTACAGGACCTGTAGCGATTATAACCGGCAGGAAAAATACCGCTCTTGCAAATGTCCTTCCTCTGAACTTCTGATTAAGGATCACTGCGATAAATATCGAGAATATCAAGATCAGCGGAGTTTTCAGAGCCGTATTCTGCAGCGTTTCAATAAGCGCCTTGGAATAATCCTGATCCTTACGGAAAGCGTTCACATAGTTCTGAAAACCTATGAATTTCATTTCCATTCCGCCGGAGCTTACCTTGGTTTCATTGAACGAATAGATCAAAGACTCTACAAGCGGAAGAATGAAAAAGTAGATCGTACCTAAGATCCATATCGCTATAAAGCCGTAGCCGTAAAGACCTTTTCTTCTTTCGTACGGAATCCTTGAACCCTTACGCTTTACAGGAGGAGCGGCTTCTGCAGCAAGCTGCTCTGCCGGATCTTCTTCAGCCGCCTCGGCTTCCGGCACTTCCTCAGCTTCACTGATCACAGCCTGAGCTTCATCGGCTTCCTGAGTTTCCTGAACTTCGGCGCTGTTTTCCAGCTCGTCATTCGGCAAGTTGTTTTCCAAATTACTCATTAGCCTTCTATACCTCCTTCTATAGCGTTTCCGAGGTCGTAAACCTGACCGTCGACGGAAGCGGTTCCTGCCGACATATTGACCTCAACAACAACGTTTGAACCGTCCTTGCTGTAGGTCGTAGTTATTACGTTTCCGTCACCGCTTATTTCATAGTTTGAAATGGTCATATCGCTTACTCCCGAAAGTATCTGACTTGCGAGATTCGACTGCTTAGCCGCCATATCGAGCCAGCCTTCATAATTGGAGTAATAAAGCTCGTCGTAATCTGTATCCTTAAGCTCGGCTGCGTCCTCATAGACCATATCGTAATGCATTCCCGAACCGGAGGCCAGAGCCAGCATAAAGGTTTCACCTGTGTTTGAGCTGGCGTTTATCGGCTTGGTCGAATAAGGAACATAACCGTGAATAACCATCTGATAGAACGGAATATCATAGTCGGTAAGGTTGAAGCCGCTTGAGTAAACGGGAACGTTGGTTATCTGCGAAGCGTAAGGCAGAACGTAAGCGTTTGCTCCGTCGCAGAGTATCGAACCTACTGATTCAGAAGCGCTCTTATAGCCGTTTACTACCGTGTTCAGGGTATCGTTTCTGCTGGAAGAATTCTTGCTTGAGAAGTCACTTACCAGCTTAGTCGAATACTCTCCGAAACCTATTTTGTCAAGATCCTTATCCTTGTAGCTTTCGATCATCTGCTCAAAAACCTTAACGTAGGAATTCGGAGCAAGCAAAGCGGGAGCAACTCCCTTTACGGGAACTCCGAACGCCGGACTGTAGGAGCTTTGTCTTGAATAAGCGTTTGAAACTCTTATAGCTGTATTTGTAAACGCCATATATCCCCAGCTGCCCGAATCCATCTGAATATTATTCATAGACGGGAAAACATCTACGTTCTCGGCTGAAATAAAGCTGTTGAAATCCCCCGATCCTCCGAGAGTGCCGGAAGGCTTAACTTTTGTAGATATCTTGTTCTTGATCGAAGCGTTTGTCCAGTCGTTGTAATTTACGACCATATCGGAAACGCCGTTATCCTTGAACTTATCAACGATCTCCTGAGCCTGACTGAAACCTGTTATCTCGGTTTTCAGCATAAAAGGAATACCTACTATCGAGGTCTGCTTCATTACTCCTCCGAAGAAATCGAGATAAAGATCGTTTGAATCCGCTTCGGTCTTCTTTGTAAGACCCTTACTGCTGATAAGATAGTTTCTGTAGACCTCAGCACAGTCGGCATAGTTAACGCCGTCGTCCTTATCTATCGGATAATATCTTATTCCGAAGCGCTCTGTCTTTATTCCGCCCTTTTCAAAGACGGTTATCTTATTTGAATTGTCGCCGCTCATAAAGAAAGCGTCCTGACTTCTTGTCTCAAATTCAAAGTAGCAGTTATTGTATGCCTGCTTATTCTGTCCGCTTACCTGTGCCTTCGCATATACATTAGCGTCGCCGTCGGTAGCTATCGCAACCATTCCGCTGTTTCCGGAAACCGTAGCGATAACCGGCATATACGCCTGCTCGGTAACTCTCGGAGCGGTAAGCGGGACCGCCGTATAATCCCTGCCGTATATCTGCTGGGAATAATCCGAATAATTGACCTTGCCGTTATTGTACTTTATAACTGCGCCGCTTCCGTCAGGAACGATCATATAACCCTCGGTCGCATTGCCGTTCTCGTCAAATGCTGAAATTGCTCCGAAATAGGGACAAAGCTGAAGCTTTGTAAGAACCTTTCCGTCAAGAGAGCTTGTATTTGCCTCTTCGATCTCGTCTGTATCAGCGTATACATAAAGATTGTCATCGCAAAGCTCATAATGAACCGTAAGCTTTACTCCGTCTGAGCCGTACTTATAGGTTACCGCTACGCCGTTTGCTTCGGTCCTCCAGCTCTTTGTCGCTCTTGTAGAGTATACAGGAGCAGGAGATTCTGTTCTTTTTTCCTGTCTCAGATCGCCGACCTTGATAGCAACGCTTGACGCTATTGCTTTTCTCTGAGCGGACTTCATCATTGTGCCCTTTGTTTCATCAATAATAGTTTCGTCGGACATTACATTTATAGGCGATGTCCACCAGTACTTTCCTGAGGATTTTACATAAAGACCAATTCTTTCATTTTCCTCGTCGGCGTACATTATAAAATTATTGTTTGAAGCGATCTCCTTAGAAGATTTAACTGCATCCTCGTCAGTGATCGGATCGGGCAATTCGTCCTTATCGTTTTTGCTGTCCTCTTCATCAGCTTCTCCGTCGGAAGACGCTGACGCTTCAGCGCCCTGATCTTCGCCTGCCGCTACGGCTTGGCTATCGGCTTCGTCCGAGGTTGAGGACGCAGCCATAGAACCCAGAGGCATCAGCATTGTAAGAACTAACGCAAACACAATAGCTTTTTTATAATTTTTGTTATGCATTTAATTTACACCACCGTTTCTTATTTAGCCTCTGATTCTGTATGCAATTTCGGTATAAACCGAATATCCGAATACATATACCTGCTGGAACAATGAAAGCAGAAGAATTGCAAGGAACAATATCAGCAGCATTGCCACCAGGATAAAGACCATTGACAATAATGTTTTTCCGAATGAATACTGGTGAACGGCTCTCATCGCCTGTATCATAAGTACGAGAGACCATCCCAGTCCGAGATAATAAATAGCGGTAAGCCATATGGATTCTTCCTGAACCAGAACGTTTGAAAGAGCTGTTGATATAAAGCCGCATACTATATAAGGAACTAATGCATATGCGGAATAAATGCAGATCTTTTTAAGCGTTCCCTCTCCGTCAAAGAGAGTACACAGCATCCAGTTTCCTATGACCCATGTAAAGAAGTATACAATAGACTGAACGATAAGAGGAACTACGTTAAAAACTTTAACGTATGCGTTGTTGAACTGGAAGCCCGTAAGCTGCCTGCTTACTACCATATCTACAAACAGCAGCAGAACTATAATAAATGCCACCTTCAGAGAACCTTGCTTTTTCCAGCGAAGATCCTCAAATCCCTCTACAGGATGGAAAATAACGTGCTTCAGCCAGCCTAATGTTGAAAATTCATACATTCTATTTTCCCTCCTTAGACTTTTTCTTGATCAAATAAATACCCTTTTTATGAATGACCTTCAAAATGATCACCCAAACTATAAACGCAAGAATAATTACGATCATTGCTGTAAAATGATCTCTGAGGAAATCTTCCCTCGTATACTTGAATGCCTTGTCATAGTCGTCCTGATCATACGCTGTTTTAAAATACTTGAGAGCCTTTGAATATTCTCCGTCGTTAAGAGCGGCTTTTCCCAGGCCTATATAAGCCATCGTATAATTTCCGTCTCTCTTTATTACCTCTTCCCAGTCGGCTTTTGCCTCTGAGTAACGGCCCTCGTCATAATTCTCAAACGCAGCGTGAACATATTTTCCGAACATTGTTTCGGTAAATACGGTTATGTCGTTCTTTGCTCCGTCCAGAACATAGACGTTGTTTCCGAGAGCCTCTACAGCATTCGGATTGCCGAAGCTTCCCCTCTGATCTGAGGTCGAGTTCTTTGTTCCGAATATGCACACAAGATTACAGTTCCGGTCATACTGGAACACACGTCCGGTTTCATAGTCAAGAACATTGATAAGTCCGTTGTTTCCGATAACTATATCTGTCAGTCTTGTAGAATGCTTTGAGTTTGTTGTTGCGTCCCACTGAGCTTCGGCTATATCTCCGAAGTTATACTTATTGCCGACATCATTGTCCCAGATATTATAGCCCGCAGGATTAAGCTTTTTAACCGCATCGGTAGAGGTCGATACCTCTGTAACCGTATAGATAAAGCCGTCTGCGTCAATATCGAAGTTTGCGTACTCTACAGGTACGTTTCTTGCCATTCCGGCGATCTGATCATTTGAAGCTATAGTTCTCCAGAGCTTCTGGGCTATAACAGCAGCTGTTACTTCAACACGGTTTGCGCCGTAGAAGCCTGTGAAGCTTCCATCCCTTGCAAACTGAACTGAACCCGTGTTTACCGATTTAACAACCGCATATACATTCTCTGCGTTATCGACCAGGATCTTAGTAGGGTTAAAGGTCTTGGACGAATACAAAGCTTCTTCCGGCTTGGTATACTCCTGAATAAGCTCACACTCAGTTTCTGAAACAATTTTTGCTTTAACTACTCTCGAATTGTCATAATCGGCAACATACATTGTTAAGTCGCCTGTAATCGGACTTGTCATAACATAAACTCCGTACGGGTTCATGAAATTTGAAAGCCCTGTGGTTTCGTCCACGTTTATCTCGCTGCTGCCCTTAACACCGTAATAACGACCGATCACCTCAAGATCCTTGTTAAGTCTGAGTATCCTGTTGTTTTTAGAATCCGCTACCCAGAACTCACTGCGCTCGTCATCCATATACATATCCTTGGCGTCGCTTAAAGTAGGGGAAGCGTTTTCGCTTACAAAAAGCGGATCCTCAGGGTCGCTGAGTCTTGAAAGACCCATCTCTGCCCCCGTAACCGTTCTTTCTACTCTATAACCGCTCTGTGAGGGTATCGGATCCTCCCATGTATCGTAGTTATAGGAATTATATGGCTCATCTGCGAAAGCGGTGGTCGTCATAGCCAGTGCGGCGGCCGCTGCCATCGACAGCGTGAGTACTCTTTTCAAAGAATTTTTCATTCTCGACACTACTTATCACCTGTTTCCTTTCCGTATTTTATTGTTGAACCGATTAATCCTTAATACCCGAATGCGCCATAGTTTCCATAACGTTGCTCTGGGCAATAAGGAATACAACCAGCGGCGGAATAAGAAGCAGTACGGCGGACGCAAAGGTTACGCCCTGTCTTGCAAGTCCTGCCATGGTGATCTGCTGAACAATCGTAGGCAGCGTTTTAAGCTCTTCAGAATAGATAAGCGAACCGCCCTGAATGTTCCATGCGCCCTGAAATGCAAAAATTATAAGAGTCATTATTGCAGGCTTTGAGTTCGGAACTACTATCTGCCAGCATATTCTGAACAGACCCGCTCCGTCAACCTTTGCAGCCTCTATCATTGAATCATGGATCGTTGACATACTCTGTCTCATAAGGAACAGACCCATAGCAGTCGAAATATACGGCAGTATCAAAGCCCAGTATGTATCGATCATGTGAAGCTTAGACATTACCAGGAACTGCATGATCCATGTTGCGTTGGACTGGAACAAAAGCGCTACAACAATAAGCTGGTTGATCAGCTTTGAACCGGGGAATCTGCACTTTGAAAGCACGAATCCGGCGCAGCAGCATACAAACAGATTGCATACGCAGATAACTATTGTAATGAAAACGCTGTTGAAGATATATCTTGAAAGCGGTACCCACATACTTGCCGCGACCTTAAACATATCCGAAAAGTTTCTGGTCGTCGGATTCAGAACGTAAAGCTTAGGTGGGAATACGAACAGCTCTTCTACAGGCTTCATAGACTGTACTACAGAATAATAAATCGGGAAGATCATAAACAAGCCAAGCAGTATAAGAAACACTAAGATCGCAATATCTCCGCCCAGAGAACCGTTTATTCTCTTCTTTTTATCTTTTACCTTCAGCTTGTCGATCGTTACTTGCTTTTTCTTTCTTCTTGCCATTTCGTAAACTCACCTCCTTAATCAAGGTATTTGCCCAGCAGCCAGTTTACGCCCTTATTTGCCAGCAGCATCGCCGCAAACAGAACAAAACATATTGCCGAAGCGTAACCCATTTCGTAACGTATGGAACCGTAGTCGGTAGCGTGGTTCATTATCGTATGCGCGGCGTAGTCGGTTGACGGCAGACCAACAAGGTTCTGTCCTACCATACCTACCGTAAACGATGACGAGATCTGCATTACCGCAGCAAAGAGAAGCTGAGGTCCCATTGACGGGATAGTAATTGTAAAAAGCTCCTGCCATCTGTTCTTGATACCCTCGATAGCTCCCGCCTCGTACATCGACTTGTCGATATTCTGGAAGCCCGCACGGATAGCAAGGAAGCCTGCGCCCATTGATATCCAGAGCTGAACGATAATAACTACAGGAAGAATGTAATTTGTATCGGTCAGGAACTGCTTAGGCGAATTGAATAAGCCTATATCCATCATAACGGCGTTAAGGTAACCGTAGGAGTCTCCCGAAAGGATAAGCTGCCAGGTCACATAAACCGACGTCGTCATTGAAGGCGCATAGAAAACAAATGTGAAAAGCGTTTTTAGGAAAGGATGCATTTCGTTTATCAGCCATGCAATAAAAAAGCTGAGAATATACGAGAACGGTCCTGTAAAGATCGCAAAGATAAGCGTGTTCCTCACCGCAATAAGAAATACGTCGTCGTTGAGAAACAGGGTATAGAAGTTTGAAAGTCCTATAAACTTAGGAGTCTGAATCATGTTGAAGTTAGTAAAGCCCATAGGAAGCGACATTACAACGGGAATAACAGTGAAAATCAGAAACAGGATCATAAAAGGCGCAAGCAGACCGTAGCAGCCCTTGTTGACTTTCATCATATGCCATGTGTAAGTCCATTTTCCCTGCTTATTTATAGGAGTATCAGGATTTATATTTTTAGACATTAATCACTCTCCCCTTTCTACTGCACGGAAAGACCGAGGTCTTCACGCTTACGTGTTATCTCGTCGTTAATATCCTTGTTGTACCAGAACAAGGTATCACGGGCGTTTTCATAGTCGTTTACTACCTCACGGAAGGCATTCATAACGTTTCGTGTTACGCCGTAGGACGCCGGAATTACAGGGATCTCGACCTGAGCAAGCAGCTGGTTCTTGAGCTGAACTACCTCGGCTGATGTCCATGAAAGCTCATCCATCGCTTCTACGTTGGCAGTATCGAATCTACCCATTGTTCCGAGAACCGCTTCTATATCGTTACCGTAGGAAACCTGTGTTTCCTTAGATGTAAACCACTTGATAAATTCCCAAGCCTCATCTCTCTTTTCCTGGTCAAGACGAGTAAAGATAACAGCGCCCGAACCCTGAGAATTAGCGGCATGATTGATCGTTCCGTCCTCCTGAACCGTTCCGGGAACCGGCTGGAAGCCCCAGCAGCCCTTAATTTCGGGAGCGGCTACAGAAAGCTGGTTATAGAAGGTATAGTTCTGAATAACTACCGGCATATCGCCCTGTCTGAAACGTGTAAACGCATCATATGTCTGCTGGAAGCTGTAAGTCGTATAGAACTTGGTCCACGCGTCGAATGCGTTGACTGCTTCCTGTGTATCAAAGTTGGTTTTTGTCTGAGTATCGTTGTAGAAGCTTACTCCCTGCTGGAGCAGCATCATTGCAAAGGTATTTCCCGCTTCTATAATAGGAGAAACATAAGTCGTTCCTCCCGTACTTGTCAGAACAGGGAGAATAAGGCCGATCTCCATATAGTTTCTCTGAAGCGTAGGAAGCGCTTCTATCATTCCGTCCCAGGTGTTCAGATCTGTTGCAGGATCGATCCCGTACTCGGAAAGAACGTCCGAACGATAGAACAGCATTGGGAATGTCTGAGATACGGGGAGTCCGTAGGTTCCTCCGTTATATTCGTAAAGAACAGTTGCCTGCGGAGAAAATCTCTGTTTTACCTCTTCAAAATCCGAATACTGGGAAACGTCAACAAGCACACCTCTCGCCGCAAGCTGGATCGGGAAATCTCCTCCCAGGAAGAGCGCAAGATCCGGTCCCTTTCCGGCAAACGTCGCCTCAACGATACCGCCCTGTACAAGCTTGAGGTTTACCTTTGTCTTGGCGGTAGGATTGTATTCGTTATTAACAAGGTTCTGAACTACAAGCGCATTATCACGTCCGAGTGTGATCCAACAGGTCATTGCGTCCTCGCCGTCATCCTCAGAGAGCGAATTGTAATCCTCAAAGAAAGAACCTACAAAAGCCTTGAAGCCAAAGGATAGTGCCGAGAAGAACGACGTATCGCAGGAAGTGAATTCCTTATCGGAAGTCGCGATCTCGATCATATCTATCTCTAAAGGCTGAGCACGGTACTGATTTATCCACGATGAAACAGAAGTAACATTATCCTTTATCTGTGACATCATCTGCGGAATCCTATCCGGCTTTGAAACGCACTTGTCAAGTACGATAGCAAGCTTATCAAGCGTTACAGCTTCTGTACCGCCCTGACCGGAAAGCTCTTCGATCTTCTTCATCTGAGCCCTGAGCATTTCTGAGTAGCTCCTGAAATCGTCAACTATTCCGGGAATAGCATTATCTATCATATAGTTGTTGTATTCGTCGGGATCAGGACCGGTTATCTGACGGATCTGTCTGTAATAGCTGTTTACGTTATAAACGATCTCGTCCAGCTCGCCCATGATCTCGCCTATCTCTCCGGGTATAGCCTCAAGCGTAAGCTCGTGAACTCCGGCGGTAAGATAGTAATACATCTCCTGACCGTCCGCTGTCGAAGGAACGGTAAGCTGCCAGTCAGTGCTGTAATAGAACTTTATCTGACCCGACTCTGCGTTGGGAACTGCTCCGTCTATGTAAAGGCGTCTGTTGGAGTACATTCCTCTCTGCGAGTCCTGTCTTGCGCGGATACCGATTCTGTAATATCCGTCCTTAGCTACGTTTACCTTCCAGGTTATCGCCTGAGTAGCCTGAGTCCAGCTTTCCTTACCTATGGTGTTATATTTTGTTTTTGTCGGACTGCTTCCCGTCGCCGATGACGTAAGATATGAGTTTCTGTCATTGGTAGGGAACAGCGTTCTGTCAGATTTATAATCGGCGGTTTCGCCCTCAAGCTTTATAATATCGGCGCTCGAAGCGTTTATCTCCTCGCTGCTCGGAGCCGTATAAGGCTCAGCCGCCTTATGCTGATAAAGCTTCAGATATTTAAGAGCAAACTGAGCTTTTGTTGACTGAAGCGTCAGCGTATGTTTTCCGGCTTCAATGTAGAACTGCAGCGGATCGTTGAAAAGACCGTCAATATCCTTTAGGGGAGAAGTCTGCCAGCAGACCTCCTCTACCTGTCCCGGACGTATATCGTTTCCCTTAACGTCCTGCAGGATCTCTGTTTCGTTTACCCATCTCTTTGACAGCGTGATCCTCGACGCAGTCGTATAGGGACAAACGTCGTCTATAAGCAATGCAAACTCAACGGAAGTAGTTCCTCCGGCAAGCGCTTCATAATAAGCCTCGATATTGTAAACGCCGGACTCCTTTACCTCAAATTCAAAGGTAACGCTGCCCTCCTGATTTGTCCATTGCATTACGTTGTCTTCGCCGTCAACAGACGCGACCGATATATCAGCGTCGTCGCTCTTATTGATGAAATCAGCTCCGTTAATAATAACTTCCTGATCGGGTCTTGCCGCATCCGCGTACTTTTTAACATAATTGCTGTATGCGTTTTCACGGTTGCTTGCGTCAACCAGCTCGGCAGAAATCTCCTGTTTGCCTAGAGTGCTGTCGTCTGTAGCTCCTGCCGCCGAACCGTCAGTCTGTTCAGCGTCTGCAAGTACGGTCATGCAGCTTGTAGCCGCAAGCGCCATTGCCAGTGCAGATGAGATAACACGCCTAAACATTGTGTTCTTCACTTATGAATCCACCTTTCCTAATTATTTGCAAATATCTTTCCTGAAGAAACCGTCCTATAAACCTATATATTATAAATAGTATAGCTGCGTATCCCCAAAAAGCTGTATAAAGCCCGCTTAGGCTCAAGGCAGCTTGCGCCGCCGTAAAAATAAGTAATGTACCAAGGTCTATCCCGACTTGAAAAGATAAAGCTTCTTATCCTCACGGTCAAGCTCGACCTTTACCTTATCTCCGCCCTTTATTTCAAGAGCCTCCATATAATCCTTAGGAAGCTGAAGCCTTCCCGAACGGTCAAGCACTACAAGCTCCTCGTGAATGTCCTGACTCTCATCCTCGACCCTAACTATATCGCCAAGCTCATTAAGCTCCTCTACATAAGAGCGCTTTCTTACTATCTCCGAGCTGGTTCTTCCGTCTCTTATCGCCACGACTCTGTCAATGTGGCGGGCAAGCTTAACATCATGCGTAACTATAACTACCGTTATATGTTCTGTTTTATTAAGCTCCTTGAATATATCCAGGATAACATTTGAAGTCTTTGTATCGACCGAACCTGTCGGTTCGTCTGCCAAAAGAAGCCTTGGATTGTTGGCAAGAGCAATGGCTATCGCAACCCTCTGCTGCTCTCCTCCTGACATCTGATCAAGCCTTGAATTCCTGCGGTGCGAAAGACCTACCTTATCAAGTAGCTCAAGCGCTCTTTCCCTGCGGCGCCGCTGGCTTTTAAGCAGCATAGGAAGCTCGACGTTCTGTGCCGCTGTTAGATACGGCACAAGGTTTCTCGCGTTATTCTGCCAAACAAAGCCGACGGTATTCCGCTTATACTCCATATAGTCCTTATCGCTGAATTTAAGCAGATTCTTACCGTCAACGAAAAGACTTCCCGCCGAGGGTTTGTCAAGACCCCCCAGCATATTCAAAAGTGTTGATTTTCCGCTGCCGGAATTGCCGACAATCGCCATCAGTTCTCCGCGCTCAACGTCCAGATCCAGACCCTGAAGCGCAACGACTTCGATTTCGTCAGTCTTGTAAATTTTCACCAGGTTTTCACACCTGATCATGTATTTTTCATTATCGGCTGTTATTATATTGTCAGAGGTCATAGCGTCACTCAATAATCTCACCGTCCTCCAGCGTATAAACGCGGTCGGCAATATCAATCATACTCGGATCGTGAGTCGTCATGATAATTGTCATCTGATGATCAGCGACAAGCTCCTTAAAAAGCTTTACAACGTGAAGCGCAGTTCCTGTATCAAGCTCGGCTGTAGGCTCGTCAGCAAATACTATAGCAGGATTATGCGCTATCGCTCTGGCGATCGCCACTCTCTGCTGTTCTCCTCCCGACATTTCCCCCGGCCGGTGAAACATACGCTTATCGAGATTTACGTTTTTCAGTACCTCTCGCACCCGTTTATCCCTCTGATCATAGGGGTATTTCGCCAGCCTGAGACCGAATTCGACATTCTCATATGCGGTCATGCCCGACATAAGCGCCACCGACTGAAATACAAACGACATTTCATAGCGTCTTATCTCGTCCCTCTTTTTTTCAGAAAGCCTTGTAATATCCTTGCCGCCGAACATTACCTTTCCCTTTGTGGGTTTATCCAGCGCGCCGAGAATATTTATAAGGGTAGTCTTTCCGCTTCCGGAACGTCCTCTGAGAATCGTCAGCCTGCCTTTTTCTATTTCAATATTTATGTTCTTCAGCGCCGAAACAATACTTCCGTCGCCGATTTTAAAATCGCGGCAGAGACCCTCTGTCGAAAGAATAACATCCATAAGCGCAAACCTTTCTGAAAAAAGAAATATTTTCATGCAATTTGACCATAAAAATATTACCGTATTTTTTGCATTTTGCCTAAAAAACGCACAAATCTTTGTGCAATATAAACATATAGTGGTTTGCACAAATTTCACCACAATATCTAGTGAAATTGTTCAAAAGACTAACAATATTGCACAGTTTTGAAGCTGTTTTTTTATCAGATATGTCAAAAAGGGCTCATTTAGCTAATCTTAATTATATCAATTTTACGGTAGTTTGTCAAGTTTACTTAAACGTTTAAGAGTGATGTTTTTTTGTGCAACTTTTACATTTGTTTATTATGTCTAATAACTTCTCTTGTTTTTTGTGCATATTGTTTTACAAAGAATTAAATCATTCTAAACTCAGGCACGTTTTCAGAACAATTGCACGCAATTAATAAAATGTTTATTAATTGCAGCGATAATTTCCGTGCGAATATATTCTTAATAGCAAATAAATGAAACATTTCTTCATAATTCGATACAAAGTGCGCTGCTTGATGTGACGCAAATTTGATTATGTTCAATTTTTTTACATTGCCTGTTTTTACATAGGCTATATAAAAATACGCTGACGGCACAAAACCGTCCAACAGCTTCCGACAAAATTTTCTGACGGAAGCTGTTATTATTTTATTCAGAAAACAAAACTGCGAAAGGAATGACCGATATGGACGTTAAAATTTATCCCGAAAGAGAGGAAAGAAAGCTTACCGCTGTTATATACGGCGATATAGATCATCACACCGCAAAATACATACGCGGCGAGATAGACGGTTCAATAAAGGAATATAGCCCTAAAACCCTTATTATTGATTTCAGGAACGTAACCTTTATGGACAGTTCGGGAATAGGACTTGTCATGGGCCGCTACAAGATAATGACCGAGCTTGGCGGAGAGGTTCTGACTGCAAATCCGCCGCCGTATATACGAAAGGTAATGCAGCTTGCAGGACTTCACAGGCTTAGCAGAATTATTTCCTGCTCTTCTCCTGAGGAGGATTCGGGCAATCCGGAGTTATCCAAGTCCCGTGCAGACACAGAGGACAAGCAGCTTTCAGCTGAAAATAAATAAATATCGAGAGGAATGTTAAAAGTGAAGCAAACAGCAGTAAACGAAATGAAACTGAGCTTTCCGAGCTACTCGGAAAACGAGCGTTTTTCAAGAATAGCGGTATCGGGCTTTCTTACGCAGCTTGACCCGCAGATAGACGAGCTGTCTGAAATAAAGACCGCCGTTTCGGAGGGGGTAACAAACTGTATCGTACACGCTTACCGTGATACTGTAGGAGAGGTATTTATACAGGTTCGGATACTCGACAAGGGCAGGGTTTACATAAAAATACGTGACAAGGGCTGCGGTATTGACGATGTAGAAAAGGCTATGGAGCCGCTGTTTACTACCGCCCCTGAGGAAGAGCGGGCCGGTCTGGGCTTTGCGGTAATGGAAAGCTTTATGGACAAAATAAAGGTACGCAGTCAGAAGGGAAAGGGAACTACCGTTGTCATGGAAAAAACACTGAAAACCCGAAAGGCATTCCGATGATAACCAAAACCGAAGAATCCGGCAGGCTCGCAGAAGAAAACCTGGGGCTTGTTCACCTATGTGCAAACCGTTTCCGCGGAAAGGGAATTGAATACGATGACCTTTACGGAGCAGGCTGCATAGGTCTTATAAAAGCTTCAAAGGCTTTTGATCCTGAACGTGGAGTCAAATTTTCGACCTACGCGGTTCCTGTGATCCTCGGCGAAATAAAAAGACTTTTTCGTGACGGAGGAACAATAAAGGTTAGCCGAAGTATCAAGGAGCTTTCAATGAGGATCTCGCGCTGCCGGGAAAAATTCATTGCCGGCGAGGGCAGGGAACCGACGGTAGACGAGCTTTGCGAACTGTCCGGCGAATCCTGCGATGCCGTTGTAGAAGCTCTTAACGTCGCTTTACCGCCAATAAGCCTTACCGAATCCGGCGATGATTCAGAGCACGGTCAGATCGATATACCGACTCCTCCGCCTGATATGACGATAACCGATTCGCTTTCTCTCAGGCAGGTAATGAGCCGCCTTGAGCCTAAGGACAGGCAGCTTATTTTTCTAAGATATTTTAAAAACAGAACTCAGACCGATACGGCCAGGATTCTGGGCATGACTCAGGTACAGGTTTCAAGGCGTGAAAAAAAGCTACTGGCATCAATGCGAAGTCAGCTTGAATAATTAAGACGGGATCAAACATGAAAAAAGCCGCCTTTAGGGACGGCTTTTTTCTGTAAGTAAGGAAAGTAAAATGAATTGAAAAGAAAAATTCTATAGATAAACTCTTTTCTTATATATTAAAAATCATTCTCTGTTATCCACGGTATTGACAGCCTTACTCTGTCATACCCTCTTTTATCCTTATATATTCCTTCATAAGCATTACTGCGCCTTCAGTTCCCGTCTTTGAGGAGTTGATGCAAAGATCATAATTCTTCGCCTCTCCCCATTTCATATCGGAATAATAATTATAATAATTTGCTCTGCGCTTATCAGTCTTCCGTATAAAATCCTCGACCTTATTCTTCTCAATATCGTAGCGCTCTAAGATACGCTTCTTTTTCTGGGTCATATTTCCCGTAATAAAGAAATTTATAACATTGCTGTTTGCCTTAAGCACATAATCTGCGCATCTTCCGACAATAACGCAGGGACCCTTATCCGCCAGCTTTTTGATAGTTTCAAACTGAGCCAAAAATATTTTGTGATTCAACGGCATTTCAGGATTAAGCCTGCCGTCTGCCGTTACGGGATAGTTTCCCATAACCAGTGAATACAAAAAGCTGTTGGTATAGCTTTCATCGTGCTTAACAAACAGCTCCTCGCAGATACCGCTTTCCTTTGAAGCCATTTCAAGAAGCTCTTTGTCATAAAATCCTATACCCATTTCGTCAGCAAGCTTCTGACCTATTTCCCGTCCGCCGCTGCCAAATTCACGGCTTATCGTAATAATTGATCTCATAACAAAGTCCCCTTTCGGTATAATTTATCTTCGGCTTGTGCCGTATGCTTATTATAACATACTTTTTGTAGTTTGTATACAAAAATTCTGAAAAAACTTGCACAAATTTGTGATTGACCGCTTGTACATATTTCATATATTTATATTTTATAAAATTTTTAGCAGGCCGAAATTCACTTATCCGTATATATAAAAAACAGCGGAGCTGTTAAACTCCGCTGAGATATACTCTGTTATTCGCCCTCTTTTACAGCGGCCTTTTCGTCAAGATCCAGGCTTACCAGAGGATTGGCGGACGAAGCTACCTTTGGCAGTACGCCGTCCCATTTGTCTATTGTTTCATACCTTATAAGCGTATCGTTTATAGATTCTGAAAGAACCTTATTTGCCTCTGCCTGAGCGTCGGCTCTGGTTTTTATTGCAGTTGCGTCAGCTTCGGCGGCAATTGTTTTCTTCTTTGCCTCCGCCTCTGCGATCACGATCTGCTGCTCCTGCTCGGTTTTGGTTTTTATAAGATTTTGCTCTGCGACCTGCTTTGCCTCTATTGCGTTATTAAACTCTGCAGAGAAATCAAAATTTACAATATTGAACTTTTCGATCTGGATACCGTAATCGGACACCTTCGATTCAAGCTGTTCCTTGATCTCGCTTCCGACCTGATTACGCTCGGTTATCAGCTCCTCCGCAGTATATTTTGCGCTTACTGCCTTCATAGATTCCTGAACGGCAGGCATAAGTATAACAGACTGATAATCTGCACCTATGTTCTTATAGATCATCGCCGATGAATCATTGCGTACCCTGAAATTTACTGCGATCTTTGAGCTTACCGTCTGAAGATCCTTTGATACTGCGCTTGCGTCCGCCTCATATACCTGTATCTTATTTGATACGACTACAAGCTCCTGAGCAAATGGCACTTTCAGATGAAAGCCCTCCGAATAGGTCCCCTCGGATACCTTTCCGAATGTAACAATAACGCCTGTCGCACCTGCCGGAACTATAGCTACCGATGATATAACAAGTATAAGAATAACAACAGCACATACGATTATACCTATCAGCTTTCCAGTTTTCTTTTTAGGTCCGATGTCCACAACTTTTGAATTCAGCATATTATTTCCTCCGTTTTAATGTGATTTTATACAGCCTGATCATAACGCTGTATATGTGTGTTTTTCTTTATGACTGACTTCTTCCCCATATTTTTTGCTGAACTAAATAATATTCAGCTTTTCAAACTCCCTCTCCGCCTGACGCTTATAATACGAAGCCCTGTATCCCATAATAAGTATAAGCAGTACTTCATTGAGCCTTTTTCTCTGTTCGCCGATATATTCGGGAGATAGATTTTTATCTGTTTCTTCAGCTATCTCGTCACGGCTGTGAAGATTTTTCTTTGACATAATGCAAAGCAGTCTGCACATCAGATTGTAAAGCTCGGTATCGTGAAGTATATCGTCGGACATATCGTCAACCCTTCCGTTGATATAAGCCATTAGACCCGCAATATTTTCAAGCTTCATCGTTCCTCTTAGAATATTGATAAGAAGTATTCGTACTATCTGACGTTCGGTATATTTTTTCCCTACCGCCGGAGTTACCCAGCCACGCTTTATCCAATTCTGTATCGTCGAACCTTCAAGACCCGTCAAAGTCGAAAGCTGTGAAAGGGTCAGTCCTCCGGTTGCCGATAAAATCGGCTCGATAAGTGAAAAAGCGTCCTCCTCCGCCTTTGCGTCAAAATCCAGCGCCGTTCCCGGCAATTTGTCCAGCATATTTTTTCACCGTTCCTTTCTGCGTTTTGCATTTTGCCTGAATTGTCTGATCTTATCCGTTTTGTTTTTTGGGTCCTGCTGCCGTACCAGACTGTACAGCTTACTTTTTTCTGAATCTGACTGCATTGTTTTCCGTACGGCTGTACAGCCGCAGGCAGTTCTCCCCATTGATCCTAAAAGCATTTAAATTTCCGTCGCACCCCATGCTTTTCAGATCTTTTTTATTTTTCGTAATTCACATTCTTTCAAGTTCTTTTCTTCGTGTCTTACGATACTATGATTATAGCACAGGTTCATTTGAACCGCAAGTTTGGTCTTATGACTTTTTAAGTCAAAAAGCAATATACGATTTAATTTATCTCATATATGCTCTTGTTTTCTTATTTTATCTTCTGTTTTCTTAAAATTTCATATTCGTATGCCCTGAAAATCCCATGTTTATTTCTTCCGTAAGGACAAATAATATAAACTGTAAATATAAACTGGTCTGAAAGGAGGAATGCTCTCGTCAGGGAGCATTGCAATAATTATGTCTGAAAAAAATTCTTCCCTAAGGGATCTGCTTGAAAACGACGCTTCAAGCCGCCGCTTCTTTGAATCTCTTTCACCGCAGATGCAGAGCAGCCTGCTTGAAAAAAACGCCGAAGCCTTTAAAGAGCTGCGAACCTGCGCCGAACAGTACGATAAAAATTCTCCGGACGGTAGAACAGTGCCGTTTGAAGGCTATAATCCCTCCTGCTCCGCTAACGACTGTACAGGGCTGATACCTCAGGGCTCAAATCATTCAGAGGGTGATTTTAACGAATTCAAACAGCTGTATCCATTTTCAAATCCCGCCTATACTGTTGAAAACGAAGCCTATAACGACGGAAAAACCTCTTAAATCCTGACCTTACTAACTTAATCAGGCGAACGCATACCTTTACTGCGGTTACGGCAGAGGTATGTGTTCGCCTGTTTTATTTTATGTATTTAATTTCTATAAAGCAGCTATTCGCCGCTTACCGACAGCAGCTTTTCCGCTTCTTCTGAATCTAGCTGTTCTATTTCCCTCAACTTACGGTTAATGCCCCTTGTCCTTACGCCGACAAGCTTATCAAGATCGTCGTCCAGCTGACGGATACGGTTTCTGGCGGAGGAAAGCACCTCCTCAAACTTACCGAATTCGGTTTTTACCGCCCCCAGAACCTGCCATACCTCGCTGCTGCGCTTTTGTATCTGCAAGGTTTTAAATCCCATCTGGAGGGAATTGAGCATAGCTGCCATTGTAGACGGCCCGGCTATATTAACGCTGTAGTCACGCTGTAAAACCTCCACAAGTCCGTGATTTACCACCTCGGCATACAGTCCTTCAAATGGTAGGAACATTACCGCAAAACTTGTGGTATACGGCGGGCATATATACTTATCATGAATATCCTTTGCACACTTCTTGATTATTCCCTCAAGATTCTTATACGCCGATTTTACAGCGTCTGCGCTGCCGCTTTCATATGCGTCCTGCAAAGCAGCGTAAGTATCTCCCGGAAATTTACTGTCAATAGGCAGGTAGATATGCTCTCCCCCGTCGGAGGCGGGAAGCCTGACTGCAAATTCGACCCGCTCCCTGCTGTTGGGAACGGTAGGGACTTCCGTTTCATACTGCTCCGGCGTAAGGATCTCCTGCAATATAGCGCCCAGCTGTATTTCCCCGAGAATACCTCTTGTCTTTACGTTTGAAAGCACCTTTTTCAGATCGCCTACTCCCGAAGCAAGAGTCTGCATTTCTCCCAGTCCCTTGTATACCTGCTCCAGCCGCTCGCTTACAAGCTTAAAGGATTCGTTCATTTTCTTTTCAAGCGACTCCTGAAGCTTTTCGTCAACCGTGCCTCTTATCTTGTCAAGCTGCTTTGCATTATCCTCCTGTATCGACGTAAGCTGCTTTGATATAGTGCTTCTCATATCCTCCAGCTTCTGCTGGTTCGTAGTTTCAAGAGTTTTAAGACGCTCCTCAAAAATCCTTAGCTGAGCCTGAACCGAAGCAGTCATTTCCTGCTGCTTTTCTACTATATGCCTGTCCATTTCCAGAAGCCTTTTTTCCTGACTCTCAGCAAAGCTTTTCTGATTTTCTGAAAGCATACCGCCCATTGTTCCCATAGAATTTGACACATTGTTGGAAAGCTCCTGCCTGAGCCGGCTCTGCTCCGCCGAAAGCTCTCCTTGCAATTTTTCAAGGCGGGACAACAATTCCTCTCCGTTATTGCCGCCGTTCTGCTTGATAATAAGAATTATCAGCATTACCGCACAGCTGATAAGTATAATTAAGATCGCTGTTTCCATATGTACGCCCGAAAAGCTTCGGACATTTACCTCCGTTTCATAGCTTATTATGCAATATTATTAAGTATAGCATATAACGGCGGTTATTTCAACCGTACTGCTGTTACCTGTAATAGGTCTTTTCAGTATAAATATCCCTTTTCTTTTTATCTCCGCTGTCTCCGAGAAGCCCTAAAAATTCACATATACCGTTTATGCCTATGACTACCGGTGAAACAAGCGCAATTACCTCCAGCATTTTTATTTCCTCCTGTATAATTAATTCAGTAATTATATTATACAGGATAAACTGTCCGTTTGTCTGGACTTCTGTGCAAAAGCTCCGTTTTGCAGTACGCTTTTTTGTACTTTGATCAATTTTTCACGGAATATTCTGTTTTACCGGCTTTTCCTGCTGTCCTTTAGGATACGGTTCTTTGATATTGGTTTCGCCGAGAAGATAATCTACGCTTGTTCCGTAAAAACGCGCAAGCTTCACAAGTATCTCTGCGGTCAGAGAAATGATCCCGTTTTCATACTGAGAATAAGTATTCTGCGAAACGTTAAGATATTCAGCAACTTCCTTCTGTTTTAGATCCCTGTCCTGCCGAAGACCTTTTATATGCTCATACATATTTTATCACCCACAAATATTATGGCATATCTGCGGTTAAGATATTGACTTTTATCTGTAATTCAGATAAAATAATATTATCAGAACTTTATTCAATCTCCTGCGGCAGATTATCAAACTCTTCCGTGCTGAAAAATTCTCCAAGCGTAATTTCAAGACCGTCACAAATCGTTTTAACGGTAACGACAGATATATTTTTCCTTGCTTCGTCCGTTATCGAATAAACCGTCGAGGGAGTAAGACCTGAACGGTTAGCTAATTCGTTTAGAGTTATACTTCTTTCCCGGCACAGATCCATGATCCTTTTAACTACCATATTTTTAACCTTCATTTACAACACCTCTACGGATATTGTAACAAAGTTTTCCACTTTTAATATACGCAGTTGCGTATATTAAATATTTATGATATAATAAGTAATAATTTTATTATAAAGGAGATCAAGCATGAATTCTCAAATGAACAAAGCCTGTACTATCGCGGGCGATTTTAATTCAATAATGACAAAAGACGAAGAAAATAACTGCAAGCTTATTTTATTTGAAAAAATTCTTGATTGTTACAAAAAGGGGATCAAAACCTTTTATACCAACTGTGAAATGGGCGTGCCGATCTATTCTGCGGAGATCCTGACCTCGCTCAAGGAAAACTTTTTAATTGCTCTTAAGCTTGTTATTCCGTATGAAGAACAAGCTGTAAAGTGGCCTGAAAAATGGCGCGAGCGTTATTACAGCATACACGAAAAAGCTGATTCTGTATTTCAGATCGACTTTCACTGCGGCAGTGATTCCTACCAAAAAGCCGACAGATATATGATAGACAGAAGCTCTAATCTTATCTGCGCCGAAAACAGCCGTGATTCCTATATTGCATACTATGCAGAAAAAAAAGGCTGTCAGATCGAATTTTTCTGACAGCCTGATGTTCTCATCCAGAAATAAACTCTTCCAAAACTTTTTCAAGCTTCTTCATCTGATCGTCCGTACCGATAGTTATCCTTAGAAAATTATCGATTCTCGGCTTATTGAAATACCGTATGTATATTTTTTTTGACTTCGCATATTCAAATATATCCTTAGCCTTAAACTTCGGGTGAGTACAGAAAACGAAATTTGCTCTGCTATCAAGTACCCTGAAGCCCATACTGCGCAGTACAGCGATAAAATTATCTCTTGTTCTGATAATTTCAGCCGTTGTTTTCTTATAGTAATCTCTGTCTTTCAGCGCTGCCGCCGCTGCCGCAGAAGCAACGCTGTCGACCGGATATGAATTGTATGAATCCTTTACCGCTTCCATATAAGAGATAAGCTCAGGATCGGCAAAAGCGGCGGCAATTCTCATACCTGCCAGCGACCTTGATTTTGAGAAAGTCTGAGTTACCACCAAATTGTCATATTTCTTTATCAGTTCGGCGGAAGATATTCCTCCGAAATCAATGTACGCCTCATCAATTATTACGATACAGTCCCTATTATGCTCCAGTAAAGTGATGATCTTATCTCTTCCGAGGTCAAGAGTCGTAGGAGCATTGGGATTCGGAATAACTACTCCTCCGTTTGGGGCATAATAGTCCTCAATATTTATCTCAAAGTCATTATTGACTGCATAGGTTTTGTAAGGTATATTAAAAAGACTGCACCAGACAGGATAGAATGAATAGGTAATGTCAGGAAAAGCAATTGGAACATCAGAATTGAAAAACGCTCTGAACGCGGCAGCAAGCACGTCGTCCGAGCCGTTTCCGGCAAAAACGTTTTCCTTTTTTAAACCGTAATATTCCGCCGCGGCTTCTCTCAGCTCTGAAGCGTCCATACTGGGATACAGCTTTAACCTCTCTGCGTCAAATTCATGTATCGCCCTTTGTACCATAGGCGACGGAGGGTACGGATTTTCATTGGCATTTAATTTTATTATATCCTCAGAGTCAGGCTGTTCCCCCGCCGTATAGGGTTCAATTTTTATAAGATTCTTCCGCCATGGCTTTTCTGTCATACTCAGACCATACTCCCGATAGGGAATATGCCCTCCTTTCAATATTTTACGTTATGATTTTATCCGATAAGCGCAGGTAAAATCATTTTTTCTGCTTTATTTTCAGTCGGGTATATATTCCCTTACCCTTAGCTGGATTCCTATACCTTCAGCTATCTCCCTTGACCTTCTTATTTCCTCTTCTCCGATTATATCTACTACCGTAAGCATTACATTCGGAACATAATCTTTGACCCTTGCGGCAAAGTCAAGCATCTCGGCAAAGCAGTCTGAACCCCTGAAAGACGGTCTTGTTACCTTATCGTATTCCTCTTTTGTTGAAGCGTTAAGGCTGATAGATACCGTATCAGCGATCCCCTTAAATTCAGGAGCTGTATTTCTCTTGTTTATAAGGTCTGACAAGCCGTTGGTATTTATCCTTACAGGAGTTTTTGTTACCGATCGGATATAGCCGGAAACTGTCTTTAATATTTCAAGTTCACAGGTAGGTTCTCCGTACCCGCAGAATACTATTTCATCATAGCTGTCAAGCTTTCTTTTTTTCAGATCCTCGATTATTTCCTCCGCAGTCGGCTGATGCTCAAGCCACAGCGGATCGGAACCGTATGCCCCGTCGCCGTTGTTTCTTATACAAAAGGTACAGTTGCAAGGACATTTATTTGTTATATTCAGATAAAGTCCGTTTCCGACCTCATAGCTTAAAGTCATTGATCTTTTCATTTTTCTGCCTCCGTAAAACTAAATTATTTCAGGCTGTTTTTATAAGCGGCAGCCCTGATAGCTGTTTCTTCTTAAAAGCTCCTTGTCTATCTCGTTCATTACACAGAATTTTTTCAAACTCCACAGCGGTGCTATAAGATCGTCCTTTGCTCCGTCGCCGGTCACCCGCTGTATTATTACATTTTCCGGTATGACCTCCAGCTGATCGCATACCGTATTTACATACGCCTCTCTGCTCATAGGTTCTACCCCGCCTGCTTCATAGATCTGTGCAAGCCTTGTATTCTTTAAAATATGCAGAAGATGTATTTTTATGCTGTGAATACCCAGCTCTCCGCAAACTTTCGCCGTATTTACCATCATATCCTGTGTTTCCTCAGGAAGACCGTTTATAATATGAACACACACGTTTATTCCGCGCTCTTTCAGCAGCATAAAGCCGTTAAGAAAATCCTCAAAAGTGTGACATCTATTGCAGATCAAAGCTGTTTTATCATAAACGCTCTGCAAGCCAAGCTCAACGGTAAGATACGTTTTATCTGCTAACTCCGCCAGCATATCCGCCTTTTCCGCGTCTATACAATCCGCCCTCGTAGCAATGCTCAGACCTGTGCAGCTTTCAAACCCGAGCGCTGTTTCAAACATTCTTCTCAGCTGCTGAGTATCTCCGTAGGTATTTGACCCCGCCTGAAAATAAGGAATACATAGTCCGTCTGCCCATTTGCGGTTCATTTTTTTCTTTACGTTTTCATACTGAATCCTTATATCGTCGCATGGATCGCCTGCAAAATCTCCGCTCAGCTTTGACGAACAGAATATACAGCCTCCCGTTCCCTTTGTTCCGTCCCTGTTCGGACAGCCAAGATCAATATTAAGCGGTACCTTGAATACCTTTTTTCCGAATCTTTTTTTAAGATAATAGCTGTATGTCTGATACCTTTTGTTATCTTCGGACAGCCGAAAGGGATTTGATTGGCGCTGCGTCATTTTATTCACCCTCCGGCGTGATTTCGGAGCTGTCCTCCGTCGGCTCGGTCTGTTCGGTCGTAGTCTTTGTTGTTGTCGTCGTTTTCACAGTTGTAGTCTTTGTAGTCGTTTCCGTAGGTTTTGCTGTAGTTACCGGCGGTACGGTTACCGTCGTATTTACCTGCGGAGCGTTATTATTAGTTGTCGTTGCCGAAGTAGTTTCAGATGTCGTTGT
Organism: uncultured Ruminococcus sp.; assembly: GCA_900543145.1. GTDB lineage: Bacteria > Bacillota > Clostridia > Oscillospirales > Ruminococcaceae > FB2012. Next base: position 91,482 of record UQPZ01000002.1, read on the forward strand.
AGTTGTTTCCGAAGTAGTCCTTTTATATGTAGTATTATAAGCCGGAGCTGTTTCCTTTGGCTTTTCCGTTTCAGTTTTCTTTTCCGCTGAAGCCGCTGTAGTTACTGTCTTTTCTTCGTGGCGATTTTCCTCCGGCTCATCAAAGCTGTTCGGCTTTTCGTCAGTTTCCTGAGAAGTTCCTCCCATAGGATCAGAAACCTTATTTCCAAACCCATAAAAAAGCGAGATCCTCTCTTCCAGCCATTTTATCTGCTCCGGAAACGGAACCGTACTTTCATATCTGCTTTGTATTTCAGCCGTATATTCACCCGAAACAAGCCTTTGTACAGAAAACTTATTCCCCTCATCTCCGAATTTCTTGCTGCTTGTAAAAATAATAAATACGGAAGCGGCGCAGAGCATTATAAACGCAAGAGTTATAAGATTTATAAACTCATACTGAGACTTGAGATTTTCCCTGTTTATCTCCTCCAAAGCCTTTTGGCTTTCCTCACATTCGTCCGGTAAAATAAATTCGGCTTCTTCTTCAGCGTTTAAATTTAACTGATTTATTTTATTATCCATTAGCTAAAACCTCTCTGACTAGACCGCTAGCTTTGCCGCCGCAGTAATAACGCATAAAAGCAGAACCATTGCCCTTGCCGCAGTTTTGCATATCATAACCTGTCCGTATGCTCTTGCCGACCTTTCCCCATATCTTTCTGCCGCTGAAAGCAAAGGCTTTCTTATTACAGGGCAAACGCTTATAAAAGCAATAACGATCAGTACAATATTGTTTAAAACCGCGTTTTTTACTGCAACGCTCAGCTCATATTCCGTTCCTGTTCCGACAAGCGCCAGAAGCCATTTCCTGTAACCGTACATACTTGAAAAATAAAGACCGCCGAATAATATCATACTGAGAATAAAAACGTATATAAACTTAACTGCCGACGGAAGCCTTTCAAGCTTTCTGCCGTATGCGTATTTCTCTAGTACAGCAATTATCCCCGCCGCTATTCCGACTATAAGAAAATTCAGCCTTGCCTCGTACCAGATCATGACCGCCGCAAAGCAGAGTACCGTACATACCGCAGTAAGCAGCTTTTTTCCTCTGCCCGCCCTTTCAGAAACCTCTTCAAAAAATTTAACGAGCGTAGTATTGAAGCTTTCCAGCAGACCCGTAAAAAGACCTTTTACTCCAAGTTCCCTATAGTTTTCGGGATAATTGAAGCCGTTCATTTTTCCAAGACCTCTCGCCATATCCGACATTCCTGTAAATATAAAATAAGCCTCGGCGAAAAATGAGATCATTCCCAGCCAGCAGCCCAGCAGCGTGATCTCTTCTCCGTTAAGTCCTGCAAGCTTTATTCCCGAAAATACCGGAGCAAGCAGCAATACCTTTGCAAGACCGGGGATAAATATTTTAAGGCCCTCGTTTATTTCTCTTCCTCCGGCCGTTCTTTTTCTTATATATGGCTCTATATCTCCGTACCTCACTATCGGCCCGACTATCATAAAATGATATGAAACCATATATGTAAGCAGGCAGAATATATTTCTCTCCGCCTTTATTTTATCAGTATAAACGTCGTAGCAGTATGAAAAGCCTCTTACTGTATAATAAGCTACGCCCAAAGGAATAACTGCCTCGGAAAAGCTTAATATTTCAACCTTGTCAAAAAGATAGTTGTGTGCAAAAACAAAGAATATACCTGCATTCATTATCAGATCGGCAAAAAGCAGCGCCCTTGCGCCTGCCTTTCCTGCTGATTTGCTTTTTTCTATTCCTATGCCTATAAGATATTCGGCAATAACCGTCAAAAAAAGCAGGCAGACTATGATCGGCTTTGCCCACGCAAAGAAAATGACCGAGGTTATTATAAGTATAAAATTTTTATATTCAGCGCTTCTGTCAAGAAAAGAAAAAAGAACGGACAGCGGCAGCAGTCCAAGAAAAAACAATAGATCTGAATAGCTCAATTTTTATTTCTCCTTTTGATTAATACATCTATCTAATTAATTATAAACCGGAATTAGTTGCTTTTTGCTATTATAATTTTATCACAATTCACAAATTTAAGCAAGCAAAATTATCAATAAAATAAAACTTTTTTATAAAACAGCTAAAACCATTTGCAATATTTAAAATATGTGTTATAATGTATGTATATAATATGCTGTTTCTTGGGGAAGGAGTGACTTGTAATGGCATCAGTTCTAATTACAGGCGCAAGCGGCATGATAGGAATGTATCTGACATCTAATCTGCTGCAGAAAAAACATAGAGTTTTCGGCGTAGACAGCCGTAAGAACGATTATATCGGCACCGATGCGAATTATACCTTTGTTCAGTGCGATATAACCGACAAGGACGCTATAGAGGGAATTATAGCAAGCAACAAGATCGACTCTGTTGTTCATCTGGCAAATTCGGTCGACAACGATATTGATCCTTATGTTACCGACGCCGAAATCAAAAAAAGCAAGCTCTGCGACAAATTTATTTATGAGCTTGCCGACAAGCATATGGTCAAGAATTTCCTGCTTCTCAGCACTACGCAGGTTTACGGTACTCAGAAGGGAAGAGAACCTATCCGCGAAACAAATCCTGAAAAGGGAAGCTCTAATTACGTTGATCTCAAGCTCACCTCCGAAAAGTATATGATGAAATCGTTTAAAAAATCTGATACCGTTCCAGTTATTGCAAGAGTTGCTCCGGTCTATACGGCAGAATATACTCAGAATCTTCGCGACAGGGTATACGATTACAAGGACGATGTTGCTTACATATATAAGGACGGAGAATACGGCTTTTCTTTCTGCTGCGTATTCAACCTTATCGATTTTATCAACGGGATCATCAATATCCCCGAGGGAAGATATGAGGGAATTTACAATGTAAGCGATTCAAGAATGATAACCGCTAAAGAGATTCTTGATTACGAGCGCGATCATCACCGTATAGGAGCGGTAATCCAGAGAAATCCCGGTGTCGGAATAAGCTTCAATAAATCAAAGGCTAAAACGGATTACAGATATTTTGATCCTGCTTCAACGTTTAACAACTGGAATATTGACAATACCCGCGCAAGAAGGATCGCACCGTTCCGCTGGACTCTGAAAAATACAAAATAATCAATAATCAAGGAGTGGTTTTACCGCTCCTTTTTATTTTTTTCTCTGCTTCCTTACGGCTAAAGGCTGCCCCTTTTAACGGAACAGCCTTTAGCCTTGAAGTAAAAGAATATGAAAAAATATGAAGAAAACTTAATTTAGAAGAAAGCTTATTTAATATAACGGAGTATTAAAAACCTCCGAACTGGTTAAAGAACTCACGATAATTATCATAACCGCCGTTATTCTGCTGCTGATTATTCTGTTGTTCTTCGTTCTTATCTATAGCTTCGCCGAGAGTAACCTTTTTATCAATTATCTCGCCGTCTCTGTAAACGGAAACTGTTATTTCGTCTCCTGCCTTGTATTTTTCCTTGACCTCGTTGAATTCTTCAATAGACTCAATAAGGTTGCCCTCAATACCTATAACTATATCGTTTACCTTGATTCCTGCTTTTTCGGCAGCGCTTTCTGATTCAACGCTTCTTACAAAGAATCCCTTTGGTATATCATAGTACTGCGAATAAACGTCAGTTACGTTTTCACCGCTGATTCCTAAAGTCGGTCTTCCGGTAACATAGCCGTATTTTATAAGATCGTCGATTATCGGCGTAGCTTCGTCTATCGGTATAGCAAATCCAAGTCCTTCACCGTAGGTTGATGCGACCTTTGCCGACGTTACTCCTATTACCTGTCCGTATGCATTGATAAGCGGACCGCCGGAGTTTCCGTTGTTTATTGAAGCGTCGGTCTGTATAAGATTCATTGTCCTGTCCTCTATAGTAAGAGTTCTGTCCGTTGCCGAAATAATTCCGGCAGTTACGGAATTGGCAAGATCAAACCCAAGAGGATTTCCGATCACTATTGAAACCTCTCCTACCTTGATTTCGGCAGAAGTTCCGAATTCCGCAGCAGTAAGTCCATTCTTATTTATCTTTATGACCGCAAGATCGGTCTGCGTATCCTTTCCTATAAGCTCAGCTTCTATCGTTGAATCATCATTTCCTGAGCTTTCATCAGTATACGAGCTTGGAAGCACTACAGAGATAGCGCTTGCTCCGTTTACTACATGAGCGTTTGTTATAATATAGCCGTCAGCGCTCATAATAATACCGGTTCCCGTAACTGTTCCGCTGTTTGTCATACATGATATTCCTACAACCGAAGGAGATACCTTATCGACAATATCCGGTATAGTCATTGCATCGCTAGGCGTTGCAAGCTGAATGATTGACGGAAGATTCTCTCTGTTTACCGTTGGTTTTCCGCTTGTGTTCTGCGCCTTGCTGCTCTGACTCTGGGAAGAAAGACTTGATGAATCCGATTCGGTCCCTATTCCTGTTACTAAGGAATAGCCGACTATTGAAGTAGCGCCTATAGCTACAACGCTCAAAACTCCTATAATTCCGGTTAGCGCTTTTCTGCCCCTGCTCTTTTTCTTTTCGGGCTTATATGAAAATTCATTCATCTGACTGCCGTTATAAGTCTGGGAATCATTCTGGCTGTTTGACTGACTGTTCTGATTTTCAAAATTTCCGCTGTTATTATTAAAATTATCCATGACTCATTTCCTCCTTTATATTCAATACAGATCCGTTTTACCGAAAGCTATCCGATATTATGTATCCTTGCTTTTTGTTTCTATACTTATATTATACCCCCTTATGTGATAAAACAATGATAACAAACGTAAAATTTGGTTACTGAAAAAAATAAATCCTATCATAAATCCTGTAAATAAAAGCACAGGCTTATATCCGTTTTATCCGAATAATTTATAAGCCTGCGCTTTAATATCTATTATGGAATACTGTCTTTATCAGTTAAATTTTCAGCTTCCGCTTTGCTCTGCCGAGCTGTCTTCAAGTTCAGTATTAAGCTCAACAGCTGTATTCCTTTCTTCGCCGTCAATATCGATTTCTATTTGCTTTTCCTCCGAATCAAAGCCGTCGTCTGAAAATTCAAAAGTAACGCTTCCGTCTTTATTCTCTTTAACGACTGCTTCCTTTTCAACCTCCTCTCCGTTTATAAGCATTTTAAGCTTTGCTGTTACCGAGCCGTCAGTAGCCGCATTTACAGTTAATACCGACCCTGCCGCCAGTGCAGCTATTGCCGCTGCAAGAAATAACGGCTTTATTCTTCTTTTTGTTTTTGGCTTTATCATGATCTGATCCTCTCTTTCATTGCTGCATTTGATTTTTTCTCTGACAGATTTTTTTATTCTTTCCTCTGTGCCCTCCGGCAGCTCAGCGGTTTCCAGCGGAAGAATATTATTTAAATCCTTCATATTGATCATATCCCCTTTCTGTCAGATATTTTTTTACCTTTTTCCTTGTTCGGCAAAGCGAAGTTTTGGCGTTTGATTCCGTTATATTGAGGATCTCTGCGATCCGCCCCAGCTTTTCTCCGTAAAAATAAAATCTTATAAAAAGCTCCCTCTGATTATCCGATACACTTTCCAGTGCATTAAATATATCCTGCAAAGCAAGACTATTTTCAAAACTTTCTAGAAAACTGCCGCTTATCAGATCTGTTTCAGCTTCCTTTTTCAAATTTCCGTTTTGCTGTCTAAATTTATTTTTCACGCAGTTTTTAGCAATTACTGAAAGATAAGGCAGCAGCGGTCTTTCGGTCTGTACCCTATCTCTGCTGATCCAAAGTCTGACAAATACGTCTATTACTATCTCCTCAATATCTTCTTCGGTCAATACGCTTGCTGAAAAATTTCTTACTACGGTAAAAACGTAAGAAGAATATTTTTCAATTATATTATCCAAAGCCTTTTCATCGTTATCCCTGAGCCTTACGGCAAGATTATTTTCCATCGGATCAAAACCAATCCTTTACCTTGATTATCATTGCAATGATATGAAAACAGCGTTTTCATTAATATATACACTGTTTATCAGAAAAGGTTACAAAAAAACGGACGAAAAATTCGTCCGTTTCGAATTACTTATTTAAAACTCTATTTTACCGTAAAGTCCTGCGTCAAGACTGTCCTCAGGCTTAGGCTTTTTATAATCCTTTTCAAAGCTTGTAGTTATATCAAAATGAGCCTTAGGCTTTCTGTCACGGCGTCCACCGTTTCTTTTTCCGCCCTTTCCGCCTTTAAATCCGCCTTCCCTGAATTTCTTTTCAGTAGAACTGATAATTACTTTTCTGTAAGGCTCTTCACCTGTTGAATGAGAAGTAACTCCCTCGATCTCTGAAACTGCTGCGTGAATGATTCTTCTCTCATAGGGATTCATAGGTTCAAGCGCAGAGGTTCTTCCGTTTTTCTTTACATTTCCTGCTATCTTTACCGCAAGCTCTTCAAGCTGTTTCTTTCTTCTCTCACGGAAACCGTCTGAATCGGTAGATATTCTGAAGTATTCCCTGTCTATCTTATTGCAAACCAGTGAAGAAAGATACTGCAAAGCGTCAAGCAATTCTCCTTTTCTTCCTATAAGCTCGTCAAAACCGCCGCCGCTTATATCAAATAAAGCTCCGTTTTCAGTTTCTGTTACGCTTATCTTTACATCATCTATTCCCATAGCCTTAATAACGCTTATCATGTATCCGTATGCTGCGTCTGTCTTTGTAGGAATATATTCTGCTTCTATCTTTGCCTCGCCTTTCAGCTTTCCGAAAATACTTTTCTTTGGCTCTTCAATAACGTTAAATGTGATTTTTTCCGCCTCTGCCCCAAATTCTTTGCAGGCGGCAAGCTTGGCTTCCTCAACAGAAGCCGCGGTAAATATCTGTTTCATTTTTATCATCCTTTCATTCATCGGACAAATTGTCAGTTATCATTTTCATTATATTCATCGCCGTATTTTTCAGCCATTCGTCTTCTTGCTTCATTGAGCTTCTTTCTCTGAAGCTCCTTCAGCTCCGCCTTGGAAAGCTTTCTGTCCGAGTCGTCTTCATCTTCATCATCTTCGGTATAGGTCTTCCTTGAAGCCGCCCCTCCGTTCTGCTGCTTCTGTATCTCCTGAACCTCCAGAGCCTTTTCCATAAAGGATTTCTTTCCTTGTTTTCTTTTCTTCTTATTCTTTTCAATATCCTTTTCTACAAGCTCTCTTACATGCTCGGGGTTATAAACAACATTTAGGAATACTGTCTGTATAAGAGCCAGCATTGAAGAGTATATCCAGTATAGACCGAGTCCGGCAGGATATGCAAATGCTATCCACAGAGAGAAAAGCGGCATTATATAAAGCATTATTTTCATTCCGCCGCCCATTCCTGCGGCTGCCGGATTATTTTTCTTCATGAACTTCTGTGAAACTACAGTAGTTGCCAACTGGAAAATAAATGACAGTAAAGGAATTATAACAAGCGGACTTTTTACCTTAGGTATCGCTCCCAGCGACAGTCCGAAAAATTCATAATTAAATTCTTCTGCCTCTTTTCTTACATCGTCAGGTAGTATGTCCGCATATTTTGCATTCTCTTTATCCTTATCAACAAAATCAAAGGTTACAAGCTCAGGTCTTGACTGAGCAAGATTCTGAGATACATAATTTTCATTGGTAATAAACTTATCAATATCGTTATGCTTTTCAACCGCATTTAAAACAGCTTCCCATTCGTTATCCGAATCTATAGCCTTTTTAGTTTTTGGATAATTCTTATCATCGCTTAAAGTTTCCTTAAGAGCGGCATAAACGTCCTCTCTGCCTTCCTTCTTAAAGCCTTCTAAAAGCTTCTCAATAGACGTATCCTTGCTTTTGATTTCGGTACTCATCGTTGCAAGGTTGGTTATAAGAGTATTGCTCTTTTCAACAGAATCCCTGTCAAGATTGGATACATAGGTCAAAGGTCCGTAAATAACCGGGATCATTGAAAACAGGATTACCATAGTTACTATCATAGGAAGACAGCTTGCCATAGGATTATAGCCTTCCTTGCTGTACAGCTTCATTGTTTCTTCCTGAAGCTTTTCCTGATTCTTTGAATATTTTTTCTTCAGCTTTTCGATTTCCGGCTGGATCATTGCCATTCTGGCAGTACCCTTCTGCTGCTTTATGCTCAGCGGAAGCGTAACAAGTCTGGTTATAACAGTAAATATCAAAAGCGCAAAGCCGTAGTTGTGTACAAGAGCGTAACAGCCCTTCATGATCCATCCCAATGGAGTAGCGAATATACTCATTAATAATCCTCCGTATTTAAAGAGACGATCAAGACCTTTTTATCTTCCGTCTCGTTCATTTCTTGATTTAAAAAGATGAAATTCCTCAGGAACATGATCAACTCCGCCCTTGCTCCAAGGATTGCATCTTAACAGTCTCCATGCGCTTAAAATAAATCCCTTGATAAAACCATGCCTTTTAAAAGCCTCAAGCGCATAGCTCGAACAGCTTGGATAATATCTGCATCTTGCCGGAAAAAGCGGACTTATAAATTTTCTGTACAGCTTTATAAGCATCATAGGAATATATTTCATTTTTTATATCCGCCGCTCTTTTTCAGCTGCCTGTTCATTTCCTTAATAAGTCTTTTTTCTATAAAGCCTTCTATTTCCTTAGATTTTTTATCTTTGATATTGTTCCTGCCAACAAAAACAATATCAAATCCTATAGGAAATTTCTGTTCATTAAGCCTATAAGCGGCTCTTATTATCCTTTTGATACGATTTCTCTCTACAGCGTTTCCCAGCTTTTTTCCCGCAGTTATGCCTATTCTGTTATACGGGAGGCCGTTCTGTATAAAATAAGCGACAATTATGCTGTCAGACACATATCTGCCTTTTCTGTAGCATCTTACGAATAAATTGTTGTCCTTAAGAATTTCAGTAAAAAGCATAAAACGTCCCCTGATCGCAGAATTCTGCCGCGCTTTGTCTGTTTGATAAAATTAAAATAATTTTTATCACATTTACTATGAATTAAAATAAAAGATTAATTATTCTTTCAATAAAAAGAGAAAGACCCTATACCAATCAAAACTCTGAATGGTATATGGCCGTAACGTCATATTAATAGCTGAGTCTTGCTCTTCCCTTAGCTCTTCTGCGAGCCAAAACCTTCTTGCCGTTTCTGGTAGACATTCTTTTCATAAAGCCGTGAACCTTTTTTCTTTTAAGCTTCTTAGGCTGATAAGTTCTTTTCATTAAAATATCCTCCCTTCGATCTAACGGGCAACTGATTTCCCGCCGTCAAGTAATAACGGACAAATATGCCTAAATCCTCGGATAAAGACAATTAGCCCTTGCAATTAAACATTATAACTCAAATGCATATGCTTTGTCAAGCCTGTTCATAATTATTTTATATTTATTTTTTACAGTGATACCGCCTTATTGTGACTCAGTCTTTTTTATATTTAAACTTTTTATGTACTCTCTTATATGTATGTACTATATCTTGTAGATAACATCTGTCTTTTTCATATATTAAGTGTCCGTTGAAAAAAGCTGTGATTTCTAAAAAATTCACACTATTAATAATTATATAAGACTTGAAATTTTTTAGCTGTTATGCTATAATTAAATAGAATTGATTTCTGTGCCCATTTTTTAGAATAAAATAAAAATAGGCGGTAGGATCTACAAAATTACTCAGCTTTAAAATTCTTATCGGTAGCTGACATCTGCCTGAATTTTCTGAGCTGCCGCTTGATCGTATGAAAGGAATGGTTAAATAAAATGGAGTCTTTTAACGAGGCGTTTCAAGGCGTGTTAAAATACTGCGAAGCCGACCCCTCGGTAAGCGAGATCGGCTTTAATAAATGGATAAGAATACTTGAGCCGTTTAAGCTTGAAAACAATACTGCTTTTCTGCTTACAGACAGCGAATTTACTAAAAAGACAACTATGGAGGTCTATGAGGACGTTCTCAAAAAAGCTTTCCTTGAAATTTTAGGCTTCAGCGTTGATATAAGAATACTTGTAAAGGCAAAAGAAGAAAAAAGCGAAGAACTGCTGGAAGAGCCTGCTCCTACCGTTTCTGCTCCTACCCAGTACAGCAGCAGCCTTACATTTGACAACTTCGTAAAAGGAAAGTCAAACGAACTTGCCTATGCCTTTTCAATAGCCGTTGCAGGAAAAAACGACGCTTCGGGAGAGCTTACCACGAATCAGGCCTTTAATCCGCTTTTTATTTACGGCGATTCGGGTCTTGGAAAAACTCACCTGATGAAAGCGATTGAAAACGAAGTCAAAAAGAAAAAGCCTGATATAAACCTTATTTATACTACAGGTGAAAATTTTATGAACGAGCTTGTAAAGGCTATTGAATATAAGCAGACTATAAGCTTTCATGACAAATACCGCAACGCCGACTTTCTTCTTGTGGACGACGTTCAGTCTATTGCGGGAAAAGAACGTATTCAGGAGGAATTTTTCCATACCTTTAATGATCTCTACAATGCCGGAAAACAGATCGTCCTTACCTCTGATATCGCTCCTTCAAAAATTTCCAAGCTTGAAAACCGGATACGCTCTCGTTTTTCACTGGGAGTTCAGGTCGATATACAGCCGCCTGATTTTGAAACCAGAATGGCTATAGTAAAGCGAAAAGCCGAAGTCCTCGATCTTCAGCTTACAGATAATATTGCAAGGATAATAGCTGAAAAAATAAAAGCAAATATCCGTCAGCTTGAGGGAACGGTAAATAAGATGAAAGCGCTTACTACCTATACAAATGAGCAGCCGTCTATTTCCATGGCTCAGAGGGTAATAAAGGAAATAATGATTGAAAATCATCCTGCTGAAATTACCGTAGACAGAATTATAAGCGACGTAGCTTCTGCTTTTAAAGTAACTCCCGACGATATACGTTCGACCAATCGCAGAGCAAATATTTCCCTTGCCAGAAAAATAACTATTTATCTGCTTAAAGAAGTAAAGGGAATGACCTATATCCAGATAGGAAATGAGCTGAATAAAAACCACTCTACTATGACTATCCATTATCAGGATGTAGCAGAACTTCTGAAAAAAAATTCAGACCTCAAAGAAACAGTCGACGATATAATTAAAAATCTCAAAGACGTTTAGATTCCGGCTTTTCAACAATTTCAACATACTTTTCAACATTTTCTGAAAACAGTTACATTTAAGATTTAAAAGGATCTGAAAGATATTCCTTGAGTCTTTCCAACATTTTTCACACTGTCGTTTTCAATTATAAAAAGCCGTTAAAAATCAAATGTCTATTGTTTTCAACATTTTTTCTAAATAAATTCAACTTTCAACTCACATTGTCCAAACACTTTCAACAGCAAATTTTTTATCAACATTATCAACTTTTATCCCAACACTTTGAACTGAAAAAGATCTCCTCCCAGATCTCAGTTTTTAAAGCATTTAACGGCTTTCCAACATATTCAACAAACACTACTACTACTACTAAAAAATAAATAGTTATGTTATGCTTTAACTCTCACTCAGCTTTTAATATCTGCCGAAGCAGAGTTGAAAAATAAAAACCTAAGCCGAAAAATATAAAAACAAGTATGAAAGGACATTATTATGAAGCTATTATGCAATAAGCAGTCAATATATGAAGCTGTGACCAACGTTTCAAAAGCCGTCAGCGAACGCTGCGCAATGCCTTCTCTTGAGGGCATAAAGCTTAAACTTGAAAATTCGCTTCTTGAGCTTACCGGCTACGACCTTGAAATCGGAATAAGAACTGCTATTTCAGTAAGCTCTGACGATAAAGGTGAATTTATTTTAAACGCAAGACTTTTTAGCGAAATGATAAAGAAAATGCCTGAAGACGAAATTCTTATGGATGTAAACGAAAATATGCAGGTAACTCTTTCAAGCGGAGTTACTACCTATAACCTATCAGCTCTTTCAGCGGACGATTACCCTGAGCTGCCCGGAAAGGAAGCCTCTGAGGAAATACCTGTTCCTCAAACCGCTCTTAAAAGTATGATAAATCAGACTATCTTTGCGGTTTCACAGTCTGATATAAAACCTATACTTAAAGGCGAGCTTTTTGAGATAAACGGAGGCGTATTTAACCTTGCGGCTATTGACGGCTATAGGCTTGCGGTTAGAACTGAAAATATAAAATTCAGCGGTGAAAAGAAATTTGTAGTTCCGTCAAAAACTCTTTCCGAGGTTTCAAAGCTTCTCAGTGATAATGATGAGGATACCTGCAATATCTTTGTTTCTCCTAAGCATATTATTTTTGAGATAAACGGCTATCTTGTTTATTCCAGACTTCTTGAAGGAGAGTTTCACCCATATAAGAGCGCTATACCTCAGACAAGCACTACTGAAGTAATAGCCGACAGAAGAGAGCTTATCCAGACTCTCGAAAGAGCAGTGCTTCTTATAAATGAAAGAGCGCCGAGTCCGGTAAGATGCTATTTTGAAAACGGACTGCTTAAAATAAAATGCTCAACCTCGATCGGAAGAATATCAGACGAAATAAAAGTCGATATGTCAGGTCCGGTAATTGAGATAGGCTTTAAGTGCAAGTATCTTCTTGATCCGCTTAAAGCTGTAAGCGACGATAAGGTAAAGCTTCAGATGAGCGGAAGCCTGCTGCCTATGAAGATAGTTCCGGTAAACGGAGAGGAGTATACCTTCCTTGTTCTGCCTGTTCGTCTTTCCAAGGACTGATAAAGAGGATAATATATGAATTATAAAGAAGTTAAAGTAAAGATAAATACCGAATATATAAAGCTTGATTCCCTGCTGAAATTTGCGGGACTTACCGAAACCGGAGGAACTGCAAAGGAAATTATAGGGGAGGAAAGAATAAAATTCAACGGTGAGCTTTGTACAATGAGAGGAAAAAAGGTTAGAAAAGGCGACAGGATACAAATCGACGAAATTTCAACTGAGATCGTGGTAGAATAATGCATATTACAAGGCTTTGCGTCAACGGCTTCAAGAATTTAAAGAATATTGAAATATATCCTCACAGCTCCCTTAATATTTTTTGCGGTAATAATGCTCAGGGAAAGACCAATCTTATAGAGGCAGTCTGGCTCTGCAGCGGAGTAAAAAGCTTTCGCGGAACAAAGGATAAGGGAATGATAGATATAAACGGCGATTCTATGAGAATAGAACTTAGCTTCAAAAATAAAATAAGGGAGCAAACGATAGCTTATAATATGGCAAGACCTAACGTTAAGGAAAAGAACTGTCTTTTAAACGGAGTAAAGCTTAAAGCTCCCTCAAAGCTTTTCGGAAATCTTGAATGTGTAGTATTTACACCGGAGGATCTTGAGCTTTCTAAGGGTTCTCCCGAAAATCGCAGGCAGTTTCTCGATCTTTCGGTATCACAGATAAAAATTTCATACAGCTCTGTAATATCAAAATATGATCAGATTATAGATCAGCGCAATATGCTGCTGAAAAATATAGCGTCAGGCAGATCTGTAAAGGACGAGCTTGAGGTATGGGATATTCAGCTTGCCAGAATGGGAGCATATATATCGCTTTTAAGATATAATTATTCAAAAAAGCTCAGCGCTTTGGCGTCTGTTCTTTATAATGAAATATCGGGAGGAAAAGAAAAGCTTGAGCTGGAATATTCCTCTACAGTATTTGAAAGTCTGGAAGGAAGACAGGATTATAAAAACGATCTTTCAGAAGAATATCTCAAATGTCTTGAAAAAAACAGACAGGAGGATATAAGAGCCGGTTTTACCCAAAAGGGGATACACCGTGACGATCTTTGCGGATTTATAAACGGTCTTTCCGTAAGAGATTTTGCTTCTCAGGGTCAGCATCGTTCAGCGGCTCTTGTAATGAAGCTTGCTCAGGCATATATCCTTATGGAGGAAACAGGGGAAGCGCCCTGTATTCTTCTTGATGACGTTTTAAGCGAGCTTGATCCTTCAAGACAGGATTTTGTAGTTTCTAAAATAAACGATATGCAGGTATTTATAACCTGCTGCGACGATTTCGTTCCCTTTGAGGGAAAACGCGGAAAGCTTTACAGGATAAAAAACGGAAGAATAATTAGCTGAGAAAGCTGAATGAAAGGAAATAATAATGTTTCTCCATCTGGGCGGCAATCATATTATTAATACAAAAGAACTTATAGGTATCTTTGATATTGAAAATACTTCGGTCTCTAAAATAACCAAGGATTTTCTCAGTACCGCTTCAAAAAAGAAAAGGGTAGTGAACTGCTCCTATGAAATGCCCAAAAGCTTTGCGGTATGTCTTGATAATGACCTTACCGAAACTGTCTATATAAGCCAGCTTTCCTGTGCGACGCTTCTGAAAAGAAACCTGAAGCAGCTTACTGACGGAGTAGGATGATAAAAGCAATAAATTTCTGATAAAGCCTGAATAACAGTTTAAATATACTGTTGACTAATAAAAGGAGGTTATTTTTTGGATAACATCGAAATTGAAAACGAAAGCGTTTCTCAGGTAGATAAAAACGTAAACTATGACGAAAGTCAGATACAGGTACTTGAGGGTCTTGAAGCGGTTAGAAAAAGACCGGGTATGTATATAGGCTCTACCGGTCCAAAAGGACTTCATCACCTTGTTTATGAGATAGTTACAAACTCTATCGACGAAGCTCTTGCAGGATATTGTACCCAGATCAATGTTGAAATACTTCCTGATAATATTATAAGAGTAACTGATAACGGAAGAGGAATACCGACGGGAATACATGCTAAGGAGGGTATTTCCGCTGCTACCGTAGTTTATACTATACTTCATGCAGGAGGAAAATTCGGCGGCGGCGGCTATAAGGTCGCAGGCGGACTTCACGGAGTCGGAGCTTCTGTTGTAAACGCCCTTTCCGAATGGCTTGAGCTTGAGATAAAAGACGGAAGCAATGTTCATTTTCAGCGCTTTGAAAGAGGTCATTACAGCGAAGAAATGAAGATAACAGGCGAAACCTCAGAAACGGGAACAAAGGTTACCTTTAAGGCAGACAGAGAGATATTTGAGCAGACAGTGGAATATGATTATGATACTCTGCTTAAAATGCTAAGGGAACAGGCGTTTTTAAATGCCGGAGTTAAAATAGTTTTCGAGGATAAGAGAACCGATGAATATAAGGGCGAGGTGCTTCATTACGAGGGCGGAATAAGACAGTTCGTCGAGCATATACATAAGACCCGCGGGCTTGAAGCAATAACGCCTCAGGTAATATATATTTCAGGAATAAAAGACGATATAACCGCTGAGATCGCATTTCAGTACAACGATTCATATAACGAACTTGTGCTTTCCTTTGCTAATAACGTTCATACTCCCGACGGAGGAACTCATGAAATAGGCTTTAAGAACGCTCTTACGAAAATCCTCAACGAATACGGAAGAAAATTCAATCTTCTCAAGGACGGAGATAAGCTTATGGGCGAGGACGTCCGTGAGGGAATAACCGCTGTAGTGTCGGTAAAACTTACTAACTGCGAATTTGAGGGTCAGACTAAGGGACGGCTCGGAAATCCTGAGGTACGTCCGCTCGTTGATAAGATAGTGAGCGATAAGCTTATGGATTATCTTGAGGAAAATCCTACAGTAGCAAGGTCTATATTCGATAAATCGATTCAGGCGCAGAGGGCAAGGGAAGCCGCTAAAAAAGCAAGAGAGCTTACAAGAAGAAAATCAGCGCTTGAATCCTCGTCGCTGCCCGGAAAGCTTGCCGACTGCTCAGAAAAAGATCCTGCTAATACTGAAATATATATCGTCGAGGGAGATTCGGCGGGAGGTTCGGCAAAGGAAGGAAGAGACAGAAAGTTTCAGGCTATTCTTCCTCTCTGGGGAAAAATGCTCAACGTTGAAAAAGCCAGAATTGATAAGGTTTACGGCAACGAAAAGCTTATGCCTGTAGTTACCGCTCTGGGAACATCTATAGGCGGAGATTTTGATATTTCAAGACTGCGTTACGGAAAAGTAATTATAATGGCAGATGCCGATGTTGACGGTTCTCATATTAGAACGCTCCTGCTTACTTTCTTTTTCCGTTATATGCGGCCTCTTATAGAAGAGGAGCACGTTTATATCGCTCAGCCTCCACTGTTTAAGGTTTACAGGGGAAAACAGGTGCGCTATGCCTTTTCCGATGAGGAAAGAAATCAGTATATTTCAGAGCTTTCAGGTGAAAGCGGACTAAAGGTAGACGTTCAGCGCTATAAGGGTCTTGGTGAAATGGATCCCGAGCAGCTGTGGGAAACTACAATGAACCCTGATTCCAGAACAATGATAAAGGTAACAATGGAGGACGCTGTAAAGGCGGACGAGATATTTACTATACTTATGGGCGATAAGGTTTCTCCGAGAAGAGATTTTATTGAGAAGAACGCTCAGTATGTAAAGGAGCTTGACGTTTAATAAGACCTTGATAACAGGAGGAAGATGAATGGACAGCGAAAATATCCTTCCGGCAGGTTCAGAAGATAATGATGCTTCAAACCAAACGGAATATGAAATATCAGCGAATGAACCTGACCTATCATTTGAATTTAATGTAAAAAATGATGAAGAGGGCGAAGCGTTTCTGGCTTATCAGAAAAAATATGTCTATAAGAAAAATTGGATAAAAACAATAGGCTTTTCTTTGCTGGGCATAGGCCTTGCAGTTTCCGCATGGCGTGATCCGGATATAATAATGAATTTTATTTTGCTTGGAGTATGTGCGGCGGCGGTAGCGGCTATCTGGTTCAATACTAAAAAGATACGGTCTTCCCTGCTTGAAGCACTGAAAATGCTGGAGGATGACAGATATATTTTTTCATTGTACAAAGATAAGTTTACTATCGAAACAATAATCTCCGAGGAGGAAAAAAACTCGGAGGATTTTCAGCCGATCCCGCCTAGGACAGTTGAATTTGCTGAGGGCGGTATAGATGTGCTTGAAAAGGATAATATGTTCATTATTATTCTGAAAAAAGATACTATATATGTGCTTCCTAAAAGATGCATGACCGATAAACAGATTGAAATTATAAAACAGAGCTTTGAGCCGTATTTTCCCGAGAAATAAAATTCGTTTTCGGTCATATCAGTAAGAAAGAGAGTGATAATTTGTTTAGCGATAATTCAAACGTTATCAGCAGCGACGTTGAAAATATAATGAAAGAATCGTTTTTGCAGTATTCAATGGCAGTAATAGTATCAAGAGCCCTGCCTGACGTTAGGGACGGATTAAAGCCCGTTCACAGAAGAATACTTTATACTATGTATGAAAACGGACTGTATCCCGATAAGGCATACCGTAAGTGCGCCGATACCGTAGGATCGGTACTCGGACGCTATCATCCGCACGGCGACGCTTCCGTTTACGACGCTCTGGTAAGAATGGCGCAAAGTTTTTCACTGCGTTATCCTATGGTTGACGGTCACGGAAACTTCGGTTCTGTGGACGGAGATCCTCCGGCTGCATACCGTTATACCGAAGCTAAGATGGCAAAAATGTCGCTTCATATGCTTACTGATATCAATAAGGAAACCGTTGATTTTCAGTCCAACTATGATGACAGGCTTAAAGAGCCTCAGGTGCTTCCCTCCCGTTTTCCGAATCTGCTGTGCAACGGATCTACAGGAATAGCTGTCGGAATGGCAACTAATATACCTCCTCATAATCTGAACGAGGTAATAGACGGTCTGAAACTGCTTGTAAAAAATCCCGACTGTACGCTGGACGAGCTAATGGAGTTTATAAAAGGCCCTGATTTCCCGACAGGCGGAATTATAATGGGAAGAGCAGGTATAAGAGCTGCATACGGTACGGGAAGAGGTAAAATAACCCTCAGAGCAAATACCTCAATTGAAGAAATAAAGGGCAGAAACTGTATTATTGTTAATGAAATACCCTATATGGTAAATAAGGCAAGGCTTGTAGAAGCGATAGCCGGTCTTGTAAAAGATAAGCGTGTAGACGGTATTCACGATCTCCGAGATGAGTCCGACCGCCGGGGAATGAGAATAGTAATAGAGCTGAAAAAGGACGCTATCCCTCAGGTAGTGCTGAATAAGCTGTTTTCATATACTCAGCTTCAGGATACCGTAGGAGTCATAATGCTGGCTCTTGTAAACGGTATTCCTAAAATACTTACCCTTAAAGAATGTCTGGAGCAGTATCTTGATTTTCAGGTTGAGGTTATAAGAAGAAGAACGGAATATGATCTTAAAAAGGCTAAGGAAAGAGATCATATACTGAGAGGACTTGTTATTGCTCTTGATAATATCGACGAGGTAGTCGAAATAATGAAGACCTCAAAGAATATCCCTGAGGGTAAGCAAAGACTGAGTCAGCGCTTCGGTCTTACTGAGATTCAGGCTGACCATATTGCCAATATGACTTTGGGACGTCTTACAGGTATGGAGCGTCAAAAGATTATTGACGAATTAAAAGAAATTGAATTGAAGATAGCCGATTATGAGGATATTCTCGCAAATAATGAAAGAGTTCTGAGTATAATTATTGAGGAGCTGGAGGCTATTCAGCAGAAGTTCGGCGATGACAGAAGAACTCAGATCGAAAACGTAAGCGGAGAGGTCGATATAGAGGATCTTATTCCCGTAGAGGACAGCGTTGTAACCTATACAAACAACGGCTATATCAAAAGAATGCCTGTTTCCGCATATAAAGCACAGAACCGCGGCGGCAGGGGCGTTAACGGAATGAAGCAGCGTGAGGACGATTTTATTGAGGAAATGTACCTCTGCTCAACTCACGACCATATTCTCTTTATTTCCAATAAGGGAATAATGTACAGGCTTAAATGCTATGAGCTTCCTGAAGGCTCTAAGGCGTCAAGAGGACTTAATATAGTAAATATTCTGCCGTTGGGAGAAAATGAAAAGATAGCCGCAATGATAAAGACCTCCGATTTCGACGAGGGAAAAAATATCGTTATGGTTACCAAGAACGGCAGAATAAAGCGTACTCCCCTTTCCTCATATAAAAACGTCCGCAAAAACGGTCTTATTGCAATAGGTCTTGACGAGGGCGACGAAATAGCAGGAGTAAGAATGACAATGGGTGAAAATCAGCTTATTATAGCTACTCATAACGGTATGGCTATACGCATAGACGAAAACTGCATAAGAAAAATGTCCCGTTCCGCACACGGCGTAAAGGCTATAAAGCTTCGAGAGAGCGACTATGTAGTTTCAATGGCTAGAGTAAGAGAAAATGCAGCTGTTCTTACTGTTTCCGATAAGGGTCTCGGCAGGCGCTCCGCTCTTGATTCCTACAGAATACAGAACCGCGGCGGCTACGGAATGCTTAATTATAAGACCTCAGAGGAAAAAGGCTATGTCTGCGGAATAAAGGTCGTAGACGAAGCCGACGATATAATAATGATCTCAAGCGACGGAATAGTTATAAGATTTAGGGCAGCAGATGTAAGAATAATGGGACGATATGCTACCGGAGTAAGGCTTATGAAGCTTTCCGAGGAGGACAGAGTAGTTACCTTTACCAGAGCTGAGCATGACGACAGCGCAGAAATAGCGGAGGTCGAACAGCCAAGCGAGGAAGAGCTTGAAGCCGAGCAGAAAGCAGCTGAAATTGAAGAAAGCGTAGAAGTTATTGAAGAAACCCCCGACCCCGAGGATTAATATAAGTAAATAAGCTAAAAAAACAGCGCTGTAATTACAGCGCTGTTTTTTAATGAGCGGCAGCAGAAAACGGTGTTGATAAGTAAGACCGTAGATTTTTGCTGTAGCTTTCAATATAATATCAATTACTTTTATGTTCAATTAAAACGAGTTCCTACCCCTAGGCAGAAAAGACCAACATCAGGAGCGATAACGCGAATTGCGCCGTCCGCGCCAGGACCTAAGACTTTGTTACTTCGTAGTTTTCACCGCTTACCGCCCTGTTCATAGCTTTAATAAGCTCCGGGTAGTTCCATTCGCAGGTCTCCCTGTTGAACTGCGCTCCGTCGTCCCACATAAACGGCGCAATTGAATTTTCATGGCAGAGCTTTGTAAACATTTCGCTGAAATATACTCCGCTTGCCTTGTCGTTCCAAATGCCTGTGCCGAATTCTCCGATAATTACAGGAATACCCTTGTTTACAAAGTTGTCAGTCATGTTTTTGATCTTGCTTTCCATTACTCTGACTTCCTGAGAGCTTCCCCATTCGTTGTTGATATTGGTGGTGCAGAATTCCCAGGGCGTGTAGTAGTGAACCGAAACTATGCATTTTCCTGCCGGATCCTCAGGCATCTTGTACCTTTGGTCACAGGTCATCTCAACGTCAGTCCAGTAGCCTGCAATAAGCAGATGCCTCTGCGGATTGTTTCCTCCGCTCGCCCTTACCAGATCAACAAACTCCTGATTAAGCTTGTTAAGCGTTTCATAAGCGCCGTCCTTGTCCATGTCGTCAAAGCCAACCTCGTTCATTGATTCAAATATGAGTTTTTCGTCGTAATTTTCAAATCTGTCGCATATTTGATTCCAAATAGTCTTGTATTTTGAAAGCACACCGTCGTAGTCGGTGGAAGCGTTTCTTATCCAGGCTCCGAATTGAGGATCGCCGCCTCCGTCGTGATGTAGGTTTATAATTACATACATATCCAGTTCGTAAGCGTAGTCTACGACCTCCTGTACCCTGTCCATCCAGTCAGCGTCAATAGTGTAATCGTCGCTGAGATGATCTCTCCAGGTAATAGGAATACGGACTGAGTTGAAACCGTCCTCTTTAAGCGCTTCAAACATCTCCTTGGTAGTCTTTATATTTCCCCAAAGCGTTTCGTCGACTTTTTCAGCGCTTTCGTTGACCTGCCCGTCACCGTCACGGTCTGCATTGCATACGTCTAAACTGTTTCCCAGGTTCCAGCCTAAGGTCATTTCCTTAACAAGCTCCATTGAGGATATGTCCCTCATTTTTTCAGCAGCAGAACCGCTGTCTGTTCCGCTTGATGATGAGCCGTCTTTGCCGCAGCCGCTTAGTGAAGTGCAGAATACCGCTGCGCAAAGTAGAAAAGCCGCCGCTTTTGATCTTCTTATCATAATTAAAGCTCCTTTTTATCAGTGTTTTTACAATTTAATTATGATACTATTCAAGGCTTATGTCAATATAATTTTTTTGTATTATTATAAATATCTGAAACCTGTTCAGGAATATATTTACCTAAGATATTAAAATAAAATTTGAATATTTATAAGAATATTATATTTACAGTATAACCGCTCCAATATAACGGCTATTAATAAAATATTTTGATTTTATCGGAAAAACAGCGTGTTTACGTTAACGAAAACCTTTGAGATGCCTTAGTAAAACAAATATCTGTAGATAAGCGATCTTTCAGCGGCTATAAAAATATGAATATAAAGATATGAAACAGGTAACAGTTTGCCATGCGTCGTCTGCCGAAAGTAAGGCAAAAAAACTTTTACCTTTTAAACAAATTCCGCACGGCTAATTTGTGTATTTTATCCTAATTTCTTATTTTCAGCTTCTTCGGGAACTCTTATCGTATACTCTATAAACCCGTCTTTTTTTGATTTTTTTACCTTTGCGTCTACTCCTGCAAGCTTTATTACCTGAACTGCTCTGTCTACAGTGTTGAAAAAAAGCCGCAGATCTCCCAGTACAGCAGATCTTTTTCGATAGCTCTGCCTTATCCGTTCGCTTTTTTCAAGCGTTTTTATGTATTTTTCAGCAGCGTCAACAGTAAGTCCGTCCTTAATGATTTTAAGCAGTACGTCCTCCCTTATGCTTTCGTCCGCTTTAAGCAATGCTCTTGCGTGACGCTCGGACAGTCCGTTTGAAATGATGATCTTCCGAAGGGATGGTGAAAGCTTTAATATCCTCAGCTTGTTTGCAATAGTCGACTGCGCTGTTCCAAGCCGTATAGCCGCTTCTTCCTGGGTCATTCCGTGCTTATTTATAAGAGCCGCAATAGCCTCCGCTTCCTCAAAAAAATTCAGGTCTGCTCTCTGTATGTTCTCGATCAAAGCAATGACTGCAGATCTGGTGTCAGAAATGTCAACAAGTACGCAGGGAACGCTTTTAAAGCCGGCCATCTTTGCCGCCCTGAGCCGTCTTTCGCCTGAAATAAGCTCAAAGCCTCCCTCTCTCTTCCGTATAGTAAGAGGCTGAATTATCCCGTCCTGAGAAATGCTCTTTGCAAGCTTTGTAAGCTCCTCGGTGCTGAAATATTTTCTTGGCTGGTCGGGATTGGGAACGATCGAGCCTATAGGAACTTCAATTACCTTTCCAAGCTCCTTTGCGGCAGGAGCGGCAGTCTTTTCACGGGTTCTTGTCATAATGCTCATAATTTCGCTCATGCGGATAAAGTTCCGTATGAACTTCCTCCTTTTTAATAAAAGTTATCGGTATAAGCAGATTATAGCACTTTCAAAGACAGGATTCTATAAAATATTCAAAGAAAAATACCAAAAATTACGCTTAAAAATCACTTTTTTCCGTAGAATTTTCCCTTAACCGCTGTATTTCGCTCCGTCTTTTGTCGAATAAGGAAAAGCCCCGCCGCATTAAGAATTTCATATAAAAAACCGTTTCCTCCGCTCTCTGTATATAAATCGCATAAAAATGAGAAAGATCTGACGCTTTTATGTTTTTTAAGAGTCAGCTTAAATTATAGGTGTCAATAATTAATTTGTCAATGCATTTTTAAACAATAAGAAATAATTCGCCGCTCTTGATTTATCCATAAGCTGACTTCATTAATTCAATAATTTAATTATTCACAAATTATTTATATGTTCCACGTGGAACATTTTTTTAAAACGCTGAGAATAAAAACAGACGCCGCCGCTCCTGCAATACCAGCATAATGCCGTTGTATTTGCAGCAGCTCAGCAGCGTCCGTATTTTAGATTCTTCCATTCAGCTTATTTCGGAAAACTCAAGCTCGTAATTTTTAAAATAATAAAGCCTGTGATCAGTTTCCTCGCCGCTTTTGGTATATTCGTTAGCCAGATCCGCAAGCACATCTCCCGTTGAATTGCACATTGCATATGTAAAGCCGTACCTTTTATCGTCAGTACATAAGCTTGCTTTTTTTATACTTCCGTCTGCTTCAATTGAGTAAATAATATTTTCGCTTTCCTTTTTGGCTTTGTCCCTATTTACGTCGGAGATAAAATTAAACCTTCCTTCGGAGCAATTGGTTATCCATTTAAAACGTGGAGATTTAAGAAGAGAAATATATTCCCCGTCCTTGAGCTTCTGTAAGCATTGAAGCATTCCCCTGTTTTCGTAATAGGCGTAGCCGCCGATAATTCTGAAGTAGTAAACAACAGCGAAACGCTCCTGCATAAGGAGGTTAAAATCCTGCGGCAGCTCAAATTCGTAGCCGAGATCAGGGAAAAATTCTTTTGAACCGATAAAATTAAAGGTCTTATCATAAGTATCAATGTAAATATCGACCGTCATGTCTGACGCACGTTTGACCCGCAAAAGATAAATATTTTCCCCGTCAGAGGTAATATACCTTATTGTTTCGCCTGTTTTTAAGTTCGGATCATATTTAAAAGACGGCGGTAGGATCTGCTGTTCCTTGGTTTTTAAATCAAAAGCTTCTATAACCGAGGTACCTATATCGTCGCATACTCCTATATAGGCTTTTCCTCCGCTGACCGTCATAATATTGTAAATAGAAGAATTTGAAACCGAGTAGATCTTTTCTATAGACTTTCCGTTTATATCAATATCGAAAATACTCTGTTCGCTTTTATCTTCAGAAAGGTATTCGCCCGTTGTAGCAAGAATATATAAATGACCGTCCGTATACTCGGAATTGTTTGTGTTTAAAAATGACCAGTTTTCGATAGTTCCAAGCTTTTCAGATTCTCCGCTTTCTATATTATATGAATAAATATCAATGTTTTTACGGTCTTTTACTCTTACTGTTTTATAGTAAATAATATTGCTGTCTATAAGATAAAGCAGTGATGAATATTCTATCTCCCCTATCTTCTCATTATCAGCATTGTATATAGGGTCAACGGTGTATATCGGATCCGGTTCTGTTACTTTTAAGCCGCTATCACCAATGTAACCAGGGTCGCCCGGCTTTGCATTTCCAAAAGAGCAGCCCGAAAGCGCTAATGCGGCTAAAGCAAATAGAGCCATAATTCGGTTCTTCATATTGCTCACCCCTGTTCTTAATAAACTATACTTCTGCAAACTCTGTCAACAACCGATGAAGCGATTGTATAAAAGCAGTCCACATTTGCATCTTTTCCGCCCCAAGGGTCCGCAATTTCTATATAACTGCCTGCATTTGATGTAATTACGCCTTTTGCCAGAATACAATGCCCCGGGGTTGCATATTTCCAGTTACTTTCATTTGATACGATTCTTAAAAACGCAGGAACAGAATCATTGACTACGTCCATTTTTATGCAGTTGACCAGATCAGTTTCAGTAGGCGAGCTTTTATAAATATAAAGACATCGATTCTGCTTTCCGTTCATATAATTGGGTACCTTTGTAAAATCCTGATGTATACTGAGGTTAATTACAGTCTGAGAGGGAGAAGAACCGTTTATATACATAAGGGCGCTTTTAACACAAGCAGGACCGCAGTATGTATCCGTTTCCTGCTGATACATAGTAAAAGAACCGGGAAGAGAGTACCCGATGAGTTCTCTGGTTTTAGGATTTTCTTCAGTCATGTGGGAAAGAAGATATTCCTTTTCTTCTGCAATTTTTTTCTGTTCATCGCTTAAACTGCTGTAGTACTCATAGTATTCTGCTTCGTTGACCTGAGCATTATCTCCGGGTATTACCGAAGGCTCACCTACCGCATATACCTGTGTGCAGACAGTCATAAAAGCAGCCGCAGCAGCCGTAAATAAAACCATAACTCTTACTATTTTCCTCATATAGATCAGTCCTTTCATTTTGTTTAATTTAACCAATATCCTCCTTTTAAAATATACCATAATTATACTTGTTTGTCAATACATATTTTAATAAAATATAAATTGTTTATTGTTTTCAAATCATAATGCATAGTGGTTGTGTCAATTATAATGGTTCAATAATTTAATTATTCATAAATTATCTATATGTTCCACGTGGAACATTTTACTCTTACGAATTTAATTTATAAAAAACTATTTAAAATAAAAGTTTGAGTATTTACGGACTCAATAGCTTATTAAATGTTCTACGCAGAACTTTTTTTAATTCTAAAAAAAGCCCTTTTCAAAACGCAAAAAATATAGTATAATAAAAGTAAAAGTAAAACTTAAGGAGAATAGCTATGGGAAAAATAATAGCCGTATCGAATCAGAAAGGCGGAGTAGGAAAATCAACTACGGTAGTAAATCTGGCCGCAGTTTTCGGAAATAGAGGAAAAAAGGTGCTTATAGTTGATTTCGATCCTCAGGGCAATACTACTACCAGCTACGGAATAAAAAAGAAAAGTATACGGAATACCGTATATGAAGTGCTAATGGACGATTGCTCGGTTTTTGAAGCGGCAGTAGCCACCGAATTTCGAGGGGTCTCCGTTGTCCCCACGACTCAGAAGCTTTCCGGAGCTTCCGTAGAGCTGGTTTCTGTAAAGGACAGGGCAAGACGTTTGCGCTCAAAGCTGCTTGAAGCAAAGGATTTCTATGATTTTATACTTATAGACTGCCCTCCTACACTGGATATGCTGACCATAAATGCACTTGTGGCGGCGGATACAGTGCTTATTCCGCTCCAGTGTGAATTTCTTTCACTTGAGGGATTAGTTGAGCTTAACCAGACTATAGAACGTGTTAAGAAAACCTGGAATCCCGATTTAAAAATAGAGGGGATACTATTTACAATGTTCGTTGAGCGTTACAAGGTAACAGGACAGATTGTTGCGGAGGTTAAAAAATATTTTTCAAACCACGTTTTCAAAACGGTTATCCCACGGAATATAGCGCTTTCGGAAGCTCCAAGCTTCGGACAGCCTGCACTTTATTACGACAAAAAGTCCAAAGGCTCAAAGGCGTATGAGTCGCTTGCAAAAGAAATAATAAAAAATAATATTTAGATTAATACATAACGGTACAGTAAATGTTCCACGTGGAACATTTTAATAAGGACAGTGTTTCGTCTTAGCAAACAACTGAAAAAAGCAAGAGAAAATGCCGGATAAGGCATGGAAAAGGAGAAATACATAATGAACATTTCAATATGCGGCTTAGACTGCGGAAATTGTGAACTGAAGGATTCCTGCAAAGGCTGTTCTGAAACGAACGGAAGGCCGTTCGGCGGCAAGTGTATTATTGCCCAATGCTGTAAAAACGGAGAAAGTGAGCATTGCCGCGGAAAATGCTTTGCCGGTAAATGCAGGCTTAAAAAGCAGCTGATCGAGGAATTTAACTCGCTTGGGATAGAGGATATGGAAGAGGTTACAGATCTTAATGCGCTGAAAGGCTCATATATAAATCTTGAATACACGCTTCTAGGAGGACAGGCAGTCAAATTATGGGACGACAGCAGAGTTTATTTAGGTAATCAGATCTGCAAGAAAAACAGCAGCAGGTGCTACGGACTGACCGCAGACGAAAGCTATCTTTTGGTATGCGAATACGGCGACGGCGGCTGTGACGCGGAAATTATAGTATATAAAAAGCGTAAAAATAACGGCTCGGAAAGACAATAGTTACACAAAAGAGTTAGTATTGCAGAAAATACGCTTATCTGCATGGAAATCAAGCATGAATTAAAATGTTCCACGTGGAACATTTCAGAAAAAGGGGAAATGAAAATGGCAAGCACATTCGGAGCGGTTCAGCTTGCTCACGAATTTTTAGCAGCACAGGTCAAACCCGGAGATATTTGTATAGACTGCACAGCGGGGAGGGGAAACGACACGGCATTTCTCTGCTCGCTTGTAGGAGAAAGCGGGAAGGTTTACAGCTTTGATATTCAGCAGGAAGCTGTTGAAAGCACAAGAATGCTTCTTGAAGAAAGGGGATTCACGGACATTGCCTGTGTAATTCACGGCAGTCATGAATTTGCAGACCGATATATAGGCGAGGGAGAAGCAGCTGCTGCGGTATTTAATCTCGGCTGGCTTCCCGGCGGAGATCACTCAGTTCACACTCAGACGGCTTCGACGATAACGGCAATAGAAAAATGCCTGAAGCTTCTGAAATCGGGAGGGGTTATTAGCCTTTCAATATATTACGGCAGGGACACAGGCTTTGAAGAAAAGGACGCAGTGCTCAACTATATTTCAAAGCTTCCTGTAGGAGAATTTACGGTAATAGTCAGTGAGTTTACAAACCGCCCCAACTGCCCTCCAATAAGCGTAAGGATATACAAGTCCTAGCGCAGACGGCGGTCCTAGCGCGGACGGCGCAAGCCGCGTGATCGCTCCTGGTGTCGCTCGTTTGTGTGGAGGAAAATTTTGTGCCGCGGCAATGGTTTGTAAAAAATTAAAAATAAAAAGTCCTAGGTCTTAGCGCGGACGGGGCAAGTTGCGTGATCGCTCCTGGCGTCGCTCGTTTCTGCGGGCGGGAAATTTTGTACCGCGGCTATGGCAAGTCAAAGATACTTTCTAAGAATGTTCTGGTGCAGACGGGGCAAGTCGCGTGATCGCTCCCGGGGTCGCTCGTTTGTGTGGAGGGAAATTTTGTGCCGCGGCAATGGCAAGTCAAAGATACTTTCTAAAAATGTTCTGGCGCGGACGGGGCAAGTTGCGTGATCGCTCCTGGTGTCGTTCTTTTCTGCGGGCGGGAAATTTTGTACCGCGGCAATGGTTTGTAAAAAATTAAAAATAAAAAGTCCTAGGTCTTAGCGCAGACGGGGCAAGTCGTGTGATTGCTATTGGCGTCGCTCGAAGGTGAGGAAGGTCGATTTTATGGCGCAGAGGCGGGAAGATATAAATAATGGGGTAAAGAATGTTAGACGGGTTTATTCAGGGATGTCGAATGAGCGCAGTTCGTCCTTGTGATTATATGTGCAAAGTTCGGTTTTTTCCTAAGCGGCGCAGTAAACATTAATTAATGTAAAAAATTAGCATACATGAAAGAATACGGAGGTTAATAAAAATGGCAAAAAAGGAAAGGTTGAAAAACGGCTTGGATTCGTTATTTGAGGACAATTTCAGCGAAAGCGGAGAAGCTTCCGAGGAAGGAAAAAATTCCGACGTAAGGGAAATACGAATTTCGCTTATAGAGCCTGACAGGAATCAGCCGAGATCGGATTTTGACGAGGAGAGGCTTAACGAGCTGGCGGAAAATATCAGACAGCACGGAGTTTTACAGCCGATACTGGTGCGTCCTTTTGGCGAGGACAGGTACATGATAGTTGCCGGAGAACGGCGTTGGAGGGCGGCTAGAATAGCCGGACTGAGCGAGATACCCGCGCTTATAAGGGAGCTTACGGAGCTGGAGGCGGCTCAGATAGCTTTGATCGAGAATATTCAGAGGGAGGATCTGAATCCTATTGAGGAGGCCAAGGCTTACAGGCGGCTTTCTGATGAATTCGGAATGAAGCAGGAGGATATTGCCCGTATAGTGGGGAAATCGAGGGCGGCGGTTTCTAACTCAATGAGGCTTCTTAATCTTATTCCTGAGGTTCAGGAGGCGGTTTCAAGCAAGCAGATCTCCGCAGGTCACGCAAAGGTTCTGTGCGGAGTTGAGAATCCTGAGCAGCAGAGGATATTAATGCTTCAGGCGCAGAACGACAATATGTCAGTAAGGGATTTTACGCAGCACGTTGAAAAGGTACTGGGCGGCGGCTACAAGCGTGAGGCTGAGGAAAGAAATTCACGCAAGGCTTCAGGCGGCAGGATAAAGAAGGTAGTATTCGGCGACCCTGACGAAAAAATGCTTTTAGAGGCAAGGACGGCAATTTACAGCGAATACGGTATAGCTCCCGATTTCAAGCGAACAAAGACGGGAGTAATTATAATGGATATGGAATTCGGCAGCGACGAAATGTTTGCAGACTTTTTAAAAAGAATATCTCACAAGTCCTAGGTCTTAGCGCATTCGGCGCAATTCGCATAATCGCTCCTGACGTCGCTCGTTTGTGCTGGTGGGTACTTATATGCTGCGGCAATAGATTGCAAAAAACTAAGCATAAAAAGGTCTTGGCGCAGACAGTGCAATTCGCGTGATCGCTCTTGGGGTCGCTCCAAGGTGCGGGATGTCGATTTACTGCCGCGGTAAAAGAGAGTGTCAGGCAAGGCAAACAAGTTTCAGTGATCATGTTTAAGGTATGTTTTCAGAATGTTATTAAATCTCAATAGGTATATTAATAATAATTTTTATAACTATATTAGGTGGAGGTATTATGAAAAGAAAACTTGTATTATTTATGGCGGCTGCCTTTTTGGTTTCTAATTTAACAGCCTGCAAAAATTCTGAAAACACATTATCGTCTGAAGATGATAAAAGCCGAAGCACACAAAGCAGTATTTCCGAATCGGTTTCGGAAAGTACGGAAAGCGATACTGTTTCGATTGCAGAGGCAAAGGGCGAGTTTGACTGGGATACGGCAATGGATAACTTCTATATTAAGGGAATTAAGATAGAGTATCCTTTTTCTGAACGTACATTAGGTAATGATTTTATTTTTGAGGAGAATCCATTTTATAATACAGCCGGAGATTACCTTGAATTTAAGGTGGATCATACTCAAAGCCAGGATTTATGGCTGTTTTCAGCAAAATTTAAAAAGGTTAATGTTAAAACATATAATAATGATTGTATAGTAAGTGCTGTTACATCATTAACAGAACCAAATATCCAGGGAATAACCGAAGGAATTTCAATGGATAAAGTATATTTGATTTGGGGAAAACCTGATGAGATTGAACAAAAGCATAGTGAAAGTAATTATGATACTGCAATTTATTATGGAAATGAAGAAGGCCAAAAGATATATCTATGGTACGATAATATTTCTAATGAGCTTCTTACTATAAGTATTGATTTTGAGAATATGAAAGGATAATAGGTGGTAAAAATGGCTGATGAACAACAATTCATGAAAGATTTGTACAAAACTATTATTAAAGGATCTGATTTATATAATCAAGATGAACCATTTAGCGATATAACAACTGCTGATCCAGAAAAGATATATAAATGTGTTGATGGTAAAATTGATAATTTAAGTCTATGGATTTAAATAAACCAAGTTATTTTATAAATCTAAATGATATAATATATTAGAT
This sequence comes from uncultured Ruminococcus sp., assembly GCA_900543145.1. Classification (GTDB taxonomy): domain Bacteria; phylum Bacillota; class Clostridia; order Oscillospirales; family Ruminococcaceae; genus FB2012. Next base: position 121,609 of record UQPZ01000002.1, read on the forward strand.
GGAGGTTCTATGAAAAGACAACTTGTATTATTTATGGCGGCTGCCTTTTTGGCTTCTAATTTAACAGCCTGCAAAAATTCTGAAAACACACTATCGTCCGATAATGATAAAAGCCGAAGCACACAAAGCCGTATTTCCGATTAGGTTTAGGAAAGTATGGAAAGCGGCAAGGATAATTAGGTAGTTAAAGGCAGAACATAGTAAAATAACATAAACAAAAAACCGCCAGTTCAATTCTGTATTGAACTGGCAGTTTTTTGTGTTTACTACTATTGACTACTTCGACCTAAATCGATCCGCCCTTGTTTTTTATATTCGGTTAAGTTTAAATTTATGCCTTTCTTTTCAGTACAGCCGCTACTGCGCCGACAAGGAGAACAGCCGCCGCTCCTGCCGCAGCCGCTCCTGTGGAGGGGTTACTGTCGGAAGAGTCAGCCTTTGATAAATCCTTTGCTTCGGTATTGCTGTCCGATACTGAGGAAACGCTGTCTTCATCGGACAGGCTGGTATCGGAATTGCTGTTCTGATCTGCTTCAGAGCTTTCGTAAGATGATAGGTCTGAGGTCGTATCAGAACTTTCGTCTGACGATATGTCAGAACTTTCATTTGATGATATGTCTGAGCTTTCATCGGAGCTTTCGTCAGGAATCTCAGTATAAATCGCTTTTACTGTACAGCTTCCGGAAACAGCGCTGAGATCGGTGTCCCATTCTCCTGTAAAGCCTTCCTTTTCGGGAATTTCAGGAGCGGCTTCCGAGTTGAAGCTGTCACCTTTGGCTACATAAACTACGCCGAGAACATTGTCATTTTCATCAACAAAGGTTACGGCATAAGAAGCGAAGGACAGGCTTCCGTCTGATTTTATCGCCCATTTGGAAAGCTCAGCTTCATTTATTTCATATTTATAGCTGTTAAGAGTATCCAAAATAGATCTAAGCTTTTCGTAATCGGTAAAATCAGATATACAGTCAATCTCTGTTCCGGTTACCGCAGTCAGGGCTTCATTGTTTACGGTTTTGAATGATGAATTGCTGTCGCAGAAAGCGTTTTCGATCAGATAAGTACCGATGTCGGTGTTTATCGTTCCCGCAAGCAGGCCTGAGCAGCTTGAACCGCCGCTGTTTTCAGCTGATTCTATAGCCGCCGTAGAAATACAGTTTGAAATTCTGAACACATTGGAGCCGTTTGCAAAGCCGCTGCCTTCGCCTTCCTTGCCGGACATACTTCCGACGATACCGCCCAGATTAAAGGTTCCATTGACAGTAGCACCAGAATAACAGTTTATTATTTCGCTTACCAAAGCGCCTCCCGCTATTCCTCCGCTGTGGTGAGTAGACGTGATATTTGCTTCGGAGCCGCAGTTTATAAGCCGGCAGGCTCTGAGGTAGCCTGTTAAGCCTCCGACCGCACAGCTGCCCTGAACGTCGGCATTGCTGTAGCAGTCAATAAACTCGGTGGAATACGCTCCGCCGACAAGACCGCCGATTTGTCCGACATAATCGTTTGTGTCAATGCTGCCTTTTACTGTCGTATCCGTTACAGAGCAGTTTTTGATAGTATGTGTGGGAGTAGCAGAACCGGCATACGGAATATCTCCGATCTCACCGATCAGGCCGCCTACAAACCAAGAGTTTACTGAAACCTCGCAGTTGGTGACATGACAGTTTTCAAGGGTAACGCTTTCGGTTTCGTCCCGTCCGGCGATAATTCCGACAAAGCCGTTGCTGGTGTTTTCAGATTCAATTACGGTGCAGTGGTCAAAGGTAATGTTTCTGACTGTTCCGCCGGCTATGGTATTGAAAAATCCCAGGTTTGCGGTTTTACTGTAGTCCGGATCTTGAATGTCGGAGCTTGTGATGGACATATTTGAGATAGTATAGCCATTGCCGTCAAAGATGCCTTTGAATTTGTACATGCCTGTCCATTCAATGCCGGTCATATCAATATTGTCGGTCAGCTCTACCGTCAGGCTGTCGGCAGCGTAATCGCCGTTATCCCAAGCGGTTTTAAATTGCACGAGGTCTTCTGCCGATCCCAGCTTAACGGTAACGTCCGAACCCTCAGCGGCGGAAGCGTTCAGCAGGCAAGCCGGAGTTACAGCCAGAGCCGCAGCTGAAAGAACAGAAAGCAAGCGTTTTTTGATATTTAACATATTAATTCTCCTTTAACTAAGTTTTATCTAAGTTTATCATAAAGTTGTCTTGTTGTCAACAAATTATTTATATAAAATTCAAATTTCAATCGTCAGGCTTCACATAGTCGGCAATACTTGACTATTGCAGGGAAATGTAATATAATTAAAAAGATATTTAAATATTTAAGGAGTAGATCAAAATGCTGGATATGAAACTTTTAAGAACCGATCCCGAATTGGTTAAGGAGAATATCAAGAAGAAATTTCAGGACGATAAGCTTGTGCTGGTTGACGAGGTTGTTGAAATGGATAAGGAATATCGTTCAACAAAGACCCGCTGTGATGAATTGAGATCAAAAAGAAATACCATGAGCAAGCAGATCGGAGGTCTGATGGCTAAGGGTCAGAGGGACGAGGCTGAAAAGGTCAAGGCTGAGGTAAAGGCTATCGGCGACGAGCTTGCGGCGCTTGAGGTAAAGGAAGCTGAGCTTGAGGGCGAAATCAGAAAGAGAATGCTGGTCATTCCGAATATTATAGACCCGTCTGTTCCTATCGGAAAGGACGACAGCGAAAACGTTGAGCTGGAAAGATTCGGAGAGCCGTTTGTTCCGGACTTTGAGGTGCCGTATCATGTAGACATTATGGAGAGGCTCAGCGGAATTGATCTTGATTCCGCAAGAAAGACCAGCGGAAACGGCTTTTATTATCTCTGCGGCGATATTGCAAGACTTCACTCTGCAATTCTGTCCTACGCCAGAGATTTCATGATCGACAGGGGATTTACCTATTACATTCCTCCGTTTATGATCCGCTCCGACGTTGTTACGGGCGTAATGAGCTTTGCGGAGATGGAAAATATGATGTACAAGATAGAGGGGGAGGACCTTTATCTTATCGGTACTTCCGAGCATTCAATGATAGGCAAGTTCATTGACACTATTACACCTGAAAGCGAGCTGCCCAAAACGCTTACAAGCTACAGCCCCTGCTTCAGAAAAGAAGTAGGCGCTCACGGTATTGAGGAGAGAGGCGTTTACAGGATACATCAGTTTGAAAAGCAGGAAATGATAGTAGTATGCAAGCCGGAGGAAAGCAAGGAATGGTACGACAGGCTTTGGAAAAACAGTGTTGATTTCTTCCGTTCGCTGGATATTCCAGTAAGGACGCTGGAATGCTGTTCGGGGGATCTTGCGGATCTGAAGGTAAAGAGCTGCGACGTTGAAGCATGGAGTCCTCGTCAGAAGAAGTATTTTGAGGTCGGCTCATGCTCCAATCTGGGCGACGCTCAGGCAAGACGGCTCGGCATAAGGATAAAGGCAGAGGACGGTTCAAAGTATTTTGCTCACACGCTTAACAATACAGTTGTTGCGCCGCCGAGAATGCTTATCGCATTTCTTGAGAACAATCTCAATGAGGACGGCTCGGTAAGGATACCGGAAGCTCTCAGAATGTACATGGGCGGAAAAGACCTGATAGCTGTCGATTAAGACGGGTTTAGATCCGGGGCGGCGGAAAGTACGGCGGCAAAAGCTGACGGCGGTAACTATACGCTTTGTTCGTAAATATAAATGTAAAGATAAGGAGCTTTTATGGGCAGAAGTGAAAGAAAGAGAAGCATTAAGAAAACGGTTATTATTTCGGCTGCGGCAGGTTTGCTTGTCCTGTGCCTTGCGGTAATGATAACGGTTCACGTTCTGCTTAAACAGAATTTTTCCAGAGGCGAATATTCGGAATATTCAGTTTCCTACCGTTACAGTCATTATGAGGACGGATATCCGAGAACTCCGGTAAGCTTCAGGTCGGGGAAAAACACTCTCAGAGGCTATATATACGGAGGGGACAACGACAAGGGACTTATTGTTGTTTCTCACGGTATTGGCGGAGGTCACGAGGGGTATATAAACGAAATAGTCTGGTTTACAGAGCATGGCTGGAGGGTATTTGCTTACGACTGCACCGGAAGCTGTGAGAGCGAGGGAGAGGGAACTAAGGGACTGCCGCAGTCGGCGCTTGATCTTGACGCTGCGCTGACGTATATTGAGCAGGATAATAGCCTTTCGGGTATGAAAAAATATCTTTACGGTCACAGCTGGGGAGGATATGCGGTTACGGCAGGTCTTAATTTTGACCACGACGTCACAGCTTCAGCAAGTATAGCGGGATATGCCTATCCGATGGAGATGATAATGGAGTTTACAGACGGTATGATAGGAGGAGCTTCAAAGCTTTTGTATCCGTTTATCTGGCTTGACTGCAAGGCGGCGTTCGGAGAATACTCGAATCTTTCGGCAATTGACGGAATAAACAAAAGCGGGATACCTGTACTTATCGTTCACGGAGAGGACGATGAGCTCATAGGCTACGGCAGGTCGTCGATCATTTCCAAGAAGGCGGAGATAACCAATCCCAACGTTGAATATTACACGGTAAGCGGAGCAAACGACGGACACAATTCAATTTTCCAGTCACCTGAGGCCGCGGAATACAAGAATGAGCTTGAAAAGGACTATGAGAAGCTGAAGGAAAGGTACGGAAAAAAGATCCCCGGTGAGGTTCAGCAGGAGTTTTATGACGGTGCAGACAAGGAAAAAGCCAACGAATGCAACACTGAGCTGCTTGAGAAGATAAACACTTTCTTTGAAAAGGCGTCTTAGCGCAGACGGCGCAATTCGCGCAGTCGCTCCTAACGTCGCTCGTTTCTGCGGGCGGACACTAATAAGCCGCAGCTAAGTTTTGAAAAAGCTTAAACTTTCCCTTCTTGGAGGGCGGTCTTAGCGCAGACGGCGCAATTCGCGCAGTCGCTCCTGACGTCGCTCGAATAGGGGGAGATTATGCCGCGGCGGCTTTTTGGGTGATCTATTCTGATACGGTTATAATGGGTAAGCTAATAAAGCTTGTCCTGTGATATTAAAAATGAATGTAAAATTATAAGGTGGTTTTATGTCGACGGTATGTGCAGTTTCGACTCCCTTGGCGGAGGGCGGGATCTCGGTCATAAGAATAAGCGGCGAAAAGGCTCTTGAGGTTGCAGAGAGGGTCTTTGCGCCTTTTTCGGCTTTCGGCAGTGTAAGGGAAATGAAGGGCTATACCTGCGCATACGGCAGAATTATTGATCCTTCGACGGGAGAAACTGCTGACGACGCGCTGCTGACGGTATTCCGTTCGCCTAAGTCTTACACAGGTGAGGATACGGCTGAAATTTCCTGTCACGGGGGAATATATATCACCAAAAAAGTAATGCGTTTATGTCTTGAAAACGGGTGTGAGCCTGCTGAAAGGGGCGAATTTACCAAAAGGGCATTTCTCAACGGAAAGCTTTCGCTTACTCAGGCGGAATCGGTTATGGACATGATCTCGGCTCAGGGGGAATATACTCTGCGGTCGGCAAGGCTTACAAGGGAGGGCAGGCTTTTCAGGGATATTTCAGGAGTAAAAGACAGGCTTGTAAAGATACTGGGAGAGCTTGCGGCATGGGTCGATTATCCGGAGGAGGAGCTGCCGGAAATAGAAGAGAACGCTCTTAGGGCAGACCTTGAAAATTCTATAGGGGTACTTGAAAAGATACTCAGAGATTACGACTGCGGAATGATACTGCGAAACGGAATTGACACGGTCATTGCAGGAAAGCCCAATGTAGGCAAGTCAACGCTAATGAATCTTCTTCTCGGGTACGACCGCTCGATAGTAACAGACATTGCAGGAACGACGAGAGATGTTATTGAAGAAACCGCACGGCTGGGAGAATTTATGCTGAAGCTTTCGGACACTGCCGGTATAAGGGAGACCGACGATACTGTTGAGAAAATGGGCGTAGGTCTTGCAAGAAAGCGGATCGACGAATGCGCTTTGGTAATTGCGGTCTTTGACACGTCGGAGCCTCTTGACGGAGAGGATATAGAGCTTCTCGATTACGTTCACAGCCGCGGCAAGCGTCTGGTTGCCGCGCTTAACAAAAGCGATTTAGGCACGGCGGCTGACAAGTCGGTTTTTGAAAAATACACCGAATATATATTTGAAATTTCCGCGAAGCAGGGCGAGGGGACGGAAAAAATAAAAAAAGCCTGTGAGGATATCTTCTCGCTCGGCGGCTACGACCCGGATTCAACGGTTTTTGCAAATGAGCGGCAGAAAAACTGTGCGGAGAAGGCGCTTAAAAATCTCAGGCTTGCGCTTGACAGCCTTAACATAGGTGATACTCTTGACGCTGTTACGGTAATGATAGATTACGCTGCTCAGTCGCTTATGGAGCTGACAGGAGAAAAAGCTACAGAGGCTGTTGTAGACGAAGTATTCTCAAAATTCTGCGTAGGCAAATAGTCCTGACGCCGAACGGACGGATATCCCTTCCCGCTGTGCTTTGCGGGTCAAGAAGGTTCGTGTTTCTCCCCGTGAGGGGAGGTTTATTATAATTATATAGTTAGTAAGTGTTACGATATTGCACTGAAAGTCCTTTCTAATAGGGAAAGATAAGACCGCAGGAAATCATATTGATTCTGCACGTAAGGGTGTATGATCGGGTGAACGAAGATCATCAAAAACTCTTGTCCTAAGGTAATTGCGCATATATGAAAAGAGGTTTCTGAATTTGATTACTGAAAATTTTGAAATTATAATAGTCGGAGCAGGTCATGCGGGCTGTGAGGCGGCGCTGGCGGCGGCGCGTCTTGGTCTTAAAACTGCGGTTTTTACCATTACGCTTGACGGTATCGCGAATATGCCCTGCAATCCGTCTATCGGCGGTACTGCAAAGGGTCATCTTGTTCGGGAGATCGACGCCCTCGGAGGAGAAATGGGAAGAGCCGCCGACGCTACGTTTTTGCAGAGCAGAATGCTCAACAGGGGGAAAGGCCCGGCAGTACACAGTCTGAGGGTTCAGGCGGACAGGGTAAAATATCACACCTATATGAAGCAAGCTCTGGAGCAATGTGAAAACCTGAGGATAAAGCAGGACGAAATATGCGTAATAACCGCTGAAAACGGCAGGGTAACCGGCGTTGTAACCAGACTTGGCACGGAATACGGCGCAAAGGCGGTAATTATCGCCAGCGGCACATATCTTAACGGAGAGATACACGTCGGGGCGGTATCCTACCCCAGCGGGCCTGATTCGGTTCTTCCGGCTCAGTTTCTTTCGGATTCCTTAAAGGAGCTTGGTATAAGCCTGAGAAGATTCAAAACCGGCACTCCTGCAAGAGTACATAAGAGATCAATTGATTTTGACGCTCTCGAAAGGCAGGACGGCGATGAGGAAATAGTTCCGTTTGCCTTTGACAGCTGCGGCAGGCTTGAAAACAAGGTCGCCTGCTATGTAGCCTATACCAATGATGAAACTCACCGTATAATCAGGGAGAATATTCATTTATCACCTATTTATTCAGGCAGGATAAACGCAGTAGGCCCTAGATACTGCCCGTCTATCGAGGACAAGATAATGAGGTTCCCCGACAAGCTCCGCCATCAGCTTTTTATTGAGCCGATGGGACTTGATACGGACGAATATTATCTCCAGGGAATGAGCTCCTCCCTGCCCGAGTGGGTACAGCTTAAATTCCTGAGAACGATAAAAGGACTTGAAAATGTTGAGATAATGAGGAACGCATATGCAATAGAATACGACTGCTGCGATCCTACCCAGCTGCTCCCTACCCTTGAATTCAAAAACGTTTCGGGACTTTACGGAGCGGGGCAGTTCAACGGTACATCAGGCTATGAGGAGGCGGCGGCGCAGGGACTTATCGCAGGAATAAACGCCGCTTTGAAGATTAAGGGGGAAGAGCCGCTTATTTTAGACAGGGCGTCCTCCTATACCGGAACACTTATAGACGATCTTGTAACAAAGGGCTGTTCCGATCCTTACCGCATGATGACCTCCAGAAGCGAATACAGACTGCTTCTGCGGCAGGATAATGCAGACATAAGGCTTACTCCGATCGGTCATAGAACAGGACTTATTTCTGACGAAAGATATAACGCTCTGCTAGAAAAGGAACGTCAGATCGACCGAGAAATAAAGCGTATTTCACACGTTAATCTTGCGCCCTCCGCCGAGCTTAACGCTTATCTTGAAGCCGCAGGGACCGAGCCGCTTTCAACAGGAATCAAGCTTTCACAGCTTTTGAGGCGTCCGCAGGTCTGCTATAAAAGGCTTGCGCCGTTTGATCCTGAGCGTCCTCAGCTTGACGGGCAGGTACAGGAGCAGGTCGAGCTTCAGATCAAGTATGACGGCTACATAAAAATTCAGCTCGAGCAGGTCGAGGCTATGCGAAAGCTTGAATCAAAGGCGTTGCCTGCCGACGCAGATTATTCCCAGATAAGGGGGCTGAGGCTTGAGGCGGCGGAAAAGCTCAATAGGATAAAGCCCCTAAGCGTAGGACAGGCAAGCAGAATTTCGGGAGTAAATCCCGCCGACGTAAACGTTCTGCTGATCTGGCTGTCGCAGAGAGGACAGAGGTAATCAATATTTAAGCCGCCCGAGTTTTATGCGGCTATATTTGCGGAATATTATAGGACGTCTTGAAAAAAGCAGGATTATTCTGTAATGAGCGATTTTCTGCAATGAACTTAAAGAGGAGAAACTTAAATGCTTATATCAAAACCGGAGCTTGACAGGCTTTTCGGAGAATACCACATCGGAGTAAGCGATGAGCAGTATAAAAAGCTATCGGTATATTCAGCCATGCTGACCGAGTGGAATGAAAAAATCAACCTCACTGCTATAACCGATCCTGAGGGGATCGCACTAAAGCACTTTTTCGACAGCGTTTATCCGTTTACGCTTTTTGACGTTCCGTCAGGGGCGGAGGTAATAGACGTAGGAACGGGAGCAGGATTTCCCTCCTGTCCGCTGAAGATCTTCAGGGAGGATATAAAGCTTACGCTGCTTGACAGTCTGAATAAGCGAATTAAATTTCTCTCTGAACTTTCAGATAAGCTTGAATTGTCCGCCGAATGCATACACGGAAGAGCGGAGGAGCTTGGAAGAAAGCCTGAATACCGTGAAAAATTCGATATTGCAACTGCCAGAGCGGTAGCTGATCTTTCTTTGCTCTGTGAATACTGTATGCCGTTTGTTAAGACAGGAGGAGTTTTTGCGGCGCTGAAGGGCGCTGACGGAAGGAAGGAGCTTGAAGCTTCTGAAAACGCCGTAAGGATACTTGGAGGAAAGACCGAACTTTGCAGGGAATATTCGCTTCCCAACGGTGATAAGAGATGTCTTATCATAATCAGAAAAGTAAAGGCGTCTCCAGAGAAATATCCGCGGAACAAAGGTCAGATGACAAAAAAGCCGCTTTAAGAGCCTGTATTTTTATGTGATATAACTAAATAAAAATCATGGAATTTGTTAATATTTATATAGCTTTTTATTGAAAAAACTATTGACAAAAACATTAAATTAGGGTACTATTATAATATTAGAATGTATTTTAGTCAATATGAAAAATTAACGGGAGGAAACGTTTTATGTCAAAATTCTGTACTACCTGCGGCGCTCAGCTTGACGACAGCGCAACATTCTGCACAAGCTGCGGAGCGGCACAGCAGGAGCAGCCGAAGCAGGCTGAAAATACGGCAGCTGCCGGAGAGGCGGGTAAAAACTCTTTCAGCGGTATTATGGATAAGGTCAATGTAGACGCTGTAAAGGATTCGCTTTCAATGGAGAATATCAAGGGACTGAAAACAAATCCGAATAAGGGTACGCTTATCGCGTTAGGCTGTATTGCGGTCGTTGCTATTCTTATAATCGTTCTTATCTGCAATCTGCTGTTCGGAGGCGCATACAAAAAGCCGATCACAAATATGCTGAAGGGAATGGAAAAGGCTGACGGTTCGCTGATAGTAAAGGCTCTGCCAAAATGCGAGGTCGATTACTATGAGGAAGAGTACATAGATAAATCAGACAAATACGACAACGTTGAGGAATATTTTGAGGATACTATCGACACGACACTTAAGTTTTTTGAGGAAGAATACGGTGACGATATAAAGCTTTCATACAGCGTTGAAAAGAAAACAAAGCTTTCCGACGGCAAGCTCAAGGATATAAGAAAAGACCTTGAGGATAAATACGATGCCGACGTTGAGGTAACAAAGGGTTATAAGGTAAAGGTCGAAATGAAGATCAAGGGCGACGACGATGAAGATGAAAATAAAACAACGTTTACAGTCGCTAAGGTAGACGGAGACTGGGTAATTGTAGACGGCGGTTTTATCTGATCATATAATATCAGCTGACAGGGACGGACAGAAGAGTCCGTCCTTTTTTAGAGAATAGGCTATCGGCGGGTTTTGCAAAGGGGGTCATTATGCATAGTAATAGTAAAAGGCGCGGCGTTTTTTTTATTTCAGCGCTTGTTATAATGCTGATCATCTCCGGCTGCGGGGATAAAAGTCAAACTGCAAAATCTGTGCTTAATTACGAGCAGCCTGCGGTAACGATGATAAGAGCGGTAAAGCTTCTCGATACGAAGTCTTACCTGAACTGTTTTACGCCGGGGGCAAGGGAGAAATACGAAAAGAGCGAGAATTATAATTCAAGGCTTGCCGAGGTACTGCTGCCGCGGCAGGAAACCGTAGCTGCACCGGTAAAAATAAAAACGCTGTCGGCCGAAGAGCTTGAAGGCGACGCTGTATCGCAGCTTGAAGCGGATTACAGGGAAATGTACAGCAGGAGAATAAGCATAAGCAAGGCATATAAGCTTTCCGTCGAAATAAGCACTTTCCAGAACGGAAAGGGAGCATCCGATATAAGGGATATTACCGTTATCAATAACGGAGGAGGCTGGCTTATCTACGGGGATATTATCGAAGAATTTAATTTCAATGAAAAGCAGGCAAAAATAAATTAAGAAAGGAAATGGTCTAATGTCAGTAATTTGTCAGAAATGCGGAACTGAGCTGCCTGATAATGCAAAATTCTGCGGCTCATGCGGAAACAATATTGCGGCGGCTAAAAGAAATGCCTCTGATATATGCCCCAACTGCGGAAGTCAACTGAAGGGAGGAGCTAAGTTCTGCAGTGTATGCGGAGCAAAGATATTTGCGGCGCAGGAAGCTCCTGCTCCCAAGGCGAAACCCGAGAAGCCGACTATGGACGAGCTTGTCCCGCCTGAAATTACCGATGAGATGTTTGCCGGTCAGGGGCAGACTACGGTCAGACACGCGGGCGACCCTGATTTTGATCCGATTCTTCCTCCCGGGGCAGAGCCTGCGGAAAAAGCCGCTGCGGTCCAGCCGTCGGAGGAGGAGTTAAGGGCGGCGGCTCAGGAGGACAGCTTTGTTGCTGAAACTCCGTCGGTTGCTGAAACTCCGATTATAAACGACAGCTATTATGCAGGGGTGACTGATACACAGCCTCAGGCAGATCAGACGGCATATCAGGAGTCGGCGTATCAGTCCTCATCGGTACAGAACGCAGCTTCTGCTCAGACCTATTCGGCGGCAAACAATATTTCCTCCGGCAACACACAGCCTTTAAATTACGGAAATATGCCTGATCAGCAGTATACTGCTCCTGTTCAGCAGAACGTTACGCCGGGAAAGAACCCCAGTGTACTTTTGCCGATAATACTTATTGTACTGATACTTGCAGTGATTGCGGTAGATATTTTTGTGCTGTTCCCGGACAGGATATTCGGTGAAAAGGACTCTGCGGCGGAAAAGGAAGCGGCGGCAGTATTCTATATTGACGAAGCAGAATATTGAAAATAAAGAATAACGGACGGACGCAGTTTTTTCCCTGCGTCCGTCCGTTTTATTATGTGAAACAGCCGAATATTTGCTGTATAGCTACGGGGTATATACGCCCAGCTGTTTTCCGTTTTCGTAGATAACTCTCGGAACACGGGCGGAGATCTGACAAACGATCTCGTAGCCGATAGTTCCGGTTAGATCGGCTATATCGTCGGCGGTAATGGTTTCATTTCCGTCTGTTCCTATAAGAGTTGCGGTATCTCCGGGTCTGACGTTTTCTATTTCGGTAACGTCGCACATAAACTGGTCCATACAAACCCGTCCTGTGATCGGAGCGCGTTTTCCGTGAATAATTACATAGCCCTTTCCTGACAGCGCTCTGGGGTAGCCGTCCGCATAGCCGCAGGTTATAGTGGCGAGGACTGTGGTTTTTTCGGTTATATATGTTCTGCCGTAGCTTACGCATACTCCCGGCTCTACTGTTTTGACCTGAGATACCGCCGCTTTAAGATCCATTACCGGGGAAAGTCTGAACGGGAGCGGATTTGAGGTGCTGGGCATCAGTCCGTAGAGAATTATTCCCAGCCTGGCAAGAGTACTGCGCGGCTCTTTATAATAGATACCTCCCGCAGAATTAAGGCAGTGAGCCTGAGAAGGTCTGAAACCTCGTTTACAGAGTTCGTCGTAAACCTGAAAGAACTTATCTGTCTGAGCCTTGGTATAGGCGGTATCCTCTGGGGTCTGACTGTCTGCGGCGGCATAGTGAGTAAAAATACCTTCGGCGGAAATTCCGGGCAGAGAGGATATTTTCTCAAATTCGCCGCATATCTCGGAAACCGTTCCTCTAAGTCCTATCCTTGTCATACCTGTATCTACAGCGGCGTGACAGCGCAGCGTTCTGCCTTTTAAATTTTCTGACAGGCGTTGGGCATAGGAATATTCCGTAACCGCCTGAATAATATTATTTTCCGCAAGCTCGGTCGCCGCTTCGGGGGGAGTGTAGCCGAGAATAAGTATCTCGCCCTTTATGCCTAATTTTCTTAGGCGCAGAGCTTCGACCTCGTTTGAAACGGCAAACCATTTTACATTCAGCTTATTTTCCAGGAAGGGACAGACTGCCTCATCGCTGTGTCCGTAGCAGTACGCCTTTACGACGCACATAAGCTCGTTATCGGGACAGAGCCGCTGTTTATAGTTCATCAGGTTTTTTTCAAGACGGTCGAGATGAATTTCCGCCCAGGTTCTTTTAAGATAGTCCATTTATAACTGCCCGCTGAAAAATACCGCGCAGCAGGGAACAGCGGGTCTGCCTCCGTTTCGTAAAATTTCTGCGCGTAAATTTATATTCTTTTTTTGGCATATGCTATTGAAAAATGCCGCGTTCTGTGTTATAATATATTTTGATTAAGCCGACGGCAGGAGAATACGCTCCGCCGTTTCATGAAAGAGTGTGTCTTTTTTATGACTGAAAATTACGGAATAGAAAAAGCCTCCTGCTGCTGCTTTACCGGTCACAGAAGCCGGGATCTGCCCTTTTTTGGGGACAGGGATAAGCAGGGCATGAAATGTCTTATCAGCAATATTCAGCTTGCCGTTGAAAACGCAGTTGACGACGGGTATAAGACCTTTATTTCCGGAATGGCGGAGGGAACGGATCTTATCTGCGCCGAGATTGTTCATAATCTTATCCACAGAAAGGGCTTTGATATAAAGCTTATATGCGCTCTACCCTATAAGAATCAGGGACTGAGGGAGCTTTCAGAGCCCCTTGATCGATATATCTACAGCATGATAATCGAAAGCTGCGACAATATCGTTTATGTATGCGACAGCTACAGAAAGGACTGCTACAGACTGAGAAACCAGTTTATGGTAGACAATTCCTCGAGGATCATAGGAGTTTTCAAGCGCAAGCTGAGAGGCTCGGGAACGTTGCAAACTATAAATATGGCAAAGGCCGCCGGACTGGAGCTTAATATAATCGACCTTGACAGCAATCCGGTATTCTATATAGATTCAGTCAGAAAGCTTTAGCGTACTATAATAGTTTACACCTAAATTGTGAAATGTTCAAGTATTTTTTTATACATATGATAAGTATTCAGTAAGGAGCGTTTAAATTATATGTCCGAAACAGCAAAGAAGAAAAACAGAAAGAGATCCCAGGCGCCGGTCGCTCTGGTTTATTTTGCGACAATGCTGCTTTTTCTTGCGGTATTTGCGTTTTTCGCAACTCTTCTGCTCGAAAAGGTTGAGTCATGGAACAAGCCCAAGGAGGAGGAGCCGATCGCTCCGCCTCAGTCATACAATACTATGTATGCAAGGGTAAACAGCAAAAACGTTCTTGTAGACGTTTCTATAGTAAGAGTTTCGCCGGAAAAGAAGCAGATAATCGTAACGCCCTGCTCGTCGTTTACGGTAAGCGCTTCGGACGGAGGAGCTACTCTCAGGGAGGTTTATGCCGACGGAGGAATAAGAAGGCTTGTAAAGGCTGTTGAGGATACCTTCGGAATTACAGCCGATTACTATCTATCTCTTGACAACGATTCATTTGAGAGCGCAGCCGATATTCTGGGAGGTATCGTATATACGCCGGAGGAAGACCTTTATTATCTTTCTAAGGACAACGATTCAAACGATGTATCCTACCGCATCGGACAGACGGTATCGCTTACCGGCAGGGAGATAAGGCTTATATGTCAGTATCCTGTATTTTCCGAGGGTAGGGGCGGCAACATGAAGTTTCTCGGAGAAGTTCTTTATCAGCTCGTCAACGGAGCGTTCCAGCAGAAAAACATCACAAAAAACAATATTGATAATTTATATGATATAATGACGTCAAATTCGGATACTAATATAACTAAGAACGATCATAAGCTGCATAAATCCTACATATCCGAGATGCTGAGCGAAAACCTTGAACCGGCAGTAAAGCTTGTGCCTGAGGGAACGTGGACTGACGAAAAGCATTTTACGGTGTCTGACAGTTTTAAGGCTGAGCTTTCCGACGCATATAGTAAAACCGAGCCGAACGGAGAAGGAATAAGCTCGGATAAGGACTGAATTTTAATGAAGGGACTGCTGTAATGAAGCTGATGGTAATAATTCTGAATAAGATCGACGCTCTTGACTATCTTCTCGAGGGACTTTCAGCCGCAGGGATAGGAGGAGCTACGATAATCGAGTCGTCGGGTCTGGCGATGACTCTGTCAAAACTGGACAGTTCGTTTGTCAGCGCTTCTATAAGGGCGCTGTTCAGCGGCGACGAGGATAACAGAACGATACTTTCGGTTATCAGGAACGATCAGCTTGAAATTGCAAGAAAGGTCGTATATAATACGGTAGGAGATCTTTCGCTTCCGAATACCGGGATACTTTTTACGGTTCCCATTGATTTTGCGGAGGGAATAAGCAAGAACCGAAATAAGGCTGTAAAACCGGCAGAAAAGACTTGACGTAAAAAAGCTTTACAAAGTGTTAATATCAAATTCATTTTGTGGCTGATAAAAGTCTTTTAGGGTATTGCAAATGCCGATTTTCTGTGGTATAATATATGTAATACGTTTAATGAAAGGCTGGAAATCAATTTCCGGTCTTTTGATTTTGTATAGGACGAAGTGCGGATATATCCGCTTAAAATGAGGAGGTATATATGGAAAAAAAAAATACCGCCGAGAAGGTAAGGGAGCTTGCGCTTCCGCTCTGCGAAGAGCTTGGACTTTTCCTCTGGGACGTAAGATTTGAAAAGGAGGGAGCGACCTGGTACCTGAGGGTATTTATAGACAAGGACGGCGGAGTTGATATGGACGACTGCGAAGCGTTCACAAGACCCTTCAATAAGATCCTTGACGAAGCCGACCCCATAGCTCAGAGCTATGTGCTGGAGGTAGGCAGTCCGGGACTGGGCAGGGAGCTGAAACGTCCCGAACATTATGAGGCTTGTATCGGGGATATAATTAAAATACGGCTTATCCGTCCCAGGGACGGAATGAAGGAGTTTATTGCAGGACTTGACGGATACGATAAAGAAAAGCTATACTGCCATCTTACTGACGATGACGGAAACGCTATTGAGCCTGCGGAGTTTATCATAAAAGAGTGTGCGTCGGTAAAGCTTTATGACGACGCTGATCTGTTTTAAAAACAATGAGCGCACTTCTGCGCATTTAAATAGATTTAAGCAAAATAATAATTATCGGAAGGATTGATAGAAAAAATGAACAACGATTTTTTTGAGGCGCTCAGTCTGCTTGAAAAGGAAAACAACATTGACGCCGAGGCGCTTATTGAAACCGTAAGACAGGGTATAATGAAAGCTATTAAGAAGGATTACCCTTACTGCGAAAATATTGCGGTCGAGATAGACCCGGAAACCAGCAAATTTGAGATGAAGATACTGAAGGAAATTGTAGACGGAGAGCCGTACGACCCTGACAACGAGATAAGCCTTGACGAAGCGCTTACGCTTTCAAAGGACGCAAGGGTCGGAGGAACTGCTGAGATACTGCTCAATCCTGCAAAGTTCGGAAGAGTTGCAGCACAGAACGCAAAGCAGTCGATAAAGCATGAGATCAAGGATTTTGAGCGTGAAAGACTTATAGAGCAGTATAAGGATAAGGTTTACGAATGCGTTTCGGCTACCGTTCAGAAGGTAGAGCCGGCTACGCTCAACGCTGTACTTACGATCGACAAAAACGAGGTATACCTTGTAAGAAACGAGCAGATACCGGGAGAGGTCCTCAAGGCAGGAGATATTATAAAGGTTTATGTTGTCGGCATTGCCAATCCAGAGAAAAAGCCCTCGATAAAGATCTCAAGAACTCACAGGGAGCTTGTAAAAAGGCTGTTTGAAAGAGAAATTCCGGAGATAGCCGACGGAACGGTAGAAGTAAAGGCTATTTCCAGAGTTGCGGGAGCAAGGTCAAAGATAGCCGTATGCAGCAAGGACCCCAACGTTGACGCAGTAGGCGCCTGCATAGGACCTAAGAAGTCGAGGATCTCGTCCATAGTGAACGAGCTGAAGGGCGAGAAGATAGACGTAATTCTTTGGAGCGAGGATCAGGCGGACTTTATCGCCAAGGCTCTAGCACCTGCAGAGGTAAAGCAGGTCATTCTCTCCGAGGAGGAGGGCGTAAGGGAATGCAAGGTTATCGTTCCCAACAATCAGCTTTCTTTGGCTATTGGAAACAAGGGGCAGAACGCTAAGCTTGCCGCAGGACTTACGGGCTATAAGATAGATATTCTTCCCGAGATCCCGGCAGAGGAAGTAATGCCTGAAAACGAAAATATTACAATAGAGGAATAAGCCATGAAAAGCAAGAGGATCCCTATGAGAATGTGTCTTGGCTGCAATGAAATGAAGCCGAAAAAAGAGCTTATAAGACTTGTAAAGTCAAAGGACGGAGATATATCGCTTGACCTTACCGGAAAAAAGACCGGAAGAGGAGCTTATATATGCAGAAACGTCGAATGCTTTAGAAAGGCAAGGAACGCTCATCGTTTTGAGAGGGCATTCGGTTGCAGGATAAGCGAGGAGCTGTTCGACGGCATGGAGGCGGAGCTTGAAAATGAACAGTAAGATGGGACTATTAACAATGTGCCGAAAAGCGGGAAAGCTTCAGCTGGGTATGGATATGGTAAAGGATTCCTGCCGAAACGGCTCTGCTTTCGGAGTTTTTACAGCAAACGACCTTTCACCTAAATCGATGAAGGAGGTTAAGTTCGTCTGCTCCAAATACGATATTAAGCTGTATGAGCTGGGACTCAGCATGGACGAAATATGGGCTGATCTGGGAAAAAGAGCGGGAGTTATGGCGGTAACCGACAGCGGCTTCTGCAAATCCTGCGCAAAGGGACTGGAGATCGTGCCTTTAAACGAAAACGATTATAAGAGCCAGAATTAAGGAGGGTATTTTTTGCCTATGAATATGAATAAAAAGTATAAACTGAACGAGCTTGCAAAGGATCTGGGGCTAACAAATGCGGAGGTTGCAGAATGTCTTGAAAAGCTGACGGGGGAAGCTAAGAAAACCGTCGCTTCTCTTACTCCCCAGGAGGTAGGGTATGTTCTGGAGTATTTTACGCAGAATAATCAGGTGGAAAGCTTCAACGAATATTTTGCAGCTAATGTAAAGCCTGTTTCTGAGAAAAAGAAAGAGAAAAAGCCGGCGGTGCAAAAGGCTGAGAAGAAGCCTGAAGCAAAGGCTGAAACAAGACCGGAAGCAAAACCGGAAAAGAAGCCGGAGCCTGCAAAGCCGGAGCGCACGGCGTCAGATGCTGAAAAGGCGGCAGCACAGAAGAGTGCGGTAAAATTCAGCAAGCCTGAGCAGAAGCAGGAGAAACCTGCTCCAAAGAAAGAGCAGCCTAAGCCTGTTAGGAAGAAGGAACACGGCGTAAAGCAGATAATCGGCGGAACTGCCGTAAAGGACGAGGGCTATACGGTTTCCGAAAAGTCAGACAGCTTCTCAAAGGGAAGAATGGTCGATACAAGAGGAAGCTATGTAGAGCTTGACAAATACAACGAAAAATATGATAAGCTGGCTAATACAAAGCAGAATAAGAACAAGGATAACTTCACAAAGAAGCAGAAGCTTACGCAGAAATCGCAGCAGTATAAAAAGCAGCAGCATTCGCATAAGAGGGAAACTGAGGCTGAAAAGCTGCGCCGTCTGGAGCTTGAGAGGGCGAGAAAGCAGCAGCTGAAGGTGCTTATTCCAGAAGAGATAGCAGTTTCCGAGCTTGCTTCAAGACTTAAGGTGACCGCTACCGAGGTTATAAAGAAGCTTATGGGTCTGGGAGTAATGGCGTCTATAAACGAGATCATAGACTTTGATACCGCTTCGCTTGTAGCGGAGGAGCTTGGCGCTAAGGTAGAGAAGGAGGTCATCGTTACTATTGAGGAGCGTCTTATTGCCGACGAGGAGGACCCTGAGGAAAGCCTTGAGGAAAGATGTCCGGTAGTAGTAGTTATGGGTCACGTTGACCACGGTAAGACCTCTATTCTTGACAGGATAAGAAACGCAAACGTTGCCGAGGGCGAAGCCGGAGGAATAACTCAGCATATAGGCGCTTATCAGGTATATTATAATGATAAGAAAATAACCTTCCTGGATACTCCGGGCCACGAGGCGTTTACTTCGATGAGAGCCAGAGGAGCAAATATAACCGATATTGCAATTCTCGTTGTAGCCGCAGACGACGGAATAATGCCGCAGACGGTAGAGTCTATAAATCACGCAAAGGCGGCGGGGGTTTCGATCATTGTAGCTATCAACAAGATGGATAAGGAAGGCGCTAACGCCGATAAGGTAAAGCAGGAGCTTACCGAGCACGGTCTTGTAGTCGAGGAATGGGGCGGCGACGTTATTGCGGTTCCCGTTTCGGCAAAAACAGGAATGGGTATTGACGAGCTGCTTGAAAATATCCTGCTGGTATCCGAGGTAAGGGAACTTAAAGCCAATCCGAATAAGCTTGCAAAGGGTACGGTCATAGAAGCAAGGCTCGACAAGGGCAAGGGTCCGACAGCTACCGTTCTGGTTCAGGGCGGAACACTCAATTCCGGCGACGTTATAATTGCAGGAACGGCAGTCGGAAGAGTAAGAACAATGACCAACGACAAGGGAAGAAAGATCGAAAAAGCCGGTCCGTCTACGCCTGTTGAGATAACGGGTCTGGGCGATGTCCCCAGCGCAGGAGATATATTCAATGCCGTTGCTGACGAAAAGCTTGCGAGAGAGCTTGTAGAGCAGAGAAAGCATGAGGCTAAGGAAGAGGTATTCAAGCAATATCAGAAAGTTACTCTTGACAATCTGTTTGCACAGATCTCGGAGGGCGAAATGAAGGAGCTGCCGCTTATAGTAAAGGCAGACGTTCAGGGCTCGGTGGAAGCTGTAAAGCAGTCGCTTGAAAAGCTTTCAAACGAAGAGGTAAGAGTAAAGGTAATTCACGGAGCGGTAGGAGCAGTTTCGGAAAGCGACGTTATGCTCGCCAACGCTTCAAACGCCATTATTGTCGGCTTCAACGTGCGTCCCGACCCGGTTGCCAAGGATTCAGCGGAGCGTGACGGAGTTGATATACGTCTTTACAGAGTAATTTACGACGCTATAGAGGAAATATCCACGGCTATGAAGGGAATGCTTGCGCCTAAGTTCAGAGAGGTCGAAACGGCAAGAGTAGAGGTAAGACAGGTTTACAAGATCACCAATGTCGGTATTGTTGCAGGTTCTTATGTTCTCAGCGGCAAGGTCGGAAGAAACAATGAGATAAGAGTAGTTCGTGACGGTATTGTTATCGCCGAGGATAAGATGTCCTCCCTCAAGAGATTCAAGGACGACGTCAAGGAGGTCGCAGAGGGCTACGAATGCGGAATAACCCTTGAAAAGTTCTCGGATATTAAGGAAGGCGATATTTTTGAAGCGTTCTTTATGGAGGAATATCAGCCGTAACAGCGATACTCATATTTACAGCAGGATTTTGACAGCAGCGGGCCTTAGTCTGTCTGCTGCAAAGCCGTTTGCCTGAAGCAGCGGCGTCAGCAATAAATATATTATAAAAAGAAGCTGCGGTTTCAGACCTGTTTGTCAGGTTGGATCGCAGATGAAAACATTGGAAGGAGGATATGTCCGCTGAAGCGGCTGAGGCTTGCGCAGGCGTGCATAGAAACAGAGATGGCAGGATTTAAAGCCGGTCGTATGTCGGAGGATATACGCAGGATAATTTCCGGCAAGATGAGGGATCTGAAGGATCCGAGAATAGGCGGAGGCGATATGCTTACCGTAGTAAGGTGTGACGTTTCGGGCGACGGATCTTTTTGCAGGGTCTATATCTCCAGCCTTGAGGGAATAGAAAGGGCAAAGGACGCAGTTAAAGGCTTTGAAAGCGCTTCGGGTTTTCTTAAGAGAGAGATCTCGAACGTACTGAAGCTGAGAAAGTGTCCCGAGCTTAAATTTATTGCCGATGATTCGGCTGAATATTCAATGAGAATATCAGATAAGCTTAAAAACATCATAGGAGAAGAACCGGAGGAAAATAACGGGAATGAGCTGCCTTAAGGCAAAAATACTTTTAAGGTTTAATTTTACGGAAGGGAGAATTGTTTTATGGATTTCGGCGGACTGAAGGAATATCTTGAGACCCATGACAACTATCTGATCTTGACCCATAAGAGTCCCGACGGCGATACGCTCGGGGCGGGCTTCGGTCTGTGCGGCTATCTGCGTGACATGGGGAAAAGGGCCAACGTTCTTAACAGCGAGAATTTCCCTGTAAGATATAACTTCCTTTACGACGGTTATTATGTTCAGGAGTTTGAGCCGCAGAGCGTTATTGCCGTGGATATTGCCGACACTCAGCTTTTAGGCAGTCATCTTGCCGGATTTGCCGAGGAGGGCGCTATTGATATTTGTATTGATCATCATATTTCCAATAAGCATTATGCGCGGGAAAGCTTTGTTGACGGAAACGCTTCGGCTACCTGTCTAATTCTTTACCGGCTTTTCAAATTTATCGGCAGACCTATAAGCGATCAGGCCGCTAAGTGTCTTTATACCGGGATCGCTACCGATACGGGCTGCTTCAAATATGAGAATACCATTCCCGAAGCGCATATCGCGGCGGCGGAGCTTATGCAGTATAATATTGACTTTTCGATAAT
Organism: uncultured Ruminococcus sp.; assembly: GCA_900543145.1. Taxonomy (GTDB): domain Bacteria; phylum Bacillota; class Clostridia; order Oscillospirales; family Ruminococcaceae; genus FB2012. The sequence goes on from UQPZ01000002.1 coordinate 143,085, forward strand.
CAACCGCAGAATGTTCGACGTAAAAAGCAAGGGAAGGCTTGTCGCTGAACAGAAGGCGGTAGAGGGAATGGAGTATTTCTTCGAGGACAGGTGCGCAATAATCGTGCTTACAACTGAAATGATGAATTCCTGCGGAGTTGAGCCGGCGGAGTTTGAGGGTATGGCTTCTATTCCTCTTTCAACGGAGGGCGTTCAGATAGGTATTACTATAAAGCAGCGTCACGAGGACGTTTATAAGCTTTCTGTCAGAACTACCGAGGAGATCGACGCTTCTGCCTTTTGCAGAAGATTCAACGGCGGGGGACATATCCGCGCCGCCGGCTGTGAGATACAGGGAACTCTTGAGCAGGTAAAGGCAAGAGTACTCGACGGTGTAAGAGAGGTTCTGGGCTGCTGATATGGAAAAAGACGCTGAATTGTGCGGAGTAATTCCCGTAAATAAGCCGATCGGCTGGACTTCCTTCGACGTTGTTGCAAAGCTGCGGGGAATATTGAAAATAAAGCGGCTGGGGCATGCGGGAACTCTGGATCCTATGGCGGAGGGAGTTCTTCCCGTGTTTGTGGGAAAGGCAACAAAAGCGTGTGATATACTTCCTGAGACGGCAAAGGTCTACCTTGCAGGCTTCAGGCTGGGTATCACTACCGACACTCAGGATATTACGGGAACGGTACTTTCCGAGAACAGAGCAAGAGCGAGCCTTGAACAGCTGGAGGCAGCAAAGAGCAAGTTTATCGGAGATATTATGCAGCTTCCGCCTATGTACTCGGCGGTAAAGGTAGGCGGAAAAAAGCTTTACGAACTGGCAAGACAGGGAAAGACAATAGAGCGTGAAGCAAAGCCCAGGCATATTGATAATATAGATATAACAGAATATGACTCTGAAAAACGAGAAGGGAAAATGTGCGTTTCGGTAAGCAGGGGAACGTACATAAGAACGCTTATAAACGATATTGGAGAATATCTCGGCTGCGGCGGGGTTATGACATCGCTGACAAGAACTGATGCCGCGGGCTTTTCGCTTGAGCAGTGCCGTTCGTTGGAGGAAATTCAGCAGGCTGCGGAGGAAAACAGGCTCGGCGGTATTATAAAGCCGATCGAAAGCTGTTTCCTGGGCGAGTATGCAAAGCTTAGGCTTGGAGAGAAAAGCACGGCGCTTTATAAAAACGGCGTAAAGCTTAGGCTAGAACAAGTAGGTATCAAGGATACGGAAAGTGCGCATAGCAGGATATTCTGCGTTTTCGGATTTGCCGGAGAATTTCTCGGTCTGGGAAAAGCGGACAGCCGAAGGAACGAATTCAGAAGCGTAAAGAATTTTTACTAGGACTGGTGAATAAATGTTTCAGGATATTGCTGAGGATCTTTGTATTGAATACGACGATTCCGATAGAGATGATAACGATATTGTCTTAGCTTACGGAAAGGGAACTGTTCTTTGTTCCGTCAGTAACGGAGAGCTTCGTCTGCCCCGCTTCTGTGAGCTTACGGGTCGGGTCAGAGCGGTTCATGCTTTCAGGACGGGAGGGAAAAGGTTTTTTCTTTCACTGGGCGAAGCTCCCGAGGCAGAGGGTTTTCAATATGCGGACATAAACAGTATAAAGACCTTAAGTCCTTGTATCGGTCAGTATGCGGCGGTAACGGGCTATCATTACCATTGCTTTCATGAGGAAAACAGGTTCTGCGGAAAATGCGGAGGAAAAACAGTTCATAAGCCTGAGAAAAGGTGTATGATATGCTTACAGTGCGGAAACGAGATATTCCCCAAAATATCGCCGGCGGTAATAGTCGGAGTTATTGACGACAGTACCGATTCAATAATCCTTACCAAATACGCAGGGGGAAGCTACAGGAAATACGCTCTTGTAGCAGGCTTTGCGGAAATGGGCGAAACCGCAGAGCAGGCGGCAAGGCGGGAGGTAATGGAGGAAACGGGACTGGAAATAACCGAGCTGAAATATTACGGAAGCCAGCCGTGGGGCTTTTCTCAGAATATGCTTATAGGATTTTTTGCAAAGGTCAGAGGCTCGCGCAGGATAATAATGGATAAGGAAGAGCTTTCAGAGGCTAAATGGGTCCGCAGGGAGGACGTATGCGCTGCGGAAAACAGCGTAAGCCTTACTAACGAAATGATGTGGGCCTTCAGAAACGGCAGGGTCTGAAAATAAAAGAAATAAAAAGGCGGAGGGATAGTTTGATCTGCATTACTCAAAACAGCGTTTGCAGCAACGATACTGCCTGCGCTCTGGGACTTTTTGACGGAGTTCACAAGGGTCACCGCATGATAATAGAAAACGCCGTAAAAACAGCGGTGCAAATGGGTATCGGTTCTGCGGTATTTACCTTTCAGACTGACAGCGTAACATCAAAGGGTCATGACGGCAGGCTTGAAATGCTGCTGACCGACGAGGAAAAGCGGAGGCATTTTGAAAAGCTTGGGGCGGATTATCTGTATTCTCCCGTATTTGAGGAGTACAAGTCAATGCCGCCCGAGGCTTTTGTAAGGGACGTGCTGAAGGCAAGACTTAACTGCGTATACGCAGTATGCGGAACGGATTATACATTTGGAAGAGGGGCGTCGGGAAAAGCTGCGGATCTGGTCAGTATAGGCAAAAGGTACGGCATAGAGGTAAGGGTAATGGAGCAGCTCCGGCAGAACGGCGGAGTTATAAGCTCTACAGAAATACGGCGGCTTATACGGAGCGGAGAGATAGCCGAAGCCAACGAAATGCTAGGCTACCGCTACGGCTATTCTCTTACGGTAGAGCATGGCTGTGAGAGGGGAAGAACCTGGAACTTTCCTACTATAAACCAGAGGATACCGAAGGGACTTGTTCTGCCCAGATTCGGAGTTTACTGCTCAAGAGTGCTTATAGACGGAAAGTGGTATAACGGCGTTACAAACATAGGAGTAAAGCCCAGCGTTCATATTGAAACCGAGCCGCTTGCAGAAACCTATATAATAGGCTATGAGGGAGATCTGTACGGCAGGGAGCTTGAGCTGAGATTGTACGAATTTGTCCGTCCCGAAAGGCTTTTTGATTCCTTTGAAGAATTAAAGGCTGAGATAGCAGGAAATACGGAATTTACAATAAAGTATTTTTCGGATAAGGGTTACGATTGACCGATAACAGAGCTTTCTCCGACAGTTTAGTTGAATATCTTAGGCAGTATACGGAAACTAACGGTTACTGCTGTATAACTGAAATAAAAATGAAAGGACAGATAAAAATGAAGAAAGTAAGAACCAGATTTGCACCGTCGCCGACGGGTTATATGCATATAGGAAATCTGAGAACGGCGCTGTTTACTTACCTTATAGCCAAGCAGAACGGCGGCGACTTTATTCTGCGTATTGAGGATACCGACAGGGAAAGATACGTCGAGGGCGCAACTGAGATAATTTATTCAACGCTTAGAAAGTGCGGTCTTAACTGGGACGAGGGCCCGGATATAGGCGGTCCCGTAGGACCTTATATTCAGTCTGAGAGAATGGGAATGTTCAAGAAATACGCCGAGGAGCTGGTTGAAAAGGGCGAGGCTTATTACTGCTTCTGCGACAAGGAGCGTCTTGATGAGGTAAAGGCGATACAGGAGGCAAGCGGAATAATGCCTATGTACGACCGTCACTGCCGCAATCTTTCCAAGGAAGAGGTTAAGGAAAAGCTTGACGCCGGAACGCCTTATGTAATAAGGCAGAAGGTTCCGCTTGACGGCGAGGTTACTTTTCACGACGAGCTTTACGGTGATATTACCGTTCCCTGCTCTACTCTCGATGATCAGATCCTTATAAAAACTGACGGAATGCCGACATATAACTTTGCCAATGTTGTAGACGATCATCTTATGGGTATAACTCATGTTGTTAGAGGCAACGAATATCTTGCATCTGCGCCTAAGTATAATTTGCTTTACAAGGCGTTCGGCTGGGAAGTTCCGACTTATATTCACGTTGAGCATATTATGAAGGACAAGCAGCACAAGCTTTCAAAGCGCGACGGCGACGCTTCCTTTGAAGATCTGATCGCAAAGGGCTATCTTACAGAGGCTGTTGTAAACTATATCGCTCTGCTGGGCTGGGCTCCTAAGGGAGAGGAGGAAATATTCTCTCTTGAAGAGCTTATAAAGGAGTTCGATATTCATGGGCTTTCCAAATCGCCTGCTATTTTCGACCCGCTGAAATTAAAGGCTATCAACGCCAAGTATATAAAGAAGCTGACCCCTGAGAAATTTGAGGAGTATGCCGCTCCGTATATCAGACAGACGGTCAAGCGTGAGGATATAGATATTTCAAGGATCTGCTCGCTTTTGCAGGACAGAACGGAGGTCTTTACAGACATTCCAGAAACGGTAGATTTTCTTGACAGTCTGCCTGAATATGACACAGCTCTTTACTGCCACAAGAAGATGAAAACAAACGAGGAAAATTCTCTGGAATCGCTGAAGGCTGTGCTGCCTGTGCTGGAGGCTGTAGATGAAGCGGACTGGAACGAGGAAACGCTTCATGATAAGCTGTTTGCGCTTATCGGTGAATTGGGCGTTAAAAACGGTATTATTCTCTGGCCTTTAAGAGTAGCGGTTTCCGGAAAGGCGTTTACTCCTGGCGGAGGAATAGAGATATGTGCGCTTATCGGAAAGACGGATTCTGTAGCGAGAGTTAAAAAGGGTATCGAAAAGCTTTCCTGATTTTATCACTGTGCTGTCACACAGCGCTGATACAATATTATAGGCTTATTGCGGAAAAGTATCCTTAAAAGGGAGGAAAATTTAATGATTGAGGTGCAGAACCTGTCTAAGCACTACGGAGATAAAAAGGCGGTCGACAATATATCCTTCAAGGCGGAGGACGGCGAGATACTGGGATTCCTTGGACCTAACGGAGCCGGAAAGTCAACTACTATGAATATTCTTACCGGATATATTTCGTGTACCGAGGGAAAGGCGCTTATAGACGGAATAGATATTCTTGAAGATCCTATAAAGGCAAAGGCAAAGATCGGCTATCTTCCGGAGCTTCCGCCGCTGTATCTGGATATGACGGTAAAGGAATATCTGAATTTTATATACGATCTTAAAAAATGCAAGCTCCCGAGAAATTCTCATTTGAAAGACATATGCAGCCTTGTGAAAATAGAACACGTTTATAAGAGGATAATAAAGAATCTTTCAAAAGGTTACAAGCAGAGAGTAGGGCTTGCTCAGGCGCTTGTGGGAAATCCGAATGTTCTTATACTGGACGAGCCTACGGTAGGCCTTGACCCGAAGCAGATCATAGAGATACGTTCTCTTATCAAGAAACTCGGCAAGAATCACACGGTCATACTTTCCTCTCATATTCTGTCGGAGGTTCAGGCGGTCTGCGATAAAATTATAGTTATTAATGAGGGAAGGATCGTTGCGGACGATACGGAGGACAATCTTTCAAAGAAGCTTTCGGCGGATCATAAGCTGTCGGCGCGTATCGAAGGTCCGAAGAACGAGGTTTTAAAGCTTATAAAGGGTATTGAAGGAGTAGTTTCATGCGATATAGGCGCCGAGCATATCGGAGGAGCTTGGGATTACCGAATAGAAGCAATAGAGGGCGCTGATATAAGACGCGAGCTTTTCAGAAGAATTGCTGAAAGAAACTGGTACATACTTGAGCTCAGATCCTCAGAGCTTTCACTTGAGGATATATTCCTTAAGCTAACTATGGGAGAAAGCGTTGCTCCGCTCGGCGGACGATCAAACGGAGGTGAGGAGTAATGGGAGCTATTTTCAGACGCGAGGTGCTTTCGTATTTTACCTCGCCTATAGGCTATATTTTTCTTGCGGCGTTTTATGCCTGTTCAGCGGTAAGCTTTTCAAGCCAGGCGCTTAATTACGGAACGACGCAGCTTGACGCAGTATTCGGTCAGATGATGATAATACTTATCGTTCTTATCCCTATACTTACAATGAGGACTCTTTCAGAGGAAAAGAAGAATAAAACAGATCAGTGCCTGCTTACCGCTCCGGTAAGTCTTTGGGGCATAGTTTTCGGAAAATTTCTGGCGGCGTTTCTGATATATATTCTGGGCGTAGCGATCACTGTTGTTTACGCAGTTGTAGTTTCTGCCTATGCCGCTCCCGACTGGACTGTAATCATCGGCAATGTAACGGGACTTACGCTGCTTGGAGCCGCCTTTATAGCGGTAGGAATGTTTTGCTCGTCTTTTACGGAGAATCAGGTAGTTTCGGCGGTAATAAGCTTTATCGTTATGGTCGGACTCTATATGTTTACCACTATAGGCGACGTTATACCGGTCGATTTTATAGAAAATATGATGTCTAGCCTTTCAAACGGGGCAAGAGCCGCTGTTGTAGCTCTGGCCGTAGCTGCTGTAGGTGCGGTAATATACTTTATAGCCGGCAGAAAGGCGAATACGATAGTAATATCTTTTATTATTATGCTTGTGTTAGGTCTGTTTACCTACGCCGGCGACAGGCTTCCGGAGGTATTTTCAAAGCTTTCCTTCTGGGAGAGATATTACGGCTTTACATACGGATTATTCGATTTGTCAAATGTTCTGTTTTTCATAAGTGCGGCTGCGGTATTCCTGTTCCTTTCGGTCAGGGTGCTTGAAAAACGCCGCTGGTCATAAGGAGGGATACAGTATGAGTGAAAAGAAAATACCTGAAAACGACAGCTTTTCTGAGGAAACCGTATCCGCTCCCGTAGGAGATCTCCTTAAATACGTTATATCGGCTGAAGGAGAGCCTGGCGATATTGATTGGAAGGATAATGGCGGTGAAAAGAATAAAAAGCTGAGCAAAAAGACAGAGGGTAAAAAGCTGAAGCACGGTCTTATGTCAACTATCCTGACGATCGTTTTTGTTGCGGTGGTAGTTCTTGTAAATATTGTTGCAACAGTTCTCTTTGACAGATATCCTATAACAATAGACTTAACTGACGAAAAAATATACTCTATTTCTGAGGAGTCGGAGGAGTATGTCAAGAATATAGACGTAGATACGCTTATCACGGTATTTTCCGATGAAGAAGCTTTTACCGGATTAAGCACCTATACAAAGCAGGCTGCTGAGGTTATGAAAAAATATACCCAGTACAACAGCAGAATAACCTACAGATATGTCGATATTGATTCCAATCCGGATATTATGGCAGATTATCAGGCTAATTCTGTTTCTCAGTTCGATATTATCGTTGAAACAAATCCGACTGAAGACGTAAAGAGAACGAGAAAGATAACGCTTATGGATCTTGTGGACTTCAAGGACGAATTTGTTGAGCAAATGAGCAATACATACGGAACAACACTTGAGGCTATGGCTGAGCAGTACGGCGACCTTACGGTACTGAGCTATTACGGCGGATATGTAGAGGCTTCTACTGCGGATCAGGCGTTTGTATCGGCGTTTATGACGGTTACAGATCCGAATCCGGTAACGGTAACAATGCTTACCGGAAGAAACGAAAGCTCAAAGCTTGCGTATTTTCAGAAGCTGCTTGAGGCTAACGGCTATACTGTTAAAACGGTCGATATAACCAAGGAGGAAATTCCTCAGGAAACGACGGTAGCGGTTATTCCCGCACCTCAGACTGATTATCTTGACGCTGAAATAGAAAAGGTAGACAAGTTCCTTGACAACGAAGGAGAGCTTGGAAAGGAGCTGCTGTATCTTGCTTCGGCATCTCAGGGAAAAACTCCTAATCTGGACGAGTTTCTTAAAGAGTACGGCATAGGGATAGGAGAAGGCGTCATTTGTGAAACGAGCAGCGATTATTATTATCAGATCCCTGCGATGACAGTAACAAATGAAATATCCGATAATTTCAATCAGGATATGACAACATCGGAGCCGGTCATTCTCAATTACTATTCCCGCCCTGTAAAGCTGCTGTTTGACGAAGAGGGGCAGATAGCGACAGAGGCATATATAAAATCTACGGTAAACGGTTATACCATTGATATGGAATCCGGAGAAATTCTTGAAAAGGGACAGCAGGTTTATGCAGCTGTTGCTTCAAAGGCGCTGTTTCTTACTGACGGAGGAACAAATTACAGCAACGTTATCGTATTCGGTTCGGCGGACGCACTTTCCGACGTTTATTTAAGCTATTCCCAGTTCCAGAACAGAGAGTATATTATCAGTCTGCTTAACGGAATTACTCATAAAACGGACGGTATCTATATTGAGCCGAAGGTTATTGAGGGAAATGTGTTCGATATTACCGACAAGCAGAAGAGCGTGCTTAAATGGACGTTTATACTTGTCATTCCCGCGGCAGTTCTTATTACGGGACTGATCATCTGGGTCAGAAGAAAGAACAGATAAGCTAAAACTGCGAAAGGAGAAACGCTCTGTTACGGGAGAGCGGAAACGTATATGAACGGAAAAGTACAAGGAATTATTGTATGCGGAGTTATAATCGCCTGCCTGGGAGGAACGCTGGCGTTTCTCAATGCGACTGGCTCAGAAGATCCAACAAAGGCGGACAGCTCTTCGCAGACAGTAAAGGAGGAGTCTGAGGATACATCGGTGCTTCTGATAGATTCCTCTTCGGATAAGATAAAGAGTATTTCGGCAGAGAACGAATACGGAAGCTTTACAATGAGCAGACCGGCTTCGGGAAAGACAGCATGGAGTATAGAAGAGCTTAACGGTATAAATCAGTCGTCAACTCTTCTGTCGGGCATGGCTGAAAATGTCGCTCAGTTTACAGCGTATAAGACCGTAGAGGAAAACGCCTCCGACCTGAGCAAGTACGGTTTTGAGAAGCCTTCCGGGGAATTTACCGTTGAGTTTTCCGACGGAACATCAAGGACCTTTTCGGTAGGCGACGTTTCAACAAAGGCACGCTACCGCTATATCTGTGAAAAAGGGAAAAGCGATGTCTACATGATCCTCAATTCAAAGGTTTCGTATTTTATAGAACCGAAGGAGAATTTTGTAAACACTTCTCTTATTGAAAAGCCGAGCGACAGTGATATGCCTGATTACGGAACGCTTACGATCCATAGGTCAGATCTTGATTACGATATGGTTTTTGAAAACGATCCGTACGATAAGACCGATATGGTTTCGTCGCAGGTTATGACCGAGCCTATCTTTTCGTATCTTAATGTTTCGGTATCGTCTGGAATTACTCATGGAATGTGGGGACTTTCAGCTGAAGCCTGTGAAAAGATATTTCCCGGGGAAGAGGATTTTAAGGAATACGGAATCGACAAGCCTGCTGCGGAGGTAAGCTTCAAGGGCAACGGCTATGATTATAAGCTGAAGATAGGAAACGCAGTTTACAAGGTCAACGACGAGGGCGAGGATACCGACGAGATAGAAGCCTATTACTGCTATCTTACTGGTTCGGACGGAATAGACTGTATATGGAAGATCTCTGCGTCCAGTCTTCCGTGGACAACAGTGCTTCCCGGGGACGTTGTAACATCTCTTATGACTACCAACAATATTATGGACGTTTCCGAGGTAACGGTCAAGTCAAAGGATAAGGATATAAAATATGCCATTGACAGTGACGGCGAAAGCACTGTAAAATCCGTTAAGATGAACGGAGAGGACGTTGACGTAAGCTTGTTCCAGGATCTTTATAAGTTCCTGCTGACCTGTCCGACAAGTGAGATCTATTTTGACGAGCCTCAGGGTGAAAGTTATCTTACGATTGAAATATCCTGTAAGGACGGCTACAACGACGTTATGGAATTCTATACCGACAGTTCAAGACGCACGGTCGTAGTGCTTAACGGCAGACCTTCGTTCAGGATACAAACCAAATGGACAGACAGGTTCATTGAAAATATAGATAATGTAAAAAACGGTGAAAAGGTAATTGACACCTACTGATTCTGACAGATTATGCGGTTGTACCGGAGTATAATAATAAACGCCGCGGTTTCAGCAGATAGGAAAAAATATTTTAAAAGCTCTTCACAAAAGAGAAAAAATATGTTATAATAGCTTTGAAGCAGGTGTAAAGCCGCAGAAATGACAAAGCTTAATGACAGTGATAACAGACAGAATAAATATAATCATCATTGGTAAGGAGGAGATATAATGGCAGAAACAAAAAAAGCGTTTTTCACCTACAAGGGCGTTCCGCTGGTGAGAAAGGGAAATACAATTTATTTCGGAAATATGTATGACGACTATGTTGTCATGATTGAAATTCTCGGAACTGAAAAGCAGGGACAAATAGATGTTGCCAATAAAGTAAGGCTGAGGAAAATGGCTACCGACATAACGCTTCCGCCTAACGAGCAGATAGTAAAAAAAGCAGAGAAGTCCAGCCTATACGAGGCGCTGGATATGGCGTGTGCGTGGCTTAAAATTTCGTAATAAAAATGCAGTCCGGTTCATAATACGAATCGGACTGATTTTTTTATGATCAGGTTCAATATTCAATTCCCCGTCTTGCCGGAATTCCTTTATCGAACGGGTGCTTTACCGCTTTTATTTCACTTATATAATCAGCATTATCGGTAAACAGCGGAGCGGGATCTCTGCCTGTTACAACAAGCTCAAGAGGCTCGGGCTTATGTATAATAAGCTCCTCTATGAGTTTTTTGTCTATCAGATCCATGTCGTAAGCGTAGGTCAGCTCGTCCAGAATAAGCATTCCGCACTGCCCGGAACGAACCGAAGCAAGCGCCTTGTTGAGATTTTCATTGTGCATTTTTCTGCATTGCTCTTTCTGCTCCTCTGTCATCTGAAAAACAAAGCCAAGATCCCTCTCGTTTCTCAGCACCGTTATGCCGTCAAGCTGATCAAGAATATTCAGCTCGCCGCTTTCTGCACCTTTCAGAAACTGGACTATATATACCTTTCCTCCGGCTCCCGCAAAGCGTAGTGCAAGACCCAATGCCGAGGTAGTTTTACCTTTTCCGTCGCCGCAGCAGCAATGAATAAGTCCCATAACTAAACCGCCTTGTTTTAAATAATAAGCAGGAAAGCCGTTCTTATCAGAGCAAACAGTATGAAGCTTGCGAATACCGTTCCGTACATAAGCTGATTTGCCCAGTAAATATCGTTGGGCTGACAGGGCTTGAGCTGTTCTCCGATAAAACGATTCCGTAAAGTTTTTCCGCTGTAGTATTCCTCTTTTATAAGCTGAATATCCAACGCTCCCGCCATTATGCTGCGGGCAGTTCCAAGATTCGGTTTTGACAGCTTTTTGCGGTCGCGCTTATAAATACGTCGGCAGTTTTCGTGATCGAGCTTCAGGAATTTAACGTCAAGCTTCAGCAGCAGACCACAGATCTTAGAAGGTATATAATTAAGTATGCTCCAAAGACTGCGTGACGGTCTGCCGAAATCTATGTATTCATCGGTAAATACTCCTATTTTCCTGTTGAGAACGCTAAGACAGCGGTAGAACATTCCGCCGAAGCCTCCGCCCAGCGCAATGAAAAACAGCGTGCCTGCTCCGTTATCCGCAGAACAGTCCGCGGCGCATTCCACAGCTTTTTTGATTATCTGGTCTCCGTCAAGGTCTGAACAGTCCGTGCCGGTAAGCTTTTCAAGGCTTTTCTGAGCGCGCTCGGAATTTCCTGAGCGTACCGCTCTGAATATCCTGCTTAGTTCAAGTCTGGTATCTCTAACGGAAAATGCGAGCCAGCAGAAAAAGCAGTCCAGGATCAGTCCGATAACCGGAAAGAACAGGTAACCTAAGATCATCAGCGCAAGGGGTATTCCGGCGAAGATCAGCAGGACAAAAAAGATAAGCACCGCGCCTGCCATACGCTTAGCTTCGGGGGTATCCTCGTAAAATTTTCTCAGGGTCTTTTCAAGTCTCAACGCAAAGGCGCAAACAAAATTTTCAGGATCAAGAAAGCCCTTGGGAGCGCCGAACATAAGGTTGATCACAAAGCCTGCGCTCATAGCGGCAACGGTATTTAATATCATGCGCAAAAATCCTTTCCGATATATAATTGTATTAGAATAATTATAACACAGGCACGGCTATTATTCAAGTAAAAACCTGCACATTTTCTTATTTTTCTTTATATTCTGCGGCAGGGCCGGCGGGAGTTTTTCGTTGTTTTATTGATAAAAGGAAGCCTTGCGCAGGGTTTTTTACAGCAAAACAACAAAGTTTTATCCCTGCCCTTTACATTTCAGAGACAGTGTGATATTATACTATTATGCTAAAGCAATAGTACGGAAAGGATGTATATTAATGAAAAAGTATATTTTATCGGCAGTATGCGCCGCGGTTCTTATGCTGGCTGGCTGCGGTTCGTCGGATTCCTCGTCGCAGGCAGATAATGCTTCAAAGGCTGGCGGTTCAAGCACGGCCGATGGCAGCGATCAGTCGCTTCAGAAGGTTCTTGACAACGGGAAGCTTGTCCTTGGTCTTGACGCTACGTTCAAGCCTATGGGTTATACAGATGAGAACGATCAGGTAGTAGGCTTCGATATCGACGTTGCGGCGGAGGTATGCTCCCGTCTTGGGGTTACTCTTGAAACCTACGGCGTAAACTGGGATACTAAGGAGGTAGACCTTGACGCAGGAACGATAGACTGTGTCTGGAACGGTCTTTCGGTAAGTGAGGAAAGACAGAAGGTAATGCTGATGTCAGAGCCTTATATGAAAAATAAGATGGTGTTTGTTGTTAACTCAGACAGCGATATTTCATCACTTGACGACCTAAAGGGCAAAACGGTAACTGTTCAGAACGGATCTACCGCTCAGGAAACTCTGGCAGCAGCGGATATAGCTTCGGATATAACCGTTTCCGAGCTTGCCACTAACGTTGAGGCTCTGAACCAGCTTGAGCTTGGAATGTGCGACGCGGCTTTTCTCGATTCGGTAGTTGCGGATTATGAGATCAATTCCGGAAGAGCGTTCAAGGTCCTTGACGAGGGGCTTTATGAGGAAGATTACGCTATCGGCTTCAGGCTCGGCGATAAGGCTCTGTGCGATAAGGTAAACGAGATACTCAGGGAAATGAAAGCAGACGGAAAGCTTGCCGAGATCTCAACAAAGTGGTTCGGAAGCGACGTTACAACTATAGGATAATTTGATCCCGCATTGAAAGATCGGGCGGATACAGTACAGTCTGTATCCGCCCGTTATTTTTTTATCGGAAATCATTATTTGTATTTTGAAGTTATGCCCAGATATTCCTCAAGACACTTTCCGCTTTTTTCTACTGCCTTCGCGGTTTTAACGCCAAGGTAACGGATGTGCCAAGGCTCGTATTTATAGCCGGTCACGCTTTCCTTATTTTTAGGATAGCGTATTATGAAGCCGTAATCGGAGCAGTTGGCGGCAAGCCACTTTGCTTCCTTTGTTCCCTCAAAAGACGAGCTAGCGTTGTTTACGTCCATAGCCAGTCCCGTTTGATGCTCGCTGTGCCCTGGTCTTGCCGAATATCTGTCTGCCGCGGCTTTTCCGTCCCGTGCAGCATAGCTTGAATACAAATATTTCTGATAAGAATATGAACGGAAGCCGGAGCATATCCAAAGGTTTATTCCGTCTTTCCAAGCCGCTTGCTGCATTTTATAAAAAGCGTTTAAAACGGCTTTGTTCATATCCGGATTATATTTTGACGGAAGGGCATAGGTCTTATTTGCGATAAGTATTCCCTCCACATATGTAACGCCGTTTTTCTTTATGATCTCCGGCTTAGTGGTAACGCTGAAGCTGTTTCCGAACGACCCAAAGTGATTCTTTCTGTCAGCGTCGCATTTATAGGCGCGTATTCTGAATTTGTACTGAGTTCCCCGTTTCAGTCCCGAAATGCGGCATTGGTCAGCTGACGGATCCTTTACCGTAGTAATATGCTGCCACTTTTTTGCGTCGGGACTGTACATATAGATCTGATATCCGTTACAGGTCACCGGCTTCCAGAATAGCCTTACTGCATCGTAGGTGCGGTTGGCTTTTGTTATATTTAACTTCTGCGGCTTTACAGCAGTACATATCGTATTTGAATATTCGCTCCAGTAATTTACTCCGTCGGCCTTGACATAGCTTTTTACCTTGTACTTATAGGCTGTTCCCGGGGAAACCTTTTTGTCGGTCCACGAAAAGGTATTATTGTTTTTTACAGACGTTTGGCTGATAAAGCTGCCTGTTTTAAAGTCATAGCGGTAAATGCGGTAGCCTGTTGCTCCTTTTACCTTTGACCAGTTCACAGTTACTGATCTGTCAGAAGAGCTAAGGGAAATAAGCTCGGGGGCGTTGGGAGCAGCTGTTTTCAGAGCTGACAAAAGACAGTCCGAGGCAGCTTCGGATATTGAATACACAGCCGCACAGCTTTTCTTATACAAACTGTTTTCTTCGTTCGCAGCAGCTGCCGCAGGGAAAACAGTCTGCGTTCCGACAGAAGCAGCGGCGATAAGCGAGGCTGAAAGCGAAATTATATACTTCAGGATCATAACAATCACCTGTCCTTTCAGGGTAGAATAAACGGCTTATTTATTTAATTTAATTATAGCATAAGAGAGGTTTTTTTCAATATCCCGCCGCAATATTAAGAAATATAAGTATAGGATCGGTGAATTGAATAAAAAGCTGCGGTATAAAAGGTAAAAATGCCGAAATAAGAGTTAATTTTATTAAAAGCTCTTTTCAAACGGTGAAAAATGTTGTATAATAAAATTAATAATACCAACTTGATTTTTTCGGAAAGGAACGGGTTTCACTATGAAAAATGAAATTACCGTAAAGATTTTCAGCAGAGAATTTCATCTTCTGACTGATGAAACAAAGGAGTATACTGACAGGCTTGCGGCGGAGCTTAATAAGAAAATGTCTGAGCTTTTAAAAGCAAAGCCTACGCTGTCGCTTCAGGACGCTTCTGCACTCGTTTGTCTTGATCTCTGCGACGAGCTTGTAAAGGCAAGACAGAATATCGAAAATATCCGCTCTCAGATAAAGGACTATGTAGATGACGCAGGAGAAGCGCGCAGTGCGGCGGACGAGGCTCAGAAGGAGCTTAGAACGCTCAGGGAGAGAGTTTCTCAGCTTGAAAAGGAGGTCAGCCTGAGAAAATCGCTGTCGGCGGAGAGCGAAAAGCTATCGGCAAAGGATATGATCTCTCAGGATATAAACAAGGCGCTTGAGAATAAGTATCCGTATAATTACGGCAAAAAGTAATGGCGGAAATATTAGCGCCCTGCGGAAGCCGAGAGGCTCTTGACGCCGCACTCAGAACAGGATGTACCGCCGTTTATCTGGGGGGAGAGGCTTTTTCCGCAAGGCAGAACGCAGCAAACTTTGATAAAGACGGGCTGAAAAATGCGGTTTACGGCTGCCATGTACGGGGAGTAAAGGTTTATCAGGCTATAAATACTATAGTTACCGACGGACAGCTAGAAGCGCTGGCGGACGAAGTAAAAGCTGCCTGTGAAATTGGAGTAGACGGACTTATTACGCAGGATCTGGCGCTGGTTCGTATTGTAAGGGAATGTTGTCCCGATATGGAGATTCACGCTTCGACTCAGATGACCCTGCACACCGAGAGAGGCGTCCTTCTGGCAAAGGAAACGGGCTTTTCAAGAGCCGTTGTTTCAAGAGAGCTTAATGCGGATATTATAAAACAGCTTTGCACGCTTCCTGTAGAAACAGAGGTTTTCGTGCATGGCGCGCTTTGTATGTCCGTTTCAGGACAATGCTATATGAGCGCAGTCATAGGCTCGAGAAGCGCAAACAGGGGTCTTTGCGCCCAGGCCTGCCGGCTTCCTGCTTCTGCGGCGGAAAATCAGACGGACAGGTACGATCTGTCGCTTAAGGATATGTCTTATATGGGTCATATCCGTGAGCTTGAGGAGTTCGGCGCCGCTTCTTTTAAAATCGAGGGAAGAATGAAGCGTCCCGAATATGTAGCCTGTGCTGTGGATTCGCTCAGAAAAGCGCTGAACGGAGAGAAATACGACATAAAAAGGCTTGAAAACGTATTTTCCCGCAGCGGATTCACCGACGGCTACTATACCGGCAGGACAGGCAGAAAAATGTTCGGCTACAGACAGAAGGAGGACGTAATATCTTCGGCTGAGGTCATACCGCAGATACATGAGCTTTACAGGCAGGAATACAAAAGAAGCGGTATATACTTTTATATCTGTATCAGGATAAATGAAAGGGTATATCTTTCAGCGTCCGACGATAACGGGATAACGGCGGAGGTATGCGGTGAAAAGACTGAAGCGGCTGTAAACCGTCCTGCCGACGAGGAGTTTATACAAAAACAGCTTTCAAAGCTTGGAGGTACTATTTACCGTTTCGGAGGACTGACTGCTGAAATTCAGGAGGGGGCAGCCTGTACCGCTTCTCAGCTTAATTCTCTCAGGCGTGAGGTCTGCGCCGCTCTGGATAAGAAGAGATATGGATTTTTCACCAAAAAGCCTGCATTTACGCATAAGAAGTTTGATATAATTAAAGCTGAAAAAAGTGCGGCTCCCGAACTGAGAGTTTCGGTCCGTGATATAGCTCAGCTTTCAGAAACGGATTGGGATAGGATAAGCCTTGCAGTGTGTCCTTTAAGAGCGCTTGAAAGGGCGTTTGAAGGCGGCCTGCCCGGGTATGCTGATTCGGAGAAGCTTGCGGCTGAAATGCCCAGATTTACCTTTGACGAGAAGAAGGATTTTGAAAAGCTGAAAAGACTGAAGGAACAGGGGATAGCTCATATCGTCTGCACCAACTACGCTCATATTTCCATGGGCAGGGAGCTTGGAATGACAATGCACGGCGGTTTCGGACTGAACGCTGCTAATTCCCTTGCGCTGGAAGAGCTTAAAAGGCTCGGTTTAAGTGACTGTATAGTTTCCTTTGAGCTTAAAGCAGGTCAGATAAACGAGCTGGGCGGAGGACTTGACTTCGGAATAATAGGCTACGGCAGGCTCCCGCTAATGCTTGCGGTAAACTGTCCTGTTAAGCAGTCGCAGGGCTGTAAGAACTGTACGCACGGAATATGGGACAGAACTAAGAGATTTTTTCCGATCAGATGTTCAAAGGAGCAGGGATACGTTGAGGTGCTTAATTCGGACGTCTTATATATCGGCGACAAACTTGACGATTTCAGGACGGCGAAGTTTATTCAGCTTGATTTCTTTGACGAAGCGCCGGAGCAGACTGCGAGGATAACGGAAACGTTTATGGCTGGCGAGAAGCCTGAGGATATGCGGCTTACCAGAGGACTTTACTACAGAGGGATATTGTAAAATTGAAACCGAAAAAGGAGAAGCTTCTTACAGTAATGAAGCGTGATAATATATGAAACTGCTGATAAAAAGATTAAAGGAAAACGCTGTGCTGCCAAGGAGGGCAACAGAAGAGAGCGCAGGCTACGATCTGTCAGCCTGTATTGACGCTCCTCTGACTGTCAAGGCAGGGGAAACGGCTATGATTCCAACGGGACTCTCGGCACAGCTTTGCGGAGAGGAAAAATGCGTTCTGCTTATATACGCAAGATCGTCGCTGGCGGCTAAGTTCGGACTTGCCCCTGCAAATTGTGTCGGAGTTGTAGATACCGACTACAGGGGGGAAATAATGATACCTCTGCATAATCATTCAAGCAAAGATTATACCGTTTCGCCCGGCGAAAGGACTGCACAGCTTGTGATTACGCCTATTTATACGCCTGAGGTCGAGGAAGCCGCAGAGCTTTCCGATACTGTTAGGGGAGTGGGCGGATTTGGCTCAACTAACTGATTTACATTTGGAGGATAAGATAATGAACGTTAAAAAGCTTGAGGAAGTCGGCGGAATTTTAGACGGACAGGTCGAGCGGGGCGATGTTGCAGGCGGCTCGGTTCTGGTCTTGCAGGACGGAAAGGAGATCTATCGTCATAACAGCGGAATGGCAGATATTGCGAGAAATATCCCTGTTGAAAGCGATACTATTTTTAGGATATATTCAATGACAAAACCTATAACGGCGGCGGCGCTTATGATTTTACACGACAGAGGTATGTTTGATTTTGAGGACAGTATTGCGCAATATCTGCCGTTTTTCAAGAATATGACCGTTCTTGCCGAGGACGGAAAAATCGTTCCTGCAAAGCGTGAAATAACTGTTCGTGAGGTCGTGAATATGACCTCGGGATTGGTTTATCCCGATATGTCTTATCCGGCAGGAATTAAAATGGAAGAAGTTTACCACAAATATTATGAGGAATGTGAAGCAGGCGCACGAATTTCAACCCGTGAACTTATGGAACGTGCGGCAAGATCTCCTCTTGCATTTCAGCCGGGCGAAAAGTGGCTTTACGGCATAGGCGCAGACGTGGCAGGTCTGCTTATTGAGGAGCTGAGCGGAAGGAGCTTTCGTGAATTCCTTAAAAAAGAGCTTTTCGAGCCGCTTGGAATGACTGATACGGATTTTTATGTGCCAAAGGAAAAGCTGTACAGATTTTCGGAAATGTATCTCTGGAACGATAATGAAAACCGCCTTGAGGTAATTCCATGGCAGCATTTGGGCTTGAGAGGATTTTTCAAAGAACCTCCTGCATTTGAATCAGGCGGAGCGGGGCTTGTTTCAACCGCGGACGATTATGCAAAATTCGCATCAATGCTTATTCACGGCGGAGTACATAACGGCACAAGGCTTCTGAGCGAAAATGCGGTAAAAATCATGACTACCGATCACCTTACCTTCGAGCAGAGAAAAACTCTTGACTGGGATCAGTGCAGGGGCTGCGGCTACAGCTGTCTGAACAGAGTTCTTACCGACCCGTCGGAGTGCGAGGGCGTAGGAAATATCGGCGAATACGGCTGGGACGGCTGGCTCGGAACATATTACTGCAACGATCCGGTTGATAAGATAACGCTTATCTATATGATCCAGCGCTGCGGCGGCTTCGGCTCGTATCCGTCAAGACAGATGAAGAAGATCATATATGAGGCATTGAAATAAAGACAAGAAAGTGAAGGATTATGATAACTCAGTCAATACTTGAAGGTTATATAAAACAGGCTGCTTCAGAGCTGTATTCAAAAGACAGCTATCTTATAGAATGTCAAGTCTGTGAGAGAAGCATTATGTATAAATTTGCTCATTATTTAGATAATTTGATAAGTAAAGATCCGGCTTTCTCTGGATATAACCTTGATTGCGAATACAACAGGGATATTTTGGATGTGAAGTGCATTGGTTATTGTTTAAACAGGGTTTATCCTGATATAATTATACATAAGCGAGGAACTAATAACGATAATTTACTGGTAATTGAATGTAAGACATGGTGGAATTCAAATACTGAAGATGATATAAAGAAAATAAACGCTTTTTTATCACCGAATGAGCAATATAATTATCAGTTTGGACTATGTCTCATATTTGAGGAATACAAAGAAAACATCAAATGGATAACCTATGATAAAAAACTATATTACCGCGCATTAAAGGAGCTGTATAAATGACAATATACAACGTAAAAATATACACCCAGAATAAAAACAGAGATATAATTGAAATTGGTTATGTAACCTTTGAAAACGGAGTTATTACGAAAATCGGTGCAGGAGCATATAACGAAATATCTGACGGTGATCTTGACGGAGAGGGAAAGACCATTTATCCGGGCTTTATCGACGCTCACACCCATCTCGGACTGACTACAAACGGCGTGGGAGCGGAAAGCGAGGATTTTAATGAGGAAAGCGAGCCTGTTTCCCCTCAGCTCAGAATATGCGACGGAATAAATCCCTTTGATATAAGCTTTTCTGAGGCTGTCAAAGCAGGAATTACCGCTGCGGTTATTTCGCCCGGTTCTATGAATCCGATCGCAGGGGATATTGCGGCGGTTTCGACTGTGGGCAGACGTATCGACAAAATGCTTTTAAAAACCGTCGGAATGAAATTCGCACTGGGCGAAAACCCCAAGATGACATATATGAATCGTGACGAAACGCCGTGTACAAGAATGGCAATTGCGGCGATGATAAGAGAAACGCTTGCAAAGGCGAAACGATATATGGAGGACAAGGAAGCGGCGGAGGAAAACGGTGATGATCCGCCCGATCTCGATATAAAGTCAGAAGCTTTGATCCCGCTGCTTAAACGTAAGGTCAAAGCGCATTTTCACTGTCACCGTGCGGACGATATTTTTACAGCTGTCAGAATTGCAAAGGAATTTAAGCTTGACTATGTGCTTGTCCACTGCACCGACGGTCATCTTATCGCAGACGAGCTTGCACAGGAAAACGCCTGTGCGGTCGTAGGTCCTGTAATGTGCGACGCCTGCAAGCCGGAGCTTGCTAATATTACTCCAAAAAACGCAGGAGTTTTGGCGCAAAGCGGAGTTAAAACTGCAGTATGTACCGATCATTCAGAAACTCCGATCCAGTATCTTACGCTGACCGTCGGGATATGCATAAAACACGGTTTGGATCTTCAGAGTGCAGTTGACAGCATAACGATAAACGCTGCTGAAATTGCAGGAATTGACGATCTCTGCGGTTCGGTCGAGGTGGGAAAGCGCGCTGATTTGGTTATGTTCAGTGGTAATCCCTTTGAGGTAATGACAAGTCCGGAAGCGGTTTTCGTTGGCGGTATAAGGCAGCTTTAATAGGAGAGAGAAATGCATACGGGAATTATTATTTATCAATCAAAATACGGGGCAACTGAAAAATATGCGAAGTGGCTTGCTCAGGCAACGGGATATGAATATATAGAAACGCCTAAAGCCTCAATAAGCGAGATCGTTAAGTATGAAGAAATAATATTATGCGGCGGAATATATGCTTCGGGAATAGCAGGATTGGGCTTTTTGAAAAAGAATTACAGCAGGCTCAGCAATAAAAGAACTGCCGTTTTCTGCGTAGGCGCATCTCCGTTTGACCAAAAGGCATTTGAAGAATTAAGGGCGTTTAATTTAAAGGGTGAATTAAAGAATATTCCGTTGTTCTACGGCAGAGGGGCGTGGAATGAAGAGAAAATGAGTTTTAAAGACCGTACATTATGCAGGCTGCTGCAAAAAGCGGTTGCTAAAAAAGCTCCAAACGAGCTTGAACCGTGGATGAAAGCCTTAATGTGTGCCGCCGGTCAGAAATGCGACTGGACTGATAAAGCTTATTTAACCCCCTTGATCGAGTATATTTATGCGAAAAATTAATATAAAAGGTGATATTAATGAGAGAAATTAACGTATCGGAAGTTGAAAATGCGGTAAGAGATCTGTGCATTAAGGCTAATCTCTATCTTCCCAAGGATATGGAAGAGTGCATAAGGTGCGGCGCGGCGGCTGAAAAATCTCCCGTAGGAAAAAATGTTTTTGACGATATTATCGACAATATAAATGTTGCAAGAAATGAAACTATTCCGATTTGTCAGGACTGCGGAATGGCAGTCGTATTTATGGAGATCGGTCAGGACGTTCACTTCGTCGGCGGCTCGCTTAACGAGGCGATAAACAAGGGCGTTGCAAGAGGCTACACAGAGGGCAGGCTGCGCTGTTCTGTAGTTTCCGATCCGCTTGAGCGTGTAAACACAGGAGATAACACTCCTGCCGTTGTTCATCTGAAAATAACCGAAGGTGAAAGCGTTAAGATCATGGTCGCACCTAAGGGCTTCGGAAGCGAGAATATGTCGCAGCTTAAAATGATGACGCCGTCGGTCACAGCTGACGAGATCGTCGATTGGGTAGTCGGCGTTTGCGCAGCGGCAGGTTCTAACCCCTGTCCTCCGATTGTAATTGGTGTGGGCATTGGCGGAGATTTTGAAAAGTGCGCTTATCTTGCAAAAAAAGCGCTTTGCAGAAGCGTAAGCATAAGAAATCCCAAGCCGCTTTATGCAGAGCTTGAGAAAAAAATGCTTGAAGGGATAAATAAGCTTGGAATAGGCCCTCAGGGCTTCGGCGGAACTCAGACCTGTCTTGCGGTAAATATAGAAGAAGCCCCAACGCATATCGCAGGACTTCCCGTTTCGGTAAATGTCGGCTGTCATGTTACAAGACACGCTCATACCGTATTATAGCCGTCGTTTTTTATGCTCGGCAACGGCTTCGTTTGAAAGCAGCAGCAGAGCGGTAATGTTAGGTATGGCCATAAGACCGTTGAAAATATCGGATATTTCCCAAACTATCGAAATAGAGGTAACAGCGCCGGCGTAAGCACAGGCAAGAAAAATCAGCTTATAAAGACTGCTGCGCCGTGGAAGCAGGTATTCCCATGCTTTAAGTCCGATGAAAAACCAGCCGATTATTGTTGCAAAAGCGAAAAGCACTATAGATACGCCTATAAAGGCTTCCCCGAAGCTTCCAAGCCCTGTGCCGAAGGCCTTGCAGATAACCTCCGCCGAGCCGTCCTTTATATCGGTTCCGCTTGTAAAAAGCACCAGCGCAGTCAGGGTGCAGATTATCATGGTATCTATAAAGACCTCTGCCATTCCCCAAGTACCCTGAGTTTTCGGATCCTTTATCTCGCAGGAGCTGTGAACAGCGACGGTCGAGCCAAGACCCGCTTCGTTTGAGAACGCACCTCTCTTCAGTCCGATAACAATTGCGGAATTTACCAGAAAACCTGAAAATCCGCCGGCTGCCGAGCGAAAATTAAAAGCTTCCTTGAAAATATCGGAAACGGCAGAGGGAAGAAATTCGTAATTTCTGCATATAACTATTAGTGAGCCTCCGATATAAAAAACCGACATCAGAGGAACCAGCCGCTCGGTAACCTTACCAAGCCGCTTTCCTCCGGATACCGTAAAGGCTGTAAGCAGAACTGTCGCTCCGGCGGCGGCATATGCCGGAAGAGCAAAACTTCCGCTGCATACTGATACGATAGAGTTGCTCTGCGCCATACAGCCCATTCCAAGTGAGGCAAGAGTGCAGAAAACTGCGAAAATTACGGCGAGCCATCTTGAATCCAGACCGTTTTCCATATAGCTCATTGCGCCCTTGACCTTTGAGTTTTTGCAGTATTTTACGCCGAGGATATTTTCGGTATAGGAAAGCGCCATTCCGAAGAAGGCTGATATCCAGAGCCAGAAAACAGCTCCCCGTCCTCCTGCTGCAACTGCGGTTCCGACTCCGGCTATGCTTCCTGTTCCGACGGTTGCGGCAAGAGCCGTTGAAAAGCCCTGGAGCTGCGAAAAAGCGCCCTTTGAACCGGCGGAAGCAGGATCGGGATTCTTTTTGAAAAGTGTTCCGATCGTGTTTCTGAAGATTTTTATTATATGTATCTGGGGGAAACCCATTCTGACGGAGAGATATATTCCCGACGCCAGCATTAATATAAGCACGGGGTAGCCCCAGATCAAAGAGGAAAGCTTCTGACAAATCAGGCTTATTCTGTCCATTGAAAAAGTTCCTTTCTGTTTGAAAGACTGTCAGTAAATGATATGCCTGTCTTAATAAATTTATACCCTTGTCTGTTTGTGCTTTTGGTCAGACTGCTTGAGGCCGGAGGTTTCGGCTGAGAAAGGACGGATATTATGTATAAATACAAGCCTGCGAAAAGAGCCGCGGCGTCTATATATATTCTGCTGACCCTTGTTCTCGTTGCGGTAACAGCGGCGATATTCCTGCTTATTCCGCTTATCGGCGAATATGATATATATGCGGCGGCAGCTTACTGGGCAGTTCATGCATTTTTTTCCTGCGTGCTTATTCCTATGTATTTCAGGCATTCGAGAATAAGCATTACTCATGACGAGATCGTACAGTACAGCGGAATGCTGACTCTTACCAGTGAGTTTATGCCTATGGAATCGGTAAAATCCGTAACTACTGTAATAACTCCGCTGAGCAGGTTTACCGGATTGAATTTTATTATCATAAACGCTCTCGGCTCAAAGATATTGCTGCCTTTTATGAGAAAGGACGACTGTTTGGAGGCTACGAGGTATATAAATGATATTATAAGAAGCAGAAAACCTCAGTAAAGCCTGCCGCTGATAATAAGCCGGCGGATAAAAAGGACGGTGTTTATTTGAACAGACCTCAGGCGGCTCTGGCTGCCGCAAAGGAGAAAAGAAGCTGGCTGAAGTCGTTTTTCAGACACAGACAGCATCCGATAAAAATAATAAACTATACTTCAAAGAATATATGGCTGCTGCTTATCCCCGTTACGAAGTATCTGGCAGCGGCTCAGTTTGATTTTCAAAGCTGGATAAGAACCAACTGGCTGGATATTCTGACTATTGCCGCGATATTTGCGTTTGCGGTGCTGCGTTGGATTTTTGTTTACTATGAGATAGAAGAGGACGGGATCATTGCTCATACCGGACTTTTCGGCATTCTTACGACGAAGGTCTATTTCAGCGAGATAACTACGTTTTCATGTACCCAGAGTTATATATACAATGCTGTTAATGCCTGTACTATGTTTATCGAAACCAACGCCGATTCCCTTCCTAAAACAGATATTAAGCTAGTGCTTTCGGAACGGTGCGTCAATGAGATATACGAGGCGGTCACGGCTCAGGGAAGAAAGCTTCCAAAGTTTTCAGTATCGCCCAAAAAGACCTATCTGCTTATTTTTTCCCTGCTGTTTTCATCAACTCTTTCAGGAATGATACTTTTCGGAACGTTTATGTTTGAGGTATACAGGCTTGTGGGAAAAGAGCTGGGCATAAAAATGGAGGAGCAGTTTATCCGTAAGGTAAACGGCGAGATAATAAGGATCGACAATCAGCTGCTTAGGCTTTCAAGCACTATTCCTAAAGCGGTGCTTGTTCTGGCAGGAATAGTAATGGGAGGCTGGATACTGTCGTTTACGGCAAATCTTATGAGACACTGGAGCTTTACAGCTACCCGGTGCGGCTCTCAGCTTATAATACAAAGCGGTATAGCAACTAAAAGAAAGCACGTTATAAACCGTGAAAAGGTAAATTTTCTTGACTTTCAGCAGACCTTGCTCATGAGGATCTTCAGAATATGCTCGGTAACGCTTTACTGTACAGGCTACGGAAAGAAAAGGCGTGAGATATCGGCGCTTATACCGATAACTACAGACAGCGAAATGTGGGCGTCGCTCAAAATTCTCGAGCCGAACGTACCTAAGCCCAAAACCGAAATATCCACGGGCAGGCATGATCTTATGCGTTTTATGCTTATACCTGCGCTGTTCTGCTTTATACCTCCGGCTGCGGGTACGGCTGCAAAGCTTATTTTTGAAAAATGGCATACAGAGATAAATATAATTATGGCGCTTGCGGTCATTCCGTTTATATGGCTGCTGATAGTTCAGATAAACGCGGCGTTTTCTACAGAGCTTGGCTTCAAAAACGGTTATTGTACGCTGGTTTACTGTCCGTGGTATCAGTTTCATAAGATCGTGCTGCCTAAAAAGAATATAAGCAAGATCTCGGTTTCCAGGAATATTTTTCAGAGAAGAAACGGAACCTGTACCTTGAAGGTATATACCAATGCGGAAAAAACCAAATATCATAAGGTAAAAAGTCTGCCGTACGACAGGGTCATGGATATATGTATCCGCGAAGGCTATCTTATGGAAACACAGAAACTATAATTCAAGAAGAAGGGAGGGAACGGTATGGCAAAATTTGACGCCGGCATGCAGCCGCTGCTGGATACGTTTATTTTTGAAACGGACGAGCTTCTGGAAGGTCTGGACGAAATACTGATGCGGACTGAAAAGGGGGAGCTTAGCGGCGAGGATATCGGGGAAATATTCCGTATAATGCATACCGTCAAAGGCTCGGCGGCGATGATGGGACTTAATAATATGTCCGTTCTCGCTCATGCAGTAGAGGATCTGTTTTCGGTTATACGGGAGGATCCTTCGGTAAGTTATGATAAAACAAGGCTTTACGAGCTTTTATTTGAAAGCTCCGACTGTCTTAAAAATGAAATGAGCACGATAAGCGACGAGGCCTGTGAGCCAACGGATTTTTCCAGGCTGGCGGCTGTTATACGGTCGTTTGCTGATGAAATGAAAGGCGGCGCAAGCTTACAGACCTCTGCGGCTTTAACCGCTAATGAGCTTTTTCCTGAGGAAGAAAACGAAAATATGAGAACCTTTAAGGTCGTATACGAGGACGGCTGTCTTATGCAGGCCGTAAGGGCAATGGTTCTGATAAAGGCGCTGGGCGGCTGTTCCGAGGTATGCTCAACTGTGCCGGCAGATCTTGACAGCGACTCGGCAGGGGATATAATAGCGGCGAACGGACTTTACATAAAGCTTATTACCGACGATACCGAAAAGGTTATGGAAGTTCTCAAAAACGGAATGAGCGTAGCTTCGGCAGAGGAAATAAAGCGTCCCGTGGTAAGCAAGCCACAGGAAAAACAGCAGGCTGATAAACCGGCGGTTTTGCCGCAGAATGAAAAGAAGAATTCACAGAGCAGCATTATCTCGGTTCGTCTTGAAAAGCTGGACAGGCTGCTTGACCTGGTAAGTGAGATAGTTATAGCTGAGTCGTCGGTTACCTCAAGTCCCGATCTCAAAAATATAAACGCTAAGCTTGATCGGTTCAGAAAGGCATCTAGAGAGCTTAAAAAACTGACAGACGAGCTTCAGGACGTTGTAATGTCTATAAGAATGGTCCCTGTATCAACGGTTTTTACTAAGATGAGCAGAATAGTCAGGGATATGAACAAAAAGCTTGGAAAGAATGCAGAGCTTGTTTTTAAGGGAGAGGAAACCGAGGTCGATAAGTCGGTAGCCGATATTCTTGGCGATCCGCTTATGCATATAATCAGGAATGCTATAGACCACGGAATAGAAACCGACAGCGAACGTGCGGCTGCGGGAAAGACCGAACCCGCCAGGGTAGTTCTTTCGGCAGGCTATGAAAGCTCCGAGGTAGTAATAAAATGCTCGGACAACGGAGCGGGAATGGATCCAAAAAAGCTTTTGGCGAAGGCAAGGAAAAACGGAATCTTAACTAAGCCGGAAAGCGAATACACTGAAAGCGAATGCTATAATTTTATTATGAAGGCAGGCTTTTCGACCAATGAGCAGGTAACGGAGTTTTCCGGAAGGGGTGTGGGAATGGACGTTGTACGCCGGAATATAGAAAAGGTCGGCGGAAAAATAAACGTCAGCTCCGAATACGGCTCAGGTTCGGAGTTTGTTATAAGAATACCCCTGTCGCTTTCCATCATAGACGTACTCGGCGTTTCAGCGGGAGGCGGCAGCTTCTCAGTTCCGGCTTCCTCGGTTAGAGAGGTTTTCAGGGCGCGTGATGAGCAGCTTATAAATGATCCCGGCGGAACTGAGCTTGTAATGCTGAGAGGAAAATGCCTGAGGGTAATAAGGCTTTCGGAGGCTTTCGGTTTTGGATCTCAGCGCCCTGAGCTTACGGGCGGAATAATGCTTTATTGTTCGGAAGAGGGAAGAGAAGCGGTGATTTTTGCGGACGAGCTAACCGCTGATCAGCAGGTCGTAGTAAAGCCTTTTTCGCCGCTGCTGTCCGGATTTAACCTTAAGGAGAACGGACTTACCGGCTGTTCAGTACTTGCAGACGGAAGTATAACGCTTATAACCGATGTAAATGAAATATTTAAGACGCAGGGTATTCAGGGTACGGACACAGATGACAGGCAGGGAGGTTTTTAGGAATGGATAATATAACGGACGGCTCTGAGATCGAGCAAAAACATATTCTGACCTTTTACTGCGGCGGCGGTAAATACGCTTTTGATATAATGTCGGTAAGGGATATTATAGAAATACCGCCTATTACCCGTCTGCCTTTAACGGCAGATTATATCGAAGGCGTTATCAACCTTAGGGGAAAGGTTATTCCGGTAATGAATTTTAACAAGCGGCTGGGACTTTCGGAGGGCGTCTATACAGATAAGAGCTGTGTTATCGTGGTTGAGTCAAACGGCTCTCCCTACGGAGTTATAGTTGAAAGGACCGGAGATGCGTCGGTATACAGTTCCGTACAGTTTGCTCCGTCACCTGTGGAAAATTCCTTTATATCAGGTTATATCGTTCAGGACGCAGAGCGTACTCCGCTGATAGATTCTGTGCGTCTTGCGGAAAATGAATAGAAAAAGGAGGGCGGCTATATGCCTATGAAGCTTAGCGACGGCGATTTTAAACGGCTTGCGGGGATCATAAAAGCAAAATATGGGCTTAATTTATTTGAAAAGAAATTTCTTGTTGAAAGCCGTCTTACAAACTATGTGCTAGACAGCGGCTTCAATGACTTTTCAGAATATCTTGAAGCTGTTTACTGTGACCGTTCTGGAAACGAAATGGCAAATATTATAAACCGTCTTACTACAAATTACACATATTTTATGCGGGAAACCGACCATTTCAGGCATTTCTGTGATGTCTTTCTGAAAAGTGCCGCTGAGTCACGCAGCAGCGGAGAGCTTTCGATCTGGAGCGCAGGCTGCTCTTTCGGGAACGAGCCGTATAATTTCGCTATGTGCGCCGATGATTTCTTCGGAAGCTCAAAGTATTTATGGGATACGAGAATACTGGCAACGGATATTTCCTTTAATGCCTTGAGGTCGGCTAAGAACGGGGTTTATCCGGAGCAGTCGCTGAAAGCCGTACCGGAAATATGGGCCGAAAGGTATTTTACCCGACTGAGCAACGGAACGTATCAGGTAAAGGACAGTATTCGCCGTGACGTTGTATTTAAATACCACAATCTTATGGACGAGATCAATTTTAAGAGAAAATTCGATCTTATTATCTGCCGTAACGTAATGATATATTTTGACGAGCCTACAAAATCACAGCTTTTAAGGCGTTTTTATGACGCAACAAACGACGGCGGCTATCTTTATATCGGCCATGCCGAGGTATGTACCGAACGGGATCTTTATATAAGGGAAGAGCCTGCGGTATACAGAAAGGTTTCATCCGGGAGGGAGGCGGACAGAAATGGCTGATAAAAAGGTACTGATCGTTGACGATTCACCGCTGTTCTGCCGTTTTGCAGAGAATGTAGTGAATTCGGCGGAGGGTTTCTGTACCTGTTCGTCGGCAGGCAGCGCTTATGAGGCAAGGGATGAGATAGAGAAACTGAAGCCCGATCTTATAATCCTTGATATAGAAATGCCGCGAATGAACGGACTTAGGTTTTTGGAGCAGCTTATGCCGCAGTATACAGTTCCGGTAATCGTCTGTTCCTGCAATAGGACCTACGCTTCAAGGGCTAATGAAGCAGGGGCGGCGGCTTTTTTATCAAAGCCTGACGAGGGCGGCTCGTATGAAAGCTTTAAGGAACAGCTTATTCAGAGTATGAAGCTCGCTTCAAACCTGAAGCGAATAAAATGCAGAGGAAAATATTATCCTGTCAAGACAGGCGAACAGTACAGACAGGACAGCAGAATAATTGCCGTTGCCGGGTCAACGGGAAGTACAGAGGCTCTGCCGGAGATATTAAAGGCGTTTACGCCCTCAGTTCCTCCTGTTGCGGTAGTTCTTCATATGCCGGAGGGTTATACAAAGCTTTATGCCAGAAGACTTAATAATGAAACAAAGCTGTTTGTTACCGAAGCGCGTCATGGGCTTTATCTTGAAAAGGGAATGGCGGTAATTGCCCGTGGTGACAGTCATATGAAAATATTCAAAGACGAAAAGGGATATTTTGTTTCCTGCGATAAGGGAGCAAAGGTCTCGGGGCATTGTCCGTCGGCAGACGTATTGTTTGAATCTGTGGCGCAGTGTGCCGGAAAGGACGCTGTAGGAGTTATTCTTACCGGAATGGGCGGCGACGGCGCAAAGGGTCTAAAGCTTATGAAGGAAGCCGGAGCATATAATATCGGTCAGAACGAACAGTCCTGTGTTGTTTACGGAATGCCCAAGGCGGCGTTTGAGATTGGCGCGCTCCATAAGCAGGCTCCGCTTGAGGATATTGCGGCTGAAATATATCTCAGGCTCAGAGAGCAGATCATCGTTTAGAAGGGCAGGTGTTATTATGGAAAATGAAAGAATCGGAAAATATCTGATGTTCCTTTCAGGCGGAAAAAAGTTTGCGCTGGCGTTTGAGGATATAAAGTCTATAATAGTTGCTGAGAAAATGCATGAGATCCCCGAATTTCCTTACTACTTTGCCGGGGTATGCACTGCGGACGGAAAAGCTGTTCCGGTTATAGATTCGCGGCTCAGATTCGGTTTTCCGAAGGGGGAGATAACGGACAGGAGCTGTATAATTATTTCATATGCTCACAGGGAAAGCGGAGGACAGTTTGAAATAGGGATACTTACCGACACGATCTCCGTAATGACAGATGTTCCCGATAAAAACGTAGAGCCGTGCTTTAAAATTTCCGAGGAGGCTTATACAAGGTATCTCAAGGGTGTATTTGTACAGGACGGTGAACCTTGTTATATAGTAAGTCCCGATCTGATGATAAACGAAAGCGACAGGGCGATGGCGGCGGAAAAAGCGGATAATGGCAGATGATATGAACAGGGCGGCTTTACATTTTGCAAAGCCGCCCTGTTTTAAGTTCGATCTCGGATTCAGTCGTTATACATTATCGCAGCTGAAATACCGTTTATAAATCCTACTATTAGTCCTGACACAGTATAGAATATTTCCTTGGGGATTCCGGCAAGTACGGATATAATTCCGAAAATAAGAACAAACCCCGCCATTCCGCCAATTTGAATAAGAAACTTATGCTTTTCGATAAAAGGAAAGCGCTGGGTCAGCTTTTTTGCCTTTTCTCCGCTTCGGTCGATAATTCTGTAAATAGCGTAGGACAGACACATAGGTATACCTATAAACACTATTGCGGATATGATTTCGATCATAAATATACTATCTCCCGTTTATCCTGAAAAAAGCTGTTCCGCAGAAGCTATTGACCTGCGGAACAGCTTTACTGCTGTTATTTTTATTGTATATTAAAGAATCCTTACGTTAACAACACCGTCTACAGCCTTTATAGCCTCGATGTCAACATCGCCGTTTACGTCCAGCATTGTATAAGCCCAATCCTTCTTTGACTTGTTTACAAGGTTTTCAATATTTGCGCCCTTATCGGAAACAGCGGCGGTTACCTGAGTTATAATAGCCGGAGTATTCTTATGCAGTACGCATACCAAAGCGTCGCCTGTCTTTGCAAGCTCTGCGTTAGGGAAGTTTACGGAATTCTTTATTGTTCCGTATTCAATGTAATTTATAAGCTCGTTTGCCGCCATAACTGCGCAGTTGTCCTCAGATTCTTCAGTAGAAGCGCCGAGATGAGGGATAGCGACGATATTCTCAACGCCGAGGACCTCATCACAGGGGAAGTCAACGATATATCTTGCAACCTTGCCGCTGTTTACAGCTTCAACGATTGCTTCAGAATTTACAAGCTCTCCTCTTGCAAAGTTCATAAGTCTTACGCCGTCTTTGCAGAGTGCGATAGTATCCTTATTGATCGTATCCTTAGTTTCGGAGTTATAGGGAAGATGAAGCGAGATATAATCAGCGTTAGCGTAGATATCGTTTATATTGGCAGTAACCTTTACCTGAGGCTTCAGGCTGAGAGCTGCGCCTACCGAAAGGAACGGGTCGTAGCCGATTACGTCCATGCCAAGTGAAATTGCGATATTTGCGATCTTTCCGCCTATAGCGCCCAGACCGATAAGACCGAGAGTTTTGCCCATTATCTCGCAGCCTGCAAAATTGCTCTTTCCTTTTTCAACCATTTTGCCGACCTCTGCTCCGTTTCCTTTAAGTCCCTGAGCCCACTGCATAGCCTCGGGAATCTTTCTTGAAGCCATAAGCAGACCGCAGATAGCAAGCTCCTTTACAGCGTTTGCGTTAGCTCCGGGAGTATTGAAAACAACGATTCCCTGCTCTGCACACTTGTCAACAGGAATATTGTTTACGCCTGCGCCTGCTCTTGCAATTGCAAGAAGATTAGAACCGAATTCCATATCATGCATTTTAGCGGAACGAACCATGATAGCGTCAGGAGCTGTGCAGCTGTCGCTGACTGAATATTTTGCCGTATCAAACTTATCTGTGCCTACTGCGGCTATCTTATTAAGCGTCATAATATTATACATATTGATCTACCTCATTTCATTAAATAAACGACGGGTGACGAAAAGCCACCCATCTGTTTTTATCAGGTTATTATCCTATCACAGCCAGAACAAAGCATATGGAAATAATTCCGATCCCGTTCAATGCTTTGCGCCCGATCTGATTGAAGCTATGCGTTTTCAGCCTCAAATTTTTTCATGAATTCAACAAGCTTTTCCACGCCCTCGATAGGCATAGCGTTATAAATAGAAGCTCTCATTCCGCCGACTGTTCTATGACCCTTGAGGTTTTCTAAACCTGCTGCCTTTGCTTCCTTGACAAATTTAGCGTCAAGTTCAGCGTTTCCTGTAACGAACGGTACATTCATAAGCGATCTGTCCTTAGGCTCAACAGTGCCCTTGAACATTTTGCTCTGGTCGAGGAAATCGTAAAGGATTTTTGCTTTCTTTTCATTGTGAGCCTTCATAGCTTCAAGACCGCCCATTTTCTTGATCCACTTGAAAACCTTGCCGCAGATATATATACCATAGCACGGAGGAGTGTTATAAAGAGAATCAGCGTCAGCCTGAGTTTTCCATTTCAGCATTGTAGGAGTGCCTTCTAATACATCTTCAGTAATAAGATCTTCACGGATAATAGAAATAACAACGCCGGCAGGACCTATATTTTTCTGGACACCGCCATAAATTACGCCGTATTTAGAAACATCTACCGGCTCGGATAGAAAGCATGATGAAACATCGGCAACAAGATCCTTACCTTTTGTATTAGGCAGCTCTTTGAATTTTGTGCCGTAAATAGTATTGTTTTCGCAGATATAAACATAATCTGCGTCTTCCGGAATATCAAGATCCGAACAATCCGGTATATAAGAAAAGGTTTTGTCTGCTGAAGAAGCTACTGCGACTGCTTCTCCGTAAATCTGTGCTTCTTGATAAGCTTTTTTAGCCCACTGGCCGGTAATTATGTAAGCCGCCTTTTTATTTTTCATAAGGTTCATAGGTACTGCTGCAAATTGCTGTGAAGCTCCGCCCTGAAGAAACAGAACCTTATAATTATCTGGAATATTCATAAGGTCGCGGATATCCTTTTCAGCTTCCTTGATGATCTCGTCATAAGCCTTGGAACGATGACTCATTTCCATTACAGACATTCCCGTTCCCTTGTAATCAAGCATTTCGTCTGCCGCTTCCTTCAGAACTTCCTCCGGCAGTACAGCAGGACCCGCACTGAAATTATACACTCTTCCCATGATAAAAAACCCTCCATGAATTAAAAATAAGTTAACATTATTATTATATTACTTTTCCCTGTTAAAGTCAAGGGATATGCCAAAAATCTTTAAGCAGTCCTATATGATTTTATGTATACTGAACAATTTTTTCATGTCCCGTTTGTACATATATTATAATGGCAGGTCTATCGGTTTATATTTTCAGCGACTTATATATCTTCATTATCTCATTCGCCGCTGCAAGTTCTTCGGAAAAGGCGCTGGCGCTTCCTGCCGCTATGCTCATTTTAAAAGCGTGAAGATAATCACCTACTTCAAGCCAGCCGCATAGAAAGCCTGCGACCATTGAATCTCCTGCTCCGACTGAGTTTTTTACCTTGCCCTTAGGAGCGTCGGCATAGATTGTATTTCCGTCAGAGGTAAGCATGACTGCGCCGTCGCCAGCCATTGAAACTATAACGTTCTGCGCACCCATTTCCTGAAGCCTTGCCGCATAATGAGCAATTTTATCCTTGTCGCTTCCTAGCCGTACTGCGAACAGCTCCTCAAGCTCATAATTGTTGGGTTTTATTAAAAACGGACGGTATTTGAGCAGATTCAGAAGCAGTTCCCCCGAGGCGTCTGCAATGACGTTTACTCCGCGCTCAGCCATTTCAGCCGATATATCGCTGTAAACGGTATTCGGAACGGATCTGGGAATACTTCCCGCAAGCACGAGGTAGTCACCGCTTCTGAGCCTTGAAAGCTTTGTTTTAAGCAAATTAACTTCCCTCTCTGAAATATCAGGACCTGACCCGTTTATCTCAGTTTCGCAGCTGCCCTTTATTTTGACGTTTATTCGAGAAAATCCGCTGTTTAATCTGATAAAATCGTAGCTGAGTCCCTGCTTTTCTAGTCCGCGTTCAATTTGCTCCCCGGTAAAGCCTGCTGTAAAGCCCAGAACTGACGATTCAACCCCCAGGTTTTTCAAAACTGCGGAAACGTTAATTCCTTTGCCGCCTATAAGGATATGCTCATTTCTGCTTCGGTTTGTACTTCCGTGAACATAATCGTCAACTGTAACAGTATAATCCAGAGATGGATTGAAGGTAATGGTATATATCATAAAAGGATCCTTTCTTTATAAGCGAAGCTGCCACTATGAGATAAAAACATAGTGGCAGCTTATGCTGCTATAAAATAGGTGCGTAACGAAATGAAACAGTAAGCTGAAAATCACTTGTTTCTGATAATAGCTTTTACTTCCTCATTCACAAGCAATATAGATATCCATACTTTCTCCGTCTGTTTCAAAGCAGGGAATAACGCCTTCCCAGACGTGCGTCAATCCGTTTATTTTCATATACTCGTCGATAGTTTTGTAACCGTTTGGTATAATGACAAAGGGATTTTCAGACGGCTTTTCAATATGTACAGCAGCATAACGCTGAGTCTTTTGTTCTTTAATTTCAAGATCGTCGGGCGTAATGTTTTCGGGTAAAATCCAAGCGGCAGTATAGCCGTGCATATTATACACATTTATCTGTTCCTGAGAAAGATACGGGAAATCCCAGCCGATAATTTTAGGATCCTCTACACCATTTTCCTTTGCGATTTTAAGCATTCTGTCAAGTGCGTCACCCTACGGGTCGGTACTTATGGCAATGTAGATTACATAGCGAAATGCAGGTACGGTTTCAACTCTCAGATTTGAGTATGCCTCATCAAAAGCGCTCAGGTCATCTCTGAAAAGATTATCAAGGGAACAGTTAAAAAGTCCGCACAGATCTATTGCTTTTTCAATTTCGGGCTTAAATTCATCATTCTCCCATTTTAAAACAGTCTGACGTGAAACATCAAGCTTTTCAGCAATAGTTTCCTGCGTCATATTGCAGTTGAGCCTGCGTAAATGCTGAAGATTTTTTCCAAAACTCATATTTATAGCCCTATCAAATTTATACTGTAAGAGTACATTTAGCAGTATAACACAGGCTATATGGTTTTACAACCAACACAGGCTTGACATTTCTTCTTTATGTGCAACCTTAGGTAGACACAATATTATGAGTATGGTACATAATAAAACGATAACTATTTAATAATACCATAAAACGATAGATCTTTCAAACGGATTTTATATTTGATATACAAATATTTTATGAACGGATCAATCTCGAGCAGAGGGAAACGGCTTGATTTTGTTATTTATATATGATATAATTTAAAATAATACCATTCAGAAGCGGGGCAATTTTTTGAACTGCTTTTGCAAAAACAGCTGCAGAGGGAATCAAGTAAAAAACAGCTTGATCTTATAAGGGAAATATGCTGCGGTATGGTACAAGGCGATTATTATGCCTGTATCTGATTTTGAGAAACGGCTTGACCAATGATATTGAACGTATCTGTTTTCTTTATTAACAAAGTGCGGGCGGAAAGATTCCCCCCCCGGTTTTGTAGTTCATCTGACGAGAAGAAATTGGAATATGATAAAAATCAAATATTTATAAAAAGTATTTGCTTTTTGCAGAGATTATGCTATAATATATAATGTATACGAAATTTCAGAACAGCAATGAGGTAATATTGATGAGTAAAATTTACAGCCTTGGAATAGATGTGGGCTCTACTACTGTTAAGACGGTTATTCTTGACGGTGATGATATTATATACAATAAATACGAAAGACATTTTTCAAAGGTAAGGGAAACTGTAGGGGAACAGCTGAGAATCATAAGGGATCTATATCCTGCCGATAAATTTAAAATTGCGATAACAGGCTCAGCCGGTCTCGGTATAGCCGAGGCATGCGGAATAACCTTCGTTCAGGAGGTTTTCTCTGCCTTTACCGCAGTTAACAAGTCCTATCCGGACGCCGACGTAGTAGTCGAGCTGGGGGGAGAGGACGCAAAGATAATTTTCCTTACCGGAGGAGTCGAGCAGAGAATGAACGGCTCCTGTGCCGGAGGAACCGGGGCGTTTATAGACCAGATGGCAGGGCTTCTGGGAGTATCGCCGGACGAGCTTAACGAGCTTTCCTTACATAGTCAAAAACTTTATCCGATAGCCTCGCGCTGCGGAGTTTTTGCAAAATCAGATATACAGCCGCTGCTTAATCAGGGCGCTAAGAAGGAGGATATAGCCGCCTCTATTTTTCAGGCGGTAGTTGACCAGACGGTTTCGGGTCTTGCTCAGGGCAGGAAGATAGCCGGAAAGGTGCTTTTCCTCGGAGGACCTCTGTCGTTCTTAAGCGGTTTGAGAAAGGCGTTTACGGATACTCTCGGACTTGACGCAGACAATGCGGTATTTCCTGAGCTTGCCCCCTGCTTTATGGCTTACGGCTCGGCGCTTCACGCTCAGCAGATGAGCGAGGAGATGACTATAGACGAGGCGCTTGACAAAATACTTAACGCTAAGGCAAAGGATTCAATAGTTACAGGAAAGCCGCTGTTTGAGTCACAGGAGGATTACAGGCGTTTTGTAGACCGTCA
The DNA here is from genome assembly GCA_900543145.1 of uncultured Ruminococcus sp. GTDB lineage: Bacteria > Bacillota > Clostridia > Oscillospirales > Ruminococcaceae > FB2012. The sequence continues at coordinate 179,649 of UQPZ01000002.1, forward strand.
TAAGCAGTCTGATCTGAAATATGAGGATATAAAGACCTATACCGGCGACGCTTATCTGGGAATAGACGCCGGCTCTACCACTACAAAGCTTGTGCTTATTACTCCGGAGGGAAAGCTGCTGTACCAGTATTACGGTTCAAATAAGGGACAGCCGCTTGACGTTATAGCTTCAAAGCTTGAGGAGATATATACGATATGCGCCGACGGTCTGAATATAAAGGCCTCTGCGGTAACGGGCTACGGTGAGGATCTTATTAAAGCCGGTTTGGGCGTCGATTACGGTATAGTAGAAACTGTCGCTCATTATAAAGCGGCGGCGTATTTCTGCCCTGACGTTGACTTTATTATTGATATAGGCGGACAGGATATAAAATGCTTTAAGATAAAAAACAACGCTATAGACAGTATTATGCTGAATGAGGCCTGTTCTTCCGGCTGCGGCTCGTTTATACAGACCTTTGCTCAGGCGATGGGTTATGAAATATCCGAGTTTGCAAGGCTGGGGCTTTTTGCAAAGGCGCCTGTAGAGCTTGGCTCAAGATGTACGGTATTTATGAATTCCTCGGTAAAGCAGGCTCAGAAGGACGGAGCGAGCGTTGAGGATATTTCCGCAGGACTTTCCTCGTCTATAATCAAAAATGCTATATATAAAGTAATAAGAGCAAAATCGGTGGAGGAGCTCGGAAAAAATATTGTGGTGCAGGGAGGAACCTTCCTCAACGACGCCGTACTGCGTTCCTTTGAGATCGAGCTTGGCAGAAACGTTATACGTCCGGCTATAGCAGGACTTATGGGCGCTCTTGGCTGTGCGCTTTTCGCAATGGAAAAGTCAAGGAACAGCGATGCTCCGTCCGGACTTCTGGATTTTGACGGATTAAAGCAGTTTGCATATAATTCTGCCGCCGTTCAGTGCAAAGGCTGTACGGCTCACTGCAACCTTACGATAATTAAATTCAGCGACGGACACAGGTTTATTTCAGGGAACCGCTGTGAAAAGGGCGCCGGCATAAAAATAGAAAACCGTATAGAAAATATGGTGGAATATAAATACGGCCGTATCCTTGAGCTTGAAAATAGAAAACCGTCCAAGCCTATAGCTAAGGCGGGTATACCCCTTGCGCTGGAATTCTACGACCAGATGCCGTTTTTCCATACCCTGCTTACCGAACTGGGCTTTGAAGTCATATTCTCAGAGGAATCCACAAGAGATACCTATTATAAGGGTCAGCAGACTATCCCGTCGGATACGGTATGCTATCCTGCAAAGCTGTGTCACGGTCATATCCAGAGCCTGCTCGATAAGGGCGTGGATTTTATATTCTATCCCTGCATGAGTTATAACGTTGATGAGGGTCAGTCGGATAATCATTATAACTGCCCTGTTGTAGCTTATTACCCCGAGCTTTTAAAAGCAAATATTCCCGAACTTAACAGCAGTAATTTTATCGCGCCCTATCTTGATATAAATATAAAGAAGCACGCTGCAAAGGCAGTAGCGGCTTCGCTTTCAGCATACGGTATTACTGCGAAGCAGGTAGCCTCTGTTCTTAACAAGGCTTATTCCGAGCAGATAAGACACCGCCGTCATATTGAGAAAAAGGCTCAGGAGATAATTTCGCAGGCAAGAAGCAGAGGTCAGAAGATAATCGTTCTTGCAGGACGTCCGTATCATATAGATCCTGAAATAAATCACGGAATACATAAGCTTATCTGCTCTCTTGGTTTTGCGGTAATTACGGAGGACAGCGTTTCAGGACTGGTAGACTGTCCGCCGCTTGACGTTCTGAACCAGTGGACGTACCATTCAAGGCTTTACAGAGCTGCGCAGTACGTCTGTCGGAACGACGATATGCAGCTTGTTCAGCTTGTGTCTTTCGGCTGCGGAATAGACGCTGTAACTACAGACGAGGTAAGAGCTATTCTTGAGGAAAACGGAAAGCTTTATACTCAGCTGAAAATAGATGAGATAACAAATCTGGGCGCAGCAAAGATAAGACTTCGTTCTCTTGCCGCTGCGCTTGAGGAAAAGGAGGAAAGTGCAAAGTGAGCGAAAAAAATACGGCTAAAATGGGTTCAGAACGGGTCTTTAAAACGGTCTTTACCGAGGATATGAAAAAGGATTACACTATTCTTATTCCCGATATGCTTCCGATTCATTTTAAGCTGATAATAAAAATATATGAAAAATACGGCTACCATATGGAGCTGCTTCAGAACAACTCCCGCAATGTAATAGACGAGGGTCTGAAAAATACCCATAACGACGCCTGCTATCCTGCATTGCTTGTTATAGGACAGTTTATGGATGCGCTGAAAAGCGGAAAATACGACGTTAACAAGACTGCTCTGCTTATGTCCCAGACGGGAGGCGGCTGCCGTGCCTCAAACTATATTCATCTTATAAGAAAGGCCGTAGCCTCTCAGTTTCCTCAGGTCCCGGTAATATCCCTGAACTTCAGCGGACTTGAAAAGAATCCGGCGTTTCCTATGACACCGGCAATAGCGCTCAGACTGGTCTACGCCGTTATGTACGGCGATATGCTTATGCTGCTGTACAATCAGTGCAAGCCCTATGAGCTAAAACCGAATATTACCGATCAGCTGCTTGCAAGATGGCAGCACAGACTGGGCAGGCTTATGGATACCAACGATTATTTATCGCCGAAGCCGATATATAAGGCTATGCTAAAAGAATTTGCAGCGATACCCCGTTCAAAGGAAAAGAAGCCAAGGGTAGGTATAGTAGGTGAGATATATGTTAAATATTCTCCGCTGGCAAATAACAATCTGAACGAATTTCTGCTTTCGGAGGGCTGCGAGCCTAACGTACCGGGACTTCTTGATTTTATTCTTTACTGTGCCTCCGACCTTATCAACGACGCGGATCTTTACGACAGAAGATCAAGCCGTACCCTTATGTACGGAATAGGCTATAAGGTGCTGTATAAATTTCAGCGTCAGCAGATAAAGATAATAGAGGAGCATGGCGTCTTTCAGCCGCCTCACGATTTTGAACATCTCAGAAGCTGTGCTGACAAGTATATTCATCAGGGAGTAAAAATGGGAGAAGGCTGGCTTATTACGGCTGAAATGGCGGCGCTTGCCGAAACCGGCACCAAGAATATTATCTGTACTCAGCCTTTCGGATGTCTGCCTAATCATATAGTTGCGAAGGGTATGTCAAGAGTTATAAAGGAAGCGTATCCCGACGCAAATATAGTGGCTATAGACTACGACCCTGGCGCTACAAAGGTAAATCAGGAAAACAGAATAAAGCTTATGCTTGCAAATGCAAAATAAAATAAGCTGCCTCGGACTGAAATAAGTCTGAGGCAGCTTTTGCTTATTCAGATTTAATTGGTTCTTCCTCAACGGCTACAATAGGATAGCCGCTTATATAAGGCTTGACGTATTCGGGATGTTTGCGGGCTTCATTAAATATCTCTTCGCTTATTTCTCCGCATACGTTTAAAATATCGTTAAGCGGGCGGGTCTTGACAACAGGACAGACAGGTGAAAGCGTTATGACTCTTCTTCCGTTCAGCGACATTATTCTGAAAGGCCAGATCCTACAATCAAAAGGCTTTTCGTTTCCCATTATGCAGCCCTTTTCATGATCCAGAAGAGAGCAGTAATAAAGGTCACGGTTTGGCTCTTTTTTCATTTTCAGCAGATAATGACCGTCCTTTTCAACAAACTCCTGATCAGATCTGAAATCCTTTGTTATCTGCTGTGACTTTTCAGAGTCTATTACGGGAGCCTCCCATATATCTGAGCTGTCGAAGCAGCAGCAGATCCTGCATTTTGCACATTCTTCTCTTGAAAGCAGCTTTTTAAGCATTTGAATCAGCCGTCCTTTGTATTTTACTTTCTTTATATCTATAATAACACAAATAATAAAAAACTTCAAGAGCAGCACGCATTTTGTCCTGTCGGATAAATGAGATTAGTTTTCTGTGTGATTTGCAGACGTTTTGTAATTGCGGCTTTAATGCTTATCTTAGGAATAAATAGTATATCAGACCGTAAATAACGCTTGCAAGTGTACCGTAAAGTATTACCGGCCCTGAAATAATAAATATCTTAGCTCCAAGTCCGAGAACTAGACCCTCTGTTTTAAACTCGATAGCCGGAGCTACGACCGAGTTGGCGAAACCGGTAATAGGTACAAGCGTACCTGCTCCGCCGTGCTTTGCAATTTTGTCGTAAAGTCCGAAGCCGGTCAGGATAGCCGAGATCAGGATAAGCGTTATTGAGGTCGCCATGCCGGCGTTTTTCTCCGAAAGTCCGTAGTTAGAGTACATATTAAGCAGCGCTTCCCCAAGCATACAGATAAGACCGCCTATAACGAACGCCTTTGGTATGGTTATATACCATTTTGTCCCTTCAGAGGCCTCCTTGTACAATTCCGAATACTGCGATTTACTGAGCTTTATATCCATTTTGCCGCCCTGCGCAGGCTCTTGACAGCCGTGAAACAGTTCTGTGCAGGGCAATCCTCCAATCCGTAATTTTGTTAAGATCTTTCACGCTGATGATTATTACGGTTATTGTTTGCCCTTTTCGGCAGATTATACTAAGCTTCCGAAAACCGCAATGCCTGCTGTTATATTGTATAAATTTACAGCGGATCTTTTGTGCAGTTATACAAAATTTGATTTAATTAAAAGCTTTTTCGTTCATAGTTGCATATTTGCGTGCAACTTTTCCCCCTTTTTCGCCTATTTATAGAGGGGTTTATTTATGATAAATAAAAAATAAAAGATCCGCCCCCGAAAAGGACGGATCAAACAGATCATAAGGTCATGTGTTTTCTTTTCTCGGCAATTCTTTCGTCCACTCCGTCAAGAGATGGCTTTATGATGCTGGAAGTGCCTGCAACGAAAATTCTTGAGCCTGCTCTGTAAGCAAGTCTTACGTTTTCGTTTGACATATTTCCGTCCGACTCGATTATAACGTCCTGCCTGCCGCGCTCGTCAAGAAAGCTTCTTACACGCTTAACCTTTTCAAGTGTGCCGGGAATAAGCTTCTGTCCTGCAAACCCGGGGTTTACGCTCATAACCAGAACTCCGTCAAGGTAATCAAGCACTTCTTCGATAACGCATACGGGAGTACCCGGATTAAGCGCGAGAATAGGCTTTGCTCCAAGGCTCTTTATATACTGCATACATTTGTCGATATGTCTTGTGGATTCATAGTGAACTGCGACGTAGTCGTTTTCCCGTATGTCGTACCACTTCATTTTCTCCTCCGGCTCCGTAACCATAAAGTGAAAATCAAAGGGTATTGAAGTAAGCTTTCTGAGCTGTTTTACATAATCCGTTCCAAGAGTGATATTAGGTACGAACTCACCGTCCATAATATCAATATGCAGATACTCGACGCCGTTTTTTTCAAAGGCGGCAAGATAATCCATAGTCTGTTCTATGCTTACGCACATCATTGAAACCGAGATCATTCCTTTTTCTGATGAATTCATGGGGATCAATCCTTTCCTGTACCGTCTTTATCTTCGGGCAGTCCGATGATAAGCCGGTCGATAACTCTGTCGGTTGCTTTTCCGTCCGTATAGGTAAAATTCTTCTTTATAAAGCTGTCCATCTTGTGGAACTGATAATCGCCGTTTTTCATTGCTTCCATAAGCTCTTCAAAGGAATGAACTATCTTTCCCGGAACAAGCTCCTCATAAGGCTCGTAGAAATCTCTTGTCGCTTCATAGTATTTCTGGTCGAACGCAAAGAAAAGCATAGGCTTTCTGAGAAGCGACATTTCGTAGATTATTGACGAATAGTCTGTTATAAGCACGTCTACGATAAACAGAATATCGTTTACTTCACGGTAGTCAGAGGCGTCAAGAATAATATCCGAGTATTTCGGAGGGATCTCGACCCGTCTTGTTACAAACGGGTGAAGCTTTATGATAAGGACTGAATTTGTTGCCCGCAAAAAATTCCCCCATACGTCCAGATCAAACTTATCAAATGGGAAATAAGCGTTTTCGGCGTTGTTGCCTCTGAAAGTCGGAGCGTAAAGATAAACCTTAGACGCTGTTTTGCAGGCGGGAAATTCCTCGAGCATTCTCTCTCTGGTAGCGGTTTTGTATTCTTCGTCAAAGAAAATATCCGTCCTCGGAATACCGACTGGATAAAACTTGCTTTCGTCTATACCGAAGCCCTCGGCATGATGCTTCGCTGAATGATAAGAGCTTACGGGAACATGAGTGTAGCATTTATGGACTCTCGTATTGAACGGAGGTGCGCCCGGCTTGCCAAGTCTTTCAAAGCCCAGCGACTTAAACGCTCCGCAGGCATGCCATACCTGAAGAATCTTTACGTTAGGCGGATAATCTACCTTGTAAATCTCGGGATAATAGTCGTCGATTATAATTATATCAGACGTAGCAAGATACCAGGTAAACCTGAGCATTTTAAAGCTGTTGCGCTTTATATTTATGCTTTCCTTGAAATCAAAGCGGAATTTGTACTTTTTGTCAAGACCCCGCTCTATCATTCTGTCGTATATAAACTTTTCGTTTCCTCCAATTTCGGCTCTTGAGCCGGAAGCAAACAGGATCACATTGCCCTTCTTCTTTGCAAATTTAGCGAAGAGCCTGAAAAAACCTTTGTACAGGAACAGATTAAACGCATTGAGATCCTTGACCATTCTGTCCCTGCGCTCTTTCCATCGCTTTTTAATTCTTCTGAAAAGGGTCTGAGGGGGCAGCGGTTCTTTATATTCTACATTGACCGAATATTCCATTGTGTCCATATCTGTCAGCGAATCGCAGTAGAAAAGGTTTGACGCGCTTCTTCTGAGCCTGAAGTTAAGCGGATTATCCTTGAGCTTATTTATTTCGCATTCAAATTCCGGAGAAATAAAGGAGGGGTATTCGCTGGTAAGCTCAAGCTTATCCGAAACGTTTCCTTCATCGTCATAGGTAATCCTGTAGACCGTTCCCGAACGAACAACTATCTCGGTATTGGGATCCTCGGTGATCTCGGGCGAAAATTCCGCTTCCATTCCGTCGTATTCCCTGAATAAAACAAGGTAGTAATTGCCCGTCTGGACAGGCTTTTCACAGTTGACGCTCATTATGTTGAAGCTTAGATGAAACCGGTTTCCCTCCAGCTCAAAGCTCTGAGGATAAAAGGCAAGAGTTCTGTTACGGGTAACGAATCTGGCGCTTAAATTTTCAAAGCTGTCAAAGCCTTTCAATTCGCCGCTGATATGCATTATTACCCGTCTGAATTCAATATTCGTTATAAGTGCGTATTTTTTTCCTCTGCGTTCCTGCTCTTCTGCCGCTTTCTTTCTTTCCTCATAAAATTCAAGCTGCTCGGGTGTAAGCATTGTATCCATATATCAAATCACATTTTCCTTAAATTAATCAAAAGTAAACATTACCTTTACGGTAAATTCGTTGGGATCCTTTAAAGCCGCAAAAGCCTTTTTCTGCTCCGAGATCGGAAAGGTATGAGTAATAAGCTCCCTTACGTTAAGCTCTCCGCTTTCAAATATCTCCAGAGCCTTTGCCCAGTCGTTTACCCTGCTGTTGTAACTGGAATTCCATGAGCCTGCTACGGTTATCTGCTTTCTAAGTATCGACCAGTACACATCCTTAGGCATAGCAAGGTCGCTTGCCGGATTTCCGACAAGAACTATCCTGCCAAGTGCGCCGGTAGCCCTTACAGCGTTTTCAATAGCTTCGTTTGTTCCTACCGCTTCAAAGCTTACGTCTGCGCCGTCGCTTCCTGTTATTCTCCTGATAGCGTCGGGAATAGGCTCGTCCTTTGGGTTGACGGTTTCAAAGCCCAGTTTTTTTGCATATTCAAGCTTATTCTGAGAGCGGCCGCAAATTATTACCTTTCCCGTTTTTGTAGCCTTTTTTGCAAAAGCGCCGATAAGGAAGCCTATCGTTCCCGTACCGATTATCATTACGTTCTGACCTTCCTTTATCTGACCGATGTCAACGGCATGAAGGCTTACCGCCGCAGGCTCGCACAGCGCTGCGGTTTCATAGGAAAGGCTGTCGTCAAATGGTACGAGATTCCAGACCGGAGCGACAAGATACTCGGCGTAAGCGCCGTCGCAGCGTGAGCCGAAGTAGCTGTAGCCTGAGCACTGGGCATATTCCTCAAGTCCGCAGGCCTTGCAGTGTCCGCAGGGCAGCAGCGGAAATACGCAGGTTTTTCTGCCCAGCAGAGCCTCGTCAACTCCGTCGCCTACAGCAACTATCTGTCCCGAAAATTCATGCCCGGGAATTGTAGGAAAGTGATACGTTCCGGTAACGAAGATCCTGGGTATATCGCTGGAGCAGATACCGCAGGCCTTGATCTTTACCATAACCGTGCCTTCTTTCAGCTTTGGCGCTTCAACGGTTTTGAGCCTGAGATCGCCTACTCCCTCCAGTACCAAAGCCTCCATTTTTTCCGGTATTTCAATTAAGCTTTTCATAAAAAGAGTCCTTTCCGTCAGTAACATTGAGCCTCGGCAGTTCTGCGTTTATAAATATCCGCTCTGCCGTGCTTCGGTATAAAAATAAGTTTATACGAGTTTTTATTCACAAGCAGGGATCCGGCAGCTGTGTTTTATTTGTTTTCTCCCAGCAAATGCTTTACCATTACAAGATCGCTGTCAGTAGTTATCTTGAAATTGATCGCGTCGCCCTCTATAATGTAAATAGGCTGATTATTGAAGGTGCATATCTGCGAAGTGCCGGTTATTACCTTTTTCTGCTCCTCAGTAAGATTGTTTTTCATATATATAAAATGCATGAGCCTGAAGCTGTCGGGAGCCTGTCCGCTGAACAGCTCAGCTCGGTTCGGAATATCCTCTACTATTTTTCCGCTTTTAGAATGAAGAATAGTATCGGCGCAGGGAAGTCCGCAGACGCAGGCCCCGTATTGAGCCGCACAGTCAATACTGTCGTTGAGTATTTTCTCTGTAACAAAGGGACGTACCGCATCGTGAATAACGATAACGTCGTCCTCCCTCAGACCGTTGTCGGATACTATTGCGCCGGTAACGCTGTTTATCGAGTCGATACGTTCCTTTCCGCCGCTGATGATCCTGACCTTGTGCTTCTGTTCGATATTGTCCTCTACCTGTTTTCTGAGGTAATCCTTATAATCGTCTCTTACGGCGATATAGATATAATCGAAACGCTCGACCTTGAGCATATTTTTCAGCGTATATAGGATAATAGGCTGTCCGTTGATCTCAATAAACTGCTTTGGTATTACCGAGGTCTTTATTCTTGTGCCAGAGCCGCCTGCAAGCATTGCTCCGTATATCATTTGGCATGATCTCCGTTCGTATTTATAGTTTGATCTTTTTGCTGTCTTTCAAAAAAGCGTTTCTCAGCTTTATAGTTGTCTTAACGGGACGGCAGTTAAGAATCCTGCGAAGTCTTTCGTTATCGGCTTTAAGCCTTGCTGCTTCGGCTTTAAGCCTTTTTATCTCCTGTTTAAGCTTTTCCAGCTCGGCTGTGCTTTTCTTTTTCTGAGAGTCAAGCGCCTTTGCTGATTTTTGATTTTCAGCTTCAAGCGTTTTTATAGTCTGAAAATCATTTCTGGTATACATAAGCCAGTCGTACATTACTCTTTTCATTGTATCGTGACGCCACTTTATAACTTCCTCATCGGAATATTTAAGACGATCGTAGTCTTTATAGCTTCCCGAAGCGTTTTTGTACTTTTCGGCAAAATCCGTTACTGTCTTAATAAGCTTGTTTCTGGTTTCGATATGCCCCCCGTTATTAGGAGGAGGATTTGTAATATCATATTTGTATGAGCCGTTGATAAAATCCTTGCGTTTGCAGTTGTGTATCCAGTCAAAATAAGGAACAAATCTGTCTACCGCCGACGGTTTTCTGCTGTTGAACAGCAGGACCGGAACATTCATAGCAAGACACGGAAGGGCGCAGTGCAGACGTCTTGTAATAACGCATTTTGCGTTCTGATAAACGGTAAGAAGATCGGTGACCGCCTTCTTGCGTTCCTCCCAGGAAGCGTCTGAATTGCGGTAATCCTTGTAATGAGTTATTTCACGCAGCTCCAGATCATCTCTTCCCTCCAGAAGCTTGCGTATATGCTTCATAACGTAAGGTTCTACGTCAACGCAGCAGATATATTCCTTTTCCGGCTTGATACGGGGCATTTCAGGGAGAGTAAGAGTTATGCATCCTGAAAAATATGCGTCTATCCCCAAGCTCTTGAAGGATTCCAATGTAGGCATATCACGGCAGCCTATAGGAGCATAGGCGTTAAGATATTCCCCGCCTATCCCTGTAAGAAATTCTGTTTTTACCGGAGAACCGTCCTGATTGGCGATCTGATGATCTGCCCAGTGCATTCCTGTATACAGCGGAACAATATATCTTGACGGCGGCCAGTTCCATTTTGACCACATATACCATGCGCTCATAACTACTGCAACAGGCTCATCATTCTCCGTTCTGAATGAATCGAAGGTTTCCCTGTCTATAAAATAATCGGCTGACGGCAGCAGGTTCGCCGCCGCAAAGGACTGAATATCATCTCCGATATTCTGAGTGTTTTTGTGCAATAAAATACCAAATTTCATTGTTAACCTCCAAAAATTTGAGGAATAATGCGCTGTACGGCTCAGGGAGCGGTAATGTAATCCACTATCCGCTGAGTCGAGTTTCCGTCACAAGCGCCCATAAACTTTTGCCTGAATTCTTTTATTCTGTCTCTGTCGAATCCGTTTTTGTCTTTTATTTTACAGATAAGCCCTTCAGTTGTCTTTACAATAGGTCCGGGAGCAAAATCAGTGTAATCGTAAAAAAATCCTCTGTAATCGTAAAACTCGTCCAGATCAAAGGCGAAGAAAAACATAGGTCTTTCAAAAAGCGAGTATTCAAAGATAAGCGAGGAATAATCGGTAATGCATATATCCGAAACAAACAGCAGATCCTCTATATTCATGCTTTCGGATACGTCAAAAGCGAAGTCTGCACAGCTTTCGGGAATATCCCATTTCTTCTTGACAAAGCCGTGCCGCTTTATCAGCAGAATATATTCGCCGCCCAGTTCCTTTTTCATAAGCTCTGTATCCAGCTTTTCGGGTATATAAGCCTTATCCGCATCGCCCCGATAGGTAGGAGCGTAAAGTATCAGCTTTTTTCCGCTTCTGAGTGCGTTTTCCGCCTCCGGACAGCCTTTGCCGAAGCGCTCGTAAGCCGCCGTACGGTTTTCAGGCTTGAAGAAAACGTCGGTTCTTGAAACTCCCGTTGCCCTTACACAGCTGTTTTCTTCCGGCAGGCCGAATGCCGCCTTAAACGCCCATACGCATTCCTCGGAGCTTACGGTACACAGCGTATAGTTTGTATGAGCCGGATATTTTCTGAGCTCCTCAATATCTTCCCCGAAGCTTAAACCGCTTATACATTCGCCCCATTTTTTAAACGCCCCGCAGGAATGCCAGGTCTGTATAAGCTTTGTGCCTTTCCTTAGACGGAACGCTCCGAATAGATTGCAGGTATCGTCGCATAGGATACAGCCTGCCGAACCCATTTTCAGGCACAGCTTAAAATAACGCCACAAATAGGACAGACCGCCCTGATTTGTTACCAGATATACTATTTCCGTTGTGTATCCCGGTTTCCTGCTCAGCTCATCGTATATAAGCCTGTAGCTGTCGGTAAGAAAGGAATGCCTGACCTCTGCGAATATGACCTTTCTGCGGTTTTGCCGTTTAAGACAGCCCAGCCTGTAGGCGCAGGGGTAAATAACTCTGAAAGCCAGAAGCTTTACTATTTTTTTGATCATTTTCTGTTCCTACCATTATTATTTAATACAATAGAAAAGGACTGAAACTGCTAATAAGCCGCCCTGTTAAACTTTTTGTAAAAAGCTTAGGGTTTTTAGGTTATTATATCACATTATTTTTCCCTTGTCAAACATAGAACAGCATAAGCCGCGGAGCTTTCCGCAGGTCTTAGCTGTCCGTATGCAGGAGTATTTAAATTGTAAGCTTAGCCTTCAATACTGCAAGCTGCGTTTTGGCGTCGGGTATCTCGTTGTTCATTACCATTTCAACCGCCTTTTCAAAGGGAAGCTTTACAATGTCTATAAATTCGCCGTCGTCAAGACTCTGCTCTCCGAAGCTTAATTCCTTTGCAAGATACATATGAATGATCTCGGTATCGTAAGCGACGGTAGGATAAAGGCAGCCGAGATATTCAAAATACCCCGCTTCAGCACCTATTTCCTCCTTTAGCTCTCTTATGCCGCATTCCCTGTGATCCTCGCCCTTTTCAAGCTTTCCGGCAGGTACTTCCAGCAGCACCTCAGAGAAAGGGTATCTGAACTGCTTTACCATATATATATCGCCGTTTTCGTCTATTGGAACGACGCAAACTCCGCCGGGGTGAGTAATAAGCTCTCTTGTAGTAATTTTTCCGTTTTCAAGCTCTACTTTGTCAACGGAAAGATCTATTACCCGTCCGCTGAAGATCTGTTCTCCTGAGAGCTTTTTTTCGCTAAGGTGCATAAAAACGCACTCCTTTCAGATCTGTGATCTACTGATCGCCGCCGTTTTCCTCCGCTTCGACATTCTCCTGTATTTCGTCTGATCCGCTCTTTTCAGAACCTTTATCAGGAGTTTCCTCTGAGCCGCCCTCTTCGGTTATGCTTATAAGAACCTTTTCCGGGTGCTTTTTACTGTAGATATAGCCTGCGGCAATGTATATAAGAAGTATTCCCCAGCCGGCAGCGGAAATTATCTTTCCTTCTGCAAGTCCTGCGGTTTTGTAGCGGAAGGTTATGGTATTATCCCCTGCCGGACATTTTACCGCCATAAAGCCGTAGGAAACCTTTTCAATTTCTGCAGGCTCTCCGTTTACCTCGGCGGTCCAGCCCTGCTCATAGGGAACGCTGAAGAATACCAGCTTTGATTCGTCAAGATCTATCTTTGCGTCAAAGCCGTTGGTGTCCTCCTTGAAATAGTAGCATGAATGAGCGCGTTTTTCCTCGCAGGCCGCCTTGTAATTATCGGCGGTAAGCTCCGAGGGTGCATAGCTGTACTTTTTAAGTATGTCAGAGTATTTGATTACCTGGCTCTGGTCGAGTACAACGGCATTCATAAGGATATTGGTCTTATGGACCTCCTGAGCCGACCGAATAATACCATCGGTTGTGTAGTAATCGTAGGTAAAGCCCATAGGAACATAATATTCGTTTTCGTAAATATTGAAGCCGTTTTGTGTGTCAACGTATTTGAAACCTGCCAGATTCGCAATTGTTTCGGACGGATTATTCTGAGCAGTTCCTTTAAGCTGAGCGTCAGAAAGCTCCTTGAAGTAGTATTTTACAGAGAAAAGACCTCTCAGCGGATAGAGCTTTGTTTCCATTCTTGAAGCTACGTCCCTCGTCTGACCTATAGACGAATAGAAATCCATAATAGAGGTAGGAACAACGCTGTGGAAAGTCCTCATTGAGGAAAGTCCCCAGAACATACACCAGTTGTCTACGTTTTCAGAGGTATCTATTCTGTAGAAATTATTTTGAGAGCCTGACATATCTCCGTCAAGCTTCGCCATATCTATATTGTCCGAGCCGTTAATCGCCCGTTCAATATAATCCGCATTATCGTCGCCCTGAGCAGCGCCGTAAATTACCGACGAGGTCATACAGATAATGCAGGCGGCGGCAGTCATTGTATTTGCGATACGGTACCAGTTCTTTCTGTTTTCGCCGAGTCTGTAAATAATATAGAACAGCATAATAAGCATAAGAACGGTAACTATAGCCTGGATATAATAAAGCTCAATATACTCAGGGACCTTTCCGTAAACTGTCTTTCCGTTTTCCTGAGTAGGCAGCATTCCTATTCCTATGAATATTGCGCATACGGCAACGACGGGAACAAAGCCTTTTTTAAGATCCGCTTTGTTTTCATCAATTACCTTTGCTGTCATAAGACACATTATAAGAATAGGCATATAGTACCATCTTGCGTAATAGCTACTGTTGAACATAACGAATACCGAGTTCAGCACAGGTACGCAAGCCATTATACCGCAGACTGCGACCAGCTTTGTAGCCCACGATCTCTTCCTTGTTCTCATAAAAGCGATAACTCCGCACATTGAGAACATAGGGAGGTAGCCAGCCATTGAAGCCCATCTCGCCTTGTCCGAGTTAAGGATATTGATCCTCGCCGGCATATCTGAAAGCATGAAGAACGACTGAATTATTCTGGGTATACGGACGTTTTCGCTGTAGATGACCATATCCAGACCGTACAGACGCGAGGACACTCTCGGATTCGAGAATACGTCGATAACCGCCGGTATTAGTATCGCCGCAGAGATCATTACCCCGACGACCGCTTCAAATATAAGTAGTCCGAATATTTTCAGGTCTATCTTAAATTCCTTGTCCGTACATCGTAAAAAGAAATAGATAACCGTAAATACGACCTCGCATACGAAGAAGAAGTAGCTTATAGTAGCGCATATCGCCACTGCAAGAGCAAACGCTCCCTTTTTATGATCCTGCGTAAGCAGCTCGAAGCCAAGCAGCAGCAGAGGGAAGAACGCCGTAACGTCGTGAAAATGATTAAAGAACACATTGTATGTCTGGAACCCCGAAAACGCATAGAGCATAGCGCCTATAAATGAGGCGTTGGGGTTTTTTACAAAGCGTCTTATGTAAGCGTAGGAGGTAAGCGCCGCGACTGCGGTCTTGAGAGCAAGCAGCCATGGTATCAGATAAGGCACTGCTTTAAGCGGAAAAAGAGTTGAAAGCCAGAAGAACGGACTTCCCAGCAGGTAGAACGAATATGAGCCTATAAAATTCGAGCCGAGGTCTGTACCCCAGTCCCATGCGGTTGCGCCCTCCCTTACCGCTTCGTTGGCGTGCTGGTAAAACATCATCTGCTGCGAATTGAAATCTCCGTAATAAAGGAATATGCCTTTATTTACTATCATGGACGGCAGAAAAGCCACCATCATTCCGAAGAATGCGCAAAGAAATACCATCAGATATTTTTCCTTCTGCTTTCCCTTATCATACGGACTTTTCAAAATAGCTGTCTTTTTAAACATCTGCATTATTATGCCCCGAAAACGAAGCATTTCTCCTTTCACTGTATTTTATTTACGGTTTTATTGATCTGTTCACATACATTAATAAGTATATCATACAGTCCGCCCGATTTCAATAGCTTTAGTCCTTAATTTTGCCGAAATTTACATCTGCTTTCGGTAAACGGAACGGAAGAAAAGCCTTTATGTGTAAAAACAAGTCATATGATGCCATTTTATTATGGAAAAAACTTTTGTATTTATTACAGATAGCCTAAAACGGTTGACAGAGATTAAAATTTTCTGTATAATATTTATGTGTAAGCGCCTTGTATAAAAGGTGTGCTTCCGGTTAAGGCAAGGTGAAACAGCCGTAAGGAAGCGGTTTTGGAAATTATAAATATTCAGACAGAAATAAAAAGACATACATACCGAATATTTAAAGGATCGAAAGGAACGGTTAATTTTATGAGTTATTCAACTAAGGCAATATCGCTTTTACTGGCGGCGGCAATGCTTGCGCAGCCTGCTCTTACAGCGTATGCCGACGATATGGACAGCTCTGTTATTCAGAATGACAGTTCGGTTTCAGATAAGCTTTCATCGGCTGACAGTTTAGAAGAAGTGGTTTTTTCTGACATATCTGAGGAAAGCGTGACTGAGGAGCAGCCTGAGAGCGAAGCGGAGGAGCTTGCGGAGTACGTTTTTGAGGGAGATACGATTCCATGCTCCGAAAACGACCCCTCATATCATAAGTTTGTAAATAATCAGCCTAGGCTGAGATCAGTATGGGGTTCGGGAAACCTTGTACATCAGTCAAGGTTCAGCGAGCATGAAAAGATATACGGAATAGACGTATCCTATTATCAGAACACAATTGACTGGAATAAGGTAAAGGCGTCGGGTATCGAGTATGCTATTATCCGCGTAGGCTACAGAGGCTACGGAAACGGAAAGCTTGTGCTTGACGATAATTTTTCTTCATATATAAAAGGAGCGAAGGCGGCAGGACTTGATGTCGGGGTCTATTTCTATACTCAGGCGATAAATACCGCCGAGGCTAAAGAGGAAGCGGAGTTCGTTCTGAAGTATATAAAGGGCTACGAGCTTGAAATGCCCGTTTATTTTGATATTGAAGGCGTTGATTACGATACGGGAAGGCTTGACGCGGCAAATCTGTCAAAGGCGCAGAAAACCGCCCTTTGCACAGCTTTCAGCGATACTGTGAAAAAAGCCGGCTATGAGGCGGGGATCTACGCCAATATGTCGTGGCTTACATATGAGATCGACGGAGAAACGCTGGGAAAGACTTATCCGATCTGGCTTGCTCATTATACTACCAATACCAACTATACGGGCGATTTTAATATGTGGCAGTATACCGGAACGGGAAACGTTAACGGAGTAGGCAGCACTTATGTCGATATGAACGTACTTTACAGAGACAAGGGAACTGAGCCTGTTCCTGAGGACGCTCCTAGGAATATAAGCGTAAAGGGAGTTGTTTCTGACGCAGTAAGGATAGGCTGGGACAAGGTTTCGGGAGCGACCGGTTATTACGTTTACGTTTACGATCCGGCGAGCGGAAGCTATAAAAGACAGTCGCTTACAAGTACAAACGAATACAGGATATCCGGACTTGCTGAGAATACCTTTTACAAGGTAAAGGTGAGAGCCTCGTTCAGCGGCAGGCTGGGAAATGAAAGCAAGGTATATACAATTAGTACAAAGCCCTCTGTACCGTCGGGATTAAAGGCTTCTTCAAAGACGGAAACCAGCGTGACCCTTAAATGGAATCAGGTAAGCGGTACAAGCTTTTACCGTATCTATATGTACGATAACGATACGGGGTCTTATACAAAAAAAGCTGACGTATACGATGCTTTGTCTTATAAGGTAACAGGTCTTACAAAGGGGGCGAGATACCGCTTTAAGATCGCTGCGGTAAGAACAACTGATATAAAGAATTATCTTTCGGCTCAGTCGAAAAATATTTCCGTTGCGACTACGGGAGCGCAGTATTACCCGAAAACTTCGTATAAAGGCGGTTCGCTTGCCGAGGGTCTTGCATCAATAGGAATTACTACATCATACAGCTTCCAGAAGGGCATAGCTCTTATCAACGGCGTAGGAAACTATACAGGAACTGCCGCTCAGAATACCCAGATGCTTGATCTGCTGAAATCGGGCAAGCTTCTGAAGCCGGTATATCAGGCGCCGACGGGAATAAGCGTTGTAAGCTATGTTGATAACGGAGTAAGGGTAAGATGGAATGCAGTTCCCGGAGCGACAAGCTATTATACTTATCTGTATAATACCAAAACAGGAAACTACGATAGGGTCGGAGAGGTAACGGATACTGAATACAGATTCTCATATCTGAAAGGAAATACTTCATATAAGATCAAGATCAAATCTGTTTACAGCGGACAGCAGGGTATAGCAAGTCAGGTTTATACTATCAATACAAAGCCCAATACTCCTTCGGGTCTTAAGGCTTCCTCCAAAACGGAAACAAGCGTGTCCCTTAAATGGAATACGGTAAGCGGGACAAGCTTTTACAGGATCTATATCTACAGCAACGATACGGGAAAGTATGTGAAGAAGCTGGACGTTTACAATGCGGCAAGCTGTAAAATAACAGGTCTTTCAAAAGGTTCGAGATACCGTTTCAAGATCGCTGCAATAAGAACTACTAATATAAAGAACTATCTTTCGGCTCAGTCAAAAAACATCTCGGTCGCAACATCGGGAGTAAAGTACTATAAGAAAACTCCCTATACCGGCGGTTCTCTTTATCAGGGACTTGCGGATATAGGAGTATACAGCACCTATTCGCTTCAGGAGGAGATCGCATGGACAAACGGCGTAGGAAATTACACCGGAACCGCCGCTCAGAATACCCAGATGCTCGATCTGCTTAAAAGCGGTAAGCTTATGATACCTCAGTGATATAATATCCGTCTGAAAGTTTCAGGCGGATATTTTTTTACTCAAAAGGTCAAGACAGAACGGCGGCGGTCTGCTATAATATAATTACAGGAAAAAAACTGTGTAACGTTACCTTTTTTCCGTAGGGGGAGCTGATATAATGAATAATTTCTGTATATTTGCAGACGCGCTTAATTTTATAGAGGAACATCTCTGCTGTGAAATTTCTCAGGAGGATATAGCAGATGCTTGTTTCTGCTCGCTTTCAAATCTTCAGAAGATATGGAGATACTGTTCACGCACCAGTCTGAAGGAGTATATTTCAAAGCGCAGGCTTACAAATGCCGCTTACGATCTGGTTCATTCGGGTCTGAGCGTAACCGAAACGGCATTTAAATATCAGTATAATTCCCCGGAGGTCTTTACCAGGGCTTTTACAAAGCTGTGGGGAACTCCCCCGTCAAAATTCAGAAGTCAGTGGAGATTTACAGGGATATTCCCGAAATTGATCCCGGACGAAAACGTATTTAAAACAGGAGGTAATATTATGCAGAAGAGAAACTTTGATATATCTGAGCTTTACGACGAGCTGAAAGCCAAAAGCGGAACTTATGTGCTTTGCTTTGATATTGCAGGACTTGACAGGGTAAATAAGGAGATCGGAAGAAAAGCAGGGGATATGATGATAGCAGAAAGCCTGAAAAGAATCGACTCGGCGGCTGAGGAGGGAATGTTCCTTTTCAGGATAGGCGGCGACGAGTTCGCAATGGTGACCGGACTTTCCGATAAGGAGGAAACAAGAAAGCTTGGTCAGAAGGTGCTTGCGCAAAACGGCGGAACAATAAACTGCAACGGTACCGAAGTACCTTGTTCGCTTAGAGCCGGGGCATATCGTTTCGAGAACAGATCGCTTCGCTACAGCGAGCTTTTCAGCAGTTTGCAGGATACAATAAATACTGCAAGGAACTGTGGGGAGATAACGTTTATCGGTTAATAAAGAATTTTTCAAACGGACGGAGGTTTTCTGTCCGTTTGTTTTTTGCTGCTTTTCCTTTCGTTTTCCTGTTGACATTCTGAAATGCAGGGTGTATAATAATAAACGACATATGTCGATAACTGTTAAGGAGGCGATCGTACGGCAAGACCAAGACGCTGCCGCAGAGTATGCACAGAGCCTGTTTACAGAAAGTTCGGCCCTTATGAAAACCCTGACGGCGAAGCTATTGTTATGTCAGTGGACGAATTTGAGGTAATAAGGCTTATTGATTACGGCGGAAAAACTCATGAGCAGTGCGCGCAGCAGATGGAGATCTCCCGTACTACCGTTACCGAAATGTACGAAAGCGCGCGTTTTAAGCTTGCGAACAGTTTGGTAAACGGGAAGCCGCTCAGGATAAGCGGCGGAAATTACCGTCTTTGCAGCGGTTCATCCGCATATTGCTGCGGAAGGATATGTGAAAAAGCTGTATGCAGAAAGGAAAATGGAAAAATGAGAATTGCGGTAACCTATGAAAACGGAAATGTATTTCAGCATTTCGGACACACGGCTCAGTTTAAGATCTATGACGTTGAAAACGGCAAGATCGAAAAGGAGCAGCTTGCCGATACGGCAGGAAGCGGCCACGGAGCTCTGGCAGGCTTTCTGAAAAGCCTCGGCACAGATGTGCTGATATGCGGAGGTATCGGAGGAGGAGCGCAGCAGGCGCTGGATCAGGCAGGAATACGTTTTTACGGCGGAGTAAGCGGAAGCGCCGACGAAGCGGTAAAGGCGCTGCTTGCTGGAAAGCTTGTATTTAACGCCAACGTTCAGTGCTCTCATCATGAGCAGGGTCATTCCTGCGGCGGACATCAGTGCGGCGAGGATAAGCACGGCTGTTCGGGAAACGGGGGTATTCAGCTATGAGCGAAGAATGTTCTCATAATTGTTCGGAATGTGCAAGCGGCTGTGCTGAGCGTACAGACCCTCAGAGCTTTATTGAAGCAGCAAATCCGCATTCGCATATAAAAAAAGTGATCGGAGTCGTAAGCGGAAAGGGAGGAGTCGGAAAGTCGCTAGTTACCTGTCTTCTTGCGGCTTCAATGCAGAAGCTCGGCTATAAGACGGCCGTGCTTGACGCCGATATTACCGGGCCGTCTGTTCCGAAGATGTTCGGAATACGCGAAAAGGCTTCTGAGTGTGAATTGGGGCTTCTTCCCGTAAGGTCTGAGAACGGAACGGAAATAATGTCGATAAACCTGCTGCTAGAGGACGACAGCGAGCCTGTTATCTGGAGAGGACCTGTAATTGCAGGCGCAGTAAAGCAGTTCTGGACCGACGTAGTCTGGAACGAGGTGGACTATATGTTTGTCGATATGCCTCCGGGAACGGGCGACGTACCGCTGACTGTATTCCAGTCGCTTCCCGTTGACGGAATAGTTATAGTCGCTTCTCCGCAGGAGCTTGTAGGAATGATCGTCGGAAAGGCAGTAAAAATGGCTGAAATGCTCAATATACCGATACTCGGGATAGTTGAGAATATGTCTTATTTTGAATGCCCGTCCTGTCATGAAAAGCACAGGATTTTCGGTGAAAGCCGCGTTGAAGCTCTTGCAGAGCAGTATAGTATAGATTCGGCGGCTGAGATCCCTGTCGATCCGCATATTGCACGGCTTTGCGACGAGGGCCGCATTGAGGAAGCGGAAATTGCATGGCTGAATGAGATAATAAGCGTTATAAAACAAATATAAAATTCTGATTCTTAAAGTAACTGAAAAGCGGACAAACGTGGTTTTCCCCTATAGCGCAACGTAAATACGTTGGTTTATGGCGATAGGGAAAAGCGTTTGTCCGCTTTTTTGTTATACGCTCAGTTTTTATCGGCTGTCAGTAGCGGAGTTTTCCTTTTTATCCGAGGATCTCTGCGAGCTTTCGTCCTTATCGGAGGATGAATCCTTGTTTTCTTTCTTTGCGGCTTCATCGTCCGCTTTCAGCTTGTCGGCAATATTCTGGAAATCCGGCAGCTTATCCTTTGTTACAGTAAGATTATTGTTGTACATTTCTATAAGGCTATCGGAGGTATTGTACTCTTCGTTAACGCTACCGTCCTCATTGAGCAGGAAGTTGCCGCCCCATTGACCGATATAGGACCAGGTCGCCTTTTCATCGGCTATATTCTGTATCCTCGGGAAGTTGCCGCATTCGCTGACCGCTACCGGCTTGCCGGCTGAGAGCTTATGCAGGAAAAGCAGGCGGTTAATCTGTCCGGAATAATTGCCCTGGTCGTAAATATCTACTGACAGTATATCGCATAGATCATCCCCTACATACCAGGAGGCGTTCTGTGCCGACCAGACCCAGATTAGATTATTAAGCTTATGATAGTTTGTCTGACGCTGATAAAGCAGCTTCCACAGCCATTTGTAAGCGTCGGCGTCTTTGCCCCACCAGAAATAGCCGTTTGAAGCCTCATGAAGCGGTCGCCACAAAATCGGGACTCCGGCTTCCTGAAGCTCGCCCAGCTTTTCGGAGATCTTGTCAATATCCTCTATTACCGCAAGGCATTCGTCAGAGATCTTTCCGTCGTCATGGAGCTTCTTTATTTCTTCGATCGGTTTTAGGGCAATATCTTCTTTTGTTACCGCTTTTGTAATATCGAAATCGGTTTTGTCCGAGTAATATTCTCCGCTGCCCATAGGGTCGGTCCAGTGCCACATATAGCTTACTATTCCGCCGTCCGCCGCCCAGCCTTTCGCAAGCTCTATCTCGTTTTCGCCCAGAACAGTGCTGTCCTGAGTAAAGGGCATAAGATCGCCGAAGCGTATTGCGGGATATTTACCAGTAACCTCGTATATCTTGCTGCTTTCGGTAAGCGAGCCGACGGTATCGTGCTGACCGAGGATCACTTTTCTGCCGAAATTGTCACAGATATATTTATAAACGGCACGGGTCCTGTAATCCGCATTTTTGTTTACAAGCGAGGCGTTTTTGATACTGAGATCAAGCTTGCTTATTTCGTCGCTGGCTTCTATCTTTACATAGTCAATATCTATCCTGTCCTTTATCGGAGGTATTGAGATCTTGGCGTAGCCCTTTTCCATATATATATTTTCAAAGGTCACCGTTTCAAACTTACCCGAACCCGAGGTCAGGAATTCTCCTATTGTTTCGCCGTTTACCGACGCCGTATTCTTTAGCGGATTATCCGTAGCTGCAGCAATAGTAATGTTATAATACTGAGAGTCTGTAAGCTCAAAGGTAAGCTCCCAGCTGTCGTTCTCTGTGTAAAGACCGGTAACGTAGCCCTCTCCCTTATAACCCTTTCTTTTATTCCCGGTTTTCGCCTTGCCTGTAAGAGTTCCGCTTTCTGCCTGATAGGTCTTGCTGTATTTTACATAGGGTATCTCGCTGGGGGTAACGGTTTTTTCGGCAGCGTTGTTTACCTCCTCAGGCTCGGCTTCCGAATCGTCGGAAACGGGTATACTGGTGTCCTGCGGAGCTGCCGATATAAGCGCTTCGTTGTCCTGTATCTTCTGACCGCAGCCGGAGCTTAAAGCGGCGATACCTGCCGCCAGCGCCAGTAAAATGAATTTTTCCGCTTTCATTGCAAATAAACGTCCTTTCTGCATACCGCTTTGTTTTTATCTGTTCGGCCGTTCTCGGTCAAAGACCGCAGCGGCTTATGCGGCTATTTTACACAATATAAAGCTCCCCTGTCGGTTTCAAAGGTATATGCGCCGTCTGAGTATTCGGCGTTTACCTCTGTATCTCCTCTGCTGATCCTGTATTCCTGTCCGATAACGAGTGTGCATTTTCCTCCTCGGCGGGAACGCAGCTGAGCAGAAACGACTCTTCCGTTTTCCCAGCTGCATGATACCTCAAAGCCGCCTCTTGCCATAAGTCCGCTGAACGAGCCGTTTTTCCATGCCTTGGGAAGTGCAGGAAGAAGTATAAGCTCATTATTTTCAGACTGTAAAAGCGCTTCGCAGATACCTGCTGTTCCTCCGAAGTTTCCGTCGATCTGGAAGGGAGGATGCATATCGAACATATTGGGGTTGGTGGAATAAGAAAGCAGAGCGGTTATATTTTCATAAAGCTTTTCCCCGTCAAAAAGCCTGGCCCAGTGATTTATTATCCATGCTCTCGACCAGCCGGTATGACCTCCCCCATGTGAAAGCCTCCGTTCAAGAGTGGCTCTTGCCGCCTCTGCAAGCTCGGGAGTTTTTCTCATTGATATGATATCTGCGGGATAAAGAGCGAAAAGCTGGGAAATATGTCTGTGTCCCGGCTCGACCTCGTCATAATCCTCCGCCCATTCCTTTATCTGACCGTATTTGCCTATTTCAGGCTTGGGAAGTCTTTCACGCATAACGGAAAGCACCTCGGCGAATCCTTCGTCCTTTCCAAGAATTTCAGACGCTTCGATCACTGCGGTAAAAAGCTCGAAGAGTATCTGGCTGTCCATAGACGGACCTATACAGAGCGCGCCCTGTGAGCCGCTTTCGGTCAGATATGAGTTTTCCGGAGAAACTGACGGACAGGTTACAAGCCGTCCCTTTTTGTCCTCTATAAGGAAATCGGTGAAGAACTCCGCCGCTTCCCTCAGAGTTTCGTATTTTTGGGCAAGAAAATCCCTGTCCAGAGTAAATTTATAATGCTCCCAGATATGCAGGCAAAGCCAGGCAGCACCCATAGGCCACTGAGTACCCGGCATCCACAGATCCTGCGGAGCGGTATCTCCCCATATGTCGGTATTGTGATGACATACGAAACCTTTGCAGTTATACATTTCCCTTGCGGTAACTCTTCCGTTGGGGCGCATTCTTTCAATATGATCAAACAGGGGTGTGTGAAGCTCGCTCAGATCACATACCTCAGCAGGCCAGTAGTTCATTTCGGTATTTATATTTATAGTAAACTTACAGCCCCATGCAGGCCACATATCCTGATTCCAGATACCCTGAAGATTCATGGGAAGAGTACCCTCACGGCTTCCGGCTATCATAAGATAGCGTCCGAAATTGAAATACGTTTCGATAAGCTTGTTATCTTTTTCACCGCTGCGTATTTTTTCAAGTCTTTCGTCAGTCGGGAGAGCTGAGTTTCCGCCGCTGTTGTCCTCAAGAGCTATCTCACAGCGCTTATAGTAAGACTGATGATCCTTTATATGCTCGGCTTTAAGCTGCTCGTAGGATCTTTCGGCAGCGCAGTCAACGTCGTAAACTGCCTGACCCTTGTAGTCGTTATGACGGTAGCTTGTCTGAACTCCCAGAAGTACGGTTATTTCCCTGCAGCCCTCGCAGGTAAGGAAACTTCCGTATGGATAGACCTTTCCGCCCTTATTGAGAACTTTCATATAGGCGGCGAAGTTTATTCCGTCCTCCGAGCCGCAGCCGCCGTAAAAAAGCAGTGAGTTTTCAGAAACGGGGGAGTTGTCGTCAAAGTAATCGTCACGTCCGTCCAGCTTTAAGCGTACGTTTATACCGTCCGGCTCCGAAGCGGTCATATGTATTACCATTACTTGATCCGGCTGGGAAACGAATACCTCCCGTTTAAAGGCGCAGCCGTTTATCGAGTATTCCGTGGTGCATACCGCCGTTTCAAGATCGAGGGAACGGAAGCTGAAATCGGCAGTATCGTCCTTCCAGTGAATAATATTCATATCGCAAAGAGGCATATAGTGCCTTTGGTTCACGGGAGTGCCGCAGAAAGCGTCAAATACTATCTTTTCCGCTTCGGCGATCTTTTCTTCAAAGAGCAGCTTTCTTACTCTTCCGAGATTGGGAAGAGCAGATTTGTTATTACGCTCTCTGAATCCGCCGGACCAAACAGAATCCTCGTTAAGCTGAATACGCTCGCAGAGGGGCTGAGAGAAGATCATGCCGCCGATCCGCCCGTTGCCTACAGGCAGAGCCTTGTTCCAGTCGTCGGCAGGAGTTTTATAATAAAGAAGCTGTGAACATGAATCCATAGTCTTATCCCCGTTTCATTGATTTCGGTATAAGAATATACCTAATTAAAAGTATAGCATACTATTATATTTTTTTCAACCCCGTAATTACAGCTGGGCAAGATCGTCGGTTTCTGAAATATGTAATGAAAGCCAACGGGGACTCGTCGGGAATAATATAATTTCTCCGTCTTTTTCGTACACTGCATTTGGGAAAAGACAACAAAAGAATCAAAATTGATACTGTTTAAAATACTAGTGGAAAAAAGAAAACGAAGCCATAGAAAGCTTCGTTAAACAAATGTCATATATTATTTTCTGCGTTTTACAGTTAAAGCAGCCGCTGCCAGGATAACAGCCGAAGCTGAGACCTATGCAACTCAGTAACTTTCTTGGAGCAGGTCAACTTATTTTTAATAATTGTCAAGAATAAACACAAAAAAGGTTTACTTTTTATTAAAGCTATGTGCGGTAGGATAGGTAAAAAGTGAAAAAATACTTTTTAAACAGTTGCTTTATTCAGCTTATTGTGTTATTATTATAAAGGTTATAGCTATTTGTAAATATAAATACCGAAAGGTATCAGGAAATGAGAGGTTTTTATTTTGGAGATACTTGCAAGAAACGAAATGCAGAACGTTTATACTCCTCTGCCGCTTAACATTCACTTTGTATTCTGTCTGATAGCAACTGCGCTTTATCTTGTCCAGTTTTACAGAAAGGGAGCGTGGCATTATATTTTGCTTATGTTTGCTGTAGACGCTACCTTTATAACTCAGTTCTGGACGACTCACTTCGCTATTTCCGCACTTGCGGTTACCGAGGCGGCTCTTCTTATAGGTGCGGCGGTGCTTTCACATCGCTATTCAAAGGCTCTCAGAGCGGTATGCCGTAAGCAGTATGAGGAAGCCGAAAAGGAGGCTATAAGAGCGAAGCTTATGCAGCGCATGAAAGAGGAAGAGGAAAAGGAGATCGTAGACAACGCCTTTAAGGACGACGGCGAATAGGCTTTTATCGGAGGTTTTTGCAGTGAAGCTCGTAATACTCGATTCTGAAACGGTAACAAGAAAAGACGTATCCTTAGACAGTATAACTTCTCTCGGAGAAAGTCAGGTCTTTGGATATACGCCAAACGAACAGGTCTCTGAGCGTATCGGAAACGCAGACGCTGTAATATGCAACAAATGTCTTATTACCGAGGAGGTTTTTGAAAAATGTCCGAACCTGAAATATGTGGGGCTTTTCGCCACGGGGTACAACAACGTTGATACAGAAGCCGCTAAGCGTCACGGAACGGTCGTGTGCAACGTTCCGGCATATTCCACAAACGCCGTAGCTCAGCATACCTTTGCGTTGATACTAAATTATTTCAATAAAATAAGAGAATACGCCGATTCGGTCGGCAGCGGCGAATGGGTAAACTATAAGCTGTTTTCGTACTTCGGCATACCTACCTATGAGCTGGCGGGAAAAACTATCGGGATAATCGGCTACGGCGATATAGGCAGACAGGTCGCAAGGATCGCCAAAGCTTTCGATATGAATGTTCTGACTTATACCCGTTCGCCACAAAAGGTTGACGACGGAACTCAGACCTGTACGCTTGAATATCTTCTTCAAAACTCTGATGCGGTCAGCCTGCACTGTCCTTTGACTAAAGACAACGAAAGAATGATAAATTCGGAAAGCTTAAAGCTTATGAAAAGCTCCGCTGTTCTTGTTAATACGGCAAGAGGAGGACTTGTGGACGAATATGATTTAGCCGAAGCGCTTAATAACGAAACTATTGCGGCGGCTTGCATTGACGTTCTTGCTTTTGAACCTATGCAGGAGGACTGTCCTCTCAGAAATGCGAAAAACTGCGTAATTACGCCGCACGTTGCATGGGCGCCCAAAGAAACAAGGGAACGTCTGCTTGAAAAGGTAGCGGAAAATCTCCGCTGCTGGATCGAGGGCAAGCCTCGGAACATCTGCGGATGATCTTAAACGATATTTGCAGTAATTGATAACATAAAAACATTAACCGATATTCGGAAAGGGGAATTTATGTCTGAGCTTTGGGATTTGTATGATAAATACAAAAATCCGTTAGGGAAAACTCATGTCAGGGGCGAAAAGATTAAGAGCGGCGAGTATCATATCGTCGTAGATGTTTTGTCTGTAAACCATAAGGGGAAAATACTTATTACAAAGCGTCATCCCGATAAGACTTTCGGCGGTATGTGGGAAATAACAGGTGGCTCTGTGCTTTCAGGAGAAAATTCTGCCGATGGAGCGAAAAGAGAGCTTTTTGAAGAAACAGGGCTTAAAGCGGACAGCCTTGAATATCGAGGTATGATAGTTCGTCCGCAGACATGTGCAATTCACGAGTTATATATGTGCAAAGGTAATTTTAATGAAAGCGATATTGTTTTGCAGGAGGGCGAAACGGTTGATTTTAAGCTTGTCACCCCTCAGGAGCTTTACGCTATGGCAGAGCAGGGAGAGTTTTTAGGATATTTGTATAACCGAATAAAGGGAGTTTTTCCCGATATTCTGGGAGAGGATCTGAGATGATCATTACAGGAAAAAATTCTGAGCTCTTAGCTGAGCATAGCCATAAATATTACAGAATAGAGGAATCATGATGTCATATCTGAAAAGCAAAAAAAGAGTAGTCGTAAAGCTGGGAAGCTCGACGCTTACTCACAGAACGGGCAGACTTAACATAAGGCGTGTAGAGCAGCTTGTTAAGAATATCGCCGATCTTCACAATGCCGGACATGAGATAATTATAGTTTCAAGCGGTTCTATTGCGTTGGGAGTGGCGAAGCTTGGGCTTATGGAAAGACCTAAGGACACCCCTTCCAGACAGGCGTGTGCCGCAGTCGGTCAGTGCGAGCTTATGTATCTTTACGACAAGCTTTTTTCCGATTACGGCCTTACTGTTGCGCAGGTTCTGCTGACCAAGTATATCCTTATAGAGGACAGGAGGATAAACGTACAGAATGCGCTTGAAAGGCTTATACAGCAGGGCGTTATTCCGATAGTAAATGAAAACGACACGGTAGCTATCGACGAGCTGGAGCTTGAGGTAGGGGAGAACGATTCTCTTGCCGCAACGGTAGCTTCTATTGCTCATGCCGATCTGCTTATAATAATGTCCGATATAGACGGACTTTACGACAGCGACCCCAGGCAGAACGAAAAAGCTGAGCTTATCCCCGTCGTTGAGGAAATTACCGACGAGATAAGGGCGCTTGCGGGCGGAGCGGGAACAAAGCTTGGCACAGGCGGAATGATAACAAAGATAAACGCCGCTGAAATAGCCGTAAACAGCGGGATAGATATGATAATCCTAAACGGTAAGAATCCCGACAACCTATATTATCTTTTTGAAAACGGAGATCTGGGAACACTTTTCAAAGCGGCAAAGCAGAGCTGAAAAATGGGGGAGAAGCTATGAAAAGAAAACTTGTTTTATTTATGGCGGCTGCCTTTTTGGTTTCTAATTTAACAGCCTGCAAAAATTCTGAAAACACATTATCGTCTGAAGATGATAAAAGCCGAAGCACACAAAGCAGTATTTCTGAATCGGTTTCGGAAAGTACGGATAGCGACGCTCAGAGCAGTACTGAAATCAATTCAAGTATAAATGAGTACGACGGAACATTTAACGAGGATGTTTTTGATAAGATCGTCAGTAACGTTGTTATAGGCGATAAAACTTTTTCATTTCCATGCTCGCTGGATGATTTGGGTGATGGTTTTACTTTTAGAAAAGAAACCATGATATATGAAGAGGAAACAGAATTAAGAAGCTGTGGATTATTATATGACAAAAAATCTTTGGCTGCGGTAACAATGCATTGTGCAGCAGACGATAATGATTATAGTGATAATGATATTATTTGTATAAGCTTTACTGCGAGTGCTTTCAAAAGGCAGGATACGATTGATAACATTTCAATAGGCGGAATAACCTTTGATAGTACTGAAGAAGAAATACTTCAAATGTTTGGTGAACCAATAGATAAGTATGAAGATTCTGATGATTTTGAATTATATATTTATTCTATTGATAATAAGCGAATGACCCTTTCTTTTAATAGCGGGAACCTAAATATTATAGAGTTTAAATTGGGAGGAAAATAAAATGTCAATTAATATTGATACAGGATTCGAGATCATATTAAAGTTAGATAAGGACATGATACATATCAAGTAAAAATAAAATCTACCCTGAAAGGAGTAATTTTTATGAATTATATTGAGGAGCTCGGAACAAAAGCCAAGGCTGCAAAGGCAGGTCTTGCCGGCGCTTCGTCGGAACAGAAGAACGATGCACTGCTTGAGATCGCACATATCCTGAGAAGGTGCATGCCGAAAATTATCGAAGCAAATAAGCTTGATCTTGAAAATGCGGTGCGCCGCAATATGACCCCGTCGCTTCAGGACAGGCTTAGGCTTGACGAAAAGCGTATCGAGGGTATTGCCTGCGCCTGTGAAAAGCTGACCGCTCTCGAAGATCCGGTAGGCGAGGTAATAAGCGGCTCGGTTCGTCCCAACGGAATGAGAATAACAAAGGTAAGAGTGCCTATGGGCGTTGTGGGAATAATTTACGAGGCAAGGCCGAACGTTACGGTCGACGCTGCGGCTTTATGCCTTAAAAGCGGAAATGCGGTTATCCTCCGCGGAGGAAAGGAAGCGTTCAATTCAAACAAAATACTCTGTGATCTTATGCGTCAGGCGGTTCAGACTGCCGGTTTTTCACCCGATATTATTCAGCTTGTGGAGAATACCGACAGAGCCATAGCTACTCAGATGATGCAGGCAAACGGCTATATCGATGTACTGATACCGAGAGGCGGTGCTCAGCTTATAAAAGCGGTAGTGCAGAACGCTACAGTTCCGGTAATTGAAACGGGTACGGGCAACTGCCATGTTTATGTTGACTCAACGGCTTCAGTGGATATGGCGGTAGATATTGTGGACAACGGAAAGACCCAGCGTCCGTCGGTATGCAATGCGGTGGAAACCTGTCTTGTTCACCGTGACATTGCGGAGGATCTCCTGCCTAAGCTTAAAGCAAGGCTTGACGAGCACAATGTGGAAATACGGGGCTGTGAGCTTACGAGAATGATACTTGGAGCGGAAAATGTTACTCCTGCCGACGAGGACGACTATGCGACGGAGTTCGGCGACTATATAATTGCGATCAGGGTAGTTGACGGACTTGCTGACGCTCTGGAGCATATCACGAAATACTCGACGGGTCATTCGGAATGCGTAGTGACTGAAAGCCTGTACGTTGCCGAGGAATTTCAGAGCCGTGTTGATTCAGCCTGCGTATATGTAAACTGCTCCACACGCTTTACCGACGGCGAGGAATTCGGCTTAGGTGCGGAGGTAGGAATATCCACCCAGAAGCTTCACGCCAGAGGACCAATGGGTCTAAAGGAGCTTACCACCACAAAATACCTCATCAACGGCAGCGGTCAGATAAGGTCTTAGCGCAGACGTCGGTCTTAGCGCAGACGGCGCGATTTGCGTAATCGCTCCTGACGTCGCTCGTTACTGCGGGCGGGTACTTATATGCCGCAGCTATTGTTTGTAAAAACTAATACTTACAAGGTCTTAGCGCAGACGGAATCTTGCAGGACGGATATTATTATCCGTCCTTTTTTGCTGTTCTTACGGCTTTCAATTCTTTACTTTCTTCGGAAAATATGCTACACTTGGATTAACAAAAAAGATTCAGTGAAACGGAGCACGATCTATGGATATTACCACCTATAAGCCGCTTACCGCAGAGCCGTTCAAAAGCTGTCCCGAATATATGGAGATACTCCCCTGTCCCGCACTTAGACCGTACATACGCTGTTTCTGGGGCAGTAAAGGGACTGTGCGCTCAAAGCCTGAGGAAACTCCGCGCAAAGGTCTGGTAATTCCCGATACCTGTATGGATATTATACTCGATATTAATTTTACCGGCGGTTGTTACGGAAGCTTTTTCTGCGGCATAAACGACCTTCCGTTTATCTCCTGCGGTGAAAATTCAAACAGTCTTACCGCGACGTTTGCGATACGTTTTTATGCTTGGAGCGTGATTTTGTTTACCGGAGAGGATATGTCGTCTGCGCTCAATTGTGCGGAGGATACTGAGAGATATTTCAGCGGTTTTAAGCGGGAGCTTGAAGAGCGGCTTGTTTACTGTTCGGATATTTACACCCGAACGCAGGCGGCGGAAAAATACCTGCTTGAAAGGCTTGATACCTCTAAGCTTGATCCCGGGCTTATGAACGCCGTTGATTATATTATCAGATCGAACGGAAATATAAGAGTTCCCGATATATGCGGCTATACCGCGGTCAGCCTGCGCACGCTTGAGCGTTTGTTTGTCAGGAATACGGGAGCTGCGCCGAAAAAGCTTGTGTCAATGATACGCTGTCAGCTGCTCTGGCAGGATATTCTCAGGGACGGATTCGACGTTCAGGATGCAGTTTTAAAGTACGGTTATACCGATCAGCCTCATCTCCTCAGGGATTTCAGGCGGTTTTCCACCATGACTCCCTCTCAGCTGAAAAAATATGCGGCTCAAAAGGTATGATGTCGCATTTTTACAATACGTTCGCTTTTATTTGAAGTATAATTGAAACGGACGCAAAGAAGTCAGAGGAAGGGAGGCGGTAAAATGATAAATAATTTTTCGGATTTTTGCACAGAGCTTTTAAAATGCGGCTTTACAATGGGCGGCGGCAGTTCAAAGGGCATATTTGCGCTTATACCCTACTCATGGGAGGAACAGGAGAATATTGATTCCCCCGTAAAATGGCATACCGGTGATCCAGAGACCGACCCCTGGGAGTGGCGCATGAGGGTACTTGACGAGCGAGGAGATATAGCCTATTCAAAGCTGTTTTTCAATTGCGGCGGTTATATAACAAAGGAATGGTATCCGTATTTCTACGCTGTACGCAGAGGGAAAAAAACTCTGTACGGTGAGTATGCCGACGGAAGGATCAGCGTCTTTGAAAAGCGCATTTACAGTGTGATAAGGGAAACGGGATATGCTCCCGTTCATGAGATAAAGCGGCTGGGCGGTTTTTCAAAGGAGGACAAAAGCCGTTTTGACCGTGCGCTTACGTCGTTGCAGATGAAAATGTACATAACGATGTGCGGCAATGCGCGGAAGCTGAACAAGGCGGGAGAAGCCTATGGCTGGAGCAGCACCGCTTTCTGCACTTCTAAAAGCTTCTGGGGACGGGAATTTACCGAAGCCGCCTCGGATATTGAGCCGGAATTTGCCGAGAGCAGAATAAGGGGGCGTATTCTTCAGCTTAACCCCTTTGCGTCTGAAAAGAACATAATAAAATTCATCAGAGGCTAAGCTTGCAAAGCGAAAGGGAGAATTTAATAATGAAAAAGGAATACGCAGACGTATTTGAAAACGCAAGAAAATTTATTTATCGGAACGCCAGACCGATCGAGCTGGCTTGCTGGAGGTATCACTTTGAAAACGGCACGCAGGAGGAGGTTCTTACGGCGCTTTCAGATTATCAGAATGACGGCGGCGGCTTCGGACACGGACTTGAAGCGGACTGTTGGAATCCGTATTCATCTCCGATACAGACCTGGCAGGCGACGGAGATCCTTCGCGGGATCGGATTTACCGACGGTGGTCATGCTGTTATTCAAGGTATTCTTCGCTATCTTGACAGCGGCTCGGATTTTTCACAGGAGCATGATCAGTGGCGCAATGTTATTCTCACAAACAACGATCATCCTCACGCCTGCTGGTGGGAATACGGAAAAGACGGCGGAGAATTTAAGTATAATCCCACTGCCTGCTTAGCCGGATTTATTATCAGGTTTGCAGACAAAAACAGCGGATTGTATAAAAAAGCGTGTAAAATTGCCGAACAGGCCTGCGGCTGGCTGCTGTCTAATCTCCCGATGGACGATTCTCATGTTATTTCCTGTTTTATCAGGCTTTACGAATACTGCTCGGAGGCAGGAAAGACCGATCTTTTCGATATGGAAAAACTTATAAGCATACTTAAAGAGCAGGTATCGCTTAATATCTGCAAGGACACTGAAAAGTGGGGCAAAGAATATGTTACTCTTCCGTCAAGGTTCATAAGCTCGTCCGACAGTATCTTTTTTGAGGACAATAAAGAAGCCGCAGCGGCTGAGTGCGAATTTATAATAAACAGTCAGCTTTCCGACGGTTCATACAGCGTACCGTGGCAGTGGTGGACGGAATACAGGGAATATGAAACGGCGGCAAACTGGTGGAAGTCGGTAATGATAATCAATAATATGCTATTCCTGACTCAGACGTCGGTCCTAGCGCAAACGTCAGTCTTAGCGCAGACGGCGCAATTTGCGTAATCGCTCCTGACGTCGCTCGTTACTGCGGGCGGGTACTTATATGCCGCAGCTATGGTTTGTAAAAACTAATACTTATAAGGTCTTAGCGCAGACGGCGCGATTCGCGTAATCGCTCCTGACGTCGCTCGTTTCTGCTGGCGGGTACTTATATGCCGCAGCTATTGTTTGTTAAAATTAATACTTACAAAATCCTAGCGCAGACGGCGCGATTCGCGTAATCGCTCCTGACATCGCTCGTTTCTGCGGGTGGGTACTTATATGCCGCGGATATAAGACAGCAAAAACAAAGCAAGTCCTAGCTCAGGCGGGAAACAAATAATAAAAAGCGCAGAAGGCTGAATGTACGGTTTTCTGCGCTTTTTATATTAATAAAGCTTCTGAGAATTACAGCGGTAAATTGTGAGATGTTTACAAGTACAGCATAATATTTTGGTGAGATATTACAAAAAACTACATGTCTGCCTGTAAAATCTTGACTTCTTAAAATTGATCGGTATAATATGAGTATAGGATTAGTCTGAAATTGACGAATAATGTTTAAAACTCGGCAAACCGCCGATGTAATAACAGATTTAAAGTGTTGGTGAAAAAATGAAAAGCATAAAAAAGCTTCCCAAAACAGCAGTCATAATTATCCTTGCTGTACTTGCGCTGCTGCAGCTGCTGTATATTATTCTTTCGGCACGTCCGAAGGAAAAAACAGATTTTGATATATATCTTGAAACTCAGAGCCTGCCGCTTTACAGTATCGGTCTTGAGCAGTTTTCCTTCTCTGTTCCTCAGCAGTGGGCGGATTCGTGGACGGACAGCAGCAGTCTTGCGGAGGATATGAAAAACTACTATCTTAATAATGACGGAAGCTCTGAATACAGCTATGAGGATAAAGTAATATGCGTAAGGAACGACAGCAGTATACAGATCATAAAACGGGGAGAGTTTTATATAAATTTAGCGGTTGCAGACTGTCCCTATCAAGGTATAAGCTATTCTAAAATTTTTTCCTCGGATTATCTTGCTTCTCTGGGGCTTGATACGGAAGGTATACAGGTATGCGAATTTCGGGGAGGAAATCAGCCGGGAGGTAATATACCCGACTACTCCGTTTATTCAATTAAAAATTATAATCTTCACTCTTTTGTTGAAAACGGCTTTATGGTAGTTTTAAAATCGCAGGACAAATCAAGGCTTGCGCTTTTAACGGTTAGTATGTCTGACAGATCTGTTGAAAAATATCCCGGACTGGATCGTATTATAACCGAAAGCCTTAAAGAGCTGTGACTGTAAGGGGGAATTTGATATGCCTAAAACAAGCCTTAAAAATATATTGCTTTTGGCGCTTGTGCTGGTAAATATTGTCCTGTTTTTTGTCTGCATACGTTTTTATTATCGAAATTATATGGAGGATAAGCCGAAAGAGCCGACGGAATACGAGCTTGTTTCCTTTTATAATTACATAATAAGATCAAGATATATGGATTACAGCTCCGCCTCCTATGACAAAGACGAAAACATACTGGAAATAGGTTTCAGCAACGAGGAGTCAATGAATATCATAAAAGACGAAATTAAAAAACAGGGCTTTGATGAAAAATATTTTAAATTAGAGGTCGTACAATGGGGTACAATACCCTGACAGCGGGTATAAACAAGACGCTGCAGAATAAAAGTACATATCCTAAATATTATAAAAACAGACAGGCAGTTCAGATGAATTGCCTGTCTGCTTTTTTATTCGGCCGACAGCAGAATACGCTTCGGCAACGCTATATGATAAGCCCGTAAAATCTGCATGCCTTCAGCATAAAATCCTCGGTTACCCCGAAATGCTCCGCAAGCTGCCACAGCTCGGTAATACCGTCCTCCAGGGCCTCGGCAAGGCTTTCCTTTGGAATAAGCGTTTTTATTGCCCATTTGTCCGCACGGTATTCGCATCTCGACCTTAGTTCAAGAGTATTTTCAGTGTAGAAAGCCCCCGTTTCGCAGTGCCCTACCTCATGAGCAAGAATGACCGTTTCCTCAGCGCTGGTGTCTATCTGTGAGCTGTCGATCACAACGGCGCAGTTCCTGCATGAGTCCATCAGAGACATAGACCGTACTTTATTCAGTTTTCCGTCGATAGTAAGAATGTTCCGCCCGTCTGCAAAGCGGTAAAGCTCGGTGCTTGTCATCTGCCGTCCCCTCTCCTTTTTCAGTTCCCGTTTTTTTCTTCTCTCATTTTCTGCGCTATCTTAGCGTAGTGCCTAACCTCGTCCAGTACCTCGTCGTCTATGTCGGTAGTTCCGAACAGGGCGAATTTAATGCTGTCGTCGTCTGCCGCAGGAGAGCTTTCCTCTCCCCTTAAAATATAGTCTGTTGTGACCCCGAAGTATTCGCCGAGCTTTACTAACGTTTCAAAATCAGGCTGACGCTTTCCCAGCTCGTAAAGGCTGTACGCCTGCTTTGTTATTCCCAGCTGCTCTGCTACCGCCTGCTGCGGCACTTTCTTTTCAGCTCTGAGCTTCCTAAGTCTTTCATTGAACATATTCCCGTCCGCATAATTGTGCGGACTGTCCTCCTCTCATGTATCAATGATACTATTATATCAACTGTTTGTTGTCTTGTCAAGAGTGTCAACATACAGTTGCTTATTTTTGTGCAATTTTGCCGAAAATATATTTTTTCACAACAAACTGTTGACAAGAGGGCAAATATAAGCTATAATAAAGACAACGAAAGGTTGACAGATTGCTGCGGATGAAAAGCTGTGTGGAAATCCGGCAGGGAAAATTTCAACATAAGGTTGACATAAATGCTTCGTGTATATGTTATACCATTTTTCTTTCGTAAAGTCAATAGCTTACAGTACAGTAAATTGTACAGTCGGACGCTTCATTGGGAGAGGGCGCATATGCTTACGTTAACGGTTATGCTTATTATTTTTGTATGGTCATATAAAAAACAGAATACTCTCAGCGAACGGCATGAACGCTGGATAGAAAACTATTTGATGGAGGAGATCGAAAATGAGCGCAGAAAAGGCGCATATAAAAAAGACTGAAAACATAATATGCGAGCTTAAAAAAATACAGGCTCTGCTCAGAAGCACCTGTATGAAATGCGCCGCAGAAAGCCCGTCGTCATATTTTACCGTAGGGGAAGCATACGGCAGGCTGTCGGTTCTGATAGAAAGGATCGAATCGGGTGCAGGCTGAAATGACGGAAAAGGAGCTTGAAAAACGCCGCAGAGAGATCTGCGCCGAAATTATGCGGACAGCTGATCGCTTCAATACCTGTAAATGCCGTAACGGCAGGCTTCCTGAGGGAAATACGGTATCGCTTCTTGCAGGGCTTTCAAAGCTTTTAAAGGAGCGGCGGCGGATACAGGAGCTGTTGTCGGAAAATAAGTGTGAAAAACGGTAAAGGCCGTTTTCATAATAGCCCGGACTGTGCCTAAGGCGTTAAACTGCGCACAGAAAGCAGGCCCTGCAAAACAGAAAGCGCACCGGAAAGACCGGATTTTCGGTGTGTGCAAAAAACAAAACATATTTTGAAAGGAAGGCAGTTTTATGAGCAATTCAGGAGTTTACCCATGTTATGAAAATCAGTTTCAGATCGATACCGCAGGAGGAAGCGGAAACGCTGCGGCGCTTAAGCCTATCGCAGGTATGGAGAGCTTTTCGGTAGCTATCGACGGAAACGTAGAGGAATGGAAGCCGTTTGAGGCGGCAGGCTGGACAAGACGTCTTGTAACAGGCAAAAGCCTTACTATCAGCATTACGGGCAAGCGTAATATAGGCGACGAAGGCAACGATTATGTTAATTCGCTTGCGCTGAAAACAGGCTCCGGAGCGTCCACAACTCTGGTCTGGACATTCCCCGACGGAGCAAAGCTTACCGTAAAGGGAGTAGTAAGCGTAACCGAGTGGTCATCAGGAGATTCAACGGCAGTGGCTCCTTTGTCATTCGACTTTATGTCCGACGGAAAGCCGGAGTTTACAGACGCTCCGTCCGCATAAGAAAACCTCTTCCCGTACCGGCGGATAACTCTCCGCCGGCTTAAGCGGGAAAGCTGTATAAAAAATATTACATAAAGAAAGGATCATTATTATGGCAAAAATGTATACCCTGGATGATAAGCTTCTTGCATCTTCACCGGAGATCCGTATAGGAGATAAGGTCTATCCTGTTGACAACAGAGTCAAAACAGTAAAAAAGGTCATGAAAATGTACGAAAAGGGCGGCTCTATGGGCGTTGACGACGTAGATAAAATGCTTGCGCTGGCGTATGGCGAAAACGTTTCAAAGATAAATTCGCTGGATCTTTCATGGGAAGCGTATCAGGAGCTCGTTAAGCTTACGATAGCCGCTATGACCGGAGAGGAGACCGGAGAAGCGGAGGAACGATTTCAGAAATCCGCAAAGTGAGGTCTGGTACGATCTCGATCATGACCGTGAGCTTATAATCCAGTCGGTAGCAAAGCAGTACGGAGTGCTTCCCGCTCAGCAGGAGGAGCTTCCCTACAGCGACTGGATAACGCTTGTTTCGGGACTTATGGAGGACACTCCGCTCGGAAGAACGGTAGCGGTACGAAGCGAGGAAAATAAGGATCGCCTGAAGAATTTTACCCGTCACGAGCAAAATATACGCAGCGAATGGCGCAGATTTAGAGCAGGACAAAAGAAAAAGACAAAAACGGATGAAGAGATAAAACAGGGCATAAGCGGGCTCGAGGATATGCTGCGTTCTATGCTTGCGTGACCCTGAAAATTTTAGAAAGGACGGTGATTTGATGAGTGAAAGTGCAGTAATAAGCGTTGAAGTAAAGCTGGATCCGCAGCTTGACAATATAAAGAAACAGATAATCGACAAGCTGCAGAAGCCTATGGTCCAAACGGCTCTGGTCATAGAAAAAGCAATGACGGATGCATTTTCTGCGGTCACAAGATCGGCGGAGGACGCAGGAAAGGCTGTCGCAAAGGCAGTCGCCAGAATATCCTCAGCCGACAGTGCGGTATCGTCTATGATGAAAAATATCGTTTCCGATACCTCAAAGCTGAAGTCGGAATTTTCAAAGACCTTTGACGATATAAAGAACAGCACCCTGTCGCAGATGCAGAAGCTGACGGATCAGATACAGAAAAGTCTTGAAAACGTTCAGCTTGAAAGCGATCCGGTCTCGGGAATTGACAAGCGTATAGAAGCGGTCAGGCAGAAGGTCGGACTGCTTCAGAAAAAGTGGCAGGAGCTTAACAGCGCAATGGAGGCAATGTCGCCTAAGGCGTCGGAAAAATTAGCGGCGGCTCTTTCAAATATCAAGGATAAGGCAAAAAAGGCCGGAGCGGCGGTAAAGGAAAAGGTAGGTGCAGCCTTCGGAGCAGTCAAAAACGTAGGAGCAAAGGCGGCGGAGAAAATAGTTTCCGGACTGGGAGCAATGACGAAAAAGGCGGCTTCGGCAGCGGTATCCGTAAAGTCGGGACTTACCTCTGCGGTCACAAAGGCGGCTTCGGCTGTTGGAAACGTTCTGGGAGGAGCGTTTACAACGGTGAAAAATATCGGCTCAAGGGCCGTAGGCGCTTTAAAGTCAGGCTTTTCCGCTCTCGGAGGACTGGTAGGCGGAGTATTCAAGACCGCAGGAGATTTTGTAAAGAACCAGTTTTCCTCGGCGCTTACCTCCGCTTGTATGGGAAATGAAGAATTTGCCAGGTCGTTCGGCGACATACAGTCAAATCTGCAAACGGCGTTTACTCCGATTATAAGCGCCGTAATGCCTGCGCTGAATACGCTTATGTCGGCGCTTGCGTCGGTATCTCAGGGCGTAGCGGGATTTATTTCAGGACTGTTCGGAACGACCTATGAAAAGGCTCAGAAAAGCGTAAAAAAGGTAGGCGAGGCAGGAAAGGAAGCAAAAAAAGCGTCGGTCTATCTTTCCTCTTTTGATGAAATGAACGTAGCCGGAAACGATTCCTCCGGCGATACCCAGACCGCTCAGCCGTATATGGATACCTCGTCGCTTGATTCCAAGGGAAGCAAGTGGGCAGAGGGACTGGGCGAAAGCATACGGAGCTTTTTATCCTCCGCCTTTGAAAGCGTAGGAGAAAAGGCAGAGAATATTTTCTCGAACCTGTCGTCATGGGCGCAGACAAGCTTTGCGCCGACGTTTGAAGGAATATGGAGCGGCCTTGAGGAGCAGGGAGCGCAGCTTGGAGAGATCCTTGGAGGAATGTTTGCCGATATAAGCACTCTCGGCGAGCCGCTGAAGGAATATTTTGCGGGAGATTTTACGGTCTTTCTCCAGAATGTATTTGCGACGATAGGTCAGTCGGCGGTAGGTCTGCTTGACAGCTTTAACCTTGTTTTTTCAGATATATGGAATGTTGTGGTCTTTCCTATCCTGAATAACTTTATCGAAGTGGCGCTTCCTATGATAACGCAGTTTGCAACGGAGATAGTTTCTACCCTGGGAGTGCTGTTTGAGCAGATAAAAATAGTATTCGATACCCTCTGGACAGAGGCGGTACAGCCGGTACTCAGCCTTTTTTCAGAAATGTGGATAGGTCTTATGACCTCGCTTTCCGAGTTCTGGGCAGAATGGGGAGAACCTATTTTTGACGGTCTGAAGCAGGCGATAACCGGTACGGGAGAAACACTGCTGAATATCTGGGAAAGCGTTTTAAAGCCTGTCTGGGACAAGGTCGTTGAAACGGTGGATATGCTCTGGACGGATCATATAAAGCCGCTTATAGACAACTTCCTTGATTTTATAGGCGAGCTTGTTACGGGAGCAGAGGCGATATACAATAAGTTTATCCTTCCGATAGTCAACTGGTTTGTTGAAAAGCTCGGGCCTCCGGTCTCAGCGGTAATAAATAAGATAATAGAGATAGTCGGCGGAGTAATAGGAAAAATAACCGACGCCGTTAGCGGAATAATAACGGCGCTCAAGGGGATCGTTCAGTTTATAACCGGCGTTTTCACTGCCGACTGGGAGAAGGCGTTTACAGGTATCAAAAATATATTCAAGGGTATCTGGGACAGTCTTTCCAATATCGTTAAAATTCCGATAAATCTTATAATCGACCTTATAAACGGACTTACAGGCGCTATCGAAAAGGGTCTGAACTGGATAATAAACGGAATAAACGACGCTCTCAGCTTTGATATTCCCGATTGGCTGGGAGGAGGAACGTTCGGTATAGATATTCCGAATGTCGATATACCCGAAATACCTCACCTTGCGTCAGGAGGACTTGCCTACGCTCCGCAGCTTGCAATGGTAGGCGATAACAGAAACGCAAGGATAGATCCCGAGGTAATAGCTCCGCTGTCAAAGCTGGAGGGAGCAATGGGCGGCGGTCAGCTTTACGAAATAGCGGCGCTTCTGAGAGAGATAATAGCCGTGCTTAAAGGACTTGACCTTACCG
The DNA here is from genome assembly GCA_900543145.1 of uncultured Ruminococcus sp. Classification (GTDB taxonomy): domain Bacteria; phylum Bacillota; class Clostridia; order Oscillospirales; family Ruminococcaceae; genus FB2012. Next base: position 220,332 of record UQPZ01000002.1, read on the forward strand.
TTACGGGAAATATCGACGGAAGAGTGCTTTGGAGATCGGTAATAAAAATGTACAGGCAGTATAAAACGAGAACGGGAGGGATAACGGTATGAGCCTTTCGGTAAAGGTAAACGGAACTGAGCTTCCGTCCTGCGATTCGGACGGAAGCTCAGCAATGAGGTATAAAACCTGGGCGGCAAATTCCGGCAGGGTCTCAACGGGAAAATCGGTAGGAGATATATTGTGCTGGAACTGGAAGCTGGTATTGAAATGGGGAATGCTCAGCAGGGCGGATAAAAAAGCGCTGGAAAGTCTTTTCTTTGAGCTTCCCGCCTACTTTCCGGTAGAATTTGTGCAGGACGGAGTAAGGCGTTCGGTGACCTGTTATTCTACGGATTTTACATATGAAGCCGAGCTTGACTGCGGCGGAGAAATATGGTATAAGGGCTGCTCGATAAGTCTTATAGAGCAGTGAGCGGAAAGGAGGATAAGCCTTGTATGAAGTAAGATCACAGCAGCTGATAACGGCTATCGGGGGCAGCGGAAGAACTTTCCGCGCCCTGATGGACTTCGGGGATTTCTCCGTCGGCTCGGAAAGTATAAAGACTATTAAGACTATAGGCGGCTCCTGCGGAGGAGAAGATGTAACTATAGGAGGGGCATACTCTCAGGGAATAACGGCTGAGCTTTCGCAGACTCCCTGCGATCTTGAGGGCAGAGCCTTTCAGCTTTATATCTGCCTTATCGATCTGTCGGACGATACACAGGAAAACGGGGAGGAAAGCGAGCTTATACCTATGGGACGGTTCTTCGCTGCTTCCTGCAAAAAGAAGGACGGAGGCTATATACTGGAGGCGTCGGATCATCTTGCGCTGGCGGATACTGAATACCGCTCAAAGCTTCCGTACCCCGCCAGTACAAAGGCTATCGAGGAAGAAATATGCACTCAGCTGGGCATAAGCTCGGTAGCTGTTTCAAGCGGAAGGTATATTACTTCCGATAATAAAGCTTATAAGATCTCGGACGGAATGTATTATCAGCTTTACGATTATGTAGCTTTTATAAATAAAAAGCCGTCGGGAATAACTATGCGTCAGATGATAAGCTATATCGCTTCTCTCCAGGGCAGGTTTGCCGTTCTCGACCGTACAGGCAGGCTTACCTATAGGTGGTACGGGTCAGACGGAGCAGTAAAGCTCGATCCTGATACAACGGATACGCCCCAGGTAAGCGAAACAGATGTCGCCATAACGCAGATACAATGTACAGTAAGTGAAAACAGCGTTATAACGGGAGGTAAGCCGGGACGTACAATGTATATAGAAAACCCGTATATGACTAAGGAGCTGCTTGATAGGCTGTGTGCGGAGATACTTCCGTTTATATACCGTCCGGTAAGTCTTTATCAGCGTATCGGCGATCCTAGGATAGACGTGTGGGATACGGCGGAATTTTACCTGCCCGATTCGGGAGAAAGCTTCAGTGCGCCGGTTATGGAGCTGAGCTTTGAGTTTGACGGCGGCCTTTCCGCGTCTATAGAAGCGGCGGGACAGTCGGATACCGAAACGGAAATGGGGGCCGGAGGCTCGTCCTCCTCCGGCGGCGGTTCGGCAGGTGCGGAAAAAGCGCTGTATATTGATGCAAGAGATGCCTTTCCTGAACCGGGAATAGCAGGAAGATTGTATATAGCCAGCGACGAAAATGCAGTTTACTATTGGGACGTTCAGCAAAAAACATACAAATGCGCCGGCAGGGATTATACCGAAGCGGCGGAAATACAGTGTATTTTATAATTAAAAGGAGGAAATTTTATGGCTGATTATCAAGGCTCTGTTACGGGCGAAATGATAGATAAAGCGGTAACAAAGGTATGCGGAATGATTTCGGGAAGAGATACTATAACGGTAACAGGAAAACCGTCGTACCAATATGTCAAGCTTTCGCTTCCCTTTGACCCGACTGACAAAACAAAGATCATAGCAACGGTTATTAAGGAGGGAGCGCCAAATCCGTTTTATAATATCTGTTTGTTATTAAAAAGAGATGGTAACAAGATGTATGCGGTGATTATCGCTGGAGCAAACGGAGTGGTTTTAAGCTCTGAGACAGGACAAACTCCGTATCTAGGTGAAATACCAAGCGGTACCTATTATATAGACTGGCTTGTTATAGATAAGGGAACGGAATGATCCCTACAGAAGAAAGGGGGGCAGCTTATGGCTGAACAGATAAAAATGAGAGTCCTCAACGCTGTAAAAACGTCTGAGGAATGGGCGGAGGAAACGGCGGCAATAAAAAAAGGCATTCTTTGCATTGAAATTACCTCAGACGGAAAAATGAAGGCGAAGGCAGGCGACGGAACAAAGACGTATTCAGAACTTCCCTACCTTAATGCGGAGGATCTCAGCGGTTACGCAAAGGCGGCCGACCTCAGCAGCACAGACGTTAGGTTAACAAACGCACTGAATATGCTGAACAGCTCAAAACCGAATACCTCTGAGCTTCACGGCTGTGCGTTTTCGGGAATAGCCGACGGAGTTTCACATTCGTTAACTGATACGGCGGCTTCTCACAGTCCGTATTATCTTCTGGGAAAACGCTTGGATACAGGCGATAAGGTATATCGGTCGGGTGACGGGGCAAACGGGGACAATACCTATATTTACGGCGGCAGGCTTTATAACGGAGGGCAAAAGGTCGTAAGGCAGGACGACATTATTTACGGAAGAAGCTCGAACAGTATTTCCTCGGCTTCGTCAATGGTCAGCGTAACGCTTTCACTTCCGTTTACGGCTACTGAAAATACGATAGTTACAGCGTCGGTACACAGAGTCGGAACTCCTGCGCCGTATCTTAATTACTGCCTGACCCTGAATTATTACAGCGGAAAAATATACGCCGTAATATGCGCAGGACAAAACTCAAGCGGCTCGTTGTCTGCAACGCTTCCGGCAGGAACATACTGCGTCGACTGGCTGGTGCTTGACAAAGGAGAATAACGCCTATGGATAGTATAAGATACTGGGCGATAACTGCCGCAGGGCTTGTCGGCTCGGGGATCTCCGCACTTTTTGGGGGCTGGACATCTGCAATGACAACACTTATCATATTTATGTGCATTGATTACGTTACCGGAATAGTAGTTGCGGGAGTATTTAAGAGATCCAGCAAAAGCAAGACGGGAGCGCTTGAAAGCAAGGCGGGGTTCAAAGGACTTTGCCGCAAGGGTATGGTGCTGCTGATACTGCTTGTAGCCTGCCGGCTTGACAGGCTTATGGGTACGGCATATATCAAGGACGCAGTATGCATTGCCTTTTGTGTGAACGAAACACTGTCTATAATTGAAAATGCGGGAATTATGGGAGTACCTGTGCCGAAGCAGCTCAAAAAGGCAGTTGAGATACTTAAAAACAGGGAAGAATAAATTTTATCGGATTCGGCTGAATATAAAAAGGAGCAGTAAAAATGAACTACGAAAGCAAATTAGGCAAAAGGCTTGCGGATCTCAGCAGCAGCGCTTACGCTCAGGGGATTAAGGCTCAGTGCGTTTGGTATGTACGCGGCAGGGCAAAGGAGAAATGCGGCACAGATACCGGAATTATCGGAAACGCCAATATATGGTACGAGTCTGCTAAAGCAAAGGGTCTGAAGCTTTCCTCCGAGCCGGTAAGCAATTCTATTGCCTGCTTTAACAGCGGCAGATACGGTCACGTTATTTTTATCGAATGTACAGACGGAAACTGGGTCTATTATACCGAAGCAAACGCCGACGCTGACAACAGGCTTTCCTCTGACGACGGAGCGCTGAAAAGACAGACGGCAGCGGAATTTAAAGCGAGAAAAGGCTATCAGGGCTGTATCTGCGCAGGGGATACGTCAGAAAGAAGCGAAAGCGGTATGCACGGTTTTGCGGCAGGCAGGGATTATACCCTTACAGTAAATCTGAAGGTAAGAAGCGGAGCAGGAACGGATAAGCCGCAGAAAAAACGCTCGGAGCTTACCGCCGACGGAAAAAGACATTCACTTGACAAGACCTATGCAGTGCTTAAAGCCGGAACTGCGGTTACTGTAAAGGAGGTCAAGGCAGTAGGAGATGATGTATGGGGAAGGATCCCGTCAGGCTGGATAGCTTTGTATTTTCTGGGAGACAGCTTTGTAAAATAATTTGCGCAGTTTCAGCTTTTACATATGGATTCAGAATTTTGCCGCCGAAAAATATCCGGCGGCTTTTTGTTATAAAAGCGTCGAAATTTATAAAATACTATTGCTTTTATTTGCGTAATGAAGTAAAATATAATTGAAGTATTTTTTCTCTTTCGGCGGAATGCCCGACGGAAGAATATTTGAAGAAGCAGCGTTTAAAAGCAAAGTATGGTAACGGAGGAAGCTGAAATGAAGATTTACAGCGAAGGCAGCAGAATCATTATAAGATCGGGCGGCTCACAGCTATGGGCAGAGCCGTGGGGAAAGGACTCGCTAAGAATAAGAATGACAAACGAGCCTCAGATGGACACCAATAACTGGGCGCTGGAAGAAAAGCCCGACGGGGACAATGCGGAGATAAGGACGGAAACGGTCGATACTACTGACCCGTGGTATAAGGGAGAGGAGTATTCCCGTTATCATTCCTCAGGGGTAAATTATTATCTTACCAACGGAAAGATAACCGTTAAGGCGGACTATGAGGGAAAGCTGAGCTTTTACAACCAGCGGGGCGAGCTGCTTACCGAGGAATATGTACGCAACAGAAATCGTATAAACCGCTACTGCGTTCCGCTTAGGATAGAAGCGAGGGAGCTGAAATGCATTCCCGGATCAACGGATCATCGGCTTTATGCAAGGTTCGAGGCGTTTGATGACGAGAGGATCTACGGGATGGGTCAGTATCAGGAAAAGAATCTGAATAAAAAAGGTGCTTCGCTGGAGCTTTGCCACAGGAACAGTCAGGCAAGCGTTCCGTTTATGCTTTCAAGCAGGGGCTACGGTTTTCTCTGGAACAATCCTGCGGTAGGGTCTGTTGTATTCGGAGCTAACAAGACCGAATGGTATGCGCAGAGCACCAAAAAGCTGGATTACTTTATTACGGCGGGGGATACTCCTGCGGAAATAGAAGAAAACTATACTGCCGCTGTAGGAAGAGCGCCGAGAATGCCTGAATACGGACTAGGCTACTGGCAGTGCAAGCTTCGCTACCGCACTCAGGAGGAGCTGCTTTCGGTAGCGAGAGAGCATAAAAGACGGGGACTTCCGATGGACGCTATAGTTATAGATTTTTTCCACTGGACAAGGCAGGGAGATTTTAAGTTTGAGCCGAGGGACTGGCCCGATCCTGAGGGAATGGTAAAGGAACTTAAAGAGCTTGGTATAGAAACGGTAGTTTCCGTATGGCCGACTATTGACGAAAAAAGCGAGAATTTCGGGGAAATGGCGGAAAACGGCTATCTCGTCAGCGCAGACAGGGGAAGCGGCCTGCATATGACGTGGATGGGAAATACGGTTTTCTACGACGCAACAAATCCCGGGGCGCAGAAGTTCGTATGGGAAAAATGCAGGGAGAACTATTATAAATACGGTATACGCTGCTTCTGGCTGGACGAAGCGGAGCCTGAATACGGACCCTACGATTTTGACAATTACAGATATTATGCCGGCCCTGCTCTGCAGTGCACAAACATATACCCTAAAATGTATGCCAAGGGCTTTTATGACGGTCTTAAGTCCGAAGGCGAAAGTGACGTTATGAGCCTTGTACGCTGTGCATGGGCAGGAAGCCAGAAATACGGAGTTCTTACCTGGTCGGGAGATATACATTCATCGTTCAGGGCAATGAGGGAGCAGCTTCAGGCGGGACTTAATATGGGAATAGCCGGAATACCCTGGTGGACCTCGGATATAGGAGGCTTTCTCGGAGGGGATATTTCGGACGAAGGCTTCAGGGAGCTTCTGGTCCGCTGGTTTGAATGGGGAGCGTTCTGTCCTGTATTCCGTATGCATGGGGAAAGGTCGCCGTGGCATGAGCGTGAGGAGGAGTACATTGACGGAGTACGCCAGCTTACCTCGGGACAGGATAACGAGGTATGGAGCTTCGGAGAGGAAAACTATGAGATACTGAAAAAATACCTGTTTATAAGAGAGCGTCTGCGTCCTTATATAAGGGAATGCATGGATCGTGCCAGCGAAAGCGGCGAGCCTGTAATAAGACCGCTGTTTTTCGATTTCAGCGGTGATCCTAAGGCATGGGAAACTGAGGACGCCTATATGTTCGGCTCGGATATTCTGGTCGCTCCGATAATGGAGGAGGGCGCAAGGGAAAGAACGGTCTATCTGCCTGAGGGAGCTGTCTGGACAGACGCTTACACGAAAAAGGTATATGAGGGCGGGCAGACTGTTGTATGTCCTGCTCCGATAGATATAATTCCTGTCTTTTACCGCGGCGGAAAGGATCTCGGGATCATGGGATAGCGTTGCTGAGGTTTTGAGTCTGTATAAATATTCAATTTATATATGTTAAGAAAGAAATGGAAATTTAAATATTCAGATGTAAAATAAGTCATAAAATAGCTTTAGGCGTTCGGACAAAATTGTGTTTATCGCTGAAATTTTCGCTAAAATACGAAAATATTCGTATGATTCTTGACGAATTTGCGAAAATATGATAAAATTGTAACGTTGAATAAATGATAGAAAAAATTCTTATCACAGCATATTCATAATTTTTCCAAGAGCTGCCTGCCGCTGTATTAAGCAGTGTCAGGGAAATTGCGCTATGGCGGTTTTCTCTTGGAAAAAGCAAATATTTATGGAGGATAGGACGGAGATCACCGTATGAAAACGGCTTACGAAACGGCTGAATTTGAGGTCTGCGAGGATACTGCGAAAGAACTGCCGAAGCTTGAGGTAAGCAGCTTTAAAGTCAAAAGGCTGTACAGTATATGCAAAAGGGTCCAGGATATAGTGCTTTCACTGCTGGCGATAATAATTCTTATGCCTGTTTTCCTTATCACCGCAGCCGCCGTATTTATTGACGATCCCAAGGGAAGTCCGATATTTTCTCAGCTAAGGGTAGGCCGCAACGGTAAGGTATTCAGGTTCTACAAATTCCGTTCCATGGTCGTTGACGCAGAGGACAGGCTGAAGGATCTTATACAGCACAATGAAATGGACGGACCTGTATTCAAAATAAAGGAGGATCCCAGGATAACGAGGGTCGGAAGGTTTATACGCAAGACCAGCATAGACGAGCTTCCGCAGCTTTTCAATATATTAAAGGGAGAAATGAGTATAGTAGGGCCGAGGCCGGCGCTTCCGAGAGAGGTCGCAGAATACAGCGAATACGAAAAACAGCGGCTTTACGTTACTCCCGGTCTGACCTGTTACTGGCAGATACAGCCGGAAAGGAACAGGATATCCTTTGACGAATGGATGGAGCTGGATATAAAGTACATAAATGAGAGAAGCTTTTTTGTAGACTGGAAGATAATTTTCAAAACCGTGTCGGCAGTGCTGAAGGGGCAGGGGGTATAATACGGATATTCGCAGGAAAGCAAAGGGAGATCTTAAATGTCTGCCTTTACATCTGAGATGAGTATACAGAAGCAGAAGATAGAAAACAGTGTGGGGAACAGAGAATATCTGCTCTCCATGAAAGTGTGTCAAGAGCGCGGAAATATATGGAAGAGGAGATTTCCACAGTAAATATAGTAGATAAAGACGAGCAGCACGGATCAAAGGGAGGAATATTATTTATGGCCGGAAAATTAAAAATTGCGATGCTCGGTCATAAAAGAATCCCTAGCCGAGAAGGCGGGATCGAAATTGTAGCAGAGGAATTATCCGCCCGATTGGTTCAGTTGGGTCATGAAGTAACTTGTTATAATCGAAGAGGTCATCACGTCAGCGGTGCAGAGTTTGACGGCGAGCAGCTATCCGAGTATAAGGGAATCAAGATCAGGACCGTTCCGACGATAGAGAGAAAAGGTCTGGCGGCGATGACATCAAGTTTCTTTGCGGCAGTCAAGGCGGCATTCGGACATTACGATATCGTCCATATCCACGCCGAGGGTCCGGCGGCTATGTGCTGGATCCCGAAGCTGTGTGGAAAGAGAGTTGTGGTTACGATACATGGTGCCTGAGTGATAATAGGGACACTTTTTTTGAGAACCAATTAGAGCAGGATGGACTGTTGAAACGAGAATATGAGGGACTGTGGATATAAACACAGTTTTGAAATGATAAAAAGGGAGAGAAGAGTGACTTATGATTATTACAAAAACACCTTTCCGTATGTCATTTTTCGGCGGCGGAACGGACATGGAAAGCTATTTCAGAGAGAACGGCGGTGCTGTGCTTTCAACTACTTTTGATAAATACTGCTATGTGAATGTGAGGCATCTCCCACGGTTCTTTGATTGGTCTACAGAATTATCCTATTCGCAGACGGAGCGCGTATCGAGTGTAGATGATATTCAGCACCCGGCCATCCGCAATGCCATGAAGCTGCTTGATATGCATGAAATCAGGCTGATGTATGAAGCCGATCTTCCTGCGCGGTCTGGACTTGGGACGAGCAGTTCTTTTGCTGTCGGCATGCTGAACGCTTTCTATGCACTGAAGGGAAAATACGCCGATAAGAAGAAATTGGCTGATGAGGCTATCTATCTTGAGCGTGTTCTCTGTAACGAGGCGGGTGGCTGGCAGGATCAGATTGCTGCATCTTTCGGTGGCTTCAACCGTATCAACTTCAACGCTGACGGTTATGAAGTACTCCCTGTGATTATCAGCTCGGAGAGAAAGAAACAGCTGAACGAGAATCTGCTGATGTTCTTTACCGGATTTACACGTTTTTCATCTGAAGTACAGAAGACGAATAAGGTTGTTGATAAGAAGGCACAACTGAAGGAAATGCTTGCCCTTGTAGATGATGCGGAAAGAGTATTGATAGATAAAACGAAAAGCCTTGATGATTTTGGCTATTTGCTTGACCACACATGGAAGTTGAAGCGCCAGACTGGGTCTTCCATTTCGACAAATAGTATTGATGCTTTGTACCAGAAGGGAATTGAGGCCGGAGCTCTTGGCGGAAAGCTACTGGGAGCCGGTGGCGGCGGATTCCTTGTTTTTTATGTTCAGCCGGAGAAGCAGGATGCAGTGAGATGGGCAATGAAAGACCTGCTCTATATTCCGTTCCGGTTTGAAGATGGAGGGACACGGGTTATTCATTATACGTATGAGAGCTATGAATCAAGGACTTAAAAGACAGACTTACAAGATAGAAAACATAAACAGATTGGGATAGGAAGGTAACTGCGGAGGATAAGAGTATGAAAGTAATGGTAACAGGCGCCGGTGGCATGGTTGGTTCTCACATGGTCGAACTGCTTTATGGCCAGGGGCATGAAGTTCTTGGAACTTATTATAAGCCAACAACAGATATAAAGGAACTGAATCCTAGCATTCCCATGAAGGAATGTGATGTTCGGTATTATCAGTCTGTTCTTCGTATTATTTCGGAATTTATGCCGGAACAGATATATCATCTCGCGGCACAGAGCTATCCAACTGTTTCCTGGGATTATCCTCAGGCAACAATGGATACAAATGTCAATGGTACGATCAATGTGTATGAGGCTATTAAAGCTGTTCGCAAAGAACATCCGAACTATGATCCGATAATCGTGGTGGCATGCTCCAGTGCAGAGTATGGACAGACGTTGAATGAGTTGGATGACCCATATGTGAAAGAAACAGCAGAATTGAAACCGCTTCATCCGTATGGTGTGAGTAAGGTGGGACAGGATCTGCTGTCTTTTCAGTACTTTATGAATGACCACATCCGTTGCATCCGCGTCCGTATTTTTAATTCTACCGGAACGAGAAAGGTAAATGATGTGACCTCTGATTTCACACACAGGGCGGTAATTGCTGAAAGAACGGGTGTGTATGAATTAAGATGTGGAAACCTTGATACGCAGCGTGCCATCATGGATCAGCGCGATCTTGTGAATGGGTTGATGCTGCTTGCCAATAAGGGAACTCCTGGTGAAGTCTACAATCTCTCATCTGAGCACTGCTATTACATGAGGGATATTGTGAAGATGATAGAGCAGCAGATAGGGCATGAGCTGGAAATCAAAGTTGATCCGAAACTTCTCCGCCCCACAGATGAGAGAATCATCATAGGCAATGTTGATAAGCTGAAACGAGACACTGGTTGGAAACAGAAAATTCCGATGGAACAGACCATAAAGGATATGCTGGACTACTGGAGACACCTGGAAGGCAGGAATTAATAATATGAAGGTTGCGTTAGTACAAGATTGGTTGGTGAAATTTGGCGGAGCTGAATGGACACTTCAAAATTGGCATAAAATTTTCCCAGATGCGCCGTTATATACGTTGGTATATGACGAGAAAGTTATGGGAGAACAATTTAAAGACTTCGATGTCAGGACAACGTATATTCAAAAAATCCCCGGGGCAGTTAAGAATTATCAAGTACTACTTTCATTTATGCCAAGAGCGTGGGAAAGCCTGGATTTAACCGAGTATGATCTTGTATTAAGCTCCTGCTCAAGCCTCTGTAAAGGTATTATAACGAGACCTGACGCCGTACATGTTTGCTACTGCCATACGCCGCCGCGTTATCTGTGGGATTTGTATTACGACTACAAGAAATCGGCGAATCCCATAAAAAAGTTTTTTATGCCGTCTCAAATACATAAATTAAGAATGTGGGACAGACTGGCGGCGGACAGGGTTGATTACTTCATTGCAAATTCCAAATTCACCCAAAAGAGAATTAAAAAATTCTATGGTAGAGATTCGGAAGTCATCTATTCTGTCGGCGGTAACTTTGTTTCGGATCAGTTGTATGCACAGACGACAAAAGAGGATTTTTATCTGATTTCCGGTAGACTGGAAAGCTATAAAAAGGTCGACCTGGCCATCGAAGCCTGCAATAAACTCGGAAAAAAACTTGTTGTCATTGGCAAGGGTAAAGAGATGGACAGGATGAAAGGAATTGCAGGTCCGACCATAGAGTTTAAGGGTTTCGTCACCAACGATGAAATGGTGGAGTATTACGCAAAGGCGAAAGCACTCTTGTTCCCGGGGGTTGAAGATTTTGGGTTTGTTCCGGTTGAAGCGCAGTCTGGCGGAACACCTGTAATTGGATATGGACGAGGTGGAATCCTGGAAACAGTAGTGGAAGGCAGGACGGGCGTTTTCTTCAAAGAACAAACGCTGGAATGCCTCTGTGACGCAATTCAAAGATTTGAAACGATGACCTTTGATGCGGATGTAATCAGGGAGCACGCTTTGAGCTTTGATGCTGCTCATTTTAGAGAGCAGATCGAAAGATTTTGCACCGAGAAATATGCCGAACGGCAGATGTTATGATTGACTGGCGTTTCACGAACGCACGGTAAATTTATAAGGAAGAGTAACTGTAGGAAGGGAATAGAGTAATATGAGGACACTGGAAGACAAGCTCGTCAAGCACATCGATCTTTTGATGGAGCGTTATCCGAAACTGGAAGCTGTTCGTCAGGAGATTATAGATGCTTATCTTCTGATGGAAGAGAGTTATAGAAATGGAGGGAAGCTCTTGATTGCTGGAAACGGTGGATCAGCTGCAGACTCTGAACATATTGCAGGTGAACTGATGAAGCGGTTCAAGATTCTCCGTCCTGTGAGTAAAGAATATGCGGAGAAGCTGAAAGAAGTTGATCCAGAGCGTGGAGCAGAACTTGCAAGGAATCTGGAATGCTCGCTGATGGCTATACCGCTTGTGGCGCATGAAGCGTTGACAACAGCATACATAAATGATGTGGACGGCCTTGGAGTGTTTGCGCAGCAGCTTTTCGGTTATGGTCGTAAGGGCGATGTGTTCCTTGGCATATCCACATCTGGAAATAGTAAGAATATCATGAATGCAACGGTAGTGGCCCGAGCTTCCGGAATTAAGGTCGTAGGATTAACCGGAGCAAAAGGCGGGGCGCTTGCAAAAGTCGCGGATGTAGCGGTCAAGGCTCCGGAAACTGAAACGTATATGATTCAGGAATTGCACCTGCCAATTTATCATTGCTGGTGTCTTATGCTGGAAGATTATTTTTTTGGAAACTAAAAAACATGAGATTCTCTAATAAAAGGGCGGAAAGACATAATACAAATAGTTGCTGTTTAGAATTCCGCCAAAACTATAAGATGTCTTGGGGTATATGATTATGAATGAAAATGTAAAAATATTGGCAATGTACTTGCCCCAATACCACGAAGTTGCGGAAAATTCACAGTTCTGGGGCAAGGGATTTACGGACTGGGTATCAGTAAAAAAAGCAGAGCCGTTGTTTAACGGGCATAATCAGCCACGGGTGCCGCAGGATGATAATTATTATGATTTATCACAAAAGGAGAATATAGCTTGGCAGATAGAAACGGCTAAAAAGTGTGGCGTATATGGCTTCGGAATATATCATTATTGGTTTTCAAATGAAAAGCAGCTGCTGACCAAGCCTGCGGAGCTTATATTAAACAATCCGGATCTTGACATCCCGTTCTTCTTTGCATGGGACAATGCAAGTTGGCGCAGGACTTGGAGTAAATTCAGAGGAAATGCGTGGGCTCCCATGGAGGATGCCAAACAGAAGAAATCCGGGAAGCCGTCCATCCTGATCGAATACAAACTTGGTACAGAAGAGGACTGGAAAAATCACTTTGATTTTCTGCTGGCGTATTTCAAGGATGATCGGTATATAAAAGTGAACGGAAAACCACTTTTTGAAATTTTTAATTATTCTGAAGACATTTATAAGATGCATCATTATTGGGACAAGTTGGCGAAGGAGAGCGGATTTAAGGGAATCGAGATTGTCTATAAAAAGAGTGCTCTTTATACGTTGCCAAGTGAATGCACAAATTTTTGTTATGAACCTCAAAATTCTGGATGGGGTTCGGGATGGAAACTGTGGTTATTTAAAGCACTGAGCATTTTTGGTTTGGTAGGCAAAACTGGACCTCTGAAGTATTCTTATGATGCGGTATGGAAGAAGTTACTTGATTCTGCGAGGATTCGGTCAAAGAGTAATGAATGGCATGGAGCATTTGTTACATACGATGATACTCCGCGCAGGGGAAAGCAGGGACGAGTAATCTTGGGCGCTTCTCCCGACAAATTTAAGAAATATTTGTCCCAGCTTATCAGTATCTGTTCAGAGCAGAAGAAAGAGTACATTCTCCTGACTGCGTGGAATGAATGGGGAGAAGGAGCCATGTTGGAGCCTACACAAGATGAGGAAGATGCTTACCTCAAAGCGATTGAAGGAGCCTTGGAAAGTCAATGAAACGATATCGAAAGAATCTAATTAAAAGCACTGCTATATGGGATGCTATTCAGTACATAAAACTTAACAGTTTTAAACGAAAATGGATTAGAGCGAATAAGCATAATGGCACCATTCCTAACAATGAATTTGACTTTGACACGGCGAGTGTTGGGAATTATTCATATGGGGAGTTAAATGTTGTTTCCTTCAACAATAAGTCTCACTTAAGAATAGGAAATTTTGTTTCGATAGCCCAGAATGTAGTTTTTATGCTTGATGTAGAACATTTTACAAATCATATCTCAACATTCCCGTTTAGGGTTAAAGTGTTGGAAAGCGTTAAGGATGAAGCTCACTCTAAAGGAGATATTGTCATAGGTGATGATGTCTGGATTGGATATGGGGCGACTGTTATGTCTGGTGTTCATGTCGGACAGGACGCAGTAATTGCTACGGGAGCTGTAGTTACAAAAAATATACCTCCATTTGAGGTGTGGGGAGGGGTACCGGCTAAGTTCATAAAGAAAAGGTTCCCGGATGAAATGATTGAAGATATTTCTAAAGTTGATTTCTCTGCCCTTACGCCTGATATAGTTAGAGAAATGGAAAGTATTCTTTATACTCCCGTGGATCATAGCATTGTAGAAAAGATATTAAAGATGCTTGAAGAAAACAAATAGGAAGGAACATTATATGGAAAAGCAGCCTATCCTCTCAATTTGTATTCCTACATTTAAAAGGGAGTATATTATTGATAAACTTATAGAGGGGATTCTTGTTCAGAATTGTGATGAAAGTTTATATGAGATTTGCATTACAGATAATTCTGAAACAGATGAGACAAAGGAACTGATTGAAAGGAAATATGCCAGTATCCGAAACCTGCATTATAAAAAAGTCAAGGTAAAGGGATTCCTGAATTCAATTGAGGCTTTAAAATTCGGACAAGGGAAATTACTAAAACTACATAACGATTATAGTATGTTTCTCCCCGGAAGTCTCCAGAAGTTGATTGACCAGGCGGTAGCTAACGACGAAGAAGAACCATTAATTTTCTATACGTTAAGAGGGAAGAAGAGTGTCGAAAGATTTGATAACTTCGATGCATTCATAAAATGTATTAATTATCTGTCTACGTGGAGCACCTCGTTTGCTATATGGAAAACTGACCTTGATCGGCTGTTGGAGCAGCGCATTGAATGTAATTATATGTATCCTCACACGACACTCCTATTTAAAGAAAACAATAAAACAGGGTATCTTGTTGACGATACAGTTTACTTTGAGAACATTATACCCAAGAAAAAAGGCGGGTATAATCTGATAGATAATTTTGTGCGTATCTATTTGACCATGGTCAATGAGGATTTGCTGAAACCTAAGATTATTTCAGCTAGCACTTATCGGAGGATAGAGTTTCATATACTTAGATTTTGCGCAGCTAATTATGTTAACACGAAGACAATTAACGGCTATTCGTTTACGTTTGATGATTCGAAAGGACTGATTACGAACCAATGCGGATGGAAAGGATATTTGGTATATAGGCTTTTTATTCCGATATACATTCTGAGGCATTATATTTCTCGCAAGAAATGAGCTATTTTATGGAGGTGAACTTTGTGAAAAAGATCGGCTACTTGACAGTACACGACACAATCAACTTTGGCTCCCAGCTTCAGATGCTGAGCTTATATAAGGCAATTGAATCTTTAGGTCATAATGTCACCCTCATAGATTATAAGTGTGCTGCTATAAGTCAGAGGGAAAGTACACTTCCTTTAAGCGAAGCAAAGAATCCGAAGGACATTTTGAAATCTCTAATTTTACATGGGAATTTGAAAAAAAGGAAAAATAGCTTTTGGAAATATATAGATGATCACATTGATGTGACAAAGCCTTTTACACAAGAAACTATTGTAGAAGCCAATGATATCTTCGATACATTTATTGTTGGAAGCGATGTCGTGTGGGGCTTTAATATTACAGGCACAGATTACACTTATATGCTTGACTTTGCGGATGATTCTAAGACAAAATTGGCGTTCTCCTCATCTGTAGGTACAAGGTGGAACGATAAAGAAAGTACTAACGTTAAGCATGCGTTATCACGTTTTGATGATTTTACAGTACGTGAGAAAGACGCATCTGATTGGATCGGAGATTTATTGGGACGAAGTGTTGATGTGACTTGCGATCCTACTCTACTGTGGGATAAAAACTTCTGGGTAGAATTTGTTGGTGACTGCCCAGCACCAAAGAACAAATATGTTTTAGTATATATGAGTGATACTGAGAACAAATGCGTGAAAAGCGCTATTCAATACGGGAAAGAGCATCACATGCCTGTGTACTATATTAATTTCAGGGCTCCAGTATTTGGTACAATTGATAAACGACCGACGACGTTGCAGGAGTGGCTCACACTTTTTATGCACGCTGAAGTTGTTTTTTCTGCGTCATATCATGGATTGCTGTTTTCGACATATTTTGAGAGACAAGTTTTTTACTTCAACTGGACGAATAAATCGAGAATGAATTCTCTTGCACAGTTTCTTGGCATTGAAAGCAGAGAAGCAACACCGGCTAATATTGCGGCAGACATACCCATTCATTATGACATGGTGCGAAATAGAGAAGAACGATTGCGCGAGTTCTCATGGAAGAGATTAAGGAGAATGTTGGAGTGATAAAAGAGATTTGCACAAACGGAATTTGCACGGCCTGCGGTGCATGCATAAACATCTGCCCTAAAAACTGTGTTCTACGGATTAAGGACGCTTCCAACATCCACATGGAAAAAGGTACAGACTGCATTAATTGTGGACTGTGCGAAAAGGTATGTCCGGTATCAGGGATAATGGAGCTTAGCTATCCAAAGAAAGCATTTGCAGGATGGAACGCTGACGAATCGAGCAGAATAACCTCCGCCAGTGGCGGCATAGCTGCCGCGATTTATCAGTATGCTGCAAAATCAGGTGCTGCATTTGTTGGTGCATTTCTCAATGATAACTTTGAGTGTCATTTGCGGATAGGCTCGACTGATAAAGATATTGCGGAGTTCAAAAACTCCAAATATACATATAGCTTTCCAGATGACATATATAAACAGGTGGCAGAAACGGTAAAATTAGGGAAGACTGTATTTTTTATAGGGCTTCCTTGCCAAGTGGCAGCCGTAAGAAAGTATTTCGAGATCCTTCATATTAATACAGAAAGATTGTGCACGGTTGACATAATATGCCACGGTACGCCGGATCCCAATTACCTGATACAGCATATTACCACAATTGACCGAAAAATCGGCGCTGACGCGCAGAAGTGCTTCTTCCGTGATGCAAAATTCGGGACACTGAATTTTGCTTATACACTTTATAAGAAAAATTTGGATAAACCTTATTATGTAAAATATGTAGATCAGGATGACCTATATCAAATAGGTTATCATAATGCCCTGATTTACCGGGATTCCTGTTACTCCTGCAAATTTGCACAGGCAAGTCGTCCCGGCGATTTGACCATTGGAGATTTTCATGTCTTTGATGTTGCGTCTTGCGATATTGACATTAATAATGTATCGACAATATTGGCTAATACAGAGAAGGGGCAGCAGTTGGTTCAGACTCTTGAGGAGAAGGGCTATCTTAAGAAAACTGAGCGGCCGCTAGAGGAATCGATCAAAGGCGAAAAACAGCTTCGGCACCCGTCTATAGCGGGGCCGGAACATGAGGTATTCCTTAATATATATAAAGACAAAAAAGACTACGATGCTGCCGCAGAGGTGGCTTTCAGGAAGATTGTTCTGCGCAACAGGCTTCATATTGATAAAATAAAAATTTCAGTCAAGAAAGGAATCCGGTCCTTCATACCACAGAAGGTGTGGATTTCTTTGAAGACGAAGATAAAAGGAAACAGATAAGAGGAGCAGTAATGAAAGTACTGTATATTGCAAAACGTGGACCGCATAATATAGGCGCGCATACTCATTTGGATGCGCTGAAGGAAATATACGGGGAGGAAAATATCTTCCAGATAGATCTGCTTTCCACAAAGAAATGTGAGAAAGAGAATTTTATTTCCTTTGGTTATGAGCCTAAAAATATCCGCGAACGCATAACCAGAATTATGGAAGGCAACTCTCCATTTATTAGCAATAAGATTATTCGGAAATTGTGTGAAATCATCAGGCAACAGGGTATGGATCTTGTATTTACAGAAGAATCCGATTTGGGGAATTTATATACTGAAATTAAAAAAGAGTTTCCTAATGTAAAGATTATTTGCTTCTTTCACGATATCTCAGCCAGCTTGTTTGCTACTCGGATAAATGATGCCCCCAAATGGAAACTCCATTATATTCAGGAATGCAAGATGATAATCAAACAGGAGGCCATCACGCAGGACGTGGTTGACGAACGGTGGGTTTTTAACAAAGCGGAGATTCAGCGTTTTAAGAAGTATTACGGAAAGGAACCAGAGGCTATTATCCCAATTGCCTCCCATGAGCCGGAAACGGATTATGCATACAAGTCGGTTATCACAGGCAAGGATGAGAAGAAGACAATACTGTTTGTTTGTTCCAGCTACTATGTAAATATCAATGGTTTTATGTGGTTTTATACTAATGTCATTCCGAAGGTAACAGGAAATTATCGGATTGTTGTGGTCGGCAGCGGAGCAAAGCAGCTGACAGATAGGGTTGATTGCAAGAAGTATAATATCGAGATAATTGGATTGGTTGATTCCATGACACCCTACTATGAGCAGGCGGATATTGTTATCGCTCCGGTATTTGATGGTGGCGGTATGAAGGCAAAGACGATAGAATCCTTTTCATTTGGCAAGGTGTTGATTAGTACCACGGAAAGCCTGAATGGGTATTGGGAGGCGATTCCGGAGGAGATGCGGGACAGGCTGATTTTCCAGTGTAATTCGGAAGATGAGTGGGTGAAAGCTGTAAATTCACTTTTGGGTGTGGCTATAAACAGATATAACGAAGAAGTAATAGATGTGTTTAATAAGAATTTCTCATATTCGGCGCTATTGGAGCAGTTCAAGAGACAATTGCTGTAAAGGTCGATCGAGAGACTGATAGGAGATATAGGGCGTGAACTGTACTGTTAAGAAACATAACCTACTAAAGATTCTGTTTATTATAATCGTTTTAATGGATATTAGATTGTTCTATATGTACGATTTTAATGGATGGTATGAGCTTATACTTGCTATTATTACGTTCATTTTTACAATTGCGTTTTGCCCAAAACGAAATGGATATCCGACTAAGTCACTGCAGATTCTGGTTTTTGCTACCTTTCTTTCCTTTACACTTGTGTTTGTATGGAGCCTTCTTAGATATGGAAATGGATTTAAGACAACACTAGGTGGCGAGTCAGCAAACTATAAAATGCTTTTTATTTTGCTGGCTTATCCATTAACGTATATTTGTGCTTCGAAGCAGGGAGTCAGATGGCTGCTCAATTTGTTAAATAAGATAACAACTATTTTTTATATTCTTATTGCGTTGCAGTTTGTTGTTTATAATGTTAATGGAACGGTGTTTCTTAATGCAATATCAACGGGAAGTAATTTGCAAATTCTTTATGGATCTTTGAGAATCTCGCTCTCCTGGCTCGGGGAATTGATGTTACTATACAATTTCTATATGATTTATTGTAAAAGGGAGACAATTCCGTCAAAGAGCAAAAGATTCTGGTATTTGTTTAATTTTGTGCTTGGATTTATTGATTGCTTAGTGGTATCAAGAGTACGTGGCTCCATTTTGCCGATGTGCCTGTGTTTAGTTGTTATTGTGCTTCTTCAGCGGAATACAAAGCAATCTATTTGGCGTAAACTACTTTTGATTGCTGTAATATGCGGCGTGGCATTTGGAACAGACATTTTTTCGAGTTTCTTTGAATCATTTTCTGAATCAGCAACTCGCGGATACAGCACAACGGCCAGATTATATGCTATTGAATACTATTGGAATATCTTTTTAAAAAATCCACTGTGTGGTTTCGGCTTTGCTGATGGCATTATAAATTATGGTATTGTCCATGGTGACGGCAGGGCGGCAATAAGCGACGTAGGAATATTCGGTGTATTAGCCAAGTATGGTATCTTTACTTTTGCAATTTATATTATACCGCTGGTTCGGTCTTTTGTACTGATTAGGAGGATGTATAAGTTTAAAAACATTGAAAATCAGCTGCTCTATCTAGCATTTGGTCTTTATATCGCCGCTACATCGATCACGCTGATTGCAATAGGTCATTATAGAATGATTCAGTGGGTTGTGTATATTTCCATTATTGAGTACGTATATTGGGTTGGGAAAAACAAGATTAGGATTATCGAATAGAAGAGGTAATTGAGGTGCAGAGAAAAGTCGGCATTATTTTAGTTAATTACAATGGTTTTGCGGATACGGTTGATTGTGTCAACAGCCTTAAAAAAATTATATATCAGAACTATGAAATTATCATTGTGGATAATGCATCGTCAGCACAGGTCACAGCAGACCAAACTGATATTTTAAGAGAAAATTGCGTTTATATTGAGTCAAGAGAGAATCTTGGGTTTTCTGGCGGCAATAATCTCGGCATAGAAAGAGCAATAGCGGATCAGTGCGATTATGTTTGCCTGTTAAATAATGACACTACTGTTGAACCGGATTTTTTGAATGTTCTTGTGGCAGAAGCAGAGTCACATCCGGAGGCTGGTATCCTCTGTGGAAAAATCCGATATTATTATGAGCCAAATAAGATCTGGTACGCCGGAGGAGAATTTGATTTTAGAAAGAGTCTTGCATCCCATACTTCGTGGAATGAGATTGATTCAGATTTTAGTAAAACAACAAGGCAAATTACCTTTGCAACGGGATGTCTTATGCTGATGCCTGTACCTGTGATTCAAAAGCTAGGTGGCATGAGTGAGGATTTTTTCCTGTATGCGGAGGATACAGATTTATGTTGCAAGGTTATGAAAGCGGGTCATACGATCCGGTATTGTAATGCGGCGGTAATTTACCACAAGATTAATTCTTCTACGGGTACAGGCTCCCCACTATCACAGTATTATATCTGCAGGAATGGACTTGTTATTATACACAGGTATTCTACAAGTAAGCTTTACTCGTATCTGTACTATGCTTACAGAAATCTGAAGGATATTATTTTTGGAAGAAAAAAGTTAGGAATAGTTTTGCGAGCATATAAAGATTATTTTAGAGGTAATTTAGGAAAGACGTTTTAGATGGGAAATTGCGAGGTGATTTGATATGGCAGTTTTTATTGTCCTGTGCGCGATCGTTATAATTATGTATATTCTGTGTGGAATGTACTGTTCATACAGGAAACATAAAAGTACATTTAAGGGCGCGGAAAGTTATACAGAGAGCGGCATTCAAGGAAAGGAATATGCTGGAAGCCCTGCTTTGCAAACACAGAAATCTTTTATAAGGAGCGTTATTAACTGTGCCTTACGGTGGCTGGACAGTATTCTGAGATTCAGCCTGTTCATTACGTCCTATATTCCCTCTCATCATGTGAGAGATTTCCTTTACCGATTCGTATTCCGGGTTTCTATAGGGAAGCGGGTGGTAATTTACTATGGCTGTGAGATTCGTTCTCCGTGGAATCTATATATTTCTGACGGAGCAATCATAGGAGATAAATGTACCCTTGATGCCAGAAGTGGTATTTATATAGGAAGAAATGTGAACTTTTCCTCTGAGGCAGCTGTCTGGACACTGCAGCATGATGTAAATTCGCCTGACTTTAGCACTGTGGGAGAAGGAAAGCCTGTATTCATTTTTGATAGAGTGTGGGTGAGCACACGTGCTGTTATCCTTCCAGGGTGCGTGATAAACGAGGGTTCTGTAATTGCCGGGGGTGGATATTGCACAAAAGATACCGAAGCTTATGGAATATATGGTGGTGTTCCCTGCAAAAAGATTGGTATCCGGAACTTAAACCTTTCATATGAATTTAGTGGTGCGCATGTGCATTTTCTGTAGTGAATATGTTTGGATTCTACACAAGGAGAATTATTTATGAACATATTGATTTTTTCTGCAAATTGGTATAATAGAGGTGACGAAGCTGCGATTCGGGCTCTAATAGATGAAGTAAAGGATCTGCATCCGGATTGGAAAATAAAAATACATTTTAACCAACACGTAAAAGGATTCCCATATAATGATATAGAGGTTTTACAGCCATTTATTCGCTTGGCCGGGCGGAATAAGATTAAGTACATATTATATGAATTATCTCTACATACAAATGGGAGAGTTCCATACATTGGACAAGATGCATCTGACTATAATGCATTTATACAAGCTGTTAAGTGGGCAGACTATGCGGTATATGCGCCGGGCGGACCGTGCATAGGTGATTTTTATGAGGTTCGAAAATTAATGCTGGACATTATGGGATTACTTCAACGCAACAATGTCCCATATTCATTATTTGCACCTTCTGTAGGGCCTTTTTCTAAAGACGCAGAGAGAGTTAAATCTTCATTAAACAATGCTCGTGTTATATGCTTGCGCGAGGAGATTTCAAAGAAATATTTAGATGCGCTCCTACCGGGGAAAAATTCGATAGTTACTCTTGACTCGGCTTTTCAGCATCCAGTTGATGTGAAGGCTAATAAAGAAATATTATCTCGTTATAAGGAATTAAACGAATTCCTTCAAGTTCACGATATAATTATCGGAATCACAATTACTGATTTAAAATGGCATCGCTTATTTAAAGACGGCAAGATGGAACCGCAGATTAAGGCTGCTTTCAAGGAATTTATTAAATACCTTGTTTCAAAGGGATACGCTATTATATTTATTCCTCAGTTATTTGGAATAAGCAATGATAAAGATTATATGGCGAGCTTTGCTATTGACAATTGTTTTGTAGTTGGTGATGATAAGGACACATATTTCCAGCAATATATTATTTCGAAGCTGTACGCTGTAGTGGGGATGCGCTATCATTCCAATATTTTCTCCGCTAAAATGGGAATACCATTTATCTCTGTCGCATATGAGCAGAAAATGAAGGGATTTATGGAAAAAGCTGAATTAAGCGAATATTGTATAGAAATTAAAAACCTGAATTTCGACACCTTAAAAATTACCTTTGATAAGATGATTGATAACTACGATACCTATCGGGCATTCCTTGGAGAAAAAGCGTCAGAATTTAAAAAAGAGTCGCGTAAGACATTGGAACTGATTTCGAACGATATGGAGTCTTATAGCAAATAGGATTAAGGGATGGTAGAACTGTGAAGACGCGTATGAATAAACGTCAAACGTTTATTAATCTAATTATGAATACTGTTGCCTTTGCTGTGCAGTTCGTAATTAGTTTTTATATATCTCCTCTGATTGTAAGCAATGTGGGAGCATCCGCTTATGGTTTTATAGGTGTAGCAACTGATTTCGTATCCTACGCTTCGATTATTGCTACTGTGTTTAACTCTGTAGCATCCCGATTTATAGCGGATGCATTCTATAGGAAAGATTATAAAAGAGCGAATGATTATTTTAACAGCTTAATTGTCACAAATATTATAATTGTGGCTGTACTTGGTCTTGCGGGAATGATTCTTGTACCGAATCTTGATAAGATTCTGACGATCCCAATTAATTTATTATTTGATGTTAAGCTCACATTTGCGCTAGTCTTTCTTGCGTATATTGTTCAATTGGTGACGCTGGTGTTTACTACATCAACTTTTGTAACCAACAGAACGGATATACAGGGCGGCCGTAACATTATCCAATATATCGTTCGATTTGCTCTGATTATTGTATTCCTGAATTTTGTCTCTATCAGGATCTATTGGGTCGCCTTTGCTTCACTTGTGGCTACTATAGTGGTTGCTATTATGAATGTAGGTTTGACCAAGAGTTTAACGCCCGAATTAAAAATCAGCATCAAAGGTGCGAGAAAAGAGTATGCGATCGAGTTAGGTAAGGCCGGATGTTGGATGGCGCTCACTAGTATAAGTACGATCTTACTTCGCGGCTTGGACTTGACAGTTGCCAATATTCTGATTGGCGACTATGAGATGGGATTACTTTCTATAGCCCGGACGATGCCTAATAATGTTACAAGTATTATTAATACAATGGCTCCAATTTTTACACCTGTTTTTTTGGCGAATTATTCTATCGGGAACCTTTCTGGTGTGATGAGGGAAGTGAAAGATTCCATTAAGATCATGGCACTATTATTGTTTGTTCCGATTTCGGGGTTTATTGTTTTCTCATATGACTTCTATGCACTGTGGCAGAAAAGTTTAAGTCATGAAGAGCTGGTGATTGTTACTGCTTTATCTATTATTACAGTTGTTCAAGCATATTTTAATTCCACCACGGCGACCATGGCACAGCTGAGTGTTGTTGTCAATAAGTTGAAGCTACCAGTTATCGTGAGTTTCATATGCGGCGTTGTGAGTGTTATAGCTGAAATCTATATGATAGTGGTTCTAGATTTAGGATTATATGGGATCGTACTTTCAACTACGATTGTAATGATTCTGCGTTACGTCTTCTTTAATTCCTTCTATGCTGCGTGGTGTTTGAAGGAGAAAAAGGCTGTATTTTTACCGGAAACGGTAAAAACTTGGCTGTCGATCCCGTTACTACTGGGATTTATGTATCTTGTCAGGAAAGCCCTTCCGATAAGTTCATGGGTTGATTTTCTTATAGATGTCGCAATTTGCGGCTTCTTGGGTTATTTGTTTATGGTACTTTTTTACGGGCGAAAGTATTTAGGTAAATTCTTGAAGGGGTTAAAAAAGGGAAATGGATAATGTCAGATTAGTATTAATGGAAAAAAGATGTATGTCCTGTGGCGGTTGCAGCAGCGTATGCCCTACAGATGCTATCAGAATGGTTTATAGGGAGCAGGAAGGCTTTTTTCGTCCGGTGATAGAGGAAGCAGTATGTGTTGGTTGCGGAAGATGTATGAAAGTCTGTCCTGCTGAACATCAAGAGAACACTGCTCTTATTGGGGAGTATTGTGACTTGTATCTTGCTCATTCAAAGAATATTGATGTACGACACGGGGCTACTTCGGGTGGAGTGATAAATACGCTTGTCCGATACCTGTTAGATATAAATCTCGTTGAAGCTGTAGTGATGGCAGGATATAGTTCAGATAGTCCGATAGAAGCTGAGCCGTATATATTAACACGCTCAGATATTAACGACTTGGAGCAGAACCCACGAGACTTTGCATCTCGATATGTCACTGTACCGGTTTTGAGCAAAATAAAGGAGGTGAACAATATGAAGTCAATTGCGGTTGTAGGAACCTCATGTCAGATTAACGCCCTAAAATTAATGGGGAGTCGGACTTTGACATCCATCTTTAGGATTGGAATAACATGTAGCGGGGAAATGAGCTACAAAGCGACTACGGAGTACAAACGTGTTCAACACCTGCAATCCGCAAAGATGTTCTATCGAGGAGACGGATGGCCAGGAAAGAACTGCCTGATTACAAAAGATAAATGTAAAAGCGCAAACCATAGTGGATCGCTGTTTGAACGTATGTTCAGTTCTCAGATTTTTAAGAACCCCGGATGCCGTTATTGTAAAGATCATTTTGCAGAGAATGCGGACATTAGTTTTTGTGATTTCTGGAATAAAAGCGAGTTGTCACAGGAGCATGAAGGAAATAGCTGCGTGATTGCTCGATCAAAACTGGCGCAGGAACTGATGCAGAAAATGCAGAATGATAATTATATAGAGGTTGTCAGGAAGCTATCGGAAACGGAAATCGAAAGCACCCAGATGCATGTGCTGAAAGCTAAAAAGGGTGATCCCCACCAAATATCATCTTACCGGCACTTCCTGAAAGTAATAGATTTTGTTTTTGAGCACGGGATTTACAAGCTATTCGGGCTTAAGACATACCAGCTTTTCTGTCGTAAGTATAGTGAGATTATGAGCAAGGTTCGCTTAGAGTAGTTGCTGATGTACCTGATTCCTCATATTGAATTGCGATGTAATAAAATGATTTGCGGATATTATAAAGAAGAGTTTTCCTATGCTACTTCACATAGAAAAGAGTTAAAGGACGTGTTGGTAATTGGATGAAGCATCAGTATTATCAGATGTTAAGCATAGATGGATTACCTAATGCAATTGAGTTTACAAAAGGAGAGTAGCCAGAGTTGGGTTCCGGATAAGAATACTTACTGGTCCCTTGATGGGGTAACGTGGTTCCTTTCTTTAATAGTGTTTTGCTATTGTATTTCCTTTATTACGATTCGACTCTTAAGGAAATATGATCCTGCATATCTTTTCCTGGAGATACTGATTTTGCAATTTTAAATAGAACTTTTATCAGCAAGGTTCTTAACTGAGGATATGAGCACATGGTTAACGTATATATGCCCATTATCGTTACTTGGACTAAAGTTTGGGGATGTGCCTATATGGCATTTCAAAGCGGGAGAGAGAAAACCGTTTATCGAAAGGATGGTTATTACTCCTGACTATATTCCTTTATTTTTCGGTTTTTACAGCTTATGACAAAATCATCCCCTATACTATCTATTATGTATTTGAATGCATGATTATTTTAACGGTTATATTATCGAGTTGCCTAGCAAGGAAACTAATCATGGAGAATCCAGTGGTAGTTTCTATTGGTAATATAAGCATGGAAATATTTTTAACACATTTGTCTATTGTTACATACGTGAAAATCTTATGGGAGAAAATGCTGCCGTTTAAATGTCCGACTGTTGTGGAATGGATTGTGATATGGACAGCGATAATCATTGTTGGGTATTTTACACATAAGATTATAGCTTCAATACCGAAAAAACGGAGGAACAACCCAGTATGAAAGTAATTATTATGGCCGGAGGCAAGGGAACACGTATCTCCCAAATCGCCCCCGATATACCAAAGCCGTTAATTCCTATCGATAGGAAGCCGGTATTAGAGAGAGAAATTGAGAGTTTACGTGACCAGGGATTTACTGATATTATTCTGACTGTTTCTCACATGGCCGATAAAATCATGGATTATTTCGGCGATGGGTCCAAGACATCTCCTGTTACAGGAGAACCGTTTTGCGTGAACATCGAGTACTTCGTGGAGGAAACTCCGTTGGGGAACGCCGGTGCGCTGTTCAGGTTGAAAGATAAGCTGACCGAGAACTTTCTGCTGCTGAACGCCGATGCGATATTTGATGTGGACTTTAACCGTTTCGTAGCATTCCACAAATCTCACGGCGGATTGGTCACACTGTTCACCCATCCTAATTCTCATCCGTATGACAGTGGGCTGATCATAGCTGACAAGAACGGTGCTGTGGAAAAGTGGCTAGCGAAAGAGGATGAGCGGCCTACCTATTACAGAAATCGTGTGAATTCAGGTCTTCATGTTATTTGTCCAGAGATTCTCAACCAAACCATCACCACACCTAAGATTGATCTTGATCGCCAGCTGCTCAAGCCTTTGTCCGGAACCGGAAAGATGTTCTGCTACGACTCTCCGGAGTACGTCAAGGACATGGGCACACCGGACCGGTATGCTTCCGTTTGCGAAGATTTCAAAGCAGGACGTGTTCAGGCGAAGAATCTGAAGAACAAGCAGAAAGCAGTGTTCATCGATCGTGATGGTACGATCAACAAGTACGTTGGTTTCCTACGGAATATTGATGACTTTGAGCTGCTTCCCGGTGTTGCGGAGGCAATCAAAAAGATCAACGCTTCCGGGTATCTTGCTTTTGTGGTTACCAACCAACCGGTGATCGCACGTGGAGAGGTCAGCTTTGAAGAGTTGGAAGAAATCCACAATAAAATGGAGACGTTTCTCGGCAAAGAGGGCGCATACCTGGACAGCATTTATTTCTGCCCGCATCATCCACACAAGGGATACGAAGGCGAAAGACCGGAACTGAAAATCGACTGTGATTGTCGAAAACCTAAGCCGGGGATGCTACTTAAAGCGGCTGAGGGTTTCAATATTAATCTTGAAATGAGCTGGATGGTTGGTGACGGAGAATGTGATGTCATAGCTGGAAAGAATGCAGGATGCAAAACTTGTCTGATTGGCGAAGGGGCGTTTGGGCAGGATGTAACGGTTGAGACTCTGCTTGAGTTTGTGGAGAAACACATGGGATTATAGAAAGGTTTAACGCAATTGCCCTATGACACAATATTTCCAGCCCTGTTTTTTTAGATTTGTGGGCATCATTGAGGAAGGCTTTATTAGGAGATATTCAAAATGCAAACAGAACTGTTTACTGGTATTATCGTAGCGGCGTTACCGCATTCCTTACATATATTTTTACACAAGCCACGAATCATGTAATACGAAGGAGACCACCAATATGAAAGGCATAATCTTAGCTGGAGGTTCCGGCACACGTTTATATCCACTAACAAAGGTAACAAGCAAGCAGCTTCTACCGATCTACGACAAACCGATGATCTATTATCCCATGTCTGTGCTGATGAGCGCCGGGATCAGGGAAATACTTATCATTTCTACGCCCGCCGACACTCCACGTTTCCGCGATCTGTTGGGAGACGGTCGGCAGTTTGGCGTGAATCTTACATACGCAGTACAAGAATCACCCGACGGCTTGGCACAAGCCTTTATCATTGGTTCTGAATTTATCGGTTCTGATACTGTGGCAATGGTTCTCGGCGATAACATCTTCCACGGGCATGGGTTTAAGAAGAGGCTGGTTAAAGCTGTGGAGAATGCAGAATCAGGGAAAGGCGCCACTGTGTTCGGCTACTATGTGGACGATCCGGAGAGGTTCGGCATTGTGGAATTTGATAAGAACGGGCGGGCTGTGAGCATTGAAGAGAAGCCTGCAAAGCCGAAGAGCAACTACTGCGTGACCGGGCTGTATTTCTATGACAATCGGGTCGTGGAGTATGCGAAGAATCTGAAACCGTCAGCGCGCGGCGAGCTTGAGATTACGGATTTGAATCGGATGTATCTTGAGGATAACAGTTTGAATGTGGAGCTGCTAGGTCAGGGCTTTACCTGGCTTGATACAGGGACGCACGAGAGCCTTGTGGACGCCACCAATTTTGTCAAGACAGTGGAGCAGCACCAGCACAGAAAGATTGCGTGTCTGGAAGAGATCGCTTATATCAACGGGTGGATTAGTAAAGAGGATGTGCTTTCTGTGTACGAGGTGCTTAAGAAAAATCAATACGGTCAGTATCTGAAGGATGTGCTGGACGGGAAGTATATTGAGTAGCCCACCCACATCTGATTGTGTAAGAAATAAGACTGTGGTAAACACAGTGTAAGAGAAAGGTAGTAGAACATGAACATTATCGTAACCGGCGGTGCTGGATTTATTGGAAGTAATTTTATTTTTCATATGCTGAAGGAATATCCTGAGTATAGGATCATCTGCCTGGACAAGCTGACTTATGCGGGAAATTTATCCACACTTGCCCATGTGATGGACAATCCACAGTTTAGGTTTGTGAAAGCAGATATATGCGACCGGGAAGCGGTTTATAAGCTTTTTGAAGAGGAGAAGCCCGATATCGTGGTGAATTTTGCGGCAGAATCTCATGTGGACAGAAGTATTGAGAACCCGGGTATTTTCCTCCGTACAAATATTATCGGTACGGCTGTGCTTATGGATGCCTGTCGAAAATATGGGATAAAGAGGTATCATCAGGTAAGTACCGATGAGGTGTACGGCGACCTTCCGCTAGACCGTCCGGACCTGTTTTTCACGGAAGAAACGCCGATACACACAAGCAGTCCGTATTCTTCCTCAAAGGCCTCTGCCGATTTGCTCGCACTGTCTTATCACAGAACCTATGGTCTGCCTGTTAGTATCTCTCGTTGCTCAAACAACTACGGCCCGTATCACTTTCCTGAGAAGCTGATCCCGCTCATGATCGCCAATGCACTGAATGATAAGCCGCTTCCTGTTTACGGAGAAGGTCTGAATGTGCGCGATTGGCTGTATGTTGAGGATCACTGCAAGGCGATTGATCTTATTATTCACAAGGGCAGAGTCGGCGAGGTCTATAATATCGGCGGACACAATGAGATGTGCAATATTGATATTGTAAAAATCATCTGTGATGCGCTTGGGAAACCATATTCTCTAATTACATATGTGACGGATCGAAAGGGTCACGATATGCGCTATGCGATCGATCCGACTAAGATCCACAATGAGCTTGGCTGGCTGCCGGAAACAAGATTTGCTGACGGCATTCGGAAGACGATAAAATGGTATCTGGAGAACCGTGACTGGTGGGAGGCCATCATCAGCGGTGAGTATCAGAACTATTACGAGAAGATGTATGGAAATCGGCAAAGTACGGAAGAGGAATAGGGCATGAGAGTTTTTGTAACAGGTGTAGGCGGACAGCTTGGTCATGATGTGATGAATGAGTTGGCGAAAAGGGGATATGATGGTGTAGGTTCAGATATTCAGGAGGTTTACAGCGGCGTACAGGACGGCACAGCTGTGACGGAAATGACGTATGTTCAGCTTGATATCACTGACAGAGAGAAAGTAATATCTACAATAGCGGAGATTAGACCCGATGCCGTTATCCACTGCGCCGCATGGACGGCTGTGGATATTGCGGAGGATGATGATAAGGTGGATAAAGTTTGGGCAATCAATGCAGGTGGTACACAGAATATTGCAGATGCCTGCAAAAAACTGGATCGCAAAATGCTCTATCTGTCCACAGACTATGTTTTTGACGGACAGGGGACAGAACCTTGGAAGCCGGACTGCAAGGACTACAAGCCGCTGAATGTCTATGGCCGGACAAAACTGGAAGGGGAGCTGGCGGTAGCCAATACATTAGAGAAATATTTCATCGTCCGTATCGCCTGGGTATTTGGCTTGAACGGGAAGAACTTTATCAAGACCATGATTAATGTGGGCAAGACTCACGACACAGTGCGCGTGGTCAACGACCAGATCGGCACGCCGACTTACACGTATGATTTGGCGAGACTCCTGGTGGATATGGTAGGAACTGAGAAGTACGGATATTACCACGCCACGAATGAAGGCGGATATATCAGCTGGTACGATTTTTGCTGTGAGTTTTATGGACAGTATGGGCTTGAAACACAGGTAATACCGGTGAGCACAAAAGAGTATGGTCTTTCTAAGGCGGCAAGGCCATATAACAGCAGACTGGATAAGAGCAAACTGGTGGAGATGGGATTCACGCCGCTGCCGAGCTGGCAGGATGCTGTGAGCAGATATTTGAAGGAGGCAAACCTCTGATGGGACAGATTAAAGTAGAAAAGAATGTTGGTGGCATAGAAGGACTCTGTGTGATAGAGCCGGTCGTCCATGGTGACAGCCGTGGTTATTTTATGGAAACCTACAGCCAGAGGGATATGGAAGAACAGGGCATCGATATTACGTTTGTTCAGGATAATCAGAGCATGAGCACCAAGGGCGTCCTGCGTGGTTTGCATTTCCAGATCCATTACCCACAGACCAAACTGGTGCGTGTAATCAAGGGCGCTGTGTTTGATGTGGCAGTGGATTTAAGAAGCGGATCGGTAACCTTTGGAAAATGGTACGGGGTAGAACTGACAGAAGAGAACAAGAAGCAGTTTCTTATTCCGAAAGGTTTTGCGCACGGTTTTCTGGTACTGAGTGATATGGCGGAGTTCTGCTACAAGTGTGACGACTTCTATCACCCCAACGATGAGGGCGGTATGGCTTGGAACGATCCGGAGATTGGGATTGTTTGGCCGGGGGTTGTTGGAGAATATCATAATAGCGCAAGTGCTGATGGATACACACTTGAAGATACAACGCCGCTGAACCTTTCCGAGAAAGACCAGAAGTGGCTTGGTTTCAAAGAGACGTTTCGGTTTTAGTTATTCCGTAAAAACTTCTATCAATTCTTGACCGGCTATGTGTGAAAATCTAGGGTAAGTTATGATCCTGACAGATAGGATACTACCCTTGGATTGAAAAACTGTATGGAGCTGAAGTGTTTTCAGATCCTTGTAGTTTACCCGTTATTACCGCGCTCAAAGTTAAATGCTCAATCGGATTAAGAGAAGATATAGGCAGACCTACTACGGCAGCCGAAAATAAGCTGAACTTTATGGAATATTTACAAACATTATAGTTAGCAGGAAATCCATAATGTATTTTTCTTATAAGGTACGCTATTAATGTTTGCACTATATGATTCCAAGGCATTTTTTTACTGTATGTAGGAGTAATAGCTTTAGGATTACTGTCTAATTTTCTTTTTAATTATTGGTATTTCAGATATGGCATTCTTATAGCTATAATAATTTGGGGAATTGTTAAACGGAACCTAATTCTGAACTTATTTAATAAAATCAAGCGCAGATAATAGTTTTTATGATTAATGTTAATATAATGTGAATAATTATAAAATTTATAATTATTACTCTTGCATTTTTCTCCATAATATGTTATTCTTTAAATGAGAAAAACGACAATATTCGACACTTATGGTCTGTGAGGTGAATATCTTGCAGGAAAATGACAATAAAGATTCTGACAAGAGAAAAAATGTTTCTGAGGTAAAAACCAAGATTTCATCGGTTGTTGCAGCCGTTTGCGTTACAGTTGTTTTATCTGCCGGCGCAGCGGCTTTTTTTATTAATCGTGCAGGAAACACCCAAAATGAGCAGATAAAAGTATATTATGAATCTCAAGGCTCTTCTGCTGAGACATCAACCGTAAGCCGAAGGGTCAGCGGCTCGGTCCAGACTACCGTATATGCAAAGACTTCGAGGAAAACAATAACGTCTAAAACGTCTTCGGCGAAGTCGGCAGCTGTGCAGAAAACTGAGATCGTTTACAGCTTTCCGGCAGATATAAATCTTGTAACAGCAGAGCAGCTTATTCAGATAGACGGAGTAGGTGAGGTTACTGCACAGAAAATTATCGGATTCCGCAGCGGAGTCGGGGTCATCTGTAATATGGATCAGCTGCTAGAGATCGACGGGATAGGTGAAGCAACTTTAAATAAGCTGAAGGAATATCTGTTTGTTTCTGATCGGGATTATGCCGAGCTTACTCAGCCGGAGGAACAAACAGAGTACCGTGAACCTGAAGAAACGGAGCAGACGCGGCAGGAGGAGAGCAAAACCGTTACCGCAGAGACAAAGACCGAAGCGAAGACATCGCCGACCACTGCTGAAGCTGCTGAGCAGATGAGAACAGTAAATATAAATACTGCTTCTGCTGAGGAGCTTTCCGAAAGCCTTTTAATTGAAACGGAGCTTGCGGAGGCTATAGTCGAGCTGAGAACTAATATAAAGTATTTTGTGAATGACCTTGAGCTGCTTTATGTAGACGGCTTTACGGAGAAAATGCTGGTTGAAAGGCGGCCGTTTATTACTTTATAAATTCAAATATTAACGGGAGCAGAACTGAACGGTCTGTTCCCGTTTTGTCATTGATATGGTTTTCGCTTTCCAGATTTTCCTGTGTTCCGTTGTTATGAGGCAGGGATAAATCACTTATATCGCTGAAGGAAAAATTTTTTTATCAGCTATATACCTTGAATAAACGTGTCCGGCTATTCTCCGGACATAGCCGTCGGGATTCATTATAAGGTCTGTTTTAAGAAACGACGTATAAGTTTTACAGGAAATTTCAGCGGCAAACTCCTCGGCTTCGTGTATGCCCGAGGTTCTGCTCAGGGCAAAGCCGAATATTTTTTCTGATACTGCATAATAAGGTTATCTGCGTGTTTTTTTATTTAAAAGTCTCCGAAGTGCACATAGCGGGCAGTTTTAAAACGGGTTGGGCAATTTATATGATCGCATCATAAATTCCTATAAAAATAATACGCTGTTCATTTCAGTATGAACAGCGTGGTTAGTTTCACAGTTTTTTTCTGAGAAAAATTTGCGAGGCGGCAATAATGAATACGGCTGAAAGCAAGACGGCGGTCAGCGCTGACGGAAGATAATCAGCAGCAGAAGCCTGTTTTGCAAGCAGGGGTGCGGACTGCATGAGCCTTGTGGGAGAAAGCTTTTCCGCCGCCGGAAAAAGACCTGACAAATATGCGGCGATAAATACTGCGCCGGTGCCGAGCATAACGGAAGAACTGCTTTTTGCCGCCGCAGAAAACAGTACCGCCGCCGAGATAAGCCATATTCCGAAAAGCCAGAAGCAAAGAGCCGGAGCAGTATAGCTTTCAGGCGTGCCGTTTCCCCAGAAATAAGCGTTATAGCCGAAGGTAACGCCGAAGCAGAGCCAGAAGCACCCTGACCACAGCAGCATTAGCACAGATGTTTTTGCGGCAAGGATACCATGCCTTGATGCGCCCTTTGTCAAAACCTGAATAAGAGTTCCCTTTTGATATTCGGAGGTAAAAGCTCCCGACAGCAAAAGAATAAAAATGATAAGGGCAACGGGTATATTTTTATAGAACTGAGTCCACGAGGTTACTTGATCTACAGTTATATTTGTTACAGTAAGACCCGAGCCTTCAAGCGAGCCTGACAGGGTTTTCATCAGCCACGGAGTAAGCTTTGCTATAGCGGGATTCATTATGCCGAAGATCAGAAACAGTATTATAAGTACCGTCAGCTTTCCGGTACGAGCCAGCTCAAGCCATTCCTTTTTGAAAAATGCACAGAAGCTTTTCATTTTCCGGTCACCTCCATAAACAGCGCTTCAAGCGACGGCTCCTGCCTTTCAAATTTATGCAGGGGTATATTATTTTCGGAAATAAAGCCGAGGATATCCCGCTGCTTTGTTTTTCCGCTGAATACTACACGGTTTGAGCCAGTCCGTA
The DNA here is from genome assembly GCA_900543145.1 of uncultured Ruminococcus sp. Classification (GTDB taxonomy): domain Bacteria; phylum Bacillota; class Clostridia; order Oscillospirales; family Ruminococcaceae; genus FB2012. Next base: position 254,438 of record UQPZ01000002.1, read on the forward strand.
CAGATTCGGGAAAGGCGGCAGCAAGCTTTTCTGAGTCGTCGGATAATTCGGTTTCTGCTTCATAGCCCGGCGCTGAATGTACTGCTTTTATCTCGTCTAGGCTTCCCTGAAGCACTATCCTGCCGCTGTGAAGAAAAGCCGTCCTGTCGCATATTCTCTCTACGTCGGAAAGTATATGTGTGGAGAATACTACCGAGGAGCTGCTTTTTGCCGAAAGGAGAATATCAAGTATTTCCTTTCTGCCTGACGGGTCGAGAGCGGAGGTAGGCTCGTCGCAGATAAGGAGCTGCGGGCGGCTGAGCATTGCCTGAGCTATTCCGAGCCGCTGTTTCATTCCCCTTGAAAAGCCTTTTATCCTGCGGTTCTCATTTTCAAGACCTGTAAGCTGCAAAAGCTCATCAGTTCTTTTCTTGATCTCCGAAGCAGTCATTCCTGATACTTCTCCGCAGAAGGACAGATATTCTTTCGGCGTCATATAGGAGTAAAATTCCGGCACATCAGGAAGATAGCCTATAAAGCGGTTGGTTTTGTTTTTCAGGCAGCTTACTCTTTCTCCGTTTATAAAGGCTTCTCCGCTGTCGGGGCGCATAAGTCCGAGAATGATTTTCATTGCGGTGGTTTTACCTGCTCCGTTCTGCCCGACGAATCCGAAAACGGTATGTTCAGGTACTTCCATGCTAAGACCGTTCAGCACCGATTTATCTCCAAAGCGCTTTGATATATTGTTTAATGTAAGTATATTCATTTTTAATCCGCCTTTGTTAAAGCGTTTTCCTTTCTTAGCGTTATATAGCTTCAGCTGTCGTCCTTGCCGAAGATAAAATACAGAACGGGTCCTATAAATTCCATACCGACAACAGCTATAATAAGCCAGATCGTTCTGTTTCCTCTTTTATAGGTACTGTGAGTAAGGATATGGCGTACTGTATAGAAAAGCAGGGCAAATTCGGCGATTATAAGCGGGATCAGAAACGGAAGAAATTCTTTTATATTATTCATATCTGCTGTACTCCTTTTTTAGTGATCCTAATATTTTTTTGAATGCAGGGTTTTGTTTAAGCGGTTCAAAAAGCGGGTCTTCAAGTATTTCCCATGAACTTCTTGCAACGGCCCGTATATTTCTGGGAGGCGCTGAGCCAAGTTCCAAAGCCTCTATCCATTTATCAATACGGTCAAAGTAAGAGTCACCGTGAAGCTTCAAATTATCCTCTGAGAGCAAATGCCGTACAGTTTTTTCATATTTTAAAAGCCTTTCGGCGGCAGCGTCAAAGCATTCGTGATAAGCATAGACCAGAGCAGACTGATAATAAAACTGAGCGGCAGAGTTGGGGTGAAGCAGTTCAAGCTGATATGCTTCTATGAGCCTGTCTGTGCGCCTTATCGTTTCCTCGCAGTCGGAAAGCTCACCGGCAGCAGCAGAAAGGTACTGAACTGAAGAGCCAATAAGAGTTAAAAGCCCGAGATACATTGAAATCTGACACATATCAAGTGCTTTTTCCTTCTGACCCGAAAGCATATAGGCCTGGATCAAAACTGAACCGCTGCTGTTTGATATTCTCTTCGGATCGGAAACAGGTTCGAGGGAATCTATTACTTCCCAGATTTTTCCCAGCTGCAGATCGGTCATTGCTTTAAGCGTGGCTGCGTCGGCGCATATATCTGCTGAGGTACAGCTGTCTGCAATATGTGTGCATAGCGCTGATATTTCATTGAGAATTTCACAACGCTGCTCCTTTTCGGCAAGATCAAGGTGGTTTAAATAGAGTATACCTACCTGAAGAAGAAACGGATAGCAGGAATAGTATCTGTTAATAAGCAAACGCGTTTTTTTAACTGCTTCATCGAATGGACGGGAGGCAAAGTCGGCGGCAAGCTCCGAGTACAGCTTTTGTATCTGTTCCCGGCTAAGCTGAGGCTCATAGCCTATCAGCTCGTCAATCGTTACTCCGTAGAATGCGGCAAGTCTCGGCAGCAGAAGTATATCCGGCAGGCTCTGGCGGGTCTCCCACTTTGAAACGGAAGCCTTTGTAACGCCCAGAAAATCCGCAAGCTGTTCCTGCGTCAGCTTTTTTGCGTGCCTGAGCCGCACAAGATTTTCAGACAGATTAATATCGTTCATAGATCCTCCTTAACGGAAATCGGTTTGAGTCTTGGCTTTATTTATATTATATATCAACCGCCGTTTAAAAGCAATGGATTTCTGCGATACTTTGCGAAACAAAATCAACCTGCAGGAAACACAGGCGGCAGGAAAAAGGCATATAACGTATTATCCGTTATATGCCTTTGATTTTTATCCGCCGCAGTAAGCTCTTATTCCTTCGCTCATAATCTGAGCCGTTTTGTTTCCGTAGCTGTCAAGATAGTTCTTGAACCGCTCGTCTGAAAGATACATTTTTCCCAGTTCCGCCAGGATCTCAGCGGTGCATTTATAGTAATTTTCAGAAATAAAATTCTGCCAGCGTTTTACCAGAGCCTGTACCTCTGCGCTGTCGGGAGCTTTATCTGCACACGCTGCAAATGCGGAGAAGATCTCGTCCTGCTCCGAAGCAAGGCGTTCCTTTCCCGAGTCTGAAAGCTTGGAAAAACTGCTCTCGCTTTTTTCAAATTCCTTTGTGCCGCCCCAACGTTCTCTGACTTCTTCGGCGTACTGTGCCTTCGCTTTTTCGATGTCGTCGGCGGTGATATTTTGTCTGCTCATAATTTTTCCTCCTATAGTTTCCTCCGCAAGCCTGATAAGACCGTCAATGCGCTTACGTTTCATTATAAGCAGCTTACGGTGCTTTTCAAGAGCCTGACGTCTGATAGCTTCGGGAGCTGAAAGCAAGCCTTTGATATCTTCAAGTGAAAACTCCAGTTCACGATAAAATAATACCTGTTGTAAAACCGCAATTTCTTTTTCCGTGTAATACCTATAGCCTGCATCGGAGATCTCAGCCGGCTTCAGCAGTCCGATTTTATCGTAATAACGCAATGTACGAATGGTTACTCCTGTTATTTCGGCAGTTTCTCCGATAGAAAATCTCATAGCTTTCATCTCCTTGATTTTAGTATAAAGCATAACGCAGGAGGAGAGTCAAGGGGTTTTCAGAAATTTATTCAAAATATTATGACATATGCTCTGTTTATAAAAATAACGGGAAAATCCCGTTATTCTGTCAGCTGCTATTATCATTTGGTTACGCCTTTTTATTCTTTTAACAGTTCAACTTCAAAAGGCTTTAGGCTTATATGCCTGCCGCAATAATCAAATTCGGCAGCTTTATCATTGTTATTGAAAATAAAGGTCAGCTTTTTCCCTGCCCCTTGGCGTACAGAAATTTCAACGTTATCGGGGAGATCAGGAATATGATCAACTCCGGCAGAGGAAAGTATTTCGGTGCAGAGATCCTTGTAAAAGCTTCTTTTTCCGACAGTTCCTACATAATAGCAGCGGCCTTTTCCGAAGGAATTTACGGTAACGGCGGGAGAGCCTTTGTAGAAACGGTCGGTGTATTCTGCAATAACTTCAGCGTCGCCGGCTTTTAAAATGTCGCACCAGCTTGTGACTTCATATTCTCTGCCGTTCATGGCAATATGTGCGGTATCCCAGCCGACAGGATCGTATTCCTCGACTGTACAGCCTGCAAGCTCCGAATATACGGAGGGCAGCGGCGACATAATGCAGTTATTGTTTTCGTCCTTTACGCCGCTTCGGTTTGTCAGGACTACAGTTCCGCCTTTTTCAGCAAAGCTGTAAAGCCGTTGTACAACGCTTATATCCGTTATAAACATAGTCGGTGCAATAATGACCGAGTACGCGGAAAAGTCCGAGCTTTCGCTTATTATATCGCAGTTTGCGCCGAGAGAGGTAACGCCGTCATGAAAGGCTTTTAGCTGGCTGTAGTAATGAAATCCGTCGGTCTGAGGCTGTATCTTAAGAGCGCTTTCGGTATCAGAGGAATACAGCAGGGCAGCTTTGGAGCTGACGGAGGTCCCTTCCGTATCTATAGCTGCCGCTTCTCTGCAAAGCTCCGAAAACTCAAAGAATCTGCGGGAAGGAACTCCGCTCTGGTCTATAAGTCCGTGCCAGAACATTTCTGCTCCCGAAACTGCGCTGCGCCAACGGAAATGTATAACTGCGTCCGCTCCTCTTGCTATCGCCTGCAAAGCGTAACCCTTTATCATTCCGGGCTTCGGAACAGTCGTCATAGGCATCCAGCAGCCCTGAGGACCGCTCAGCTGCTCCATTATCCAGAAGTTTTTCTGTTTTATTCCTCTCATAAGGTCTAGATGAAAGCTGTGGGAATACAAGGCGTCAGGATCGTCGGGCAGCTTTACCGGAGGATAATTGTCGTAGGAAACAAAGTCGAGAGGTTCAAACATACTGTAGAAATCGGGAGTATTTTCACAAAGCCAGGTATTTGTCGTTATAACAGCTCCCGGAATTATATCCCTTATGAGCTCCGTCTGAAACCTAACAAAATCATTGACGCTGTTCTGGCAGAATCTGTGCCATTCAAGCATATATGAGGGATTGTACCAGCCTAAAGGATAGCTTCCGAAAGGCGGCTTTATCTGCGTCCATTCAGAATATTCGCCGCTCCAGACATTATTTCCGAAGGCTTTGTTTATGCTTTCAAGGCTTCTGTATTTATTTTTAAGGTATGTCCTGAATTTTTCGGTGCATACCGGACAGCAGCAATGAGCGGCGTCAAGCTCATTGTCTATCTGCCATGCAGCAACAGCCGAATTGCTTCTGTAACGTTCGGCAAGCTTTCTGATAATCCTTTCCGAAAGCTTTCTGAGGGAGGGGGAGTTATAGCATCTGTGACCTCTTATTCCGGTAGCAATAGGCTGTCCGGAGCGTTCGGTCTGAAGTGCGTCCGGATAGCTTTCATACAGCCAAAGCGGAGGACAGTTGGTCGGGGTGCATAGGATTACCTTTATTCCCCTGTCTGCAAAAAGCTTTATTGCTTTATCCAGCCATTCAAAATCGAATTTATTTTCAGAGGGTTCAAGTCTTGACCATGAAAACTCAGCCATACGGACAAGCTTTACTCCTGTCTGAGACATAAGCTCCGCATCCTGCTCCCAGAGTTTTTCGTCCCAGTGCTCGGGGTAATAGTCAACTCCTATTTCAGCCATATTAAAGCTCCTTTCATCAATGAGTGATAAGATCTTACTGCCATTTGTCGGGAACGGCGGCACATCGTGCTTCTTTCTTCAATGCTCTGAGCTCGACGTAGCAGCCGCATTTTCGGCACATTCCGCTGTAAAGCTCTTCACAGCTCCGGCATACTTCAAGCCGACGGGAATATTCTTCTCCGCCCGTCCGTTTTTCTTTTGGATAAGCGGAGATATAATCTTTCAGCCGCTTGAAATAATCAGTTTCGTCCATATCCTCAAGCAGACACTTTCTGCACAGCTTATCCATTACTTCATTTCAAAGGAAACGACCGAAAGTCTTGGAATTGTTATTACCGAGCCGCTGTTTGAAGCGTTAAAGCCTGAATACTCTTTGATAGTAACACTTTCAGGTTTTCCGAAATCGTTAAGAGCGTTCGCTTTGTCAGAGGTTATTATCTGAGCAGAGTTTATTTCGGCGTTGACCGAAATTTCAAAATCATCTGTAAGGGAGCAGTTGGATACGGTAGCAAAAAGCTTTCCGTCCTCGCCTTCGGAAACGGAATATGTAAGCGCAGGAACGCTTATATCCTCGCAGTCAGCTGACGGTATATCCATTTCAGCCTTTATAAGCGCTGCATCGTGATGAGGGCAGAACATTTTGAATACATAGTAGGTAGGCGTTTTTACCATATCCGCTCCGTCAGTCAGCAGTACGGATTGAAGCACGTTTACTGCCTGAGCGATATTAGCCATTGTAACACGGTCAGAATGACTGTTGAAAATATTGAGATTGCAGGCGGCAACTATCGCATCACGCATTGTATTCTGCTGATAAAGAAAACCGGGATTCGTGCCTTCTTCAACGTCGTACCAGCAGCCCCATTCGTCAACTATAAGCTTTATTTTTCCCTCGGGGTCATGCTTATCCATGATCTCTCCGTGCTTGGTGATAAGCTCCTCCATATAAAGGGTTGAGGATATAGTCTGATAGTATTCCCTGTCGGAGAATTCGGCGGCTTTTCCCTTGCTGCTCCAATCGCCTGTAGGGAGGGTGTAGTAATGCAGGGAAATTGCGTCGGTATGCCATGGCTTAACTATTTCAAGCAGCTTGTCTGTCCAGCCGTAATCATCTCCGCTTGGACCGCAGGCGACCTTGTAAAGCCTGTTATCTCCGTAATTACGGCAGTAGGTCTGATAGCGTCGGTATTCGTCTGCATAGTATTCTGGGCGCATATTTCCTCCGCAGCCCCAGTTTTCATTGCCTATTCCGAAATATTTCAGCTTCCACGGCTCCTCCTGTCCGTTGTGCTTCCTAAGCTCAGCCATAGGGGAAACTCCGCTGAAGGTCATGTATTCCACCCATTCGGACATTTCCTGAACAGTGCCGCTTCCGAGGTTTCCTGCTATATAAGGCTCACATTCAAGCTGGCGGCAAAGCTCGAAAAACTCATGAGTTCCGAAGCTGTTGTCCTCTACTACTCCGCCCCAGTTAGTATTTATCATATTCTTGCGCTGTGATTTTTCTCCTATGCCGTCCTTCCAGTGATATTCGTCGGCAAAGCAGCCGCCCGGCCAGCGCAGTACAGGGATCTTTATTTCTCTCAGCGCTTGAACAACGTCTTTTCTCATACCGTTTACGTTGGGGATCTCCGAGTCCTCTCCCACATAAATACCGCCGTAAATACATCTTCCGAGGTGCTCGGCAAAATGTCCGTAGATATTCCTGCTTATTTTTGACAGCTTTTTATCCCTGTCGATTTTAAGTTCTGTACGTTTCATAGATCACACCTGATTTCCTTTAATTTTTATAAGTATATATTAGCTTATTCCTGCGGGCTATGCAAGATTTCTGTTTCTTTATTATGGACGTTTATTAACCAGAACTGTAAAAAATGCGGCGCTTTATCTGAACAACACATAAAGCGCCGTATTTTGTTTTGTTCATAGCTTAAATATGCTCAGGTAAAAAGGCAGCATTATAAATGCCTTAAAGCTTTACTGTTACGATTCTGTCCGTTTGGAAATACTGCCGCATTTTTACGCCGGTCATTTCAAACATTTTCTTTGAGGCTCTTACTCCGTCGGTATCGGCATACTTATCTTCCATGTAAACGACCTCTTTTATTCCGCTCTGAATAATTGCCTTGGCGCATTCGTTGCAGGGAAAAAGCGAAACGTATATACGTGCGTTCTGTAAGCTCCCCGTAGAGCGGTTGAGAATTGCGTTAAGCTCGGCGTGGCAGACAAAGGGATATTTGGTTTCAAGCGCTTCGCCTTCACGTTCCCACGGCATTTCATCATCGTTACAGCCGGTGGGCATTCCGTTGTAGCCTACCGAAAGGATCTTATTTTCCTCGGAAACGATACAGGCGCCTACCTGCGTATTGCTGTCCTTGCTTCTGCCTGCCGAAAGCAGGGCGATCCCCATAAAATATTCATCCCAAGATAAGTAATCCTGACGCTTCATAAATATACGCTCCTTTCAATATTTAAGACGGGTTTATTTCAGACTTGCCAGAGCCTTTTCAAGGCTTGCGGAATTTTCAATATTTACTGCGTTTGCTCCCTTGAGGGTTTTCTTGACAAGACCTGTGAGAACTTTGTTAGGTCCTAGCTCAATGTAGTTTTCATAGCCGGCGTCGTTCATAGCCGCAAGTTCTGATGTGAACTTAACAGGCGAAACAATGTGTTTTGCGAGCAGGCTTGGCATATTTGAAAAATCTTCAAGCTTTGCGCCGAGAACGTTTGAATAAAATTCTACTGCAGGAGAGTTAAATTTTACAGTCGCAGCTGTTTCGATAAACTCATCTGCGGCAGACTGCATAAGCTTTGAGTGGAACGCTGATGCGACGTTAAGCCTGATTGCTTTTTTCTTCATTCCTGTAAATACCTCGGCTGCTTTTTCGCAGGCTGCTGTTTCGCCTGCAATAACTGTCTGAACGGCTGAATTATAGTTTACGGGAACGACATAGCCTTCGGTTTCTTCGCAGACTTTTTCCACCTCTTCGGCAGGCAGTCCGATTATAGCGTACATTGCGCCGCTGTTTGCTTCGGCGGCTTTCTGCATTGCGCAGGCTCTTGCCTTGATAAGCTTAAAGCCGTCCTCAATTGAAACAACTCCTGAAGCCGCCATTGCGGCATATTCGCCAAGCGAGTGTCCGGCAACTCCGTCAAAGCTGATCCCGCTTGCCCTTGCCGCTTCAAAAGCCGCCAGAGAACAAGCCATAATAGCAGGCTGTGAATTAACGGTTTTATTAAGCTCGGTATCAGGACCGTTAAAGCAAAGTTCTGCAATATCATAGCCGAGTATCGAATTCGCAGTTTCAAAAACCGCTTTTGCGCTGTCGAAGCCGTCGTATAATTCCTTTGCCATTCCTGCATACTGCGAGCCTTGTCCTGAGAATAAAAAAATGTTTTTTGCCATGGTTTTTACTCCTTTAAATTTAGAATTATTTTATACAATTGAAACGCTCCGCTTCAATATACCAAACGGATATTATTAAACCGAAACTTATAATCTGACAAAAAAGTTCATGGGATAGTGATAATATAATTTCATATCAGGCCGTTAGATCGGATCGGTTACCCGAACCTTCTGTATATGTAAAAGCTTAATTATGAAAAAATATTGAAATGTTTTGTTCAGCCACAAGTTGTTCATTTTTTGTTATTTACCAATCCATAAAATAGGTTTATAATAAATAAGGTTAAGCTTATTTTCTGAAACAAGTGCATGTATTTAGTACAAAATTTTAATTAATTGCGATTTGGTTTTAACATATAAGCTTGCGTTTGATTCTATTATAGCATATAATTTAAGCCGGTACAATATCCTGTTTAAAATATATTATTTAATTTGGGAGGAAACTCAATTGGCGGACATCAGTAAAACACAGGGGATCAGGATCAGGGGAATAGGAAGATACGTTCCGGAAATGATCGCTACAAACGAGGACTTTACGAAAATAGTTGAAACCAGCGACGAGTGGATAACTCAGCGCACCGGTATCAAGACCAGACATATAACCAACGGAGAGCCTACATATTACCTTGGCGCAATGGCGGCAAAGGAAGCGGTTGCAGACGCCGGGATCGACCCGTCAGAAATAGATCTTATTATAACCACTACGGTAACTTCGGATTTCTATACTCCGTCAACTGCCTGCATAATTCAGAGAGAGCTGGGAGCGATAGGCTGTATGGCTTTTGATATTAATGCGGCGTGCGCAGGTTTTGCTTATGCTGTTGATATGGCGAAGAGGTATCTTCACAGCGGCAGTGACGTAAAAACAGTTCTTGTCGTTGCAACTGAGGAGCTTTCAAAGTTTACGGATTATACCGACCGTTCCTCCTGCGTACTGTTCGGCGACGGAGCGGGAGCTTTTGTGCTTGAAAAATGCGACGGGACTGTTTATTCAAATTATCTGGGTGCGGATGGAAACGGAGCAGACAAGGTTGTAGCCAGAGCGCTGAGATCTGAAAACGCATTCCGTACAAGTACGGAGGATTTTGATATGAAAATGCCTCAGACCAAGGAGCATTATTTCTATCAGGACGGCAAGGAGGTCTATAAGTTTGCGACAAAGGCTCTGCCGAATGCGGTAGAAAGGGCTTGTGAAAGAGCCGGTATCCTGCCTTCGGAGCTTGACGCTATAGTACCTCATCAGGCGAATATAAGAATTATCGAGACCGCCGCAAAGCATTTGGGACTTCCTATGGAGAAATTCCCGATGTATATCGACAGGTATGGCAATACGTCTTCTGCGTCTATCCCTCTGGCATTTTACGACGCTGTTAAGGACGGGAAGATAAAGAGAGGCGATAAGGTTTGTCTGGTAGGCTTCGGCGGCGGACTGACCTACGGCGCAGTGGTTTTTGAATATTAATTGTAATGGCTTCAAGAATAATGCACCTGGCGGTGGCATATGAGCTTGAACGTAAGCTGTCTATTTCGGATAGAAATCGTTTTGAAATAGGTCAGATTCTTCCCGACGCAGTTTTGTCGGTGGATAAAAAAGCGGTCAACTAGCATTTTATGGAGCTTTTTGATGGCGGCAAGCGTAAGCATTTTGACTTTTATGGCTTTTTCGGCCGCTTTAAAGACGAGGTTATGTCGGACGAGCTTTATCTGGGATATTATTTTCACTTGATCGAAGATAACCTTTTCCGTTATTATCTTTACTATATTAAGGGTCTGCTTTCAAGGCGCGGCGACACGGAGTTGACAGCTCGGCTTTATATGGATTACCATATTTTAAATCGAAAGCTTGTTGAAAAATACGGCTTTGAGAACAAGCCTGCCGTGCCGGAAAATTTTGCAGAGGAAAAAATCAACAGTATTTATCCTTTTGAGATTGAAGAATTTTTGCAGGATATGCAGGAGGATTTTTCTGAAAAGTCCGAGGGAAAGCCTAAGCTTATTGCTTTTAGGAGCTTGGAAAAGGATTTTATCAACGGCTGCGTTAAAATCTGCGCCGCTGAGTATGACGTTTTGCAAAGAGGAAAACATCTTCTGGCAAAATATGATTTATCATGGAAAATAAATTTGTAGCGACATTAAATAGCCGCGCTGCAGGCGCGAAAAGGAGTTTTGAATATGACAACGACAAAGACCAGAATCACAGAGCTTTTGGGAATAAAATATCCTATAATTCAGGGCGGTATGGCTTGGATTGCCGAATCGACTCTTGCTGCTGCGGTTTCAAACGCAGGAGGACTTGGGCTTATTGCAGGCGGCTCTGCCCCTATCGACTATCTGAGAGAGGAAATCCGAAAGACAAAAGCGGCTGTAAACGGCAAGCCTTTTGGTGTAAATATCATGCTTATGAGCCCTAACGCAGAGGAACTTGCAAAGCTCGTTATCGAGGAGGGCGTTCCTGTCGTAACAACAGGAGCAGGAAACCCCGGCAAGTATATGGCAGCGTGGAAAGAGGCAGGGATCAAGGTTATTCCGGTTATTCCGTCGGTCGCTCTTGCTAAGAGAATGGAGAGAGCCGGCGCTGACGCGGTAGTGGCAGAGGGAACGGAATCGGGCGGACATATCGGCGAGAACACTACGATGTGCCTTGTTCCGCAGGTTGCTGACGCTGTTGAAATTCCTGTTATTGCAGCGGGAGGAATCGCCGACGGCAGAGGAATCGCCGCTTCTTTTATGCTCGGAGCGGAGGGCGTTCAGCTGGGAACACGTTTTCTTGCAGCTGAGGAATGTCGGATTCATCCTACCTACAAGGAGCTTGTTATAAAGGCAAAGGACACCGACAGTATAGTAACCGGACGTTCTACCGGTCACCCCTGCCGTAATGTAAAGACGAAGTTTTCCAAAAAGCTTGCGGGCGGAGAAATGAACGGAACGATCACTCCCGATGAGTTTGAGGAGATTACCTTAGGCTCTTTGAGAAAAGCTGTACAGGACGGAAATCTTGAGGAAGGCTCCTTCCTCTGCGGCGCTATTGCAGGCATGGTAAATAAAATAGAGCCGGCGAAGGCTATGATAGAGGAAATGTTTGCTCAGGCGGAGCAGCTTTTGAACAGATAAATCTATGCGCCTGGATTTGCTTCGGAAATCTGAAAAGGAGAGGTATTATTATGAATATCGTAAAGCTTATCGTACCTATATTATTATCTGCGGCTCTGCTGACTTCATGCGGAAAGTCGGACGGTTCTTCCAAAACTGAGGAAAACGTCTCGGCGGCGCAGGCTTCATCGTCACAGGCTGAGGTCCAGTATCCTCGCAGTATAAAGCTTATGGCTTTCGGCGATTCGATAACCGAGGGCTTTACATATAAAGGCTCATACAGAGTTCCGCTTGCTAATATGCTGGAGGAAAACGGGTTATCTCAGTATGTTGATTTTGTAGGAAAAAAGAAAGCCGGAGAATGCTACGATAATCAGCACTGCGGCTATACAGGCTATTCTATCGACCCGATCTCCGAGTCGGTTACGGGAGATGTAAGAGGCGGTATATCAGGCAAGGTGGACGAGCTTTTTGACCTATATACACCCGATGTGGTAATGCTGCAAATCGGCACTAACGATATTTTAAGTCTTTATGAGCTAGACGATGCAGGCACAAGACTTAAAAACCTTGTGGACAGTATATTTGAAAAGCTGCCGGAGGACGGTATGCTTTATCTTGCAACTATCCCTTATATGGACGCAAAGGATAACACCTATATCTCAGCTGAGTTTTTCACGGTAGAAGCTATGGATAAATACGTTGACGAATATAATGAAAAGGTAAAGACTGTTGTACAGGAGGAAAAGGCGGCGGGAAGAAATATAGAGCTTGCCGACGTAAACAGCGTGATCGCTAAAGAAGATCTTCAGGACGGAGTTCACCCGACAAAAGAGGGCTATGAAAAGCTGGGCAAATTCTGGTACGGGATAATTTCCAAGTATGTGAAAGGCGAATAATTATCCTGGCATTTTATACAAAAAAGAAAATTATGATATAAAACTGAAACAGCTCGGAGCTGAATTTATCTAGGAGGAAAAAGGTATGGCAACTGCACTTATAACAGGCTCTGCAAGAGGAATAGGAGCGGCTATTGCACTCAGACTTGCAAAGGACGGCTTTAATATTGCGCTTAACGACATCAGCGAGGCAATGTTTGAGAACAATGATATTATGGAGAGGATCGCAGCTGAGGGTGTTGAGGTAGAAAAATTCATCTGCGACGTTTCAAGCTATTCTCAGGTAGAAGAAACCGTTAAGGCGGTAAAGGCTCGCTTCGGCAGTATTGACGTGCTTGTAAACAACGCAGGGATAACAAGGGACGGTCTTATGGCGAGAATGAGCGAGGAGCAGTACGACAGCGTAATAGCTGTAAACCAGAAGAGCGTATTCAATATGTGCAAGTTCGTGGGCAGCGTTATGATGCGTCAGAGGTCGGGCAGGATAATCAATCTTTCCTCCGTAGCCGGAGTATACGGAAATCCGGGGCAGATAAACTATTCCGCTTCAAAGGCGGCAATAATCGGAATGACAAAGACTGTGGCAAAGGAGCTGGGGTCCAGGGGAGTTACCTGCAATGCAGTAGCTCCGGGATTTATCAAAACGCCGATGACCGACAAGCTTACTGACGCTCAGCGCGACGCAATGATCGCTCAGATAGCAATGAAGCGCTACGGCGAGGTTGAAGAGATAGCCGGAGTGGTTTCGTTCCTTGCTTCAAAGGACGCAAGCTATGTTACAGGACAGGTAATAGAGATCTCAGGCGGACTTTCTATGTAGAGTCGGTAATATATTATCGTGTTAGAACATCAATTGCTGATTAAAATAAAGGAGTGTTTAAATGAGAAGAGTAGTTATTACAGGAATGGGAACGGTAAATCCTCTGGGTCAGAGCGTTTCAGAATTCTGGGACAATATAAAGGCAAATAAAAACGGTCTTTCATATATAGACCAGTTTGATACGGCAGATTTTCCTGTTAAGGTAGTAGGGGCAGTCAGAAATTTTGACAGCAGCAGATACATAGATAAAAAAGAGGCAAGGAGAATGGACAGGTTTACGCAGTTTGCTCTTTGCTCTTCAATACAGGCGCTTGAAATGGCAGGCTCCGACTTCAAGGATATAGATCCGTTCAGAGCAGGCGTTATTATTGGTGTCGGAATAGGCGGACTGAATCTTACCGAGCAGGAGGTAACTAAGTTTAACGAGAAGCCTGATAAAATATCTGTCTTCTTTATACCTATGATGATCGGAAATATGGCGGCGGGAACGGTTTCTATGAAGACCGGCTTCAAGGGAGATAATTTCTGTACAACTACCGCCTGTTCTTCGGGAACTCACGCTATAGGCGAGGCCTTCCGCAAAATCAAGGACGGTTATCTTGACGTTTGCCTGTGCGGAGGAGCGGAGGCTTGTATTTCAAGGTTCGCTCTGGGCGGCTTTAACAATATGAAAGCGCTGTCAAGAGCGGAAACAATTGAAACTGCTTCTACGCCTTTCGATCTTGAAAGACAGGGCTTTGTTCTTGGCGAGGGTTCGGGTATACTTTGTCTTGAGGAGCTTGAGCATGCTAAGGCAAGAGGCGCTGAAATTATTGCTGAGATAGCAGGCTACGGCGCTACCGGCGACGCTTATCATATGACAAGTCCTTCGCCTACCGGAGAAGCGGCGGCTTATGCAATGAAGCATGCCTATGAGGAAGCAGGACTTGCTCCCGACGAGGTCAATTATATCAATGCGCATGGAACCTCTACAAATCTTAATGACAAATATGAAACAACGGCGGTTAAACTTGCGCTTGGAGAAGAAGCGGCGGAAAAGACCGTTATAAATTCCACAAAGTCTATGATAGGACATCTCCTCGGAGCTGCCGGAGGAGTAGAAGCTATCGTTACCGCGCTGTCGGTCAAGGAGGGCTTTATTCATAAGACTCTAGGCTATAAAACTCCCGATCCGGAGTGTGATCTGGATTACTGCGTTGAGGGCAACAGAAGTGTGGATATAAAGGGTGCTCTTTCAAATTCCCTTGGCTTCGGCGGACATAACGCAACGATATGCCTGAAAAAATATTCTGATTAAGGAGAAGCTGCAATGAGTGAAAAGATATACGGTCAGTTTGACCTTGATACAATAGAAAAGCTTGCCGATATTGTAAACGGAAAGAATCTCGGAGAAATAACAATAATTGACGAAGGCAAGAAGATCACAATAAAGGGCAGAAAATGTCCGCCGCCTCCGCCTGTGATGAATATGGCTGCGTCACCAGTTCCTTCGGCAGAGCCTGTTCAGAGCGTTCCCTCAGCTTCCGCTGCTCCGGCTGTTTCCGGCAAGGAAGTAAAAGCGCCTATTGTAGGAACTTTCTATTCTGCTCCGTCGCCTAATGACAAGCCGTTTGTAACGGTCGGACAGCAGATTAAAAAGGGAGACACTATATTTATTATAGAATCTATGAAGGTTATGAGCGAGGTTCAGTCTGAGTTTGACGGCGTGGTAAAGGAAATTCTGGTTTCCGACGGCGATGCGCTTGAGTTCGATCAGACGGTTATGATTATTGGTTAAGAAAATGGGATTATTTAAAAAGCTAATTGCAAAATGGAATGAAAAATTTTTCTATGTTGTTGATTATGATATGCTTAGACTGTATCTGAAGCACTCGGAGGAATTTGCTGTTGAAAACAATTTGGTGCTTGCTGAAGAGCTTAATCTTTATTATGAGAAGCAGAAGTATCATATTTTGGTATGCAATTTAGCCGCTTCAGATGATGAAGCTGAACGGCATAAGGGAATTATGTATTATGTAGACGATATAGAAATTTCAAATTTTGACGAATGGATCATGCAAAAGCTAGGCGGACTCAAAGGATATTTTAAAATTGAATTGATAAACTGCGATTCTGTTGAGCTGAATGAATATATGCAAAATCATTCCGAGCTTAGAGCAGAAGATTACTGGGGCTGACCCATTTTAGAATTGAGGTAAAATAAATGTCAGTGGTACTTAACAAAGATCAGATCATGGAGATAATTCCGCACCGAGACCCGTTTCTGCTTATCGACGAGGTAAACGAGCTTGAAGTCGGAAAGCGTGTCGTTGCTACGAAGTATATGAAAGAGGACGAGTTCTGGTTCAAGGGTCATTTCCCCGGCTATCCCGTTACTCCGGGAGTCCTTATGGTGGAAATGTGCGCTCAGGCAGGAGCGGTAGCGTTGCTTGCATTGCCTGAGAACAAGGGGAAAATAGGTCTTTTCGGCGGCATAAAGGACTGTAAGTTCCGTCAGCAGGTCCTGCCCGGAGATACTCTCAATATCGAGGTTGAAATTATTAAAGTCAAGGGGCCTATCGGAGTCGGCAAGGCGCTTGCTACGGTAAATGGCAAAAAGGCGGTTTCTGCGGAGATCACCTTTGCGATAAAGTAGACGGCGGAATCGGATATAGAGCTTAAAGTAAGGAGTTTTGACCGTTCATAAATCGCAGACGCCTTTGTCATAAGGTTTTTACAAGCGAGCCATGGAACGATAACATGATAACGGCAGGCTTTGCTGCTTATCAAAATAGATATGAAAACGATCTGCTAAAAGTGCAGTAAGAATAGATTTTCTTGAAATTTCTTTGAGAAAGGCGAAAAAGCTATGTTCAAAAAGGTTTTAATAGCGAACCGCGGCGAAATTGCGGTTCGTGTGATACGAGCTTGCAGGGAGCTGGGAATACATACGGTAGCAGTATATTCCACGGCAGATAAAAACGCTCTACATGCAAAAATTGCCGACGAAGCGGTTTGCATAGGTCCTGCGGCAAGTAAGGACAGCTACTTAAACGTAAGAGCGATAATTTCCGCCTGTGAGATAACGGGTGCGGACGCAGTTCATCCCGGCTTCGGATTCCTGTCTGAAAATCCGTCATTTGCTAAAACCTGTGAGAAATGCGGGATAACTTTTATCGGTCCCCGGGCTCACAGTATTGAAATGCTGGGCGATAAGGCTCAGGCTAAGGAAACGATGAAGGAAGCGGGAGTTCCTGTAATTATGGGCTCAGACGGTGCGATCTCCAATATTCACGCAGCTCATACTCTTGCCGCCGAGCTTGGTTATCCGGTAATGGTAAAGGCTTCAGCAGGCGGCGGAGGAAGAGGAATAAGGATCGTGCGTTCAGACGAGGAGCTTGAAGCACAGATGACCGCTGCAAAACAGGAGGCGCTTGCCTGCTTCGGCAACGACGAGATATACATAGAAAAATTTATAGAAAATCCCAAGCATATTGAGATCCAGATACTTGCGGATAATTACGGCGATGTAATATATCTGGGAGAGCGTGACTGCTCTATGCAGAGAAGAAACCAGAAGGTGCTTGAAGAAGCTCCGTCGCCTATAATGACCGAGGAACTGCGAATTAAAATGGGCGAAGCGGCGGTCAGGGCGGCAAAGGTATGCGGCTACAGAAATGCAGGAACGATAGAATTTCTTGTAGATAAAAACGGCAGCTTCTATTTCATGGAAATGAACACCAGAATTCAGGTTGAGCATCCTATTACTGAGGCTGTAACAGGGGTCGATCTTGTTAAGCAGCAGCTGCTTATTGCGTCCGGAGAGAGGCTTTCTATAAAGCAGGAGGATATAAAATACAGCGGTCATGCTATAGAATGCAGAATAAATGCGGAAAATCCTGCGCTGGGCTTCCGTCCGTCACCCGGGGTTATCAATTCCCTGCATATCCCGGGAGGACCGGGAATACGAGTTGACAGCGCAGTATATCAGGGTTATGAGATATCTCCATATTATGATAGTATGATAGGAAAGCTTATCGTTCACGGAGCGAACCGTGAAGAAGCTATAGCAAAAATGACCTGGGCGCTGTCTGAATTTATAGTGGACGGAGTAGCGACCAATATAGATTTTCAGCTGAAGCTTATCCGTACCGACGCCTTTTTAAAGGGAGATTACGACAACGGCTTTCTTAACCGTACGGAAATTATATAGAAGGGGGAAAGTTTAAATGCTGGAGGATTTGTTTTCAGTCGTAAGAACCCGCTTTAACGGCGAGGGAAAGGCTGACGAGGTAAAAAAAAGCAAAACTGATATTCCAAAGGGACTGTTGTTCAAATGTCCCAGATGTTCCGGCGTTACCTTTATCGAAGATTTTCAGAATAACGGAAAGGTCTGCCCTAGTTGTAATTATCATGCCCGTCTTTCCGCAAGGGAACGGCTTGATATAACTATTGACAAGGACAGTCTTGAGGAATTTGATAAGGATATGATCTCTAAAAATCCGATAGATTTTCCCGACTATGAAGAAAAGCAGAAGTCTCTTAGGGAAAAAACCGGTTTAAGCGATGCTGTTATAACCGGACGGGCCAAGATACGAGGAGAAGATATTGTAATTATCGTAATGGATTCAAATTTTATGATGGCTTCAATGGGCAGTGTCGTTGGTGAAAAAATTACAAGAGCGTTTGAGTTTGCGGCAGAGAACCGACTGCCTGTAATTGCCTTTACCGCTTCGGGAGGAGCAAGAATGCAGGAGGGAATAGTTTCTCTTATGCAGATGGCAAAGACCAGCGGCGCTGTGGCTCGTCACAGTCAGTTGGGACTGCTTTACATAACCGTAATGACCGACCCTACTACGGGAGGGGTAACGGCTTCCTTTGCTTCTCTCGGAGATATAATTATTGCCGAGCCTAAGGTGCTTATAGGCTTTGCGGGAAGAAGAGTGATCGAGGGTACGATAAAGCAAAAGCTTCCCGACGAGTTTCAATCGGCGGAGTTTATGTTGGAAGCAGGCTTCGTAGATATGATAGTTGAGCGCAAGAAGATGAGAAGGACATTGGCTCATCTGCTGAAGCTACATAAAGCAAAGGAGGGCGTAATTGATGAATAATCTTACAGCCAGCCAAAGACTCGATATAATACGTCATAAGGGCAGACCTACGGTAAGAGATTATATCCCCCTTATATTTGACGATTTCTATGAAATGCACGGTGACCGTTATTACGGCGACGACGGAGCGATCATGGGCGGAGTATGCCGATTCAAGGGTATGCCGGTTACGGTTATCGCTCAGGTTAAGGGAAGAAACCTTGAAGAAAATAAAGAATGTAATTTCGGAATGCCTCATCCTGAGGGCTACAGAAAGGCTCTCAGGCTTGCCAGGCAGGCTGAAAAGTTTCGCCGTCCTGTAATATGCCTTGTAGATACTTCGGGCGCATTCTGCGGCGTTGAGGCCGAAAAGCGTGGACAGGGCGAGGCTATAGCAAAGAGCATTATGGATTTTATGACCCTCAGGACTCCGGTTATTTCAATTATACTCGGAGAGGGAGGCTCGGGAGGAGCTCTTGCGATGGGAGTCTGCGATGAGCTTGCTATGCTGGAAAATGCTATTTATTCGGTTATTTCTCCGAGAGGCTTTGCTTCTATTTTGTGGAAGGACGCTTCAAGGGAGAGGGAAGCCTGTGATATTATGAAGATCACTGCGGAGGATCTGCAGCGGCTTAAGGTTTGCGATCATATTATTCCTGAGCCTGTCGGCGGAGCTCATAACGACTGCGAGCAGACTGCTGAAAATATATCGGATTATATTTTTGAAGCGCTGCAAAGAAAATTGAAAAAAGGTCTTGACGAATTGCTAAATGAACGCTATAATAAGTTTAGAATAGTTGGCGATTTTGAAGAGAATAGCAGTTTGACTAAATAATGGTTGATAGAGCTGTTATTCGGCTCAACTATCATAAGGCATCATAGGCTTGCTGTGCTGCCGAATATTCTCATTAGAATGGAGGGTGCTTTTAGTGGTATTTGAAAAGGTTCGTGATATCGTCGTTGAGCAGCTTGACGCTGAAGAGAGCGATGTTACTATGGAATCATCGATCGTTGATGACCTCGGCGCTGATTCACTTGACGTTGTTGACCTTGTTATGTCGATTGAAGAGGAGTTTGATGTTGAAATTCCTGATGAAGAGGTTGAAAACATCAAGACTGTCGGAGATATTGTAAAGTATATCGAAACAGCTTCAAACGAGGAATAATTACGTAATTTCCTGAAAGCCTTTCCGTTTAGATCGGAGAGGCTTTCTTTTTTAACTTTAGAAGCAGTATTGCGGTGAAAACATTTACAAAATGTTCACAAGGATTCAGTGGGCAGGATTGTATTATAAATGAAAAGCTTTTCAGATAACAGACAAAGGTTTGTTAAAAAAGAAAGGGGGGAGCGGACTACGACGCATAAAGACGTTGAAAGAGCCTTTGAAATGTATTCCGATATGATCTATCGAATATGCTTTATGTATTTCAAAGGAAATCGGTACGATATAGAAGACGCCGTATCTGCTGTCTTCTTAAAGTACATGGAGCACGGAACTCTGTTTGAAAATCAGGAGCATGAAAAGGCGTGGCTTATAGTTACCGCTCAGAACCAATGCAAGAACACCTTAAAGCATTGGTGGAGGAAAAAAGCAGCTGACGGAAAAGAGCGGGATAAGGCATTGGAGACAACTGCGGATTTTGAAATAAGCGAAACTATGGAATCGGTGCTGGAACTGCCGGAAAAGCAAAGAAACGCTGTATACCTTTTTTATTATGAGGGATATACCGCGGCGGAGATAGGCAGAATGTATTATGTAAGCGAAAGCACTGTACATAGCTGGCTGCATAAGGGCAGAAAAAGATTAAAGACAATGCTCAAATCAGACAGAAAAATTAAGTGTAAAACAAACGGATAACGGCAAAACGGAAAGCGAGGTCAGGTTAAATGATCGACAAGATTATAACAACGGAAGCTGATGATTCCGTTAAGGCTGAATTCGACAGAATCAGAATGCCTGATGAATCTAAGCGGCGTGTTCTGGAGCAGCTGCTGAAAGATAAAAAAGAAAGAGAAAATGCACCGGAAAACGCTGTAAGGACTGTTTCTTCGGGAAAAGCTAAAATAAGCGGCTCAAAACCGCTTGTATCAATTGCGGCTGCCGTATCAATGTGTATAGCAGGCGTATGGGCGCTTGTTTCGCTTGACGGCGGAATAAAGGACAGCGGCGACGAGGAACTCAGTGCTCCCGTAAAATCAGCGGTTTCGCAGGCTGATAGTTCGGATTACAGCTGGGGCGGTGCAAATTTAGATTCTGCGCTGGACTATTCTATTGAAATGGGTAAAACAGATAAGGTAACTCCTGTTGATCTTACAGGTTTGTTCCGTGTCGATTCGCAGATTCAGAGCAATCCCTTACAGATGAAGCTAGAAGCAAAAAACGGAAAAATCTATGCACTCAGAATCTCTGGGTATGATGAGGAAGAGGACACTCTCGGAAAGATAACTGCCGTCAGGGACGGAGATAAATGGAATTACAGCATGACTGAATCCGTCAGCCTTGCTCCGAACCGCAATAACTGTTTTATTCCCGGCGGTTTTTATTCTTCGGCAGTCTACAGCCAGCAAGCCGAAAATGAGGACAGAAGCTATGATACAGGCTTTGATTTCATATGCTACAATGATGATATGCAGAAAATAGGAGAGTGGAATTCAAAAAATCTGGATATATATAAGAACTTTTACGATCTGTACAATACTGGATTTCTTTTGTCAGAGGATATGCAGACCTTGTATGTTTATTCCTATCACCAGAATAAGCAGATGGACTATAGCTTTGATAATCTGGTTCTGTATAAATCAGAAGCCGGAACTGACGAATATACGGAAGTAAAGCTACCGGAAAATGATGACCCCTCGGAACAGGTATCATTGTTGGCTGTAAATAACGGCAGGCTTTATTATGAAAGCTATCAGTATACAGTTACACAAGAAGGAAGAGATATAAGTAATTTTGAGATCGGTTATTATGATCTGAACGATGGTAATAAAAAGTATAGTTTGTTTAATAACTACGATCTGTTCGGAGATAAGAAGATACGTTATTTATACCAATACGATATAGACAGTATGGGTCGTTTATACTACAGCGCTTTCACCGAGGACGGGGAGTTCAAGGCGGTCAGGATCGATGGCAGTGAATATCAGGTAGTTTATCAAGATATTCTTGATGTAATAGATAAATATTATTATGAGGTACATATTTCCTACGACGGGGTATATATGTCCCTTTTAACAGAAGACAGCAAAGAACAAAATACGGAGGTCAGTATAATAGACCTTGACAGCGGAGAGACGGTCAATAATATTACGTCTGCTTCCAATATGCACTGTGCGGCGATCGATTCTGTAAACAAATGTATTTATTTGAATGACTATACAGGCACTAATATTTTTTACAGATATGACCTGTACTGAGCAGCGGTATACGGCTTGCTTATTATTGATGTTGACCATTCGGAGTATTTAAAAGAAGGCGAAATTAATGGTTACGGAGATATGAGAAAATATATTTATATCAATATGCTGACGGGGGAACTGTATTATCAGTTTGACATTGTTTTTCAGAGATGACCGCAGTATTATACCTAATAATGTAAAAAAGCGTTACTGAGCAATTATAGCTAAGTAACGCTTTTTGGTATGCCGTTAACCGGCAATGCATTTTATTAATATTCCAACTTGGTAACCGTATATCCGTCCTTTTCAAGCAGGTCTATTATACCGCCTTCCCCTGCAAAATGAGCGACGCCTACTACATAGAAAACATCCTTATCTCCTTTAAGCAGCTCTTCTACGGCGTTTTTCATAGTAATATTACGGTCAAACAGAAGCTGTTTATTGTAGTCGGTAAGAAGCTCTATCTGTTTGTCTGTAAGAGGCTCGCCGGCTTCCTCCGCCTGCTTTATCGAAACGTTTATATCGTTCGATTCTGCAAGGAAATCATAATCGCCTTTTGCCCATGCCTGATATGTGTCCTCCAGCAGCTTTATCATATCGTCCTTTGTTTCGGCGTTATAGGATGAAAGCATGGCTTCATAGATTTCGTCGGACATATTTATTAACATATCAAGCTGGAAGTCAACAGATTCAACTTCGTATATCTCCTTTTTATCGTCGTGAGCCTTGTTAAGGAGGTAAGCGTCTATTCCGTTATTGATCTTTAAATCGGACTGCTGAAGGGCAAGCGTTTCCATCTGGGAGCTGAGCGCCCACAGGCGGAAGGTCTCAAAGTTTTTAATATCAATCCCGCATGATTCAACATAGTCTGTTATTCCGTCGTAGACCTCAGGCGAAAGGTGATCCTTTATCGTTGTTCCGTCATCATAATACATATTCTCAAGCTGCTTCAGCTGGGCCGTAAAGTTTGTGGAAACTGTAGTTATATCGCATTCGACCGCAAGAATATCAGCGTTTTCATAAGCTTCTGTTATCTTATTTGGAAGAGGATAAGTCTCGTCCTTGAGCGCGTGCATAGAACCCATCATAGTTATTTTTGTTCCGTCGGACGAGGTCACTTCCCACATAAGCGGCGTTATATCCGAGCTTTTGGAGTCATCAGTCTGTGAGCTGGTGTCGCTTTCGGATTCATTGGACTGTGAATCGGACGGAAGCGTGACCGACGGAGCAGCCGTTGCGGCGGACGAGCTTTCATCTGCTGATGAGCTATTGCCGGAGCCGCAGGCTGCCATTACAGCCGACGCCGCACAGAGCAGGCATATAAGTGCGGTTTTCAGATTTTTGTTTGATTTCATTATGCTGTTCTCCCTTTTATTTACTTTTTGGCAAATAATGATCTTTTTGAGGCCCTGTTCTTTTTCTGACCTATACTGAGAGTCATAGTAAATATTTTATCGCTTGTAAATACTCTGATAGCAAAGCTCATGCATATTGCCAGAACTATCAGCTGGTAGATCAGGCCGCCCCAGTAAACTTCCATATTTCCGAACATAATATTTTCTGAAGCCATAAACGTATGAGTAAAAGGTATAGCGTAAATAATATATCTCAGTATCGGCGACAGCGTTTTAATATCGAGCATAAGCGAAAGCAGATACGGGATAATAGCTGCGATCATTATCGGCATTATAAGTGTCTGACCTGATTTTGCGTCTTTTGCCAGCGCACCGAGTATCAGTGAAATAGAAAGCGAGATAAGAATAGTAATAAACATCTGAATACCTACGAGGGTATATTGTCCTGCCGACATAGACAGTCCCAGGTCTTCGACTATTCCTGAATATTGTGAGGTATCTCCTACCATAAGTCCCGACATCATATTGTTCATACCGAACATAAATACTACGGCGTACAGCGCTGCGACTATTGCGGCGGACAGCATTTTGGCACTCAGCACCGACAGTCTTGAAACAGGAGCGGAAAGCAGCGTTTCAAGAGTTTTGTCGAGCTTTTCCGTTGAAACCGCATTAAGTATCATCTGAGATGAATACATAATGAGAAGATATACTATGATCGGAACGAACATACCCTGCATCTGACACATTGAATACAGTATCATTGAAGAGATCTCAGCGGATTTTCCGGCTACTACAGTTGTTTCGGAAATAGCTACAGGAGAATCGAGCTGCGTAACTTCCTGTTCGGTAAGCTGTCCTTTTGATACCTTGTCTGTATAAAGCGCTGATTTTACAGCGGCTTCTATTACTGATAGCGCAGTATCCGAGCCGGTTGAAACGTTTGACATTGTTGAAAGCGAGGTCATCTGGCTTATGTATTTTGTCTGTGCCTGCTCTCCCTTATCAACCTGCTCCGTAAAGCCTTTCGGGATAATTACTATATTTTTCCTGTCAAGTCTTTTCAGCTCTTTTGCATAATCATCGCTTTCGAGCTCTACAAGAGTAACGTCGTTTTCTACCCCGTCGGCAGGATTTTTCATAAGCGCTATAACAGATTTGGTAAAATCGGTATTATCCTGATCGCAGATCGTAATTTTCGAGCTTTCCTCCTGAGAGCTTTCCATAGCGCCAGTCATAGCGTTTCCCGCAACTGAGAGAATGATCACCATAATTACCAGCGTAAGAATAGTCTGGGGAGTGAGCATTTCCTTAAGTTCTTTTCTCAGCAGATTAATAAACTTCATTGCTCATCACCACCTTTTCAAATACTTCCTCCAGATTCTGCGTATTGTATTTTTCTTTCAGCTCAGCCGGAGTTCCGACCTCAAGCAGATGTCCCTTTGCTATTATTCCTACCCGGTCTGAAACATACTCTATTTCAAGCATATTGTGAGAGGACAGCAGAAAGCTCATACCCTGAGCAGACAGGTTTTTTATCATACGTCTGATTTCAAGGGCATTGATTATATCAAGTCCCGAGGTAGGCTCGTCAAAGATCGCAAGCGCAGGCTTTGACATTATCGCTCTTGCAAGCAGAAGCTTTCTTATCATACCTCTTGAATAGCTTCCTATTTTATCCTCCAACCTTTCGCCTAGCTCGCATATCTCACAGCCAGTCTTAACAAATTCTGCCGCCTGAGCTTTGTTTCCGGCGTAAATTCCCGCCATAAATTCAAGATAGCCTTTTCCGGTCATTGTTTTATATGCTCCGGCTTCGTCGGGAAGATATGTAATATTTTCCCTTACTCTTTCAGGCTCTGAAAGAATACTGTGTCCTGCAACGACGGCGTCGCCCTCAGTTGCCTTGAGCAGCGTAGAGATCATTCTTATTGTTGTTGTCTTTCCGGCGCCGTTAGGCCCGATCAGAGCGAATATCTCTCCTTTTTTTACGCTGAAGCTTACGTCCTGAGATGCATAAACTCCTTTTTTGTACTGCTTTGAAAGTCCTCTGACCTCCAGTACATTCTGGTCTGCAGTTTCCATAAAACTTCGTTCCTTTCTTTTAAACGATATTAGCAGGCAGCCGTAATGCTACTACCTATTATATAATAAATCCGCAGGTTTTACAAGTAGTCCTGCAGTATTTTTTCAGAGGGGAAAATACCTGACTGTAATTGCACATAAGTAAATATCATTTACTGTAATTATATTATACATCTTTGCATTTGTCAATAGGTTTTACTATGAGTTTTGAATATTTTTTTGATATAACGCTGATATTATATCACAACACTTTATAGTTGTCAATAACTAATTTAAGGTGTTTGTATAACAACATGGATTTGTTATAATAAATTAAGGGGTGTTGCAGTAATGGTAAAAAATCTGAAAAGGCTTCGCAGCAAAGCAGGCATTTCGCAGCGGGAGCTTGCTGAGATTGTTATGGTTTCCCAGCAGAGTATAAACAAATATGAAAACCATAATGTTGAGCCGGATATTGAAACGCTTATTAAGCTGGCCGATTATTTTAAGGTAAGCCTTGACTATCTTGTAGGCAGGGATTACTCCGGTACAGAGCTTTCAGATTTGTCTGTATCGGTAAGCAGGGAGGATCTTGACGAGCTGAAAAGTTATATAGACGGATTTACAGATAAGTATATCCGCTGAAGCCGGTACCGTTTAAGGCGGTATCGGCTTTTTTATATTGCGGTATTCCTGCGAATTATTACAATCCGGATATTCAGAGCTAATTTTAATTCATATATAATGAAAAATGTGTCAGATTTTTTGTACTGAAGCCTGACCGTAAATATTACAATCCAGTAACAGAAAAGAGTAAAAAAACGTACTTGTGTTGAAAGATTTAAAAGCTTTCAACTTTGTATTTCAGAATTATGCAGAGTTTTTAACAGTTTCAACAGTGTTTTCAACATTTTTGCGTAAGACAAGCAGAGGTTTTCAACTGTCCAAATAAATTCCCGTTACCGATTTGTAACCTATTAGTTGCTATTTGTAATATTATTTAAGGAATATTTCAGGGGTTCATTACAGCGTATGCGGCTGTCAAAAACCTCAGTTTATTTTTGTTTAAATAGCCGATATTTTATATTGAAGTTGATATTGAATACAAAATAATGTATAATAAAATATATACACAGCGAAAGGAACTGATCATAATGCGCGCAAGCGGAATTTTAATGCATATATCCTCGCTTCCCAACAGCTACGGAATAGGAAAGCTGGGGAAGGAAGCGTATGCCTTTGCGGACTTTCTCAAAAAAGCGGGACAGAGGTATTGGCAGATACTGCCTATATCTCCCACTAGCTACGGTGATTCTCCTTACCAGAGCTTTTCGGTTTATGCAGGAAATCCTTATTTTATTGATTTTCAAACGCTTGAAAAGGACGGACTGCTTGCAGCCGAGGACTACAGGAAAATTGACTGGGACAAAAATCCATGCGAGGTCGATTACGGTCTGCTTTATGAAAAGGTTTTCGGGGTCCTGAAAAAGGCTTACGCACGGTTCAAGCCTGATTTTGACAAGGATTATAAGCAGTTTGCCGAAGATAATTCCAGCTGGATCGAAGACTATGGCTTGTTTATGGCGCTAAAATTCGCGCACGGCGGAAAGGCATGGTACGAATGGGAAGAACCGCTTAAAATGTTTGAAAAAGAAGCGGTCGCTGAGGCAAGAAAACGTTACTCTGATGAAGTAGGCTTCTGGCGCTTTTTGCAGTATGAATACGCGAAGCAGTGGAAAAGCTTTAAGAAATATGTCAATTCGCTTGGGATCGATATTATAGGGGATATTCCGATCTATGTTGCATATGACAGCGTTGAGGTGTGGACAAATCCGCAGTATTTTCTACTTGACGAAAACAAAACTCCGATAGATGTTGCGGGCTGCCCCCC
The DNA here is from genome assembly GCA_900543145.1 of uncultured Ruminococcus sp. GTDB lineage: Bacteria > Bacillota > Clostridia > Oscillospirales > Ruminococcaceae > FB2012. The sequence goes on from UQPZ01000002.1 coordinate 281,559, forward strand.
CGACATTTTTTCCGCTGAGGGTCAGTTGTGGGGAAATCCTGTTTACCGCTGGGACGTAATGGAGGCGGAGGATTTTAAGTGGTGGATCGACCGTATACGCTGCGCTGTAAATACATACGACGTAGTAAGGATAGACCATTTCAGGGGCTTTGAAAGCTATTATACTATCCCATACGGCAGAGAGAACGCTGTTATCGGCGAATGGCGTAATGGCCCAGATATGAAGCTTTTCAAAGAGATAAAAAAACAGCTGGGAAAATGCAGGATAATCGCAGAGGATCTTGGCTTTATAACGCCAAGGGTAGCAAAGCTGCTTAAAGCCAGCGGCTTCCCCGGAATGAAGGTGCTGGAATTTGCTTTCGATCCGGAGGGCAAAAGCAATTATCTGCCGCATAATTTCAAAAACTCAGACAATGTGTGTTATACAGGTACTCACGATAACGAAACGCTTGCAGGCTGGGTAAGATCGCTTACAAGAAAGGAAGCGAAGTTCTGCCGTGATTATCTTAACGTTAAGCGGAACAAGGATATTCCGTGGGGAATGATACGGCTTGCGTGGTCGAGTATTTCGGATACGGCGATAGCTCAGATGCAGGATTTTCTGGAGCTTGATTCGTCGGCAAGAATGAATACGCCTTCAACACTTGGCGGCAACTGGCAGTGGAGAGCGGCAGAGGATATGTTTACAGACGAGCTTGCTGAGAAGATCTATTCGCTCACAAGGCTTTACGGCAGACTTGGTGTATAGTCTGCGGCTTATTGAAATATGCTGAAAGGATCATTATATATGGACAGGAATAACTTTATAGCTGAGCTTAAAAAGAATCTGAAAACAAAATACGGCAGGACAGTTGAAAACGCGTCAGCGGTACAGCTGCACGAAAGTATTTCAAGCACTGTAATGAACAGTATTTCCGACAGATGGACTGCAAGTACGGAAAAACATCTTTCCGGCAGACGGGCCTGCTATTTTTCAATGGAATTTCTTATGGGCAGGGCAGTTTATAACAATCTTTTCTGCCTTGGGATAAAGGACGAGGCTGACAGTATACTAAAAGAGCATAACCGCTCTCTTGCGGAACTGGAGGAGATCGAAGACGCTGCTTTGGGAAACGGAGGACTCGGCAGACTGGCAGCTTGCTTTCTTGACTCCGCAGCCGCTCATGATATTCCTCTTGACGGATACGGGATACGCTACAAATACGGCTTGTTCAGGCAGACTATTGAAAACGGCTTCCAGAGAGAATATGCCGACGATTGGCAGAGATACGGAGACCCTTGGTCAAAGAGATGTGAAGCCGATACGGTAGAGGTAGTATATTCTGACGAAACGGTAAAAGCTGTGCCTTATGATATGCCTATAATCGGCTTCGGAACGGAAAACATAGGAAATCTCAGACTGTGGCAGGCTGAGGCTGTTGACGAATTTGATTTTTCACAGTTTGATTGCGGCGATTATTCGGGAGCAGTGCAGGCTAAAACCTCTGCTGAAAATATTTCAAAGGTACTGTATCCCAACGATAACTGCACTGAGGGTAAGATCCTGCGCTTGAAGCAGGAATACTTCTTCTCTGCGGCATCGCTGGCTGATATTCTGAAAAAGCATCTGGAGCGTTTCGGCAGTCTTGACAAGCTTGCCGATATGGTAACGATTCAGCTTAACGACACTCATCCCGTTATTTCCATTCCCGAGCTTATGAGATTGCTCTGTGATGTGTACGGAATGGAGTTTGACAAGGCTTTTGAGATCACCCAAAAGACCTTCAACTATACAAATCATACTATTATGCAGGAGGCTCTTGAAAAGTGGGATTCTGCTCTTGTTGAAAAGATACTGCCTCGGGTTTATGATTATATTCTTATGATCAACGAGCGTTTTATGAAGGATATGTACGCACTCGGAAAGGACAGAAAGCTTATTGACAAGCTTGCTCCCATGGCTGACAAAACGGTAAGAATGGCAAATATGGCGGTTTATATGTCATCTTATACCAACGGTGTGGCAAAGATCCATACGGAGATCCTCAAGGCTGATACTCTCAAGGAATGGTATGAACTTTATCCTGAGAGATTTCAGAATAAGACCAACGGAATTACCCAGCGCAGGTGGCTTGCGCTCTGCAACGAGGAGCTTTCAGGGCTTATTACCGAGCTGCTGGGAAACGACAGCTGGATCAAAAAGCTCGATATGCTTGCTGAACTGAAAAAATATGCTGACGACGAGAAAGTGCTTAAAAGATTTATAGAAATAAAGCAGCTGAAAAAGCGTCAGCTTGCGGACTTTATTAAGGCGCACGATAATGCTGAAGTCGATCCTGATACGATTTTTGATATTCAGATCAAACGTCTGCATGAATACAAGCGTCAGCTGCTTAATGCGCTTTCAATTTTGTATATTTACTATGGTATCAAAGACGGTTCAATTAAGGACTTTACGCCCACGACTTACATTTTCGGAGCAAAATCCGCCCCAGGCTATCGACGTGCAAAGGCAATAATCAAGCTTATAGGCGAAATTGGAAAGCTTGTCAATTCTGATCCCGATACAAAGAATTTAATAAAGGTGGTTTTTGTGCAGAACTATAACGTTTCCTGCGCCGAAAAGCTTGTGGCTGCTGCGGATATTTCCGAGCAGATTTCAACAGCCGGAACTGAAGCTTCCGGAACGGGCAATATGAAGCTTATGCTCAACGGTGCGGTAACACTGGGTACTCTTGACGGGGCGAACGTTGAAATTGCCGAAGAAGCCGGAGAAGAGAACGAATATATTTTCGGAGCAAGAGTTGAGGAGCTTGAAAGGATAATGCCTGAATACGACCCAAGGAACATTATTTTCAAGGATGAAAAGATAAATCGTGTTCTCAATAAGCTTATTGACGGCTCGCTTGATGACGGAGGAGTTCCGTCCGATCAGGAGGGCAGCTTCAAGGAGCTTTACAAGGCATTGACCGACGGTGCAAGCTGGCATGTTCCCGATCATTATTATGTTGTCGGAGATCTGAGCAGCTGCGTTGAGGCAAAGCTTAAAGCCAACGCCGATTATAAGGACAGTCTTGCGTTTGCTAAGAAATGCTGGCTGAATATGTGTTCAGCGGGAAAGTTCTCGTCTGACAGAACAGTTATGGATTATGCGGAAAATATCTGGAAGCTTTAGGGCATAATAAAACGGCAGGACGGATAGGCGTTTTGCCGTTTCGCATAAAGTTAACGGAGGGATAACATTTGAAAAGACTTTATTATAACGCAGAGATAGTAACTATGAGGTCGCCGGAGGTCTACGACTATATTATTGCCGAAAACGGAATTATCAGGTGCGTCGGCAGGGGAGAAGCCCCTGCGGGAGACTTTGAAAAAACTGACCTTAAAGGAAGTACGGTGTTTCCTGCCTTTATCGACGCTCACAGTCATTTTGCCGCCGAAGCAAATTCTCAGCTTCAATGCAGTTTGAACGGCACGGCTTCATTTGACGATATAAAGAAAAGAATAGATAATTATATTAAGGAAAGGAATATAAAGCCGGGGCAGTGGATAAAGGCGGAGGGCTACGACCATAATCTGCTTAAAGAGGGGGCTCACCCGAACAGAAATCTGCTTGACAGGATATGTCCGGATAATCCGCTTGCTGTTTCTCATAGATCCGGTCATATGGGGGTCTTCAATTCAAAGGCTTTGGAAGCGCTGGACGTATCAGCTTCCTCTAAGCCGCCGAAGGGAGGAAGATTCGGCCATACCGACGGACAGCTTAACGGATATATGGAGGAAAACGCCTATATTGATTATATAAAGAAGATACCTATGAGCAGCGCAGAAGAATTTATGAGCGCATTTGAAAGGGCACAGGATAAATATGCGTCCTATGGTATCTCCACGGTTCAGGAGGGTATGCTTGCAAAGGAGCTTTGTCCGTTGTACGCTGCTTTGCTCAGATCGGGAATATTAAAGCTTGATGTTATCGGATATGCCGATTACAGCCATGCGGACGAGATATACAGCCTGTTCAGCGGTGCTTATAAGCATTTCAGGCTTGGCGGGATAAAACTGTTTCTTGACGGCTCTCCACAGGGCAAGACCGCATATATGCTGGAGCCGTACAAGGGTGAAAAGGAATACCGTGGTTATCCGGCTATGAGCGACAGAGAGCTGACTGAAGCGATTGAATATGCAGCAGAGCGAAGGCTTCAGCTGCTTGCTCACTGCAACGGTGACGCAGCGGCAGAGCAGTTTTTAAGGTGCGCCGAAGCAGCGGCAGAAAGGTATCCCGTAATTAAAAGTCTTAGATTTGTTATGGTACACGCTCAGCTTATAAGACCATCTCAGCTGAACAGAGTAAAGCAGCTCGGCATAATCCCGTCGTTTTTTACCGCTCACAGCTATTACTGGGGGGATACCCATATAAAGAATTTCGGTTTTGAAAGGGCAAGGGGTATTTCTCCTGCCAATTCGGCTCTTGAAAGAGGTATTACGTTTACCTTTCATCAGGATTCTCCGGTCATTGAGCCTGATATGCTGGAAACTGTGCGCTGTGCCGCAGAGAGAATAACAAGGTCGGGAGTCCGCCTTGATCGTGAAGAAATACCGGTATTCGAGGCGTTCAGAGCGATTACTGCAAACGCCGCATATCAGTACGGCGAAGAAAGTACAAAGGGTACTCTTGAAGCAGGCAGAAGCGAAGACTTGGTTATTCTGGATAAAAATCCTCTGAAGCAGGAAATAAGCAGGCTCGGCGATATAAATATCCTCAAAACCATAAGATCCGGAAGCACTGTATTTTCACGGGAATAAATTGTAATGAAAGCCGTTGTTTTGTAATAATAATGTAATTGACATTTTCAGGGGTTCAGATTATAATTAAGTATAAACTAACTGTATATATATCATGACAGAAAAATAATCGGACAAGGAGAACAAAACAAATGGCTAAGATAAGCGCAGTAACGATAGAAAGGCAGTATTGCAGCGGCGGAAGCGATATAGGAAAGCTTGTTGCCGATAATCTCGGAATAAAGTGCTACGACCATGAGCTTTTGCAGATGGCGGCGGAAAAGATAGGAATATCGGCAGACGAGGTCAGGAACTTTGAGGAGGCAACTCTTAGTCCTCTTAGATCACCTCTGTCGTTCAGGACGGGAATAGACCGTAAGCTTGATCTGGCGGAAAAGCTGTTTGCAGCTCAGGCGGAGCTTATTACGGAGATCGCAAAACAGGGTTCATGCGTTATTGTAGGAAGGTGCGCCGACTATATACTGAAAAATGTTGTTCCGACACTCAGCGTATATATTTATGCAAGTCATGAAAACAGGATAAATCATGCTATGGAAGCTCATGGGATAAAGTACGACGACGTTGAAAATACGCTGAAGCGCTATGACAAAAAGAGGGCGGATTTCTACAATATAAACACTACCCGAAACTGGTCGTCAATGCAGACCTACGATATATGTCTTAACAGCGGAAAGCTTGGCTATGAGGGCTGCGCTGATATAATTACGGGGATAGTTATAAACAGCAGATAAATTCATAAGGTGCAAAAACGAGGGAGAACAGTTAAGTCCTCCCTCGTTTTCTTTATAAGGTTTAAAATGCACTGAGTTTAATTTTCATCTGTATCAGAATATGTCTGCTGCAGACAGATCCAAATTGCAGCCATCGCCCAGCTTGCTGTTGATCAGACTGACAACCGCTCTGGGAATCTTTGCGTTGATAAGATCAATATTAACTCCGTCTGCCTTTTTTTCGACGCTGTACATATTATCTATTCCTTCAGCTGTAACATTCACATTGCTTAAGCATACGTTGCAGCCGTCGCCTAGCTTGCATACAAGCATTGACAAGGCTCTGCTTGTAAGATTTGCGTTTGACAGATCAAAATAGCTTCCGTCTGACATAAAGCCTATGTCAAAATATTCTCCTTCTGCGGAATAGATAGTAACGTTCTTAAGCTGGACATTACAGCCGTCGCCTAAATTGCTTAATGTTTCGGCAAGCTCGTTTTCAGACATATTTGTATTATCCAAGTTCATATTTGATCCGTCTGAGCTGAATGAACTCTCTGAACAGCCGCCGTAAAGGTTTTGTGTGCGTTGAGCACAATATTCGTCGTAGCTCAGATCTTCAAAATCCGCATAAGCCGAAAGCTCCTTTGCCGGAAAGATCTTTGCTGCCGCATGCATTGCTATAAATATAAACGTAAACTTTTCGCAGTCATATGTGTTGAAGGGAATCTCATAAATCCTAACAAAACCGCTGCCCCAACGCTTGCTGATAGCAGGCTTGTACTCTGCCTGTGCCAGTGAATAAGTATATCTGTCTTCCCAGGCGGCGCTGATGTCCTTGCCCTCCGCTACGGGACAAATCACAAACTGCGAGGTTTCGTCGTGGGTATCGCAGATACCTCCGGTCATAGCGAACCTGAAAATATAGTCGGTATTTCTTTCAAGCTGTTTTTCACAGATTATTTGTGTCCAGTCCCAACCCCAGTTTCCTATTTCAAAAACCTCAGTATCTTCTCCGAAGCAGTCAGTAATAAATAATCTTGAGCCGACGTTATTATCACATCTTTTATCGAACTTAAACTCTCTCGCATTAAAATTTATAACCTTACTCATAATTTTATCCTCCGTATCACTTGCGATCGGAGCATGAGTATTCAGTCTTATTTCACAGCCGCTGATATACTCAGCCCGACCGTTCTTTACTAACCCCTTTGCCCTTTTCGGGTAGGTAGTTCCGATTAAATTTCCCTGCTTATCGGTAACCTTAATGTTTTTTATCATGGGTATCCTCCCCTTCGTTACCTTTAACTGTATTAAATTGCTTCTGTTTTTTATTATGGGTGCCGTCCCCTCGTATTGCCGTTATTCCACTGATAACAACCTTATCAGTGTTCGTTTTTTCCTATGGGTGTCTTCCCCTCCGACAGCTTAATTGTATCACATACAATTTACAAAGTCAATTGACATAAGCAATATTTATTATTACTGACAAAAAGCAGATCTAATTATACAGCATTATGCACAATGATCAGACTGATTTGGTTTAACACCTCGGATAAAATTGCGGTTTTTTTATTAAGTATGAAAAAACTCCGGTCAGAAAGTCAGACTGGAGTTTTGATTATTATGAAGAATAATGTTTCTAAACTTGCTGAGGAGGAACGCAGGAAGCATTTATATAAGGGTAAGTGCTTTTGATATATTTTGAAATTGCATTTGCGGTACTTCTATATTGCTATTATCCAAACCCATTATTTTGAATCATTGTTTTTATTATAATTTTGTATGTATTTATAAACTTTTACAATAAACCATGACAAAATTTCTGATATTATTACAAATCCCGTTATTATAGCAACACCAAAAGGCACCGCTTCCCTGCGATATCCTGAAGTAGCTCCATCTAAGTTAATTCCAACCATACCTATTCCATATAAGCCTTTTCCGTGATATATATATACTAATATAGCATAGATAACATCACTCACCAACCAATACCGTATTTTTTCAGAAACTAGTATCATTTCTGCTGCTACCGCTATTATCGTTAAAATTATCATCACAAAACCAGATACATCATCTAGGTTTTTAAATACAGTGAAATTTTTATACAAAAAAGGTATAAGTAAGAAGTGAAACATATATAAACCAAT
>UQPZ01000003.1 GCA_900543145.1 uncultured Ruminococcus sp.
ATATTTTATCTGAAAGTCAAACGGCGCTTTTAATCTATTTACCGAAAATTTACAAAATAAAGCTCTTATTTCGTCCTCGTTTGTTGCTTAAAAATTTGTCAAAAGGGCGGTTCATTTTTAAGAATTTCGGGTTCTTTCATAGGACTTACATCACCGTTATAGTCACATTCGTCAAAAAACGTAATACGACTATAACGTTTTTCAACAGTTTTTCCGGCTCGACAATTAGGGTAACGTTATATCCGTCAATCTGCAGATCAGCTCTGCTGCCTAATAGGAACAAATGCTTTTCAAGCTGCTGCAACTCATCATTTGTCATTGCAATCCTCCTTTGTGCAAAATTAAAAGCCCCAAAATCGAGAACTTAAATTTGAATTTGATTGTAAATTGTATCATATAGTGCTTTGAGTTGTCTACCAAAGTCTGTGATTTCTCCATTTGAACCAAAGCCATAGATATCAAACGCTGTACTTACCAACAGTTAAAATAAATTCAGTTCCTTATTATTTATAAGAATAGTATGATCATTATCATTTACAAGAATATACTTCATATCTGAAATATCAACATATTTCTTAAACATTTCATATTCATCTGCTTTAAGTATAAACTTCATTTTATCCTCCTTTATTTGGATTGCATTGAATTAAGTGTCCTGTGTCCGAATTGATAGTAACATCACATTTATCGGTATAAAACTTTTGAGATCGCATTTTTGTACCATCTGTATTATATAATTGCTCATTAAATTTGTTTTTATTATATTTTGGTAAGAGGTAATTTCCTTTGGTCATGGCTTCTTTCAAATTTGCAAAAGATATTCCGCTTCGTGGCTTATGGCTTTTATCGCTTGGATTTGCTATTGTTCCGAAAAAGCGTTCAAGAAAATGCTTTGACTGACCTTTTATTTCTATTCCGTTTACAGTTTTAGTTCCGACAATTTCCCTTTGAATCAAGTTATATGTATCCTTATACAAGCTGTATTTTACTTGTGGTGACATATACCGCCTTTGCACTTCATTGATAAAAAAAGAAAGTCCTTAATAAAGAACTTTCCGCTTTGGTGCGGGTGACAGGACTTGAACCTGCACACCTCTCGGCATTAGAACCTAAATCTAACGTGTCTGCCAGTTTCACCACACCCGCATATTTAATTGAATTGATCGCTTAAAATATATTATAGCATAATTCAGATATAATGTCAATATATCTGAACAAAAATTATATTATCTTTAATTGACATAACAGTTTATCAGAATCGTAAGTATAATGCATTAGAATAATATATGAATCTATGAAGATTAAAAATTTGATGTTTTTTTGAAAAAGTACTTGCTTTTTCTGAAATTCTGTTGTATAATATTATAGTAATTTTAAGTACGGAGATGTATCGAAGTGGTCATAACGAGAACGACTCGAAATCGTTTGAACGGTAACACGTTCCGTGGGTTCGAATCCCACCATCTCCGCCAGACTTAGCGCATACAGTGCAGTATCCGTATTATCTATAAACAGCGGATACTGTATGCTTTTGCGTTGACGCATCATATTTTACTATATTTATTATGGGCCTGTAGCTCAGCTGGGAGAGCGCCGCGTTCGCAATGCGGAGGTCAAGGGTTCGATCCCCTCCAGGTCCACCAGTCTTAGCGCAGACGGCGCAACATCCGCTATCACCTTTGTGGCAGCGGATATTTTTATTTCCTGCCTTATGCCCTTAAACAGAAAAAAGCCATCTGCCGTTTACACAGATGGCTTTTATAATTAAGTTTCAAAAAACAGAAATCATTCTTCAGCGTTCGATGTGCTGTCATCAGCTCCGGTAGTATCTGTACTGTCAGATACGTCTGAATTTTCCGTATCGGAGCTGTTTCCGACAAACTCAGCCTCGGTAAGCTCGCCCTTCATCAGCTTCTCGAAATCAACTCCGTCGATCTTCTCATGTATCATAAGATATTTAGCGATAAGATGAAGCTTATCCATATGCTCCTTAAGAAGATTCTCAGCTCTTTCAAACGCACCCTCAACTATGCTTCTGATCTCGTTATCGATCTCAGCGGCAACATTTTCGGAATAGCTTGGAGTATTTCCGTAATCCCTGCCGAGGAATACCTCATGCTCTCCCCGTCCGTAAACTACAGGACCGAGATTATCGCTGAATCCATAGCGTGTGACCATATTTCTTGCAGTAGCCGTTGCACGTTCTAGGTCGTTTGAAGCTCCGGTGGAAATATCGTCGAGAATAAGCTTTTCGGCAACACGTCCTCCCAGCAGTACAACAATATTTTCAGCCATTTCGTTCTTGCTGACAAACGATTTATCCTTTTCTGGCAAACTCATGGTATAACCGCCCGCCTGACCTCTCGGAATAATAGATACCTGATGTACCTTATCCTGAGTCCTACAGTAGTATGTGCAGACTGCGTGACCGCCCTCGTGATATGCGGTAAGGCGCTTTTCCGCTTCGGTAACTACCTTGGATTTCTTTTCAGGGCCTGCAATAACCTTTATCGAAGCTTCCTCAAGATCCTCCTTGGTTATAGCCTTGCGGTTTTTCCTTGCGGCAAGCAGCGATGCCTCGTTTACAAGGTTTTCAAGATCCGCTCCCGTAAAGCCTACTGTAGATTTAGCAATAGTTTCAAGGTTAACGTCCGGAGCAAGAGGTTTATTTCTGGTATGAACCTTCAATATCTCCTCTCTGCCCTTAACATCCGGATAGCTAACAAGTATCTGCCTGTCGAAACGTCCCGGACGAAGCAAAGCAGGGTCAAGAATGTCGCGGCGGTTTGTCGCAGCCATTACGATTACCGATTCGTTATCCTCAAATCCGTCCATTTCAACAAGAAGCTGGTTAAGCGTCTGCTCGCGCTCGTCGTGACCTCCGCCTAAACCTGCTCCCCTCTGACGTCCTACAGCGTCGATCTCATCAATAAAGATGATCGACGGAGCATTTTTCTTTGCCTGATCAAACAGATCTCTTACTCTTGAAGCTCCGACACCGACAAACATTTCTACGAAATCAGAACCGGAAATAGAAAAGAACGGTACGTTGGCTTCTCCTGCAACCGCTCTTGCAAGCAGAGTCTTACCTGTACCCGGAGGGCCTAAAAGCAGCACTCCCTTAGGGATCCTTGCTCCTATCTCACTGTATTTTTTACTGTCTCTGAGAAAATCAACGATCTCTTTAAGCTCTTCCTTTTCCTCATCAGCTCCCGCAACGTCCGCAAACGTTGCCTTTTTACTGCTTGGCGCCTGTTTTGCATTGGTCTTTCCGAAAGAACTCATCTTGCCGCCGCCGGCGCTCTTCATCATAAATACGAAGAAGAAAATCATAACTCCCAGCATAAGCAGCGTAGGGATAAGATTAAGCCAAAAGCTGTTGTCGGAAATAGGGATCAGATTATATTTAAGCGGTTCGTCAGGATACTTGTCATTGTAATTCTTACGGTAATTTTCCGCTTCCTCTCCGCCCAAAACCTCCTGAGCAAAAAGCGAAACATTCGGAACCGTATAATTGTATTTTTCATCCGAGCCCCTAAGCTTGTATATAAGCTTTCCCGAGCCGAGATCAAGCTCAAATTCAGATACCTCAAGCTTATCAAAGCTCTGCATTACTTCCGAATACTGCTTATCCGACTTATTTGAACTCATAGATGTAAGCATATAAACAAGTCCAGAGATAACTGCAATTGAAATCAGCAGATAAATAATCAGAGATTTTCCGTTACTGTTATTCTTCAATTAATCACAACCTTCTGTTTATTATATATCTTTTATCGGTATCAGCCTGTAATTCCGGCAAAGTAAACCGATATAAATCAGATAATAGAGTTACTCAATAACTCCCAAATATGGCAGCTGACGGTATTTTTCATTATAATCCAGTCCGTAGCCGACAACGAATCTGTCGGGAATTTCAAAACAGCGGAAATCCGGATCAACATCAGCCGTTCTTCTCGACGGCTTATCGAGGAAAGCCGCTATTTTCAGACTTGCAGGCTTCTGCAGCAAAATCTTTTCCTTAAGCTTTGCCAGCGTATTTCCCGTATCTACAATATCCTCCACAATAAGCACGTTTCTGTCGCTGAGATCTATACTGCCGCAGGAAAATATATTTACCTCCCCGCCTGACTGCGCGCCTATGTAGCTTTTGGCTGTTATAAACCTGATCTCTGCATCCTCAAGCTTCACTGCTCTTACAAGATCCGCAGCAAAAACAAAAGAACCGTTAAGTATTCCCAGCATTAAAACATTTTTGTCCTTATAAAAATCCGTAAGCTCCCGTCCGAGAGCGCATACCTTTTTGCTGATCTCCTCGGCTGTAAGCAAAACCTTTACATTTTCCATCTTCCTGTTCACTCCATCACATCTCTGCGGACATAAAATATAATATACTATATTTGTGACAGTTTTATGATATTTCACAAATCAATATTCTTTTTGTCGAAGCGGTAATTTTTACACGCTCCGCAGTAGAAAAGCCTTCAATAAAGAAAAGGCCCTCGTCATCTGCCAGCATTACTGTCGTACTGCGTTTTTCAGCAGGGAGCTTCTCGTTGAACAGCTTTTTTACCGACGATGTAAATTCTCTGCCCTCAAGCTTAATCCGATCGCCGTTTCTTCTGTTCCTGAGCAAAACCTTACCTTTTATTTTATCATAATCGGCAGTACAATTTGCAAACTTTTTATTAACATTAAAGCTGTCACTGCTTATATCCATAATTTTCACCGTGACCCTCCTGCCGAAAAAGTCGTATACATTATCAGGATGTACAAATATGCTCAATTCTTTTTTATCAAGCTCCACAGACCTTACAAGCCTTAAAGTATCCCTGCTGCAAAGTGCAGTTATTCCTCTGCCTATATCCGCCCTGCCGCCCTTTTCCGAAAGCTCGGCAAGCTCGTTTACCCTTTTGCGTGAAGCAGAAATTCCGCTGTCGGATAATATCCTGATGATAACCCTGCTTTTCAAAGCATCATCAAGCGAATTTATCCCGCTGCGACTGTAGGAATTATCCTTGCAGCATACAGAAGAATACGCCTTTTCTGCCTGAGCCTCAAGATATTCCATATCCTTTCTCAAAGAAGCCGCCATTGCACCGAAAGCCTGTTCAGCCGAGCTGTTGATATCACCCATGACCGGAATTACCATATGCCTTATTTTATTTCTCGAATAATTATCGGAAAGATTTGTAGAATCGGTAACAAACGTCTGAGATCTCAGCTTTAAAAAATCCTCTATCTCCGCTCTTGTACAGCTTATAAGGGGGCGAATTATATTTTCTCTTACAGGGGGGATACCGCATATGCCTTTTATTCCGCTTCCCCTAGCCATATTGAAAAGTGCGGTTTCCATACTGTCGGAAAGAGTGTGCGCGGTAGCGATCTTATCGGCTTTGCATTTTGCGAAGATACGGTATCTTATTTCCCTTGCACCCTCCTCAACTGAAACTCCGTTTTTTTCACAGTATTCTATAACGTTTTCTCTGTAAACGCTGAGAGGAACGTTCAGTCTTTGGCACAGACCTATGCAGAACTGCTCATCACGATCGCTTTCATCTCCTCTCAGAAGATGATTTACATGACAGGCTCTGACACTGTAACCAAGTTCCAGCAAGCACAAAAGGAGGGTTACGCTGTCTGCGCCGCCCGAAAGACAGCACAGAACAGTCTCGCCCTCTGAGATCATATTGAATTCGGCTATGGTTTTCCTTACCTTATCAAGCATAACGTTATTTCTTACTCTTTCCTGAAATCAAGACTTCTGAACAATGTATATTCGCCTATCCATGCAAGCTTTACCGTATCGGTAGTTCCGTGACGGTTCTTTGCGACGATACATTCGGCAACGCTCTGATCGGCGCTTTCCTTATCATAATAAGCATCCCTGTAAAGAAACATTATAATATCTGCGTCCTGCTCAATAGAACCCGATTCACGCAGATCCGAAAGCATAGGCCGCTTATCGTCACGCTTTTCAGAGCTTCTCGAAAGCTGAGAAAGCGCTATTACCGGAACATTAAGCTCCTTTGCCATAAGCTTCAGCTGTCTTGTTATTTCCGATACCTCGTTAACACGGCTGGTGTGCTTATTAGGCGACGACATAAGCTGAAGATAGTCTATTATTACCAGACCCAGATTTCTCATGCGCCTCAGCTTTGCTTTCATCTGCGGAACGTTGATTCCTGCTCCGTCGTCTAGATAGATAGGAAGCCTTGCTAAAGCCTCTGTTCCGTTGGCAAGCTTTATCCAGTCGTCCGGCTCGATCTTTCCAGAACGCAGGCAAGTATTATTTACCAAAGATTCAGACGCAAGCATACGCGTAACCATCTGCTCCTTACCCATTTCAAGAGAAAATATAACTACCTCTTTCATTGTACGCTTGCAGGTGTTTACCGCAATATTCAAGGCAAAAGCCGATTTTCCCATTGCAGGACGCGCCGCAAGTATTATAAGGTCGGATTTGTTCAGACCGGTTGTTATTGCGTCCAGCTGAGCAAAGCCGGTCTTTGCGCCGAGATGCTTTTCAGCGTCCGGCCCGCTTATCTCCTGAAGATGTGAATAAGCGTCAATAATAACGCTGTCGATCCGAGTAAGACCCTGAACCTCGTTGCCCTGCCTTATATCAAAAATCTTTTGCTCTGCGCTGTCAAGCATAGTCCTTGCATCAGCCGAGCCTTCGTTAGCCGTTTCGATAATTTCATTAGCAACGTTTACCAGCGCTCTTATATGATACTTTTCCTCAATAATCCTGCAATAGCTTTCGATATTGGCAGTAGACGGAACTCCCTCCATCATACCCGTAAGGTAAGCCTTCGCCATGGCGGAAGTTTCAAAAACCCCCATAGTTACCGATTCGTCGATAACGGTAATAATATCCTCGGTCTGAGAAGCCGTAAACATTCTCATCATAATAGAAAAAAGCTGCTGGTGCTGAGGTCTGTAAAAGTAATCGGGTCTTAAAATTTCAATAACCTTGGGCAGAACGGAAGGATCAAGCAGAACTCCTCCGAGAACAGCCTGCTCCGCCTCCAGCGAATAAGGAAGCTCCCGACCCAGAATATCGCCGGCCTTCAGCTGCGATACGTTATCCAATGCCATTTTTAATCTTCAACCACCTTAATTTTCAGTGAGAATGAAACGCCCTGAGTCATTTTTACCGCAGCGGAAAAATCTCCGAAGCTTTTTATCTCGCTTCCCAGGACGATCTTCTTCTTATCAATTATCTGCGAATACTGTGCCTTTACAGCGTCGGCAATAACCGAACCAGTAACAGCGCCGAAAAGCTTACCGCCCTGCCCTGCCTTTGCCTTGATCAGTACCTCTTTGCCGTTGAGTGCGGCGGCGACTTTCTCGTTCTCCGCCTTTTCAACGTCCAGCTTATGCTGAGCGGAAGCTTTTTTCCCCTCCAGGTCGTTTATATTCTTAGCTGTAGCCTCTACCGCAAGTCCCTTGGCAAGCAGATAATTTCTGGCGTAACCGTCGGCAACGTTAAGCATATCTCCCGCCTTGCCTGAGCCTTTTACATCTTTAAGCAGTATTACCTTCATAAAAACACGTCCTTTTCTATGTATTATTTCTAATATATTCGTCTATCGCTTCAAAAAGCTGTTTCTTCGCTTTATCTATCGTAGTTTCCAGCTGCGTTGCCGCCATTGTAAGATGTCCGCCGCCGCCCATGCTCTCCATAACTATCTGTACGTTAAACGCTCCCATGCTTCTGGCGGAGATATTTACTGTTCCGCCGTCCTCGTAAAGCACAAAAGAAGCATTTACGCCTACTATTCCAAGCATTTCATCGGCAGCCTGCGAAGCCGCTATCCTGATATTGTCAAATGTTTCCTCAGTCGATGCAACGGCACATTTTCTGTAGATCTCTGCGGAATTGATAAGAAGAGATTTTTGACGGTAGGTTTCAATACTGTTTGCAAAAAGCTTCTTTACTGCTACCGTATCTGCTCCCATTTTTCTCAGGAACGCCGCCGCCTCAAAAGTCCTTACTCCGGTTTTCATAACGAAATTTTTTGTATCCAGCATAATACCTGACAAAAGCGCTTCGGCGATCGGAGCAGGTATCTTAGCCTCGTTTCCGAAATATTCTATCAGCTCCGCAACCATTTCAGCAGCAGAGGAAGCCATTGGTTCATGATAGAACATAACGCTGTTTTCTATAGACTTTACCATAAGCCTGTGATGGTCAATAACAACGATCTGCTCGGCTCTTGCAAGCAGCTCCCTTGATTCCACAAGATCAGGATTGTGAGTATCGACAACGATAAGAAGCGTATTTCCGTCAAGCTTTTCGATACCTGATTCCGGACTGATATAATAATTTGAAATATCGTTATCCCTGACGTAATTAATAAGACTTTTGGCAAGGTTCTGGTTTTCATTAACAACTACATAGGCTTCCCTGCCCATTTTTCTTACAGCCGAACACATTCCGGTAGCCGAACCTATACTGTCAAGATCACCGAACCTGTGACCCATAATAAGAACCTTGTCATGAGTAGCTATAAGTTCGAGAAGCGCTTTTGCGACCATTCTGGTTTTTACCTTGGTATGCTTCTCTATTCCCTTGGAAACTCCTCCGAAAAACTCATAGCCGCTGTCGGTTTTAACTGCCGCCTGATCTCCGCCCCTGCCCAGACACATTTCAAGCGCCTGTTTTGCGTAGGTCTCGCTTTCCGCTAGATCTGAAGCATTATGGCCGACGCCTATCGAAAGAGTAATGTTCTGTCTTTCACCTACG
This sequence comes from uncultured Ruminococcus sp., assembly GCA_900543145.1. Lineage (GTDB taxonomy): Bacteria > Bacillota > Clostridia > Oscillospirales > Ruminococcaceae > FB2012. The sequence goes on from UQPZ01000003.1 coordinate 8,753, forward strand.
GTAATTGTCCTCGCCTGCTCAAGGATCTTAAAGCGGTTCTCAATTATCGGAGCAAGATGGCGTTCTTCCATTATTACATAAAACTTATCGCTGCTTATCTTCTTTGAAAACGCAGTCGTTCCTTCGACAAAATTTTCAATCAGCTTTTCTATTTTAACAAGAGCGTGAGCCTTTTCGCTCTCTCTTATATTGGACATCAGATCCTCAAAGTTATCTATAAAAATTATAATAACCGATTTATGCGACTGCCTATGCTCGTATTCAAGCTCTACATAGTCGGTAGTATCGCTGAAATAGATCATTGAAAGCGAACCGCTTACATCGGTATGTATGCCCTTGGCGCTGTAGAAGCGCCTGTTCAGGCAGATAAGGTCGCCGCCCGGCTCAAATATCTTTTCCATATCTATATTTACGATCTCTGTAATATCGTGGCCGTAGGCTTCCTCCTCGGTATAGACCTGCCTGCCGAACAGACGGTTATACCAGACTATAGTATTTTCTTCGTCAACTATTATAGCGGGAGCGGGAAAGTTAAGAAGCGAGTCCTTTTCGGTTTTTGTTATCTGCGTTGCAAGCTTTGCAATATACTTTTTCGTACTGTTCCTGAACAGCACCGATTCAAGCGCCAGCAGAACTGCCGCCGCTGCCGATACACAGAGCAGCACTCCGCCCATATCACGTTTCGACGGAGTATCATAAACGGAATACGACGCTGTCAAAGCCGCTAATACCGCAACTGCGGTAGTTATTTTCAGCAGTATCTGAAAACCGTTATTTCCCTTCATTTCTAAAACCTTTCCTCTCTTTGCTTACACATAGCCTGATAATTCGGATCTGCTATATCTCCATAATTATCGGAAGGATCATCGGGCTTCTCTTTGTCTTTAAATAGATATAATCCGAAAGACTGTCTCTCATTTTTCCCTTGATCGCATTCCATTCTCTCATATCGTGGTCAAGGCAGCTCTGAAGCGTCTGGGCAAGCAGTCTTTTAGCCTCGTCCATAAGCTCTTCGCTTTCACGGACATATACAAAGCCTCTGGAAACCACGTCGGGTCCTGCAAGAACATCTCCGGATACCCTGTCTATAGTCGCTACAGCTATAATAAGACCGTCCTGCGCAAGATGCTTACGATCTCTAAGAACGATAGCTCCGACATCTCCTACGCCGAGACCGTCCACAAGTATTTTTCCGGCAGGAACCTGTCCGGTTATTTTCATATCAACACCGTCAGTTTCAATAACGTTTCCTATTTCGCCGATAATAATATTGCTTTCGGGTATCCCTACGGACATAGCCGTCGCCTTATGCTTTACAAGGTGCTTATATTCGCCGTGGACCGGAATAAAATACTTTGGCTTTGTGATCGACAGGATAAGCTTCTGCTCCTCCTGGCAGGCGTGTCCCGAAACGTGAACGTCGTACATAGCCTCATAAACTACCTCTGAGCCTAGCTTCATAAGCTCATTTACGACCTTTGTTACATACTTCTCGTTTCCCGGTATAGGATTCGCTGAAATTATAATGAAATCCTGAGGAGTTATAGAAACCTGCCTGTGCTCTCCCATAGCCATTCTGGTAAGCGCCGACATAGGCTCTCCCTGACTTCCCGTAGTTACGATACACATTTTATCGGCGGGGTATCTTGAGATCATGTCAATATCCACAAGAACTCCCTCGGGAACTTTCAGGTATCCCAGCTCTATTCCCTTGCCCATTACGTTTACCATGCTTCTTCCGGAAACGGCTACCTTTCTTCCGGTAGCTGCGGCGCGGTTTACTATCTGCTGCACCCTGTGGATATTTGAAGCAAATGTCGCAATTATTATCCTCTTTCCGTCAGCCTGTGAAAACAGCTTTTCAAAGCTTTCTCCGACCTTACGCTCGCTTATGGTAAATCCGGGACGCTCAGAATTGGTGGAATCCGACATAAGCACCAGAACTCCCTTATTTCCCAGTTCAGCAAACCTTGCAAGATCAATTATGCCGCCCTCTATAGGAGTATAATCGACCTTAAAGTCGCCTGTGTGGATAATTACTCCGGCAGGCGTATGAACTGCCATTCCTACAGCGTCCGGGATCGAATGGTTAACTCTTATGAACTCAACCGCCATGCAGCCAAGCTTGACGGTCTGACGCGGAGAAACAGTATTAAGACTTACAGAACCGAGCAGACCGTGCTCCTTCAGCTTTCCCTCCAGCAGTCCAAGCGTAAGCCTTGTGCCGTAAACGGGTACGCTGAACTTTTTAAGGAAATACGGAAGTCCTCCGATATGATCCTCATGTCCGTGAGTAATAACTACTCCTCTGAGCTTTTCAATATTTTTCTCGATATATGTGAAATCTGGAATAACTATATCCACGCCCAGCATTTCGCTGTCAGGAAAGGCCAGTCCGCAGTCGATAATAAACATATCGTTTGCGCATTCAATACAGGTGAAATTTTTTCCGATCTCATTAAGACCGCCGAGAGGAATGATCTTGACCGGAGTTTTTCTCTGAGGCTCTCTCAGCTGACGCTTTGACTCAGATCTTGATTTAAGCGTTCCCGAAGCCGCCTTTGCAGTTTCGCTTCTTCTGTTGGTGTTTAGATTAGGCAGGCTTTTTACTGCCTTTGCTTCTCTGTTTTTAGATTTAAGCTCCGCAGACGCCTGCTCGGCAGTCAATATTCCGGCGTCCTCCTGATTTTTAACGCTGTTGGTTCTTCTTACAAATCTTTTTGCAGTATTCTTTGCACCGTTACTGTTCTGAATATTCATGTACACAATTCTCAAGACCTGACCGAATGTCTGAATTAAGGCAACGCAAACAAACGGCAGGCCGTGATGAAACTCCTTCCTTTTCGAGCTTTCAGCTCAATATTATTCGATTTTTCCGTTGCATTACAGTCGGAATATCCAAAGGGGGCGCGTTTTGCCTCCTTATTTCAAAGATGAATTAGTATGACCTGGAAATCCCGACGCAGGTGATTGTAAAAGCTACAATACGTCCGAACAAAAATATCTAGTATTATTGTACTCTCTTTTCATGATATTGTCAAGTGATTTTTTTATGAAGCCTTTACAGCTATTTCCTTATCTGTTCCTCAGCCTGCTTTATCTTCCGCTGTATTTCGTCGCAGAGCGAACCCGCTGTTTCAGACTTGAAGCTTTCCGCAAAGATCATTATACCGCTGCCGCTTTTAAGCGGTCTTACAACGGCTCTTGAATCTCCGCTCTGATATACTACCCCTTCTGGTCCACCGGATTTTGCCAGTGTGAATTCCTTTATGAGCCTTCCTGGATTTTTACCTACGCTGACATATCTCTGGGTAGTATAGAATCTTGGTATATCCTTTACCGCTTCTGACAAAGCGATCTTTTTATCAGATAAATATGCCAGGATCATTACAGCAAGAACCATTCCGTCCCTTACGAAAAAGTTATCCGGTCTTTTCGCTATTTTTCTTGCTTCCTCGTCCTCGTCGCTGTCCGGACAGTTGAAATAACGGTAGAGCCTTCCGTTCTCCTCCTCGGCAAGATTATCGGCGCCCATTGGAAAAGAATAGGGGACAGAAACCGGGATCTTATTCATATAAGCTATCTTCATAGCAAGCAGTACGAGCCGCTCGTGAAAAATATATCCGGTTTTATCGCTGTAAGCCGAGCATGAGCTTCCGTCAGGAGAAAGATGGAATATGATACGCTCTCCGTCTATATCGTTTCTGGAATGAAAAAGAGCTTCGCTTATTGCCGCCGTTTTTGAGTCAGATGTTCTTATTTCAGCGTTTACTCCTCTGAATTTATCAGGAAGCATATCGTTCAGGAACATTTCATAAAGAACCGATACCCCTCTCATATCCAGTCTTTTGCCGTAGCTGTGATAAGAAAGCTGCCTGAAGTCCGACCTGTTGAAGGCAGCTTCTATCTTATGCTCCATATCTCTTTTAAGCGGAAGTCCTCCTCTGTCCATAAGCTTTATTTTCTCAGAATAATCCGCAGCGGCAAAACAGCCTATTTTTGCAGTAAGCCTGTTTACCGCAAACATTACCTGCTGTGCAGTACATTCACCCAGGTCGAATACGGTAACTCCGCTTGAAAGCAGTCCCGATATATAGCTTGAGCATAAAGCCTCAGCGCTTGAACCTCCGCTCCAGCCTGCTACTGCAACGTCGCCTATATCAAGAGCTGTTCCTACCGCCATACCGAACCTTGCAGTATCAGACGGAGAGGTTATTCCCGAATCAAAGCCGTAGGAGCAGTCGTCGTCTATAAACGCAGGCTTGCCCATTCCTACTCTGACGTTTTCATTTACTACCGAGCCGTGAGCTATCTCCTTACCTGCCCAGATCTTTACGCCGTCAAGTATTCTTGCGCCCTCTCCGACCCGACTTCTTTCTCCTACAACTGAATTTTCGCCGCAGCTTGACGAGCGCATAAGCTTTGCGCCTGCACATATCACACAGGGCATCAGCTCGCATCTTGAAGATATATAAGCGCCCTGACCTATATATGCTCCGCATATCCTTGACCGCTTTTCGATATAAGCTCCGTCATCAATGACGCTTCCCGGCTCTATAACCGTTCCGGCTTCGATAACTGCGTTTTTGCCGATAAAGACAGGAGGTATTATTGAAACGCCGCTGAAATTGCTGACAGTATTGCTATAGATACCGCCATCATTCTGCTGAGCTGAAAAGGCAATATCAGTTTTTCCCGAAAGTATGCTTTTCTGGCATTCAAGAAATCCCTGAGCATCTGTTATTTTGTGCCAGAAATCAACCGTTCCGTAAGTGTATATTTCGCAGCCGTCCGAGATCATCTGAGGAACAATATCCTCAATAACGTCGGTAAATGAATTGAAATCATAGTTTTCAAGCGTACCTGCCGAAACAACGTAAACGCCCGTAAAAGCATGAACAGCCGAGGTGTTTTCAGCGCTGGGATATTTCGACATAGAGGTTATCATATTCTCTCCGTCGGTAGCAAAGCAGATATGTCCGCTTGTCTGCGGCTCCTGTCTTGTTACAAAGGTAGCTGCGGATTTTTTCGCCCTGTGATAATCAGCAATACCGTTAAGATCAAAATCAAAAACACAGTTTGCCTCAGCTACGATTATATCTTCTCCCGCTTTTGCAGCATACGCTACCGCCGGAGCAGTCCCCAACTCCTCTGTGCTTGTAAAATAAAGCTTCATGCCCTTGTAGTCGCAGGATTCAAATTCCTCTATGATCTGTTCCCCTAGGTAACCCAGCGCAAGAGTAACCTCCTTGAAGCCCGCTTTCTTAAATTGGTCTAGAGTATAAGCCGCCGTTGTTTTTCCCAGTATCCTGAGCAGAGCCGCAGGAGTACAGGCGGTCATAGGCATAAGCCTTTCTCCGCGTCCGCCGCATAAAATAATAGCCTGCATAAAATATACCTCCGTAATAAATATTTGTATTTATTATTGGATCATTATTACAGTTTATACAGCGCATTATATGCAGTCATTGTTAATTTGGTAAAATAAAAAAATAAATAATATCTCTTTTCAAGAAAACTTTAATATGCTATAATGATTTATAGACTGATTTCAGACTGCGGTTTGCCTCTGAGTATCCCTTTTTTATAATAAGGCAAATACGGAAAGGAAGATTTATTGTATGGCAGAAAATTATAACCTGCTGAAAAACAAAGCTCTTGAAAAATATTTCTCTGACCTCAACAGCGAACAGCGCAAGGCTGTTTTCAAAATAAATGGTCCTCTGCTTATTCTGGCAGGTGCAGGAAGCGGCAAAACCACCGTTTTAATAAACAGGATAGCAAATATGATCTATTTCGGCAATGCCTATAACAGTGAAGAGTGCTGTGGGCTTTATTCGGACGACGACCTTCAGTTTCTTAAAGATTACGCCGACGGAAAAACCAACGACAGCGGAAGGCTTGCCGATATCGTTGCATACGAATGCGTAAAGCCGTGGAGTATTCTTGCGATCACCTTTACCAACAAGGCTGCGGGAGAGCTGAAAAGCCGCCTGTCAGATATGCTGGGCGAAGCCGGAAGCCAGATAACAGCCGCTACCTTCCATTCGGTCTGCGTCCGAATTCTAAGACGTGAATGTGAAAAATTAGGCTACGGGAAAAGCTTTACTATCTATGATTCGGACGATTCACAGAGAGTAATTAAATCCGCTATGCAGGATCTTGATATTTCAGATAAAATGTTCCCTCCGAAAGCTATTCTTGCGGAAATATCTCATCAGAAGGATATGATGGTTTACCCCGACGAATATCTTGCTCAGGCTGCTCAGGATTATCGGCTTATGACTATCGGAAGAGTCTATAAGCTCTATCAGCGCAAGCTGAAAGCCGCCGACGCTATGGACTTTGACGATATAATCTGCAATACCGTAAAACTGTTTGAGCAGGAGCCTGACGTACTTGACCACTACCGCAATCTTTATAAATATATAATGGTTGATGAATATCAGGATACGAATAAGGTTCAGTTCCGTCTTATTTCACTGCTTTCTGAAAAATACAAAAACCTATGCGTTGTCGGCGACGACGATCAGAGTATATATAAGTTCAGGGGAGCTACTATTGAAAATATACTCTCCTTTGAAGATACCTTCTCCTGCGACCCGGGAACCGATGTTATAAGGCTGGAACAGAATTACCGTTCAACACAGAATATCCTTACCTGCGCCAACGAGCTTATAAAAAACAACAGAGGACGAAAAGGCAAGAATCTCTGGACAGATAAGGGCGACGGCGAAAGAGTCGTGGTATATAAGTCGGCGACCGAAAAAAGCGAATCCGCATTTATTTCCGAAACTATACTGGAAAACGTCAATTCAGGAAGAAGCTTTCGGGATCATGCGGTTCTCTACCGTATGAACGCCCAGTCCAACTCGATCGAACAGGCGTTTATCAAAAGCGGTATACCCTATCGGATTTTCGGAGGACTAAAATTCTACGACAGAAAAGAAATAAAGGATATTATCGCCTATCTTTCAGTTATCAATAATCATTCCGATATGCTAAGGCTGAGAAGGATAATAAACGAGCCTAAGCGCGGTATCGGCGATGCGACCGTTGGAGTTCTGGAGCAGATAGCCTCCGATCTGAGAGAAGATCCGATAAGCGTAATGCTTAATTCTCCCGACCTGGCTCCGCTAGCTAAAAAGTCCAGACTTCTTCATTCCTTGGCTGAAATGTTTAATTATCTTACTGATATAGCCGAAACTCTGCCGCTTGAAGATCTGCTGGACGAGCTTCTCAGCAAAAGCGGCTATGAAAAGTATCTGAAGGAGCAGGGCGAAGAAGGCCTTATGCGTCTGGAAAATATAAACGAGCTGAAATCTACAATGGCAAACTACGAGGAAAACGCTGAAGAACCGTCGCTTTCAGGATTTCTTGAAGAAATTTCGCTTTATACCGATATAGACAGCTTTGACGAAAACTCAGATTATGTTGCAATGATGACTATGCATTCAGCAAAGGGACTGGAATTTCCTTGTGTATTTGTTGTGGGAATGGAGGAAAATATATTCCCTTCCGCCCGTAGCATAGAATCGGAAGCCGATACAGAAGAAGAACGCAGGCTTGCTTATGTTGCGCTTACCAGAGCCAAAGAACAGCTTTATCTCACTCATGCAGCAGAACGTATGCTGTACGGAAGAACGGAGCGCAACAGAATATCACGTTTTGTAAAAGAACTTCCTACCGAAAATTACGTCAAAAAGGAAGAACAGGGCCTCACCTCGGCTCTTGCTCAGTCAAGCGGCGGAGTTCAGCCTACGCACAGCATGACGCTTCAGCAGCAGCTTGCCCAGAAACGTGCGGAAAAATCTGCTGCTGTGACCGAAACCTTTGAGCCGGGCGAACGGGTACGCCATCGTATTTTCGGAGAAGGCACAGTTCTTACAGCTAAGCGTATGGCAAACGATACGCTGCTTGAGATCGCATTTGAAAGCAAAGGCACTAAAAAGATAATGGCTAACTTTGCAAAAATAAAGAAAATATAAAATATAATAGAGCCGCCGATAAACACATTAATAATGCGTTTATAAAAAATGAACTTGAGAATATTACTGTTCTTATCCTTCTGAGCCGTCTTTTTCAATAAGACAGCGCCGTATAATTCAGCGATCAGTCGGAACGTTAGCCAACTAAAGCACCAGCAGGCTATTGTATTCAAAGACAGCGGATCTTTACTTAAATATAAAACCAAACTTCATCAAAATGCGATCAGAAGCGGAGGCAGACTGAATTTATAATTTAACTTACGCCGAGATCTCTCAATTTAATTATAAAATAAAAACCAGCCGAAAAAGAATCAGTTGCTTTTTCGGTTGGTTTTTCTTTCAGCCTGCTTTATGAGCGCTTTATGAATTTCAGCCTATAATTAAGGCCGGCCTGCTGTTAAAGCGCCGAAAGCTGAGCTATGAAGTATTTTTTATACTTCGTTCACAACTTAAACTTATGTTCCACGTGGAACATTTTTAAAACCCTCCGAACCTAAGCTGTCCGAAGGGTTATATTTTTAGGTATTATCCCCAGTAGCTTCTCCAAACGTTGAAGTAGCCCCATGGGATCTTGAAGGAATATGCAATTCTTTTATCATTAGATTTATAGCTTCTGTTACACCAATAATAAACGTTATAGTCGTTCTTAATTCCGTTTAGCGTTGTTTTTCCGTAAACCGCACCGTAAACTGCGGTCTTTACTCTTGAGGTCACCTTTTTATATGTAGCCCCGTCTCTGGTAAGTCCGGCGTCTGACATGAAGCCGCCGCTCTTATAAATTATATCCTGAACGTTTTTATATCTTTTGTAATAAGGCGCCCATATCTTGCTGTTATTGTATTTAGCGCTTACATACTGATTAACAACACAGTCGGCAACATATACGATAGGTTTATCCCACATTGAACCCGACATCTGTCCTACCTCATGATAAACGATTCGGCACATTGCTTCCCAGCCGCCCTTGTCAAATGACATTCTTGCAGTTTTCAGAGTCTGTACCGACGAAAACGCACCCTTTGTGCTTCCGTTGACCGCTCTTACCTTAAACTGATACGAGGTTGTTCTCGCAAGTCCGGTTACTGTGCATTTTGAAGCGGTAACCGTTTTATATTTAGTCCATTTCGAGTACTTGCCGCCTTTGATATAAAGCTCATATTTCTTTGCGTTTTTTACGTCCTTCCAGTCTACAACAAGTGTGTTTGTCTGTTTGTTGTAAGGATGGGTCGCCTCGCTTTCATATTTCTTCTCTGCTACCATAGTTGGCTTACTAAGCTTAACATCAGCAGCCGAAGCGGATATCTCCGCAAAACCTGTAAATACCAGACAGCAGGCTATCATCGCTGTTATTGTCCTCAATACAGATCTCTTTGCAAATGTTAAGATCTTACTCTGCGTACTACTCATATAATTTGGCTATTGTCCTCATATTTTCCTTATGTGAACCGCCATTTCACACCCTTTCATTTAATCTGTCCGCTTAACTGATGAATCCGCGGCACAATTAATGTTTATTAGTTTGGTCTGCGATTTATTACTCGAATTGTAACCTATAAGTTCGATAGGTTACAATTCTATTACAAATCACTACACTAGTGTAACACACATTTTTGAGTTTGTCAAGTATTTTTTGCAGATTTTTTTATGAAAATGCGGTTTTACGGGTTTTGAAGGACAAACTGTACTATTTTTCAGCCAGCAGTCATAGAATTAATTGAACTTCAAAAAGTAACAAAGCGTAATATTTATTGTAGCTTGCGTACTAAATCGGATTTATAAATAATAAATCCTTGTATCACTTCAACAAGGTCGGTATACCGCAGTAAAATGACCTGTCAAGAATATAAAATCTGCGGAGAAAGAGGTTTAAAATGAAAAAATATTTACCCGAAGGAAAGCTTTTTGACACGGCGGGCAACAAAAACTACCTGAAAAACGAACAGTCGCTGGCGGAGGCATACGCACACGGTGCAATTCTTGAAGCTCAGGCTGTTATATGCGACAGCGACCATAATCTCATCGTTGACCTCCCCTGCGGGCGGGGTATAATACCGAGAACCGAAGGCGCTATAGGTATTGCGGAAGGAACTACGAGGGACATTGCGCTGCTTTCAAAGGTCAACAAGCCTGTCTGCTTTAAGATAATCAGTATATCAAGAAATTCCAACGGTGAAAATATATATACGCTTTCCCGCAGGCTTGCGCAGGAGGAATGCATGGAAAGCTACATAGGGCTTCTTAAAAACGGCGACGTTATCCCTGCAAAGGTAACTCATCTTGAACCGTTCGGCTGTTTTGTAGATATAGGCTGCGGTATTCCCTCCCTTATTCCTATTGACGCCATATCCGTTTCGAGAATTTCACACCCAAATGACAGGTTCTACAACGGACAGGATATTTTCGTCGTAATAAAATCAGTAGAGGACGGAAGGATCTGTCTTTCACACAAGGAGCTTCTCGGAACTTGGGAGGAAAACGCCGAAAGATTCAAGGCAGGAGAAACAGTCGGAGGAATTGTTCGTTCTGTAGAAAGCTACGGTATTTTTATAGAGCTTGCGCCGAACCTTGCAGGACTTGCCGAACCCCGTGACAATGTTCAGGTAGGTCAGGCAGCAAGCGTTTACATAAAGGCTCTGATCCCAGAAAAAATGAAAGTAAAGCTGATCATTGTAGACGTTTTTGAAAACACAAATTTCCCTTCAAAAATGAAATACTTTATAAACGACGGTCATATATGCCGCTGGCAGTATTCCACTCCCCTTGCGGATAAAACGATTATAACGGAATTTTGATATGAAAATGCACAAAAAAACCGGAAAGACAAACAGTTTTTCCGGTTTTTACTTTTATTTTCAATTTAAATCTCTCTTTAAATAAACATGCTGAATAGGAATACATGACACGGCAAATATCTCAATTCTTACCAGAATTCCGAATATTATAAATGCTGTTCCATGTTCCGTAAACATCAGCTTATTGTACCCGTTCTGCTCAGCTACAGCAAAAACCGAACTTACAGCAAAACCTGCAACAATTCCTAAAAGCACGGAAGCATGAGGCAAAAATATCCTCGTTGATTTCATACTCATCGCCTTTTACCATAAGATACTTTTCCATTAAGCAGTCCTTAGTATCGGGAAAGAAAACCTTTCCGTTATTAAGAACCGTTATATGATCTGCTACTCTCTAAATCAGCGGTAATATGAGTTAAAAAAATATGCTTCGACTGCTGTCCTCAATATATTCGGTAAGAATATCCAACAATTCGTTTCTGGCAACAGGATCTAGTCCGCTGGCAGGCTCGTCAAGAATCAGCAGCTCGGCGTTAGCGACAGCGCACAATCATAAACTTCATTTTCATACCCTTTGAAAAATCCGAAACAGGCTTTTTAAAAGGAAGTCTGAACTTATCGGTCAGTTCCTTAAATTTCTTGCTGCTCCAGTCGGAATAAAACATATTAAACTGTTAATATATCAACATATAGAGTTTGGCGCAAAAAAATCCTCTTGTCAAGAGGATTTTTAATGTTATTTTTTTATCTTCTCCCAATAGGCTTTTGCCGCCTGCTCGTTTTTATTTTCTCCGTACACATAATATTTCCTGTTCTTAAGTGCATCGGGCAGATACTGCTGCTCCACCCAGTGATTAGGGAAATCATGGGGATAGAAATAATGCTGACCCTTAATTTCAGCGTCCTCGCCGTCAAAATGTTTATTCTGAAGCTGTCTTGGAAAATCCAGTGCACCGCTTTGCCTTACGTCCTCAAGGGCTGCGTCAATTGCAAGATAGGAGCTGTTGGATTTTGGCGCAGTCGCAAGCAGTACCACCGCTTCGGCAAGAGGTATTCTCGCCTCTGGCAGACCAAGCTGCATTGCGCTGTCTACACACGCCTTAGTAATTGCAGCCGCCTGAGGATAAGCCAATCCTACGTCCTCGCTTGCAATGACCAGCAGGCGGCGTGAAAGAGAAATAATATCCCCGGCTTCTATCAGTCTTGCGGCGTAATGCAAAGCGGCGTTTTCGTCTGAGCCTCGTATCGACTTCTGCAAAGCCGAAAGAATATCATAATGCTGATCTCCGCTCCTATCATATTTCATGTTGCTGCGCTGTGTAAGAAGCTTTACCGTATCAAGGTTTACAGTCATCGACTGACCGTCGTTGTCCGCCGAAAGAGTGCAAAGCTCAACGGTATTTATTGATTTTCTTACATCTCCTCCGCAGCCCCTTGCGATAAACTCACAGACGCCGCTTTCAAGCCTTAGTTTAAGGCCGAGGTCGTCAGCGCAAATCTGAAAGGCTCTTCTTATAGCCGGCATAATTTCATCAGGAGTAAGCGGCTTGAACTCAAATACGGTCGAACGGCTAATTATAGCGTTGTAAACATAAAAATAGGGATTTTCTGTTGTTGATGAAATAAGAGTTATTCTTCCGTTTTCAATATATTCCAGCAAAGACTGCTGCTGTTTTTTATTGAGGTACTGGATCTCGTCAAGATACAGAAGTATACCGCCTATACCGCTGAAGGTTTCAGTTTCGGCAACGATCTGCTTTATATCGGCGATCGAAGCGGAGGTGCCGTTTAGCTTATGCATCGTCATATGAGCGTTTTCTGCAATTATTCTCGCAACTGTAGTTTTTCCGATACCGGAAGAGCCGTAGAAGATCATATTCGGTATTTTTCCGCTCTCGATTATACGTCTTAACGGCTTATCCTTTCCCAGCAGGTGAGACTGCCCCACAACTTCATCAAGATCATGAGGACGTATTCTTTCAGCCAATGGAACCGGCATAGCTTTTTCTCCTTTTTATCAATCAAAAATATTCTGAATATCCGGAAGTCTGCGCTCATAAGCCTTGCTGTTTATTTTCTTCAGCAGATATGTCCTTGCGACCAGTACAGCCGGCTGACACTTGGTATTTTCCATTCCGATACAAATTCTATAGATAATAAACTGTGCGGAGGAAATTTTCATCACCGCATGATTAGAGCATTCAAATGTTCCGCACACAACCGAATCGGAGGATATAAAATTCCAAAGTTCGTTATAAACCGCTTCGGTTACTTCCTCGTCAAGAAAGGTCTGCAAAACGTCGTTCACAAAAATTACCCCCTAAAACATTTATTCACCTTTATTATAACACAGCCTTATTTGTTTTTCAACGGTTTTTTGATGTAAATGTATAAAAAAATCGCCAGCGAGGCTACAGCAATTATGAAATAGATGAATCAGACATTCCTACGGAGATACTTATAAAGCTTACGGATCTCGATAATGTTTCAGCAAACTATATTCTAAACCGCGCTTAAATTGAACATAAATAAAAACCTCTGACTTCAATCTGAAATCAGAGGCTTTTTAATACGCTTTTAATTAAGCAAGCTCAGCAAAATACTTGATTGTTCTTACCATCTGTGAGGTGTAAGAATTCTCGTTATCGTACCAAGAAACAACCTGAACCTCATAGAGATCGTCAGCGATCTTGGAAACCATTGTCTGAGTAGCGTCAAACAGAGAACCGTATCTCATACCGATAACATCGGAAGAAACAATAGGATCTGTATTGTAACCAAAGGATTCGGAAGAAGCAGCCTTCATAGCAGCGTTAATGCCGTCAACAGTTACATCGCTTCCCTTTACAACTGCTGTAAGAATAGTAGTTGAACCTGTAGGAACAGGAACTCTCTGAGCAGAACCGATAAGCTTGCCGTTAAGCTCAGGGATTACAAGACCGATAGCCTTAGCAGCGCCTGTTGAGTTAGGAACAATGTTAGCAGCGCCGGCTCTTGCTCTTCTCATATCGCCCTTTCTGTGAGGACCGTCGAGAATCATCTGGTCGCCGGTATAAGCATGAATAGTCGACATGATACCGCTCTGGATAGGAGCGTAGTCATTAAGAGCCTTAGCCATAGGAGCAAGGCAGTTTGTTGTACATGAAGCAGCTGAAATAATCGTATCATCAGCTGTAAGAGTATCCTCGTTTACAGAGAAAACGATCGTAGGAAGATCGTTTCCGGCAGGAGCAGAAATAACGACCTTCTTAGCACCGGCGTCAATATGAGCCTGAGCCTTTGCCTTTGAGCAGTAGAAACCTGTACATTCGAGAACAACATCTACGCCGATCTCGCCCCAAGGAAGCTCTGCTGCATTAGCCATTGCGTAAATCTTAAGGGTCTTGCCGTCAACTGTAATTGTTCCGGCCTCATCGTCAGCCTCTACAGTGTGAAGATTCTCACCGATCCTTCCACAGTAACCGCCCTGTGCCGTATCATATTTCAGAAGATCAGCGAGCATTGAAGGCTTTGTAAGGTCGTTGATTGCAACTACCTCATATCCCTCTGCGCCGAACATCTGTCTGAATGCAAGACGTCCAATACGTCCAAAACCATTAATTGCGACTTTAACTGCCATAATTAATTTACCTCCTAAAAAAATTCTACAATTATTATACTACATTTAACTAGCTTTTGCAAGTACTTTTATAAAAATTATAACTCTTTTTTTCATACTTTTTCTTATATATCCTATTTGCTGTAAACTGAAATTTTATTATATCTCCGCTGTTATACAAGCTGTCTGTATTTAATACACAAATCGACAAATATTGTTATAATTCTGAAAATTATGATTTTCCGTAAGAAAAATTTACAATAAAGCTATATTTGTGTAATTTTTGTCGATTGATGTTTCTTGACTATTATTTTTTGATATTGTATAATATATGAAAATAAGGTATGTTAATATTATACTTTGCGTTAAAGAGAGGGGTAGGGGCGCTATGGAGCTATTGGAATGTTTGCAGCAGCTGTATTCAAATTCTGAAAATTATATTGCTGCCGCTGACAGCAGGTTTAAAATATTATGGAAAAATCACAGCCGGATACCGGACAGTATTTTTCTTTCCGACTTTACGATCGGCGGAAAAAAGCTGACTCTTCCCATTGAACATGAAGAAACAGCTGCCTACCGTTCAGGCTGTGCTGTACGGATAACTCCGTTATCCAACAGCAGCGTTCCGGAGTTATACAAAATCGAATTTTTCACCCCAAATGAAATTCACAGGCTTTCATGCCGTTCCGAGCTTATGAGCTATAAAAATAATTTCCTGGGAAATATCAGGCTTGAGCTTTCAGAAATTCTCAATTTAATGGACGGGATAAAACAAAAACTTCCGGACAGCTCGGAAATAGACAGTCTTGACAGAAAAACTCGTTATCATATTCTCAGGACTATAGCAGCTACAGTAAACATGAACGAAATTTCCAAATATTATTCCGGCGGCATAACGACCGAGTATCTTTTCCTCTCCGAAAGACTGAGGGCTACTGCGGAATGGGTCAAGCCTATGCTTGAGCGGAATATGTGCTTTTTGAAAGCAAGCATAGCTGATTCTGTATACATCAATATAAATTATGCTAAATTTGAAACTGCGGTCCTTAATCTTATTATTAATGCATATATGTACAGCGATTCAAAACGCAAGGAAATAACTCTTACCCTTACGACTGACTCTCAGAACGCCTGTGTTACAGTTTCAGACAACGGAACTTCTGCTGATATTGACAAGCTGAGAAAATATTTGGATCTCAAAGCCGGATTTTCCGAGTTTTCTAAAAACGAATCCCTCGGACTGGCAGTAGTAAAAACAATGGCGGATACTTTCGGCGGCTCTGTTTCGCTGAGCAGATCGGCTAGCGGAGGACTTTCAGCCGAGATCACGCTGCCCAGGAATCCTGAAACAGTTCCGAAAGTTTTCAGGCTCAGAAGATTTCCGCCTATTATCTCTCAGTACGATCCGCAGTATTGTATCCTGTCAAAAGGAATAAACCCCATTAAATAAAAAAATCCCGTATGCGCTTTTAAATTACGCATACGGGATTTTTATTTGTGAACAATTATACCATTGAATCTTCCCAACAGTCCGGAGCCTCTACTCCCAGAAGCTTTGCGACAGTCGGAGCTACATTCGCAAGACCGTATTTTGTACTGTCTGCGTCTATAATATCATGCGTTATTTCCTTATCCCAGATAATAAAAGGAACTCTGTTGAGCGAATGTGCGGTTCTCACTGCAATTTCACCCTTTTTATTTTTTTCAAGCATTTCATCTGCGTTTCCGTGATCGGCTGTAATAAGAACTATGCAGTTATATTCCTCCGCAGTTTTCAGGAGTCTTGCAAGACCCAGATCCACCGATTCAACAGCTACGATAGTTGCGTCCATCGAACCAGTATGGCCTACCATATCTCCGTTAGGATAATTGCATCTTATAAAATCATATTTCTGCAATTTGATCGCTTCTATCATATCGTCGGTCACCTCAGCAGACTTCATCCACGGACGCTCGTCAAACGAAACTCTGTCTGAGGGTATCTCTTTCCATGTTTCAAGCTCCTCGGAAAACTTCTCAGACTTATTTCCGTTCCAGAAATAAGTAACATGACCGTACTTCTGAGTTTCGGAAACCGCATAGCTGCTAAGACCATTTTTAACCAGTACCTCTGAAAGAGTATTAGTGATCTCCGGAGGATTTACAAGGTAGTTTTTAGGCAGATTAAGATCGCCGTCGTACTGGAGCATTCCGGCGTACATGACCTTCGGATCGTAACCGCTCTTGTCGAATTTATCGAAATCAGGCTCATCGAACGCCATAGAAAGCTCAATAGCCCTGTCACCGCGGAAGTTAAACAGAATAACGCTGTCGTTATCACAGATCTTACCGACCGGAGCGCCGTTTTCCGCAATTACGAAAGGCGGAAGATCCTGGTCTATTGCTTTTGTTTCTTCTCTCAAAGCTTTATATGCATCAGCTGCAGAAGCAAAGTATCTTCCCTCGCCCCTGACATGAGTATCCCAGCCTAGCTTTACCATATCCCAGTCAGCCTGATATCTGTCCATAGTTATCTTCATTCTGCCGCCGCCGGAAGCGATCCTTCCGTCAAAGCTTTCATCGTTAAGCTCAGCAAGGCAATTCTCCAGATCCTCGATATAGGTCATACCCGAGGTTGCGGGAACATCTCTTCCGTCAAGAAGAATATGACATCTTACCTTTGAAACGCCCTCCTCCTTGGCTCTTTTTATCATTATTTTCAGATGAGCTATATTGGAATGTACGTTTCCGTCGGAAAGCAATCCGATAAAATGCATAGCGGACTTGTTTTCCATTACGTTTGAAACCAGCGCTTTCCAGGTATCTGAACCAAACATTTTACCGCTTTCGATAGACTCGTTTACAAGCTTTGCACCCTGAGAATAGATCTGTCCGCAGCCAAGTGCGTTATGACCTACCTCGGAGTTGCCCATATCGTCATCTGACGGCAGACCTACCGCATCGCCGTGCGCTTTAAGAGAAGTATGAGGATACTCCTTTAAAAGCATATCAAGAGTAGGCGTATTTGCTTCCGAAACCGCGTCGCCGAGACCGGTCTTGGAAAAGCCTACACCGTCCATAACTACCAATACTACAGGTTTTTTAGTTGACATATTTTTAATCCTTTCAAAATAAACTTAACCCCTAATAACCGCTGTACATAATATAACCGGTTATATGATCCATAAATTACCTCGCACTCTAAAACCAATAAATAAAACAAAATCCGTTTGATTCGTTTATAAGATAATAGGGTGTAGGGGAGTTTTGTTCCTTTGGCAGATAATATATATCTGCTTCTTCAATTTTGTTAAATCCAAAAGACTTGCAGATTCCCTTGATTTTTTTAAAATCCTCGCCGTATTCACTGCATAGCCTTCCGCCTTTGCTTTCAGCAAACTCTCTAAGCTCAGAAATTCCGTTGCAGTCGGTATAAAAGCTTATCTGTATATTGCCGTTACTGCCCTGACCCAGACCGCCGCATATAAAGCGCATAGATAAATCATCAGTTTTCTCCGGAAGTCTGTCGGGAAGAAAATACAATATACTGCTGTCGGAATAATTACCGTAAACATATACAGCTTTTCTGAACGGATAAAAGTCGTTCACGCTGCTGCCGAAATTAAAAACGATAAATATAAACACCGCCAGATAAAGACCGCCTAAAGTCCGCATTATAACAGGAATAATCCTGCCGATTCTTCCCTTAAGCGATGTGAAAATCCATTGGAGCATAAGAAAAAACGCTCCGCCAAAATAAACGCATTTCCAAAGATTAACATACGCTCCAAGGCTCATAATAGGAAAAAGCATAAGCAGTCCGCCGATAATAAAATCAACTTTACGCCCTAAACTGTGCTTTTTGCGTAAACGGCGTACCGGCTGTTCGTTTATATTTGTCATATCTTGACCCTATAATCAATGCAGTTGCAGTAACCTCTGTAAAATGATCACTGTTTTATATGCTTTAAACCTTACCCCTCAACAGCCGCCTGAACGATAGTATTGAAGTCCTCTGCCTTTAGAGAAGCTCCGCCGATAAGACCGCCGTCTACATTCTCCTTTGACAGCAGCTCAGCACAGTTCTTTGCATTCATTGAGCCGCCGTACTGAATTGTAACTGCCTCAGCAGTAGCCTCGTCGTAGATCTTAGCAAGAGTTGCACGGATAAACGCACAGACCTCCTCAGCCTGATCTGCGGTAGCGGTCTTTCCTGTACCGATAGCCCATACAGGCTCGTAAGCGATAACAGTTTTCTTAACGTCCTCAGCGGAAACGTCGAACAGATCAAGCTTGATCTGACGGGCGATAACCTCCTCAGTGATATTGCATTCACGCTCCCACAGCAGCTCGCCAACGCAGACGATAGGCTTCAGACCTGCCGCAAGCGCAGCCTTTGTTCTCTTGTTTACAGTTTCGTCAGTTTCGCCGAAATACTGTCTTCTCTCGGAGTGTCCGATAACAACATACTCTACGCCAAGCTCCGTAAGCATATCAGCGGAAATCTCGCCTGTAAAAGCGCCGCTCTTTTCAAAGTGAACGTTTTCAGCTCCGATCTTTACGTTTGAACCTGCCGTTGTGTTGATTGCAGTTTCAAGATTTGTAAAAGGTACACAGGCTATAACCTCTACCTTTCCGTCAGCGTTAGCAACCAGCGGCTTGATAGCTTCGAGAAGCTCCTTAGCCTCAGGTCTTGTCTTGTTCATTTTCCAGTTACCGGCAATAATAGCCTTTCTAACACTCTTTTTCATTTTTAAAAACTCCTTTTAATATAATTTGTCAAAAAATCCTCATCTGGTAAGAAAATCGACCAGAAATCCCACGCCCAGAACGATAATCAATCCGCCGACAATCGTCAAAACAACTCCAAGACCCTTTGAAGGGCTGTCGTCGGATTCATTGTCCTCGTTGCCGTCAAGCTCTCCGCTTTCATCGGGAATACCTTCAAAATCGCCATCGCCTTCATAAACGTAAAAGTCCTTCGGGTCATCGGGATTATACTTAACAGGCACTGTATCCTCATATCCGCCGTAATCGCTTATCCATTGGGAATACTCTTCTCCGGCTGCGGTATAAATGATCCTCACTTCCCTGAAAATGCTGTTTCCTTTTTCGGAAGCCGCTCCGGAATAGTTCGGAATTTCAGTACTGCGTCTTTCGGCTATATCGGCATTTATAAGCTTGAAATTCTCGTCCTTTTCAACCACGATCGTTTCATCGGGATGAAAAGTATAACCCTTCATAAGCTTAACAGCAAAATAAATAATCGCCAGACCGACAATGATCAGCACAACCGCGACTATATTCATATAATCGCTGAAAAGTCCCGCCTTGCCGACCCAAGTTCCCTCTTCGTCCTCAGCCTGCGAAGCAAGCATGACAATTTGATCAATCTTATTTATCATTGTTATACTCCAAAAAACGGGGCGACAATAACTACCGCCCCGAATTTATTTGCAGTTAAAGCAGGGCTAACTGTATAGTCCTGAAATTATTTATCTGCGATTACGTCGATACCCGGAAGAACCTTGCCCTCAAGATACTCAAGTGAAGCTCCGCCGCCTGTGGAAATATGGCTCATCTTATCGGCAAAGCCAAGCTGAATAACAGCAGCAGCAGAATCACCGCCGCCTATGATCGTTGTTGCGTCGGTTTCAGCAAGAGATTTTGCAACTGCGATAGTTCCCTTAGCAAGAACAGGGTTTTCAAATACACCCATAGGTCCGTTCCATACTACTGTCTTAGCGCTCTTTACAGCTTCAGCATACATCTGAGCAGTTTTTGTTCCGATGTCAAGACCCATCATGTCAGCAGGAATCGACTCTGTGACCTCAACGCTGATCTCTGCGTCGATAGGATCTGGGAATGAAGCGGCAACCGTAGTATCCACAGGGAGAAGCAGCTTTTTACCTGCCTTTTCAGCCTTTTCGATCATTTCCCTGCAGTAATCAAGTTTTGTATCGTCTACCAGAGAAGTTCCGATCTCCTTGCCCTGAGCCTTAAGGAAAGTATAAGCCATTCCTCCGCCGATAATAAGGGTATCGCACTTTTCAATAAGGTTATTTATAACGTTGAGCTTATCAGCGACCTTTGCGCCTCCGAGAATAGCAACGAAAGGTCTTACAGGAGTTTCAACTGCGTTTCCGAGGAAGTTTATCTCCTTCTGCATAAGGTAGCCTACGGCGGTTTCCTTAACAAACTTTGTAACGCCTGCGGTAGAAGCGTGCGCTCTGTGAGCAGAACCGAAAGCGTCCATAACGAATACTTCGCCGTCAACGAGATCAGCAAGCTCCTTAGCAAAAGCTTCACCGTTCTTAGTTTCCTCAGCGCCGCGGAATCTTGTATTCTCTAAAACAACGATTTCTCCGTCGTTCATTTCAGCTACAGCTTTCTTAGCGTTTTCACCTGCAACAGTGTCGTCCTTAGCGAACGTTACCTTAGTTTCAGGAAGAAGCTCTGCAAGTCTTGCAGCAGCCGGAGCGAGCGAGAATTTATCCTCAGGGCCGTTCTTAGGCTTTCCGAGATGAGAACAGAGTACGACCTTGCCGCCGTCCGCAACAAGCTTCTTTATTGTAGGAAGAGCCGCTGTAATTCTGTTGTCATTTGTGATAACGCCGTCCTTGAGCGGAACGTTGAAGTCAACTCTTACGAGAACCTTCTTACCCTTAACGTTAATGTCGTCGACTGTAACCTTGTTTAAACCTGCCATATTACCTGACATCCTCTCATTATAATTTTCCGGGGGAATCCCCGATTCTTAACACAGAATTTTCCGTTGTTATTATTTTAACAACTTCAAATATTATTATATATTATACTTACCAAAAAATCAAGAGGGAAAAACGATTTTTTTAATTATATACAATAATATTGGATATTTTTGTGTTGTTGATTTTATACAATACAAACTGATATTTTTGTTAAATCATCTGAAAAAGCAAAGATCATATATATTCTGCACAATTTATACTTGAAATATAAAATAAAACTGTTATAATTAATAGTATAATTAGGCAGAAGTCTGATTAATACAATGAAAGGATCTGATACGAATGAAGAAAATCAAAAAAGCGGCAGCTATAGCTCTTGCAGTTGTTCTTGCTGCACCACTGGGATTTAAGTTTTTACACATGTATGAATCGGTTTCTATAGGAGAAGAAGAGGTTCCGCTTCTGAAAAGCTTCTTTGATCATTCAATTTCTATTTCTATCCAAGATGAAGAAACCCCTCTGATAAGATCATTTATGTTCTCAGATTATACCGATCCCATTATGGAAGTATCTATTGAAGATGAAGAAACCCCGCTTTAAAACAGCTATAAATAAAAAGCAGACGGATCACGCCTGCTTTTTATTTGCTTTATACTGTTTATTACTCGATATTTCCTACGATTGAAGACAGATCAACGCCGAGATCTGCAAGGACACCCATAAGCTCATCATCTTCCAGTGCAAGAAGGTCATCATAGGTATAACCCGCCTCCTTAAGCATATCCTCGGTAACTCCGAACATTGAAAGCATGATCTTCATAGAAGCCTCATCGCTTAACTCTGAATCCTCGGTCATTTCAGTCATTTTGGAAAGATCCGGCAGTGCAATGTCCTCGGCAGTCCATTCAGCTGAATTTATTGTAGCAGTAGTTTCACCGCTTAAATCATCATGTGAAACGATCTTCTTCAGATCTCCGTTTGAATCAAAATAGTATGTAACCGTAGTTTCTACAGTGTATTCATTCTTAGAACTATCAGTACTGTCATCAGCGTTCTCCGAACCGAGGTCGTAATCGTCGGTAAAAACAGCCTTGTAAACCTCAAGCGTCAAACCGTCCTCTTCCTTTGTCTCTACATACTGATAGGAATCGTTAAGTCCAAATGTATTAACTCCGAGATCTCCAAGGTCAACATCGTCCATTACCTGATAAACATCAGCGTCTGGCATTATCGTATAGCCCTTGCCATCTATAATATAGACCTCTGCCTTTAATCCCATAGCAGTCATTTCGATATAGTAATTTCCGCCCTTTGACGTAATAACACACGGCATCTCACCGGTAAGATCAGAACTTAACGTCATATCAATTTTAAATTCACCGGCATTTAGCTTATCAGTATAAGCCTTTGCAAGAGAACCGTCCTGAACATCTGCTTTGGATTCTGCCGCAGACGAATCTGCTTTTGATTCCTCGTCTTTGGAATCCGCTGCTGCCGCAGAGGAAGTATCCTGCTTCTTTGAATCCGAATCTTTCTTGCTGCTTGAATCATTATCACCGCAGGAAGCAAGAACCGCACAGGTCATTAATAAAGATAATACTATAGCTGATATTTTCTTCATATTGTATCTCCTTTTTTACTCTTGATTTTAACTTACTATCTTGTGAAATAATATCACTTATATATTTTAACATATTGATAACAAATAGTCAATGCTATTTACTACAATATTATCGAAACCTTTGTGTGTTCTTTTGTTGTTAATGCATAAACTGCACTTGAATCTTAAAGCCATGCACCGTCTAATCGGATCGTCTGACCGTTTATATAGCTCGATTTATCCGATATAAGGAATTTAACAGCATTGGCTACTTCAACAGGCGTTCCCATTCTTCCGGCAGGTATCTGCATAACTATATCGCTTATCTCACTTTCGGAAAGAGAGGAGTTCATTTTTGTATCGATCATTCCCGCACTTATACAATTTACGTTTATACCGCTGGGAGCAGCCTCCTTGGCAAGAGCCTTGGTAAAGCCGATAAGTCCTGCCTTAGCAGCGGAATATGCCGTTTCGCAGGAAGCGCCTACCTCGCCCCAGACAGAAGATATATTGATTATTTTCCCTTTCCTTCGTCTTATCATCTCAGGAAGCGCCGCCTTTGCTGCCAGCATTGCTCCCATAAGGTCAACGTTAACAATCTGTATCAGCTCTTCATCACTTAAATCTGTAAATAAACCAATTTGCGAAACCGCCGCGCAGTTTACAAGAACCTCGGGATGAGCCAGCGCAGCCGAAATTTCGTGTACATTTTTTTGTACTGATAATAAATCTCCGGCGTCGAAGCGGACTGCCGCAGCAATTCCTCCGCCTCGGTTTATTTCTGAGCATATATCCTCGGCCCTGGCGTACGAATTACAGTATCCGACCGCCACCGCATATCCCTGTTCAGCAAGCATAAAACAGATCTCAGAGCCTATATCCCCCGAGCCTCCGGTAACAAAAGCCGTTTTCATAGCGATCACCATTCTCCTTTAATATTATTTTATTATATCACAGTACAGTTTGCTTTGCAATAAAAAAATTAACTTTATTCAGTTGAAATATGCTGTATATTATGATATAATAAATTGAACTTATAATAATGAAAGGAGCTGCTCCTTAGGGAGATAAATATTGCTATGGAAAACGAAATAAACAAGAAGCGGCTGATACTGTTCGGGTTTGTAAAGGTCTTACAGTGTGAGCTGTTCGGTCTGATGGTATTTATATTTTTCTGGGCGGTCTCATCGGCTTTCGGCCTGCTGGGAAATATTATTTTCGGACTTGTAGGAATAATGACGGTAATCTGCATAATGGCGGACTACGGACTGAAGCAGGGTGAAAAAGCGCGCAGCAAAGTAAATCTGAGAGGGGCAAAGCCCTGCAGAAACTTCGGTCTTGTAATAGGACTTTTTGCAATGCTGCCAAGCTATCTGACGATCATTGTACTCATGCTTTCAAAAGCCGGAGCAATAGGAAACTTCCTTCCTGCATTCAAACTGCTAAATGCCTGCTTTTTCCCTGTTATAGATCTAGCAGCTCATACCGCCGATATTGATCAGATGAACTCATCGGCTTTTATCCTTTTTATCGTTCTTCCGTTGTTTTACCCGCTTTCCTCATGGCTCTCCTTTAAATGGGGGTACGATCAGGTCGACCTGAAAACAAAGGTAATGTATAAAAACAAATAACAAAAAAGCCGGAGCAGTTTTAAATGCTTCCGGCTTTTTTTAATTATTTTCGTCTTTTTCCGAATTATGACCGTCGCAGTTTTTCTGATGCTGAGTACCGAAATAAAAGGCTATAACAGTAGTAAATACTGTTAAAAACTGCTCCGATGAAATATAGCGCTTTAAGGTCATTATACAGAAAACAGCTGTCAGTAGTATCGTAACAATACTTTTGACATTAATAAGCTTTGCAAGCTTTTCTCTCAATTATACTCCCCCAGACCTGTTAAGCTGTATAACATTATATTCAGACTGTCTGTATATTGCCAGCTCCGTTCAAAAAACCAGCCAGCGCCGAAATTTCCTCATCTGCCGAATTATCGTCCTTCGCAGATATTTCATCAGTTTTAACCGACAGAACAGTTCTGAAAATATTACGGCAGTTCATTTGATGAAGCAAGCATACCGCCGTATTTTCAGCAGGCTTAAAGCTGCCGTTACCTCCTCCTGTCAGAATTATCCCGCCATTTTTACTGCCGCTTATAAGCTCTGTATCCTGAAATCTTACAGCGCTGTAAACGCACTGAATACGGCTCATTGTGCCGAGCAGAGGAGCGGATAGCTGAGAAAACCATATCGGAGAAGAGATAACGATATTATCGCTTGCTTTTATAAGCGCAAAAAGCTCCTGCCAATCGTCCTTTATAACACAGCCTGAGTTTTTGCGGCACAGCCGGCAGTCGGTACAGTATGCCACCCTTTTGAAGCAGCAGTTCCAAACGCTGACATCGCCTTTAAGCCTCTGAACCAACAGTTCAGTCAAATATGCGGAATCTCCGTTTCTGCGCGGCGAGCCGCAGATAATTAAAGTTTTCATTTTTTATCCTATTCCTGTACAAATAAAGTCAGCACTGACCTTTTTCTTCAATAAGGCATATCGCAGCAGCGGAAATGCCAAGACCCTCTCCGGTAAATCCAAGACCCTCTTCAGTCGTAGCTTTGACAGAAACCTGAGAAGCCCTGATCTTACATACGGAGGCTATATTTTCTCTCATCTGAGAAATATACGGAGAGAGCTTAGGTGACTGCGCAATAACAGTACAGTCTATATTAGATATAATATATCCGGAGCTGTTCAATATGCCGCAAACCGTTTCCAGCAGCTTCATACTGTCGGCGTTTTTGTACTCCGAAGCCGTATCGGGAAAAAGCTTTCCTATATCCCCGAGAGCGGCGGCTCCTAAAAGCGAATCCATAACCGCATGAACCAGAACATCTGCGTCAGAATGACCCAGAAGCCCTCTTTCATAAGGTATTTCAACTCCTCCCAAGATCAGCTTTCTTCCTTGTACCAATCTGTGAACATCATAACCCTGACCTATTCTGAACATATAGCGATACATATCCTTTCTGTACTGTCTGCTGCTCCTGCCAAAACGGCAATAAGACATATACTTACTCAATTGCAATATAGTTTCCCAGAAACTTAAAATAAGAAAGCTCCGATTCAAGCTCGTTGAGAAGCTTCGCCACATCGGGAGAATTTACCGAGCCTTCAAAATCAAGATAAAATACGGCGTCAAAATCAGTGTTTGCCAAAGGACGGCTCTCTATCATAAGAAGATTTAATCCCGCTACCGAAAACTTTGTAAGCAGGCGGTAAAGAGCGGATGAAATATGCGGCAGGGCAAGCGAGACCGAAATTATATCCGCATTATCAGCAACAAGAGTTTTTCGTGATACCAGAATAAATCTTGTATAGTTTTCAGAAGCGTCGGCTATATTGCGGCGTTTTATTTCAAGTCCCAGCTCAACTGCGCACTGCTCCGAGCATATAGCTCCGAACGGCTCGTCCGACGACTTTATATAGGCAGCGGCAAGAGCCGTATTTGAATAGGTGTTTGCTTTAAAACCCATCTGCTTTATAAAGCCGGAGCACTGAGAAAGTCCCTGCTCATGTGAATATACTGTTTTAATTTCATTTATATCCGTTCCTTCTTTAGCGGCAAGACAGTGGTTGATCTTTATCTTTGAAGAAGCGCATATTTTAAGATCATATTTTTTCAAAAGCTCGTAGGTCTGACCTACAGAACCCGCTGTAGAATTAGCTATAGGCAGAACGCCGAACTCCGCAGTTCCGTCCTCAACAGCCTGAAATACCTCTTCAAAGCTTTCGTAGAATAAGGGAGAATAATCGTCAAAAAACTTACCGCAGGATATATGCGAATACGAGCCGGTCGTTCCGGGAACAGCTACGGTATGAGCTCCGGAAAGTACAAGCGGTTCGCATTCGATACTGTTCCTGTCGGCAAAAAACTTCTGATACTGCTTGCATTTTGAAATATCCATTATAGAAGTGAACAAAACCTCGGCTGAACTTTTCAGCTCGTCGGGCATATCGCTTTTTACACGCTCCAGTATCTCCTTTTCTCTGCCGCTCTGAAAAACCGGGAGATCATTCTCAATTTTATATTTTGCAACGTCAAAGCATAGCTGCATTCTCTTAATAAACAGCTCTTCTATCTGCTTGTCTACGTCATTTATCTCTTTCCTTAAAACACCAAGATCCATTTTTCAATGCTCCTTTATTTCTTTATTTCGGCTTCCAGCAATTCTATTACCTTATCAAGACTTTCACAGCAGCCGAAAAGCAGCGGTTTAATATCGTCCGACGGCTGAGTAAGATCGGGGACCATTATTGTTTTCAAGCCGGCGACCGCTGCGGAAATAACTCCGTTGGGAGAATCCTCCAGCGTCGCACATTCGCAGGGCTCAAGCCCAAGCCGGCGGCAGGAATATTCATATATATCGGGAGCAGGCTTCCCTCTTTCCACCATATTACCGCAGATAAATTCGTCGAACTTATCAAAAACGCCGACTCTCCTGAGATACATTTCAGTGCGTTCAAAATCCGTAGCGGTACATACCGCAGTTCTCAGCGGAGAAGCCTGAAGGTAATCCAAGAGCACATCAAGCCCGGGTTTCTTTTCTGCACCGCAGCTTTGTATGTATTCGTTCATAAGTTCAATTCTTTTTGCCCTGACCTTACTGTAATCAAAATCCTCGCCAAGACATTTTTTAAGGTATCGTTCTGAATAGCGTGAGGACAGAGAACGTATTCCCAGGACAATATCAGGAGTCATTGGATAACCGTAAAACTCAGCCGCCTCACACCAGAACCGCTGAAGCAGTCTTTCGGTATCAAGCATTAAACCATCCATATCAAAAATTACAGCTTTAAGCATTTGTCCAGTTCCTCCGTTTACTATCGAAATTTTCAGTTCCTGTTTATTATTATACAGCAAAAGCTGTTTTAATGCAATATGCAAAAACCGTTTCCGCCAAGCTTGCGGAAACGGTTATAATAATTTTAAATTTATATCCTTGCAACTCCGGATTCTCTTGCCGCCTGAGCTACCGCTTTAGCTACAGCCGCCGCAACGTTTCTGTCCAGCGCCGACGGAATTATATATTCCGCTGAAAGCTTGTCGTCTGTTACAAAAGATGCGATAGCCTTTGCCGCCGCAATTTTCATTTCATCATTTATATCGCTTGCTCTTACGTCAAGCGCACCTCTAAAAATTCCGGGGAAAGCAAGAACATTATTTATCTGGTTCGGGAAATCACTTCTGCCCGTTCCTACTACCGCCGCTCCGGCCTTCTTAGCAAGGTCGGGCATTATCTCGGGAGTCGGATTTGCCATCGGGAAAAGGATCGGATCCGGAGCCATGCTCTTTACCATTTCTTCAGTAACACAGCCGGGAGCGGAAACTCCGATAAATACATCTGCTCCTGCAAGAACGTCGGCAAGAGTACCCTTTCTCATTTCCTTATTAGTTATCTCAGCCATTTCAGCCTTTTCAGCGTTAAGACCCTCTCTGCCCTTGTAAATAGCGCCTGAACGGTCGCAAAGAACGACATCTTTTAGTCCCATTGAAATAAGCAGCTTGATTATCGCAATTCCGGCAGCCCCTGCGCCGCTTGTTACTACTCTTATCTCTTCAAGCTTCTTTCCTGTAAGCTTCAGAGCGTTGAGCATTGCCGCAAGAGTAACAACAGCCGTTCCGTGCTGATCGTCATGAAAAATAGGAATATCGCAGCATTCCTTCAGTTTCCTTTCGATCTCAAAGCATCTCGGAGCAGAAATATCCTCAAGATTTATTCCGCCGAAGCTTCCCGCTAAAAGTCTTACGGTATTTACGATATCGTCAACTTCCTTTGAACGGACGCAAAGCGGAACAGCGTCAACATCTCCGAATGCCTTGAACAGAGCACACTTTCCCTCCATAACAGGCATACCGGCTTCAGGGCCTATATCACCCAGTCCCAATACAGCAGTACCGTCGGTAACAACAGCGACCAGATTTGAACGTCTTGTAAGCTCGTAGCTCTTATTTATATCCTTCTGTATTTCAAGGCAAGGCTGAGCAACTCCTGGTGTATACGCCAGCGACAGATCATCTCTTGTTTCAAGAGGCGCTCGGCATATTACCTCTATCTTTCCTTTCCAGTCATAGTGAAGTTTTAACGATTCCTTTGCGTAATCCATTTCAGTTCAAGTCCTTTCAGTATATTAAGTCATATCGACAGCCGGCAGATCGCCGACTTCAGCGCTTCGGAGCTTTTGATGAGCATATCCTGCTCATCAGGCAGAAGCACAGGAGCAAACGCTCTTTTGATACCGCCTGCTCCTATTACATACGGCAGACTCAGACACACGTTCTGAGTTCCGTATCTTCCTTCGGTAAGGCATGAAACCGTAGCTATCGTACCGGAATCACGGATAATGCTTTCGCAGAGCTGCTTGACTGCCATTGCTATCGCATAGTAAGTCGCTCCCTTGAGGGATATTACTTTTGCTCCTGCTGTCCGCACCTCTTTTTCTATTTCGCTGCGCTTATTTTCTCCGCATATTCCTCCGGCGCTGCAAAAGTCCTTTAACGGCATTCCCGCAACAGAAACAAGAGACCACGGAATAACCGATGTATCACCGTGTTCTCCTAAAACATATCCGTGAACGTTCTGAGCACTGACATCAATATAAGACGCAAGACAGGTCCTCAGCCTTGATGAATCCAGCATAGTCCCCGAACCGATTATTCTGTGAGGATCTATACCCGATGACTTTACTGCTGAATATGTCAGTATATCTACGGGATTGCTTACAATAACATACACGGCTCCTGGTGCGGCAGCCGCAAGCTCCGGCATTATTCCATTTATGATCTCAACATTGGTCTTGGCAAGATCAAGTCTGCTCTGTCCCGGTTTTCTCGCAATACCGACTGTAATAACAACGATATCCGAATCCGCAGCGTCGCTTATACTGCCGCTCAGTATTTCCGTTTCAGGGCAAAAAGCTATTCCCTGCCTTATATCCATTGCCTCGCCCTCGGCTTTTTCCTTATTTATATCTACAAGCAGTATCTCAGAGCAAAGTCCCTCAAGGGCAAGAGTATAGGCAACTGTAGCGCCTACGCTTCCCGCACCCAGCACAGTTATTTTCTTTCCGCGCTTTAAAACAGCATTATCCAAACCGATTCCTCCTAGTATAATAACACAAAAAAATTAAATGTTCAAGTAGCAGCAGTATTATTTTAATCTTAATATAGTATAAATATTCGCATACTTGTTTATTTACATGATATTATCTTATATTATTATAGCGTAATGAAAAATGTTCGGATATAAGAAAAGATTTATGTATCGGCAAACCTGTACCCTACGCCTATCTCGGTAATTATATATCTTGGATTTGATCCGTCATCCTCGATCTTTCTCCTGATATTTGCCATAAATACCCTTAAAGTCTGATACTCATCGTTTGTAGGCGTGTCCCAGACCTTATCCTGTATATTCTTATGAGTCATTACCTTACCTCTGTATTCGATCATAACGCAAAGCATTTTATATTCAAGTGGAGTAAAATGAACCTCTTTGCCGTGAACAAAGACCAGCCGCCTGTTAAAATCTACGGTAAGATAGTCCAGCGTAAATTCCTTTTCAGCCGCGTCCTTGGGACTGTATCTCCTCAGCGCCGCTCTTATTCTTGCAAGAACCTCGCCTACTCCGAAAGGCTTAACAATATAATCGTCTGCTCCGCTGTCAAGAGCTGAGATCTTTTCATTTTCCCTGTCCCGTGCGGATATAATTATTATAGGAATATCAGATGTTTCCCTGAGGGCTTCCAGAACCTTTGAACCATCAAAATCAGGAAGCCCCAGATCAAGAAGTATTAGATCCGGACTATAGTTATAAAAGGTAGATATTCCGTCGATCCCGTTCTCAGAGGTAAAAACCTCATATCCTTCCTTTGTAAGCGCCATGCTTAAAAACTTCTGTATACTTTTGTCGTCCTCAATAATCAGTACCGATTTGTTCATTGACCATTCCTCCCTGAAGAATTACTGTAAAATCGGCGCCTCCGCAGGAATTGTTTTCAGCCTTTATAACCCCTCCGTGCGCTTCCGTTATAGATTTACATATACTTAATCCCAGACCTGTTCCCCGGCATTTATCCGAACCTCCTGCCGTAGTATAAAACGCTTCAAATATTCTGTCAAGACTATCCTCGCTTATTCCTCCGCCGTTGTCTCTTACTCTGAATACTACGTTGGTATCTGATAAAAAACATGTAAGAATTATCTCCGAATCCGGTCTTGTATGCACAAAAGCGTTATCAATAAGATTAACCAGAGCCTGAGTAAGAAGATAAGCGTCTGCATTTACGAAAAGGATTTTATCAGGCCGCTCAGTTCTGAAGGTATGCCTCCCGATTCTGCCGCATACTCTCGAAGCAACATTTGAAAGTATATCGTCAGCAGTCTGAGGCTTCATATTTATTTTCAGACCTCCGTCCTGTATTCTGGTCATATTCAGAAGATTTTCAGTCATGTCTCTCAGCCATTCTGCATCTGCCAATATACTGTCGGTAAGCTCATTTAAAGTTTCAGTATCAATATTTGCGGAATTTCTTTTTATAAGCTCGGCATTTCCTCTTATCACAGTAAGCGGTGTGCGCAGATCGTGAGATACGCTTCTGAGAAGATCGCTCTTGAATTTCTCCTGTTCTATCCTGAATCGGTTTATCTTCTCCTGTTCCAGAAGGTAATTTCTATCAAGAGCAATTGAAAGCTGACCAAGAACTGTATTAAAATATCTTTCCTTATCTGCGGCAATGCCCTGTTCCGGTGAATATACCGCAGCCGCACCGTATTCGCCGCCTCCCGCTTCAAAGGGAATATAAAGATTTTCACTGTCGCTTAAAAATTCAGTTCCCTTTCCGCATACCGTAAGATTATCTATGCACCACATCGCAGCCTCATCGCTGCTGCAAAGCTTTTTTCCGGTAAGCAGTACAGTTTCCGCTCCGCAAACCTCGCTGAGTATGTTTTCAACATATTTAATGATAATATCTATACCTGCATTATTTACAAGTGTTGTACTGAGCATACTGATCTTATTGTTTATATCACGTTCTCTGTTAACATTTTCCGTGGCACGCCTGAGCCTGTACATTATTCCGCTTGAGATAAGCGCTACGGCAAGAAAAACTATAAAAGATACAATATAATCAGCATCTATTACAAGTTTGAATATCGGATCGTTATAAAAATAACCGTAGACGCTTGCGGATAATATTGAAACAGCTGCAGCGATAATACCGTTATCAGTAATAAATACCGTTGTTATTATACCCATAAGAATAACAACCAGATATGTTTGATTTGCAATACCGGCTTTTTCTAAAATATGCACCAGAATAAAGGAAACTGACATACATATCAAAGCCTGTAAGGTTTTAAATATTATTTTTTTGTCGTTTTTCATCGAACGTCCACCTGCCAGGCAACAAATATGTAAAAGATATAACTATCTTACGACTATAATAGCATATAAATAGCATTTTGTAAAGCATTTTTTTAATATTTTGTATTTATATTCTAGCTGTCTTTATAATAAAATTATACAGAATTAAAAAGTCCGAAAGCGTACATTCAACGCTTCCGGACTGATAATATCAGCTGAATGAAGGAGGATTAACATCTGTTTTCGGAAATCTGCTGTCTTTCGGAGACGGCTCCGACATACTGAAATACATTTTTGCCGCCTTTGTAGTTCCGAAATCTCGGTTTGAGCCGGTATTCTGAACTTTATTAAACGCCTCTCTGAACATTGCGTTATGAGCCTCTTCCCTGTTGAGCAGAAAATCAATAGTTTCCTTGACCTTTTTATCGTTTATCTGACGATATAAATATTCGTATACAACCTTTGCTCTCTGCTCCGACGCAATATCAGAAAGCAGATCAGCGCAAAGATCTCCGGTTACCGTTACATAATCTCCCGTCCAGGAATAACCCGAAGCATTTATCAGTCCGGGATTAAGGCCCAGCAGAACGTGAGATTCAACTTCTCCTGCAGGAACGGATTCGGCGTCAACAAAATGCCCGTTGAGCAAATTTATAGTCTGAGCCACCATTTCCATATGACAAAGCTCCTCGGCGGCTATATCCATAAATAGATCCTTTATTTCAGGATCCTTTATCCTGAAGCTCTGGGACATATACTGCATAGCCGCTTTCAGTTCTCCGTTTGCTCCGCCGAGCTGCTCCTGAAGAAGCGCCGCATACTGCGGATTGGGCTTTTCCACTGCAACAGGATGGAACAGCATTTTCTCGTGTTTAAACATAATAACAACCTCGCTTTCCTTTATACAGTAATTATTAGCATTATCTTTGCTTTTATTCGCCTGTATTGTGAAAAACGATCATTGGTAGGTATTTTACTTTCTGAAAACAAATTCGTTAAGATCGAACAGATTCCTATCGTTGAACGAATCTGCGAACCAGCCTGAATAACTGTGCTCGATCCTGAAAAATACAGCGTGTCTTCCCGTAACGCTTTTTATCCTTGCGCTGTATTCCCCGTCGTGCATTCCTATACTGCACACGCCCAGCTCCTCGCCGTTTTCATAATCGTCCAGAAGCACTTTTACGGTACTCTTGCAGCCCGCTCCCGTTACATTAAAAGAAAGCTCCATAGTTTTGCTGGAGTAGTCCTCTCCAAAGTCAAAGTACTTATAACCTATTACCGAGCCTGTCCTTATGTTGGTGACCGGTCTTGAAAAACTGCTTTTTTCCGTAATAAAACAGCCGCCCTTTAAAACGCAGGCGATCTCTGCAGGAGTGACCCTGTACGGATCAAGCGCTTCTTCAAAGCCAAGCGAAGTCATTTCTACCGGCTTTATTGTTCCGTCTGGAGATATCTCGATCTTTTCGGCGCAGGCTCTCCTCGACATTATAGTGCCGTTTGTCATTCTATGATAAAAAATATACCACTGACCTTTTATACAGCATACGGAGCCGTGATTGTTACCACCGGGATAATCTACACTGTTGTCGATTATATATCCCTTTCTTTCAAAAGGTCCGTAGGGATTGTCAGCAATCGCATAAAAAAGCCTGCTTCCTTTTCTCGGTGAATATATAAGATAATATTTATCTCCTATCTTTCTAGGCGAACTTGCCTCGAAGAAATCATCGTCTTTTTTTCCGGCAGGTATTACGTCTGCCTTATAAGACCCTTTTTTTATTTCAAACATATTGCAAGGATCAAGCTCGTTCATATGAGATCTTTCAAAGCCGTAGTAAATATATACTCTTCCGTCGTCGTCAACAAGCACTCCCGCATCGTTGAAAATCCCCTCGTCGCCTGCGTCGCTCTCATCATATTTGTATTTGGAAAGAAGCCTGAAAGGACCTTCCGGTTTTTCGCTTATTCCTACGCAGCCCTTTGAACCTAAAATATAAGCGTAAAGATAATACTTTCCGTCCTTGCAGATTACGTCCGGAGCGTAAAGCTCTCTATCTGTCCAGCTAACAGTATCCGAGTCATGATCGCTGTCGGGGCGGGTATGAAAGCTGTCACCGTGACACTGCCATCTGTTAAGATCATCTACTGGAGCAGACCATACCTTCAGCTTATGATCGCAGAAAGCGTCGGAGCCTGCTCTGTCGTGTGAACCGTAGATATAAACACGGTCACCGAATACTCTCGGTTCAGCGTCGGGAATATATTCCCAAAGCGGCAGAAATGGATTTGGCATAAATAGTCCTCCTTTATTTTAATTCAGTATTTTTAAACTTCTGGTATCCATACTCTCATCTGATTTTCTCCCCTGTTTCCCCATGCATAATACGGAACAAAGGTCACCGTGCATGGTTTTTTTACAGGCTCATTGTATGAATATAGGCTTTCCGATCCTATGGTTCTGAACCCCTCTGCATATATAGGAACAGTTCCCTCAAGCAATTCTTTTTCATACTCTCCGATCCTTATCTTACCGTGATTTTTAAGGCTCAGTCCTATTACCTCTCCGTTATTGTCGATTCCCTCGGCACAGTATACCAGAGGACCTCTCTGCAGACAGACTTTTCCGCTGTTACAGGCAGCTCTTTCATCGGCGTATACTCTCTTTACCGACATATCAAAGTTTACCGACAAAGTATCCTCAGCTGTAAACGCTCTGGCTATATAAGCATATCCGTCTATTACTTCCGGCAGTATTTCTTTTTCGTTTAGCCTTACAGAAGTTTTTTTGCTCCAGTCAGGTATTCTGACCGCAAGAGTAAAACTCATTTTTTCTCCGTCAGGCTTAAAGGAATATTTGAGCTGTCCTCCGTAGGGATAATCCGCCGACAGAATTATTTTTCCGCCTATTTCAGCGCTTAGCTCCAGTTCTCCTCCAATAAAGAGATCAGAATAGACCGTATCCTTCTCCTCAGACCATGCGTACTCCGCAATAGACGGAAGAAGCCGTGCAACGTTCGGAGGACAGCAGGCGCAGGCAAACCATTTGGGCCTTTGCGTCAGGGTATGACGATGTGTTTTTGCTTGTCCGGACAATCCCGGAATAACCTCGAGAGGATTCACATAAAAGAACCGTTTCCCGTCAAGCTGCATTCCGGCAAGAACGCAATTGTAAAGCGCCCTCTCCATAACATCGGCGTAAACGCTCTTTCTTTCCAGCCTGAGCATTCTTGAAGCAAAGAAAATAAGACCGATCGACGCACAGGTTTCCGAATAAGCGGTATCGTTCGGAAGATGATAATCCTTTGTAAACGCTTCTCCCTCGTACGCCGATCCTATACCGCCGGTAATATACATTCTGCACTGAGTAATATTGCTCCATAACCTACGGCACGCATCTGCAAGCTCTTTATCTTCGGTCAGAGCCGCGGCGTCAGCCATTGCCGTATAAAGATAGACTGCCCTTACCGCATGACCCTCCGCCTTATCCTGCTGACGAACAGGGGCATGGCATTGTGTGTATTCACGGTCGTAGGGATCGCTTCCCCAGACAGTCCAGTTATTCCTTTCTCTTTCCTTTATAAAATAATCCCTGTCAGCGCCTCTGATGTCTATAAAATGCTGAGCAAGCTCCTTATATCTTTCATCGCCAGTACAGCGGTAAAGTCTGAGAAGTGCAAGCTCGATCTCGGGATGTCCCGGGAAACCCCCGGCGCCCTCGGTTATAAAATGATTATATATATGATCCGCCGTTTTTCTCATTATCTCAAGCAGCCTTGTCTTTCCAGTACATTCGGCATATGCGGCGGCAGCTTCTATCAGGTGTCCGGCACAGTAAAGCTCATGAGCCTCAGCAAGATTTGTCCACCTCTTATCAGGCTCCTTGACTGTAAAATATGTATTAAGATAACCGTCCTCATGCTGCGCGCTTCCTATAAGCTCGATCACCTCGTCACAGCTTTTCTCTAGCTTAGGGTCAGGGTACATTGCCAGTGAATACGCTGCACCCTCAAGCCATTTGGCAGCATCGCTGTCCTGAAAAACCATTCCGTAAAATTCGCCGCTGCATTTGCCTGTACGAATTTTTTCAGCCGCCATTCTGAAATTTTCAATACAATGACTTTTTTCAGCGCCCTCGATCTCGTCTTTAAGAGCCTTTTCCTGGTACGGTATGACCTCGTCCTTTATCAGTCTTTCGTATCTTCCGAAAAAACTGTCGCTTATCTTGAATCTTTTTAGTATCTTCAGATCCGGCATATTATGACCTCCAACTTTCTGCAAACATCAGTCAGCGCACCAAAATACTGAATAAAAGGCGCACATACTTTGAATTTATATATGTATTATAATCCCGTAGACGCCTTTTTTCAATGGATAATATTCTATTTTTCATGTATTATTTTCCGATTTCACAGAACTGAGAACTAAATTTTCGGCAGATAAGATCTTCTGAAGCTGTCGGGAGAA
Organism: uncultured Ruminococcus sp.; assembly: GCA_900543145.1. Classification (GTDB taxonomy): domain Bacteria; phylum Bacillota; class Clostridia; order Oscillospirales; family Ruminococcaceae; genus FB2012. Next base: position 45,306 of record UQPZ01000003.1, read on the forward strand.
ATACCGTTCTCCCTGCTGAACATTCTGCTGAAATGAAACGCGTCGTAAAAACCTGTAAGAGCGGCAATATCTGATATTGTAAGATCGGTTTCAAGCAGCAGCTTTCTAGCCCGCTCCATACGCAGGAAAAGCTGATACTGCCTAATCGTCATTCCCGTTTCCTTCTTAAACACAGCTCCTGCATACTTATACGACAAGCCGCAGCTTTTTTCAATATCTTGTGCAGAAACATATCCGCAGCAAAATTCAGAAAGATATTCCCTGATCTTCCTGACACAGCTGTTTTCCCGTTCTGCCTTTCCGCCGTTAAGTCCTGCCGCTTCAATAAAAAGCTCCCAGAGCCTTACTGAGGCAAGCGGAATATTTCCGGAGTTATGAGCCTTGACAAGCTGAGCAAAAAGCGTTCTTGCCATACCGTCCGGCGGCATTTTTACAAGCTTAGGAACAGTAAGACAGCAGCTTTTTGAATCTGAGGGTAAAAAAAGCTTTTTATTATCTGAAAGCCTCAGCTCGGGAATTTCCTCTCCTGCTTCATTACAGAGAAAATGTGCGTAATACCATGCCGTACCCGGCTTAAAAGGCTTTTCTCCCCAATGATGAACGCCATTTTTCAGAAAGAACAGGCTGTCCGAAGTCAGCTCATAGCTTTCTCCGTCCTCAGTTACCTCCATACTGCCTTTCAGCAGATATACCGCAACGCTGAAATCCGCAGTACGGTCGCAGTGAATCATAGGAATCGCCGTAAAACCGTAATCAGCCTCAATGACAAAAGGCATATCGCCGCAGGGTATCTTTATCAAATGCTTTCCGCTCAAATAAATCACCGCCCTTATGCTGTGACTCAAGTATAACACACTGCTGTCCGCTATTCAACAGATATTTATTAATACCCTGAAATTTATTTTTCCTTCTTATCAGTTCGGCGTTTAAGCTCTCTCATTATTTCATAATATTCATTTTTGCTTATTATATTTTCCGAAAGCGCATTTACTGCGTCAGACGCAGGATACAGACTGTCAAAGATATAAGCAATTATATCCTCTTTATTGGATACGCTTACTTCCTTATTGTTTCTTAGCTTTATCTTCATAATTACACCGGCTTTAACGAGCGTACGGATATTTCCGCCAAGGAAAGTATACTCTGTATATAAGACATATATTCACTTACATATAAAAAACCTCCGCATACCCTGATCTGATATGCGGAGGTTATGATGTTAATTATGCCGTTTCCTCGGAAAAATTTCCGGTATAAAGCTGATAATACCTGCCCTTTTTAGCAATAAGCTCGTCGTGAGTTCCGCGCTCGATAATTCTTCCCTGCTCAAGCACCATAATACAGTCGGAATTGCGCACAGTCGAAAGCCTGTGTGCTATTACAAAGGTCGTTCTTCCTGTCATAAGAGCGTCCATACCTGCCTGAACAAGTGATTCGGTTCTTGTATCTATCGAGGAGGTCGCCTCGTCAAGTATCAGGACCGGAGGATCTCCGACAGCTGCCCTTGCGATAGCTATAAGCTGACGCTGACCTTGACTGAGATTTCCGCCGTCGCCGGTAAGAACAGTATTGTATCCGTCCGGCAGACGTCTGATAAATTCATCGGCATTGGCAAGCTTTGCCGCGGCGATGCATTCCTCGTCTGAGGCTTCAAGATTGCCGTAGCGTATATTCTCCATTACCGTTCCTGTAAACAGATGAGTGTCCTGAAGGACTATCCCAAGAGTTTTTCTTAAAGAGGACTTTTTTATCTTGGTAATATTTATTCCATCGTAGCGTATTTTTCCGTCCTGAATATCATAGAACCGGTTAATGAGATTTGTAATAGTAGTCTTTCCCGCTCCGGTCGAACCTACAAAAGCTATTTTCTGACCGGGTTTTGCAAAAAGCCTTACGTCGTGAAGCACTATTTTTTCATCACTGTAGCCGAAATCCACTCCGTCAAATACGACTTCTCCCTCCAGCTTGGTATAGGTCACGCTTCCGTCGGACTTATGCGGGTGCTTCCATGCCCATGTTCCGGTTCTTTCCGCACATTCCTCAAGTTCTCCGTTCATGCTGTACTTGGCGTTTACAAATTCAACATAGCCGCTGTCCTCCTCCGGCTTTTCGTCCATAAGACTGAAAAGCCTCTGCGCTCCGGCCGATGCCATGACAACAAACGACATCTGCTGGCTGATCTGAGTTATAGGCTGTGAAAAATTCTTATTAAGTCCGACAAAGGCTACGATTATACCCAAAGTAAGTCCGGCGTATCCGTTCAAAGCAAGTACAGCTCCGAGTATCGAGCATATTACATAGCTTATATTTCCGATATTAGCGTTTACCGGCATCATGATATTTGCAAATTTATTCGCCTCGTTCGCACTTTCACGCAGGCGGTCGTTAAGCTTTACGAATTCCTCAACCGACTTTTCCTCATGGCAGAAAACCTTTACGACCTTCTGACCGTCCAGCATTTCTTCAATAAAGCCGTCTACCGCTCCAAGATCTCTCTGCTGCGCAGAAAAGTGCATACCGGATCTTTTGGAAAGAATATTGGTTACCCAAAGCATAACAAAAGCCATACCGACGGTCAGTATTGTCATCGGGATATTCAGGATAATCATAGACACAAACGTCATAATAAGCGTTACTGCGGAATTAATGACCTGCGGTATGCTCTGGCATATGAACTGACGAAGAGTATCAACATCGTTTGTATAAACAGACATTATGTCACCGTGAGGGTGCGTATCAAAATACTTTATCGGAAGCGATTCCATATTGGAAAACAAATCATCTCTCAGATTCCTGAGAGTACCCTGTCCGATATTGACCATTATCCTGTTATATGCATAAGCAGCGATAATTCCCACAAGGTAGATCAGAGCCAGCTCGGCAAGAGCTTTGCTAAGCGGAGAAAAATCCGGTTCGCTCGATTTCAGCATAGGTTCAATATAATCGTCAACCAGCGACTGAATAAACATCATTCCCTTTATAGTCGAAAACGCCTGAATTATAATGCATATAACGACAACGATAAAAGAGAAGGTGTAATTCGTCAGTATATTCTTCAGAACTCTTCCGAGAGTTTTCAGCTGACCCTTCTGTATAGGCGGTTTTTCCATAGCTCCGGCTTTTTTCATTTTCATTGTTCACTCCTCCTTTCCTACTGCTGATCGAAATCTCCGCCGCCCTTGATCTGGGATTCATATATCTCGCGGTAGATCTCATTTGATTCTATAAGACGGCTGTGAGTTCCGAAGCCGTTAACTCTTCCTCCGTCCAGTACGATTATCCTGTCGGCGTCCTGAACGCTTGATATGCGCTGTGCAATAATAAATTTAGTAGTTCCGGGAATCGACCTTGCAAATGCTGCTCTTATCTTAGCGTCTGTAGCGGTATCAACTGCGCTAGTAGAATCGTCAAGTATAAGCACCTTCGGCTTTTTCAGCAAAGCTCTTGCAATACAAAGCCTCTGCTTCTGTCCTCCTGAAACATTAGTGCCGCCCTGTTCTATATAAGTATTGTATCCGTCAGGAAAGCTTTCTATAAACTCGTCAGCGCAGGCTGCACGGCAGGCTTCAATACATTCCGCCTCGGAAGCATTCTCATTTCCCCACCGAAGATTTTCAAGTATTGTACCTGAGAACAGCACGTTTTTCTGGAGTACGACCGAGACCTGATTCCTGAGATACTCCATATCGTATTCCCTGACATCTGTTCCGCCGACGCATACCGAACCGCTGTCTACATCATAAAGCCTGCTGATAAGATTTACAAGACTGGTTTTTCCGCAGCCTGTAGATCCTATTATACCAATCGTTTCGCCAGACCTTATATGAAGATCTATATCCGAAAGCACCTCCTTGCCTTCGTTGTGCTTATATGAAAAGAAAACGTGATTAAAATCTACAGAGCCGTCCTTCATATCAGTAACGGGATCTTCGCAGTTGTGAAGCTCCGGCTGCTCTTTCAGCACCTCGGAAATACGCTTTATGCTGGCAGTACTCATAGTGATCATAACAAATATCATAGAAAGCATCATAAGCGACATCATAGCGCTCATTACATATGTAAACAGCGAAGTAAGCTCTCCTGTTTTAAGATCTCCTGCCGTGACTAATTTTGCGCCGAACCAGCTTATTGCTATCAGACAGCCGTAAACCGCCGTCATCATTGCGGGATTATTCAGGGCGAGAATACTTTCAGCTTTAGAAAAAAGCCTATAAAGATTGCCGGAAGCCTTTCCGAATTTCTGCTTTTCATGATCTTCCCGCACATATGCCTTTACAACTCTTACCGCAGAAACGTTTTCCTGAATACTTGCATTTAGATCATCATATTTTCTGAACGCAACATTGAATACCTTCATTGCCTTCAGCATTACAGCCGCAAGAGCAGCTCCGAGAAATACTATTGCAGCAAGGAAGATAAGGCTCATTTTAAAGCTTATAAAGAAGCACATTGCCATACTGGATATAAGCATAAGCGGCGCTCGTACTGCAATTCTTATTACCATCTGATATGCATTCTGAACATTGGTAACGTCCGTGGTCATTCTTGTTACAAGACCCGCTGTGCTGTACTTGTCAATATTGGAAAACGAATACCTCTGAATTCTCCGATAAACCGCCTCTCTCAGATTGCAGGCAACGCCGGTCGAAGCCTTAGCAGCATATTTTCCGGCAAGAACTCCCGCCGTAAGACTTATCATTGCCGCTGCGATCATCAGTCCTCCGTACATATAAACGCTGCTCATATTGCTTTTTTCAATTCCCTCGTCGATTATCTTCGCCATAATAAAAGGAAGAAGAACCTCCATAAAAACCTCCAGCGCCGAGAACAGCGGAGTTAAAAGCGAAGCTTTTTTATACTGTTTTACCTGTGCAATAATCTCTTTCATTGCTTTTCCCTCCTACGTTTATTTTTGCGGTATTTTCGATCATTCTTCTCTGCAGTATGTCCATTGTTTCCAAGTCGTCCTGAGTAAAATTCTGAAAAACCATGTTTTCTATTTGTTTCATGCAGTTTCCTATGTCCTCCTCCAATGCCAGTGCTTTTTTCGTTACTGCTATATTCTTCTGACGCTCATCACCCTCGCAGCTTTCATAGGTAAGATACCCGTTGAGCCTGAGCTTTTTTATAAGTCCCGATACGGTAGCCCTTGAAATATTGAATACTCTGTGTATTTCCGCAGAGCAGACGTTTTTATCCGAACGATCCAGTATATACATAAGTACATGGCTCTGAGCAGCAGTGATCCCCTTATTCGCAAGAATACCGTTAATTGCACCTTCGATTTTAAGATGTATAAACTTTGAGTTTTTCAGAATCGACTCTTTTTTGTTATCATACAAATTATTAACCTCCTGACTGATATGAAGCTAACATTTTCTTTATTCAATAATACACTATTTTCTCTTGAAAGTGAAATTCAAATATGTTATAATCAATAAAAAGATTTTATAGTTTATTATTATTTAATTTTATTTGTTTAAATTCAACAATAAGAAAGGAATACTTTAAAATGAATACTGTGCAGCTTGAATGCTTTCTCGCAGTAGCCGAGCATCTGAATTTTTCAAAAGCGGCGGAGACGGTAAATATTACTCAGCCTGCGGTAAGCCATCAGATAAATTCCCTTGAAGATGAGCTTGGAGTAAAGCTTTTTTCAAGAACAAGCAAGAGCGTTAAGCTTACGCATGAAGGAGTTCAGTTTATTTCAGACGCGGAAGCTATAATGAAAATAGCGCTGACTTCAAAAGAACGGCTTGCCCGTATTACATCGGAAAAGCCGATAAGACTAGGGATAGGCTGTCATAATCAGGCAGAACTTGATGTTCTTCCTCCGATATTAAGAAATCTTACTCAGGAATATCCTCTTCTCCAGCCTTTGATTCATGTTATACCGTTCAGGTCTATTGACAATATGCTTTCCGACGGTAAGATACAGGCAATGCTCTCGCTGACAAGCCGTCCTGATAAACAGAACAGCGGTATTTATACCGAGCTTTGCCGATGTCCTTTAATGTGCATATGCTCAAAGGACTATCTGCTAGCAGAACATTCCGCTCTAAGAGAAGATCAGCTTTCCGGAAAGGCCGTTCTTATCGAACGACACAAATGCCCTGATGTTGTCTTTAAATTTCAGAGCCGTATAGTTACCAATAATTCAGCGGACAGCCTTTATTTCTGCGACAGCTACGAAACAGGTACGGCGCTTGTTAAATCAGGGGCAGGCTTTATGCTTTTTCCTAAACTTCCGAATATGAATGACCCGAACCTTCGCTATATACCTGTAACCGGCACAGAACCTGTTTCACTGGGATTGTTTTATAAAACACTTCAGGGCAACCCTGTTCTTAAAAGCCTTATATCTGCCGCTTTAAATATTTATTCAAGTTTTGCCGTATAAATCCGCCTCAGTATTTATATATTTTTAAATTGACTATTGCAAAATCATAAATAATATTGTAAAATATATGTATCGAATTTAATCGAAAAATCTTTTTTTAATTTAAACACGGAGGTAGAAGCTATGAAGTGTCCATACTGCGGCGCTGAAACAAAAGCCGGAAAATGCGAGTACTGCGGAAGCAAAATAGAAGCTCCGAAAACAGAAGTTCAGACTGCAACGCCGAACGGTGTTCCCAACATAATAATCAATATCAACGGCGAAGGCTTACAGCCGACCGCTGAAACAAAGTCAGAACCGCCCGTTTCCACAAAGAGCAAGGGAACTGCAATTTTTCTCTGCTGTCTTGTCTTTATCGGGTTAGGAGGACTGCACAGAATCTATGTAGGTAAAAAGGCAAGCGGACTGATCTATCTTCTGACTTTCGGACTTTTCTTCTTCGGAGCAGTAGCCGATCTTGTATCGCTCTCTCACGGAACGTTCAAAGACTCTGACGGTCTGCCGCTTAAATAATGTATATAAGAAAAACAGTATCATGCGTAAAAATGCATGATACTGTTTTCAGTTATGTCAGCTTTTTCCGAATACCGCTTCTGAAATCTCAGGAAATATCTCCAGACTTCGCTTCAGTATACCGTTCATATAAGCTATTGCCGTACCGTAGTTTGTTATCTGAACTCCCGCATCAGCAGCGCATTTTATACGGTATTTCATTTCCCTTTCGTTAAGCATACAGCCGCCGCAGTGAATAATAAGACTGTATTCAGAAAGCTCACAGGGAAACTCAGTTCCGCTTGTAAACTCAAAGTGTATATCCTTGCCGGTATACTTTTTTATCCAGCCGGGCAATTTTTCCGTTCCTATATCTCCGCACTGCCTGTGATGAGTACAGCCCTCCGAGATCAGCACAGTATCTCCGTCCCGAAGCTTTTCAAGCTGAGCCGCCCCTCTTGCCTGAACCTCCAGATCGCCTTTATGCCGTGAAAAAAGAATGGAAAATGATGTAAGACAAATGTCTTCGGGAGCGTCATTTGATACTCTTTTAAACGCCTGTGAATCTGTAATAATATAGCGGGGCTTTTTCTTCAGGCTGTCCAGAGTTTCCGTTAGCTCATGCTCCCGACATACTACTGCGGTACATCCGCATTCAAGCAGCTCTCTTATTACCTGCTGCTGAGGAAGGATAAGTCTTCCCTTGGGTGCGGAAGAATCAATAGGAACAACAAGCACAGCTAGGTCGTGCTTGTCTACCTTATCCGCTATAATAGGATATTCATCGGTATCCGACGGCTTCAGCCCTGCGATACGCTCTTTAAGCATATCTATATTTTCACCGGTTTTTGCGCTTACCGCTATTTTATCATTGCTGTCACATTTGACCTTTGCTTTATCGGATTTATTGTATACTATCAGGTAGGGTATTTTTTTTGCTCTTATTTTTTCTAATATTTTATTATCCTCATCAGTTCTTCCCTCGGCAGAATCTATGACCAATAATGCAATATCTGTTTTATTCAGCACCTGATAGGTCTTTTGTATTCTCAGCTGCCCAAGTTCACCCGCATCGTCAAGACCCGGAGTATCTATCATTACAACAGGTCCCAGCGGCAGCAGCTCCATAGCCTTTGAAACCGGGTCTGTAGTCGTTCCGGCAATTTCGGAAACTATCGCCAGCTTCTGCCCTGTCAGCGCATTTATTACGCTTGATTTTCCGGCATTTCTACGACCGAAAATACCTATATGCACTCTGTCTGAGGACGGCGTTGCGTTAAGGCTCATAGTATGTTTCCTCCTGAAATGAAAGTACAATTATTCGGACTCGTAAAATCAGAATCTGAAATCCCTTTTGCCGAGATGTATATTTTGAATGTATTCCTCAGCAAGTTTTCTCGCTTTATCGTTGGGTATCTTTACAAGCTCCTGCGCTATCAGTCTTTCGCCTATTTGCTTTGTTTCCGCAGAAGCATAGTCCTCCAGATACTCCTTCAATGTCATCAGCGCATTCGGATGACAGCAGTTTTGTATCTGTCCTGTCTTGCAAAGGCTCATAAACCTATCGCCTGTTCTTCCTTCACGGTAGCAGGCGGTACAGAACGACGGAATATAACCCAGCTCCATAAGCCACTTTACGACCTCGTCAAGAGAACGCTGATCGGAAACGTCAAACTGCTCGGTATCGTGAGGCCTTTCTTCAGAAGTATAGCCTGCATAGCCTCCTACCGATGTCCTAGAACCGCCTGATATCTGGGAAATTCCCAGACCGAGAACCTTGTCACGGCAGGTTTCGTTCTCACGGGTGGAAATTATCATTCCCGTATAAGGAACGGCTATTCTTATGCATGCGATAATTTTAGCAAAGGTATCGTCGTCAATACTGTTGTCGAATACGTCAGGATCAATGTCGTCAGCGTGCTTAACCCTCGGAACGCTTATAGTATGAGGGCCTACGCCGTGAACAGCCTCAAGGTGCTCGGCATGCATAAGCAGTCCTGCAAATTCATATTTATACAGTTCCAGACCGAACAGAACTCCCAGACCTACGTCATCAATTCCGCCGTCCATCGCCCTGTCCATAGCTTCCGTATGATAAGCATAATCATGCTTAGGTCCTGCCGGATGAAGCGCTTCGTAGCTTTCCTTATGATATGTTTCCTGAAAAAGTATGTAGGTTCCTATTCCTGCTTCTTTAAGCTTCCTGTAATTTTCCACTGTAGTAGCAGCGATATTTACATTGACTCTTCGTATCGCTCCGTTTTTGTGCTTGATCTTATAAATTGTGTCAATACATTCAAGTATATACTCCAACGGATTATTCTTAGGATCCTCTCCCGCTTCTATAGCAAGACGCTTGTGGCCCATATCCTGCAAAGCTATGACCTCCTGCTTCACCTCCTCCTGAGTAAGCTTTTTTCTTGCAATATGCTTGTTCTTGCAGTGATAAGGACAGTATACGCAGCTGTTTATACAATAGTTTGAAAGATAAAGAGGCGCAAACATAACTATTCTGTTGCCGTAAAAGGCCTGCTTTATCTCCCTTGCAAGCTCATACATTTTCTCAGTCATTTCAGGGATATCGCAGGCAAGCAGAACGCTTGCTTCACGGTGAGTCAGACCTGCGCATTCCACTCCGCGTCCAGTCTTTCTCGGTTTAGCCTTTTCAAGTATTCCCTCAATGAGCTCACGGTTATGCTTGTTTTTTTCAGCATAATCCAACGTTTCGAGAATTTCCTCATGATCAATGAATTCTTGTGCTTTTAATGATTTTGGATCGTACATATCTATTCTTCTTTCTTATAAAATTAATTTACTTAGTTTTTACCGTTATTTGTTTATCTTCCTTAAAACAGAAGCCGGTCAAACAAACCCGACAGCGTCTCCCCTATCAACAGCTATCCTGTACCCTATGCTTTCAATTCTCTTCTCCAAACATTTCCTGCATTGAGCGGATTCATCTCCGGTACATATTTTGTTGTCGTACAGCAGGTATTTTTTCCTTACAGAAACAGGTGATAAATTCGGCATTACTACGTTTGCTCCCGCTAGAATCCCCTTTTCCCTGCCCTCCGGATCAATCGTTCCCAGAGCGGTAGTGGACGGGATCAGCGCCGACGGCAGAGTAAGCCTTATCAATCCCAGCATAAACAGCGTAAGCTCAAGTGAACCTGCTTTTTCGTTTCCGAAAGGAGTATCCTTGTGAGGGATAAACGGGCCTATACCGACCATATGCGGCTGAAGCTGCTTTATAAAAGCCATATCCTGCGCCAGATCTTCTGCCGTCTGATACGGAGAGCCTACCATAAAACCTGTGCCGACCTGATAACCTATTTCCTTCAGATCATTCAGACAGCGCCGGCGGTTTTCGGCAGACAGCTCAGGAGGATGAAGCCTTGAATAGTGAGAATTATCAGCCGTTTCATGCCTGAGAAGGTATCTGTCAGCTCCTGCATCAAAATATGCCTGATAGCTTTCACGTGTTTTTTCCCCGATAGAAAGCGTTACTGCACAGCCGGGGTAAAGCGACTTGATCTCTGAAACAATACCGCATATCATATTGTCTGAATAAAATCCGTCCTCTCCGCCCTGAAGCACAAATGTGCGGAAGCCCAGCTTCCAGCCCTCTTTACAGCAGTCCAGAATTTCGGACTTATCAAGGCGGTATCTGTCTGCGGCGCTGTTGCTCCTGCGTATTCCGCAGTAAAAGCAGTCGTTTTTGCAGAAGTTTGTAAATTCTATCAGTCCTCTGATAAAAACGTTCTTCCCGTAATACTTTTCCCGAACCTCTCTTGCAAGAGAAAAAAGATATTCTGCCAAGCTCTCATTACGCTCCCTGATAAGAAAAGCATACTCCTCATCAGTAAGAAAAGAAGTTTTATAAAGCTTATCTATCAGTTCAAAAGACCTGCTTATAATAACTCCCCCTTTTAAGCGCATCCGCTTTTTGAATATATTGTTTTGGTCGATACGCCGTTAAGCTGTCCGAGCTTACCCGAAACTGTACTTATTATATCTGCAGGCGCGTCAAGCACTACGCTGATAACGCTCAGATTTTCCTTAGCGTGAGGAATACCCATTCTTCCGATTATATATTTACCGTAATCGTGAAGAATCCCGTTTATCTTCAGCGCTGCGGAATTGTCCTCGACCATAATTCCAATAAGTGCGATTCTGTTCATACTTATCCTTTCAAAATAAAAATCCCCGCCGTGAAAAGACAGGGATATACAGACGGACTTCTCCGCCGAATATTCATTTAAAGCCTTTTCCGTCAGAACTGATCTTTCGGTCAGAATAGTTTTAATTTGGTTTACAGTCAGAATACTCTTTCTGCTTACCGATGATTCTAGTATACTACGCTTTCAGCTTAATGTCAAGAAATATTATTAAAACTGCACAAATTATTGATACTTACAGAAAAAAGACTAATTCGTACTTTTATGCGCTTTCAGTCTGTCTTTAAGACCTTCCATTATTATATTCTTAGCTTTCAGCGCAAGAGCCTTATCGGCGGGAGGAGTATCCCCCAGAGGATATTCAAGTCCCAGCTGTTCATACTTAGCCTTTCCCATTGTATGGTACGGCAGAACATCCAGCGCCTTCAGATTTTTAAGTCCTCCAAGAAACCAACCGAGTTGGTGAAGATATTTCTCGTTGTCTGTAATTCCGGGAACAACCACATGCCTTACCCAAAGCTCTATCCCCTCGGAACATAAAAACTCAGCGAACGCCAGAATATTTTTATTGCCGTGACCGGTCAGCTTTTTATGCTCTTCATTATCTATATGCTTTATATCCAGCATTACAAGGTCTGTAGCTTTCATAAGCCGCCTGAATTTTTCCACAACCTGTTCGTTTTCAGGCATAAAGGTAATTCCCGAGGTATCAAGACAGGTATGGATCCCACGCCGTTTTGCCTTTTCAAAAAGCTCGGTAACAAAATCAAGCTGTAAAAGCGGTTCTCCTCCCGTACAGGTTATCCCGCCGTTTTTCATAAACTCCTTGTACGATTCATATTCCTCCAGAAGACTTTCTGCAGTCCTGCGCTCTCCCCTTCCGATCTCCCAGGTATCGGGATTATGGCAGTATTTACACCTCATGGGACAGCCCTGCATAAAAATAACGAATCTTATTCCCGGACCGTCTACCGTTCCGAAGCTCTCAGTCGAATGAATATAGCCTTCCAATTATCAGCGCCTCGTTTCATAACCTTTTTATTTTAGTATACCATATTTGCTTAAAAAACACAACTGATAGATAAATATAAAACGGGACGCTTTTACACGTCCCGCATTAAGTTAGGTCATATCTGATTATGGAAAGTCCTTGCAATAATATCGTCCTGCTGTTCTTTTGTCAGCTTTACAAAATTCACCGCATAACCAGATACCCTTACGGTAAGCTGCGGATATTTTTCAGGGTGCTTCTGAGCGTCTATAAGCGTTTCTCTTGTAAATACGTTTACGTTGAGGTGATGTCCGCCTTTTTCTACATATCCGTCAAGCAATTCAACCAGATTTTCAACCTGTTTTTCGTTGGGTTCAACATTTGCCATATATATCTATCCTTTCTGAAGATCATTATTTGAAATAAGATAAGCCAAGAGCTATTCAACGGAAATCAACTTTAAGGTTTACAAGTATCAATCAATTTCAGTCTTGCCGAATGCATCAGAGTTACCTTTTGCCCGCCGTACGAATATTCATAAAGATAATTTTATTCTAACTGAAATTTCAATTGATTTCCTTTGAGCTATTCCTCGTCATCTGTCTTTTCGTTCGGCTGACAGCAGGCTCCCTTTGCGCCGCAGTCGTTGGAACGGAAGGTTTTTACCTTTATCCCCTCTTCCGTTTCGTCAGCGTTTATAGTAAGGTGTCCGTCACCGTTTTCCATAAGAAGATCAATCATTTCTACAAGCTCGTCAAGCTCTCCGTTATCCTCGTCCTTTGTTACGTTATACCCCATCAGAATCCAACTCCTTTGCAATGCTTTCAATATCAAGATTTCCTACGAATACCTGAGAATCCTTTCCGAGTGCGTCGGGAATAATAGAAAACGTATTTGAGATTCCGTCCTGAGCATGTCTGAACGGAAGCTTTGCTACAGACGATAACGAAGCCGCAGCGCCGTGAGTATCGCGTCCGTGCATAGGATTGGCTCCCGGAGCAAGCGGAACGCCCATTTTTCTTCCGTCGGGCGTATTTCCGGTTTTTTTGCCGTATACTACATTTGAGGTGATCGTCAGGATAGACATTGTCGGAACTCCGTCGCGGTAGGTATGGTGCTTTCTTATCTTATTCATGAATCTTGTAACAATATCGACCGCAATACTATCCGCTCTGTCATCGTTGTTTCCGTATTTCGGGAAATCTCCCTCAACCTCATAATCTGTAACTATACCGTTTTCATCTCTTACACACTTGACCTTTGCATACTTAATAGCCGAAAGAGAGTCGACTACAACAGAAAGTCCTGCTATTCCTGTAGCAAAATATCTCTTTACATCTCTGTCGTGAAGCGCCATCTGAAGCTTTTCATAGCAGTATTTATCATGCATATAGTGAATTACATTCAGCGTATTTACATAAAGTCCGGCGAGCCATTCCATCATATCGTCGTACTTTTCCATTACGTCGTCATAATCAAGATAATCTCCCTCAACCGGACGGTACTTAGGTCCGACCTGAATTTTAAGCCTTTCGTCAACTCCGCCGTTTATAGCGTACAGCAGACACTTAGCAAGATTGGCTCTTGCACCGAAGAACTGCATTTCCTTTCCTATCCTCATAGATGAAACACAGCAGGCTATAGCGTAATCATCTCCGTGGGTGACCCTCATCATATCGTCGTTTTCATATTGGATAGACGAAGTCATGATAGACATTTTAGCACAGAACCTCTTAAAATTCTGAGGAAGCTTCTGCGACCACAGAACTGTCATATTAGGCTCAGGCGCCGGTCCGAGATTATCAAGTGTATGCAGATACCTGAAAGACGTTTTAGTAACCATAGGAACGCCGTCAATTGAAACTCCTCCGATCGATTCAGTTACCCATGTTGGGTCACCGGAGAAAAGCTGGTTATATTCAGGAGTCCTTGCAAACTTTACAAGACGAAGCTTCATAATAAAATGATCGATATACTCCTGTGCCTGTTCCTCGGTAATAAGACCCCTGTCAATATCCCTCTGGATATAAATATCAATAAAGGTAGAAGTCCTGCCCAGTGACATTGCGGCGCCGTTCTGCTCCTTTACCGCTGCAAGATAACCGAAGTAGAGCCATTGAATAGCCTCTTTGGCATTCTTCGCCGGACGAGAAATGTCAAAGCCGTAGATCTCTCCCAGCTTCTTCAGATCTTCAAGCGCTCTCAGCTGCTCCGCAAGCTCCTCCCTAAGACGTATATTTTTCGATGTCATTCTTACAAGCGAAGTATCAAGCTGGTTTTTCTTATCCTTTATCAGCAGATCAACTCCGTAAAGAGCAACTCTTCTGTAATCTCCGATAATTCTTCCTCTGCCGTAAGCGTCGGGCAGTCCGGTAATTATGGCGGCGTGTCTTGCCAGCTTCATTTCCGGAGTATATGCGTCAAAAACTCCCTGATTATGAGTTTTTCTATATTCTGTAAATATTTTTACTATCTCAGGATCGACCTCATAGCCGTTTTCCTTACAGGCGTTTACCGCCATTCTGATTCCGCCGAAGGGCTGAAGGGAACGCTTAAAAGGCTTATCAGTCTGAAAACCGACGATCTGCTCCAGCTCTTTATTAAGATAACCCGCTCCGTGCGAAGTGATCGTAGATACTATTTTCGTATCCATATCCAAAACTCCGCCCGCCTCACGCTCTTTTTCAGTCAGATCCATAACCTGCTCCCAAAGCTTTTCTGTAGCTTCGGTAGGGCCTGTCAGAAAACTGTCGTCACCATCATAAGGAGTAAAATTCTTCTGTATAAAGTCACGGACATTTACAGAGGTGCTGCTCCATCTTCCGGGTCTGAAGCCTTCCCATTCCTCTAAAAATTCCTTTGCCATTTAGTAAACCATTCCTTTCAGTGCCTGCCGTACAGCAAGCTGAAAATTAAACAATTTGTACAAATTATATGTTCAGAAATATACATATCAAACATATAACAATCTATATAGCTGATATAAATTAAAATATATCAGCCGTTAAATTCATAATATCACACTTTATAATTCAAGTCAAGGAAAAGCCCGAAAAATTAACACAGGTCAATAAATAACTATACACTTTCGCAATACTTTTGCTTTTTACAAACAAAATATTGAAAATAGTCTTCCATATATGATTTTATTTTACATATATAAGGTATAAAACGTCAACTGGTTGTATCTCCAAAAAAGTGTAATACAACATTTGGTATGTGCTGTTTTAATACAAATATCAGAAGCAGCTTCCGTATCTGTCGTCAGGATTGCAGCAGATACCCTCTTCAATTCTCAAAAGCTGATTATATTTTGCCGTTCTTTCGCTTCTGCTGGGAGCGCCTGTTTTTATCTGTCCAACATTTAGAGCTACAGCAAGATCTGCTATAACTGTACTTTCGGTTTCACCGGAGCGATGTGACATAACGGCGTTATAACCGTGATTCTTTGCTAATTTAACAGCCTCAATAGTTTCAGAAAGAGTTCCTATCTGATTCAGCTTGATAAGGATCGCATTCGCTGCGCCCTCAGAAATACCCTTTGAGAGGCGTTTTGTATTGGTTACAAAAAGATCATCTCCGACAAGCTGTATCCTTTTTCCCAGCCTTGACGTAAGCAGTTTCCAGCCTGCCCAATCCTCCTCGTCAAGTGCATCTTCTATAGACCGTATCGGATACTTTTCGCACAGCATTTCCCAGTGATCTATAAGCTGCTTTGAATCAAACTGCTCTCCGCTTTTCGGGAGCTTATAGCGTCCTTTATCACTGGTTTTCCATTCGCTTGACGCAGCGTCCAGCGCAAGTACAAAATCCTCTGAGGGAGTAAATCCCGCAGACTTTATTGCTTCTGTTATCAGATCGAGAGCCTCAATATCTGAGCTGATCTCAGGCGCAAAGCCTCCCTCATCTCCTACAGATGTTGCAAGACCTTTATTTTTTAATATTTTAGCAAGAGTATGAAATACCTCCGCACACCACTGAAGGCCCTGAGAGAAGTTTTTTGCTCCGACCGGCATTATCATGAATTCCTGAACGTCAAGACCGTTAGAGGAATGAGCTCCTCCGTTTAAAATATTCATCATAGGAACAGGCATTCTTGTAGCTGATACTCCGCCTATGAATCTGTAAAGCGGCATTTTCAGCGATCTCGCCGCTGCGTCCGCACACGCAAGAGAAACCGCCAGAATAGCGTTTGCACCAAGCTTAGACTTATCTTTTGTTCCGTCAAGCGCTATCATTGTTCTGTCGGCCGCATAAATATCAGAAGCGTCGGTCCCGGCTAGTATCGGAGCGATCTTGCTGTTGATATTTTCAACTGCGCTTCTTACGCCCTTTCCCATATAACGGGATTTATCATTGTCCCTCAGCTCGCAGGCCTCGTAAATTCCGGTAGACGCACCGCTGGGAGCCTGACCTCTTCCTGTTGTACCGTCAGCAAGAAAAACCTCTGCTTCAACTGTCGGATTTCCTCTTGAATCAAGTATCTCTCTTCCGTGGATCCTTATAATCTCAGTATTGTTCATAATGCACCCTCCATAAATTCAGGATAAATCTATGGAATTAATTTGCCCGTAAATTCTCTGGTTATACACAAAAAAGCGTATATCCGCATTTGTTCGGATATACGCCGAGGTTCACTCATAAAAATCTTCTTTATCAGTCTGACGTCCCATTTTGCTGACCTTTTTATTCAGTGCAATGCTTACAGCAAGCGTCAGCAGAATAAGTCCTATCATTACCAAAACCGATTTCAGGGTAAGCTGATTAAGCTGCCCGCCGATATAAGTCTGTACCGCCATTTCAGGAAACACTCCGAAAAGAGAACCGATCAGATACGGTCTGTAAGGCATTTTCAGCGCCCCGTGCAGAATACTTACTATATCCCCCGGAACAACGACTACCGCTCTTGAAATATACGACGCAAACAGATTATTATCATGACCGTAATTAATTATCTTGCGGGCCTTCGGATATTTCCGGGATACTGTATCAACTATTCCTGAGCCTGATATTCTTCCCACAAGGTACGGAATCGTAAAGCTGACGCACAAACCGACTATATTTACAAGCATAGCCGCCCAGAACGGATAAAGATGTCCGACCGAAATAAACAATGCCGTAAGAGGAAACACTACAGACATGGATTTCAGACCGTAAAAACCCCAGAATACAGCCGCCGCCAGCCAAAGATTTTCGGGAGTATAGCTAAGTATATCGTCAAAATCATTTCTCACCACAAATACAACGCAGAAAATTATAATCAAAACGCTTAAAACAAACGGAATATATTTCAGAAATTTAACGCCTTTTTCCTTAACGTCAATATTAGTTATATGCACAGCGTCACCAGCTTTTCTGTTATTATTGATATTGCTGTATTTATTATAGCATATAAATATTATTATATTGTGAAAACCGACAAAATTTTACCCGATATAAAAAATTTTATTGTATAAATAGAAATTCCACAGAGAATTTTGTTGATTTTATACAAATATCGACATAACTTTTAAGGCTGCTTATAGACAGCCGCTTTGGGGTATATCTTAACGTCCACCAATGCGTCGCACAGGATTCCGTCAGCGGTATATTCCTCTGAAAAGATCTTTCCGTCAATGCGTATCTCGTTAAGCAGTCCGCCCTCTGAAAACGGAATAAGCAGCTTTGTCCTTACGGCAGACTGCGGAAGAGCTTTTGCAACAGCGTCCAGCAGCCTGTCTATACCCTCTCCGGTTTTAGCAGAGATCTTTACAACGCCCTCCTCATTTCCGATATCGTCTATATAAGGGACCTTATCACACTTGTTTAAAACTGTAACTACAGGTATACCCTCACATCCAAGCTCCCCTAGCAGTTCAAGCGTAACCTTTGCCTGCTCTTTGCAGTCGTCGGCGGAAGCGTCGCAGATATGGAGTATAACGTCAGCATTAGCCGCTTCCTCAAGCGTTGACTTGAATGCCTCAACAAGATGATGGGGCAGACGTCTTATCAGCCCTACCGTATCCACCAGCATTACGCTTCGTCCGTCAGACAGCTCGATAGCTCTTGAGGTCGTTTCAAGCGTTGCAAACAGCTTATTCTCCGCCAAAACTCCGGCTTCCGTCAGGGTATTGAGCAGCGTTGATTTTCCGACATTGGTATAGCCGACTATTGCACAGACAAGAACGCCGTCCTTTTTTCGCCTTGCCCGTTGATGAGTGCGGCGTTTTTCAATTTCCTTAAGTTCTGCACTAAGAGCGGCTATTCTGGTTCTTATATGGCGCTTATCGGTTTCAAGCTTTGATTCTCCCGGGCCTCTCGTACCTATTCCTGCGCCGAGTCTGGAAAGCTTTACTCCCATTCCTGCTAATCTGGGCAGACGGTAGCGGTGCTGAGCTATTTCTACCTGAAGCCTGCCCTCCCTTGTAGTAGCTCTCTGAGCGAAAATGTCCAGAATAAGCATAGTACGGTCTATAGTATGGACCTTACAGACGTCCTCTATATTTCGTATTTGAGTTGCAGTAAGCTCGTGGTCAAAGATTATCTGGTCTATATCATCCCTCTCGCATATCTCCGCCATTTCCTCCAGTCTTCCCGAGCCTATACAAGTCCCGGGTTCAAAAGAGGGCCTTTTCTGAACTATCCGCACTGCCGTTTCCGCCCCTGCGGTACTAGCCAGCTCCTCCAGCTCGTCCAGCGAACGCTCAACGTCATATTCACCGACATCAACCGCGCATAACATTACCCTGGGAATATTGATTTCATTTTCTATCATTTTAACGACCTTTCAGTTTTTAACGAATCTAAAACTGAACCGCTTTTGAAAGCAGTCAGCTTAATTTTTTACCGCGGTAAAGAAAAATCTCGGAAAGCGGAAGATTATCTGTCCGTTTTTCTGTACAGGATAAGCTTTCTTGACCTTTTCAAGCACCTCGTTTTCAAACTCAGCAAGCTCATTCACGTCTTGAAGCTGCTCAAGCCACGGTTTAAGTCCTGTTGCTTTATACCATTCCATAATATCATTATGGCTGTTCATAACGTGAAAATACGTCGTACTCCATAGGCTGAAATCCTTGGAGAGCGAACTTAGAATATCGAAATATTCCTCCTGGGTAAGATTGTAAAATATACGGCTGTGTGCGAAACGGTTTTTCCACCTGCTTTCGCCAACGGTTTCATTTATTATTTTATGAATAGGCTCATCATAATTCATAGGGGTCTGAACTGCAAGCATTCCCCCGCTTTTAAGACAGCTCAGCATATTTCCGAGCAGTACTTCGTGATCGGGTATCCATTGAATACAGGCGTTTGAAAATACAAGATCAAAATCCCTGCCAAGTTCTGAGATATCGTTTTCAGCGTTAAACAAGCAAAAGTCTATGCCGCAGCAGCTGCTTCTTGCTTCGTCTATCATGTTTTCAGAGCTGTCTATTCCTAACACATATGCGTTCGGAAATGCCTTTTTCAGCTCTGCTGAAGAATTTCCCGGTCCGCAGCCTATATCAAGTATTTTACATGGCGAAGCGGAAAGCTTTATCCTGCTTATCAAATCTACCGACGGCAAGGTCCTCTCACTCTTGAATTTCAGATACTGTGATGAATTCCAATCTGCCATAAATAACCACATCCATCCTTTTTTAATATTATAACGTATAACTCTTTTGTTGTCAATTGATCCTTGATTATAAATAAAAACAATAAACTTAAAACAAACAGGTACTGCATAAAAGCCAAGCATTTTCTTCTTGTTCAGCCGACGCTTCAATTAAAAAGACAGTGGTATTTTAACAAGGAAAGACGCATATATTGTACAAACTGTAAGTTGTACGATAAGTTCAAAGGAGTGTTTGTTTATGAAGAAAAAACAGATCTGGACGATTATTTGCTTTGCTCTGATACTAGGAATATCTATTGTCGGAGGAAGCCTGACTGAAAAGCGCATTGCGGTCGAAACCGCTTCGGGCAAGATCGGAACTTCCTTGGAGCGTCCGGTTATAGTTATCGACGCAGGACACGGCGGAATGGACGGAGGCTGCGTTTCTATCGACGGAGTTCCCGAAAAAGGAATAAATCTTAACATTGCAATGTCGCTGAAAGATATGCTTACTGTAATGGGCTACCAGCCTGTCTGTACCAGAGAAAGCGATGTATCAATTCATAACGAGGGTATCGAGGGACTTTCTAAGCAGAAAAAATCAGATATGGATAACCGTCTTGCCCTATTCAACAAGTACGACGGAGCGATCGCCGTATCAATTCACCAGAATCAGTTTACAGACAGCAAATACAGCGGTGCGCAAATGTTCTATAGTGAAAAAAGCTCAGACAGCGAAAGACTTGCAGGAATAATGAAAGAGCAGTTTGTTTCGTTTCTTCAGCCTGAAAACGAGCGTGAAACAAAACCTGTAGGCGACGAGCTGTATCTGCTGAACAACGCTTCCTGTCCGGCAGTCATGATCGAGTGCGGATTTTTGTCAAATCAGGAAGAATCACTGAAGCTTCAGGACGAAAATTATCAAAAGCAGATCGCTTTTACGGTTTTTACAGGCATATGCCGCTATAAATCGGAAGCATAGCCGAAACTGAAAATGCGTCTTTACACACCGATGTAAAGGCGCTGTTCCATATTATGAAACTTTGCAGATCAATTTTATTTTGAACTGTCATTGACAAATCGTTTCCTGCGGGTTATGATATATAAAAAAGCTACGGCAAGGAGCGATATAATGTTTTCCGTATACAAGGCGTGCTTTGATTCACGTCACAGCCCGGATTTCAGCGTAAATCGAAGCGTAGGTTATCCCTGTTATCTTCTGCTGTTTGCAAGGACATCAGCTTATTTTACCTTTGAAGAAACAGAAATGCTTATTAAGCCGGGTACAATCATAATTTTCAGCAAACATTCTCCTTATATATGCCGTTCCTGCGGTACCGAATACACAGATGACTGGGTTCAGTTCGACGGAAGCCGTATTTTAATGGACAGCTGGAATATTCCCTTTGACAAACCTGTAGAAACCTCCGGCGTATTCAACGCTTCCGAATATATAAAGCTTATATCCGACAGCCTTAACAGTGACGATTCGTCAAAACTTCAGACCTGTTCTCTGCTGCTGCAGGCGCTGCTGATCAAGCTTTCTGATTTTGTCAATAAAGAGCTTCCCGCATATCCCCACCGCAGGGAGCTTATAGAACTGAGAAAAGAGATTTATGCTTTTCCTGAAAAGGACTGGCGTATTGAAACGCTGAGCGATAGATTGAATCTCAGCCCTGTCTATTTTCAGAAGCTTTATAAGAAGCAGTTCGGGATAACCTGCGGCACAGATATTATAGTAAGCCGTGTAGAGTCGGGAAAAAGATTATTATGCGAAAGCAGTATGAATATATACGAAATAGCGTTCGCCTGCGGCTACAACAGCGACGTTCACTTTTCAAGACAATTCAAACAGGTCACAGGAATTACTCCGTCAGAATACCGCAGGCTCATGAAAAACGGCAGGAACTGAACAAAAACCCTTACGGCAGAAACGAAAGCATTATAATGCCTGCGTTTCAAGCTGTAAGGGTTTTATTAGGACTTATTATTCACCTACAGAAACATAAAACTTTACTCTATGGTTTCCGTCGCTGTCATCGTCCGTCATCTCAGCCTTAATTATTTTTACAGGCTTAACTGGCGAGGAAACAGCGCCGTCATTCCCGAGCTTCCTTTCAACATCAAGAAAGCTGTCAACAATTTCCATACCCTCGGTCACCTTTCCGAAAGCCGCATACTGACCGTCTAGGAAAGAGCAGCTATCGGAATAGCAGATAAAGAACTGACTGGAAGCGCTGTCATAGCTTTGAGATCTTGCCATTGAAACAACGCCCCTGGTATGAGAGAGCTTGTTATCAACGCCGTTCTGCGAAAACTCGCCCTTTATAGTATGCCCGCTTCCTCCTGTTCCGTCGCCCTTAGGATCTCCTCCCTGAGCCATAAAATCATCAACTATTCTGTGAAAGGTCAGGCCGTCATAAAACCCGTCCTTTACAAGCTTTTCAAAGTTTTCACAGGTTAACGGAGCGTATTCGGGGTAAAGAGTAATAATAAAGCTTTTATCATTCGGCGCAGCTGCTCCTGTATCAGAGCTATCAGACGTATCGCCGTATGAAGTCATAATTCCTATGGATAAAGCGCCGCATATCAGCAGGGCCAGCCTTTTCATCATTTTTTTCATTACAATATCTCCTTTTCATTATAATTCAATATAATTATAACATATATCCATCTGTTTTACAAGCTTTTGCCCGCAGAAGACTGTTACACCGTCTGACCTTTCTCAGACATCTTCTGCTGCTCATTAGGTATCCTGTTCATTCGCACTATAGCCTTGGAAACACAGTGTCTGCTGACATTCAGCACCTGAATATGCATATCCTCCGTATCAATTTCTGCTTTTGTTCCGTCATGAGGTATCTCCCCGAGCAGTCCTATAACATATCCGCTGAAGGTATCATAATCGTCTACAGGAAGAGCAGTTTCCAGAGCTGCAGCAACGTCGTCAAGCGAAGCAGTTCCCAGAACCTTCCATGTACGGGAATCAAGACGTTCTATTTCCAGCTCCGCTTCCCTAAACTCATCGTCTCCGAAATCGCCTACAAGCTGCTCAACAAGATCGGTAATAGTTATTATACCGCACATTCCGCCGTATTCGTCAAGAACTACCGCAAAATGCGAAGCGTTCTTTTTCATTTTCGTAAAAAGCTTATCCGCCTTCATATTTTCATGAACAAAATACGGCTCCCTTACAGCGTTTTTCATCACGCTTTCACGGGATCTATCCGTAAGACGGAAATAATCCTTGGCGTTCAGGACTCCCACAATATTATCAACGCTGTCTCCGCATATGGGATAAAGAGAATGCCTTGACTGATGGATCGTCTTTTCCCATTCTTCTACGCTTTCGTCAAGCCAGAGTACGGCTACCTCTCGCCTGTGCGTACATATCTCCTCTACCGTCAGATCGTCAAATTCAAACACGTTTTTGATAAGCTCGCTTTCGTCTTCGTCTATCGTTCCGCTTTTATGTCCCTGCTCCGTCATAAGAAGGATCTCCTCCTCAGTAACGGTATCTCCGCCGCTTTCAGGGTCAACTCCCAGAAGCCTTAAAAGTCCGTTGGTCGAAACCGTAAGAAGCCACACTATCGGAGCAAAAAGCTTAGATATAAAACCGATAAGCGCAGACATTCCAAGCGCAAGCTTCTCTGAATTTTTCATAGCAAGACGCTTAGGAACAAGTTCTCCGAAAACCAGTGTAAAATACGAAAGGATAAGCGTAATAACAATTACCGCTATTGTATCGAGAGTCTTTGCAGGGATAGTTACTCCTGTCTTAACAAGAACGCTTACCAGCTTTTCCGAAAAGTTATCCGCAGCGAAAGCCGAGCCTAAAAATCCCGAAAGAGTTATTGCGACCTGTATCGTAGCAAGAAACTTAGCAGGATTCGATTTCAGCTCAAAAAGCCTGACAGCCTTTTTGCTGCCCTCGTCTGCCATTTTCTCCAGCTTGCTATCGTTTACAGATATGACCGCTATCTCAGCGCAGGCAAATACAGCATTAAGTCCTATAAGTACAGCCTGAAGCAGAAGCTGCCAAACTACTGAATTCTCCATAAAATATTCCTCCTTTTCAATTCAAAAAACACAAAAAGGCACAGCCATGCACCTGAAAAATGCAGACTATGCCCGTATATTCTCTATGTAATTTATATTCGCATTACAGCAATCGGCGTCATCAGCCATTAAAAAATCTCACCTCCGGATAAATTGAATATATTATATCCTATTATCACGAGGTTGTCAATAGTCCGGCAATAATTTTTTCGGCAGGATTTCTTATATTAAGACTGCCTGTAATCTCTGAGAAAGTCAGACATTTCATCAGCGGCCTTTCTGAGCATACCTACCTCAGGAAGATAAACGATCCTGAAATGATCCGGCTGTTCCCAATGAAAACCGCCGCCGTGAACAAGAAGTATTTTCTTTTTACGCAGCAGATCAAGAACAAACTTCTCATCATCTGTTATATTGAATTTTCCTGCGTCTATCTTAGGAAAGATATAAAATGCGGCCTGCGGCTTTACGGCTGAAAGTCCGTCAATTTGATTTATGGCGTTGTAAATAAACTCTCTCTGCTCATAAATTCTTCCCCCGGGCAGCAGCAGCTCGTCAGTTTTGTCAAAGTCCTTTAAAGCAGTCTTGATAATAAACTGAGAGGGAACATTTGAACAAAGCCTCATTGACGAGAGCATATTAAGACCCTCAATATAACCTCTGACTCTGCTTTTATCTCCGCTCAGAACCATCCAGCCGCATCGGAAGCCGGCAACCCTATGGGATTTTGATAAACCGTTAAAGGTAATAGTAAATATATCCGGAGCAACCGAGGCTATAGAGGTATGCTTTACTCCGTCCATAAGCAGACGGTCGTAGATCTCGTCAGAAAAAAGGATAAGTTCGTTTTCTCTCGCAAGCTGAGCGATCTGCTCAAGGATCTCCTTTGGATAAACTGCACCTGTAGGATTATTCGGATTTATTATTACTATCGCCTTTGTCTTATCTGTTATCTTTTTTTTCATATCCTCAATGTCCGGATACCAACAGGAGCTTTCATCACATATATAATGAACCGCATTTCCTCCTGCAAGAGTAACGGAAGCCGTCCACAAAGGATAATCCGGCGAGGGAACAAGCACCTCGTCACCGTCGTTTAGAAGCCCCTGCATAACCATAACGATAAGCTCTGAAACGCCGTTTCCGGTATATATATCATCAATACACACGCCGGAAATATTTTTATATTCGCAGTAATCCTTTATAGCAGCACGGGCGTCCTCGATCCCTTTAGAGTCCGAGTAACCCTCTGCGCAGCGCAGATTTTCCGTCATATTCTTTATTACAGCATCCGGAGCGCTGAAAGCGAACGGCGCAGGATTTCCTATATTTAATTTAAGTATTTTTTCTCCCTCGGCAATCATTCTGTTTGCCTCATCCATAACCGGGCCTCTTATATCATAGCATACGTTATCAAGCTTTGAGGATTTTGAATAAACTTTCATAAAAAGCTCTCCTTAAACATAAATTCAGATTTTATTATACTACTTTCATTTTTAAAATGCAACAGCAAATTGCACAAAAGCCATAGTTTTTAAACAAGTTAGTTTATATTTAATAATAAATAACGGCACTTCTTAAAATCTGAGATCAAGAAATGCCGCCGTTTTTATTGCAATTTTTATCCGATGTATCATTCAATTATTTTCATAGTTACAAGTCTTTTCAAAAGTCTGCCAGCATATGCGCCTATAAGAAGGTCATATTCCTGTGCCGTTACAGTTCCGCCTATTCCCATCAGTTCGTAAACGACAGAGGCTTCCTTAAGTTTCAGGTCAAGAGCCACAAAGCCGTTCTGTCGGTAAAAACGCTTGCGCTTAACGCGAATATCATAATTTTCTGAATCTTCATCAAGCTGTTCGATCGCAAGAAAGATCCTGCGGTTCTGATACTTTTGCTTTACAGTCTCCAGAACCTTGCTTCCGTAGCCCTTTCCTCTTTCAGAATCCAAAACAGCAAAATAGAAAATATAAGACAAATCAGCATAATTTACTATATAGATAAGCCCGACAAACTTATGAGAATCGTAAATAGCCCAGAAATCTACATTTTCTTTCTTTGCCTTTGCGGACAGCAGCCAAAACGGAGCACGTTCTTCTATAGGAAACGCTTTTTTATACAACTGCTTTAAAAGCTTATGATCCGGAAACCTGCGGGTGACTTTTTTTAATGTAACGTCCATACTTACCTCCTGAATTTTTATTTATGGTCTTTTTTACCGGAGAGCTTAAAATAACACATAAACCTGATAAAACAAGCATAGGATATAGCAAAATGAAATTGAACGGAGTATGTATATGAAAAAAGCAAACGCAACAGAACTACTGATATTTATAATAGGAACGGAATTAGCAGGTACTTTATCAGCATTGCTTTCCGGCAGCTTCCTGCCTTTCTATTTAAAGCTGAATAAGCCTGCGTTATCCCCTCCGGGATGGGTATTTCCCGTAGTCTGGACCCTGCTGTATGCGCTGATGGGAATCTCAGCTTATCTTATTAAATCTTCTGACTCAGACAGAAAAAAAATAAAATCCGCCCTGTCAATATACATAATACAGCTGTCATTAAATTTTATGTGGAGTATTGTATTTTTCAGATTCAGATCTATTGGATCGGCGGCAGCAGTTATCGTTCTTCTGCTGGCCGCAGCAGTATATATGACTTTGCGTTTTTACAGAATAAGACCTTCTGCCGCATACCTGAACCTTCCCTATATTGCATGGATCGCTTTTGCCGTATATCTCAACTTCGGGATACTGTTTTTAAACTGAGCCTGACCTCCCGAAATCAAAAAAGTTAATCAGACGAACCTGTCGGACTCGGATCGGTATATCGCCGAACCGAGTCCTTTTATATATGCCGAAACTTATATATGAATATTGAATATCATCATCGAGATATTAAAGAAAACCAAGGTCGTACAGGTATCTACAATAGTTGTTATAAGCGGAGCAGCCATTATAGCAGGATCAAGCTTCAGCTTTTTTGCCGCCATAGGGAGCATACAGCCTATCAGCTTAGACATTATTACCGTTGATATGATCGCCAGACTTACCGTAACCGCAAGCTTCAGCGGATCTGCATTTGAACCGGAATAAAAATAGGTATAGGTAATATAAATACGTATTCCGTTGACTACCGCAAGAATAACGCTGACGATCAGCGCTATCCTGAACTCCTTGAAAACGACCTTGAAAAAGTCTTTTAGCCTTATCTCTCCCAGCGACATACCTCTGATTATCATGGTCGAAGTCTGAGAGCCGCAGTTTCCTCCTGTTCCCGTAAGCATTGGAATAAACGAAACCAGCAACGGTACAGCCGCAAAAGCCGCTTCGTATTTTGTAATGATTGAACCTGTTATCGTTGCGGACAGCATAAGTATAAGCAGCCACATTATTCTGTTCTTGGCATGGGTTATTACAGGGGTTTTAAAATACGAATCCTCACTTGGCGACATAGCCGCCATACGCGAAAAGTCCTCTGTATTTTCTTCCTGAATAACGTCCATAGCGTCATCGAAGGTCACGATTCCTACAATTCTAAATTCCTTATCCACAACCGGCAGCGCAAGAAAATCATACTTTGCAAACTGCGCCGCAACAAGTTCCTTATCCTCCAACGTATCGACAGTAATAACATTGGTATCCATTATATCCTCGATAAGGTCGCCGTCGTCAGCCGTAAGAATATCCAGCACCGACAAAACACCTATAAGCCGGCGGTTTTCAGTTACATACAGCGTATATACGGTTTCCTTTACCATTCCTATATGTCGTATCTTCTGAAGAGCCTCGCTTACCGTCATATCCTTATTGAGATAAATATACTCGGTGGTCATGATCGAACCGGCGCTGTCCTTGGGATACTGTAAAATCTGATTAATCTGTTTTCTGGTTTCATTGTCGGCATTTTTCAGGATACGCGAAACAACGTTTGCAGGCATTTCCTCTATAAGATCAACCGTATCGTCGATAAACAGATCGTCGATAACCTCGGCAAGTTCCTTATCTGTAAAGGAATTAATAAGCATCATCTGCATATCGCTGTCCATATACGAAAATACGTCAGCCGCAACATCCTTGGGCAGAAGCCTGAACAAAAGCGGCAGATCCTTTTTATCTACGTCGGAATCGTCGTGAAAATGCTGAAAAATATCGGCGATATCCGCCTCGTTCATATTTAGGAAAATCTCCTTTAGCACCTTGAAATTTCTTTTTTCAAGCAGCTTGATAATTGTGTTGTACATTGTTAAAACCCCCTTTTTGCGCACAAAAAAAGAACGCAAAATCAGCGTGCCAAGCCAACTGTACTATTTTATGTACAGCAGACAGGCGTATAGCTTCACGTCCAGACACAGATCACCCTTTATTCGCTTAAAGTATTAAAGCTAAATAAAAATACAAGCGGGCAAACGCCGCCGTATTCGGGGGGCAATCTTGTTCTGACTGACATCGTCCACTTGTATCTCATCTCCTCAAAAATAAATAGCGTAAAACCGCATTAATAATGATACTACTTTAACGGCGTATTGTCAAGAGAATAAAAGTAAAGAAATTGTACGATCAGGATTTTTTATGTATTTATCATTTGCGGCAAAAATCATTGCATACATAAAAACAGCCTGAAAGATCAGGCTGTTTTTATTATAATTCGTTTTTAAATTGAAACGGCAGAACTTCTACCAGTACATTACTACAGGAGTTCCCAGATCAATATTCTCATAAACATACTTTGCTGCGTCGTAAGGCATATTTATACAACCGTGAGAACCGTTTGTTTTATACCTGTTTCCGCCGAAATACGGATGCCAGGTCGCGTCGTGAAGACCAACTCCGAAAGTGCTGATGTTATTCCAGAAGGTTACCGGGGTCTCCCATTTTTCTCCGGTTGACAGACTTCCCTTCAGCACCTTGTCCTTTTCCTTGATCCAAAGCTTATAAACTCCTCCAGGAGTATTTCTCTCCTCAGTCGGCAAGCCTGAAACAATATCGCATTCATATTTGAGCTTTCCGTTTTTGTAATACCAGAAATGCTGCTTTGCCAGATCGACCTCGCAGTAAGTATCTCCTATATCGGATTCGGCGGTTCTCCATTCCGGATTGCACACATATTCATAAGCGGAATATGGATTCTTATAATAAATAGGCTCGATATTTGCGGACTTTCCCTCTTCAATTATTTCAACAAGCTGATCGCAGGTTTGCTGCTGGTCTATCCACCAGCCGTAGCAGCCCTCGCCCTTTTCAACTGTGATCTCACCTCTGCTGGTGGATTTAAACTTCCTGTCCTTGCCGTATGTATCATACTTATCAGCAAGCTTTTCCACATATTCCATAGCTTTATCCTCATCAACGGTATAGCCGTCGGTCGGATCAGCGTTCTCAAAGGTTATCCAGTCAAGTATCTCGCTTCCGTGCAGAGTTTCAGTAGTATAGGTAAAATCATAATTTATCTCAATATCGTAAAGAGAATTAAGCTGATCCAGCTGATCGGTGAGATCTTCTTCCGTTACCTCAGGATCCTCGTAGCAGTCAACAGCGCTAAGATCTATCAGATATTCGCCAGAATCAACATAGCCGATTATATAATCAAATAAATCGTCAAGCTTATCCTCGTCGACCTTATCTCCCCTTACCTCCTTAACGATCGCAAAGCCGTCGTCTGTTTTCTCAATATAAGCGTCCTGCGGCTCGGCAGTTCCCGGAGAATCAACGATCTTCCGCTTCACCTCACTGTATAGCTTATCCTTATCATAGGTAAATGTAGAATGGAAATTATACTCAGTCTTATTCCATAGATTCCTGAACCATGTATAATGATTCTGCTGTGTAAAATACTGTGAAACCGTTACCTTTATATTATCCTTATAGCCTATTTTATCAAGTGAGATCGTAAGATCAGTACCGTCAAGCTTAGTAAGGGTTATATTTTCAGGAATTACCGAATTCTGAAGTACAAGTTCATAGGCTTCTTTCTCGGTCTTTCCGCTAACGTCGATACCGTTTATCGTAGTATTCGCAAGAAACTTTCCGTCAGCCTTGTTCATTCCGTAAAAATAAACTCCCGTAACCGCAGCCGCTGCCGCAATTACGATACAAGCTGATAAAATACCTATAACTTTTGCTCTTGATCTCTTTTTCTTCTTTCGGCCCTTTGACTTTGTGGTGGAAGCGGCGCTGTTTTTTTTATGTACGCCTTCTGAAGCTTTTTTTTCGGTTCTTACCGCAGTTTTAACGGCTGCGGAAGTACCCTCAGAAGTTAAGTCGGCGCTTCCTACGTTTCTATCCGCCTGCTCTGCTTGTGAATTACCGTTATCATCGCCGCTTACGGAAAACAAGTCCGTATCGTCAGAAAAAATCTCTTCTCCGTTTTTAATTGCCATATTTCTTGCTATCTGCCTTGCAAGCTCTTCCTTGGACGGCTTATTAAAGTCTTTTTCCATAGAAGCACATACCTTTCCATAATCAAGTTCCGCTGCTTTTACTTTTTATTATACACCACCAAACGACAAATTGCAATCAGAAATTTTCACAATATACAAAGCTTGATTGCATAATATATTGGAGAATTTCCTATATTGTCACTGTGATATGTAATTGTACGTTTTTTGTTACAGTTTTATTTTATAATAAAATACGTCTGTGAAAACTTTGTGACAGATTAGGGGTAAAACAAAATATTTTACAGGCTTATACCGCCTGACAAAATTCACATAAACTTTATGGTAAAGTTTAAACGCAGTTTATATTCAGGCATTATAATTATTATGTAATACAATTAAAGGAGATAAGCAGATGCTAAGCTTAAAAGGTATAGTAAAAAACTATGTTTCCGGAGACGAAACGGTTCAGGCTCTAAAAGGGATCGATATAGAATTCCGTGAAAGCGAATTTGTTTCAGTTCTCGGTCCGTCCGGCTGCGGAAAAACAACTCTGCTGAACATAATCGGCGGTCTTGACCGATATACAAGCGGAGATCTTGTAATAAACGGAAAATCAACAAAGGAATTTAGGGACAGCGACTGGGATACCTACAGAAACCATTCTATAGGCTTTGTATTTCAGAGCTACAACCTGATACCTCACCAGACCGTTCTTTCAAATGTAGAGCTTGCCCTTACCCTTTCCGGAGTTTCTAAATCGGAAAGACGAAAAAGGGCCGTGGACGTTCTTACTCAGGTAGGCCTTGGCGACCAGCTTCATAAAAAGCCTAACCAGATGTCCGGCGGTCAGATGCAGAGAGTTGCTATAGCCAGAGCGCTTATAAACGATCCTGACATACTTCTTGCTGACGAACCTACCGGCGCTTTGGATTCTGCAACAAGCGTTCAGATAATGGAGATACTCAAGGACATTTCCAAGGATAAACTTATTATAATGGTAACTCATAACCCGGAGCTTGCCGAAAAGTATTCCTCCAGAATAATTAAACTGCTTGACGGCAAGGTCACCGATGATTCCGACCCATACTCTGCCAGCATAGTTGAACCTATAAAAAAAGAAGAAAAATCAAAGAGAGAAAAGAAAAAAGCCAGAAAGACCTCTATGTCTTTCCTTACAGCGCTTTCGCTTTCCAAAAACAATCTGCTTACCAAGAAAGCAAGGACTATTCTTACTTCCTTTGCCGGAAGTATAGGAATAATAGGAATAGCTCTGATACTGTCGCTATCTAACGGTGTCCAGACATATATATCCTCTGTTCAGGAGGATACTCTCTCCACATATCCGCTGACTATAGACGAGACCTCCACGAACCTTGAATCAATGATGAAGGTTATGGCAGAAGCTGCTCAGCCTGATGAAAACAGACCTGCCGATAAGATCTATTCAAGAAATTCTACCGGTAAAATGCTCAACGCAATGATGACTGAATCGACCCATAACAATCTGAAGGACTTCAAAACTTACCTTGACAGCCGAAAGGGAGATCTTGAAAATTATACTAGCGATATTAAATATTCCTACAGTACGGTAATGAATATTTATAAGGAAAACCCGAATAACGATATTATACAGGTAAATCCCTCGCAGGTATACGAGGCAATGGGCATGAGCTCGCAGATAACCGAAATGCAGTCTTCGTCAATTGCTTCAATGTCACCTATAATGGCGACTACCGCAAATATGTGGTCCGAAATGATAGATAATCAGGAAATACTAGACGCTCAGTATGATGTTATAGCCGGACATATGCCGGAAAACTATAATGAGATCGTAGTCGTAGTAAATAAGTATAACGAAATAGACGACTTTGCTCTTTATTCATTGGGTTTAAAGGACGTAAGCGAGCTTTCTGATATGATGGACGCTATGCAGAATATGGAAACTGTAGACGAGTCGGTCACAGAATATTCTTACGACGATATCCTGGGGCTTAAATACAGACTTATACTCAATACCGATTATTACCAAAAAGAAGGCAGCAGATGGGTAAATATGTCCGAGGATGAGGACTATATGAGATCCGTTATAGAAAACGGAATAGATCTGAAGGTTGTGGGCATACTTAAACCGAACGAAGAAGCCTCGGCTCAGTCTATAGGAGGCGTTATAGGTTACCGTTCCGATCTTATGAAAACGCTTATTGACAGAATAAACGAAACAGAGATAGTAAAGGAGCAGAAAGCCGACCCGAAGACTGACGTATTTACAGGGCTTAAATTTGATACCAATGATAAAGAGGACAAGACCGCAGAGCGCAGCGAACTGCTTGCAAAGATCGGATACGATAAGCTTTCGGAAGCTGAAAAAGCACAGGTCGACGCGCTTTCAGACGAGCAGCTAGCTAAGATGGCGGCAAGTATGGAAGCTATGAGCTCCGAGCCTGAGATGAGCCGTGAAGAAATGCTGGCGGTTATAAAATACAGCGAAATGTCCGACGAGGAAAAGGCACAGATAGATTCGCTTTCCGATCAGCAGCTTTCGGCTATGATAGAGATGATGAAGCAGAACGAGAAGCTTCCCGAAAAGCCGGAAACTACCTATACCGAAAATCTTTCGCTTCTCGGCGTAGCCAGCCTTGATACCCCCAGCAGCATAAATATTTATCCTAAGGATTTTGCTTCAAAGGAAGAAATTGAAAATATAATCAAAGAATATAACGACAAGGCGGAAGCTGACGGACATGAGGAGAATATAATACAGTATACCGATATGGTAGGACTTATGATGTCGTCTGTGACCTCGATAATTGATGCTATAAGCTATGTTCTTATTGCATTCGTTGCTATTTCGCTGATAGTTTCTTCAATAATGATAGGAATAATAACCTATATTTCAGTTCTTGAAAGAACCAAGGAAATAGGAATACTGAGAAGTATAGGCGCTTCTAAGAAGGATATTTCCAGAGTTTTCAACGCTGAAACGATTATCGTAGGATTTACTGCCGGAGCAATAGGTATAGCGATCTCCTATCTGCTGACAGTACCAATAAATATGATCATTTCGCATCTTACAGACGCTCCCGTCAGAGCTGCGGTTCCGGCCGCCGGAGCTGTAATACTGATAATTATCAGTATGCTTCTTACCTTTATTGCAGGACTTATCCCTTCAAGGATCGCAGCTAAGAAAGATCCTGTAGTCGCATTGAGAACAGAATAAAAATATATACGGAGGTAGATAAAATGAAAAAAATATCTGCTGAAACTAAAGACAAAATTTACGGCTTAGCAAGCTGCCTTACCGCCGGTCTGGCTCTTATGGCGCTTATAAGCATGAGCTTTTTGCATTAAGCATTTATTTTTTAAGGTCAGAGAAGATCGGTTCTCTGACCTTATTTATGTTTGAAGTTAAATAAATAAAACAAGATTCATATTTTTTCAAAAAGTGCTTGCTTTTTTTAGGAAGATATGATATAATGCAATTAGGTAAAATTGAATGGAGGAATACAAAATGAACAAATTTATAAGATCAATAATAACTGCCGCCGCTGCCGGAGCTATTGCCTGCACCGCAGTACTTTCTGCGTCTGCCGCAACTTCTCAGGACGCAATAAATGCAGCAAAGTCAGCAGGAGTTCCCGGTATTTATGTTCAGCAGCTTGAAAATTATCTGAAAACGGCTTCGTTTACATCTGACCAGTATCAGCTCATGGTTGATACAGTTTCAAACGTATCGGATACATATATTTCAGAGCTTGCTCAGAGTATGTACGGAAAAACTCCGGCAGAGCTTACTGAGGAAGAAAAAACCGCTGTCGGAAAAAAGCTGACCGGAGATCAGAAACAGGCTATAATTAACGCTTTCGTAAATCTCGGAGATAAAGTCGGAGTAAAAATAAACGTTGATCATATCAGCAAGGGCAACTATAATATTGAGGTTGCCGCTCCTTCCGACAATTCTTCGGGAAGCGGTAATACTACAATAGTTGTAGATACTGATCCTGTTGCCAATACCGGTGAAAATGAAACTGAGAGTTCTGCCGCAGCAGCAATCGCTGCAGGGTCTTTACTTCTTACAGCTTCCGGAGCCATTGTTATTCTTGCTAAAAAGAATAAAGCTTAATAAACAAAATTTATTTGGAGTGTAATTATTTGTGAACAGTAAAAGCCGAAATTCACACACTTCATCAAAAAGGGCGATGAGAACAACTTTATTTGTGCTCACGCCCCTTTTGATGTTATTGATAATTCTTTCCGCCGCAGTTCTTTTGTTTCTAAAACCATATAATTATTTTAAGCCTTACGCCAATATAGTGTTCAGAGATACTGCTCCGTCTTCCTCCCTTAGAACTCTTAATTCGTATAGGGACGACGATGCTCCTGACCTCAGCGCAACTATAACTGTAGACGAAAAACAGCATGATATAGTTTACCCGTATTACGGCGACTGCTATGCAGCGCTTAATTGTGAAAATGCAGGACTGAACGATATACCAGTATTCTGGGGCGACAGTCCAGATCTGCTTGAAAAGGGAGCGGGACAGTTTAACGGTTCCGTATATATCGGTGAAAAAGGCAATGTAGTTATTTCAGGACATAATCATACATACTTTTATAATCTGAAAAACTGTAAGACAGGCGATATTATTACTCTGGAGACCTCTTACGGTGTCTTTACCTATAAGGTTTCGGAGCTGGTATATTTTAAGGACAGCGACCTGACATATATCTATCCTTCCGAAGAGGACAGGCTTACGCTTTACACCTGCTGGAACAACGGAATGCTTGGAATGTCCGATACAAGACTCGGAGTTATATGCGAGCTTATAAGCAAAGAATTTAATCAGGAGGACGGGAAATGAACCATAAGCTTTATCACTATCTTCCCTGTTTCGTACTTAGTCTTGTCATCTCTGTACTGCTGATCTGCTTTCAGCTGACTTATTTTACAGCTCAGGTGATCTTAAAGCCCTCGCTATATTCAGAGGCACTTTCAAAAAACAGTATTACCAATCTTATTTATGATGATCTTGAAACTTACTTTACCCGTATATCTGCAGCAACGGGAGTTCCGGCGGAAGTATATATGAAAAGCGTAACAAAAGCAAACCTTTCCTCAGCAGTCAATTCTCTTATACAGGATTCTCTTAATTACCTTAAAAGCAAAGACTCACCGAAGCCTGAAATAAAATACAGCTTTGAACAGCTTGAACAGGATATCGCAGATTACTTTGAAAACTACGCAAATGAAAACAATATAGAAAAAAACGAGGAATATAAAAAGCTTCTGAATTCAACAATTGAAACCGCGGAAAGCCAGATCTCAGGCAAGCTGGACGTACTTTTCTTAAAGCGGCTCTCCGATACTTCTTTGGCTTCGGAAGTCCACGTTTATGCAGGTTTTATAAATGCAGCAATGTATATATGTGCGGCAGCTGCAATCGCCCTTTGGGCGCTGATGTTTTATATTATCAGACATCATAAGCTGAATATGCTGTACTGGGTCGGGATCTCTGTTTTCGTTTCCTCTGCGGCGATCCTGATTCCTTCAGCTTATCTGCATTTCAGTAATTATTTCAGCAATTTTTTTGTAAAAACGCCTTATATTCAGAAATCTGTGACCGGACTAATCAATACAGTGCTTGCAAAAACAGTTACCTTTGAATTTGTTATGACAGCGCTTGGAATTATACTGATATGCTCTTATGCCATACTTAAAAGCGAATTACTTAAAATAAACAGAAAAAAATAAATCTCAGCCTGTTTTATGGTAGACACTGCTCCACTTTGTGCAGACAGCAAAACCTATGGTAATTGAATAAAATTTCAAAATCAAACTGATTACGCAATTTAAGCGGAGTCAGTTTTGTTCTAAGCTACGCTGATTTCATAAAAGTTATGGATCACCCATATGTTACCTGTACATAACTGCGCCTCCTATGGTTTTTATTATACCATAGGAGGCGCTTTTTGTCATTGCCTGTTTTTACAGTTCGGTGCAGTAATTACCGTTAAAGACAAGCTTTTATATATTATCAATTAAATCGGTACGTTATGTACACACGGGATCTCAAACTATACATTAAACAGCTATACAAGGAAATCCTGATAGCCGTCGTTTTCTTCCCTGAGGCTCTTGATCTGCATGGCTATCTCCTCGCTGTCTGCTTCAATTTTAGCCTTTATATCGTTGACTGCGTTCTGCTTCTCAGCAAGTTCAGCCTGTGCAGCTGATTTTTCATTGTCAAGAGCGTCAAGAAGGTTCTTTGAGCTTTCCTCATATTCCTTAAGCTTCTGATTAGCCGCTGCGGTAGCATTTTTATACTCAGCGTCTATCTCCTCAAGTTTTCTTCTGTACTCCTCATCAGCCCTGGCGATCGCTTCACGATGCTCTTCTCTTGCCTTTTCCATATCAGCATAAGCCTCGTCAGCCTTAGCTTCAGCATTTTCAAAGTTCTCTTGACATACCGTTAGAGCTCCGTCGGCAGCCTCAAGCTGAGGAGCATACTCGCTGTCAAGCTTCGCAGCCTTTTCTTCAAGCTCAGCTATTCTGGCATTATTGGCTTCGATCTGGCTCATTGCAAAGGCCTTCATCTTACTGAGAGCCTTGCTTGCCTTTTCAGCAGCAGTTTCCTCCGCCGAATCAGCAGAGTCGTCAGCCTCTTCATTCTTCTCAGATAATTCTTCTGGCTTATTATCAGCGACGATTTCTATAGATTGCCCGGAAGAAACTGAATCAGGCTCATCGGCTTTAGATCCTTCACTTACATTAGGCGGAGATATCTCATCCATCATATTTTCAGCAGCAGGAATGCTTTCATTGCCTGACGATGAAATAACTGAAGAACCTCCGTTGTGACTTACATAGTCATCTACCAGACTTACAGTCCTCTCCTCAGAATCACCCGAAGCGGCAGCAAATTCCTCCTGCTGCTTTTTCTTTTTCTCAAGCATATATCTTTCAAGCTTGCTTAAATTTTCATAATTCTCATCTTCGACGCTATCCTGTACATCTTCCTGAACTGCTTCAGGCTCGGCAGGCTTGGGTCTTGCGGTCACTACAGTTTCGGGAATACTGTCTTCACCCAGTTTTCTTCTTATTACGCCTACAACAATATCGTTTCTTAACTCAGTTTCAGCGCAGATTTCTTCAACAGATCTGCCTTCCTGAAACAATCTGACAATTTTTTCATTAGTGGATTCTTCTTTTTTCTTTTTCAATGCTAAAGCCATATTAATCAATCCTTTCGTCAAGCTTGGTCAGTATATAATATTCAAAAAGATTTATATAAATGACCGTATATTTGTATTATATCACAATTCATTTTGTAAAGCAATAGAGAATTAAAAATTCTATCAAAAAATAATGCACGATTTATGCTGTTGATTTTAGTGAAATGTTAACATAAGCTCAATAGTTGTATTTTATAACATAAGCATTTCTGCAATTTGTGTATTTCTAAGCTATTATTACAAAAAACACAAAACAAATTTGTATATATCGTCAAATTTATATTATTGTATTGACAAATAATATTATACGATATATAATATAGTTAAGAGAACAATATTGTTTCAAAAACAGAAAGGAGCAGAAATATGAGTTTTCCTATAAGCGCCGGCTTACTGGACGCAATGGTGCTTTCGGTTGTCGACAGAGGCGATACCTACGGATATGAAATAACCCAGTTTATCCGAGGAGCGGTCGATGTATCTGAATCCACTCTATATCCTGTTTTAAGACGGCTTCAAAAGGGCGATCTGCTTGAAACCTACGATATGGAATATATGGGCAGAAACAGGCGTTACTATCGTGTTACCAGCAAGGGTGAATCAGCTCTAACTCAATACCGAAGCGACTGGTATGAGCATAAAGCAAAAATCGACAGTATTTTATTGAACGAGGTGGAGAAAAAATGAAAAGAAAAGAATTCCTTGAACAGCTGAAAAGCCGTCTGAACCGTCTTCCGGACGACGAGCTTAACAATGTTCTTGATTATTATAACGAGATCTTTCTTGACGCCGGAGAGGAAAATGAAGAAGAAACTGCTGAAAATCTCGGAAATATTGACGATATAGCGCGTCAGATATATGCCGATAATAATATTGCGCCGGACGGAAAGCCTGAATTTATAATGGACGAAGCCGCCTATAGAAAATATGGAGAAAACAGCAGTAACGACAGCCGAACAGCTACTAACTCACAGGTCGGTTCAGGTATGTCGGTATCCGGAAAAATACTGCTGGTAATTTTACTGTTTCCGATATGGTTTCCGATCCTTGCGGCAGTAAGTGCAGTGCTTTTTTCCGTTGCAGTTACGTTTATTGCTCTTGGCTTTACTTTAGGTATTTCTGGAGCGGCTTTAACTGCGGCGGGAATCGTAACTGTTTTTACAGCTCCTCCTATTGGTCTTATTACCGCCGGAACAGGTCTGGTAATTCTTTCCTTAGGTCTGTTTATAGCCAAACCTCTGTTCAAAAGCGTATGGAGAGGTTTTGCTTCGTTCCTGAATTGGCTCGTTTCAAAGGCTCACGGAATTTTTGCTGACAGGAGGTCTGTATAAATGGATAACGCTAAGAAAAGAAAGCTCACTTTGCCGCTGATACTTCTTATATCCGGAGTTTTACTGCTTTTGCTGGGAATAATTATTATGAGCTTTACAGATTCCGATAAATACTTTCCGAGAGAAGATATTTCCGAAAACTTTCCTGCCGACAAAATTCAGTATCTGGATATTGATATAGGTATCGGACATTTTGATCTTGAAACCTACGACGGAGATAAAATAATCATTGAAGCTCAAAATCTACCTGAGGGGAGATACTTATTCAACTGCTCAGATGATAAATTCAGTATAAAATACAAAAACTACAAATGGTATGAATGGTATAAGAACACCAACTTTTATATTGGGCCTTTCGATTGGGGTAACAGCGATGAACCCGAATTTAAGATCTTGATCCCAGACAAGGAATATACTTCAGCAAAGCTTAACGGAGGAGTAGGCGAATATACCGTAAGCGGTCTTAAATGCGTAAACGTGGATATAGACGCAGGAGTGGGCAATGGCAGATTTACCGGCTGCATAATAAGCGGTAAGGCTGACATAGATATGGGAGTAGGAGAATGCCGTTTTGAAAACTGTTCTGTTAACGAAGGAGATATCGACTGCGATATAGGCGAATTCAGCTACAGCGGAAAAATCCTGGGCAGACTTGATTTAGACTGCGGTATCGGCGAATGCAGACTGGACATAGACGGATATTATTCAGACTATGACATAAAAAAAGACACGGGAATCGGAGAAATAAATATTGAACGAAATTCCGACAATCCGAACGGCAGCGCTCCGATAAAAATACCTATAGATATTGACGGCGGAATAGGAGAAGTAAATATAAAATTCAAATGATTGAAAGGGGTTATATCTTATGAATAAAAGACTGTATAGATTAAGGGACAACAGAATGATATGCGGCGTCTGCGGCGGTATCGGTGAATACTTTAATATTGATCCCAATCTGGTAAGGATCGGCTTTGTGCTTCTAGGCTGCGGAGGAGTAGGAATAATAGCCTATATAGTAGCAGCGGTAATTCTCCCTGAAAAATAAACTTTAAATACAGCTGCATCGTCTTTGCTTCCGGCAAGGACGATGTTTTTTCTCAAAGGCTCTGTACAATTCCATCCGTAATATTTTCAAAAAAGCATAACGTTCCTTTTTTATGGCATAATATAAAAAAACGAAACGGAGATACAGAAATGAGATCAGTATGGAGCGCAGAATCTGCCTTTCCTCAGTTTCCGAGGCTTGAAAGAGATATTAAAACAGACATACTTATAATAGGCGGCGGAATTGCAGGAATTTTAACCGCATATCGTCTTCAGCAGCAGGGAGTAAACTATATTCTTGTCGAAAAGGAACGCATATGCGGCGGTACGACCTGTAATACAACGGCAAAAATAACCTACCAGCACGCATTTATATACAATAAGATTCTTAAAAGCAGCGGTCCAGAAAAAGCCAAAGCATACCTTTCGGCAAATATGGCGGCTTTTGATGAATATGCCGCACTATGCCGCAATATCGACTGCGATTATGAAATCAAGGACAACTACGTTTATACTTCCGACGAGTACAAACTGGAAAAAGAACTCAGCGCTTTAAGCAGGATAGGCTATAATGCCGAGCTGTGCCGAAAGCTTCCTATACCCGTTTCAGCTGTAGGAGCGATTAAATTTGCGGATCAGGCTCAGTTTAACCCGCTTAAATTTCTTTCAGCTATATCAAAGGATCTGAATATTTACGAAAATACATTTGTAAGAGAAATGATAGAAAATACCGCAGTTACAGACCTCGGAAAAATAAGCGCAGAAAAAGTGATAGTGACTACTCACTTCCCCTTTATCAACAAGCACGGCAGCTATTTTCTAAAGCTTTACCAGCACCGTTCATATGTTATCGCATTGGAAAACGCTCAGAATGTTCACGGAATGTACGTTGACGAGAGCAAAAAAGGGTACTCATTCAGAAACTATAATGATCTTCTGATTTTAGGCGGCGGCTCTCACAGAACCGGCAAAAAAGGCGGCAACTGGGATGAACTGCGAAACTTTGCAAAAGAACATTATCCCGAAGCTAAGGAGAAATATCACTGGGCGGCTCAAGACTGCATGAGTCTTGACAGCATTCCATATATAGGTCATTATTCAAAAAACACTTCGAATCTGTACACTGCAAGCGGCTTTAATAAATGGGGCATAACGGGAGCCATGACAGCGGCAATGGTACTGAGTGATATTGTAACAGAAAAAAACAATGAATATGCCGACGTATTCGATCCCTCACGAAGCATATTAAAGCCTCAGCTGTTTTTAAATGGCATTGAAGCAACAGCCAATCTTCTTAAATTTTCAAAGAAAAGATGTCCTCATCTTGGCTGCGCTCTTAAATGGAACAGCGCTGAGCATTCATGGGACTGCCCCTGTCACGGCTCACGTTTCTCAGAAAACGGAAAGGTACTTGAAAACCCAGCTAACGGAGATCTGAAAGAAAAAAATTGATTTTTAAACCTTTGAACAGCCGCTTAATTTGTATAAAAAAGAACCACGCAATTGCGTGGTTCTTATACTATATGGTGCCGGTGACCGGGGTCGAACCGGTACGGTATCACTACCACAGGATTTTGAGTCCAGCACGTCTGCCAATTCCATCACACCGGCATTGAAATTAATGCTTAATTATTATAGCATAATTTCTAACAAAAGTCAAGCTTTTGAAACTAAAAAATTGCTCGTTAAATTTATGCACATTTATATAAAAAACTCCTTGCTTTTGAATGTAAATTATGATAAAATTAATATACAGAATCAATTATTTTTTCTATATAAAAATAACTTTCCAGGAGGTTTTATAATGTGTATCAATGATTTGAAAATATTAATCTGCGATGATTCTATGTTTGCCAGAAAAAAGCTTGGTATGTTTATTTCTTCTTTAGGAATAACAACTATTTATGAGGCTGCTGACGGAAAGGAATCTGTCGAAAAATATATGAAATTCAAGCCCGATGTTGTTTTCATGGATATCGTTATGCCTGTACTTACCGGTGTAGACGCCTTGAAACAGATCATGGCTTTTGATCCCGAAGCAAAGGTAATAATGGCTTCCTCCGTCGGAACTCAAAGCCATTTAAAAGAAGCTATCAATGCCGGAGCAATTGATTTTCTGCAAAAGCCTATCGACGATTCGCAGGTCGAAAAAATTCTCAATAATATTTCAAGGGGGAATTAATATATGTTTGCACAATTTTTCGGCGGTTATCTCCTGAATAAAAATCTGGTCACAGCTGAAGATCTTGCTCAGGCGATAGAAGATAAGGCCAATACAAGAGCACGTCTTGGGGTTCTGGCGATCAACGCGGGTCTTATGACGGCTGAACAAGTCGAACATATCAATGTAGCACAGCAAAGTGTAGATAAACGCTTCGGAACGCTTGCAGTCGAATTCGGCTATTTAACGGAAGCAGACGTAGACCGTTTGTTGTCTGAGCAGCCGAAGGATTATCTCGTTCTGGGACAGACCCTTGTAAATAACGGTGCGCTTACAAATGCTCAGTTTGAAGACGCCATTAACAATTACAAAGCTGAAAACAAGCTGTCCGATGAGGATATTTCAAGCAGCAAGAATGAAAAACTGCTTGAGCTTGTCAATAAGTTCTATCACTTTAATACTGCGGAATATGCCCGTATTTATGCCGCTTATGTAACTCTGCTTTATAAAAATATTATCAGATTTATAGGCGATGATTTTACTCCGTACGAATCTTCCGTTGCCAGAAGCTTTGACGCCGTAAATATCGTCAGCCAGAAAATAAACGGCAAATATAAGGCCCGTATCTGTATTGCCTGCGGTCATGACGAGTATATTCACATAGCAGAGCGTTTTTCCAAGGAAAGCTTAAATGAGATCTCAGAGTATACCGACGCAGCTGTCGGAGAATTTCTCAACGTAACAAACGGACTCTTCTCGGTTAGCGAATCAAATGAATACGGAAACGAGCTGACCCTAGAGCCTCAGGAATTTATTAAATCCGGAAATGTAAAATTTGAAAAAGACGCATTCTGTATACCGGTAGCTTTTTCGTTCGGAGAAGTAATTTTTATAATTTCGATCTATGATTAATAAGCAAATAAAGCCGCGAAGCAAAAAAGCTTTGCGGCTTATTTTTATGTCCTGACTGCCCTTACCGCAACTCTGCTCCAACCGCTCCAGGTGCAGGTAAACAGCGTAAGATCCCAATCATCGGAATTTGAAAGCATTGAATCAATATCCGTACCGTTTATCAGATCAGTCTGAATAGCTTCAAAGGTAAATTCACGTCCGTATATATCTGTAAAAATAATCTTGCTTCCGCTGTTAAGCTCATCAAGTCGGGCAAAAAAATCCTTGTAATTATGCGCTGCAATTACAATATCCCTCTGTTTAATAGTTCCTGAATACCTGCATGGCGAAATATTAAGGTTATCGTAGCTCCACTCGCTCATAACAGGAAGCTCTACCTCAATATCAGGAATTGAAATAATTCCGATATACAGCCTGCCGTCTATTTCAATATATCCTTCATCAGATATATCAGCGCTCTCCTCCTCCGAAGCCTCGGACATATCCTTATCAGATACAAAAGAGGTTTCGGTAATTTTATTTTTCAGAGTATCCAAAACGCTTCTCATATTTTTTTCACTTTGGTTCTCATGATAGCAATTCCATAAAACAAGGGACAATGCCGCCAAAAGCAACACCGCCCCTGCAGCTATCAGAAACCGTCCTTTTGAGTTTCTTTCAGCCATAATATTTTTTATCACTTTCTCTTTGAATTAACTCTTACTCCGACTGCTATCAATATAAGACCTGCAGCAGAAAGCGCCGGAACAGGCCACCAAAGCTGTCCTGTCTGAGGAAGCTTGCCTCCGTTTGAGGACGTTTCAGTTTCAGAGCCGATATCAGTTTCCGAAGAATCAGTAGTTACAGATGTGCTGTAGCTGTTGACTATCGTAAACTGAGTTTCATTAGATTTGTAGCTGACTTGGTAATCCTTGGGTATATCCTTTTCTTTTATCTTCCACTCCGAATCGGCGCTTGCGCTCCATTTATAAGACCAGCCGTTTGCTTCGTTAAGCTCAACAGTTTCCTTAAGAACACCGTCACAGTAAAGCTCAACGCTTATAGCTTCCGGTCTTACGTCAATATTGTCATTTTCCCAAAGCTTTATAACCTTAAATTCCGTTATATCAGGGGAAGGGATTTCGGTTACCGTGAACTTCGGA
The DNA here is from genome assembly GCA_900543145.1 of uncultured Ruminococcus sp. GTDB lineage: Bacteria > Bacillota > Clostridia > Oscillospirales > Ruminococcaceae > FB2012. Next base: position 89,204 of record UQPZ01000003.1, read on the forward strand.
TAAACAGTCAGGTCAAAAGTTTCTCCGCCATTTTCCGTCAGTTCAATAAGAGCTGCACTCGGAGTATAAAGCTTACCTCCGGCCTCTGCAGAACTGCCGGTTATAAGGTACAGACCTGGCGTTAAGCCTTCAAAGACTGCCTCTCCTTTGCTGTCCGTACTCCTCTCGGCAGCCGGTGCAAGCTTGTCCACCACAGCATAGTTTTCAAGAGTAGCAGCAGCTTTCTGTACCGCCGAAACTGACATATCGTCAAGAGCTACAGGATATTCAGCAAAGTCTCCTTCGAGAGCAAATGAGCCGTCATCTTGCCTTGAACCGACACGGAAGACCCTCATCTTCATGTCCGAAAGCACTGCCTCATCAGTTTTGCATATAAGCGTCAAAACCCCGTAAGCTTCGCTTTTATCATTGCTTGCAGCAGCCGTTATCCCCGAACAGGCAAGCATCATCAGTGCAGCTATGCATAAAACTAAGCTAAAAAGCCGTTTCGTCTTTAATTTCATTTATTTATCACCTCTACTGATTATCAGTTCCGTTTTCTCCGCCGTCATTATCATTGTTTGCTATATCTGATAACAGAATATCCTTCGGCGAATGTTTTTTTCTGCCTCCGAATATCCAGAAGATAATCAAAGCAAGCAGCAGCGGAGCGGCAATTAACGGAAAAACCGTCATTGGATCGAGCTGAACTGCGTCCGCTGTAACCTTTGTTACTGAAGAATAAACCGTATCAGTTCTCTTTCCTCTTACTAAAAGTCTGTGTGAATTAATTCCGTAAGGGGTACAGGTCATAAGAGTAACATAATCACCGCCCGGTATTACCGCTAGATCGTCAATATCTTCAGGCTTTACGATAAGTATCTTATCTACTTCGTAAGTAAATACCTCGTTAAGGACCGTTATCGTAAAAGTATCGCCTTCTGTCAGATCGTCCAGATTGCTGAAAAGCTTTGCAGACGGAAGACCTCTGTGCGCTGAAATGACAGCGTGAGTATCAGTTCCTCCAACCGGAAGCGTAGAACCCTGCAAATGCCCTACTGCAATATTAAGCACCTCGGCGCTTGTACCGTGATAAATCGGAAGATCGACTCCTATAGCGGGAATAGTAACATAGCCCATGATTCCCGTACCTGTGATATCCAGTATATTTTCATAGCCGGAAACCTTGTTATAATCCTTGAAAGGAGCGGACAATCTGCAAAGGCGGTCGTTGTATTCCTCCGCTTTTCTAAAAATATCCTCAAAATCTTCCTTGTTCATTTCGCTTACTTTTTTATTATAGGTTTCTATTGCACGGCTCTGAGTCCGTGAATTCCACCAGTCGCTTATTATCGGATAAAGCATCACGGAGAGCCCCACCAGCAATATTACCAGTAATATAATCGTAGATATCTTACTGTTCTTTTTCCTCATGGAGTCCTCCCTAACGTCTGCCGGCAGAATTTACTGCCGGCAGAAAAGCTATAGGTAATTTATTGATTCAGAAATCAGTTTTCACGGTTTTTCATGCGCTTCTTAGCGATCAGGAGGATTCCCGAACCGGCAACAAGCACTCCTCCGGAAATATAGAATATAGTAGTACCGATTCCGCCTGTCGAAGGAAGCTCGGCACCGGTGTTATTAACAACTGTGATCTCTCCGATTCCCGTATCGGCGGAAGCTGTTCCGTTAACATCTCCGGCCTTGACCGTAAGGTCTGTCAGAGCGTCAGCAGCTCCGTCCCAATTCTGTCCGTTAGAAGTAGTTGCAGTAAGAGTAACGGTTATAGGACTTGTAAGCTTATTATATCCTGTAGGAGCTTCCTCTTCAGTTAGAATATACTCTCCGTCCTCGATACCAATAACCTTGAACAGACCGTTTGTGTCAGATGTGAGAACCGACGCCGAGTTTTTATCTGCAGTCCAGCCGATCACCTTTCCGTCAGCGCCAACCTGAACGTACATATTGTCGCTTGATCTCTGGAGAGTAAACTTTGCGTCCGATAGTTTTTTGGATGCGTCTTCGCCGTCAATCTTAACAGTATCAAGCTCGTATGTAAATACAACTACCTTATCGACAGGAGTTTTACCTGTATTGTCTGTATCTCCTGTACCGGAAGCATCAGGCTTGTTTGAAAACTCAAGATATACCTCATTGGGGTTTCCCGAATTGCCGATCACAGCGTTTTCATTAAGCTTAGCAGTATATTCAACTATGATTTTACTGTCCTTTGTTACTCCTTCGATAGCTTTTACATCATCACAGGTAACAGTAAGAGAAGTTCCCTGATAAGAAACTGTAAATTTATCGGTAACAGAAGTCTTTGTGCTTCCGTTGACAATATATACGGCTGCATCGTTATTATAAGTAAGACCTGCGCTTAAGGTATCATTGAAAATATATTTATATGTATCATAATCGCCGAGTCTGTCCGGCAGAGTTCCTATAAGCATGAAAGGAACATTGTCGCTTATATCCCAGTCTGCAACGTCGTTGAAGCCTTCGCCGTATCCGTCGTCAGCATTATAGGATTCTTCCTTTACCTTTTTCTCAACAGCCGGAACAGCGCTCTTCGGCGTTACATTTATATCCCCTGCAACCTTCAGCATAAGCTTTGAATAGGCGTCGGTTTCCGGTACTGTATTATCTTTTATAAGATAATAGCCCGCGCTTAGATTATCAATTTTTCCGCCCTCTGCAACATTTCCAGATGGAGAAGTCAGGTTTTCAGCAACTACCGCAGCAAAGGCAAAAGCTTCTTCGGAATCGTCAACAAATTTTCCGATAACCGCTGCAACATCTGCGGCAGTTGTACAATCAGCAAACTTTCCGCTTAGAGCAGCATTATTAGTGCTTTTCAATGCGTTAAGCAGAGCAGGACCGTCAACGCTGTCTCCCCAGGTTATAAGCTTCAGAGTAGTGCCTGAAAGCTCTCCCTTGAAAATCTGATAAACATCATAGGTGTGGCTTGCGCTTGTTCCGTCTATAGTAATTGAATAGGTTGCTTCAGCTGAAGAAGCAAAAGCTGTAAACGAAACAGAAGCTGTTACCATGCTTGCAGCTATAACTGCAGCAGCTGCCATTCCGGCAAATTTCTTAATCAAACTCATATTTCTTCCTCCATTTTTTTTATTTAGCGTTCGTTTTGCAGCGACGCTTATTTTTATAGAATCCATACAGTGCGGCTCCGCAAATTACCGCACCCGCAGCATAGAAGCCTGCCGTTCCCGTTCCTCCGGTATCGGGCATCTGCACACTTTCGTCCACAGTATCAGATTTGTTTATGATCGATATAGTTCCCCGTGAAACCGAGCCGTTATTTGAATAGCTTACAGTAAAACCTTCGATAGCCGTTTTTTCGACTACATAATAATACAGCTGATTACCATTGTTCGGATCACTGGCAGGAAGATTATCAAACGTAGTGCTCCAGCCGTTTGCCCTATTTAAAACCTGATCGTAGAACACTATCTGTGATCCCTCAGGAATTCCGTCGGCGTTGTTCACTCTGTCAGGATCATTCGGAGCTACTGTAGACCAATACAGATCAAACACTATATTCTCTGCGTCTGACGGAGCTGCTATCGTATTGCCGTTTAGATCCTTCCATAGCTTTTCGACTTTCATTGCATTGTCGTTTTCGATCTCGATAATTCCGTCGGAATTAATACCATTATTATAATATACCGGAGAATACGGAGCGCCCTCTTCCCCGACCGTATAGTCAACTCCGCCGACATTATAAGCTATTTCCTTAACATAATAATAAACCGGCAGGCTGTTCTTATCTCCGTTAACTAAGTTATCCCATATATATGTCCATTTACCGTTATTATAAGCTACTGTAACAGGTTCTCCGACTTTATCCAGGTTAACATCAGGCGGGAATCCGTCGCTCTGGTTTATAAGCGAGCTGTAAAGCTGAAGCGTTACCGTATCGGCTGTATGCGCCTCATTTCCGCCCCAGGTTTTCTGTGCCGTAACCGATATGTTCTTTAGATTAGGAACTGCAAGCGAACCGTCCGACAGTATCAGCTTATAAGAATCAACACCCTCAGGAAGCTTTTCAGGCGGCACACGGTAAGCAAAATAGATTGGCTTATCCAAGAGAATATATCCGTCCGGCGCTTCTGTTTCCACCAGTTTGTACAAAGAGCCGTCCTCTTTGATATTATCTACAAGTTCAAGCTGGAAAGCCTCTGTTTCGCTTGTAGTAATTACCGCCGGCGCAGCGTCAGCGCTCCATTCTTCAATTCTCAGCGCCTTAACTCCGTTACCAAGCTTTGAAGCCGCAAGCCATACGTTGTTTTCAGCATCGTACTTATACAAATTGAAGCTTGCTTTCAGCAGAGTTGAATAATCTCCCGCGTCAACCTTTTCGATCTTTATAGGTGAATTAGCGGTAGATGTTGACTGCGTATGATCCTTGATAACAAACAGATCTTCATGTACAGCATTATCGGATATTGTCTGAGTATCTATGGAAATATTATTGAATACGCCTACGCTGTCATCAAGGCTGTCTGTTTCACGCCAGCCGTAATATGTATACTTGATCCTGATATGTTTACCGTCAGGTACATTGAATGTCAGCTGAGCGGCATATTTATGAAAAGTCTTAGTAAAATCAGCAGTTATCTGATCTGGCAGCTGATAATTTTGATCCCATGTATTGTTATCAAGCGCAATACCGATATAAGCGCCCTGAGGAATATTGTTCCATACCTCAAAGCTGCACTCGGCAATTCCGTTTTCATCATAAGTAAGCTGTTCAAACCTTGTATCAGCCGAGTTATTCCATATCCTATTACCGTAAGAATCAGTATAATATACAGTACCGCTTACTTTTTTTCCGGCTGTTCCGTATAAAACGATCTTACCCTTGGATTCCGGAAGAAATCCTGATATCCTGTATTCAGTGTCGGAAACAGCAGTTACTGAAGCCGATGCATCAACGGTTTCCATCGGTCTTGTATCGTCAAGAACATAACTGTACTGACCGCTTGGCAGCGGATGTTCCTTGCCTTCGGAGTCAACCTCATATATTTTTATGCTTTGCAGGGAAACCTGGAATGCGCCCGGGTCATTGCACACATTCGCAGTTCCGTCGGGATCATAATAAGTTCCGCTTTTAAGCGTATCTACAAGCGTAAGGGTATCTCCTGACGATAAGTCATTAGCATCAGGGTTTATATCTACTGTATAATCAATATATCCTGCAGCGCCGTTAGTCTGACCTCCCGTCTTTGACAGAACACCGACCTCTACCCTCTGGGTCTGAGATATCTCGTCGTACTTTCCGTCTGCGTCCTGAAGTCTGTTTGTAAACGAAACTGCACCGTTGTTTTCTTTAAGAAGCTTCTCAAATTCCGGAACAGATATCATTGCGCTGTAGGAAATCGAATACTTCTGACCGTTATGACCGTTAATAGTAAATGTAATTAGCTGCTGACCGTTTTCCTCTGTGATATTATACCTGTTGCTGTCCCAACTATATGTGGAATTAGGCAGGTCATATTTATTGCTCGGATCAGTCCAGCCTTTTACCTTAGCGTCCTCATACAATTTAAGTCCTGCGGGCAGAGTATCTTTCAATACTATCTCAGTACCGCTTGTATAAATATGATTATCATTTACCTCGATCAACCATTTAAACAGATAGTATTCCGTACCGTCTATCGTGACCTTATCCAGGTTTTCGGGTTTATACTTTGTAGTATCCGAAGTCTGATTAGAAAAATCGCCGTCGTTTTTTGAATACCACGCGTCAAATTTCTTATAAGGTACGCTTCCGTCAGGCTTTATGAAATCAAAGGATTTATTATCCTCTTTTCCGTTGAATGAAACGGTGTTTTTATATGTTATCGCTGCTCCGCCCGAAACCTCCGAGTAATCAACAGTACTTGAATAAGTGATCCTTATATCTCTTATATCATCAAAAAACTCTTCATCTTTAAAGGAAACACTGAAACCGCCGTCTGATCTTACTATAGAATAGTGATCAGCGTTCATAGCAGTATATGATGAAGAACCTGCCGGTATATACTCGATAACCGCGCCTGCCGCCTGAGCCTCAGTAATGAAATGCGTTGACGCACTGTCGCCGGTAGTCATAATATCGGTAAGAGTTTGTCCTTTAAAACCGCCCTTTTCCTGCTCGAGAGTAATAGTCCAGGGAATTTCAAGAGTTTCGGTTTCCTCATTGTTAATTACCGTACCCCTGTTTTTATAAACATTATTTTTCCTGGAATATTCCGCAGTATCCGTATCTCTGTCCTTTTCCGAGTAGTCGGGGTCGGTAAGTACGGCGGTATTTACCGTAGTATACTTATCTCCTGAAACCTGTGTAGCGTCCTCGATACGGTCGGTAGAATAGGTTATCAATATCTCCGTTACGCTGTCGGGAACTGTACCGAACGTAACAGATTTACCGTCAGTTCCCAAGGTATAGTCTATCGGAGTCCCGTCCGACTGAACCACATTTAAAGTACCGTTCTTAACAGCGGCCGCCACAAGCTCATCTGTAACGGTAAATCCGCTTAAAGAACCGCTTGTGCTGTTATTCGTGACCTTGATCGTCCATTTATAAGTTGAATCCTGATTATTTGTTTCGTGATACTTATCAACATCATAAGGCTTTTCAACAGAAGCCGAAGCGTCTTTTGACTGGTTATCATCCGGAGTTTTTATAACCGCCTTATTGGTATAATCAGAATCGGCAGCAAGATCGGTTTCGTAGGTAATAGAGATCTGCTTATCGGTAACTCTCTCTTTAAAAGTAAGCACGCCGTCAGATATCTCATATTTATCGGGATCAATACCCGTAACAGTCATTCCGGCTTTAAATGCAAAATCCTCTATCTTAAATCCATTAAGGTCTATTCCGTAGCCGTTGTCGATCGTTATCGTCCACTGTGCTTTATTGTTGGTATAATCCGGAGTTCCGGATTTTTTAATATCCATTTTCGCAGGGACCCATACATGAACATCATCCTCGGTAACAACGCTGCCGTTACTGTCGTTGACTGCCGCTTTATTATAGGCATTACCGTTATTTAAAGCTATTGAGCTTGGTATCGGAGTTTTATAGGTTATTGTCACCGATTTATCCGTAACATCTCCGAAAATATACTTTCCGCTGTCCGGATCGTAGCTTCCGGCAGTTCCTGTGATCTCAAGAGCCTGCCCAAGCATACTGTCAGTAAGGTAAAAATCGTTCAGAGAATCCCCGTTCGGATTATCCACTTTAATAGTCCATGTTATAGTTCCGTCATCATTATTCGTACCTGATTTTTCAAGGGTAAGCTTTCTTTCAGGATAACCCGGAACAACGACCGTCGTATCTCCGAACGAAATATTTATATCGGTATTATTATCGGTAGCGGCGCGTTCAACGTCAGCGTCGAAAGTTAGAGTACCGCTTATAGCCTCTCCTTCATGCTTTGCCAGATACTCGTCGGTAAAAGTAATTATTACATATCCGTCCTCTGTAATAATATATGTACCGGATTTTTCATTTTTATCATATACGTTTCCCGGAGTAAGATTACCGCTGCCGTCCTGAGGAAGTCCTCCCTTGGGAACTACTATGTGTTCGTCAAGCTTATAGTATATATGCGGCTGGGTATTGCTTACGTCGCCTGCCAGCAGTGCATAGCCTATATTAAAAACGACGTGTTTTATCTCAGAATTCCCGGTATTGCTGACATCTGTAACGCTTGCTTCTATAATATTAGGTTCAAAATTATACGCTCCGTCCGGAACCGCCGATGAAGCGGTAAGCTGCTGGACAGACACTGAATCCGACGACATACTTATAGCCGGCATTATCAGACTTGCAAAAACGGAAACGGCAACGATAAGCGACAGTGCGGCAGCCGCTGCTCTCCAGCGCCTGTGCTTTTTATGCTTATTCATAAAATGCCGTATTCTGCCGTTAAAATCAAGCACTTGAATTACTCCCTTCCATTTTGATTCGGGCTATTATTTCAGAGTTCCCAGTTCCTTAAAAGGCCATATTCTGAAGCTGACCTTGCCTACGACCGACTCCTCGGAAACACAGCCTACAGTTGAAGAACGGCTGTCAATAGATGTTGACCTATGATCACCCATTACGAAAACGCGCTCGTCCGGGACCTGATACGGCAATTCTATGTCGCACTCGCCCAGCGCCTTTTCATTAAGATAAGGCTCGTCCAACGGTTCTTCATTTACATAAACCGTTCCGTCCTCATCTATATCAATATAGTCCCCTGAAACGCCGATAACACGTTTCAGCAGAATTTTGTTATTGTAATAAAACGCTATTATATCGCCCTGCTTAAACTCCCCGGTTTTTCTGCATACTACAAGCTGTCCGTTGATAAGAGTCGGCGACATACTCGTTCCTGTAACCCTCAGTACAGGCATAAACAGCATTGAGATCAGTACCGCCGCTGCCGCTGTAACGATCAAAGACGATACCGTACTTATAAGTATCCTTCTGAATTCCTTCCGTGCCTTAACCCTTTTAAGCTCGGCTTCCAGCTGCTTTGCCGCAGGAAATTCATTATCCATTAGGCTTATTCTCCGTTTCATCGGCGGTCTTGACATTCATTGCAGTACAAAGCCCGTCCAGCTGTCTTGACATATGCTTCAGAGCCGCCTCAAGCTCTTTATACCCCTCTGCCTTTTCCCTAAGCTCAAGCTTCAGTGATATATTTTCCTCAGCCGTACTGTCAAGTTCTTTTTTCATTGAAACCAATATTTCAAGCAGTTCTGCACGGTTAAGCCTCCGCAATTCCTTATCAGTCATCAAAACACTCTCCGATATACCACGCTAAAGTGATAAAACGTTGTACTAATACATTTTTTATTCTTAATTTTATTATACCATCGGAACGCTATAAAGTCAAGGTACAAAAGCTATTTTTTAAAATTTAGCACTTATTTAGTCAAAACCTATCAATAAAATTCCAAAGTACGCTTTTTCATATATTAAAGCCGCTGTTAAAGTAATTTTTTTTAAACCGCCGTTTGAAAAACAAAAAACTATCCCAGCTTTATTTCAGCTCCCTCATTCAGCCTGAACGAATAAATATAACAGGCTTTGACAGGCATATCAAGAAGCAGGTCAAACGCCGCCTTATAAAGCTCAAGCTGCGTTCTGTAGCCGTAAAGCTCAGAAATATCCCGAAAATTGTCGGTTTTATAGTCCACAAGAACATAGCCGTCGTCTTCTTTGAATATACAATCGGCAATTCCCTGAAGCATAGATCCGGAAGACATATATCGTTCATACTTACTGTCAAGTTTCAAATCGGAAAAGCTTACGAGAAACTGCTTTTCTCTTATTATCATACTGCTTCGGCTCATTCTTTTATAGAACTCTCCGCCGAAAAACCTCTTTACAGCGTCAAGATATACTCCTCCCGCTTCTCTTTCAGACATACAGCCTTTATCAACAAGTCTTTTCAGCTCTGATGAAACGTCCTCCGCAGCGTTTTTATAATCAGCAAGCTCCATAAATAAGTGGGTGCAGGTTCCCTTCTGTGCCGAATTCAGCTTTCCTATCTCATCAGACAGCCTGGGGAGCTGCGGAAAGAACTCAGGATTTTTAACTCCGTATTCAAGCTCCTTTTCCTCTTTTACCAGCTCGGTTACCGTAAGCTTTGAAGGAGTATCGGAAAATTCATGGGAATATCTGAAATTATAACGTTCGCACAATTGCGATACAAGCTTTTTATCTGGATATATCGGCTTGAAAGCAGTACGGGAAGCTTCCTTTACGTCAGGAGATCCTTCGCTCCTAAAACTGATGACCGCTTCCGTTTCAAGCTGAGGAAGTTTTTCCTCAACCCCCATTTTTTCAAGAAAGGTCTCATTTCCGGGACAGCAAAGCAGAACTGCGCAGAGCCATTCAAGATAAGAGCCGCACTGTCTTACGATCCTGCTGTTTATTCCTCCTGTACGTGAGATCTCCTCGGCAATTGCGTTTACAGTACGTCTTGTGTCAAAACGGCCGTTACTGCTTTCACGTATCATAACAGGAATAAACAGCTTCTCCTTTGCTCTGGTCAGCGCAACGTAAAGCAAACGTATTTCCTCGCTCAGAGTCTTATTGCGGCCTATAACGCTCAGCGCCTTATGACTTATAGTTTCGGTCTGAGTGAGCCTCTTATGATCAAGTATCGTAAAGCCTGCCCCAAGCTGTTCGTCAAGCAGCATTCTTTCGCTTATATCAGATAAATTGAATTGCTTATCAATACCGCAAAGAAATACAAACGGATATTCCAGACCCTTTGATTTATGTATAGTCTTAACGCTTACGCTGTCCTCGCCCTCTGTTACGGTAACCGCCTGACGGAAATCCTTTCCGCTTTCATATACAGAATCAAGGTATCTGATAAAGCCTGTTACGCCGCCCTCTCCGCTGTTTTCATAAGACGCCGCATACTCCAGCAGAAGACGCAGATTAGCACGCTTCTGCCTGCTGTTTTCATAAGCTGAAGCAACCGCAAAAAATCCCGTTTCGTCATATATTTTTCTTATAAGCCTTGTAAGTGACATTCCGGCGGCATAAAACCTCAGTCTTTTAATAAGCTCAAGAGCGTACCTGCATTTCTCCTCAAGCACAGGATCTTCAAGATATATTTTATCCGCTTCTCTTTCGTGAGCATTTTCTGCTTTTCCGATTGAATTTATTATCTGATAAATATGCTTTGAATAAGAGCCGCCTGATCTGCAAAGATTTCTCAGTACCGCTGTTTCATCGGCGGTAAAGCTCATTACAGGCGACATCATTACCGAAGCCATAGCCATATCCTGCATAGGATTATCTATTACCCGAAGAAGATTTACCATAACTGCGATTTCTCTCGCTTTAAGGTAGCCATTGGTTTCCTCGCTGAAGGCCTTGAGTCCTACAGCTTCCAAAGCGGCTGAAAGCTTTGAGGTCGCAGATTTAGACCGTGAAAGCACACAAAAGTCCGACGGACGGCAGCAGCGTCTTTCAGCACCGTCGTAAACGGGAAAGCCCTCGTCGATAAGCTGTCTTATACGCTTGGCAATAATATAGTTTTCTTCTGTAAAAAGAACATAATCGTCCTCGTCGGAATCTTCCGATCCGTTCTTATCAGCGGAAAGCTCCGCCATAATAATTTCAGTATCCGGGTTTTCTCCTTCGTACTCCGCTCCCTGCTGCAGGGCTTCATCGGCGCTGTAAACAAGCTCTCCGACCTCTTCGCTCATAAGGTTTTCAAAAACTAGATTTACAAAATCAATTATATTCTTTCTTGAACGGAAGTTCTGCTTTAAGGAAACTGATCTCAAGATACGGCTGTTCTCTTTATTCGCCGCCTTTTCCCGGGCATTTATGAACAGCTGAGGATTAGACTGTCTGAAACGGTAGATCGACTGCTTAACGTCGCCTACAACAAAAACGTTTTTGCCGAGGACCGACAGATCGTCCGTATCTGAAAGCGCTTTGAAAATAAGCTCCTGAAGATTATTTACATCCTGAAATTCGTCTATAAGTATAACCTGATAATCACGGTTTTTCACGATCTCTTCGGCAAGCGGGGTACGGATCGTTTTTCCGTTTTCCCTTTTTACCAGAAGCCTTATCGCCATTCTTTCAACATCGGAAAATTCCAGAGCATTCCTGATTACCTTTTCATTCCAGGAATATTCCTCCGTACTTCTGCAAAGACCGCAGAGCGCCTTGAAAATTCTCTTTGCAGTCAGAAGATCCTCTCTTATGTGAAGACCAGTTCTGCGGCAGGAGGCTCTTATTTTTTTTACGCAGTCCTTACAGCCTTCCCTGAGCTTTTTTATCTGCTCCGCACCTAAAGCTCTTTCTTCAAGCTGAGCAGGCGCAATATCGCCCTTAGGAAAAGCGACGGTCAGCCTTTTCCACTGTAAGCTTTGCGAAAAGCTGTATATCTCCTCCCATGAACCGTTGTCAAGTGTGCCGATAAACGCTTTTATAAGCTCTTCGTCGGAATTAAGCGCCTCACCCGCCGATTCCTTACAGCCGAATTTTTCATGCAGGCGGTAAAATACCGACTTTGCGTTTTCATTAAGCTTCAAGGCCTTTTCAAGCACTTCTCTGTATTCGTAAGCCGCAGTACCGATAAAATCCGAGATCCTGCTTTCATCAGTAAATTCTGCGGCTTTTTCCTCTGTCCACTCTTCCGGAAACGGCAGAGAACGCAGAAAGCCGTAAAGCTTTGCAACGATTTCCTCAACAGTCTGCTCTGAGCTGTCCGAAAGAGATTCAACTAAAAAGTCAAGCTCCTCAGGTTCCTCCTCCGCTAATTTGTCCATAGCCGCCGAAACCGCATTTTTAAGTATGACCTCTGAATCGGTTTCGTCAAGTATCTTTATTCCGTCCTGAAGCTCAAACTCATGAAGATTGTTCTTTACAAGATCCAGACAGAAAGCGTTGATAGTATTTATTTTTGCCAAAGCAAGCCTGTCCTGCTGGCTCTGGAGCCACTTTCTGCGTTCAGGGTCTGTTTCCTCCAGTATTTTCTTTTCAAATGCATAGGAAAGCTTTTCTTTCATCTGCGTCGTAGCGTCTACCGTAAAGGTCACAGCAAGCAGACGGTCGGCAGGTATATTTCTGCTTTTGTCAGCCAACAGGCTTATCGTGCGTTCGATCAAAACTGCGGTCTTTCCGCTTCCAGCCGCCGCCGAAACGACAACTCCCCTGTCGGTGGTATCAATAGCCGTCCTCTGATCTTCCGTCCATTTTACCGCCATGCTTTCTCACCGCCTTTCCCGTTTTCCAGAATATTTTCAAGTTCGCTTTCCAGCTTATGAATGTCATTTTTTGTGATCCTTCTCGGATTCTTAGGAGAAGCGTTTCCGCATATTCCCCAGTAATCACAGTAGCTGCACGGGATCTTTGCGCTTCTTCCCTCTCCCTTGCACACCGGATCAGCCTTTATATCTCCTTCAAACAGCCTGTCGGCAAGTCCGCAGACCTTATTCAGCGCAAATTTTTCCAGAGCTGCGAACCATTCGGCAGCTACCGGAGTTTTTCCCCTCGGAGATATGCTTCCGTCCTTGTTGAACGAAAACAGCGTAAACGCTCCTCCGTAGCTTTTATTAAGTGCGCCGACAGCGTTTTCATCATCTACCATAATACCGTCAGGTCTGTATTTCCTGGCTCTTACCTCAAATATCAGATCTTCAAGTTTATCGGCTTCCTCTGCGTCAGCAGGGGAAAGCTCGGCGGGACAGTCTTTCAGGTGATTATACATAACCGCAGACGGTTCAAGCCTTCCGTCGGGATTCAGCTCGTTGACGCTCTGAGTTACCGCCAGCAGATATATCATCATTTGTAAATTAAGTCCGCTGTAAAGCTCGGCTATATCGAATGCAGTTGAGCCTGTCTTGTAATCTATGATACGCAGGTATCTTCTTCCGTCGGGAGCTTCGTATATATCCGCACGGTCTATGCTTCCCCTTATATTTACGGAATAGCCCTTCTCAAGAGTAAGCTTCAGTATACTTTCGCCGTTCTCCTTGGTAAGATCAAATTCAAATGCCGCAGGTCTGAACATAGACTGCGAAAGCTCAGTCTGTATCAGCCTTATCATATTGTAAGCCGAACTTTCAAGACGCTTCATTTCCTGTCTGAACCGGGCGTTCTTTCCGTATTCGCCGCCCATTTCCTCCGTACAGTAACGTTCAAATTCTTCATGGATCTTTTGTTTTACCGTTTCCTCACTGAAGCTAACAAATTCATCGTTGAACAGACGTTTTCCGTCCTTTTCAACGCTCATTATTCTTTCAAGACATCTGTGTATCAAATTTCCCCTGTAAAGATTATTAAAAGCCACCCTTTGCGGTGGATAAAGCTTTAGTCCGTATTTACAGAAAAAACTGAAAGGGCAGTTGTAAAAGTCGGTTATCCTGGTCGCGGAAATATTAAGATCATTGCTGAAAAACAGCTGCTCTGCGGTTTCGCTTGTTAGCTTATGCGCCTTATTTGACGCAGATTCTTTTACAAAATCAAGCTTCTGACTGTATAGATCAGAGGTTTTGAGCGATTCCCCGACAGACACGATCTCAGCAGTTCTGTCTTTGGACTTTTCCAGATACTTATAATAAGCAGTCTTATAGGATGTACAGAAAAAGTCAGGAGAAATATTCTGAATTTTTTCCATTTTCATATCCTTAAACATATTTACTGTCATTTTAACAAGCACTGACGGATTTTTCAGCCCCCCCTGCGAATCGGATTCTGAAAATAAAACATACAGCTTGTCCGACGGCATTGCAGCAGTCTGATATACGGTAAGGCGTTCGTCCTCCAGTGACGAAATAACGCCGGTATTAAGATCAACTCCTGCGTCTTCCAGCTGACGCTTTTCTCGCTCGGTCAGCAGTCCGTCGGTCTTGGCGTCCGCAGGAAACACTCCGTCGTTTGCTTCGATAATAAACAAAGCCTTAACATCCGAAAGCCTTGAACGCTCTGCTCCTGCACATCTTACCGAATCCGTTTTCTGGGGAGGAGCAGAAACCGTCATCTGTGAAAGCATAAGCCTGAATATCTCATAGAATCTGCGAAGGGTCAGCTTTTCGTTTCCCATCTGCTCATAAACAGACTGAACAGCGGAAAGTACCGATAACCATACCTGCTTAGAAGCTCTTCCCAGTTCAAGCTCGGTATCGTTTGACGAACCAACCGCTCTTTTTACTACGGAATATATCTCCTCCGACAGCTTTATTTCGTCCAGCAATTCAAAAAGCGCAGTGCATATCTCCTTTGCACAAGCATTTTCACAAGATGATTTGAATTTCTCAAGCGGCTCGATTATTTTCCGCCTTGTCTGATCGATACGTTCTGACGGCTCGGAATCCTTGCCGCAGGCTGTGAATTTTTCCAGCCACATTGAACCTCTTACATTCCATTTTATACAGTAATTTTCAAGGTCGCATACATCGTAATCAAACAACGGACAAAGCGGTGATTTTATGTATCTGAGAATGTTTTCGGTTTTATATTCCGAAGTTAGCACACAGGAAAAAATACTTTTCAGATAAATAACCAACGCCGACTGTTCAACGCTTCGGCGTTTATCTATAAAGTACGGAATATCGTATCTTTCCATTGTTCCCTCCAGTACGGGGGATATATCTTCAAGATTTCTTGCCGCTACGGCGATGTCCTTATATCTATACCCCTCTTCCCGAACCAGCCTAGAAATTTCAGCACAGACAAATTCCGTTTCTTCATAAATATCTGCTGCCGAAAGAACTCTTACACCGTCTGAACTGTCAGCTTTAGGCGGCGAAATACAGTAAAGGCGGCGGTTGATATGCTCCAGAGCGGAAACCGAATAATCAAGATCCGACTCAGATATTTCACTGACGGGAATATTAAGGTCTGACGCAGTACGCCTGAGCCTTTCTCTGGTTCTTATCGTCTGAGCAAACGGCGTCTGATCAGCACTCAGATTTTCCTTATCTGAAATAACTAAAGATACGCACACGCTGTCCGCCTGAGAAAGCATACAGCCAATAAGACGGTATTCATCCTGCGAAAAGCTTGAGAAGGAATCCAAAAAGACTTCCGTTTCCTTAAAGTAACCGTTTGCTTGGGCAAGCCTTACACATTCGCCCATAGAGGTTAGAGCGTCTTTCAGACCTGCCGCCGACAGTTCTTCAAGGTAATATTCATAGAGCGATGAAAGGTCGAACAGTTTGCTGCTGACTGAACCGTCAAGCTTTTCCGCAGCTGCCCGCAGATCGGCAGGAGCTATTCCCGACTGGATAAGCTCGCTCACAAGAGTAATAACCTCTCCGATAAACGTACCCTTATCAAGCGCTTTTTTATAAAAACGGACACTGCGGCTTTCCTTTAATCTTCTTACCGCTTTATACATTGTTATAATTCTGGCGTTTTCATTTGCGTTTTCTTTCGAGCCTGCGCCGTACTCCCTGCTTATCAATTCAGAAAGTCGGTTAAAACCGGCAGTTTTTATCCTGTTGAACAATTCCGCTCCCATAAGCTCATACAGCTTTTTATCATATTCAAACGAAAACTGGTCGGGAACTATTACCAGTACGTTTTTGCCGCCAATACACGCCGACTTTATTTCTTCGCAGAAACGCCGTTCACGGCTGCTGTGAACGGCTCCGTTTATAAACCTCAGCATCGAAGCCACCGCCTTACTGTGTTAGTAAAATCCGTTCGGATACTTTTTCTCATTATTATGGTAACACACAACGGCAGGGTTGTCAACTTAAAGCTTTTACTTGGTGTACAAAAAAGCGTACAGTTAAACAGCCAGCGTCCTGAAACGGCACCAAAAGGCTCGGCTGTAATATATTATCCAAATATACGTTTGAAAATCTCGGCTATTTTAAAGGAGTATTCTGTTTTTACACCCTTTTCTTCAATTCTTACCCTTTCATCAGTATCACCTTTACGTTCTACGCTTACGCCGATAATAAACTGAGGAAACAGCAATGACATATTCTGCGCTTTCAGCTCCCGGCAGTCTGAGAAGGAAGCAAACACCACTGCCGACGCGATTCCTGCGCATAAAGCTCTTCCGAATTTTGAAACTGTTTTTTCTGTCATAATAAAAGCCTCCGTAAATTAAGTATCGTAACTTAATTCTTGGAGGCTTTATATGAGTTTATTCAGTCTATATTAAATTTATCCCAGTACCCTTTTGGCAATATCGCAGGATTCCTTTGCGTCCCTTGCGTAGTAGTCTGCCCCGATCTTTTGTGCATAGTCAGCTGTAAGCACCGCTCCGCCTACCATTATCTTGCAGTCTACGTTTTTTTCTCTCAGAAGTCTTATCGTTTTCTCCATGCTCGGCAATGTAGTAGTCATAAGCGCAGACAGACCTACAAGGTGAACGTCGTTCTCAACCGCACAGTCAACTACCAGCTGACAGTCTACGTCCTTGCCCAGATCTATAACGTCATAGCCGTAATTTTCAAGCAGTACCTTTACGATATTCTTGCCTATATCATGAATATCCCCTTTGACCGTAGCAACAATTATCTTACCCTTAGACTCACTTTTTTCTCCCGATTCCGCAAGGTGTTTCTTTATTACCTCAAAACAGGACTGCGCCGCTCCTGCAGACTGGATAAGCTGCGGCAGGAATATCCTGCCGGATTCAAAATCCGCTCCCGTCTTGTCAAGCGCAGGAATAAGCATATTATTTACTATATCCATTGCGTCAGTACTTTCAAGCAGACGCTCGGTTATTTTTGCGCCCTCGGCTTTCAGACCGTTTTCAATAGCATGATCAAGGCTTATCTCTGGAACATTCTGCTGAGAGGGTTTTATCTCAGTCTTCTGAACTCCATACTGAGCAATGAAATCAACAGAGTTCTTATCTATATCGGCAAGCAGCTTATATGCTCTTACCGTCTGCATCATTGATCCTATATTCGGATTGATAATCGGCAGATCAAGTCCTTTGGTAAGAGCCATCATTAGAAAGTTATGATTTACGATCTCTCTGGCAGGAAGTCCGAAGCTTATATTTGAAACTCCGAGAACCGTTTTGCAGCCCAATTCATTCTTTACACGCTCTAGAGCATTTAAAGTTTCAAGTACCCCAGCCTGTTCTGCCGAAGCTGTAAGGGTAAGACAGTCTATATATACGTCCTCACGTCGTATTCCCATGCTTTCAGCCCGTTTTACTATTCTTTCAGCTATCTCAAAACGCTTTTGAGCAGATTTCGGTATTCCGTTTTCGTCAAGACAAAGTCCGACAACGCAGGCGCCGTATTTCTTTACCAGAGGCAGAACAGACTGCAAAGATCTCTCTTCACCGTTGACCGAATTGACAATAGGCTTTCCGTTATAAACTCTCAGTCCGGCTTCAAGTACCTCCGGATCAGTAGAATCAAGCTGAAGCGGAGCTTCCGCAACGCCCTGCAGAGCCTTTACCGCTTTTATCATCATATCCTTTTCATCAATTCCAGGCAGGCCTACGTTAACGTCAAGAATATCTGCACCAGCATGAAGCTGTTCTATTCCCTGACCGAGAATATGATCCATATCCCCGGCAAGCAGCGCTTCCTTGAAGCGTTTTTTCCCTGTAGGATTGATCCTTTCGCCTATAACTCTCGGCTGATCTATAATAACGGTATTTGCGGCACTGCAGCAGGCAGGAGGAATATCGCTCTGGACCGATATATACTTTTCCTTTGAAACTGCATTTCTGAGCGCTTTTATATAATCGGGCGAAGTTCCGCAGCAGCCTCCGAAAATCTTTACACCGAGGGGAACAAGCCTTTTCATAAGCTCGGCAAACTCTTCCGGTTCAATACTGTATTCGTTTGTTACAGGATCGGGCAGACCGGCGTTTGGTTTAACGACCACGGGAAGACTAGTCCACGAGCAAAGCTCCTTGACTAACGGGTATAGTTCCTTAGGCCCCAGCGAGCAGTTGACACCTATTGCGTCCGCTCCCAGTCCCTCCAGCGTTAAAGCCATAGAGCTTATACTGCAGCCAGTAAAGGTACGCATATTTTCTTCAAAGGTCATAGTGCAGATAACAGGCTTATCGCTGTTTTCCTTTGCAGCAAGCAGAGCCGCTTTCAGCTCGTAAAGATCGGTCATAGTTTCAAAAACGATAACGTCGCAGCCGCTTCCGGCAATAACCGCCTCCCTGAAAATATCATAGGCTTCTTCAAAGGACAAAGTTCCCGTCGGCTCAAGAAGCTGACCTATAGGTCCTATATCAAGAGCAATAAGAACGTTTTTTTCCCCGCGCGCCGCCTTTGCGTTTTCAACAGCGGCTTCTATAATTTCTGAAACGCCGAAGCCGCAGCCTGCAAGCTTACAGCGGTTTGCACCGAAGGTATTAGCGTAGATAATATCCGCGCCGGCTTCGATATACTGCTTATGAATATCTTTAAGCCACTCTGGCTTTTCAATATTCAGAACCTCGGGAATACCTCCCATTTCAAGTCCCCTAGCCTGAAGCACAGTACCCATTGCCCCGTCAAGGTACACAAATTCATTTTTAAGAAGCGTTTTAAAATCCACAGTGTTCACCCTTTCTTCTGTATACGCATTTCTCCCTTATATTGCAGGTAACGCAGCCGCGCCTGCCCTTAGGTATTTCATGATCCGATATTCCCATTACCGCAGTTACCGATTTCCGCGGTGTCAATATCATGCTTTCGGTTGTATTTAATCCTATTCTCTTCGGTGCATTAAGAACTTCGAGAAAATTACGCTGAATATCTATCGGAAAATCTCCGTAACCGGGGGAAAACCTCCATGTAAAAAAGCAGTTTTTAACAGAAGCCTTTATCTCTTCCTCGGCTATATCGCATACCTGCTCTACAGCGGCGCTTGCCAGACAATCTGTAATTACGGCTTTTGTCATATCCACAGCCTCAAGCTGCCTTATAAGCCTGTCCGCACCCGAGGACAGCGTAACGCACATAAGCGCACACCTGCCGCATTTTTCAAGATGAGCTTCTATGTCCTTTCCTTTAAGCGAAAGCAGAGTTCCGTCAGCAAAAATACTGCCGCCTTCACGTCTCAGGTCAAACACCCTGTAGATATAAGCGGGGGATATGCATTCCAGCAGCCTTTTTTCACATTCGTCCAGCAGACTGCGTATTCTTTCATCCGGTTCATGGCTTCCGTAGCCGAGGTATCTCAGAGCTTCGGCTTTATTAAGAGCGGTCAATTTCATAATATTTATGCTCCCTCAGGGGCTTCCTCCATTCAATAAGGCTGTCGTGCCAATTATACCATATAATTATTGGTTTTTCAAGCTGAAATTAATCATCGTTTTACCTGCGGCGCGGAAGATCTTTTTCAGAGCCGATGAAACAAATACAAAGAAAAAATATTGAAGTCTCCGTCCGACCTGAGATTTATATATCCGCCCTGCTTAACGGCGATCTCTCTTGCAAGATACAGTCCTATACCTATTCCCTCCTTTGAACCGGCGTTTCCTCCTCTGTAAAATCGGCTGAATATTTTAGCCTGCTCGGATTCCGGAATTTTATCTCCGCTGTTCTTTACCTCTACTTCGGCGAACATACCCAGCTTTCTTACCGAAACATAAATTTTTCCTCTCTCGTCTGAATACTTTACGGCATTGTCCAGAAGATTAAAAACCGCTTCAGCAGTCCAGTTGCGGTCGTGGCTGATAATTATACGGCTTTCCTCGCTAAAAACAATTTCCCTGCCGTTTTTGACAGCTTTTGCATATACGTCCTTAACTGCCTTCAATACCGTTTCGTTAAGGCTCTGCTCCTTCATAGCCAGACGGATAAGACCGATTTCAAGACGGGATATCTTTATCATGCTTTCCGAAAGAAAATTAAGCCTGTCTACCGAAATACGGATAATATCTGTATATTCCCTGCGCTTCTGTTCGTCAAGTCCTTCGTCGGAAAGAAAATCAGTGTACATTTTCAGATTGGCTATAGGCGCTTTCAGCTGATGCGATATATCCGATACCAAGGCTTTTATGCTTTCCTGTTCTGCCTTTGAATCTTCATTTTTCTTTTTCAGTATCCTTACAAGCTTTATTATTTTGCTCTGAAGCTTTGAAACCGCCGTATCCTCATTATCGGGGAAGATTTCTCTTTCCTGAAGTTCTGCAAGACAGTCGGCAAGCCTTGAAAAATCCGCCGCAGTTTCGGTTATAAACCTGTCGTCCAGCCTTAATATATAAAGCATGACCAATATAAGCACAGCTTCTCCTGCCAGCGAGCAGAGCGCAGCGCTCCAGCTTCCGCACAGCAGGTAAACGGCTGCCGAAAAAGCTGCTGAGGAAAGTACCGATACTGCCGCAGCGCAGCTGCGTTTCCTTTTATAATACCTTGTTCTCATTTCATTCACCAAACGTATAGCCGATACCAAATACCGTAATTATATATTTCGGATTTCTTGAATCCTCCCTGAGCTTGCTTCTCAGCCGCTTTATATGAACGCTTAGAGTATTTTCATCGATAAAATCGCCGTCAATATCCCAGACCCTTTCAAACAGCGTATTTCTAGTAAGCACCTGACCTTTATTCTTTATAAGGACCTCCAAAAGCTTGTATTCCGTTGCCGAAAGCTTTACTGGCTCTGACTCCACGAAAACATTCATTTTTCCGAAATCGACTGTCAGACCCTTATATGTGAAAATATCCTTGCTCTCCCCCGAGGCGCTTCTTCTCAGTACCGCCTTTATCCGCTGTAGAAGAACCTCTACTGAAAAAGGCTTGGAAATATAATCGTCGCAGCCTGATCTGAAACCCTCTATCATATCCTCGTCGGTATCGTTGGCAGTAAGAAATATGATCGGGATATCCGATTTCTCTCTTATTTTGCAGCACAGCTCAAGTCCGCTTCCGTCAGGGAGATTTATGTCAAGTATTATAAGACTGAAGCCGTTATTCAGAGCCTTTTCAGCCTCGCCGCAGGAAAATACCGAAACAGCCTTTAAGCCGTTCTTTTCAAGAAAATACTTTATACCTCCGTTAATTACCGGATCGTCCTCAGCAATAAGTACCGACTTCATAAATAAACCTCCTCCTGAAATCAATGTATATTTTGCTTTTATTTATTATAGCATAAAATATATTGCCGGTAAAGAAAAACGGGCATACTTTTTTCGTATGCCCGAAAGGATTAGTCTTCTGTCCTCAGCCGCTCTGTTATGCTGCTTTTTGAAATGCTTCTGTAAACAGCCGCCGGAACAGTAACACAGATAAGCATTATTGCCGCCGATATAGCAAGCATAAGCGTCCACGGAAAACTGAATACAGCATAATCCGCCGCACTCTGAGCAAACATTCCCACAAGGTACATTATACCGCTGCCTGCCGTAAAGATAAGAAGAATAGTTATAGCTCCGTAATATACTCCTTCAAGCATAAGCATTTTTCCTACCTGCTTCTTTGTCATTCCTACGCTTTCAAGAACTGCAAGCTCTTTTCTTCTGGTAAAAACCCCCGTCAGCATAACGTTTATAAAGTTAATTATACCTATAAGGATCAGAACCATTGAAATACCGCTGGTAAGCACATTAAGCGACGTCATTGAAGTTTTAAAATCCGAGATCATTTCTGATTTTATCTCTGTTCTGACAACTACCGGATTATTGTCGGTAAGTTCTTTTATCTGTGCCGCGGCGCTTCCCTGAGCGTCCTCTCTGCAATTCGCAATTATAACGTCTATATCCGCTTTGTCAGTCAAACGGTCTATTACGTTCTGGGAAACTATCATACAGCTCGGTGCGGCAAGATCCGCCCAGTAATAGCCTATATTCAAACCGAAATCAGATTTTTGTGAAATTACAGATCCGACTTCAATATCCGCCTTATTGCCGGTTTCCGAGTCGGTAAGAGTAATGGTTTTACCTAAAAGGCTATCCCCGTCGCCGTCGTTTCTGACCATTCCGATAAGCGCCGCCTCTCCGCTCTCGAATTTTTCAATATCCATTTTATTTTTTGCCTTTTTATTGTATTCACTTATCATTCTGGAGCTTACTCCGATAACGGGAACGGAATATTTTACATCTCCGTTTTCATACTGCTTAAGCACTGCTTCGACATTCTTCTCATCGGTCATTTTAATAGCCTTGTCAATGAACGGCTTATAAAGCTCACGGTCAAATTCCAGATCCGCAGAAGTCGAACGGTTAGTTTCAAACATTGTTATACCGTTTATGCCTGAAATTTTCTCCGCCAGTCTTTCAGATGTTTCCAAAGCGTCGGGTTCGTCGCTGTGACAGTAAACAGTAAAATCGTTAGGAAGATAATACTCAACATAATTTTCAAGCTTCATACTTCCAGTAAAAGCATTTACGGCCAGAAAAGCCATAGTTCCCATAAAAAGAGAAGCAAATACGAGAACAGCTCTTTTTCTTTCACGGAACACGTTTCTAAAAGACATTCTGTATATCTTTCCACCGGCTGCCGAGCTTCTTGCTTTCTTCCTGATGCGGTCGGACACTCCGCTGTATTTCAATGCCTCAACAGGCGATACGCGGCTTGCAAGCTTCGCAGGCTTGCGGCAGCTTACGGCTACGGTAACTATTCCGAAAATTATCGTTACCGCATAGATAAGGGGATCAAAGCTTATGTCCGTAGGCATTGTTCCCGTGTTCATTCCTCCGCCGAACATTTTAAGAGCATACGGGACCGCTGCAAAAGAAACCGCCGTTCCTATCGCGATACCTAAAGGAATTCCTATAACGGAAAGCCTGAACGCCTGCATTCTTACGATCTTCTTTATCTGCAGCGGAGATGTTCCTATGGTTTTCAGCATACCGTAGAACCTAATATCCTTTGTTACAGAGATAAACATAACGTTATAGATCAGCAGATAACCGCTTAGTACGATAATTAATCCTATCAATCCTATCATAGCGGCGATTATAAGGGAATTTGAGCCGGATTCCTCCTGCAGATCAAATGCAGCTTCAAACTCCTGTCCGCCGTTTAAGGAAACGTTATGCTCAAGCTCCTCCAGCAGCTTCGACTGACTGCCTGGCTTTGATGACATTGAAAGCCTGCCGTTTTTTTCGACAGTCAGTCCCTGACTGTCCGCATATGCTTTGGAAACCAAAGCCTGATATCCGCTTCCGAAATTCTGATAATCCTTGAACCAGCCTGAAAGTACAAAATCCGCTTTACTTCCGCCGCTGAGCTGCATATGGATATTCATGCCTTTTTCGGGAGCCTGTATACCCAGCGCCTTCATAGCCGACGCGGAGAGCATTATCTCGTTTTCCTTTACAGGATAGCTTCCGTTTATATCGCTTATTGCCGGAGTGTAATTTTTATTAAATTCCGTTTCGTCAAAATAATCTACGGTGACCGATAGATCGTCTTCATTTTCCGCACTTATTTCTCCCGCATGGATCTGTACTCCTGCCGCGTTTAGATGATCTGCCTTCTTGACCTGATCTATCTGGACATCAGTGGGATTTTCAAGAAATACCGAAGACTTACTGCCCTGCTGCCTTATAAGCATTGTATTCATATTTTTCCCAAGACTGAAGCCTATACTGAAAACCGCAGTAAACATAAACGTTGTAAGTACGATAGCAAGCACAGCAAAAATATTTCTGGCGCGGTTATGTTTCATTGAACGCCTGCTTATTCTTTTAACGGCGGCTTGGTTATTGTTCCTGAGCATTTATTCCACCACCCTGCCGTCTTCTATTCTTATCATTCTGTCAGCCATTAGCGCTATCTCTTCGTTATGGGTTATCATTGCTATCGTCTGATCAAATTCCCGGCTTGTTACTTTCAGTAGAGAAATTACGTCCATACCCGTTTTGCTGTCAAGATTTCCCGTAGGCTCATCGGCAAGTATTATTGCAGGCTTTGAAGACAGCGCCCTGGCTATCGCTACTCTCTGCTGCTGACCTCCGGAAAGCTGATTCGGCATAGAGTTAAGCTTTTTATCAAGACCGAGTGTTTTTATTATCGTATCAACATAGCTTTTATCTATTTCTGCGCCGTCCAGCTCGATAGGCAGAACGATATTTTCATATACGTTCAGTACCGGAACAAGATTATAGTTCTGAAAAACAAAGCCTATATTTCTTCTTCTGAATACTGTCAGCTCCTCGTCGTTCATTTCAAAAATCTTTTTTCCCGAATAAAGGACTTCACCCGATGTCGGTCTGTCAAGTCCCCCAAGCATATTAAGCAGAGTTGACTTTCCGCTTCCCGACGTACCGATTATTGAAACAAACTCTCCGTCCTCAATACTGACCGTTATCTCATCCAAAGCTCTGACTGAATTTTCTCCCGACCCGTAGATTTTACACAGATCCCTTGCAGCAATTATACTCATTTTGTTTCCTGTACAAGCGTAGTTGCTTATTGACGCCGTACAGTCATACCTCCTTTAAACTGTTTTAATAACATCTGTTTTATTGTCTGATTTAATTTTAACCCGTACTTCTTACGATCCGGTGACGGATTTTCTTAATAAAATCTTATGCATATCAACTGCCGTAACCGTACAGCGCCCTGCTTCATATAGTATATAAAAACTCTAAAAACAATAAATGTGCAGAAAGGAACAGAATTATGGATCAGAACAATTTTTCCTGCGGGCAATATTCCTGCCCTTTTCCGCGGCAATGCTGCTGTTGCATAGGTGCAACAGGGCCTACTGGCGTTACAGGACCGACAGGCTCAACAGGCGCAACAGGTCCTACAGGACCGACAGGTGCGACAGGATCGGCAGGAGCAACAGGCGCAACAGGCGCTACAGGACCTACAGGCGCAACAGGTCCTACAGGACCGACAGGTGCAACAGGTCCCACAGGACCGACAGGCGCAACAGGTCCTACAGGAGCGACAGGACCGACAGGTGCGACAGGACCGACAGGCGCAACAGGCGTTACAGGTGCGACAGGCCCTGAAGGAAGTATTCCTGACGATATTTTCGCTTCATTCAACAACTATATGATGCTTCTTAATAACGCGTCCCTTATCCCTATATATCCGAATGTGACCGATCCTACAGAGACGATTCGGTACAGCGCTCCGGCATCGGTGATCCTTGCTCCGGGCTACTATCTTATCTCTTATGACTTTTCAGCTATTTTAAGGGACGCCTCTTATATCCAGATAACCCCGTCGTATAACGGAGCAGCTCATATTGAAACAGGAATATACTTCAAAACGGGTACCTCCGGCTCAAGTGCAGCAGGTTCAAGTCATATTATTATTTATGTACCCGAGCAGACTGTCTTTAATCTTACTTTTAACAGCGGTACAACGGCTATTGAAGGAGAAATCAATATTACATTTCTTAAACTAAGGAGGACGCCGTGATATCATTAAGCGTTTGTATGATAGTAAAAAATGAAGAAAAGGTACTGGATCGTATTTTATCTCAGGTAAAAGCTATTGCCGATGAAATAATAATAGTCGATACCGGCTCCTGCGACGGAACAAAGTCTATTGCAAAGCAGTATACAGATCTGGTCTTCGACTTTAAATGGTGTCAGGATTTCTCCGCCGCTAGGAATTTCTCGTGCTCAAAGGCGACAAAGGACTATTTCATGTGGCTGGACGCAGACGACGTAATTACGCCTGATAATTCAAAAAAACTGCTGGAACTGAAAGAAAGCCTTGACCCGTCCTGCGATATAGTAATGATGAAATATGCGGCTGGATTCGACGAGCAGGACAGACCGTCTTTTTCATACTACAGAGAAAGACTTATTAAAAACAACTGCGGTTATAAATGGGAGGGGAAGGTCCATGAAACTATCGCCCCCAGAGGCAGGCTTTTATACTCTGATATTGAGATAGAACACCGCAAGAACGGTTCTGGCGATCCAGACAGAAACCTTAATATATATGAAAGCATACTATCCTCAGGAGAAAGACTTGAACCGCGTCATCAGTTTTATTATGCAAGAGAATTGCTCTATCATAAGCGTTACAGAGAAGCAGCGGATATTTTTGAGTACTTCCTAAAGGAACCTGACGGCTGGATCGAGAATAAAATAGATGCCTGTATGCAGCTCTCTCATTGCTATGAAAAGCTCGGCAAGTCCGACATTAGCCTGCTGCCGCTGTTTTACAGCTTTGCCTTGGATGTCCCAAGAGCCGAAGTCTGCTGCACAATAGGAAATCTTTTTACCGAACGGCAGCTGTATAAGCAGGCAATTTATTGGTACAGACGGGCTCTAGAATGCGAATACAGCGAATACACCGGCGCCTTTGTTCAAAAGGAATGCTACGGCTTTATCCCCTATATTCAGCTGTGCGTATGCTATGACAGGATAGGAGATCATGAAAAAGCCTATGAATATCATAAGCTTTCGGAAAAGCTTAATCCCGACTCGGAAGCTGTCAGACTGAATAAGCAGTATTTTGATACTCTGTTCAAAAACTCCACCGAGCAGAATAATCGGACACCAAATTCTCCTTGACATCATATAATAATACGAGGCTTCCAGACAAAGCCTTAAAAGATATGAAATTTCGACAGGAGCGAATTATATGCCATCAAATTATGATAAAACAGATTATCAGTATTATTCCGGTTCTGAGCATTTGAATTACGCCAAATGCAATGATGAACCACGCGACAGAAACTGCTGCTGCAATAACTGCTGCTGCGGCTTTATAGGACCTGTCGGTCCTACTGGCGCTACTGGTCCGACCGGACCTACAGGACCTACAGGTCCTACAGGAGCTACAGGTACAGGTGTAACAGGCGCTACTGGTGTTACGGGTGTTACAGGACCTACGGGAGCTACAGGATTCGGCGCAACAGGTCCTACAGGAGCTACAGGTGTTACAGGCCCTACGGGTCCGACCGGACCTACAGGTCCTACAGGAGCGACAGGCGCTACAGGTACAGGTGTAACAGGCGCTACTGGCGCTACTGGTGTTACGGGTGTTACAGGACCTACGGGAGCTACCGGCTTCGGCGCAACAGGTCATACTGGTGCTACAGGCGTTACCGGTCCTACGGGTCCGACCGGACCTACAGGTCCTACAGGAGCGACAGGCGCTACCGGTGCAGGTGTAACGGGCGCTACTGGCGCTACTGGTGCTACCGGTGTTACAGGTCCTACGGGAGCTACAGGATTCGGCGCAACAGGTCCTACAGGAGCTACTGGAGCTACCGGAGGTTCCACATCAGTAAGCTTGGGAGACGTATATACGAACCCTCCCGGATCAGAAGCAAATATTGTAAACAGAGGTACAGAAGACGATCTTATCCTTGATTTTTATATACCGAGGGGAGATACGGGAAAAACTGAATTTCCTGACGCTCTGGCAACTATAAATCAGTCGCCTCAGTATACCAAACCCGGCGGAGCGCTTGTCTTTGCCGAAAATACGCTTCTGACAGGCTACAGAATATATCATGCACCGAATACGCCGAATATCGACGTTTACGAGCCAGGAATTTATCTGGTTATGTTCCAGGGTACCGCAACCGTTAATGTTTGCACAGCCCTGCCCGGAACTCTCGGCGTTCAGCTCAGTGAGAACGGATACCTGATACCGGGAACTCATGCCGCAGAGACCTTCTGCAGCACAGGAGAAGCGGAAACTCTTAATATAAATGCGCTTATACGCCTTAACTCACCTGCTGCATTACAAGTAGTGACCGACAGCGATAACTACACCTTTAATGATATCCAGTTCAGCATTTTACGCATAAGCGATTATTAATACTCAGTCTTGTCTGAACTAAAAAGATCCCAAAGCTCATAACGAACTTTGGGATCTACATATTTTATTGCGTTTCTGCCAAAACTGCCGACTGCGGCGGTCAGCTGGAGTATGAATATCAGAAGATCATATGCCTGCGGTACGGCTAACGAAACGTTACCTGCCCCATTCTACACTGCCCTGCATAAAAATTATAAGAGCTGCAGATGATGCGGCAACAACGATCACCGAAACCGCCAATACTAGAGCCGATCTTTTATCAAACCTGAAGGAATCGGCTTTAGGAAGCATTCCTATACCCTTCAGAGCCTCTGAAAGCGGCTTGTAAAGCAGACAGGTCAAAGCGGAATTCAAAAATCCCTTGATAAGATTAAAAGGCAGAAGCAGCGGCGGAATAAGTGCATAAACCGCTTCCCTTGAGGTTTTCATATACAATGGCGTAATAAGTATATTCATAAATATCATAACGCCGGTCATTACGGCAATACCGCATAGCAGTCCGAAGAAAGCTCCGTAAAGACTTTTGCGGTATTTATATACAAGAGAAGCCGTACCTGCAAAGGCGGCGCTTCCGGCAAAATTCATTACCGCTCCGTATATTCCGGTATCCGAAAGAGTAACCATTTCAAGCAGAGCTTCCGCAAAAGCCACGCCTACTGCTGTCAGCGGTCCGAATATAAAACCTGAAACAGTTATAAATACGTCCTTGATCTCCAAAGATAAAAACTGAACCTTGAACCTGAATACAAATAAACAAAGATAGCCTAACGCTGCGAACATCGCGAGTACCGTTAACTTCTTTGTATCCATACGCTTTTTTGCTACTGTATTATTCATAAAATATTCCTCCTAAAATCAATTAGGGAGAAACAGCAGATTTATGTATTATACCGATATTTATACCAATATAAAAAAGGCTTCTGAAGCAAAAGATCCAGAAGCCTGAAAAGCATAAACGCCTGTCGTTTCTTCCATCCGGACTATACCGTCGGTTTCGGAATCTCACCGAATCAGCACTTTCGTGGTCGAGGACTAAGGCTTTTGCCCATTACCTCCGGTGTGGACTTTCACCACCCCTGAAACAATCTGATATTCAATTATAAAAGAACGATTATTCTTCGTCCTCTCCGATCTCGCTGAAATCGAACTCAAGCGTTTCGCCGCAGTTCGGACAGTCGATCGAGCCTTCCTCGATCATGCTTTCGCCCAGACAGATAGTATCGCCGCAGGTAGGGCAAACGCACTCGTATTCTTCCTCGTCCTCAAAATCGCAGTCATCATCGTCGCAGCAGCCGCAGTCATCGCCGTACAAATCGTCCTCAACATTGCCGAGATCCTCGTCGAGAATGTCAACAAGCTCAACGACCTCGTCTACCTCGTCCGAAACGTCCTCAATTGTAAGAGCCATTTCATCGAGAATTTCAGCCATAGCAAGCAGTACCCTGCCCTCGTTTGTAGAATCGTCGATCTTAAGTCCGTCTATAAGACCCTTGAGATATGCCACCTTATTTGAAAGCTCCATAGAACATTCCCTCCGTTATCCTTTATATTTTATCAATTACGCACGCTCCATATATTCACAGGTACGCGTATCGATCCTTATCTTGTCGCCGACATTGATGAAAAGAGGAACCTTTATCTCTGCTCCGGTTTCAACAGTTGCAGGCTTTGTAGCGTTTGTAGCGGTATTTCCTGCAAACCCCGGGTCAGTTTCAGTAACCTCAAGATCTACGAAATAAGGAGGCTCAACGCCAAAAACCTTGCCCTTATACGAAAGGATCTTACAGATCATATTTTCCTTTACAAACTTGAAATTATCGCCAAGCTCGGAAGCGTTAACGGGAACAAGCTCATAGGACTCATGATCCATAAAGTAATAAAGATCACCGTCGCTGTAGGAATATTCCATATCCTTTCTCTCAACGAAAGCGGTCGGGAATTTTGCAGTTGGATTGTAGGTTTTTTCAACAACAGAGCCTGAAATAACGTTTTTTACCTTTGCTCTTACGAAAGCGGCTCCCTTACCGGGCTTAACATGCTGAAACTCAACTATCTGCATTACGTTGCCATCTTCCTCAAAAGTCATACCATTTCTGAAATCTCCGGCAGTTACCATATTTTATATACCTCCAATAATTTTTCTGGAAACACCGTTTTTCCCATATTTACGGGAAAGCGGCACTCAATATATGCCCGGAAAATTATCACAGACATATCCTTATATTTATTCTAACCTATTTTTTAGCTTTTTGCAAGTGTTTTTGAAGATTTTTTTATGAGTTTAATATTTTTTTAACAGACTGACAGAATCACATATAGCTATACGTTCTGTTCATGTCGGTTTTAAGATACGGATGATCTTTTTTATCATTTCTGCCAAAATCTGAGCCTTGACATGATCCGCCTTCAAAGCCTCAAGCTCGCTCTGAGTTATTACCACACTCGTCGATAATGTCCCAACCCGGCGCCCATTCCTCGTCCTCGGAAGCACGTTTTTTAAATTCTTCAATGGTCACAAAAATTTTCCTCTAATATTATCAGTTCTTTCGACGCTCTTGTCATATTTTCGCAGCCGTTCTCTTTTATTATTACGAAATCCTCTATTCTCACTCCGAATTTGTCAGGCAGATAAATTCCCGGCTCGATCGTTACTATCATATTCGGCTCAAGGATATTTCCGCAGGTAGGCGAAGCTGTAGGAGCTTCATGTATTTCCATACCTACTCCGTGACCCAAAGAGTGACCGAAATATTCACCGTATCCGGCATTAGATATAATATCACGGGCGGTTTTGTCAAGCTCCGCCCCCGAAATTCCTGCTCTGACAGCGGATAGTCCGGCGAGCTGAGCCTTGAGGACTGTATCGTATACCTTTATCATTTCTTCTGACGGCTGACCAACGCATACGGTTCTTGTCATATCGCTGTGCCGTCCGTCTACGACTGCGCCGTAATCCATCAGCACAAAATCACCGTTTTCAACTGCTTTATCCGATGGTACGCCATGTGGAAGCGATGTATTTTTTCCCGAAAGCGCAATTGTGTCAAAGGACAAAGCCTCCGCGCCGTTCCTCAGCATAAAGTAATCAAGCTCAAGCGCAATCTCACGCTCGGTTCTTCCGGGCTTTATATAATTCAGTATATGCTCGAAGCCTTTCTCCGCTATGCGCTGAGCAGCAGTTATCTTTTCAATTTCCTCAGTGCGCTTGCAGGCTCTTATCTCGCCTATGCATTCGCTTAACGCACGGCTGCTGTCTATCTCGCAGTCAAGCCTGTCGCTTATTTCCGCAAGCCGTGAAACTGTCAGTGTATCGGCTTCAACCGAAACCTTTTCTGCGCTATGCTTTTTTAGCAGTTCATTTATCTGCTTGTACAAATCCTTCTGCAATATAACCTCGCAGTCCTTTACTGTCTTGCGGGCTTTCTCTATATACCTGAAATCAATGATAAGATAAGCCTTTTCAAAGAAAACCGCCAACGTACCCGCGCTTGATCTCATCCCCGTAAAATAGCGGCGGTTTATATCGTCCGTTATAACGGCGCAGTCGCAGAAGCTTCTTATTTCACACCTGAGCAGCTCCAGCGGAGAAAAATATTTCTGTCTGTTTTCCATAAAGATCAGTCCTTTAAAATTTCATTGAGAGCGTCCACCGCAAGTAAATACGAAGCCTTTCCGAAGCCTGCTATCTGTCCTGCGCAAACGGGAGCGATCACCGAATGATGCCTGAATTCCTCACGCTTGTGAATGTTTGACATATGGACCTCTACCACAGGAATCTTTATCGCAGATATTGCGTCCCGTATCGCATAGCTGTAGTGCGTATATGCACCTGCATTGATGATTACACCGTCAAAATTCTTTCGTGCAAGATGAAGCGTATCAATGATTTCACCCTCGTGGTTAGACTGGAACACCTCGCAGTGTATTTCATGCTTCAATGCCCTTTCGATCATCTCATTATTTATTGAATCAAAGGTATCAGAGCCGTAAACTCCCGGCTCACGTTCACCAAGAAGATTTAAATTCGGCCCGTGTATACAAAGTATTTTTTTCATAATAAACACCTCTCTAACTCCTATTTAAAAGACAGCAAAAATTATCCTTAAAGATCTTTTGCTTTATATACGGACTTAAGATACTTATGAACTTCTGCAAGTCTTTTGAAAGTTCCTGCTTTCATACAGTCAAGCTTGCCGCTTTTAAATAATTCCACTAAGCTACTTATAAACCGATGAATAATACTGCTTCATTGTCAGCGCATCAATATCCTGAGTTCCTGCGCTTTCGCAAACGAAGATCGGCGAAAGCTTTTTCTTTGCCGTTATTTCCAAAAGCGGCTCGTAATCCGGCCCGAAGCCCTGATTATCCTCAAAGGTCAAATGCTTTTTCTCCCCGCCGGGATTTGTAAACATTATCTTTGAGAAATGGCTGTGGAAAATTTTCAGTCTGTCAGAGCCTATCATATTTTCAACCTCGTCAAGCATTTTTTCATACTCCGATTTTCCCTTGATATAGCCGAACTCCCTGGCGTTGAGATGTCCGAAATCTATACAGGGAACAAAGGATTCGTCCAGACAGCAAAGCTCCAGAACCTCCGTGAGATTACCCAGCTGATTTACCTTTCCCATTGTTTCGGGACAGAAAACGATATGTTCAAAGCCATGCTCAATTGCGGCTTTTCTTGCACGGATAAGCGTATCCTTAGCAAGCTCCAGAGCTTCCTCCCTGCTCAGCTTAGCGCACGAACCGCTGTGGATCACTATCCTCTGCGCACCCATTCTGCTTGCGGCGTCGCAGGACTGCAATATGTAATTGATACTGTTATCACGCTTTTCCGGCTCAATACTAGAAAGCGAAATAAAATACGGTGCGTGAAGCGAAAGGCTGATATTATGCTCTTCAGCCTTATCTCTGAGTGCAAAAGCTATCTTATCGGATACCTTAACTCCCCTGCCGCACTGATATTCGTAATGGTCAAGTCCCATGGCTTCAAGATAGCCGGGCGCCTGAACCGTTGATTTATACTTAGCCGAATAGCTCTCGCTGTTCCCGGCAGGACCGAATTTTGCAGACATTTAATCATTCCTTTCCATATTACTCGTTCCTTATGCTTTTGATATAAAATATTATGTCATAAGCCGTTTATACCCTGATCTTTCTTTGGCAGAAATGCTTTTTCAATTTTCCTTTTCACCCTGAACCAGAAGCCTTTTTCCGGCTCGATTGGAAACACAAAAATTGAACGTATGCCCTTCAGATTGCTCCCCAGCACGTCGGTAAAAATCTGATCACCGACAGCCGCCACATTTTTCTTTTCAAGACCTAACTTTTCTATTGCTTTAGTATAACCGAAGGTAAGCGGTTTTTTTCCCTCGCTGACAAAATCCAGTTCAAGCTGCCGTGCAAAAGGCGTGACTCTCGGAGCATGGTTATTGGAAACGATCATAAGCCTTATTCCTGCGGCTTTCATTTTGTCAAGCCATTCAAGGCTTGAACGGGGCGGCTCGGGATTGTTGTGCGTTGTAAGCGTATTATCCAGATCCAGTATAAGCCCCTTTATATTTTTCTTTTTCAGAAATTCGGGGGTTATATCCCCCGCCTTATCAAAAACGTATGTCGGTTTAAAAAACATAAAATTCTCCTGTACTCCCTCGCCGCAGCAGCAGCCGAAATAGCGGCAGTGCCTTTTATTATATTAGCTGAGATATTCTCTTTCTCAGATGCGTTTTTTGCCGCCTTTGAATTTATTAAATAAAAACAAAAAGCGGACACAGCAATGCCCGCTTTCAATTACAATATTAGTATTTACGCTTACGAGCAGCTTCGGATTTTTTCTTGCGCTTTACCGAAGGCTTTTCGTAGTGTTCTCTTTTACGAACCTCAGCAATAACGCCGTCCCTTGCACACGATCTCTTGAATCTTTTAAGAGCCGTATCCAAAGTTTCGTTCTTACCAACACGAATTTCTGCCAAAATTATTCCCTCCCTTTGCCACCTGTGACAGAGGCAACATATCAGCACAGCACAACCCTTGGTGAATAGTGAAGGGGTCTGCCAACGCAAACCGTGAAACGTCCTGACGTTCCCACTCAGCCAACCGGCTTCTCTGTCTTTGAGCTCTGCTGCATTTAAGCTAACATAATTACAAATTTTATTATACAATAATCAAGTGTAAAAGTCAATAGTTTTTTGAAATTTTCCAAAACATTTTTAACTCAGATATTCTTTCGGAACGCTTAAACCGTATTCCGAAAGCTTCCGAACATAAAGAGGATCCTTCATTCTTTCTTCTGATTCAGCCTTTAATTTTTCCAAGGCTTTTTCCCTTCTACCGCTCAGAACTGCCGCCGCGTCGATCAGACCCATAAGAGCCATAATACCGCCGCCTATCATGATAGGCCATAAGATGATATGGTATTTTCCGAGAATTCTTGTTTCATAAAGATACATACCTGCTGCAAGCAGAGCAAAAGCTGACCCCAGCAATGATATTTTCAGACGTTTTTTTACTGAAAGTGCATCGGGAATATATCCGTCTACTGCGATTTCCCTGAATCTTCCGTCAAAATACTCCGTGCCGCATTCAGGACAGACCTTGATCGGACTGCCGTAAAGCCAGCGGTTATCCGGAGCAGGCTGCCTTGTTTTGCAATGAGGACAATTTACAAGCTTGCTGCTGTTATAGTCGGCATTCCGCATTATTATTACCTCTTAACTATTTAACAACGATATTAACTAATCTTCCCTTAACATAGATCTCTTTGACAATGCTTTTACCTGAAACCGCTTCTGCGACCTTATCATCCTGCTTAGCCAGAGCAACAGCCTCGTCCTGAGCAATATCGGCAGGAACATTAAGCCTGCATTTAACCTTTCCGTTTACCTGAACCGCAATTTCAATTGTATCGTCAACAGTCTTGCTCTCGTCATATTCAGGCCATTTTTCAAATGCTATCGTATCTTTATGACCCATAATACTCCAGATCTCCTCACCTATATGAGGACAGATACACGAAAGCATCTTTATAAGACCTTCAGCGTATTCTCTCGGACACTTTTCTTCCTTGTATACTGCATTTACAAAAATCATCATCTGTGAAATAGCGGTATTGAACGCAAGCTTTTCAAAATCATCGGTAACCTTTTTAACCGTCTTATGATATAACTTTTCAAGCTCCGGAGAATTTACGTCTGATATGTTTTCAGGCTCCGTAAAGAATGCCCATACACGGTTAAGGAATCTTTTTGCCCCCTCTACGCCCTTGTCGTTCCACGGCTTTGAAACCTCAAGCGGACCCATAAACATTTCATAAAGCCTGAGCGTATCGGCTCCGTAATCACGGACAATATCGCTTGGATTTACGACATACTCAGGAAAGCGCTTGCCCATTTTAATACCGTTGGAGCCTAGGATCATACCCTGATGTACAAGCTTTTTGAAAGGCTCCTTTGTAGGCGCAAGTCCCTTATTATATAAATATCTGTTCCAGATCCTGGAATACATAAGATGACCGACCGCATGCTCAGGGCCTCCGATGTAAAGGTCTACAGGCATCCAGTGCTTGAGAAGCTCCTGATTTGCAAACTCCTTGTCGTTATTCGGGTCAATATACCTGAAATAATACCAGCTTGAACCGGCTGAACCCGGCATTGTTGATGTTTCCCTTTTTCCCTTTACGCCGTTTCTATCATATTTTTTCCATTCGTCCGCGTTTTCAAGAGGCGCTTTTCCGTTTTCGCCCTTATAATTCTCAAGCTCCGGAAGAACGAGCGGAAGCTCTTCGTCGTCAAGAACGTGTATTTTACCGTCCTCGCCGTGAACAACAGGAACAGGCTCGCCCCAGTAGCGCTGTCTTGCAAATATCCATTCTCTGAAATGATAGTTTACAGTTCTTTTTGCAACGCCCATTTTCTCAAGCTTTAATGTAATGGCTTCCTTGGCTTCTTCAACAGTAAGACCGGTAAATTCCTCTGAGTTTATCAGTCTAAATCCCTTTCCGAGATAATCGCCCTTTTCAAGAGCCTTTTCGGAAACATCAATATGACCGTTCTTTTCACCGCCGTCGATAACCTGAATCATATCTATATTGTGTGCAACGGCATATTCAAAGTCACGCTGGTCGTGAGAAGGAACAGCCATTACCGCACCCGTACCATAGCTTGCAAGAACGAAATCGCCGATAAACATTCTTACTTCCTTGTTATTTACAGGGTTGATACAGGTAACGCCTTTAAGCTCGCAGCCCGATTTGGCTTTATTAAGCTCGGTTCTGTCCATATCGTTCTTTTTGAGCGTTTCGTTGATATACTCCTGAACCTCGTCCTTATTTTCAATTCTGGGCATAAGCTGCTTGACTATTTCACCGTCGGGAGCAAGAACCATAAACGTAATACCGTATATAGTTTCAATACAGGTCGTAAAAATCGAAAATTCTCCGCCGCCGACAATATTAAACTTGACCTCGACGCCTGTTGACTTTCCTATCCAGTTTCTCTGCATAAGCTTTGTGGATTCAGGCCAGTCTATTTCATCAAGGCCTTCAAGAAGCTCTTCTGCAAACGCAGGCTGGTTGATCACCCACTGCTTCATATTCTTTCTTACAACGGGATATCCTCCGCGCTCAGATTTACCGTCGACTACCTCGTCGTTTGAAAGCACCGTGCCAAGCTCCTCACACCAGTTTACGGGCATATCTATATACTGAGCATATCCGTCAAGATACAGCTGCTTGAAGATCCACTGAGTCCACTTATAGAATTTTGGGTCGCTCGTAGCCACCATTTTGCTCCAGTCATAATCAAAACCCAGCTCCTTCAGCTGCTTTGAGAAAGTCTTTATATTCTCCTGTGTGAAGCCGTTTGGGTGATTTCCTGTGTTTACGGCATACTGCTCCGCAGGCAGACCGAAGGAATCATAACCCATAGGATGAAGAACATTATATCCCTGCATTCTCTTCATTCTTGAAATTATATCGGTCGCAGTATATCCCTCCGGATGACCGGCATGCAAGCCTACTCCCGACGGATACGGAAACATATCCAAAGCATAAAACTTAGGCTTGGAAAAGTCCCAGACATCAGTTTTAAAGGTTTCATGCTCCTCCCAATATGTTTGCCATTTTTTTTCGATAGCTGAAAAATCATACTTCATTTTTATCATTCCTTCTGAATAAATTCTATTGTAAATTATATGAAAGTCATCATCAAGTCTTTAAGGTAATACTTAACATCTCTTTCCTCAAAAATATCCTCTCCCGACCTATTATACCAAAACTCAGCGTCATAGTTATCTGTAATTTTAACGTTTGCGGGATCAAACACATAACACTGTGATTACTCCTAAAATTATTCGTCGAGATATTTTTCAACAGAACAAAGCTCACCGTCGCTCCAAAGCCTTTCAAGATTATAATAGCTTCTGGTCTCCTTATAAAATACGTGAACGACAATGCCGCCGTAATCAAGCACGATCCAGGTTGCGCCCTGATACCCCTCTACCCTTGTGGGCTCGATTCCAAGCTCCTTCATTTTAAATTCTATCTCGTCGGCAAGAGCCTTTGTATGAGTATTGGAGGTTCCGTTTGCAATAATAAAATAATCGGCGACGATAGTAAGATCCTTTATGCCGATAAGCTGAATATCCTCAGCCTTTTTTGAATCCAGAGCCTTGATTATCGTTTCAAGCGCTTTTTCCTGAGTAACCTTTTCCATATTAATGCCCATGCGCATGATCAGCGACGGCTCTGAAATACCTCCGCACGGGACTCCTCCGTTCTTTTATAATTTTTTCAAAGCCGTTTTATACAATAAACTATCTGTTCCGGCAGACCAGCCTGTATTATTTACCCGATCTCAATCCCGCAAAATAATTATAGCATTCCAGCGTTGAAACCGGAATGGTATTGCCCTTTTCAGCCGAATCCTTAACAGAAAAACGCAGAGCCTCCAGCATAGCCTTTTCCAAGCTCTGAGCGGAATACCGCCTCATTTTCTTAACGTCCTTGTAATCCCTGTCGGCGGATATAAGATCGGCAAGGTAAATTATCTGCGAAAGCAGCGGCATATCGGCGCAGGCGACCGTATGATACCTTACTGCGTTTATTATTTCCGTATCCTTTATCTGAAACTCGCTTTGTATAAACTCCGCCCCCGCTATAGCATGATACAATGCGGGGGTTTTTGTTTCGATCGCGCAGACGTCAAGCTCCGACTGCTTTACAAGCTCAAGCTGCTTTTCCTCCGGCATTTCCTTGCATACGTCGTGCAGCAGACCGGCAAGATACGCCTTTTCCCTGTCGCAGCCGTATCTATCCGCAAGCTCCGCCGCAGCGTTTGCTACGTTTACCGAGTGATTGTATCTTTTCTTTGATAGATTTTCCTTTAAATAATTTTTGTACTGTCCAATTATCTTCTTATCAGCCAAATGCAAAACCTCTGTCAATACAAATTTTTATCCAAAATATATTTTACAACATTTTTATTTAAATAGCAAGTATGATCAGTATTTTTTTTGAACGCTTCCCTTATCTGAGTAGACGATACCTCAAACGGCTCGTCCTCAAGTATTATGACCTCCCCGCCGCTTTCCGCAAGCCATGAAGCGTATTTCTTCATTTCCTGTGCAGTATCGCTCCCGCTTCTTGAAATGCATATAAGAGAAGCCAAAGACAGAATTTCCTCATATCTGTACCATTCATGAAACGACAGCAGCATATCGCTTCCCATTATAAAATAAAGCTTTGCGTCAGGATATACGCTGTGAAAGTGCCTGAGGGTCAGAACCGAATAGCTCTTTGAGCTTTGCTTTAGCTCCCAGTCTGAAACCTCTGCGGCTGCGATATGCTTAAACGCAAGCCGACACATATTGACCCTGTCTTCTCCTCCTGTAAGCTGATGCGCCTGCTTATGCGGCGGTATTTTGGCAGGAAGTATAATTACCTTATCAAAATCAACCGCCCTCATCGCTCTTTCAAGCAGTCTGACGTGACCGTTATGCACGGGATTGAACGTTCCTCCGAAAACCCCTATATTCATCGCTTATTTTTCAGCGTGATAACAGGCTCCTTTTCGTTGCGCTTGTAAAGAACAGCCTTCGAGCCTATTACCTGAACGACCTCTGCGCCTGTTTTTTCTGCGATCTCAGCCGCCGCTTCCTTTGCAGTGTACATTGAATTATCCAGTACCTTTATCTTGATAAGCTCGTGGACTCTCATATAATCGTCTATCTGAAGTATCTGTGCCTCGTTTACTCCGCCCTTTCCGATCTGAAAAACAGGCTCCAGCGGATTTGCAAGCGCTTTAAGCTCCGCCCTCTGCTTAGGTGTTATCATAGCTTTTTAATTCCTCTCGTCTTATATTTGCTTTAAAACTATTTTATATTATAACCTATTTACATAGATTTTGCAATACTTACCGGCTGTTTTTGATCCGGTAACCAAGCCTTTCATTAATTTTGTACAATTATTTATTTCCGTTCATTCCGTTTGCTGCCGCCGCAGATAAACGATTCATTGATTATTTGATTATTCTGTTCGCACAAAAGCCGAAACTTACGGCTCCGCTTTTAATAAAACAGACTTTAATCCTAATTCCTGCCTACCTGCCTTTATGCACCGGTATTAATGATATCCGTCTTTATTAAGGGAATATTTCCGTACCGCCTCTTAACATATTATACATAGATCGGCTATATTATATCAACAGCATTTTGGACTGCCTCAATTCGTTCTCCGCCTGCTTTTACTTTATACTTATGTTCTACGTGGAACATTTTTTGTTTTATACAGCAATAATCGTTTTTCGCATAAAAACAGGGAAAGCCAATAATAACTTTCCCTGGATCTATATATTTTTACCGCTTTCCGCTAAGCTCGCTGATTTTATTTTTTAGTATCTCAAAAGCCTCCTCAGGATCGCCGACCTCCAAAACAGCTTCCTCAAGAGGACACATGCCGTTTTTTGTTCTGTTCTTTATGTATGGAACAAGCTTTTCATATTCGGCACCTATCCCGTTTTCCTCTAATACCTTTAAAGCGTGACTGCTTATTGTCAGAGCATACGCTTCTTTTACTCCGCCGAGAACAAGCATCAGCGCCGAGGATTTTCCGATAACCTTGTCGGCTGCCGAAGCGCCGGTCAGGAAATCAGGCTCGTTTCCGAGTATATCTATAATAGGAGCCACTCCCCGCTTCTGAGAAGTAACAACATACTGCCCCTTGACTGCACAAAACGTATTATCGTTTTCAGACAGCAGTGTTCTGGCTCTTTCTAAATCTTGAGTCAAGATAACCGCTCCTTTCAAGCGAATAAACTAATGACGGAATAAACAGAAGCTGAATTATTATTCCGTAAATACCAGTTACAGCGGCATTAACCGCCATTACAGCCGAAACGCCCCTAATGTTAAGAACCTCTCCGGCAAAAAGCAATGAACCTGCATATATAAGCCTGCCGAAAATCATCGCACTTATAAGCGTAATATAAATTCCTCCCTTTCTGTGCCTTACTCCAAAGGTATTGTAAAGGATACCGCTCATAAATCCGTAAGACGCAAGCTCGGCTATCATAAACGGAAGCCTGAACGAATCGGGCATTCCCGTTAGAAGCGAACTTATAATTGGGGATAATACGCCGATAAACAGACCGAATACAGGTCCGAGAACAAATCCGCTTATAAGCACCGGAATATGCATAGGAAGAAATATCTGTCCCGATTGAGGAATACCCGTAAGATGAAACGCCTGAGGAAGCAGTATCGCAAAGGCTGTCATAAGTCCGCCGCAGGTAATTTTTCTTGCAGTCATAATTGCCACCATGCCCGCTTCAGGAGCATATTTTCCTTTCCCGTTTATTTTATTATCTTTGCATGATAAAATACAAAAATTTAAAAGCTATTTATAGCAAAGCCCGTCCAGCCGGCTTTGCAGCTTCTTCAGATCGCTTCTGATATTGATCTTCTGAGGACAAGCCTGTTCGCATTTTCCGCAGGAGATGCAGTTTTTAGCCTTCTGTGAATCCTCAATATCATGCTCCCACTGTCATTTGGTAGAATTTGTATTTTCGTATATACCATATGTATTCCATATCTTGAAATTATACGGTATATTTACCCCGGCAGGACAAGGCATACAGTAGTTACAGCCTGTACAGCCGTTATTGACCCTCGACCTGAGCATATTGGCAATACGCTCCACAGCTTCTTTTTCAGAATCGTCAAGAGGTCTGAAATCTGTAAAGGTATTAAGATTGTCACTGACCTGAGCTTCATCGGACATTCCGCTGAGTATGACCTTTACATTCGGAAGCGACCCTACCCATCTCAATGCCCATGAAGCAGCGGAAGCTTTCGGAGCAAGCTTTCTGAACTCCTCAATAATATCGTCGGGAAGAGAAGCCAGAGAACCTCCCTTAACAGGCTCCATTATAACAAGCGGCACTCCCAGCTTTTCCGTAAGCTTATAGCCCTTTATCCCTGCCTGCTCCTCAGTATCCATGTAATTCAGCTGGATCTGACAGAAATCCCATTTTCTATAGGTGAGGATCTCCTCAAACGCTTCATAGCTGTCGTGAAAGGAAAAGCCGAAATATTTTATCTTTCCCTCGGCTTTAAGCTTTTCGCAGAACTCAACTACTCCGATATCTCGCATTTTTCTCCAGGTATTCCTGCTGAGAGAATGCAGCAGATAAAAGTCGACATTGTCTTTGTTAAGACGTTCAAGCTGTGAATAAAACAGCTGCTCAGCCTCCTCAACCGAATTTATCTGCCAGCAGGGAAGCTTTGTCGCAAGATAATACGAATCACGCGGATATTTTTCAAGAACTCTTCCCACAAAAGGCTCGCTGTCCCCGTTATGATACGGATAAGCCGTATCTATGTAATTTACTCCTGCGGAAATTGCCTCATCGATCATTTTTTCCGCCCTATCCTCAATTATTGCTCCGTCAGGCGAAGTCGGAAAACGCATACAGCCAAATCCGAGCAGCGACGTTTCGATCCCCAATTTCGGCATTGAACGCTTATCAACTTTCATAAATAACACTTCCTTCCAAATAACATATTTAATATATTATACCGTCAAGTCCTACAAACTTCAAGCGCAAAATAAGCACTTTTTTGTTACTTTTCTTTGTAATGATTAAAAGATTGCAAAAACCTGTAATTACAAAACACCGAACTGTCAGCCTTTTAACAAAAAGTCCCCGTATAATCCGGGGACCTCATTTAATAAATATAAGCCTTGACTGACTTAAACAAAACGGCAATGCAATGCATTGTACTTCTGTTTACACCTTAAATAATTTTACATCAAACCTAAACTGCGGTACTATTGCATTACAGCTGATGGATCACAAAAATCTCATAGATACTCCTTACAGCCGCATCGAAGTCCTTTTCCTCAACGCCTACGATAATATTAAGCTCACTGGAGCCCTGATCTATCATCTTAACGTTAACATGAGCGTGAGCAAGCGCAGAGAAAATTCTGCCGGCAGTACCCCTGTTGGACTTCATTGCCCTGCCTACAACGGCGATAAGAGCAAGATCGGATTCTATTTCTATCGAATCGGGATGAACGTTTCTGTGCAGACCGCTTAGGATCTCCTGCTCCTTAGGCTCAAACTCCGCCTGATGAACGATAACGCTCATAGTATCTATGCCGGAAGGCATATGCTCGAAAGAAATCCCATTTTTCTCAAAGACTTCGAGAACTTTTCTTCCGAAGCCCAGCTCGCTGTTCATCATATCCTTTTCGATATTGATAACCGTAAAGCCTTTCTTTCCTGCAATTCCCGTAATTGTAAAAGGAGGCTTCTGGCAGGTGCTTTCAACTATCATAGTTCCGTGATCCAGAGGAGCATTGGTATTCTTTATATTTATAGGGATACCCGCCTTGCGTACCGGGAAAATAGCGTCCTCATGCAAAACAGTAGCTCCCATATACGAAAGCTCTCTGAGTTCCTTATAGGTAATAGTTGTAATAGGCAGCGGGTCGGGAATGATCCTAGGGTCGGCGATCAAAAAACCTGAAACATCCGTCCAGTTTTCATACAGGTCGGCATTTACAGCTGCGGCTACGATAGAACCGGTAACGTCCGAACCTCCCCTTGAAAAAGTCTTTATTGTATCATTTGGCATAGAGCCGTAGAATCCCGGCACGACCGCCCTTTCAATTCCGGCCAGCTTAGCCGAAAGCAGCTCGTTGGTCTTTTCAGAATCGAAAACTCCCGAATCATTGAAGAAAATAACGTCTGCGGCGTCAACAAATTCATATCCGAGATATTCTGCAAGCACGATACCGTTAAGATATTCTCCCCTTGAAGCGGCATAATCTCTTCCCGCTTTTCCAATAAAGCAGGCTTTTATAGTAGTAAACTCCT
This sequence comes from uncultured Ruminococcus sp., assembly GCA_900543145.1. Classification (GTDB taxonomy): domain Bacteria; phylum Bacillota; class Clostridia; order Oscillospirales; family Ruminococcaceae; genus FB2012. Next base: position 132,715 of record UQPZ01000003.1, read on the forward strand.
CCTCAAGAGAAAGCTCAAGTCCCAGATCGCTGATAATTCCGTAATATCTGTCCTTTATAAGCTCAAATTCCTTATCAAAATTTTTTCCCTTTGCCGCAAGGTCATAGCAGCTGTAAAGCATATCGGTAACCTTTGTATCGGCGGAATATCTTTTCCCCGGAGCTGACGGAACGACATAACGGCGTGAATCCTCAGCTTTTATTATATCTCTGACCTTTTTAAACTGTTCGGCGCTTGCAAGCGAGCTTCCGCCGAATTTAACAACCTTTGTCAACGCACTCAATCCCCTTACTTACTGATAAATTAATTTCTATAAACAAGTACCTATTAATTATATATATTTTTTACATTCAAGTCAATGTGCAATTCATCTAAATTTGTGTTAATTTTCTGTGTACGTTTGTGGAATACGTCTGTGTTTCAATGACGTACATATTGCTGCTTCAACTATTTATACTTGACATTTTAAAATACGGGTGATATAATAACTTTGGAAATACGATATGTATTGATCTAACTGCAAAGGAGTGAGAGGATGCGCAGATGATCCTGCTTGAAATTTCAGACGCATATGGACAGACGGTTTATGATACCGTTTGCTTTGCTGTGTCTTGTGCAGGATAATGTGTATTCTCCCGACTATATATCATAATATGCGTCTGTGTTTATGCAGGTGCGTTTTCTGAAGCTATGGCCGCGGGACATGATAATCCTGCGGCCTTATATTTTTTTGGGAGTGATATATATGTCTTTAATTAAAGTATCTGACCTGACCTTCGGATATGACGGAAGTGCAGATAACATTTTTGACCATGCCTGTTTTCAGCTAGATACCGACTGGAAGCTGGGATTTACGGGAAGAAACGGACGGGGAAAAACTACTTTTCTCAAACTGCTTGCAGGCAATTACGAATATCAGGGAAACATTTCGGCTTCTGTGGATTTTGAATATTTCCCGTACGACACAGATATGAACTCATTGACGGAGGAAGTAATACGCAGTATTGCCCCTGAAGCGGAGGACTGGGAGATCTTCAGAGAGCTTTCCCTGCTTGACGTATCATGCGAAACGCTGTATCGGCAGTTTAGAACACTTTCAAACGGAGAACGCACAAAGATCATGCTGGCGGCTATGTTTCTGCATGAAAATTCATTCCTGCTGATAGACGAGCCGACCAATCATCTTGACGCCGAGGGCAGGCGCAAGACAGCCGAATATCTGAACCGCAAAAACGGCTTTATACTTGTTTCTCACGACAGAGATTTCCTTGACGCCTGCGTTGACCATGTGCTTTCAATAAACAAATGCACGATAGAAGTACAGAAAGGAAATTTCTCGTCATGGCTTCACAACAAGGAATTGCAGGACGGATTTGAAAAGGCAGAAAACGAAAAGCTTAAAAAAAAGATCAAACAGCTTGAAACAGCGGCGAAGCGCACCTCGGAATGGTCTGAAAGAGCCGAAAGACGTAAAATAGGCTTCGATCCGGTAAGAACTGAAAAAAGCATCAGCCGCCGAGCCTTTGAGGGGGCAAAAGCCAAGAAGCAGATGTCAAGGTCAAAAGCCATTGCCGAAAGACGACAGAATGCAGTCAAGGAAAGCTCGGGACTGCTTAAAAATCTTGAAAGCGCCGAGGAGCTTAAAATAACGCCGCTTAAATTTCATAAGGAGAAGCTTGTACAGCTGGAAAATGTAAGTATTTTCTATGAAGAAAAGGAAATATGCCGCAGCGTAAGCTTTACAGTCGAACAGGGAGAAGCCGTTTCGCTCTGCGGGATAAACGGCTGCGGAAAATCAAGTATCTTAAAGCTGATTTGCGGAGAAAACATAAGCTATACTGGTAAGATGATCAGAAGCGGAGAACTGAAAATATCCTACGTTCCTCAGAGTACGGAACACCTGTCCGGAGATCTGAACGAATACTGCGAGGCACTGGGCATAGACGGAAGCCTGTTCAGGACGATTCTTAGAAAGCTTGATTTTTCGCGCGGACAGCTTGAAAAGCCGATAGAAGCTTTAAGCGGAGGACAGAAGAAAAAGGCGCTTATTGCGGGAAGCCTTTGTCAGCAGGCACACCTTTATATATGGGACGAGCCGCTGAATTATATTGATGTGCTTTCAAGGATACAGATAGAAAAGCTTCTTCTTAAATACCGTCCGACGCTTTTGTTTGTCGAACATGACTCGGCATTCAACCGCAGGATCGCCGGCAAACAGGCAGAGATCATAAAAATAGGTTAGAGCTTTTTACAGGTTTTGTGTTGAACTGATAAAATGTATTGATTTGTATTGACAAAATAGAAATAGGGTTGTATAATAAACAGTGTTGACAATCAATACTGTTTATTTTTTTAAGGAGAAAATATATGAACGTGGACCAGAAGGAAAAAATGGAGAATGAAATAGCCGGTCTTTTATATGAAGTCTATTCCTCTGAAGCATTTAAAACAATGACTGAGCTTTGTCAGGGGGAAGCAATGGTGCTTATATATCTTAACGATGAAAAAGAAAATAACGTTAATCCGGCCAGGATCAGCCGTGAGCTTGATATTTCAAGACAGCGTGTAACCTCGGTTCTTTCAGCGCTTAGAAAAAAAGGATATATAAGCATGAACATCTGCGAGGACGACCGCAGGCGCATGAATGTAAATATTACTTCGGAGGGTCGTAAGTATATTACATCAAAAACCGAAAGGGTAGAAAAATATTTTGATATACTTATTGAAAAAATGGGAATTGATAATATTATGTGTTTTTATAAACTGCTCAGAGACGCTGCAAGATTTCTTGACGACTCTTTTAACAGCTGACGGCAGAAATTTACCGGTATGAATAAAACTTTTTACTGACGGCGTAGTCCGTGCAGTATGTGCATATAAAAAGGAGAGTTCGGTTATGAATATTTACAGAGAATTTGAGAAGATAAGTTTTACCTACAACGACAAGGCTGCGCTTATAGCTGTCGGCGGCGGAAAAATGACCGGGCTGACCTATGCCCAAACAAGAGAGCTGATAGAAGAGTATGCGCAGAAGCTGAAAGATACAGGTATAAAACCCGGGGACAGGATAGCGATCGCAGGAGAAAGCCGCCCTGAGTGGAACATTGCGTTTATGGCGGCGGAAAAGCTAGAATGTACCGCGGCTCTGATAGACGCTTCGCTGCCTAAAGACGAAATGCTGGCGCTTATTGAAAAAGCTCAGGTCGGCTGTATTATCGCAAGCCCAAAGGTATATGAAGCTATAGGACAGCCTGACGGAATACCCGTGCTTAATATGACCGATAAACTGTCCGCTTTTTCGGATAGTTCTTTCACTGCGAAAGCCTGTGAAAATACAGATAGGGATATTGCGGTAATTATTTTTTCCTCCGGAACTACAAAAACCGCTTCCGGCATAATGCATTATCATGAAACGCTTATAAAATCAACCGAAATGTGTCTTGATACAAACGGACTTGCAGACGATGAACGCTACCTCGGCATTCTTCCCAACAGCCATATTTACGGACTTTTCGCTCAGGTGCTTGCCCCAATGCTCTACGGCTCTCAGGTCGGTTTTATTGAAGCGCTGAATGCCAAGGGACTTACAAAAGCCTTTCAGAGCTTCAAGCCTACGGTAATTCCCGCCGTTCCTAAGATATATGAGCTTTTGAAAGCGCAGATACTGAAAAAGATAAATGCAGACAGCAAGTCCAGAAAATTGTACAGAATTGCATTTCCTGTATGTCTGCGCCTGCGAAAGGCATTAGGAATAAACGCCGGAAGAAAGGTATTCGGACAGATTCACGAAGCTTTCGGAGGACAGACGCGGATACTTTGCTCGGCAGGCTCTCCCATGTCTGAGGAAACCTGTGAGTTCTACTACGGAACAGGGTTCAATATCCTGAATTCCTACGGAGCGACTGAAACCAATATACCTACTATAGGAAACTACGGCAGAAATATTACTACCAATACCGCCGGACGCCCTTATCCTAAGGTAAAGATGAAGATCGCTCCCAGCGGAGAAATAATGCTGAAATCACCTTACTTTATGGCAGGATACTACGGTGACAGCGAAGCCACTAAGGCCGCCTTTACCGGAGAGGGCTGGTTCAGAACCGGAGATCTGGGAGAATACGACAAGCACGGCAACGTAATTATACTGGGCAGATGCAAGGAAAACATTGTGCTTTCAACAGGAAAAAAAGCGGCTCCGGACGATATTGAAAAGGCATATCGGAACATTAAAGGAGTAAACGAGCTTGTAGTCTGCGGAGTACCTGTCGAGGACGGCAGCTATGATACCGTTCACGCCTTTGTTGCCGCCGACCCGATAGATCATGCGGCAATTTATGAAGAGCTTATGAGGCGCAGCTCTTCCCTTGCCGCCGCAATGAAGCTTTCAGGAATTCACTTTGTAGACAGTATTCCCAAAACCTCCTTGCAGAAGCCTAAGCGTTATCTTCTTAAAAAGCTTGTGCTTGAGGACAGCCTTGAAACGCTTACTGAAAATAAAAAGTCCATAAAAACGGACAGTACTGATATTGCCCAGCTGGTCATAAACGCTGTAGCTAAGGTAGGAAATATCCCTCCTGAGGACGTAAAGATGTCCGACAAATTTCTGAAGGACTATACGATAGACTCGCTTTCCGCCGTTGAGCTTGCACTTGAGATAGAGGAATTCAGCGGAGTAAAGACAGACGACGCAATGGACAAGGAAATGACCGTTGCAAAGCTTATAGGACTTGTTCAGAATCCGAAAATGATCAAAAGAACTCCGGTAAGATCGATAATCTATCCGCTTAACAAATCCGCTTTGGACTACAGGATATACAGGTTTTACAGAAACCTTGTCCATACTATATACAAGGTCAGGGTCAGAAATGAAGCCGTACTTCCAGAGGACAAGGGGTATATAATCTGCGCTAATCACGTTTCAAATTTTGACTATCTATATATTACACAGAATTTTAAGCGTGAAAGATTCAATAAGTTCTGCTGTATGGCAAAAAAAGAGCTTTTTAATAATAAGCTTGTAACTAGGATCATGATAAAAACTGCGGGAATGATACCCGTAGACAGAACCGGAGCAGTAGGAGATACAATGGACGCCATAAAGGAAAAGCTGAAAGATAAATGGGGCGTTCTTATTCATCCCGAGGGTACCCGCAGCAAGGACGGAAAGCTGGGAAAATTCAAAAACGGAGCGGCACTGCTTTCAATTGAAACAAAAACTCCTATCGTACCCGCTTATATTAAGGGAGGACATGAGATATATCCTCCTGATAAAAAGCTGCCGCATCTTTTTAATTGGAAAAAACTAAAAAAATACGATGTTGAGGTTATTTACGGCGATCCCATAGACCCGGAGGGAATGACTCCGGAAACGCTTACGGAAAAGGTTCAGTCGGCTGTTCAGGCTCTTGGTAACAAAGCCAAAGCCGCGGCTTCAAAAACCGGAAAGAAAGTAAGAAAGCTTAAAAAAAGAAAGACCCCAAAGAGTAAACAGGCTCACTGAATATTTATTCAAAGTAACCGCATTGACTGTCTGAATTGTCAATGCGGTCTTTTTATGCGGTAATTTAAAGTAATTTTTATATATATACTAAAGTAAAATTTAAGTAAATCGGATATGCTTAAATACAGCGGAATATAACATTACATATCTGCAGAAAGGAGGATATGCCTGAAGTGGCAGGCATTAAAAAGAATGAGTAATTTTCAGGAGGTATTCAAACGCATAGAAAAGAAATATATATTGGACGAGGGAAAATATGATCTGCTTATGCAAAGGCTCAGAGAATACGCTGTTCCTGACCAATACGGCAAAAGCACAGTATGCAGCATATATTTTGACACACCCGACCGCAGGCTTATACGCAGATCTCTGGAAAAGCCTGTATACAAGGAAAAGATAAGACTTCGCAGCTATGGAACGCCGGAACTTAACAGTACGGTTTTTCTCGAGCTGAAAAAGAAGTACAAGGGCATAGTTTATAAGCGGCGGACAGATATGCTGCTGAGTTGTGCGAAAGGCTTTATAAGATCAAACGGCGAGGCAGGCAGGGGAAATCAAATTGAGAACGAGCTAAAATGGACTTTCAGCTACTATCCCGATCTTGCTCCCGCAATGTACCTGTCTTACGACCGTATTGCCCTTTACGCAAGAAACGACCCCGGACTGAGAATAACCTTTGACAGCGATATTCTTTACAGGGAAGAAGCGCTGGAGCTTGAAAAGGGCATATGGGGAACTAAACTGCTTAAAACGGGCGAACGTATTATGGAAATTAAAATTCCTGAAGCTATGCCTATATGGCTTTCGGAAATACTTGACGAGCTTGAAATTTATCCATGCTCCTGCTCAAAATACGGAACGGCTTATCTGAAAACACTGAAACAAAAATCTGAAAAAGGAAAGGTGAACTACTGTGCTTGATCTGGTATCGGCATCATCCGCTTCAACATCTGCGGAAGGGACCACAATAGGTGAATTTATTCTGTATACTTTTATATCTCTCGCCCTGGGAGCGGCTATCGCAACAGTATTCAGATACAAAAACAAGGTATCCAAAGGATTTTCAATTACTTTGGCAATGCTTCCCGCAATCGTTCAGGTAGTTATTATGCTGGTAAACGGCAATCTCGGAACGGGAGTTGCAGTTATGGGCGCATTCAGCCTTGTCAGATTCCGTTCTGTTCCCGGGAACGCCCGTGACATATGCAGTATTTTTCTGGCAATGGCGGTAGGTCTTGCAATGGGAACAGGCTATGCACTTATCGCTGTGATCTTTACGGCAATACTCTGTGCGGCAAACCTTGTATTCTCCTGCCTTCCGATCGGAAAAAAGGACGGGGAAAAACAACTGATAATAACGATTCCGGAATTCCTTGACTACAGCGGAGTATTCAGCGACTTGTTTGATAAATACACCTCCGGCTTTGAGCTGATACACGTCAAGACCACCAATATGGGCAGTCTTTTCAAGCTTACCTACAGCATAACGCTTAAAAACGGAGCGTCAGAAAAGGCGTTTATTGACGACCTTAGGTGCCGCAACGGAAATCTTGAGATCTCATTAGGCAGACCGGTAAGTCAGCCCTATGAGCAGCTTTAGATCGGAGGGATAATATGAGTTCAGATATAACAAAGAGAATAGCCATGCTTCTTGCTGCTGTAACGGTCTTATCAGCTGCAAGCGGCTGTTCAAAGAATGATCCTTCTTCCGTAAACAGTTCCGACACAGTTTCCGCCGGATCAGTCATTGATACAAGCTTTAACGCAGAGGATCTTGACATCGGCTATGACGAAAGCGCCTCGAATACAATTGTGTTTAACGAAAACAGTGCGGAAATTAAAGGCTCAGGTGCAGAATTCAAGGACGGAGATCTGATCATTTCAGCTGCCGGTACCTATATACTTTCAGGTACGCTCTCCGACGGGCAGATGATCGTCGACGCAGACAAAGAAAGCGAAATAAAGCTTGTTTTCAGCGGACTAAGCGTTTCTTGCTCCGATAACGCCGCTCTTTTCGTCAATAAAGCAGATAAGGTAACTGTTACGCTTGAAAGCGGGAGCGAAAACTCGCTTACAGATGGAGCGGAATACTCACTCGACGATGAAACATCAAACGTTGACGGAACGGTTTTCTGCCGCTCTGACCTAACGCTGAACGGTACGGGAACGCTGAATATAACCGCTAATTATAAGCATGGAATAGTATGCAAGGACGATCTGGTCATTACAGACGGAGTATATTCAGTAACCTCCGTATCAGGCGGAATATACGGAAAAGACAGTATAAAGATCAACAGCGGAAGCTTTACGATATCCGCGGGTTCAAACGGAATAAAATCTGATAATACCGAAGAAGCCGGCAAGGGCTATATCTATATAAACGGCGGAACATTTGATATAGCTGCCGGAACAGACGGAATAGAATCTCGGAGCATTATTTCAATAGAGGGCGGTACTTTTAATATAACTACCGGAGGAGGAAGCGAAAACGCAAGCATGAGATCCGACGGTCAGCCTAATGAAGGCTGGGGAAAATGGGGCGGAAAAGAGGGCATGACTCCCCCTGACTTTAACGAAGCAACGCCGCCTGAGGGAATGGCTCCGCCGAATCGTCAAAATACACAGAACACAGGAAATAACGAAGAAGCATACCTTGAAACGGCTGCCGCTGAAACAGAAACTACGGATTCTCAAGACAGCTCTTCTGCAAAAGGAATTAAAGCAGAAACCGAGCTGAATATAAAAGGCGGAGAGATAAACATAGATTCCTCAGACGATTCTCTGCACTGCAACGGAAATATAAATATTTACGGAGGAAAAATAAGCGCAAAGTCGGGAGATGACGGAATTCACGCCGACAGCGAGCTTTCAATAACGGACGGAACGATAACTATAGAAAAAAGCTACGAAGGTCTTGAAGGGATAAGTATTATAATTTCAGGAGGAGACGTAACAGTTACCGCAAGCGACGACGGAATTAACGCCGCAGGCGGCAGCGATACCGGCAGCAGCGGCAGACCCGGCATGGACAGCTTTAATACTTCGTCAGATTCTGAGTACCTTTTAACAATCAGCGGAGGAACCGTAAAGATAAACGCTTCGGGCGACGGACTTGACTCTAACGGCAGCCTTGTTATAGAAGGCGGAGAAATATACGTCAGCGGACCTACGAACGGAGGAAACGGAGCGATCGACTACGGCGATAACAGTTCGGCATGGATAACCGGAGGAACGATAGCTGCCTGCGGCAGTATAGGAATGGAAGAGGGCTTCGGTGAAAACAGCTCTGAACAGTGCTCAGTTCTTCATAACCTCAGTTCAGCGGTATCGGGAGGAACTGAGGTAGTTATATCCGACAGCAGCGGAAATAAAATATTGTCCTATACTCCTGAAAAAGATTGGCAGTCGATAGTCTTTAGTTCCCCCGATATCAAGGAAGGTGAGACCTATACGATAACAGCAGGAGAAATTACCGAGTCGGTGACTGTTGAAGGTCTTGTTACCTCTAACAGCACAGGAATGGGCGGAGGAGGAAGACCGGGCGGAATGAATTTCAGATAATCCAAAGACCGAATAATTCCCTGAGCAGCCAATTATATGATTTGCAAAGTTAAAAAACGGCAGACTTACTGCGCTTTAATTGCTCAGTCAGTCTGCCGTTAAATTTATAATTCGGTCAATAAAAATACAGCAATACAGTATTGAAAAAAATCCTATCCTGTGTTATACTGACCTTGCTTTAAAAAATTCAGACAGGAAGGCGGTAAAATATGTTTTCATTTCTTATAGTAATAATATACATGGCTTTTATAAGTCTGGGACTTCCGGATTCCCTGCTAGGTTCGGCGTGGCCGGTAATGTACGGAGAGCTTGGCGTACCTATCTCATATATGGGTATAGTATCAATGATAATTGCGGCGGGAACTATAATCTCCAGTCTTATGTCGGATTACCTGACAAAAAGATTGGGTACGGGACGTGTAACGGCTGTAAGCGTTTTAATGACGGCGGCTGCATTATTCGGATTTTCTATTTCGGGTTCGTTTGCCGCCCTGTGCGTCTGGGCAATTCCCTACGGGTTTGGTGCAGGAGCGGTAGACGCTGCTCTTAATAATTACGTTGCGCTTAACTACGCTTCAAAGCATATGAGCTGGCTGCACTGCTTCTGGGGAGTAGGAGCGTCAATCAGCCCGTATATAATGGGCTACTGCCTTTCTTCGGGAGCGGGGTGGAATAAGGGATATTTTTCGGTTTCCGTGATCCAGATCGCTCTTACTGCGCTGCTGTTTTTCAGTCTTCCGCTTTGGAAAAAGCAGAACATAACAAGCGAAGAAAAAGGCAAAGCTTCTACGGGTATTATAAACGCACTGAAAATAAAAGGCGTACCTTATGTTCTTATAACCTTTTTCTGCTACTGTGCACTGGAATCGACTGCCGGGCTGTGGGCGAGCAGCTATTTATGCGAATACAGAAAAACATCTGCTGAAACTGCGGCTGAATTTGCTTCTCTATTTTATCTGGGTATTACTCTCGGAAGATTTTTAAGCGGCTTTGTATCAGAAAGGCTCGGAGATAAAAAACTTATAAGGATCGGACTTGCGGTCATAGCTTTTGGTATACTTCTGATAATCCTTCCTGTCAGTTCAGTGCTTCCGGCGCTTATCGGTCTGGTCGTTACAGGCTTAGGCTGTGCTCCGATATACCCCTCTATCATTCATTCTACTCCGTTTAATTTCGGAAAGGAAAATTCACAGTCAATAATCGGTATTCAAATGGCAAGCGCATATGTCGGAACTACATTTATGCCGCCGCTGTTCGGTCTTATCGCCTCCTTAACAGGTTCGGTGATATATCCGTATTATCTTCTTATATTTATGATCCTTATGGTAATTTCCTCCGAAGTGCTAAACAGAATAATATCAGAAAACAAGCGGCCGTAAATAAACTGCGCGGATATAATGGTTTATCTGCGCAGTTTATTTTATACTATTTGGCTTTATGACATATTGAAGAGCCGGGACAGTTTGTACAGCCGCAGCCGCATGAAGTTCTGCCTTTCTTTTTGTCCTTAGCCAACTTGATAATTATCAAGATCACCACAGCCGCAATAACCGCAGAAATTATAAATGTACTCATAACGAGCCTCCTTTCTGTTTATCAAGCTTCAGCTTTTACGGAAGTTCCTGCGTTTTCCTTATACGGTCTGAAAAGCATGTAGATCATAAACGCCGTAAGCGCAAGTGCGGTCATAAGTCCTATAACATTTACCGAGCCTGTAAATATAAGACCGATCTGATATATTATCAATGAGATCACATAAGCGAACACACACTGATAGCCTATTGCAAAAGCCGTCCACTTTCCGTTGTTCATTTCTCTCTTTATTGCTCCCATAGCCGCAAAGCACGGTGCGCAAAGCAAATTGAATACAAGGAAGGAATATGCCGCAAGAGGAGTAAACGCTTCTCTCATATTAGCCCAAACCTGCCAGCCGTTTTCCGCTACCTCGCCGAAGCCTCCGAACAATACTCCGAATGTGCCGACAACATTTTCCTTTGCGATAAGACCTGTAATCGTGGCAACAGCAGACTGCCAATTGCCCCATCCCAGAGGAGCGAACATCCATGCGATCGCACTTCCTATTTTCGCCAGGATCGAATTGTTCAGATCCTCTACCATTCCGAATGAGCCGTTTTCTGCTCCGAAGCCCTGAAGAAACCAGAGAATAATTGCCGAAAGCAGAATTATCGTTCCTGCCTTTTTAATAAAGCTCCACGCTCTCTCCCACATTGAGCGGAGAACGTTTATAACCGTAGGCATATGATATGCCGGAAGCTCCATTACAAACGGAGCGGGATTTCCGGCAAACATCTTGGTTTTTTTCAGAATGATACCCGATATGACGATTGCGGCAATACCTGCAAAATAAGCGCTCGGCGCAACCCACCATGCACCGTTGAAAAGCGCTCCTGCAATAAGAGCGATAATAGGAAGCTTGGCTCCGCAGGGAATAAAGGTAGTAGTCATGATCGTCATTCTGCGGTCACGCTCATTTTCAATAGTGCGGCTCGCCATAATACCCGGTACTCCGCATCCCGTTCCGATAAGCATTGGTATAAATGATTTTCCTGAAAGTCCGAATTTTCTGAAGATCCTGTCCATTACAAAAGCTACTCTCGCCATATATCCGCAGGCTTCAAGAAAAGCAAGGAAAATAAACAGCACAAGCATCTGCGGAACAAATCCCAGAACCGCTCCTACGCCTCCGATAATGCCATCAAGAATAAGTCCCTTCAGCCAGTCTGCACAGCCGGCAGCGTCAAGACCGCTTTCGACTGCTCCGGGAATTCCGGGAATCCATACACCGTAATCAGCCGGATCAGGTTCTTTAATTTCAAGAGCCTTAAGATAGCTCTGATATGTAACGGGTATTTCCTCTTCAATATTTCCCTCATCATCCCGTATCTCGGCAGCGGCAGTTATATTTTCTGCCAGTTCCTTAACAAGCGCTGTTTCACCGTCCGCAGAAGCGTTTTCGTCTACAGCTCCTGCTTCGGAAGCGGCGGCTTCAAACGCTTCAATTATAGGTCCGGCATGGCTTTCATCATATTTCTCAGCGTCAACTTCATAATCGGAAGAGCCAATCCCGAACAAGTGCCAGCCGTCTCCGAATACTCCGTCGTTAGCCCAATCGGTAGCCCATGTTCCTACTGTGGAAACCGATACAAAGTAAACTATAAACATTACAGCCGCAAAAATCGGCAGAGCCAGAAACCTGTTAGTTACTATCCTATCTATTTTATCAGAAGCTGTAAGCGCTCCTTTATTTTTCTTTTTACAGCAGTCTTTGATTATTGACGCAATATATATGTAACGCTCGTTTGTAATAATACTTTCCGCATCGTCGTCCATTTCCTTTTCAGCAGCGCAAATATCCGCTTCGATATGAGCTTTGGTTTTCTCAGGTATCTGAAGCTGCTCAAGTACCTTTTCGTCACGCTCAAATATTTTAACAGCGTACCATCTCTGCTGTTCCTCAGGTATATCATGCAGAACGGCTTCCTCGATATGAGCTAACGCGTGTTCAACACAGCCGCAGAAGCTATGCTGAGGAATACACGGAATTCCACGCCTGGCAGCTTCGACCGCCCTGCCTGCCGCTTCCTCTACCCCTTCGCCTTTAAGCGCTGAAATTTCAACTACCTCGCAGCCAAGCTCACCCGCAAGCTGCTGAGTATTGATCTTATCCCCGCTTTTACGGACTGCGTCCATCATATTAACTGCAACTATTACAGGGATACCAAGTTCTGTGAGCTGAGTTGTAAGGTAAAGATTTCTTTCAAGATTTGTTCCGTCTATAATATTCAAAATAGCCTGCGGACGCTCGTTTATCAGATAATTTCTTGCAACTACCTCTTCAAGCGTATAAGGCGAAAGCGAATAAATGCCCGGAAGATCGGTTATTATAACGCTTTTATCACTTTTAAGTTTTCCTTCCTTTTTTTCTACCGTTACGCCGGGCCAGTTGCCGACAAACTGATTAGAGCCGGTAAGCGCATTAAACAGCGTTGTTTTTCCGCAGTTCGGATTACCGGCAAGCGCAATTTTTATACTCATTATTTGTCCTCCTGATCAGTCTTTTCGTTAGCGGTCGCTAACTCGTTTTCATAACAAAATAAGGTTCATTCGGTTTCGATCATTTCTGCGTCGGATTTCCTCAGGGATAGTTCATAGCCTCTGACTGTAACTTCGATCGGATCCCCCAGCGGCGCAACCTTTCTAATAAATACATCAGTTCCCTTTGTTATTCCCATGTCCATTATCCGCCGTTTTACAGCGCCTACGCCGTTAAGTCTTTTTACCTTAACAGTCTGACCTATCTTAGCTTCCCTCAATGTCATATAATTTCCTCCGTTCATAGATCTATATCATAATTTTACTCGCCATTTCCTTTGAAACTGCCACCCGGGATTCCTTAACGTTTACAATTACATTTCCTCCTATCCGATTAACGACTGTAACGCTTCCCCCTGCTACAAAGCCGAGATTTTCCAGAAATTTTCTTGTTTCAGGATTTCCGCCGACTTTTTTTATCATGTTTTCTTCTCCTGCAATTGCAAATGTCAAAGGCATCATACTCATACTCCTTTATCAGATATTTAGTTAGCTATAGCTAACTTCTTTAATAATATTAGCATAGGCTAACTGTTAAGTCAAGTGAAATCTGAAAAATTTTTTTATCTGCCGAAAAATTCGGCTACAATTACAATTATGCAGTTGGCTGTAAACTGATCATTTGTGCATAATTACACATTGACAGAAGTTTCTGCACAAAAAACCGGCTCCGTTTCCGAAGCCGGTTTTTCTATTTGACCTTTACCTTAGGTATTTTACGCAGGTATTTGTATGATGATCTGTAAACTGAATAGACACTGTCAAACTCTGTGCTGCTCAGCTCTTGACCTCCGAAGCAGGTCTTTTCAAAAAGCCTTGCCGCCGCTTCCACCGAAACCGAACGTTTTTCTGCGGCATATTCTATTATCATATCGGGCGTATAGGCTGACAGATCGTCCTTAGAGGAATATTCCAGCAGCCTTATGATATGACCGTAAAGCAGTACGATACGTTTTCCGCCTTTAGCAAACCTGAGCCTTATACGGAACACAGCTTCCATTATTCTGTCAAGCAGAACAATAAAAACTATAAAAAATACGACTCCGATAAAAATAAGTATCTTACTGAAATACTGAGCGAAAATTGTAAAGCTGAAATTGGACTTTTGGGAGTAGTCCTCCATATAATCCGAAACCGTAGGGTCAAAGGTTATCCAGCCGGCGCCAGGAATATATACCTCTACAAAAGCATGAGCATGAGCGTCGCGTACTGCTACTGAACCTGAATCGGTATACTCATAAGCGGCAAAGCCCTCCACATATCTTGCCGGAAGTCCGCATATCCGAGCCATAAGAGTCATTGCAGTAGCATAACTTGTACAGCTTCCCGTTTTGCTTTCAAATACGAAATAATCTATAGACTTGTCGTTCGGAATATATTCCAGATCGTAAATATATCCTTGATCCTCAAAATAATCGCACAGAGCCTGAGCTTTTTCAAAATCCGTAAGGCAGTTTTCCGTAATATCATGCGCCAACTTTTCAAGCCTTTCGGAATATTCAATATCGCCGGTGCTGTAATTTACCGCTTTCTGATACTCTGAATAAAGTCTTGCGTCTGTCAGATTTCCGTTTTTATAAGCTTCTTCAAGCAGCGCTGCATAATCCTCTCCGCTTATTTCAAGACCCTCTGCGTAAGCGAAAAATTCTTCCGTCTGAGGATAGTAATCCATTGTATAATCGTATGTTATACCAGGATTATACAAATATATTTCGCCGTCGGCATTCGTAAATATGTTATTATTTGCGTCACTGAAACCCTCTGAAACCGCACCGAGCGGAGCAGGAATGTATGACGCACTGAAGCCGTTGCCATAAACCCTGAACTTTGATTTCAGAACAGCGTTTTCCTGAGCAAATTTATCCGAAGTCAGACCGTATTTTTCATACCTTCCTGTTTCAGCAAGCTCTTTCATAGCGTTATATATTTCGTATCCGCCTACAGGAGGATCTGTAAAATAGGAATAATCAGAATACTTATCAGAATTTCTGTTAATGCGCCATCTTTCGTTTGAGAATTCATCAAACGCCTGACGCCTCAGATAATAGACCGGAGCCTTGTAATCAGATTCAAAGTAAAACAGTATCTTATTTGTAAAGCTTCCGCCGTATCTTGCCGACGAAACGTCACTTAGCTGTGAATAATCAGCAGTCGCGTCGTCCGTATCCCCCGCGTCGAGATCAAAAGCCGTAGCGTCGTTTTCAAGCATTGATCTTATTTCAGGCTTCGGGATAACCATTGCCGCCGCACCGCAGAATGAAACAAACAGAGCTATTGAAATAATGTAGGAAAGGTTCATTACAACCCTTGTATTTTTTTCCTTGACCGAAAGCTGTCGGTTGTGGACCATTACCGCAAGAAAAAGAGTAATAAGCACTGCGGCCTGAAGGTCGCTCATAGGCTCGGCGCGCTTTGCGTGAATAACAAAAGGAAAAAGTACGCAGAGCATAGAACCAAGACTTCTGTATCTTACCTGAGTAAAATAATATATTATAGAAATCAGGAAAAATCCGCCGCCGGCAAAAAGAGCGTAGAAATATTCAAGAACAAAGCCCGCATTATTCCTGTCCAGATAAAACCAGTCTACAAAATATATTCTGCTGTTTAAGCTTCCGTTTCTAAGCATAAGACCTGAAAAGAAAATTAATGCTGCAAAGCCCGCCGTATATATCAGCGCTCCAATATACCTTTTGCTTTTCAGCCAGTCAAAGACAATAAACAGCAGCGCCTCGGCAACAAGGAACAAAAACGTAAAGATCCAAGCACGTTCGGAATAATAGCATTCTATAACGTCATAGGCTACAGCCGCACCGAGCAGAACAGGAAGAATATATTTTACCGCTTTATCAATAAGCGTATCTTTATTTTTTATAATTTTATTCATAGGCAAAATGGCAGGATCATAGACGCCGTTTCAGCGCCCTGGATCTCCTCCGTTCAATAATAATCTTAAATGATCTCATTATTCGTCATACATATCTAAGTAAGCTTTTTAAATTCAAAATCCGATGTGCATATCCAGAGATTGTCCATTGCGGTAAAGCCGCAGTTTTCATGCGCTGCGAAAACCGCATCCTTTATTCCGAAAATTTCATACGACAAGCTCTCATGCGCTATATCGACAGCTGTAAAAATAACAGCCGCACCGGACTTCAAAGCCTCGGCAGGAACACGTTCAGGCGGCGTGACCGGTGAAAAGCCCGACAGCTTTTCCTGAAGCTCCAGCAGTCCGCACATATTTTTTATATTAACATGATTCCATTTGTCTTTATAATAGTAAACATCGCTTTCCATTCCCTGTGAAACAAGCATAGACAGCATTGCAAGACAGCCTTCTGTGACTATGTCAAAATTTCTGTGATCCTGCGCCGTCACATTTTCAAATTTCGGAATATCAAGAACAAATACCTGACTTGTAACCGTAAGCTTTTCGTCCAGTCTTACCATGTAAATATCCCGCTTTGAAGACAGCTTCCAGTTTATCTTTTTTATAGGATCACCCGGAGTATACACCCTATGCTCATAGCCGGGAACGCCCGTCGAGCCTGCTGCGGTTTCAGATGTTTCCTCCTCAGAATCGTTAAAGCCGGAGTTTTCAGATGTTGTCCTTAAAATTTCAGCCTGAACGCCGGTATCGGGAATACTCGGAAGCACCCGTATATCATGCTTCTGTTCAAGCTTATTATTATCAAATACCGATATCGAAAATATCCCGAGAAAGTCCATAAGACGGATACTTTTAACTGCTGCAAAGGACATTCCCGAGCTGACCGCAGTAAACGGAACTATTATCTTTTCATAATTCATAGAAGCCAGAGCAAGTCTGTATACCGTTTTATCCTTAGCCTCCAGCTGTAACGATGACGTCAGCTCCACTTCAATGAAGGGCGTCGGCAGTACGGTTTGCTTTTTCAGCCTGACAGTTACTTCAAGCACATCGCCCTTGGAAAGCAGATTCTGTGAGCATTCGGTCTCAAAGCTTATCTTTTTTCTGAAAAACAGCAGCACCAGTTCTGATACTATCAGCGCCGTAATAAGGATCAGTCCTATCATTACTCCGCCGCTTCCGTCAATAAGAACCGCTATTGCCGCCGCAACAGCAATGCAGAACAAATACGCAATAAAGTGCTTCATATCAGTTACCGCCGTCAGTCGGAGCGCTTACGCTGAGAGATATATGTTCCATAGCCTGCTCGTTTGAATCAAAGGCAGATTTTCCCTTAGGGGAAAGCATAAGACGATGAGCCAAAACGCTTGTCATAACCGCCTTTACATCGTCCGGAACAACATAACCCCTTCCCTCAACGAATGCGTAAGCCTTGGAAGCTTTAAGCAAGGCTATGCTACCTCTGGGAGATACGCCGAGCTTTACATAATCCGAATTTCTCGTTGCGGCTGTAAGATCTATTATATACTGCTTGATACTTGGAGCGGTAACGGTTTTAGCCGCCTCAGAGATCATTTTCTCAACATCGTCTACACTCATTACAGAGGTAACGTTTCTTATATCCGCTCCGTTTTCGGCTCTTTCCATGATCTCAAGCTCTTCTTCGGCAGTCGGATAGCCCATTGATATTTTCATGATAAATCTGTCCATCTGCGCTTCAGGAAGATGATATGTTCCATATGTCTCAACAGGGTTCTGTGTTGCAAGCACCATAAACGGAGCAGGCAGATCATAGGTCTTCCCGTCGAGGGAGATCTGATGCTCCTCCATAACCTCCAGCAGGCTGGACTGTGATTTTGGCGAGGCACGGTTAATCTCATCGGCAAGCAGAAAATTGCACATTGCAGCTCCCTGCTTATATTCAAGCTGTCTTGTTTCGGGGTTTATCATTGAAAATCCGACTATATCAGACGGCATTATATCAGGAGTAAGCTGTATTCTGTTGAATTTCCCCTCAACTGATCTGGCAAGAGCCGAAACCAGCTGGGTCTTTCCTACGCCCGGAACGTCCTCTATCAGTACATGACCTGAGCATAGCATTGCGGAGATAACTTTCTTTATAGCGTCCCTTTTTCCGACTATGACCCTTTCAATATTTTCGATCAGCAGGTTTACCTTGTTGTCCATTTATGCCTCTCCTTTAAATTTTCTTTAATTTATTTAATTCTTAAACTCAATCTTATTTAAACACTTAATTATATAAAATATTATACATTATTTTATTAATAATGTCAACCGCATAAACGAAGAAACGCCCCGCTGATATGCGGAACGCTCTTCAAAACAGATGATATTAAAATATTAGTGAATGTCCTCATAAAGTCCGATATACAGCTTTGCAGACCTCTTCCAGCTGAAATCCTCTTTCATTGCAAGATTCACAAGCTTACCCCACTTCATTCTGTCGTCATAATAAACTCTTGCTCTTGTGCAGGCGTCAAGCATATCATGAGCGTTGTAGGACTTGAATGTAAACCCGTTTCCTCCCGGCGCTCCCGCGTCATGAATAGAATCCCTCAGTCCTCCGGTTTCCCTTACTATAGGTATTGTACCGTACCTCAGGGAGATCATCTGAGCAAGACCGCAGGGTTCGCTCTGGGAAGGCATAAGGAACATATCTGCGCCTGAATAGATCCGCTTTGAAAGCGACGGAACAAAGCCTATCGTTACTCCTACTCTGTCAGGATAGCGATAATGCATTTCTCTGAAGAAATCCTCATATATCTTCTCGCCTGAACCAAGAATAACAAATTTATAGCCGAGCCTGATTATATCCTCGAATACATACTTTATCAGATCCAATCCCTTATGTGAAACGAACCTGGTTACAATTCCGATAACAGGCTCTTTGCCCGGAGCCATTCCCATTTCCTCCAGCAGCTTCGCCTTGCATACCGCTTTTCCGGATTTGTCATTCAGACTGTAATTTTTCTCGATATTCGGGTCAGTTTCGGGATTATACACATTCTGGTCTATTCCGTTGAGGAAACCGCATAGCTTGTACTGCTTATGTACAAGTATCCTGTCAAGGCCGTGAGAATACCAAGGGTCAAGAATTTCCCATGCATAGCTCGGAGAAACGGTAGTTACCTTATCTGCAGCCTCTATAGCCGCTTTCATAAAGTTAACATCGCCGTCATACGACAAAAGGTCGGTATGATAAAGCGGAATCCCCATAAGATCGTTGATTATTTCAAGACCGTAGCGTCCCTGATACTGAATATTATGAATAGTAAATACAGTCTTGATGTCCTCGTAACCGCTCTGATAACGGTAGAATATATCATAGTATACCGGAACCAAAGCTGTCTGCCAGTCGTTTGCGTTTATTACCTGAGGCTTAAAATCAATATATCGAAGCAGCTCCAGTACGGCGCGTGAGAAGAAAATAAATCTTTCCGCATCGTCATAAAAACCGTAAAGACCGTTTCTTGCAAAATAATACTCGTTATCCAGAAGATAATAAGTCACTCCGTTTATATTGCCTGTAAAAACTCCGCAGTACTGATTTCTCCAGGCAACGGGAACGGTAAAATTAGTTAAGTATGTCAGCTGATTCTTCAGCTCCTGCTTTATCTGGCTGTAGTACGGGATCACCACCCTGCAGTCATGCCCCTCAGCATTTATAGCCGCAGGAAGCGAACCTGCAACGTCGGCAAGACCGCCCGAGGCGATATAAGGCAGCGCCTCGCTTGCCGTATACAGTATATTCAAAATAATGCCCTCTTTCTTGATCAGAATTTAATATCCGGTTGTCTATACCGAAGCGCCCTTTCCGATATACATAGGATAGCTTGGTGCGCTTGTAAGAATATGATTTTCTTTGATCGTTACATTTTTGTCGGTAATAAGATACGTTACCTCGGAATCATCTCCGACAACTGTACCCTGCATAAGTATGCAGTTCTTTACCTTTGCTCCCTTGCCTACCTTTACTCCTCTGAAAAGTATCGAATTCTCAACGCTGCCCTCGATAACGCAGCCGTCGGCAATAAGCGAATTTTCAACGCAGCTGTCAAGGTCGTACTTTACAGGGGCGTTGTCGCTGACCTTGGTATAGATAGACCTCTTCGGCAGATAAAGCTTTCTGGCATTTTCCGGTTTAAGAAGTTCCTGATTGGCCTTAAAATAGCTTTCTACGCTTGTTATCTTGCTGAAATAATCCGAATATTCATATACCTTGATATTCAGCTCCCTGCATTTTTCCTGTAGAATATCCTTTTCAAAGCTGACGTTTCCTCTTGCAATAGAATCTGAGATCATATCTATAAGGAACTGCTTGCTCATTATAAAGATATTAAGGCTTGCGGTACAGGTACCGCTTATATCCGGCTGGATAAGAACAGACTTGACGCTGCCCTCCTCGTCTGTATTTACAACTGTAGACTGCTTGATATCCTCGCTTGTATATACTCCAGTATGAGCTACTATCGTTATATCCGCTCCGCTTGAGATATGCTGAGAAACTATAGGCTTAAAGTCCATATTCGTAACTATATCGCAGTCGGAAAGCACGACATATTCAGCCATTGAATGCTTTATAAAGCTCATAGCTCCGTAAAGCGCCTCTATTCTTCCCCTGTAAAGCTTGCTGTCAACGTTGCCGAAGGGAGGAAGTATATAAAGTCCGCCCTTCTTCCTTGAAAGATCCCACTCTCTTGCAGAGCCGAGATGATCCAGAAGCGACTGGTAATTGGACTTTGTAATTACGCCTACCTCTGAGATACCGCTGTTTACCATATTGGACAGCGGAAAATCTATAAGGCGGTATCTTCCGCCGAAAAGAATAGAGCCCATTGTCCTGTTTTTAGTCAGATCGCCTACGGTCATATCATGCATATTCGCAAAAATAAGACCGAGAACATTACCCATATTTACATCCATGTCTAGCCATTCCTTTCCTACATATCTGACGATACGATCGCCTTGGGAGCTACCGAAACGCCGTCCGAAATATTTATATTGTGACCGACTACAGCAACTCCCCATGTATCCTTGTCGTCAATATTTTCGGGTCTTGCTCCTATATGAGCATTTTCACCGATAACGGAATTTTCTCCTACGATAGAATATTCTACCTTTGCGCCCTTCCTTACAACGCAGCCCGGCATAAGTATAGAATCATAAATTTCAGCGCCCTCTTCTACAACAACGCCCTCTGAGATCATTGAAAATTCAACCGAACCGTCAATAAAGCAGCCCTCTGTAACCATTGAATTCTGAACCGACGCTCCCTTTCCGATATACTGCGGAGGAAGCACGGGATTTCTCGAATATATCTTCCAAGCGGGATCGTACAGGTCTATAGGAATATTGGGATTTATAAGATCCATATTGGCTTCCCAAAGCGAATCTATCGTTCCTACGTCCTTCCAGTAACCGTCAAAGCGGTAAGCTACAAGCTTTTCTCCGGCATTTTTCATATCAGGGATAATATTCTTTCCGAAGTCCTTGCTGGCTTCCTTATCCTCTTCGTTTGCAATAAGATAAGCCTTGAGCTTAGACCATGTAAAAATATAAATACCCATAGACGCAAGAGTCGAACGCGGCGCCTTAGGCTTTTCCTCAAAATCTATGATGTTGTCCTCATCATCCGTTATCATGATACCGAAGCGCGAGGCTTCCTCCTTAGGCACGTCGATAACGGCAATAGTTGCGTCCGCATTCTTTGCCTTATGATAAGCAAGCATCTTATTGTAATCCATCTTATAAATATGGTCGCCCGAAAGAATAATAACGTACTCCGGATCGTATCTTTCAATAAAAGCCATATTCTGATAAATAGCGTTTGCTGTTCCTGAATACCAGTCTGCTCCCGACGCTTTCTGATAAGGAGGAAGCACATGAACTCCTCCGTGAATACGGTCAAGATCCCAAGGCTGACCGTTTCCGATATATTCATTCAGCGCAAGCGGCTGATACTGAGTAAGAACTCCTACCGTATCAATACCCGAATTAATGCAGTTAGACAGCGGAAAGTCGATAATACGGTATTTAGCGCCGAAAGGCACAGCAGGCTTAGCCACAGTCTGAGTCAGAGCGTACAAGCGGCTTCCCTGTCCACCGGCAAGCAGCATAGCTACGCATTCTTTTTTGTTGAACATAATAATTCACCCACCAATGTAATATTTTTCATCTATTTTTCAGCCGAACTATTCGGCAGCGGACTTACTTTTCCTTTTGACCGGAGCCTTTTTCTTTTCGCAGCCGGTCTTTTTTGTATCTGCGGCTTTTTTAGCCTTCCTAACCGGCGCCTTTTTTACAGTAAAGTACATTACCGAAAACGCCGGAATATCAATGCATATGGAATTGTCAAAACCGTGCATAGGAACAGGCTTGGATCTTACCGTTCCGTTTACAGAAGGCTCTCCGTTGGGAGATGACGAATTCAGCACCTCGGTATATGAGCCTTTATAAGGAACTCCGAAACAGTATGAAGTCCTTCCTACCGGAACGAAATTGCAGACTGCGATTATCTCGTTTCCCTTGCGGTCAAAACGCCTGAATATTATTATACTCTGCCTGTAATCGTCGTTGGATATCCAGCTGAAGCCTTCCCAGGTAAAATCATTTTCCCACAGCTGAGGATGCTCAAGATAGAAATGATTCAGGTTCTTTATATACTTCCAGTAATTTCTGTGATTTTCATATTCCTCTATCATAAACCACTCAAGACCGCTCTCATAATCCCATTCTCTGAACTGAGCGAATTCCGAGCCCATAAACAGAAGCTTTTTGCCGGGGTGAGCCATCATATAAGCCATGAACAGCCGTGCCTGAGCGAACTTCTGGTCTGTATCCGATCCGAACATCTTATTAACAAGCGAAGCCTTACCGTGAACTACCTCGTCATGAGAGATAGGAAGAATAAAATTTTCCGAAAAGGCATAGAAAAACGAAAACGTAAGCATATCGTGATGAAACGCCCTGTTTATAGGATCCATCGCCATATATTTGAGCATATCATTCATCCAGCCCATATTCCACTTGAAATTGAATCCTAGTCCTCCGTCGCCGGTCGGCTTTGTTACCATAGGCCATGCAGTAGATTCCTCCGCTATCATCAGAGCCTTTGGGTTTCTGGCAAAAACCGCCTCGTTGAGTCTTTTAAAGAAATCAATAGCTTCAAGATTCTCGTGTCCGCCGAATACGTTAGGCGTCCATTCCCCGTCCCTGCGGTCGTAGTCAAGATAAAGCATAGACGCTACTGCATCGACCCGAAGTCCGTCAATGTGGAATTTTTCCAGCCAGTAAAGAGCGTTTGAAATAAGAAAAGACCTTACCTCGCCCCTGCCGTAATCGAACACTCTTGTGCCCCACGCAAGGTGATCCCGCTTTTTAGGGTCGGCGTATTCGTAGGACGGACCGCCGTCAAACTCGAAAAGCCCTGCCTCGTCCCTCGGAAAATGAGCAGGTACCCAGTCAAGAATAACGCCTATTTCCGCCTGGTGAAACATATCTATCATCTTCATAAAATCAGCTGGAGTGCCGAATCTTGAGGTAGGAGCGTAATAGCCTATTCCCTGATAACCCCATGAACCCTCAAACGGGTATTCCGCAAGAGGCATAAGCTCGATATGCGTATAACCCATATCTTTAAGGTAAGGGATGATCTGCTGTGCAAAAGGAATATATCCCATAAATCTTCCTTCGGTACAGGTTCTCCATGAATTTAGATGAGTCTCGTAAATGTTCATCGGAGAATTATATATATCCTTCTTCTCCTTATCCTTTATCCACTTGCCGTCGCCCCAGCAGTATCCGTCTATATCGTATATTTTGCTTCCGGTCGCAGGACTGACCTCCATATGAGTTCCGTACGGATCTGCTTTCAGCCTTGTTTTGCCGTCGCAGCCGACAACCGAAAACTTATATGTATCGAACTGCTTCAGACCTTCTATAAAAGCTTCCCATACCTCGGTTTCCGCTATCATTTCCATAGGATCGGCAGACTCGTCCCAATCGTTGAAATCGCCGACGACAGAAACCGACTTTGCCTTAGCCGCCCATACTCTGAAATAATAGCCTTCTCTTCCGTCCTTTTCTCCTTTATGACAGCCGAGAAATTCATAGGTCATCAGATTCGTACCCTGATGAAACAAATGAAGCGGCAGTTTATATTCTTCGGGTATTTTTTTGATCATTTTACCGTCCATACCTCCTCCTGCGGGAAGTATTGCTCCTTTCGCCGTGTTTTGTGCGCCGACGCGGCGCTTTGATTCTCATTCTGTTAATTCCTGAAAAGGAACTGAAATATAAAAATTCCCATGCTTTTATTTTAACCGATTTTGAACGAATTTGCAAGACTTTTAGTTATTATTTTCAGTTTGTCACATATTTCAACACTCGTATTTGTGCAAAATGACAATACGATAAGACTGGTTATATAAAAAACCTATTTTCTTCCGTCTATGCTGATGACCGCAATAGAAATATCGTCCCGCTTTCCTCCGTTTTTAACGTTCATTGCGTACTCGCCCAGCTTCTGAGCGATCTCGGCAGGAGATGAAGCTTTCCGTTTTATTACTGACGGAAGCCGTCTGACTGTACTTTCGCTCACGCCGTCGGAGGTCATTATTATTATATCTCCCTTAAAGAGCTTCAGATTCTCAGTATCCGGAGGGCAATCCTCCAGAATACCCGCCGGGAACGCCTGTCCTCCTATTACCCTAAACGCACCGTCGCGGTAAAGATAAGCGGGAGCTGCTCCTGATTTGAGAAATTCCGCACTTCCTCCGCAAAGATCCAGCCTGAGGAGATCCAGCGTAGCAAAAGATTCCTCCCAGCCCTTTACTCTCAGGATAGAATTGATAAGCCTGTGAGCTGTAGTCATTGAGAATCCCGCCTTCAGCAGCCTGCATGCAAGGTTAACGGCAAACATCGAATCGAGCCTTGCCCGCTTTCCTGTACCCATGCCGTCCGAAAGAATAATATACTTTTCACAGGCTGTAAGTTCAAGAATATCCAGCGTATCACCGGAATATTCATTATCGCCGCTTGACGCCTGAAAGGTTCCCGTCTGTATTTCAAAAGCCGGAAGCTCGTTGAAGGAAAGCTTGGTTACGTTATCGACCTGAGTTATTACAGGGATATCAAAGTCGGTTTCGGCAATGGCGCTTATTCCGGTAGTAAGCTTTACCAGATCACCCTTAAAACCTGCGGTAAGAAAAACCTCCGCCCTCTGGGTGCTGTTCTCGTCTATATAAACGCAAGCCTTTGCGTTAGGATAACCAAGCTGAGCAAAATGGTCCCTTACCTGCGCTGAAAGCGACGGATCTACCGCCCTGACCTGTCCGACTCTGTAAGACAGATCGCTCAGCATATCCTCCATTGATGAAAGCTGCTCGGTAAGTATCCCCCTAAGCTCCTTGACTCTTATATTGTCGGCTTTTTCAGCCAGCAGGTTTTTGTATATTTCATTAAAACCGTCTGTAAGAGCCTCCGTCCTGCAGCAGAGAGGAAGCTGCTTTTCCACATCAAGCACGCTTATTCCGTTATACTTCATTACCGTCTGCTCAAGCCTTTCAAACGCCTGCTTTGCCGCATTTCTAGATTTCTTCCAGCACATTCCGAAAAGCTCGCAGTTTCCGCATACCGCAGTACATACTCTTACCTTAAGATCCGCATTTTCTGTTTTTTTATCAATTGCGGCAGATACAAGAGCGATCTGCCCCCTTATATCTCCCAGAGTTCTGGAAGCAAAATTCAGCCTAGAGGAAGCGGTCTGACCTACAAGGTCTACCGAGCTGCGCACTCCGAAAAATCGGGCGGCGGTTTTTTTGAGAAATGAAACCGGACAGGCTATAAACAGAACAGAACCGGCAAGCAGATCCGCAAACATAAAAAACGTATCTGAATTTATTCCGATAGCGACAAGGCTTATAAGCGATACACCTATAAAAACAAAAGCCGCTGCAAGAACTCCGAACTGTACAAAGGCCCCGCATATAAGCCCCGAGGTCGCAAGCAGAAGCGTATTCCCCGCCAGCTGAGGACTGCACAGCAGTATACCGCAGGTAGTCAGCGCTCCTACTACCGCTCCTCCCGCCGTTTTATATTTTCTAACAGCGGCAAGCAGTGCGAATGCGCCGAAGATCCTGCCGGCGTTGAAATACGGAAGAGGAACTGCCGCAAGCGTCGCGACCGTCATTATATACAGTATTGCCGCAAAAACTCCGTTCAGTCCGCCAAGCTCAAATACTCCCTCGCATTCATAATTCTGCTTTACGGTCTTTGCGATAAATACCAGACAGCCGCCTATCAGCGCAGTTATCATGCGAAGCGACGCCGTATATGCGTCAGACGGCACGGCAACCGACATAACGCAGCTGAAAAGTATCATTATCCCCGACGTAAGCAGTCCCAGAAAAACAGGATCGTCCCTTCGGCTGTCATGCATGACTGTCAGTCTTATTCCCGCTATGACCAGAATAGTGCAAAGCTGTATAATGCCGTTTTCCGCATTTCCTGATACTATGTAGCTGAGCGCCGAGCCGAGGAACGCCGGAATTATATATTTTCCCGAAACAACGGCGACCGCCACATTTACCGGAGACGGATAACCCATTATTTTTCCCATAGAAGCCAGAAAAGCCGCAGCAGCTGTTATAATACAGCCGATAACGCTGACGCTCTTTTTTGACGTATGAGCAGCCGTCCGTTCCCTTATCTTTAACATATTATCACCACTTCCTATATTTTGCAAGACTTGAATATCAATATCATAGCAAAAATATACGGTGAAAAATGTCAGAAATACGGGAATATCATAATATTTTAATCTGCACAAAACGACATTAATCGTAATTGATGATCTAAGGCTCTGTCCCCTGCCTCAGCTCCTCTGTAAAACGTATCAGCTGTTCCAAAGTAAGCTTTTCGGGTCTGACGCTTTCCTCAAGTTCGGATCGTACAGCGGCGGCTGTAACAATGGATTTATCTATCCCAAGCGAAGCCGAAACCGAATTTACCAGCGTTTTTCTCCGCTGAGAAAAAGCTCCCCTTACCGTCCGAAAGAAAAATGCTTCGTCCGTAACTCCCTCCGGAGTTTTTTCCCTTATGTCAAACCTTATAACGCAGCTGTCCACGTTAGGTGGAGGCATAAAGCTTCCCCTTGAAACGTTGAAAAGAAGCTTGGGTTCAGAAAAATAATTTACCGCCGCAGTGATTGCGCCCGCTTCCCTCGTTCCCGGCTTTGCACATAAACGCTGCGCCGCTTCCTTCTGTACCATGACCGTTACAGATCTTATAGGAAGCCTTTCCTCAAGAAGCTTCATAATTACGGGTGAAGTAATATAATACGGAAGATTTGCGCATACGGCGACCTCCAGTCCTTCAAACTCCTCCTCTATAAGCTTTGAAAGATCGGTCTTCATAATATCGCCGTTTATTATCCTGACGTTTGAATACTCCGCAAGCGTTTCTTCAAGAACAGGAATAAGGCGCTTGTCAATTTCTACAGCGGCTACCTTGTCCGCTCTTTTTGCAAGCTCGTTGGTAAGCACGCCGATACCTGTCCCTATCTCGATTATACCAAAGCCTTTCCTGGCGTTGCCCATTTCCGCAATTTTCGGACATACCGTAGGATTTATCAGAAAGTTCTGCCCCAGCGACTTAGAAAATGTAAAGCTGTGCCGTTCAAGTACGTCCTTTATCACTTTTATATTTGAAAGATTTTCCATTAAAAATCCTGTCCCTTTCAAAGAATTACGCTTTTGCCGCGTCATATGATCTCAGATTATTTTAACATGATATTTACATTTTGTCAACCAATAAGAAATATAGTTTTTCAGCGTTACGCGGTTTATTTTAAGCAATTGAGGTAAAAATATTATTACGGGTATTTCCCGGGAAATTTTTTATGAAAGGAACGATAAGAATGGATAAGAGAAATTATTCAAACGGTCTTGATATGCCTCTGGGACTTGCAATGGCAATGGCTCAAAATCCTCTGGCTATGGATTACTTCACAAGGCTTTCCTCCGATCAGAAGGAGCAGCTTATTTCAAGCACTCACAGCGTCCGTTCCAAAGAAGAAATGCATCAGCTTGTGGATAATATGGCTGAAGGCTCTGTAAATCCCTCCTCCGGCACATATCCTGACAGTATGCCTCCCAGATTCAATATATAGTGATTTTACACAATAAATCTATTTTTATTCGTTATAAATTTTATATATTATGGTGTTGAAATTTCTATATAAGTATAGTACAATATTAATGTAAGGTTCTATGTTCTCACGTCGTAAAATTATGGTAAAAGGCGGTGCGGCGGAGCTTTATATTATCGAGTGCTTTAGGAGGATAAGGAATGAAAACGGCAGTTTCCGAAAAAACCGTTTTTTCAGAGCGTTTCTCTTATATTTCAAAGGATATGTCCGACGTATGCGGACGTGTTCTTGGTTTTTTGCACTCTAATCATATTATTTCAGTCAAAAATCAAACTGCAACGCTATAGTTGCAGTTTTTTTATTAACAAATACTGCGGGAGGATATTTTATGAAAAAAGTAGCGGTCATTATGGGCTCGGACAGCGATTTTCCGATTGTTAAGGACGCTGTATGCGAGCTGAAAAAATACGGAGTGCCTGTAGAATGCAGAGTTATGTCAGCTCACAGAACTCCTGAGCTTGCCGCTGAGTTTGCTTCAAAGGCAAAGGAAAACGGCTTCGGAGTTATAATATGTGCTGCCGGAATGGCGGCTCATCTGGCAGGAGTTATTGCAGGTCACACTACGCTGCCGGTTATCGGTATTCCAATTAAATCAGCTGCACTTGACGGACTCGACGCTCTTCTTGCAACAGTAATGATGCCTTCCGGTATCCCCGTTGCTACCGTTGCTATAAACGGAGCTAGGAATGCGGCGGTACTGGCTGTCCAGATGCTTGCGCTTTCGGACGAAACTCTTGCGGACAAGCTTGAGGACGCTAAAAAAGAAATGATCGAGGGAGTAAAGGCTAAGGACGAAAAGCTTCAGAAAGCTATTGCGGAGCTTTAATTTAGCCAAAGGTAGAATTATTCTGATATATCTCTTTTCAGATTAGCGAAAAAGCACAATGCGGACATTAATTTTTTGTTGCTGATCTACTTGATTTCAAGCTTGAAAATGAGTTTGATATTCTTTTTGGTTCAGGTGTTCTGCATTTTGTTCCGCCTGAAAAAAGAGCAGAAATTTTTGATAATTTCAAAAAGCATACTGCATTAAATGGTATAAACGCTATTAATGTATTTGTCAGCAAACCTTTTCTAAGTCGTCCTGATGACGCAGAAAAGAACAGACAGATATGGTACTCAGGCGAACTTTTCACATTATATCACGATTGGATAATAAATAGCTGCTCGGAAATTATTTTTGACTGCAACAGTGGTGGAACACCGCATAAGCATTGTATGGATATTCTTTTCGCTCAAAAAACAGGCGAAAATATATAAATATTAAAAAGTACAAAATACTATAAATTTATAATGGAGGAATTGGTTATGGAAAACATCGTAAAAACAGAACAGCTCTATGAGGGCAAGGCTAAAAAGGTATATGCAACCAACGACCCCAATCTTGTTATCGTTGATTATAAGGACGATGCTACCGCATTTAACGGCGAGAAAAAAGGCACTATTTTAGGCAAAGGCGCTATCAACAACAAAATGACAAACCTTATGCTGAGCCTGCTTGAAAAAGAAGGCGTTCCTACTCATCTCGTAAAAGAGATAAGCGACAGGGAAACTATAGTAAAAAAAGTTGAGATCGTTCCTCTTGAAGTGATCGTAAGAAACGTAGCTGCGGGAAGTTTTTCAAAGAAGCTTGGAATTGCAGAGGGTACAAAGCTTAAGCAGCCTACTCTTGAATTCAGCTATAAATGCGACGAGCTTGGCGATCCGTTTATCAATAAATATTACGCTCTCGGACTCGACCTTGCTACCGAGGAAGAGATCGAAGCTATTACAAAATACGCTTTTATGGTTAATGACTTTATGGTAAAGTTCTTTAAGAAGATCAACGTTGACCTTATCGACTTCAAGATCGAATTCGGAAGATTTCACGGAGAGATCATTCTCGCTGACGAGATCTCGCCCGATACCTGCCGCTTCTGGGATTCTGCTACTCATGAAAAGCTTGATAAGGACAGATTCAGAAGAGATATGGGCGGCGTAGAGGACGCTTATCAGGAAATGATGAAGAGAGTTTCTGAAGCCGGAATTTAACAATAAAATAAGACGCAGCATACGCTCTGACACATATCCGACTTTATCCATTTATCCGGAGGTTTTGCTAATGTTTAACTCTATTCACGAAGAATGCGGCGTTTTCGGTATCTATACCGATGAAACAAGCGACGTTGCCGCTCAGACATATACTGCGCTTTACGCTTTGCAGCACAGAGGACAGGAAAGCTGCGGTATAGTTGTAAACGACGACGGAGTTTTCAGACATCATAAAAATCTCGGCCTTGTAAATCAGGTTTTTGACAGGGATACGCTTGAACAGCTGGGAAAAGGCAACATTGCTATAGGTCATGTGCGTTATTCGACTACCGGCAGCTGCAGCGCTGTAAATGCTCAGCCGTTGGTAGTACGCCATGTCAAGGGACCGCTTGCAATAGCCCATAACGGCAATCTTACCAACGCCAGAAAACTTAGGGAGAAGTATGAAAATAAGGGCATGATCTTTCATACGACCAACGATACAGAGGTAATTTCATATTCCGTAACCGAGGAACGCCTTACGGCTCCTTCGATCGAAACGGCTGTCGAGAGAACTATGGACAAGATAAAAGGCGCATACTCTCTTGTAATTATGTCGCCGTCAAAGCTGATCGCAGTAAGAGATCCCAACGGTTTCAGACCTCTTTCCCTCGGAAAGATAGACGGCGGCTATGTTGTTTCATCTGAAACCTGCGCTTTCGACAGTATCGGTGCGGAGTTTATCCGTGATGTAAAGCCGGGAGAAATTATTGTGATCGACAAAAACGGACTGCGTTCAATAGAAAGCCACTGCGGCGGCAAGGGTACTATGTGCGTTTTTGAATATGTCTACTTTGCACGTCCCGATTCGGTAATCGAAGGCTCAAGCGTCCATAAAGCAAGGCTGAGAGCAGGAAAATATCTGTGGCGCGAGCACCCTGCAGACGCTGATATTGTCATCGGCGTTCCGGATTCCGGACTTGACGCAGCTTTGGGATTTTCACAGGAAAGCGGAATCCCCTACGGTATCGGATTTATTAAAAACCGCTATATAGGAAGGACATTTATCCAGCCGACTCAGACGGAAAGAACAAATTCGGTGAAGATAAAGCTGAATGCGATATCAAACACCGTAAAAGGCAAAAGAGTCGTTATGATAGACGACAGTATAGTAAGAGGAACTACCTGCGCTCGTATCGTAAAACTGCTGCGAGACGCAGGCGCAAAAGAGGTCCACGTCAGGATCTCCAGTCCTCCGTTCGTTTCCCCCTGCTACTTCGGTACGGACATCGACAGCAAAGACAACCTTATAGCCTGCCGTATGACTAATGAGGAAATATGCCGCTATATCGGCGCGGACAGCTTGGGCTACCTCAGCGTTGAAAGTGTACAGAAGCTTGTCGGAAATTCAGACTGCGGCTTCTGCACAGGCTGCTTCAGCGGAAGCTATCCAATAGAAGTGCCTAAGGAAATGCCTAAGGATAAATTTGAATATAAAATATCAGAGCATAAGTAAAGAATAAAGCTTGAAAGGATAAAATTATGAACAGTTACTCAAACAGCTACAAGGAAGCCGGCGTTGACGTTACTGCCGGATATAAAGCAGTAGAGCTTATGAAGCAGTATGTCGGACGTACTATGACAAGCGGCGTACTGAGCGGACTCGGCGGCTTCGGCGGTCTGTTCGAGCTTGATATGACAGGTATCTCAAAGCCTGTTCTTGTTTCGGGAACAGACGGCGTCGGAACAAAGCTTAAGATCGCTTTTCTTATGGATAAGCACGATACCGTAGGAATTGACTGCGTTGCTATGTGCGTAAACGATATTATCTGCTGCGGAGCAAAGCCGCAGTTTTTCCTTGACTACGTTGCCGTAGGAAAAAACTATCCCGAAAAGATAGCTCAGATAGTTTCAGGCGTTGCTGAAGGCTGCGTTCAGTCGGGAGCGGCGCTTATCGGAGGAGAGACCGCGGAAATGCCGGGCTTCTATCCAGTTGACGAATACGACCTTGCAGGCTTCGCTGTAGGAGTAGTTGATAAGGACAAAATACTGAAGCCCGAAACTCAGAAGGCCGGCGACGTTATGATAGCTATCAAATCGAGCGGAGTTCACTCAAACGGCTTCTCCCTTGTAAGAAAGGTGTTCAACGTAAGCGAGTCAAATCTTGCAAGACATTATTCCGACCTGGGAACTACCCTCGGAAACGTATTGCTTACGCCTACCAAGATATATGTAAAGGCTGTAATGAAGCTTCTTGACAGCGTAAAGGTAAAATCAATTTCACATATTACAGGCGGCGGTTTCTATGAGAATATTCCGAGATCACTGCCGAACGGACTTTCAGCTAAAATAGAAAGAAATGCGGTTCAGGTGCTTCCGATATTCGACGTTATTGCCAAAACAGGAAATATTCCCGAGCGTGATATGTTCAATACCTTTAATATGGGCGTGGGAATGACAGTCGTAGTTGATAAAAACGACGCTGATAAGGCTGTTGCTGCTATCAATGCGGCAGGCGAAGAGGCTTACGTTCTCGGCGAGCTGGTAGAATCCGATCTCGGCGTAATAATCTGCTGATCTACGGCTGATATAGGCAAGGATCACAGCTTGTCTAGTAATATTTTACAGTAAATATCTTTCATTTTATTTGTAGCTTTTGCATAATTTTATATCATATATTTTATGCATAGCTACAAAATTTAATTTAATTAAAAACTTTTTTGTTCATAGTTGCACATTCATATGCAACTTTTCCCCCTTTTTTGCCTATTAGTGAAGGGTGTTTTAAAAACCCTTCGGAAATAAAAGTTAAGAAAGAGGTTTTTTATTTGAAAAAAATATGCGTTCTCGTTTCAGGCGGCGGAACAAATTTACAGGCGCTTATCGACGCTGAAAAAAGAGGAGAAATCAAGGGCGGAAAAATCACCTGCGTAATTTCTTCAAAAGAGGGGGCCTATGCTCTTGAACGTGCAGAAACTGCAGGTATTCCTTCAGTGGTGATATCAAGAAAAGACTATTCCGACAGCGTTTCATACAGCCGTGCGGTACTGGCTGAGCTTGACAGGCAAAAGGCGGATCTGGTGGTACTCGCAGGCTTCATGACTATCCTCGACGAGTGCGTTACAAAGGCTTACAGCTATAGGATCATAAACGTTCACCCGGCGCTTATCCCCTCCTTCTGCGGCGAGGGCTGCTACGGGCTTAAAGTACATGAAAAGGCGCTTGAATACGGCGTCAAGGTATCGGGTGCAACGATACATTTTGTAAATGAAAAAGCAGACGCAGGCGCAATAATTCTTCAGGGGACGGTTGATGTGGAAAACGGCGATACTCCCGAAACGCTCCAGAGAAGAATAATGGAAAATGTAGAATGGAAGCTGCTGCCGAAAGCAGTGTCACTGTTCTGTGAAGGCAGAATTTCCATTGTAAACGGCAAGGCGTATGTTGATCTTGAGGAAGACCAATGATCAGGCTGAAACTCTGCAAACCATCAGACAGCGAGCATAAAAATATACAACAGGAGGTATATAATGAAAACACTTGACATTTACGAGGAGCTTAGGTCCAATTCCTACCCCGGAAGAGGAATTATTATCGGAAAATCCGCTGACGGAAAAAACGCGGTAACAGCCTATTTTATCATGGGCAGAAGCGTAAACTCAAGAAACAGGGTATTTACCGAAACTGATGACGGTATCAGAACCGAAGCGGCAGACCCCTCTAAGCTTACCGACCCGCACCTTATCATATACTCCCCTGTACGTGTACTGGGCAATAAAACGATAGTTACAAACGGTGACCAGACCGATACTATCTACGAGCTTATGGATAAGCAGCAGACATTTGAGCAGTCGCTCAGAACCAGAGAATATGAGGATGACGCTCCAAACTACACGCCGCGTATTTCCGGAATCATGCATGTTGAAAACGGCGCATATAATTATGCGATGTCAATACTTAAATCCGCAGACGGAAACCCTGACTGCTGCGAAAGATTTACATACTCCTACACAAATCCCCTCAACGGCTTCGGTCACTTTATCCACACATATATGGGCGACGGAAATCCCCTGCCAAGCTTCGAGGGCGAGCCTAAGAAAGTAGAAATTCCAAACGAAATTGAGGAATTTACAGCTAAGCTTTGGGAAAGCCTTAATGATGACAACAAAGTTTCACTGTTTGTAAGATATATTGATATTAAAACAGGCAACTCGGTTTCAAGGATCGTTAATAAATACAGCAAATAATTACTTTCTATTGCTGAAAATACTAAATTACAGGAGGAAAATTTTTATGGCAAACGAAATGCTTTTAAAATACGGCTGCAACCCTAATCAGAAACCGTCGAGAGTATTTATGGAAAACGGCTCTGAACTTCCTATCGAGGTGCTTAACGGCAAACCTGGATATATAAATCTGCTTGACGCTTTCAACGGCTGGCAGCTTGTAAGAGAGCTTAAAAAGGCTACCGGTATGTGTGCTGCAACATCTTTTAAGCACGTTTCACCGGCAGGCGCAGCTGTAGGCAGACCTCTTTCTGAAACAGAGGCTAAGATTTATTTTGTAGACGATCTGGGTGAGCTTTCTCCCCTTGCCTGTGCTTACGCAAGAGCCAGAGGCGCCGACAGAATGTCTTCATACGGCGACTTTATTGCACTATCCGACGAATGCGATGCCTGCACAGCTAATATGATTAAGAGAGAGGTTTCTGACGGAATTATTGCTCCCGGCTATACCGACGAGGCTCTTGAAATTTTAAAGTCAAAGAGAAAGGGAACCTATAACATCATTAAAATCGACGAAAAT
This sequence comes from uncultured Ruminococcus sp., assembly GCA_900543145.1. Taxonomy (GTDB): domain Bacteria; phylum Bacillota; class Clostridia; order Oscillospirales; family Ruminococcaceae; genus FB2012. The sequence continues at coordinate 167,821 of UQPZ01000003.1, forward strand.
TATGTTCCTGATCCTATTGAAAGAAAACAGGTTTTCGGCGTTACGTTCGAGCAAGGCAGAAATGAGCTTAAAATAGATGAAGCTATGCTTTCAAATATTGTTACAGAAAACAAAAATATTCCTGATGACAAAAAAATTGATTTGATCATCTCACTGATCACGCTTAAATATACCCAGTCAAACAGCGTCTGCTACGTTAAGGACGGTCAGGCAATAGGTATCGGAGCAGGTCAGCAGTCAAGGATCCACTGCACAAGACTTGCCGGAAACAAGGCTGACATCTGGTGGCTCAGACAGCACCCCAAGGTTCTGGGACTTCAGTTTGTTGATGATATACGCCGTCCCGACAGAGATAATACTATTGACGTTTATATTTCCGACGAGTATATGGATGTTCTCGCTGACGGTGAGTGGCAGAAAATGTTCAAGGTCAAGCCTGAAGTTTTCACCAAGGAAGAACAGAAAGAATGGCTTGAAAAGAATACCGGCGTATGCCTTGGTTCTGACGCTTTCTTCCCATTCGGAGATAATATTGAAAGAGCTAAAAAGTCCGGTGTTTCATACATTGCCGAGCCGGGCGGTTCTATCAGAGATGACCATGTTATCATGACCTGCAATAAATATAACATGGCTATGGCATTTACGGGAATAAGATTATTCCATCATTAATCTTAATTTTATAGAAGGAGAAAGAATATGAAGAAACTGCTTATCGCCGCAATAGCGGCATCACTCGTTATGGCTTTTACAGGCTGCGGAAGCGATGATGATTCTTCAAGCTCAAAGAAGGATAAATCATCAAAGGCTTCAGTGACCTCATCTGAAACGGCTGAGGAATCCAAAGCCGAAGAATCAAAGGCTGAAGAATCTTCAGCTGAGGAGTCAAAGGCTGAAGAATCATCAGCAGCTGAATCCTCAGCTGACAGTTCAAACGCTGAAAAGGGACTTAAGGACGGAGTATTTACAGGAACAGGCTACACAATTAAAGTAGACGAAAAACTTTGGACTAACGCTTCCGATACTAATTCAATGGCTGACTGTATGTTTATGTATGCAGGCGGAGGCACTGACGCTATGGCGGCAACCGCAAACTTCAACATAATTGCACAGCCGGCAGGAACATTCGGCTCATCTTCACCAGCAGACTATGCCGAGATCATAAAGAAGCAGTACGATTCTACGGAAGGCTACAGCGTTACAGGCGGCTCGGAAATGACAGTCAACGGAAGGGACGCATATTTAGTATCTGTTGATGTAAGCCAGTCTGAAAATTTCACAATGAATATGAATCAGATAATCATAATTGAAAACGGATATATTTACGCAATAAGCTACGGCGCAGAAAAATCAGCATTTGCAAATATTGAAAGTGATTTCAATGACGTTATCAATTCCTTTACCGTATTATAATCAAAACCGATTTCACTGAACGTTTGTCCTAAACAGGCGTTCAGTGATTTAATATCTGATAAGAACACACGTCCAGCTATAAGACGTATTGGTGATCTTAAATTAATTTCCGCAAACAACAGCGGGGTAATATGAACAGAAAATCTGAAACTCAAAGCTTGGAGGAATTAAAATGAAAATATTAGTTGTCGGAGGAGGCGGACGTGAACACGCCATAATTAGAAAGCTCGCTCAGTCTCCAAAAGCTGAAAAAATCTACTGCACTCCGGGAAACGGCGGTATAGAAGCCGACGGAGCGGAATGCTTCAACGTTTCCGCAACGGATATAGAGGGCGTACAAGCTCTGGCTCAAAGGCTTGAAGTCGATATGGTCGTTGTCGCTCCAGACGATCCTCTGGTTCTTGGAATGGTAGACGCTTTGCAGGAAAAAGGTTTTATGACCTTTGGACCTAAGAAAAACGCGGCTATAATTGAAGGCTCAAAGGTATTTTCAAAGGAGCTTATGAAAAAGTACAGTATTCCTACCGCAAGGTATGAGGTCTTTACCGACAGCGAATCCGCTATTTCCTACGTTAAAGAGCAGAATACCTATCCTGCGGTAATAAAGGCGGACGGTCTTGCGCTTGGAAAGGGAGTAATTCTCGCTCAGAATGAGGAGGAAGCTGTAAATGCTATACGCTCAATGATCGACAACAAACAGTTTGGTGACAGCAGTTCTACAATAGTTGTCGAAGAATTTCTCACAGGCCCTGAGGTTTCAGTGCTTTCATTTACCGACGGAAAAACAGTTGTTCCTATGCTTTCATCAATGGATCACAAAAGAGCCTATGATAACGACGAGGGTCTTAATACAGGCGGTATGGGTACTGTTGCTCCGAATCCTTATTATACCGCTGAGATCGCACAGGAGTGTATGGACAAAATTTTTCTTCCTACAATGAACGCTATGAACGCAGAGGGCAGAACCTTTGAGGGTTGTCTGTATTTCGGACTTATGCTTACTCCAGACGGTCCTAAGGTGATCGAATATAACTGCCGCTTCGGAGATCCCGAAACTCAGGTAGTTCTCCCTATGCTTGAAACCGATCTGACGGATATAATGGAAGCGATCTATAATCATAGACTTTCCGAAATTGACGTAAAATGGAGCTTAGGCAGCTGTGCCTGCGTAGTTATGGCAAGCGGAGGCTATCCTCTTTCATACCCGAAGGGACTTGAGATCTCAGGACTCAACGAAAACGGTCAGCTTGACGGCTGTGAGGTTTTCCATGCAGGAACAAAGCTTGCCGACGGAAAATTCCTAACAAACGGCGGCAGAGTTCTCGGCGTAACAGCCAAAGGCAGCACTCTAAAGGCGGCAATTGACAGCGCTTATGCAGGAGTTGAAAGGATCGGCTTTGAAAACGCTCACTACAGAAAAGATATAGGTCAGAAAGCGCTGAAGGCTCTTTCCGACGAATCTCTCGAATCAGAAAAGTATCCTGAGGATAACGACGTTTATTCAAAACAATAAAAACAAGGACTGCCATTCGTCTGAACGGCAGTCCTTTTCAACATAAAACATAACCTACGGCTCATAATCCGCACTGAACTCTGCGCAAACCGTTCCGGTAAGCCTGCTGCTGAGAGCGTCAGGCTGCGAAAATCCTGCATATAAAGTAAAACCGATCCCGTCTTTAATGCGCTTCCCGTTTTCACCAACAACTGTAAAGAACTCCTTCGGAATATCTGCTGCAACTGTTTTGCTCTCCCCTGCCCTGAGGGTTATCCGCTTGAAACCGCATAAGGAATAATTAGGTACGGCATATACGCTTCCCCGTATCTTTATATACAGCTGCAAAACCTCGTCGGTATCGAAGCTTCCGTTATTTGAAACCCTGCATACCGCCCTGCCGTCCGAAAACGACAGACTGTCAGCTATGCATTTCGAGTAGGTAAGTCCATAGCCGAAGGGATAAAGTATATTATCCTGAGTATAGCGGTAGGTTCTTCCCTGCATTGAATAGTCCTCAAAATCAGGCAACTTGTCCGCTGACCGATAAAACGTTACGGGAAGTTTTCCCGAGGGGGATATTTTTCCGAAAAGAATTTCCGCCAGCGCTTTGCCGCCGTGAGAGCCGGGATACCATGCCTGAATAACCGCATCAGCTCTGTCTTCCTCAATATTAAGAGAGCTGCCCGAAGCAAGCACGGCTATAACAGGCTTTCCGGTATCAAGAACCGCTTTAAGCAGACGCCGCTGACTTTCAGGAAGTCTTAGATCCTGCTTATCGCCGGAAGCATAGGCGTTGCCTGCGTCGCCTTCCTCTCCCTCCAAAGAAGCGTCAAGTCCCAGACAGAGAACGACTGCGTCGGAATTTTCCGCGGCAGCTACCGCTTCGGAAATCCTGTCATACGGCATAGCCAGAGCTTCCGTTCTGTCCTTATACAAATGACATCCCTCAGAGAAATAAACACGTCCCTCAAATTCCGCTTTTATGCCCTCAAGAAAAGTCGTACAGCAGGAGGAGGTCCCGCAGTAATTTCCGTACAGCGACGCCCTGCTGTCCGCATTCGGGCCGATCACGCTTATCGCTCTGAGCTTGCTTTTATCAAGCGGCAGTATACCGTCGTTTTTCAGCAGCACCATTGACTTTTCCGCCAGCTCCAGCGATACTGCATTATGCTCCGGACAGTCTATTACGTCAAAAGGTATATTATCATACTCCGTTTCAGCGCCCATTCCAAGCTTCAGGCGTATTTCCAAAGCCTTTCGGGCAGCTTTGTCAATATCGCTTTCATCGAGCAGACCGTTCTGTACAGCTTTCATTGCATGGATATAGGTACTGCCGCAGTTTATATGACAGCCGGACCTTATCGCCAGTGCGGCGGATTCTTCGGCAGTTGAAGTTACCATATGATTAGTGTGAAAATCCTTTATTGCCCAGCAGTCTGATACGAAATATCCGTCATAGCTCCACTCATTGAAAAGTATATCCATAAGATGAGAATTGGCGCAGGCAGGTTCGCCGTTAACTCTGTTATACGCTCCCATTACCCCCTGAACTCCCGCTTCGGCAAGCTTTTCAAAGGCGTATAAATAGGTTTCACGCAGATCCTTTTCACTTACCTTTGCGTTAAACTCATGCCTCACAGCCTCCGGACCGCTGTGAACGGCGAAATGCTTGGCGCAGGCGGCAGTTTTCAGATACTCCCCCTCTCCCTGCAAACCCTTTACAAAGGCTGTCCCCAGTTCCGAGGTAAGATACGGATCTTCTCCGTAGGTTTCATGACCCCTGCCCCAGCGCGGATCACGGAAAATATTTATATTCGGACTCCACAAGGTAAGACCCTTGTAAATATCGTTATCCCCCTTAGAATGAGCGTAGTTATACTTTGCTCTGGCTTCCGCAGAAATAATATCCGCCGCTTTGAAAATAAGGGCTTTGTCAAATGCCGCCGCCATTGCTATTGCCTGCGGAAAGACGGTTGCCGTTCCTGCTCTTGCAACTCCGTGAAGTCCTTCGTTCCACCAGTTATAGGAATCAATCCCAAGTCTTTCGATTGCGGGAGAATCATATTTCAGCAGAGAGCATTTTTCTTCAAGCGTCATCTGCGACACAAGCTGCTTCGCCTGTTTCTTAAAGCTTTTCATTTCAGTACCTCCTTTACAGCAAAAGCCGTTTAAGATATTCTTGTCTATAAAAAATATCCTAAACAGCTTATTTTCAAAATGCAAATTTATCTTCATGTACGTTACAACGCACCTTTGAGGGATCAGAAAAAAACATAGGTATCATACGTTAAATCTGAACAGAACTATATCTCCGTCCTGCATAACGTATTCCTTTCCCTCAAGACGTACTAATCCTTTTTCCTTTGCAGCAGTCATTGAACCGCAGTTTATAAGATTGTCAAAGGAAACTACCTCTGCCCTGATAAAGCCCTTTTCAAAGTCGGTATGGATCTTTCCTGCCGCCTGCGGAGCCTTTGTGCCTTTCTTTATCGTCCACGCTCTTACCTCAGGCTCTCCGGCAGTTAAGAATGAAATAAGTCCGAGAAGTGAATAGCCTTGCTTGATTATTCTGTTAAGACCTGAAATTTCAAGACCAAGCTCGCCAAGGAACATTGCCTTATCGTCATCAGACATATCCGCTATCTCAGCTTCGATCTGAGCGCATATAGGAAATACGGCGCTTCCCTCGGCTTCGGCAATTCTGCATACAGCTTTATAATGTTCGTTTGAGTCGATATTATTGGTAAAGTCATCCTCCGACATATTAGCCGCATAAATTACAGGCTTAAGCGACAGAAGCGGAGTTTCCTTCAGAATATCCAGTTCGTCCTCAGTCATTTCAAAGGCTCTTGCAGGTTTTCCGTCCTCAAGATGAGCCTTTAGTCTTTCCAGAAACTCAACGGCGGAGGCAAGAGATTTATCTCCCTTCATTGCCTTTTTAGTTCTGTCAAGCTTACGTTCGATAAGCTCAACATCGGAAAAAATAAGCTCCAGATCTATCGTTTCAATATCTCTTGCAGGATTTATATTCCCGTCGACGTGTATTATATTATCGTCCTCAAAGCACCTTACTACATGAACGATCGCGTCAACCTCGCGGATATTGGAGAGAAATTTATTTCCAAGCCCCTCTCCCTTTGACGCTCCCTTTACAAGTCCCGCAATATCAACAAATTCAAGAACCGCAGGAGTGAACTTTACCGGATCGTACATTTCCTTGAGCTTGTCCAATCTTTCGTCCGGAACGGAAACTATACCAACATTGGGTTCTATAGTACAGAACGGATAATTAGCCGATTCAGCTCCCGCATTTGTAAGCGCATTGAAAAGCGTTGACTTGCCTACGTTAGGCAGACCTACCATTCCCAGCTTCATAATAAATATTATGCCCGATCCTATGAACGCCGTTACAGCGCCGGGCATTTCCTCCTTTCAATATTTAAGGGTACTGAACCTGAAAGCGAAGATCTGCCGCGCTTTCAGATAAATATTTTTTAAATTAATCAGAAAGAATATGACTGAGTTTCGTCCTCCCAGTCTCCTTCATCATCATCTTCCTCATCGCCGCAGACATCAAATTCATCAAATTCATCATAGTCCTGCTGATCTGTATTATTGCCGTTATTTCCGTTGAAGCTTCCGAGTATCATTCCCTTTTTTACCGGAGCAAAAATAAATCCAAGCAACGCTCCCAGCAGAAATGAAGCAAGCAGAGCGCACCAGCTGAACTTACCGTGTTGTTTGATCTCGTTTTCCATAATATTTCCTCCCGTTTTTTTGATTATTCAATTGATTTCAAGGATTCAACCATATCTATTTTCTTAAGCTTAAAGTGCAGAACAATGTTTACAGCCGCCGCAAATACCATTGTAAGCAGCGCTCCGAAAAGATACGCCCACCATATTAGTGTACGGTTGAACATTACAATATCTATCTCTGTAGTTATTACTACGAAATAGTGCAGTATCCTGCCCATTCCAAGACCGATAGCTATTCCTATCAGAGCCGAAATTATATTTTCCCTGTAAATATAAGCAGAAGTCTCTCCGTCGTAAAAGCCCAGTACCTTTATTGTGGCGATCTCCCTGACACGTTCTGTTATATTTATATTTGCAAGATTATACAGAACTATTACCGCCAGAAGTCCGGCGCAGAAAATAAGCAGCAGCACAATAGTATTCAGACTGTCTACTGAATTCAGGAATCCGCGGCTGCTGTCCGTTTTAGAGGTCATTCCGAGAAAATCGTTGGAATCACTTATAAGCTTTTCCTTAAAGGCATTTTCGTCCGCACCGCTGTTCAGCTTGATATAAGAGAGATTGTAAACAGGCTTTTCTCCGTAAAGCTCTTCATACAGACCGGCGGTCATATATACATAATGCAGTGCATAATTCTTTACTACTGCTCCGATCCTGACTTTTATATTGTCCTTGCCGACAACTGAAATATCGAAGCTGTCACCTTCTTTAAGATCAAGCATTTTTGCAAGCTTCTCGGTTATTACTACCTCGTTTCCGTTAAGCCTGCATTCCTTGCCGCCTTTGACGCTGCTGAGAGCAATATATTCATTCAGCCGATCTTCATATTGCGGAACAACTACGCTTACCGACTGTGAATTACTGCCGCTTTCAGCAGTGGATTCGGTCAGAGAAAAGGCGATACAACCGCTTACCTCATCATAACCCGAAAGCTGTTCTAACGGAGAAGGAGAATTTTCAAGACTGTCGCTGTTCATTACGACTACTGCGTCGTATCTGAATACCTCATTAAACTGCTTATCTGCAATAGACTTTATCGAATACTTCAATCCGAAGCCGGTCACTATAAGCGCCGTACATCCTGCAACGCCGACTATCGTCATTAAAAAACGCTTTTTATATCTAAAAAGATTCCTTACCGTTACCTTAGCCAAAAAGTCAAGCCGCTTCCAGATAAAGCCGATCTTTTCAAGTATCACCCGTCTGCCTGAAACAGGAGGCTTGGGCCGCATAAGCTGTGACGGCTGTGAATTAAGCTCACTTATACAAGAATAGACCACTGCCGAGCAGGTACAGGCAAGCGAAACCACCATACAAAGCAGCAGATAAAGCGGCTTGAAGGGAGTATTTATACTTGGGATATTATACATTATCTTATAGCTGCCGTAGATTATATAGGGGAATATCTGTAATCCTGCCGCAGTTCCAATGGCGCTTCCCAGTACCGCTGCAAGAGCGGCATAGGAAAGATACTTTGATATTATTTTAGCAGAAGAATAACCCAGCGCCTTATAGGTACCTATCTGTATCCTCTGCTCCTCCACCATTCTGGTCATGGTAGTAAGACATACAAGCGCAGCTATCAGTATAAAGAATACAGGAAAAACCTTTGCGACCGCGTCAACCTTTTCGCTGTCATTTTTAAAGGAACTGTAATCGGCGCTTGAAAACCTGTCCTGTTCATATATTTTCAGCTCGGGAGCGCTTTCAAGCTTTTCGGAAAAGCTGTCTATCTCTGACCTTGCTGCGGAAAGCATTGCCGCATACTTATCATCGGCAGCCGTACTTCCGGAATTTCTTGCTTCAATAAGCTCTGAAAGGATATCTAAATCATTCTGTGCCTGAACTATTTTGGACCTCAGCAGGTACGCCTTTGCGCTGTCCTTATTCTCCAGCTGTTCATACTGCGACTTTGCAGATCTCAGCTCCTCGCTTCCCCGTGATTCCATAGCCTTAAGCGTATCGGTATCCGAACTCAGCACCGTTTCCAGAGTATCGGCTTCGCCTTGAGCGTCCGCTATTTTCTTTTCAGAATCCGCTCTCAGCTTATTATATCTGGTCTGAACGCTGTCTGAAAAGGCTTTTACCGCTTCGGTCTTCTTCTCGTTTACCGCATCGGTATACTCCTGAGAAAACGGATCATATCCGTCAAGACCCTCAAAGGTCATATAAAGCTCGCTGTAGTAGTCGAGTACGAAATCCTCTTCAGGAACTATTATGTAGCTCTGAACTGTTCCGTTGCCTACATTCGTAGCGTCACGCTCATAGCCTATGTAAAGCGGAGAGGTTACTATTCCCACAATTTCAAAGGTATCGGTTGAAAAGGTATCGAGGATATCCTCGTTCTCTGACGGAGAAGCTAAGGTCAGCTTATTCCCCACCTTAAAGGTAGACGGAGAGGACATTTTTACCTCTACCACACATTCGCCTGAGCTTTCAGGCATTCTTCCTTCAAGCAGTACAGGCTTGTTTATACGGTTCGGACTGTCCTCCGGTACGTTTGCATTATAGGACATTACCTTTAAAACGCAGTTCTGATTATTATAATGATAGAAAACGTCCTTTGAATAACCGGGAAGAGCGCCTTTTACTCCGTCGGCATTTCTTACCGCCTGAACGTCCTCGGATCTGATCCCGATATTTGACATAAGCTTATAGTCCATAAGCCTGTTGTCGATAAAATACTGTGAGGCGGTATCTATCATATCAGGCATAGTAGCCTTTATTCCGGAAAAAAATCCGCACCCCAGCGCAATAATAGTAAAAATAGAAAGAAACCTGCTCAGTGAATGCTTTATTTCACGGACAGTATCAAGCAGCAAAGCGTTTTTCATTTTACAGGCTCCTTTCCTTAAAACTATCGTGCGTCTACAAAGCCTACCTTACGATATACCTTTGTTAAAGTCTTCTGAGTGATTCTCTCGGCTCTCTGCGCTCCGTCGATATAGCACTCTCTGAGATACGCCTTATCGTTTATAAGCCTTGCAAACTCGTTTCTGACAGGCTCAAGATGATCTGCTACCGCTTCGCCTACTGCCAGCTTGAAATCGCCGTAGCCCTTTCCAGAAAATTCAGACTCTGTTTCGGCAAAGCTTTTTCCGGTTACAGCCGAATAGATCGTCATAAGATTGTTTATTCCGTCCTTGCCCTCGGCATATCTTACCTCGGCTTCCGAATCTGTTACCGCTCTTTTGAATTTGCGGATTATCGTATCCTTATCGTCAAGTATCAGAATGCAGGCATTGGGGTTTTCATCTGATTTAGACATTTTCTTAGACGGCTCCTGGAGCGACATTACCTTAGCGCCCGTTTTGGGGATAAACGGCTCGGGAAGTGTAAAGAAATCTCCATAGCGCTGATTAAAACGCTGAGCTATATTCCTCGCAAGCTCCAGATGCTGCTTTTGGTCTATACCGATAGGAACAAGGTCGGCGTTATACGCCAAAATATCTGCCGCCATAAGCACAGGATAGGTAAACAGCCCCGCATTTATATTATCCGCATGCTTGGCTGATTTGTCCTTGAACTGAGTCATTCTTGTAAGCTCGCCGAACTGAGTAGCGCAGCTTAAAACCCAGCTAAGCTCGGCATGGCACTTATTATGACTCTGGAAAAAAAGTATTGACTTTTTGGGGTCAAGTCCGCACGCCTGAAGCAGAGCGTATGCCTGCATTGAATTCTGCCTGAGCTTAACGGGATCCTGTCTTACCGTTATAGCGTGAAGGTCAACTATCGAATATACACAGTTGTATTCATCCTGAAGCGGTCCCCAGTTTTTTACCGCTCCCAGATAATTGCCCAGAGTAAAGGTTCCCGTAGGCTGGATACCGCTGAAAATCAGTTTCTTATCGTCGCTCATAATATTCGTCCGGCAGACTGAAAATTAAGTTCATGCTCCGGACTTTCCTCCGTTTCGTGAAAAATATTGTTTATGCTTTGAATAACAATGCCAAAGGCTTTTCTAATCCTCCGGATCTTCTCCGTTATCGTCTACGCCTATACGCCTCACGTCAAAAATGTATTTTACCGCTCCGATCACAAATACCGCAGGAGCGGCAATAAGAATATACATAAGCACATTAATGGAAAATAATGCTCCGAACAGCATTATCGAAAGTATCGCCGCTGCGTCGAGAGCGATAAAGCACATATAAGTTCTTACCGCAGATAGCGCCGGAACAGGATCAGCTTCATCTGAGCTTTTCCTGACAAAGCCTGTAAGCGACGGCTTGAATATCAGGATTCCCAGAATTATTATCAGAACGGCGCAGATAACTCCGTTGATAACAAACGAATTGCTGTTCATTTCCACTATGTTGAGATATATCAGAAAGCAGTCAGCGGCGGCGCAGGCGCATAAGGCGAACAGCGAAACCGTTGTCAGTATGATCTGCAAAAGCGTAAAAGGAACTTTCATTTTACATATCCGCACATTTTATAAACAATTCTGTGCGGACCTCCCCTCCGATAGCAATTGAGTTTCAGTCACCGAACATTTCCTTTGAAAGCCTTCCTACCATTTCACAGCCCTTTACGATCTGCTCGTCTGTCGGAGTTGAGAAGTTGACTCTGAAAGATGCGGTCTTATCCGTTTCATTTATCATAAACGCTGTTCCGGGTACTAACGCTACCTTATATTCCTGAACCGCTCTTGAACAGAACGACATCATATCGCAGCCGGACGGAAGCGTACACCAGATAAACAATCCGCCCTCCGGCTTCGTGAAGGCAACCTTTGAAGAGAAATTCTTTTCGATCTCATTGATCATAAGCGAGCATTTATGCTTATATATATCACGCAGCGAAGCAAGATGTTTATCCATATCGCATTTTTCAAGGAACTTATAGGCAAGAACCTGAGCCCAGATATTTGAATGAACATCAGCTACCTGCTTGCAGACTACGATCTTCTGTATAATATCCTTAGGACCTACGGCGTAACCCACTCTGATACCGGGAGCAAGAACCTTTGAAAATGTTCCTGAATACATTACATGGCCGCTCTTATCCATACTTTTTATTGTCGGAATGTCCTCTCCGGAAAACCTGAGATCTCCGTAAGGGTTATCCTCCAGTATTACCGTATTATATTTCTGAGCAAGCTCAAGCACAGCCCTGCGCTTTTCTAGGCACATAGTCTGACCTGTAGGATTCTGGAAATTAGGAATAAGATAAATCAGCTTTACTCCTCCGTTTTTAAGGACTTCCTCCAGTTCCTCCAGATTAATTCCGTCAGGGTCAAGGGTTACTCCGCAAAGGGCTACGTTATACGACTTAAAAGCATTAAGAGATCCTATAAAGCAGGGCGATTCACACACAAGAGTATCCCCCTCGTCGCATAATACCTTTGCAGTAAGCTCGTTTGCCTGCTGTGCACCGCTGGTAATTATGAGTTCGTCGGTTTTAGGATCAAATATCCCGTCCTTTTCAAGACGCTTTTTCAGCTCATTTCTCAGAGGAGTATAGCCCTCCGTAACGCTGTACTGCAAAGCAAGGATAGGATCCTCTTCAAAAATTTCCGCCGAAAGACTTTTAAGCGTATCAACCGGAAAAGCCTCAGGCGCAGGGTTTCCTGCTGCAAACGAAATAACCTCCGGGTCGGATGTAAACTTGAGAATTTCTCTTATAGCCGAAGCCTGAAGATGCGAAACCTTTTTAGAAAAACTGTATTCCATAATAAACATTCCTTTCAGCAGCGCCGTTCTTAAGACGATCTGCAAAATAATATTCTGACATTTTATTATAACATACTTTTATGAAAAAATAAAGACCTTTTAAGCTTTTTTTGCTTTAAATCGATGCGATCACAGAAAATATCCGCGGTGAATAAAAATCCTGACTCGGCAGCGGCTCTTATACATAAGCAAAACAAAGCAGAGTGTAATATCAATGCACAGCTTGTCATAAAATAGAAAGAGTTCAAAAAGCGGAGGTATGTATTTTGAAAAAACAAAGTTTTCTTAAAGGCTCTGCCATTCTTATGGGAATGGTGATAATAACTAAGATACTGGGACTTATGTATAAAATTCCGCTTACGCATATGCTTGGCGGTACCGGAATGGGGTATTTCTCCAGCGCATATGCGGTATTTACGCCGATATTCGCCATTGTAGTTTCAGGGATACCATCGACAATTGCTCGAATGGTAGCCGAAAACTACGCCTTTGAGCGTTACCGCAACGTAAGAAAAATAAAACGCACGGCAATGATAATATTCAGTACCGCAGGTCTTTCAGCTTCACTGCTTGTCCTTGCGCTTTCAAAGCTGCTTTCCGAAGGAGTAATTCATGAGCCGTCGGCGGTATGGTCGCTTATAGGAGTTGCACCGTCGGTCTTCCTCGGAACGATAATGTCTGTCGAAAGAGGATATTACGAAGGACTGAGAAATATGATACCTACTGCGGTTTCGGAAATAGTCGAAACCATATTCAAGCTTATTTTCGGACTTGGCTTTGCATATGCGGTAATGAACTACGCCGAAACTTCGTTTTATCAGACGGGAGGCTGCTTCGGTCAATTCTGCCGAACTATCGAGGACGCACGGTCGACGGCTCTTCCTTTTATAACAGGCGCTTCGATCCTCGGAGTAACTCTGGCTACAGGAATAGGCAGCCTTTACATAATAATTTCGGGAAAAATTCACGGCGACGGGATCACAAAACAAATGCTCGAACAGGACAAATCAACCGACAGGACGCTTACTCTTTTCAGACGGCTTGTAAAATACGCTGTACCTATAGCTGTCGCCTCGGTAATAACGACGCTTACCAATATGATAGATCTTATAACCATCAACCCATGTCTTTCAAAGGCAATTGAAAAAAACGTCATACTTTTTTCTCAGCTTACCGAAAATAACCTTACCTCTCAGACACTGCCTAACTTTATTTACGGCTCGTATACGGGACTTGCGGTAACTATATTCGGACTTGTGCCGACGCTTACAGCTATGTTCGGCAAGAGCATACTTCCCAATCTTGCGGAATCATGGGCGAAAAAGGATCACAGCTGTATACAGCGAAATCTTTCGGGTATGCTTTTTATAACCTCGATAATCGCTGTCCCGTCGGGAATCGGGATCAGCCTTATGTCAAAGGAGATACTTGAATTTCTCTACGGAGGAAGAACGGACGAGATCGCAGTTTCAGTACTGCCGCTGACTATTCTCGGAGCGGGAGTAATTTTTATGGGTATTTCAATTCCCTGCTTTTCAGCGCTTCAGACTATCGGAAAGCCTAAGCTGCCTGTTATAATAATGCTTGTAAGCGGCGCGGCAAAGCTGGTTTTCAATATTATCCTAATACCGATCCCTGCGCTTAATATTAGCGGCGCAGCAATTTCTACCGTAATTTCTCAGGGTATAATCTGTATCTGGTCTGCAGCGGCAATGCTGAAAACCTCGGGAGTAAGAATAAGCGCAAAGGAGATATTCGTAAAGCCGCTTTTTTCAGGACTCCTCTGCGGAGCTACGGCCAGACTCTTATACGACGTTCTCACAGTTTATCTGCCTTTTTCTCTGAATTACCGTTTAATTCTGCTTATTTCAATTTTTTCAGGTAGCATAATGTACTTTTTTTCACTGTATTTATTGTGCGTTTTGCCGAAAAAGCAAATTAAAGCATTTTTTTATAAAAAAATTTATAAAACCTATTGAAATTTTTTTTGATTTGGGTTATGATTATAAAGTATCCTCTGGTTGCAGGGAAGGACTTTGATCATATGAACGGTGCTGTTAAAGAAATACTGAATAAGGAATCCTACGACGTTTACGACCTTGCCGAGATAGTTAAGATACTCAGGAGCGAAAACGGGTGTCCTTGGGATAAGGTTCAGACTCATCAATCAATACGCAAGGATTTTCTTGAAGAAGTCTATGAGGTAATTGACGCTATAGACTGCTGCGACCCGGAAATGCTAAGGGAAGAGTTGGGCGACGTACTGCTTCAGGTAATATTTCATACCGAGATCGAAAACGAAAGAAACATTTTTGATCTTAACGATGTAGCAAACGATATATGCAGAAAGCTTATAATCAGACATCCTCACGTTTTCGGAGAAGTAAATGCCGACAGCGTAGATACGGTTCTTAAAAACTGGGACGCCATCAAAAAAGAAACCAAGGGACAGGAAAGCTATACAGATACGCTGAAAAGCGTGCCAAGGGTATTTCCTGCTCTTATGCGGGCACAAAAGCTGGGCAAAAGGGCAGCGCGCGCAGGAATGGATTTTGATAATGCAAAAGAAGCTCTGAAAGCTCTGGAGGAAGAAGTAGGGGAACTTAAAGAGGCTTTCGCCGAAGGAAGACCCGAAGATATTGCCGACGAGCTGGGCGATGTGCTTTTTTCCTGCTGCAATACGGCAAGGCTTATGGAGCTTGACGCCGAGGAGGTTCTTACGGCAGCCAGCGACAAATTTCTATCCAGATTTGAGCAGGCTGAAAATCTAATAAGGCAAGACGGGCTTGAAATGTCAGCCCTGAGCATAGACGAGCTTGACGTCTACTGGCGTAAGGCTAAGAAGTGTGTGAAGTAATCATTTGCTTCATGGGCAATAAATAAAAGCTCATACATTTCGTTAAAAATAATTTGGAGGTACTGAAAATGACAAAGGCAGAATTGATCAATCTGATTGCAGAAAAAGGCGAGTATTCAAAGAAGGACGCTGAAAAAGCTCTTTCAACGGTAATTGATTCTATCAGCGAAACACTTGAAAAGGGTGAAAAGATTTCTCTCGTAGGCTTCGGCACATTCGAGGTTCGTGACAGAGCCGCTAAAGAAGCTATCAACCCTCTTACAAAAGAGCCTGTACACGTTCCGGCTAAGAAGGTTCCCGCTTTCAAGGCAGGAAAAGCTCTTAAGGAAGCCGTTAACAAGTAATTTTTCAGCAGAAGCTTTGAACCTAGCCTGATTTTGGTTAGGTTCTTTTTCATCTGAAAGGAGAAGCAAATATATGAGATTAGACAAATATCTAAAGGTTACAAGGCTCATAAAAAGACGAACCGTTGCCAACGAAGCGTGCGATGCCGGGAAGATAACCGTAAATGAAAAAACAGCAAGAGCCTCCTACGACGTAAAAACCGGCGATATTATTCAAATAAACATGGGACAGAAACCGCTTAAGGTCAAGGTTCTCAGCGTTTCTGAACACGCTACCAAGGAAACTGCGGCAGACAATTATGTAATAATCGAATAGCTTTCAGCCGCCGGTATAAAACGGCGGTTTTTCTGTATAAAAACAAAAAAGTCCGGAACTCTCCGGACTTTTGTTATTCTTAGAGCTTATGCGCCCTTGCTTGGGGAGCTTTCCGCCCTTTTTATTTCAGGCTCAGAAATACCCTTTACGCAGTCGGCTGTAATAGTAATTCCGATAATATCGTCATCGGAAGGAGCGTCGAACATAAGCTTTGTCAGTATCTTTTCTACAATTGCACGAAGTCCTCTTGCTCCCGTCTTCTGAGCTATCGTCATTTTGGCGATCTCACGCTTCGCTTCGTCCGTAACCTCAAAATCAATTCCGTCAAGCTTAAACAGCTTTGTATACTGCTTTATAAGCGAATTTTTAGGCTCTGTAAGGATCCTGCAAAGGGTGTCCTCGTCAAGCTCGTCAAGAACTGTTATAACAGGCAGTCTTCCTACAAGTTCCGGAACGATTCCGAATTTCACAAGATCGTGAGGCAGCACCTTTTTCATAACGTTGTTTTCGGCATTTTTATTTTTTATATTTCCTCCGAAGCCCATAGAAGAAGAATCGGTTCTTTTCTTTATAACAGATTCCAGTCCCTCGAAAGCTCCTCCGCAAATGAAAAGAATATTCTTGGTATCTATCTGAATAAACTCCTGATGAGGGTGCTTTCTTCCCCCCTGAGGAGGAACGTTTGAAACGGTTCCCTCTACGATTTTAAGCAGCGCCTGCTGAACTCCCTCGCCGCTTACATCACGGGTAATAGAAGTATTTTCCGATTTTCTGGCGATCTTATCAATCTCGTCGATATAGATTATACCCTTCTGAGCCGCTTCTACATCGTAATCTGCCGCCTGTATAAGTCTTGTCAGTACATTTTCAACGTCGTCGCCTACATAGCCCGCCTCTGTCAGAGTCGTAGCGTCTGCAATCGCAAACGGAACATTAAGCAGCCTGGCAAGCGTCTGGGCAAGCATTGTTTTACCAGTACCGGTAGGACCGAGAAGCAGCACATTGCTCTTCTGGATCTCAACGTCGTCGCTTTCGTCCTCAAGCGCCATAATTCTTTTATAATGGTTGTATACAGCCACAGAAAGTGAAATCTTCGCGTCCTCCTGTCCGATAACGTAATCATCAAGAAACGCTTTTATTTCCGCAGGCTTTTTTAAAGTTATGTTGCTGTCATTTTCTTTTTTATCCTTGAATTTAACCTGCTTAGGTGCCGTGGCAATGCCCTGCTCCGCAAGAATATCATAACAGAACAGAACGCATTCGTCGCAGATATGATTATCGCCTGAGGAAAACATATTCTTGACCTTTGAGTCAGGCTTTCCGCAGAAATCACACCGCTTAATTACATCGTTAGCCATTTATTACACCAATCCTATCTAATCAAAACTATCTGTTAGTAATCACCTTATCTACAAGACCGTATTCCTTAGCCTGCTGAGCGGTCATATAATTATCCCGTTCGGTATCTATATTGATCTGTTCGATAGGCTTTCCGGTATTTTCAGACAGAATCCTGTTCATCTTTTCTCTTGTTCTAACCAAGTGATCGGAATGTATCTTAATATCTGTACACTGTCCGGAAAGTCCTCCGGAAATAAGAGGCTGATGAATAAGGATCTCACTGTTGGGGAGCGAAAGCCTTTTGCCCTTAGCGCCGCTTGAAAGCAGGAAAGCTCCCATAGAAGCAGCCATTCCGATACAGATAGTAGAAACGTCGCACTTTATATACTGCATTGTATCATAGATAGCCATTCCCGCAGTAATCGAACCTCCGGGACTATTGATATAAAGGTCTATATCCTTTTCTGGATCCTGACCCTCAAGATAAAGAAGCTGAGCTACAACAACGCTGGCAACTGCATCGTCGATCTGATCGCACAGCATTATGATCCTGTCGTTGAGCAGCCTTGAGTAAATATCATAGCTTCTCTCGCCCCTGCTTGTTTGTTCTACTACATAAGGTACCAATGCCATTTTCATTACCTCCTAATTATATGCTTTTCGCCCGCTGAATAACGGCGAGCGAAAACGACAAAATATTACAAAATTATTTGATAACAGCAGCTTCTTTTATCATGTCTACTGCCTTGCCTACAGAAATATCCTTAGCCAGATCCTCAGAGCGGATATACATTTTTATCTGTTCAACGTCCATCTTATAAGCTTCGGAAAGCTTTGTAAACTCTTGGTTTATTTCCTCTTCTGAAGCCTCTATACCCTCGTTCTTGACTATCTGTTCAAGAGCAAGTCTGAGCTTAACCTGCTTTTCAGCCTGTTCCATATAAGCCTTTTTGAGAGTATCCATAGTCTGACCTGTATACTGAAGATAAAGATCAAGAGTAATGCCCTGCGGCTGAAGACGCTGAGAAAGCTCGTTTATCATTTCGTTGACTCTGTTGTCAAACATGACCTGCGGAATTTCAGCTGTCATATTTGCAATAACCGTATCGAAAAGCTTTTCCTCTACCTGAGCGTCGGCAGCCTTTTCAGCAGCCTCTTCAAGCTTACTCTTTACGTCAGCCTTATACTCGTCAACAGTTTCAAACTCGGTTGAATCCTTTATCATATCGTCGTCAAGCTCAGGAAGCTCCTTCTTGGAAATAGACTTGAGATTGATCTTGAATACTGCCGGTGCGCCAGCAAGTTCCTTTACCTGATATTCCTCAGGGAAGGTAACGTTTATATCAAACTGCTCGCCTGCGTTATGACCTGCAATAGCCTCTTCAAAGCCTGGGATAAACTGTCCGCTTCCGAGAGAAAGAGTAAAGTCCTCAGCCTTGCCGCCCTCAAACGCAACATCATCCTTAAAGCCCTCAAAATCTATAACAACATCGTCGCCCATTTCAGCCGCTCTGTCGTCAACGGTAATAATACGGACGTTCTTTTCTCTGAGCTTATCAGCTTCTTTGTTAATATCTTCGTCAGTTACAGCATTGACCGTTTTTTCAACTTCTATACCCTTATAATCCTTTACCTCAACTTCAGGCTTAGTAATGCAGGTAACCTTGAGCGCAACGCCTGTAGCCTTGTCGATAGAAGTAACCTCGACCTCAGGTCTTGCAACCAGCTCTAAACCTGATTCTGCGACCGCTCCGTCAACCTCTGGACCGTAAAGCAGATTTACAGCGTCCTCAAAGAAAACGCCCTCGCCGTACTGCTTTTCAATAAGCTTACGCGGAGCTTTTCCCTTGCGGAAGCCCTGGATCGTAATATTCTTTTTTGCCTTCTGATAGGCCTTTTCAATAGCCTCTTCAAAAGCCTCTGCAGAAATCTCTATTTCCAATTCCGTCTTATTTGCTTCAACCTTATTTGCAGATTTTAAACTCATTTTAAAATTCCTCCATTAAATAAATGTATCTAAATAATTATAGCACATACATTTGATTTTTTCCAGTGTTTTTTTATAAATTGTCACTTTGCACAATTTTCGTTATATCCATTGGGTCAAATTGCAAGAAATCGCTTGAAATAAGACGGTAATTAATGCCGTCCCTCTCTCCGTTTATTGCAAATTCATGACCCCTGCCGTGAATATGACCGTAAAAGCACCATTTTATATTGTGCCTGTGAAGCACCTCAAGCATATCGTAATTGCAGCCGGCTCCGAAAATGGGCGGATAATGAAGAAAAACCACAGGGTCAAGCCCGTCTTTTTCAGCTGAGCTTACGGACGCTTCAAGCCTGCCCGCTTCCCTTAAAATAACCTTTTTATCTCCCTCTTCGCTTCCGTCGTTTATCCAGCCTCTGGTTCCGCATATTCCAATTTTACCGTACGCATAATGATTGTTATGCAGAATATTCAGCGTATCAAAGCCGTTTTTTTGAAAAAAGCTATCCATCTTATTCTTTGTATTCCACCAGTAATCGTGATTGCCCTTTAAAATAATTTTTGTACCGTTGAGTTTGTCAAGAAATTCCATATCCTTGTATGACTGTTCAAGTCCCATTGACCATGAAATATCACCGGGTATTACGACCGTATCGTCAGGCTTTATTTTTTTCTGCCAATTTTCTTCAATTTTCTGAATATAATCCTTCCAGCCGCCGAATATATCCATCGGCTTGTCTGCTGATAAGGACAAATGCAGATCAGCCATTACAAACAGGCTCAAAAGGCTACCTCCTCACGGTCAAAATTTCCATAATAAATACAGAAGATAAGAGCATAATAATTTTGCAACCACTGTTGCGGAAGGAGTGATTACTAATGGAAAAGGAAAGAATTTACGGCATAAACTGCGACGTTAAGAACTGTGTATACAACAAGGACGGCTGCGAGTGTACTGCCGGTAAAATCGACGTATGCTGTACTTGCTCAAATCCTGACTGCTGCGATGAAACAGAGTGCAAGACTTTTAAAGCAAGAGGCTGCTAATTACTGCCTTTAACAGGTTATCCTATCATTAAAATGAAAAGATAACCGACAGTCTGACCTGTTGCAGAATAAGTCAGACTGTACATATTTATCAGATACCCAGGGTCTTGAAAACGTAATCCTTCATTTCCGACTTATCCACCGTTTCGCTAAACCTAATTTCCTTATTCTTTAGCGCCGCAAGAGATGACGGAACCGGCAGCCTTGAAGCCTCATTAAGCTTTTCGACCAATGCAAATTCATCTGCGTGTGTATCCGCACCGATAGCTTCAAGAACAGAACCTGAGAACTTATACGGACTTGCAGTAGAAGCAATAACCGTTTTGGTCGTATCTCCTGTTGCCGCCTTGTAATCCTCATAAACCTTTACGGCTACCGCAGTATGAGTATCACAGGTATACGAATACTTATCATAAATTTCCTTAATGCAGGATTTAGTCTGAGCGTCGTCGCAGCAGCCGGCATAAAATTCGTCTTTCAGAACTGCCTTTACCTCATCTGTTACCTCGTATCTTCCGCTCTGAGCAAGCGCTCCGAACCACTCTCTTATCTGTGCGTCATTCTCACCGCACAAATGATAAAGCAGCCTTTCCAGATTCGACGATATAAGAATATCCATTGACGGAGAGATCGTCGTATGGAACGGACGGTTTCTGTCATAAATGCCTGTTCTGATAAAATCGGTAAGCACATTGTTTGCATTTGAAGCGCATATAAGCTTGTTTACGGGAACTCCCATTTTTTTAGCATAATAGCCGGCAAGGATATTTCCGAAATTTCCCGTAGGAACCACTATATTTATCTTATCTCCCGGCTTTATCTCTCCGTCCTCAGCCAGCTGAGCGTAGGTTGATACATAGTATATTATCTGCGGAGCAAGACGTCCCCAGTTGATAGAATTTGCCGACGAGAACATCATATTGCTGTCAGAAAGCTTACGGGCAATTTCATCATTTGTGAAAATAGCTTTTACTCCGTTCTGAGCGTCGTCAAAGTTTCCTTTTATCGCACATACGCCGACATTTGAGCCTTCCTGAGTTGTCATCTGCTTCTTCTGCATTGCGGAAACGCCGTCCTCAGGATAGAAAACAAGTATCTCTGTTCCAGGAACGTCCTTAAAGCCCTCAAGAGCCGCCTTTCCTGTATCGCCGGAGGTAGCGACAAGAATTACGATCTTCTTGTTCAGATCGATCTTCTTTGCCGAGGTAGTAAGCAGATAAGGAAGTATCTGAAGCGCCATATCCTTGAATGCACAGGTAGGACCGTGCCAAAGCTCCAGCATATAAGTTCCGTCAAAAAGATGAGCAAGCTCAGCTATATTGCAGCTGTCAAAGTTCTTATCGTTGTAGGCGCTGTCAACGCAGTATTTTATTTCCGCGTCGGTAAAATCAGTTAGGTACTTTGAAAATACAAAAAACGCTCTCTGAGCATAGGTCATCTTTCCCAAGGCTATTATCTCGTCCATAGAAACCGAAGGTATCTCCGACGGAACAAACAAGCCTCCGTCCTTTGAGATTCCCTGCGCTATCGCCTGAGCAGACGTAACGTTTACGCTGCTGTTTCTGGTACTTTTGTAATACATAAATTTCACCCTTCTTTATAAATTGGCTAAGCCATTACTTACTTGCGTCAAACGCCGAAACATAATATTTCAGCTTTACCGCCCTGTTATTTTCGGTTTCGACCACCGCCGCATCAAATCTGCAAGCATAAGGCCGATCAAGTCCGCATAAATAACGCTCGGCAGTTCTGATAATATGTGCCTGTTTTGATCTCGTTATTGCTTCCTCTCCCGTTACAAGAGAGTTTTTCCTGCGGGTCTTTACCTCGACAAAGGCTATTATATCGCCTTTCTTTGCTATTATATCTATCTCTCCGCCGCGGATAGTGTAATTTCTGTCCAGAATTTCGTACCCGTTCTTGATCAGAAACCCGCATACGGCTTCTTCTCCTGAATCTCCGATCTTACGGGCATCAGTTCTTCCTGTCATAATATTTTTTCAGGAAGCTGAGCCTATGTATAGGGCAGGGACCGAACTTATCCAACATTTCGTAATGAAGCTTTGTTCCGTAGCCCTTATGCTTTTCAAACCGGTACTGCGGATACTCAAGAGCCATTTCCTCCATATATTTATCCCTGGCAACCTTTGCAAGTATCGAAGCCGCCGCTATGCACTGCGATTTTGCGTCGCCCTTTACAACAGCCTCTGTTTTACAGCTAAGATCCGGAGTTTTATTACCGTCTATCAGTACAATATCCGGCGTGCATTCAATATCCTCAACGGCTCTTTTCATAGCAAGCATTGCGCTCTGAAGAATATTGATCTCTTCTATCTCCGCTACATATGCACGCTGAATTGAAAAATATTCGGCCTTTTCAACTATCTCCTCAAAAAGCTGTTCACGCTTTTTCGGAGAAAGCTTTTTGCTGTCGTTTATGCCGTCTATAACAGTATCGGCAGAAAAAATTACTGCCGCCGCAAATACATCACCTGCAAGAGGCCCTCTTCCAGCTTCATCAGCGCCGCAGACAATAGGATTTTCTTTTCTGTACTCATCGTCAAATTCAGCAAGCGTCATTTTCCCCCGCCCTTTCTTATCATATCGTCGGGTCTTTCCAAAGAGAGCCTGCCTATCTTTCCGCTTCTGAATTCATCCATAACGGTAATTGCTGCTCTTTCAGTATTGATCTCTCCTCCGGAAATAAGAAATCCGCGTTTTCTTCCTATCCTTTCAAGTATCTCAAACCCCTGAACACAGCCCGAAGCAGCTTCATCATTTTCCGGTATATCATCGGTTTCAACACCATAGCGCATTGCAATAAGTTCAGGATAGCTTTTATTTAGGTATTCAAGAAAACGGCAGGCGAGATACTCCATATCCATTATATCGTCCTTGACCGCTCCCGTAAATGCAAGACGTTCTCCTACCTGTTTATCCTCAAACTTAGGCCACAAAACTCCCGGCATATCCAAAAGCTCCAAATCACTTTCAAGGCTTACCCACTGTTTTCCTCTTGTTACTCCCGGTCTGTCCTCGACCTTAGCTCTTTTAGAGCCTGCAAGCCTGTTAATGAACGACGATTTTCCTACATTGGGTATTCCTACGATCATTATTCTTATAGGACGGCCCTTCATTCCGTGAGCTTCCCACTGCGCAAGCTTATCCGCCATAAGCTCCTTTAATGCGGAATAGAACCTATTTACGTTTTTCCCGCTTCGGCAGTCCGTGGCAATAACCGTTATTCCCTTTCTTCTGTAATAATCGAGCCACATAGAGGTAACGGTTTCATCGGCCGAATCAGCCTTGTTGAGCAGAAGCAGCCTGGGTTTTGAACCGACAAGTCTGTCCATTTCCGGATTTCTGCTGGAATAAGGTATCCGTGCGTCGGTTATCTCAACTACAACGTCCACCAGCTTCAGGTTCGACTGCATTATCCTGCGCGTTTTCGCCATATGCCCCGGAAACCACTGTATATTTGAAACCTCGCTCATAGAACATTCCTTTCTTCCGTTTTTCAGGCGACCTTTCCTCTGTCCGCCTTTTCCGAATAAAATCTGTATATTACCCTGCCGAGTATCTCGTCCTCAGAAACAAGACCTATCTCACGGCTGTCCGTCGAATGATTTCTGTTATCTCCCATTACAAATACATAACCGAACGGGATCCTGTACTCATAGCAGCCGCTTTCGGAATTATAAAACAAATCGCTGAAGCTGCCGGTATTTATCATCTGTTCTTTTATGTAAGGCTCGTCGATTATTCTTCCGTCCACCTTTACAGTACAGGAATCATAATTTATACTTACCGTTTCATTAGCGGTAGCAACAACTCTTTTAACTATTACCTCGTCCATAACATCGGAGTTTATAACTATAATATCTCCGGCGGCTGGAGAATAGCAGAGGTTGGAAATAATCAGCCTGTCGTCCTGAAACAATGTATTCTCCATCGAACTTCCTACCACAAGAACGATTTTAAAAACAAAGGTAAACATCAGTATTACAACGAATACTGCCATAACGATCGTTTCAGCCCACCCGAGAGCGCTGCTGAGAAATGAATCGGATCTGTAGCTTAACGCACGCTTATTGAGATACATTTATTTCACCCGATTTTTCCGAAGCTGCCGAATGGAAGAAGCCTGAATACAGCTTTTCCAAGCACATCGCTTTCATCAACCAAGCCCACAAAATACGACCTGCTGTCTGTAGAATGATTTCTGTTATCCCCGAGAACAAAGATCTTGCCCTCAGGAATATTATATTCATAAACAGTTCCGTCCTTATAGTAATCCTGATCAAACATCGGCTGAACCTTCATTCTCTCGTCAATATAGCTTTCATCAAGCTTTTCGCCGTTGACCGTAACTGAGCTGTCGGAGTAGTCTATCCTGACCGTATCTCCTCCTACGCCGATACAGCGCTTTATGATAGTCTTATTAAGCCCTGTACTGTTAAGCACAACTATATCTCCACGCTGTGGCTTGTAGTTAAGATGTGAAATGATAAGCCTGTCGCCGTCGCTCAGCGTAGAATTCATAGACGGACCTTCAACAAGCACTATACGAAAAAGGAATATAAAAATAAGAACAACCACAAAAACGGCGAAAACAAACGATTCCGCCCACTCCAGTATTTCATCGAGCACCTTTGCCGACAGCGTTATTTCATCGCCGCTGCTTTTATCTTTCCGCATAAATATGCTCCTATTCCCTGTCAATATAAGACAGAATTGATATTCAGAAAACCATATAGATTTATTATAGCAAAATCCGCATAGGATTTCAAGAGCTTATACAAAAAAACCGATCTAAAATATCAATCGATTAACAAAAAATTTACAATTAAAAAACAAGAGCCGGCAAACTGACCGGCTCTTAAAGACTTAAAATTATCTGATTGCTTCCTTTACCTTAGCTGCCTTACCGACTCTGCTGCGGAGATAGTACAGCTTAGCGCGGCGAACACGTCCGCTTCTTACGATCTCTACCTTTTCAACAACCGGGGAATGTACAGGGAATACTCTCTCGATTCCGCAGCCGTGAGCTACGCGGCGAACAGTAAATGTTTCATTGATACCGCCGTGCTTCTTTGCAATGATAGTTCCCTCAAAGATCTGGATCCTCGACTTGTCGCCCTCCTTGATCCTAACGTGAACCCTAACAGTATCACCTACGTTAAGAACGGGAACTTCTGATTTTAAGCTTGAGTTTGAAATAAGTTTTAAAGCGTCCACTTTAAATACCTCCTGTTTATTTTCAGACATTCATTCACCTTATGGCGGAAAATCTTTTCCGCAAAGCCAGAGGACTGTCCGCTTTAATGTCTTTCCGCCGAAAATACGGAAAACGGCACTAACTCTCGTCGGACAAAATCCGACGGTAATTCAAATGCTTAAATATTATACCACAAAACTGTCTTTGTTTCAATTAGCAATTACATAAAATCTGCGCCTGTTTCAGTAAGTATTTTTGTGCGTTCTGTATAAATCATATCTATTTCAACAGACTTATCCTTGCAGAATGCGTCCATAACCGCAGATGTATTAAGATTAAAGCTGCTTCCGGCAGGCAAAATCAGCTCAAGTACGGCTTTCCCGTTTTCAGCCGCCGAATTCACAAGCTTGATATGCGGTTTTATATCAACAAGATTAATTCCACGCTTTTTTGAACGCTTTTCTATCTCGATCTTATCCTGAGCCAGAAACTCAATAAACAGCTTCTCCGCCCTATCGGCATCATAATTGCAGGAAAACCTAACCGTATACGCCGCCGCTGCTATTTCGGTATGCTTCATTACAGGCGCTGAAACTTTGTTTACTCTCAGGCCCTCCGGCATACTTGCGTTAAGACGGCTTTTTATCTCGTCGAACCCAAGCTTTTCAACAAGCGCAACGTCCAGTATTTCAATTTTGCTGTCAGTTCCGAGGGGAAGCGCCAGCGGAAACATAAGATATGCATGAGGATTAAAGCCCTGAGTATACCAAAGAGGTATATCGGCGCGCTTGAATGCCCTCTGCATTGCTCTCATAAGATCAAGATGTGAAATATACCTTGCCCTTCCGGTCTTTCCGTATACCAGCCTGTATTCAAACCGCTCTATATTCAGATTCTGATTTTTCGGTATAAGCTGTTCAGCCACAGTAAACACCTCCGCAGTTTTTGCCTACTCCGCAGCCTGAGCAGCCTTCCCTGCAGTTGCGGGTCGTCTGAGCGTTGTGCGCCTTCTTGTTCTCACGGACAAGAAACTTCCTCGATACCAGATAATCCAGGTGCGACCATGGCATTACCTCGTCATAGGAACGGCGGCGGTTAGCGTAAAAGCCTGTATCTACACCGCATTCCTCAAAGGCTTCAAGCCACAGATCAAATCTGAAATGCTCGTCCCAGCTGTCAAGGGTACAGCCTTTTTTCCATGCGGTACAGATCGCTTTGCTCAGCCGCCTGTCACCTCTTGCCAGAACCGCTTCAAGAATTGATACGTTCTGCTGATGATAGCTGCATTTAATTTTTCTCGAAGTTATGCAGTCAAGAAGGTGCTTCTGCTTTGCTGATATTTCCTCAGGAGCTGCCTGAGGTTCAAATTCAAAGGGAGTAAACGGCTTTGGAACAAACGTAGCGGCAGAAACAGAGACCTGTATATTCTTTCCACGTTTTTCCTTGGGAGTGTCATAATAAAGATCGACAACATCCTGCGCAAGCTTTGCTATGCCCTCTATATCCTCCATAGTTTCCTCAGGAAGTCCCAGCATAAAATACAGCTTTACCGTCTGATAGCCCTCGCTGAACGCCAGACTGCAGGTACGCATTATCTCATCATCGGTCACGTTTTTGTTTATAACGTCCCTTAACCTCTGAGTTCCGGCCTCCGGAGCAAAGGTAAGACCGCTTTTTCTTACGGCGGCTATCCTGTCAATAAGCTCCTTGCTGAAATTATCTATTCTCAGTGACGGAAGCGAAAGATTGATCTTTTCACCGTCGGTATAATCCGCAAGTTTTTCCAAAAGCTCGTTTATATCGGTATAATCGCTTGTCGAAAGTGAGGAAAGCGAGACTTCCTCATAACCCGTTTGCCTGCAAAGGCATTTTGTTTCATTTGTTATAGTATCTATATTCTTTTCCCTGAACGGGCGGTATATAAATCCTGCCTGGCAAAAACGGCAGCCTCTTATACAGCCGCGAAGCACCTCGACTACCGCTCTGTCGTGAACGATACCTGTAAACGGAACTACAAAGCTTTCAGGATAATAAACCCTGTTAAAATCCCTGATAACCCTCTTTTTTACCCTTTCGGGGGCTTCGGGTATATTGGGAGTTACAGACCTTACCGTTCCGTCGCCGTTATATTCCACGTTGTAAAAGGACGGGATGTATATTCCCTCTATTTTCGCCGCTTCCCTCAAAAATTCCTCTTTTGAGGGATTACACGGCTTCATTTTCTCGTAAAGGGAAAGCAGTTCAATATTGACCTCCTCGCCCTCTCCGATAATAAACAGATCAAAAAAATCCGCCATAGGCTCCGGATTGCATACGCACGGGCCGCCGCCTACTACAATAGGCGTAAGAGCTTTCCTGTCCTTTGCATAAATCGGAAGTCCGGCAAGATCGAGCATTGCAAGCACATTTGTATAGGAAAGTTCATACTGAAGAGTAAAACCGATAAAATCAAACTCCGTCAGCGGATCAAGGCTTTCAAGTGCGTACAGGGGTATATTATTTTCCCTCATATGCGCTTCAAAGTCCTTTTCCGGCATGAATACCCGTTCACACCACCAGTTAGGCACTGAATTTTTCAGACCGTACAGTATCTTCATTCCTAAATGCGACATTCCGACATCGTAAACGTCGGGAAAGCAGAAAGCAAATCTTACGTCAACCTCGGACTTGTCCTTAACAACGCTGCCGTGCTCTCCTCCTATATATCTTGCGGGCTTCTGTGTTTTAAGCAGAAGCTGTTCTATTTTACGTTTTATTTCTTCCAAAGGATAACCTCCGATTTATACATCTTTAATTTTCAGAGCCGGCATATACAAATCTCGAACCGCGCCCTACTCCCTGCCCATAAACTCCGCAAATGCTATATATACAAACGTAATCATCAGCGATATGCTTACATTGCCCGACAGAAGCATTTTTATCAAAACAGCTGAAAGAAAGACAAGGAAAAAACCTCTTATAAAATCACAGACCCTGCTTTCGTTCAAAGCAAGCGAAAGAATACGCCCTCCGTCAAAATATTTTACAGGCATAAGATTGAATATACCCAGAAACAGATTGGCACAGGCGAAATAATTAAGTCCTCCTGACAGGATCCGCCACAGCAATGCAATGAAAAGATTGACAGAACAGCCGGCAAAGAGAATTATCATATCCTGTTTTTTTGAAACAAGTCTTCCCCTGTGAGGAGATATTTTTATACCGCCGGCATAAAAGCAAATGCGCTCAGGCGGTATCCCGAACATACACATTGCCGAAATATGCCCCAGCTCGTGAAGGATACAGCAGATAAGCGCCGTTATTATCTTAAACCCCCACGAGCCGTTCCACAGCGTTACCGCAGCAACTGCCGCAAAAAAAGTAAATGAAAGAGAAACCCTTATCCTGCCGACCGATAATTCAAGCATAACTGCAGCCGCTCAAAGCGGCAGCGCCCCCGTTTCCGGAACATTATTCCTAAAACTCCGTTCCAGAATAATATATATGCAGATATGTCCCGTTAAAGAAGCGAAAGTCAGCAGTTAAAATTTTAAACCTGCCAGCTGTTAAGGTATCTTTCCTGCTCTTCACTGAGCTTATCTATTTCGAGATTCCAGAATTTCAGCTTTCTGTCGGCTACCTCCCTGTCTATCTCCTCGGGCACGGAAATGATCATGCTTTCAAGCTTATCCCGATTTTTAACAAGATAAGCGGCAGAAAGCGCCTGAATAGCAAAGGACATATCCATTATTTCAGCCGGATGACCATCGCCTGCCGCAAGGTTTACAAGCCTGCCTTCTCCGATAACATAAAGCCAGTTTCCGTTTTTAAGCCTATAGCCGTCAATATTGTTTCTTGCAAGCCTTGTTTCCACGGCAAGCTTTTTAAGACCTGCTACATCAACCTCGCAGTCGAAGTGTCCGGCGTTGCACAGTATAGCTCCGTCCTTCATATTTACAAATGACTTTTCTGTTATAACGTCCTTACAGCCTGTTACCGTAACGAAGAAATCGCCTATTTTCGCTGCTTCCTCCATTTTCATTACCTTAAAGCCGTCCATGACTGCTTCCATTGCCTTTATCGAGTCTATCTCTGTGATTATTACAGACGCACCTAGACCCTTTGCTCGCATTGCAACGCCCTTTCCGCACCAGCCGTATCCTGCGACAACTACGTTTTTGCCGGCAACTATCAGATTAGTCGTACGGTTTATTCCGTCCCATACCGACTGTCCGGTTCCGTAACGATTGTCAAACAGGTATTTGCATTTTGCGTTATTGACAAGCATCATAGGGAATTTAAGCTTGCCTGCCTTGTTCATTGCGATAAGACGGATTATTCCGGTAGTAGTTTCCTCACAGCCTCCTATAACGTTCGGTATAAGCTCGGGATAT
Organism: uncultured Ruminococcus sp.; assembly: GCA_900543145.1. Lineage (GTDB taxonomy): Bacteria > Bacillota > Clostridia > Oscillospirales > Ruminococcaceae > FB2012. The sequence continues at coordinate 197,642 of UQPZ01000003.1, forward strand.
TCGTTATGGATAAGGTTTACAAGATCTCCGCCGTCGTCAATAATTATATTAGGGCCGGCTTTTACAGTCTGAGTGATATGTCTGTGGTATTCTTCATCGGTAGCTCCGTGCCATGCGTAAACGTTAAGTCCGTCGTGAACAAGCGCCGCCGCAACGTCGTCCTGTGTTGAAAGCGGATTGCTTCCTGTTATATACATCTGCGCGCCGCCTGCCGCAAGAACCTTGCACAGATAAGCGGTCTTGGCTTCAAGATGGATCGACAGCGCGATCTTCAGTCCCTCAAAGGGCTTTGTCTGTAAAAATTCCTCCTCAACGCTTCTTAGAAGCGACATATTCTGTTTGACCCACTGTATTTTACGCTGTCCGCTTTCCCATAAATTTTCATTTCTTATCTCGCTCATAAAATTACCATGCAAAATAAGTGCATGGACTGCCTCCGTTTCCTGTATATTTTTATTCCCGCAGATATATGCGGTTAATTTTCCTTCAGCGCCTCAAGAAGCTTTTCAAGCGCCTTCGCCCTGTGCGATACGGAATTTTTAAACTCCGGATCCGCCTGAGCAAAGCTTTTTTCTCCGTACATAAAAACAGGATCATAGCCGAAGCCGTTTTCTCCAAGCGGCTCATAGCCTATTCTTCCCTCACACTGCCCCTCAACGGAAAGCTCCGTACCGTCAGGCTTTATAAAATGTACAGCACACACAAATCTTGCTGTACGCTTATCTTCGCTTACGCCTTTAAGCTTATCAAGAATAAGAGCGCAGCGTTCAGCGTCTGTATTCAGGCCGCCGTACCTTGCCGAGTAAACGCCCGGCTCTCCGCCCAAAGCGTCTACGCATAAACCGCTGTCATCCGCAAGCACTGCACAGTTTTTCAGTACAAAGATCGTCCTTGCCTTTATTGCGGCGTTCTCAGCAAAAGTCTCTCCGGTTTCCTCCGCTTCAAGGTTTACTCCCGCCTCACTCTGCGATACTGTTTCATAACCCAGCGGCTCAAGCAGCTCCTTGTATTCCCGTATTTTTCCTTTATTATTGCTTGCTATGATCAGCTTCATTTTATGCTTCCTTTCAGTGGGTAATTTTTCTGTAAACGCCGACAGCCTTTTATGTATAAGAATTTTATCAGTAATGCAGGAACGTCACTCTTGATCTCCTCATTTTCTCACGGTATTTGACCGCCTTGCCGCTGTTGATCGTACCGATACAGTTCTCGTTATATATGATCCTCATATCAAGATTTTCAATTGCGCTTACAGCCGTAGCGCCAACTGATACCCCTCCGTCAACTCCGACCAGTTCTATTTCCTTTACGGCTCTTGCCCTCATCAGATCGGCAAGAGCGTCGTTTGTAAAAGCGTCAGGCTTGCTTTTTTCAAATACGTTCCCGCTTCCTACGATCTTAAGCTTTTCGGCAAGCTTGGCTTCATGAGTGCCATCCTTAGGCATAGAGCCTACTATCGAGCCGAGTCCCTTCGCGATACTTTTTATATAAAATACCTCCTCGGGCTTATACTCAGCTATCCGCTTATTGATCTGCTCAAAAAGAATATCGTCCTTATAAGGAAATTTTTCCTTGCTGCGTCCCCGTCCGACATAGATCTCCTGCATATCAATAACAAATAATACCTTATCCAATTTATTGACCCCCTAAATTTATTATCTTCCGATTACTGTTCAGACTATCCGGCTTATAAAGCTATTCAAACAAAGCATTTACAAAATCCTTGGCTGAAAACGGCTGAATATCGTCGATCTTCTCGCCTACGGTAACAAGCTTTACCGGAACCTTAAGATCGTCGGCAATACTTATTATTATTCCGCCCTTAGCAGTTCCGTCAAGTTTAGTCAGAATAATTCCGGTTATATCAGCGACCTCGTTGAACTGCTTTGCCTGATTAACGGCGTTCTGACCTGTCGTTGCGTCAAGAGCAAGCAGAACCTCCAGCGCACAGCCTTCTGCCTGCTGATGAACTATTCTCGCTATTTTTCGCAGCTCATCCATAAGATTTTTCTTATTATGAAGCCTTCCCGCCGTATCGCAGATAACTACATCGGTATTCCTTGCCTTTGCAGCAGTCAGCGCGTCAAATACTACCGCAGCAGGATCAGAGCCCTCGTTATGCTTGATTATATCTACCCCTGCCCGCTCAGTCCATACCTCAAGCTGGTCTATAGCCGCCGCCCTGAAGGTATCCGCCGCCGCTACCAGCACCCTTTTTCCGCTGTTTTTCAGTTGGTAAGCAAGCTTTCCGATAGTCGTGGTCTTACCTACCCCGTTAACTCCGATAACAAGTATAACCGAAGGCACAGTTGACATATCAAGAGGCGTATCCTCGCCCAGCATTTCAGCTATTACCTCTTTGAGCATATCCATGATCATAGCCGGATCCTTTACTCCCTGTGTCTTGACCCTTTCACGCAGTTCTCCGCATATCTTCATAGAAGTTCCGACGCCTATATCGCACAAGATAAGCGTTTCCTCAAGCTCCTCAAACAGCTCCTCGTCAATTTTTGTAAACGACCCAAGCAGGCCTTCGATCCTGCTCATCATAGAATCCTTGGTTTTTTTCAGTCCGGCTTTCAGCTTTTCAAAAAAAACCATAATATCACTCCTAACTACTGAAGCTTCATATTTCCGGTATCCTCCATGCTCATTTTCAGAAGCTTGGATATTCCGTCCTCCTGCATTGTAACTCCGTAAAGAACGTCTGCCTCCTCCATCGTTCCGCGGCGGTGGGTAATTGTTATAAACTGCGTAGTATCGGTAAACCTGTGAAGATACTGCGCATATTTCGTTACGTTGACATCGTCCAGCGCTGCCTCTATTTCATCAAGCAGACAGAAAGGCGACGGGCTTATTTTAAGAATTGAAAAATAAATGCATATTGCAACGAAAGCCTGCTCTCCGCCTGAAAGCAAAGAAAGATTCTTTATAAGCTTTCCTGGAGGTTCGACCTTTATATCTATTCCACATTCAAGAATATTTTCCGGGTCAGATAGTGAAAGCTCTCCAGAACCGCCGCCGAACAGCTCCGAGAATATTTCCTTGAAATTGCGGTTGATCTTATCAAATGTTTCAGCGAACATTGTCCTCATATTCTCGGTCAGACTGCTAATAAGATCCTCAAGCTCAAGTCTTGAAGTATTTACGTCATCAAGCTGACGCTTCATAAATTCATACCGTTCGGAAACCTCGGCATACTCCTCTATAGCCCCAAGATTTACGCTGCCGAGATTTTTGATTTTACTGCGCAGCTCAGACAGCCTTTTGTTTGCTTCAAAAATATTCTCAAGCTTTTCAGACTGCTTCTCTGCCTCTGTTCTTGTCAGCTCGTATTCGTCCCAAAGCTGAGATACAAGCTTGTCAAAATCGGCGGTGCATGAAGCCTTTCTCTCTGAAACCCTGTTGATTTCGTTGGAAAGCGTTTCCTTTTCCTCCATTTTTAGCTTTTGTCCGCTTCTCAGCTTGTTTGCTTTAAGATCATATTCATTATGCTCTCTCTGAGCTTTTTCTATACTCAGTTCTATTTCAGCTATAACGCCGCCCGAGCCTTCAATAGCTGCTCTTACGGCTTTTATCTCATCAAGCTTGAACCTTATAGACTTCTCATGCTCGAGTATTCTTTCCTCTAGCTTTCCGCTGTCGCCGCTGCTGCTCTCAAGGCTGGTTTTAAGTCTTTCTATTGACAGTCTGCAGGCTTCTTCGTCCTTTCCAAGCTCTACCGCTTTCATTTTCAGATCAGAAAGACCGGCGGTAAGCTCCTCCCTTTCCGATCTCAGGCTATCAAGCCTGCTCTGGGACAAGGTAAGATGTTCCTCGCTGTCAAAGATCTTCTTATCGGTATCCGAAAGCTGAGTATTTACCGAGTCTGTTTCATTCTGCGTATCTATAAGCTTTTTTCTCAGCGCTTCTATATTAAGCTCAGCGCTTTCAAGCTTTTCATTGTACTGTAAAGAATACTCCTGTACCCTTTTTATTTCCATATCCAGCCGCAGCTCGTCTTTTGAAATCGCTTCAAGCTGCTCCTTTATACCGCTTATATCGGCGTCAAGCTTTGCAGTCTCCTGCGAAAGCCTTTCCCTGACCTGGCTAAGCCTGTCGTTTTCGCTCTGAACTTTTTCACGCCGCTTTTCAAGAGCTTCAATTTCATTTTTACGGGTAAGGATACCTGTATTTTTGGATACGCTTCCTCCCGTAAACGAACCTCCGGCGTTTATTACCTGACCGTCAAGTGTCACGATACGGAATTTATATCCGTATTTCTTTGCTATAGCCGCCGCAAGATCTATATTTTCCGCAATACATATTCTTCCTAGCAGGCTGTTTACAACTCCTGTGTACTTAGCGTCGTACTGTGCCAGATCGCAGGCAAGCGCAACAAATCCCTCCTCACTTTCGGGAACGTTCGCAAGCCTCTGTCCCTTTACGGATGTTACAGGAAGAAAGGTAGCTCTGCCCGCCTTTGATTCCTTTAATATTCTTATAGCCCGCTTTGCAGTATCCTCGTTTTCTACGACTATATTCTGCAATGCGCCGCCTAGTGCAGTTTCAACTGCTATTGAATACTGCGGCTCAACTCCTATCAGCTGCGCTACAGAGCCGCATATTCCGGAGATACGTCCTTGCTTTCCAGCCTGAAGAATATGCTTTACACTGTACGCAAACCCCTCCATTGAATTCTCCAGATCGCGTAAAAGTCCAAGCTTTTGTACAGTTTCTCTCAGCAGTATATCGTTACGGCTAAAATCCGCGTCTGCCGCTTTTAATTTTTCCGACTTGCTTTCAAACAGCTTTCTGAAGCCTGCAAGCTTATTTTCATTTTCACTTTTCAGCTCTTTATTTTTGTTTTCAGACTTCTTTAAATTTTCAAGCTCAGAAGCGGTAAACCTCGCCTTTGACTCTGCGTCTGCTTTTTCGGATAAAGCGGCGTCAAGACTTTCCTGAGTTTCGTATAGATCATTTTTAGCATTTTCCAGCTTAAAGCTAAGCTCTGACTTTTTCAGATACAGCAGATTAAGTCCGCTGTTTGAATCAGAAAATTCCTTGTCAAATTCCTCGGACTGTGAACGGACAGCCGCAAGTTTTTCTTCGGTACTCCTTATTTTCTCATCAAGCTTTTCTCTTTCTTCAGCAGCAGATATAAGGTCTTTCTCTCGTTTTTCAAGCTCTGTTTCAAGAAAATATTCTGAGCTTCTTGATTGCTCTATCTGCTCCCTTACCTGAGCGATCGCTTCATTGAGGTGCTCTATATCGTTTTCCAGTACAGCTATTTTAGCGCCAGACTGCGAATTTTCAAGCTCCGTCTGATGGATCTTCTCCCTGAGTGCGTCCACCTCCGCCGCTTTTTCGGCGCTCATAGCAAATGAATCCTCTATCTCGTCCTCAAGAGCCTCAAGCTCCTCCGAAAGAGTAGTATACTGAATATCAAGAGATCGAAGCTTATCTTCATAGCCCTTTACTGATTCCGACAGCTCTCCAAGCTTATGTACCCATACCGAGATCTCCAGCCTGCGCTTTTCATCGTCCAGAACCCTGAATCTCTTTGCTTTTTCACACTGCTTCTGCAAAGGTCCTATTCTGTCTTCAAGCTCCGCCATTATATCGTTAAGACGTGATATATTATCCTCGGCGGCGGCAAGCTTACGTTCCGCCTCTTCCTTTTTATATCTGAACTTTGAAATACCTGCGGCTTCTTCAAATATCTCCCGGCGCTCGGTAGACTTGCTGCTGACAATATCGGCTATCCTGCCCTGTCCGATTATAGAATATCCGTCCCGTCCAAGTCCGGTATCCATAAAAAGCTCTACTATATCCTTGAGCCTTGACGGCGCACCGTTTATCATATATTCACTGTCGCCGTTTCTGTACAATTTTCTGGATACTGAAACCAGATCCGTTCCTATATCAAGCGCCCTGTCCTCATTGTCTATTGTAAGGGTGACCTGAGCAAAGCCTGCACGGGGACGGGATTTTGAGCCGTTGAAAATAACGTCCTCCATTTTCCCGCCGCGAAGCGTTTTGGACGACTGCTCTCCCATAACCCAGCGCATTGCATCTCCGATATTGGATTTTCCCGAACCGTTTGGCCCTACAACAGCGGAAATGCCCTTATTAAATTCAAGCTTTACCTTATCGGGAAAGGACTTAAAGCCGTGCAGTTCAAGCGATTTAAGATACATAATTAACCCCTAAGCTCACATTCATATTTCGACAGCTTTTCATCTGCCACAAACTTAACCGAATTCCTGAAATATTCAGAATTACATTTTTTATGACCCACAGCCTTACTTATACTGTACGGATTTACTGCTATAACATAAGGCTTTAATATTGATTTTAAGCACTCCCACACAGTTTTGTTTGAATTGCTTTTCAAGATCTCTATTTCGATTTTTCTGCGGAAGATCTCACTTTCACACAATTCCTTAAAAGCAGGATGATAAAAACCTCCCACCTTACTATCCTCAACATCATCAGATGAATGCAGCCCGCAGCGGATAACCTCAATATTATTAGCGTCAAACTCGTCAAGCATTCTTGCACAGAGTTCGACCATTCTTTCAAATGAGATAGGTTTATAAATTCCCTCTTCATACAATTCAGCAAGTTTAGTGCCTTTAAGTATTACTGTAGGATAAATTCTCACGGTAGACGGAGCAATTTTTATAACCCTGTACATAGTTTTCAGATCGTCAGCATATGTACTGCGATATAGGCCCGTCATTATCTGCAAGCCCAATTCAAAACCGTGCTTTTTTATAAGCTCAGAGGCTCTGTATACATCCTCAGCAGTATGTCCGCGTTCATTTGCCTTAAGAACATGGTTACGCATTGACTGAGCGCCCAGCTCTATTGCCGTAACTCCATAACGCCGTAGAATATCAAGTATTTCCTCGTCAATACAATCGGGACGGGTTGAGATCCTTATTCCTTTGAACTTTCCGAAGCCGACAAATTCATATGCGGCTTCGAGCAGTTCGATCATATACCGCCGCTCTATTGCCGTAAAGCTGCCTCCGAAAAATGCAATTTCAGAGTTGCTTAAATCGCTGACCTCATTCAAAGCCTGAGTGCATATTCTTTTGACATCTTCCGCATAAGGCATATCCTTTGCGCCTGAAATTGTCCGCTGATTGCAGAAGGAACAGGTATGAGGACAGCCTGCGTGGGGAACGAAAATTGAAATATTACTGTGCGGCATTATACATCAATCCCCATAAGCGAAAGCGCTTCCTTAGCCGCCGCCTGTTCAGCATTTTTCTTTGAACGTCCCGTTCCCTCGCCTATTACATTGTGATTAAGCAGCACCTGAACGGTAAATTTCTTATCGTGATCGGGACCCGACTCGGATTTAAGATAATACTCGATCTTTTCCTCAGGGTTTTTCTGAATTATCTCCTGAAGACTGGTTTTATAATCATGAAAAGCCGCCGAGCCTTTGGGGGTTATATCCTCCGGAATAAAAGAAAGTATATACGGAGTTACCGCAGGCATTCCACCGTCAAGATAGATCGCCGCGATAACCGCTTCAAAGGCGTCTGAAATTATCGACGGGCGCTCTCTTCCTCCCGTCATTTCCTCACCCTTGCCGAGAAAAATATGATTTCCGAGATCAATTTTCTTAGCAAACTCAAACAAAGAGCTTTCACATACAAGAGAAGCTCTGAGCTTGGTAAGCTCGCCCTCGGGAATATGAGTAAAATGCTTAAATATATAATCTGAAACTACGATAGACAGAACCGAATCCCCCAGAAATTCCAGTCTTTCATTACTGTTTCTCGACTTTTTGTTTTCGTTTGCAAAGGACGAATGCGAAAGCGCCTCGTAAAGCAGCTTTTCATTTTTGAATTTATAGCCTATCTTTTGCTGTAGCTTTTCAAGGCTCTCCTGTTCGTTCATAAAAACGCCCTCCCTTCAATATGCAGCTATGTAATATTATTTTACGGTATTCTTCATGCTTTCAACGGCAGAGGTTATTTCATCAATGACCTTAGTTTCGGTAAACTGCTTAGCCTGCCTTATAGCATTGTAAAAAGCCTTGGCGTTTGAAGAACCGTGAGCCTTGATTACAGGCTTTGCCGTTCCAAGCAAAGGCGCTCCGCCGTACTCGGAATAATCGACCTTTTTCTTAAATTCCTTAACGTTGCTCATTACCATAAGCGCCGCAAGCTTTGACTTAAGATCCTTAGTCAGCAGAGTTTTAAGCTCTCCCGAAAAGAACTTCGCCATTCCCTCATAAAGCTTAAGCAGCAGATTTCCGCAGAAGCCGTCGGCAACTACAACGTCGCAGTCACCGAGAGGGATCTGTCTTGCCTCAATATTTCCGGCAAAATTAACAGGAGCGGTTTTCAGCTGCTTATACGCTTCAAGCTCAAGCTCTCTGCCCTTTGATTCCTCCGCACCGATATTGGCAAGTCCTACCTTAGGCGTTCTGACCCCAAGAATTTTATTCATATAAGCCGAACCCATTATAGCAAACTGAACCAGCATTTCGGGACGGCAGTCGGCATTCGCTCCGCTGTCCAGCAGCATTGCAGGCTCTCCCGCTGTCGGAAGGATCGTTGCGAGCGCCGGACGCTTTATTCCCTTGATACGCTTAACGATAAAGGTCGCTCCGACTACCAAGGCTCCCGTTGACCCGGCTGAAACAAAGGCGTCACCTTCCCCGTCCGCAAGCATCTGCATTCCTACAGCCATCGAGCAGTCTTTTTTGCTTTTTATAACGTTGGTAGGCTCTTCGCATACGTCGATAACGGAATCGGCATGCCTGATTTTCAATGAAGTAATATCGATCGAATTTTCCTCAGCGCATTTCTTGATCTTCTCTTCATTGCCAACTAAAGTTATATCTATATTAAAATCTCTCTGAGCGTCACAGGCTCCCTTGATCACCTCCAGAGGTGCATTGTCGCCGCCGAACGCATCTATTACTATATTCATAAGTCATTCTCCTTATTATCCCGGATACCGTTTATTTTTAACACAGCATTCATTATTTAAATCAAACTAAAGTCTGTCAGAAGCATTTGCAGGTCAAATATTGGTATCCTACCTCTCAAATGCTCACTCAGCCTTTAAGAAACTCCAAAGCCTTTGTTTCTGTAACCTGATTCAAGTTACCTCAGAATAAATACGGCTTTCTATATATTTTAACAAAATAAAAGCAATTTGTAAAGTCAAAAAGCAAAATACCTGCCTTAAAACCTTATATTTTTTTGTATTTCCAATATAAAAGCAGAAATCCGCAGCTTTCTTAAAGAAATATTAACTGCGGCAGTATTTAAAAGGCTTCAATTACCCTGTCCAGATCCTCCAGACCTCTTTCCGCGATTTTTTCATATCTCAGCTTTTTATCTCTTATTCTTTCAGACAGCTCAGGCAGTATGCCCATATTGCAGCCCATTGGCTGGAATTTCTCAACATTCGGATCGCTGATATACTTTGACAAGGCCCCCAGCATTGTGGTTTCGGGCAGAGATACATAGTCTTTTCCGCTTAGCCGTCTTGCCATATTCAGTCCTGCAAAAATTCCGCTTGCCGCAGATTCGATATAACCCTCTACACCGGTTATCTGACCTGCAAAGAACAGGTTTTCACGCACTCTCATATTAAACTGCTCGTTTAAAAGCCTAGGAGAATTTATAAATGTATTGCGGTGCATAACTCCGTACCGCATAAACTCAGCATTTTCCAGACCGGGTATCATAGAAAAAACTCTTTTCTGCTCCCCGAATTTAAGATTTGTCTGAAAGCCTACAAGATTATAAAGGGTGCCGTGTGAATTTTCCGCACGAAGCTGAACTACTGCGTATGGTCTTTTACCTGTTCTCGGGTCTGTAAGACCAACCGGTTTTAACGGCCCAAAGCGCATTGTATCCTCCCCGCGCTTTGCAAGCGCCTCTACAGGCATACAGCCCTCGTAGACCTTGAAGCCGTCTTTTCCCGGCTCTTCTGTATCAAACGAATGAAGCGGCGCAGACTCGGCGTTTACAAGTTCATTATAGAAATTAAGATACTCTTCCTTATTCATCGGACAATTTATATAATCTGCCTCACCCTTACCATAACGTGAGGCGAAAAAGCACTTTTTCATATCAAGACTGTCAAAGGTTACAATCGGTGCTGCTGCATCGTGAAAATAAAGATACTCACCGCATATATCGTGAATACTTTCAGCAAGCTTATCTGATGTCAAAGGTCCTGTGGCAATAATAACATTGCCGTCAGGAATTTCAGTTACCTCATCTTCGACTATTGTAATTTTTTCGTGAGTCTTGATTTTTTCAGTTACCATATCAGAAAATTTTGTTCTGTCAACGGCTAAAGCACCACCAGCGGAAACCTTTGTTGCCGCTGCACATTCCATAGTAAGTGAGCCAAGTCTCCTCATTTCCTCTTTAAGCATTCCTGCGGCTGAATCAATTCTTTCGGCTTTAAGTGAATTTGAGCATACAAGTTCAGCAAAGCCTTGATATTTATGTGCAGGGGTAAATTTTTTAGGTTTCATTTCATAAAGAACAACGTCTATATCTGCATTTGCAAGCTGCCATGCCGCCTCACAGCCGGCCAGTCCTGCTCCTATAACCTTAACCGCCATTGCTAAGATCCCTTTCATAGCCGCAGCCTTCCTTATGGCATATCAGCTTTCCGTTTTTGCCGCCCTTCTGGAAAAGCGTAGATCCGCATTTAGGGCATTTTTCCTCGGTAGGCAGATCCCACGTCATGAACGAACAATTAGGATTGTCCTCACAGCCGTAGTATTTCTTTCCCTTTTTCGACTTTTTAAGCAAGACCTTTTTGCCGCAGAACGGACAGTAGCCTCCTGTTTCCTGAACGATCCTCTTGGTATTGGTACACTCGGGGAAGCCGGAGCAAGCCATGAACTTTCCGTATCTTCCTATCTTGATAACCATTGGCTTGCCGCAAATCTCGCATACCTGATCGGTCTCCTCGTCCGGTACCTTTATGCGCTTGCCGTCCATTGCAGTTTCGGCTTCCTTGAGCTCCTCGTCAAAATCTCCGTAAAACTCCTCCAGAGTCTTGACCCAGCTTTTCCTGCCGCTTTCCACCTCGTCAAGGTTATTCTCCATATTCGCAGTAAATTTTACATCAACTATCTTATCAAAATGCTCCTTCATAAGCTCGTTTGTAACCTCGCCGAGAGCAGTAGGCTTCAGCTGCTTTGCATCACGCTCAACGTAATTTCTTGCGAGTATCGTGGTAATAGTAGGAACATAAGTCGAGGGACGTCCTATCCCTGTTTCCTCAAACGCCTTGATAAGCGTAGCTTCGGTATACCTCGGAGGCGGCTGGGTAAAGTGCTGATTGCCTTCAAGGGATCTTACCTTCAGAACGTCGCCTTTCTTTATAGGCGGAAGTACGTTTTTCTTTTCTCCGTCATCGTCCTTGGTTTCCTCATAAAGCACTGTAAATCCGTCAAATTTTACCGAATATCCGGTAGACTTGAAACCGCAGCCGTTAGCGTCTATGTCAACGGATACTGTATCCATAAGACAATTAGACATTTGGCTTGCTATAAACCTTTCCCAGATAAGCTTATAAAGCTTATACTGATCGTTTGTAACTCCGCTGTCCTTTACCATATCCGGCGTAAGCTCAGGGTGAGTAGGACGTATAGCTTCGTGAGCGTCCTGAGCGTTGCTTTTGGATTTATATTTTTTGGGAGTTTCTGGAATATACTTATCCCCGTATTTAGCTCTTATAAAATCATAAGCTCCTGCCCTTGCCTCGTCAGATATTCTTAGGCTGTCGGTACGCATATAGGTAATAAGACCCGTAGCGCCCATATTCTTTATATCCACGCCCTCATAAAGCTCCTGAGCAGTTTTCATTGTTCTTCTCGCCTGAAAGGAAAGCCGCCTTGAAGCCTCCTGCTGTAACGTAGAAGTAGTAAACGGAGCGGCAGGGGATTTTCTGTGAACGCTTTTCTTTACGTTTACAACGTTGAACTGAGCGTTGTCAAGACGTGCAAGAATTTCATCCGTCTGCTCCTTGGTATTAAGCTCAGCCTTTTTTCCGTCTGCAGTTACAAGCTTTGCCGCAAATGCCTTTTTTCCGGATCCAGCCAGCAGCTTAGCGTCGACGGACCAATATTCCTGAGAAACGAAAGAACGAATCTCCTCTTCCCTGTCGCATATCATTCTTACCGCTACCGACTGAACTCTTCCCGCTGAAAGTCCTCTTCTTATCTTCCGCCATAGAAAAGGCGATATTTTATAGCCGACTATCCTGTCGAGAATACGTCTTGCCTGCTGAGCATTTACAAGGTTCAGATCTATTGAACGCGGCCGGCTCATTCCTGCTTTTATCCCGGTTTCGGTAAGCTCATTAAACGTTACTCTGTTCTTATCATTGAGATCCAGACCCAGTATCTGAGCGAGATGCCATGAAATAGCTTCTCCTTCACGGTCGGGGTCTCCCGCAAGATATACGTTGTCGCTTTTTTTTGCGAGCTTTTTTATATCTTTGATTATGCTTTCCTTATCCTTTATATTAACATACTGAGGTTCAAAATCATGCTCTATATCAACGCCGAGCTTCGATTTAGGCAGATCGCGTATATGTCCCTTTGACGCAACTACCTCGTAATCGCCGTTTAAATATCTTTTTATTGTTTTTATTTTCGTAGGCGACTCAACGATTATAAGATTTGACAAAACAATTTCTCCATTCTTTTACGGCTTTTACGCCGCCGATTTTATAATGCTCAGACTATTCCGAACATTTTTCCGGGCAGGGACTGAACGTATCCCTCCAACTCAAGTACCGTAAGCTCAGACAATACGGCGCCGATCTCAATACCCAGCTCCTCCGCAATATTATCCGCAAGCTTCGGCTTTTCTTCAAGTATTCTGCATATATCAGCCTGTACGGAACCGAGCGCCGAATAATCGCGCCTGACCGCCTTTTTATCCTGACTGCTGTCGGCATGGTTTATTTTTGGACGAACAGAATGCTTTTTTCCAGATTTTCTTCCAGATTCAGACACCTCAGCCTTTTTAAATAGCGCAGAATCCTCAGGACTGCCGTATTTTCCTCCGATAAAATCAAAGGAAAAATCCTCTATCCTTTCAGACGATATATAATATACAAAATCCTCGCCGCTGAATATAGGCTTACAGCCACTTCTCAGCAGATCCCTCTGACCGAAATACCTCTCGTCGGTTATATCGTGGGGCGGTACGACGAATATCCGCTTGCCCTGCGAAACGGCATGACGGGCATTGTCAAGTCCCTTGCTGTCCTGAGCGCACTCTATAAAAATAAGCGCATCGGACAATCCGACAAGGATACGGTTTCTCTTCGTAAAGCTTACCGGAGGACAGTCTATATAAGAACAGGTTTCGCTTATGACTGCGCCTCTTTCGGAAATACGCGCTTTAAGCTCATTGCTGCCCTTTGGTTGATCTGCGTCAAGTTCCCTGCCGCAGACTCCGCAGGTATAAGCGCCGACTTCAAGAGCCGATTCGTTCGCAAGCTGATCTATCCCTCCGGCAAGTCCTGTAATAACAGAACACCCCCGTGAACACAGATCCGAGCATATTGTTTTCACAGCTTCAGCCGAATATTCCGACGGTTCTCTGGCTCCGGCGACCGCAGCCGCAGGAGTATTGTTCAAAAAGTCAAGGTTTCCTCTGCAAAACAGCACTGCCGGCGGATCGGCTATTTTTCTCAGCTGCCGCGGATAGCCCTCACTTTTGTAACAATAAACCGAAATATTGTCCTTTTCACACATTTCCAGTATATATTCAGCCTGTTCAAAGCTGCTGCCCTTTATTCTTTTTATCTCAGCGTCTGAAAGCCGCCCGCACTCGTTTGATCTGAGTGCATACGCAAATTCCTCCGCAGTATCGTATTTATCTCCAAGCTGCCACAATCTTTGGCTTGCCGCGCCGAAAACCGCAGTTAGCCATAGCCAGTACGCACGCTTATCCATAAAAACCTCCCCCAGTTATGCTTTGCCCTTTTCCGTCATTTCCCAAAGAATTATACCTGCCGCCATAGCTGCATTAAGAGAATTGGTATTGCCCCTCATTCTAATTGTTATCTTCTCTCTGCATAGCCTGACGTGACTGTTCGGTATCCCTCTGCCCTCATTTCCTATTACTACAGCGCAGCCGTCGGAATATACGGCGTCTTCAACCGAAACTGCGTCCTTATCTGTAACCGCCGCCATGGTTTTTATACCAAGCTTTTCAAATATACCGCAAAGCCGTTCAAAATCGTCGTAAATATAAATACTCAGCCTGAACAGACTTCCCATAGTCGCTCTGACAGTTTTCGGGTTGTACAGATCGCAGCAGCTGTTTGAAAGGATAACTCCGTCCGCTCCCACAGCGTCCGCAGTACGGAGAATAGTTCCCAAATTCCCCGGATCCTGAACATTGTCAAGAATAAGGTATCTTCCGTTAGATTTTATGCGCTCAGAGTCTAAGATATTATCCGGCATTCCGGCAATAATAAATATCCCCTGAGAAGTTCCGGTATTGCATATTTTACCTGCAAGAGCTTCATCAAGCGTAAAGAATTTACCGTCCCTGCATTCTCCGAACAGCTCAGGATCTATAAATTCAGAATATTTCTTAACAGCGGACGGCGAAGCGAAAGCCGCATATATGCTTAATCTGCCGTTTTTATATTCAGCTATGGCGTCTGCGCAGAGCCTTGCTCCCTCAATAACGAACTTACCCTCGTTCTGCCTGGCTTTCCTGCTTGAAAGAAGCTTCAGATAAAGCTTGATTTTAGGATTATCCCTGCTTGCTATATGCAATCCTTTCACACTCCGTTCCTGTTAAATCTCATGCCTTATATACAACAAAACACGCAAGTCATATAAACGTGCGTGTTAAATATTGTATTAAAGAGCCGCCTTAGCCTTTTCAGCAATAGCGCTGAAGCCTGCAGGGTCGCTGATAGCAATCTCTGAGAGCATCTTTCTGTTAAGAGTAATGCCGGCCTTATTTACTCCGTTCATAAATGTGGAGTAGTTCATTCCGTTAAGCTTAGCCGCAGCAGAAATTCTTGTTATCCAGAGCTTTCTGAAATCTCTTTTCTTCTGCTTTCTTCCGATGTATGCATACTGACCGGATTTCATCACGGCCTGCTTAGCCATCTTAAAATGCTTGCTCTTTGCGCCGAAGTAGCCCTTTGCAAGCTTAAGAGTTTTATTTCTTCTCTTACGAGTCATCATTGCTCCCTTTACACGAGCCATAGTTATTACCTCCTGAAATTTAGATTAATGTCTTTTCCCTACAACCCGCTTTATTTGTAAGGTATGAGCGCCTTTACGTTCTTGATATTCGTATCGTCGGCATATGCGGCGCCGCGAAGAATTCTCTTGCGCTTATGAGCCTTCTGCGTAAGTCTATGTCTTTTGTTTGTGTGCTGGAATTTTACCTTTCCGCTGCCTGTAACAGAAAAACGCTTTTTAGCGCCTGAATGTGTTTTGATCTTTGGCATAAAATTTATCCTCCTTAAATAATTTACTTATTAACCTTCGGAGAAACGAACATAACTAAGCTGCTTCCCTCCATTTTAGACGGCTTGTCAACAACGCCAGCTTCTGCAATAGCTTCCTTGAACTTATCAAGAAGATCCTGTCCGAACTGAGGGTGAGCAACGGTTCTTTTCCTGAAACGTACCGATACCTTAAGCTTATCCCCGCCGCTGAGAAACTTGATAGCCTGATTTACCTTTGTATTGAAATCATGAGTATCTATAGTAGAGGACATTCTTACTTCCTTTACGTCGATTATCTTCTGATTCTTTTTCGCTTCCTTTTCACGTTTTGACTGCTCAAAACAGAATTTTCCGTAATCCATTATACGGCATACGGGCGGCGCAGCCTGAGGAGCGATCTTTACCAGGTCAAGATCCTTCTTGAACGCAATTTCAAGAGCTTCCTTTGCAGATAATATACCCAGCTGGGCACCGTCAACGTCGATCACGCGAAGCTCTTTGTCGCGGATCTCTTCGTTGATCTGATGTTCTTTGTTGTTGCTAATGACACAGCACCTCCAATTAAAAATAAAAAACGGGCACAGAGATAATCCGTACCCGCATAACTGTTACGTCTAACGCAAAAATCATGTTGACCTCTTCACTATAAATAACGCTTGAGGTGAGAACGGATCAGGTTCTGCTTTGTTTCTAATATAGTATACACCACTTTTTTAAATTTGTCAAGTGTTTTTTCAGATTTTTTTCTACAGCTGACTCGGATTAGGTTCGAGAGCGTATTTTTCGATCTGACTGTAATCTGCGACGCCCGCAGGGCCTCCGCAATAATCCTTGAAGCCGTACTTCTTCATAAATACCCTTGAATGATAATTCTGCTTCAGCTCGTTGTAGAGCATTACCATTTCTTTGCCGTTATCATAAACAGCCTCAACAAAGGTAAAGGCGTTCTGCATTTTCTTTATTGCTCCGTCGGTTACAGCCTTCATTTTATTGAGCGTAGCGCTGAATTCCTGAATAACTGTCTGAACCGCTCTCATATTGTCACGGCATTTCGTGGTCTTATCCATATAAATACCCAGACTGTAAATTATCCAGTGCATTACTCTCTTATTCGCCGGGGAGATAACCTTGGCTCTTGTAAGCTTCTGAAGCTTCGACTGCTCGCTCATTATATGATGGCTGAGTATCTCGCGGTTTGAGAAATTGGCGTTAAGCTTTACAATAGTATCCTGAAGTATCGGCTGAAGCTCCTTAAACATTTTCTCCATTTCGAGGCTTTCCTTCATGCTTCTCGAAACACTTTCGATTATCATTCCGAACAGCAGATCCTTTTCCGCTCCCTGTGCGTTGTGAGCCGAAGCTATTATATCCTCCGTTACGTTTCCGTCAAGTATCTCGTCAACCATATATTTATTATAAAACTCTACATAATTCGTATAATACTGCATAAACCTTTCGGTTATTTCATCATCTTGTATGTACTGAGCTACGAGCGTACTGTCAACGTCGATACCGCCTTCTTCGTAAAGGAGTATCATTTCAGAAAGATCCTCCCAGCCTCTTGCGGTAACAAAGCTTACTATCTCGCCTGAAACCGCATTCCCTATATGGTAAAAATCGGCTTCATTTTCTTCAAGATAACAGATTATAGCGGTATGGATATGCTGCTTATAAGCGTAATCCTTCCAGATCTTGAAATCAGGCTCTACCTCGACTCTTTTAAGACGGTCAAGAGTTACTACGTCGAAGTCGTTTACCGATTTATTATATTCCGGCGGATTTCCGGCTGTGCATACTACCCAACCCGCAGGGATCTGATGCTTTCCGAAGGTCTTGTACTGTAAAAACTGAAGCATTGCCGGAGCAAGCGATTCCGCTACGCAGTTTATCTCGTCAAGAAAAAGAATACCCTCCTTTATGCCCGTCGCCTCTATAGTATCGTAAAGGGAAGCTACTATTTCGCTCATCGTATACTCCGAGATCTGAAAATCCGCACCTGTATAGTTTCTGTGTACTATCTGCGGAAGACCCAGCGCAGACTCACGTGTATGATGAGTCATAGAATATGCTACGAGGCTTATTCCCGTTTCCTGTGCGATCTGCTCCATTATAGCGGTTTTACCGATACCCGGCGCTCCCATAAGCAGCACAGGGCGCTGTCTTTCAACAGGTATTCGGTATTCACCGAATTCGTCTTTCATAAGATAAGCAGTAATAGCGTTCTGTATCTGCTGCTTTGCCTCTTTTATGTTCATAAATACTCCTCCGATATATGATTTATAATGTAAAATGCGCACGGCAAAAACCCGAATAAATTATATAAGTCCCCGCAGATATAATATTATCCGGAAATAAACGCTGAACGCAGAAAAATCACTGTATTTAATTATACACTATTGCTAAAACAATTGTCAATAGATTATATAAAATTCGACATTATGCATAAACTTATCATTTTTAGTATGTTATATTCGTGAAATAAAACTTAAAACCATTATCCGAAATATTCTCAAAATTCAAAAATTTATCCCTTACGGCCTGCCGATGATTTCTGCCTGTCCTGAATGCAGTTGTTAATATCCTGCATTTCATTATCAAGCTCCTGAATTGCAGCGGCGCATATTTTAAGCCTGTACCTAAGGTCCTCGGCAACCTCGTTGTCCGCCTTGTATTTCAGCTTATGCTCAAGGCTTGCCCAGAAATCCATTGCTATAGTCCTTATCTGTATCTCTACAGGCACGGGAACTCCTCCCGTTGAAAGAAAGACAGGTATTTCTACCAGAAGATGAAGGCTCTGATATCCGGACGCCTTTGGCTTCTTGATATAATCCCTTCTTCTTAAAAGAGTCACGTCGTTCTGTTTGAGCAGCATCTCTTCGACCCTGTAAATATCGTCCAGGTAATTGCATATTACTCTTATTCCTGCAATATCGGTTATATTTTCTCGTATATTCTCGATCGTGACCGAAAGCCCCTTTTCCTTTACCTTAGCAATTATGCTTTTAAAGGATTTTAAACGCGACTCGATATGGTGAATAGGATTATACGAATACTTGGTCTGGAACTCCTCATCAAGTACCTCCAGCTTTGTGCGTATTTCCTTTATCCCGGCGTTATACATCTGCATCTGATTCATATAGCATTGTATATCTATACCAACCGAGGAATCTATATACGCTTCATATTCCCCGGTACTGTTGTAATTTATAGCGTTCATTTGTATTATTCCTTTTCAATATTTTAAGTCACGGCATTACAGCAGAGGGGCTATAAGCCTCAGCACCGAATCGAGCAGCGTCGGGAAAAAGCCCTTAGAGCAAATATCCTCTGATACCTCTGTGCTGCGTTCAATAGTCCTCAGGCAATCCTCCTTGAGCTGCATCACGGAAGACGACTTATAGAAGAACGCCGCACATTCAAAGTGCAGGTAAAGGCTGCGGAAATCCATATTTATAGTTCCGACAACACCCGCAATATCGTCGCAGACATAGCTCTTAGCATGAATAAATCCGGGAGAAAACTCATATATGCGAACTCCGGCTTTCAGCAAAGGTCTGTAATATGATCTGGTAAGTCTGTGAACCATTTTCTTATCGGTTACCCTGGGCGTGACCAGCCGTACGTCAACGCCCCGCTTTGCCGCAAGGCACATTGCGGTTTTCATTTCATTATCCGGAATAAGATATGGAGTATAGATATAAACATAGTCCTTTGCCTGATTAAGAATCCCTATATAAATATTCTCCCCTACATTTTCGTCATCAAGAGGAGTATCGCTGAACGGCTGAACATAACCGTCTGATCCAAACGGCCCTTTATGCCATCTGTGCGGCCTGTAATCATCAAAGCATATATCCTCATGCCTGAAGCTGTTCCACATTTCAAGGAACATAAGCGTAAAGCTCCATACGGCGTCGCCTTTAAGCATAAT
Organism: uncultured Ruminococcus sp.; assembly: GCA_900543145.1. Classification (GTDB taxonomy): domain Bacteria; phylum Bacillota; class Clostridia; order Oscillospirales; family Ruminococcaceae; genus FB2012. Next base: position 217,053 of record UQPZ01000003.1, read on the forward strand.
TCCGGTATCCTTCCAGTAACCGTAGGGATGAATTTCGTTTATATATTCATCTGAAAGGTTTATGCCGCCCGTAAATCCGGTGTGTCCGTCTATAACCAATATTTTTCTGTGATCCCGGTTATTCATTACAGCTGAAATAAAAGGCACAAGAGGATTGAACGCCATGCATTTTATGCCCAGCGCTTCCATCTGCTGAGTAAAATCCTTAGGCAGAAGAAAAAGCGAACCGAAGTCATCGTACATAAGACGTACATCTACACCCTGCTTTACCTTTTCTTTAAGGATCTCAAGAGTCTGACCCCACATAATTCCGTCATCAATTATAAAGTACTCAAGAAATATGAAATGTTCGGCGCCTTTCAGCTCGGAAAGCATATCCTTGAACATTTCCTCGCCGGTGCAGTAATACTTTGTCTGAGTATTTCCGTACACAGGAAAGCCGCTGTATTTGTTAAGATAGCTGCATATCTCTCCCATACGCAGATCATCTTCTTCGATCTCAGATAATACTTCTGCGTTCTGAACATACTGCGGAAGATACTCGTTATGTGTCTTGTCCAGCTTGGCCCTCATCTTCTTCGACGGCTTTTTATTTCCGAAACAAAGGTACAGAAGTCCTCCGAATAAAGGAAGTATTGTGATAAGAACTATCCATGAGATCTTATAGTCGGAATTTTGATCCTTACCGATAATACGGATAGCAATAATAAAGCTGAGCAGCGCAAAAAAAGCTCTTGTCCAATGTGAATATGCCGTAAGCTTCATAAAAAACAGAACGAACCAGCCCGCCTGTATCAATATAAGCAAAGCCGTAATAAATACCTTATTGAAAAACGCTTTTATATATCTCATTAAAATTCTCCGTTCCGAATAATATCTTTAGCACACAGGCAAACCGTACTTGTACAATGTACTTGTACAGTATAATATATAGTTATTATATCACAATTTAAAATAAAAGCAACATAATTTCAGCTCACATTTTTACATATATTAAAAAGCGGAACGTGACTGCACATTCCGCTTTTACGAGATCAGAATTTTCCGCCTCCGCCGCCGTGGGTAGAGCCTGACGAACTGGTATGCGTACTGCTTCCGCCGCCTCCGCCTGAAGAAGAACCGCCTGAGGTTTCTCTTACCGTTCTGTCTACGTTCTTATACAGAAATACATCTTTGCTTTCGGTAATTTTAAGGCTTCCCGAACGGATATAATCCTTTGCCTGATTATTAGGCTTGACAGATTTCAGCTGTCCTTTCAGACTGAAAGTAACGATAAGCGACGCAACGATACCAATACCCATAGATATTAATACTATCCTGAGCTTATCTCCGAAGGTTTTATATTTATTGTGTATATCGTAAGGCTTTCCGTTCTGAGCCTCATTCATAAAATCATCGGACAGCTCCGTGAACTTGCTGAACGCCTCGTAATAATTACCGTTTTTCAGATCCGACAGCATCTGTTCGCCTATGAATTTTATGCCCCAGTCGGTAAAAATATCAATTCCCTCTCCGCAGGTAGATATCCACCAGTCGCGGTCCTCCATACTCAGAAGAAACAATACTCCGTCGTGTCCTGAACCGATTCCGTAGCCGTTGTAGTCGAAATAGTCGTCGGCGTACGCCATAGGAGTTTTTCCGTCTATCGTATCAGTTGTTACTATAACTGCGTCGCAGCCGTATTTATCTACCAGCTCTTCAAGTCTGCCCTCCAGCTCCTGCTCCTGAGAATCGGTAAGCAGATCTGCGTTATCAACTACTTTATCACCGTTCCCCGCAGATACAGTAAATGCGCATATCACACAGGCTGACAGCGCCGTTATTATTGCAGCAATTTTTTTCATACGCTTCCCCCCTTACATAAACAGCAGGCCAAATAACGAAGCTGCTGCGGATACCGCCGCAAAAACTCCGATAAACCAACGTGCGAACGCACCCTTGTCGAGAGGAAGATTTCCAACCATTTTTCCCGTCTGTCCGTTCATTGCAAATATATAGCTGCCGTCCTTCCAAGAGGTCGTAAGAACCCATACAGGATAAAGTGCGTACTTTACCGAATTTTCGGTCAGACGTATATTTGAATTGGCGGTAACTACGGTAGTATAGCCCTTAACAGTATTTCTGAAGGCGTCCTCAGTGCTTCTCTTTATACGCTGATTTGCCCTGTCCTTGCTCTGATCTGCGGTAACGTCGTACTTATCCGCAAGATACCCTGCAAGATAAGCGGTCTGAAAATCTACCGCGTCTTTAAAATCGAACGGCTCTATGGACTCCATAAGAGTATCGTCCATTTTAGACGATCCGTCTACAGGTACTCTTTCAAATCCGATATCACCCTCACGGGTAACGAAATAATGACTTGTTTCCTTATAATTATATCTGCTGTCGCTCCAGCGTCTAACCTTTGTGGCATTATATGAAACGTCGGCATCGGCCTGGGCGTTGAACAGCCAGAACGGCACATAAACGCCTTTTACCTCGTCTATATGGTTTTCATCCTTAAAAGCCTTAGGAAGCAGGCGCTTACCGTGAAAATGCCTGCTCAGAGCCTCTTTTGCGGCCTTTTTGTCAAGCTTGAACGGAATTACATAGTCAGGACGCAGATCTCCCGAAAACTGTCCTTTCATAACAACAGGATTTCCGCAGTAGGGACAGCTTGTCGCTGCGGTAGTCTTATCTCCGACTATCTCGCCTCCGCAGGACTCGCACATATAAACGAGCATTCCCTCCTGCTCGCCCTCCTGCCACTGTCCTCCCGCTTCTTCCTTCCATTCCATATCCTCAGGCTTAGCGGCTTTAAGTTCCTCATCGTAGGATCTCAGCGTATCCATATCAAATTCCGTATCGCAGTATGGGCATTTCATTTTCTGAACAGTAGTATTGAACTCTATAGCGCCACCGCAGCACGGACATTTATATTCCAGCAATGTGGACAATAGTATCACCTCATATAATTTTTATTTTTTGATATATATTACTTAATATCGTTATCATCAAACGGATCTCCGCATTCAGGACAGAATTTAGGCGGATTTTTCGGGTCTTCAGGCTTCCAGCCGCATTTGTCGCACTGATACAAAGGCTCTCCTGCCGGCTTTGGCTTTCCGCACTCCTGACAGAACCTGCCCTTATTTACAGCGCCGCAGGAACAGGTCCAGCCGTCGGCAGGCTTGGGACTTCCGCACTCGGGGCAGAACTTTCCGGAAGCCATTGCGCCGCAGGAGCATTTCCAGCCGTTTGCCTGCACAGGCTCCGGCTTCTTTGAACCGCACTCCGGACAGAATTTTCCAGTCGCTTCCGCACCGCAGGAGCATTTCCAGCTGTCAGAAGCTGCAGCAGGTGCAGCTGTCTGTACAGGCTGCTGTGCCGCCTGCTGCTGACCCATTGCAAACAGATTCTGAGCGTTCATTCCTCCCGCCTGCTGAGCCATTCCCATGCCCATAAAGCCCATCATAGCGCCGTTTTTATTTGAAGCAGCAGCCTTCATAGCATCTGACTGAGCGCCTACGAGCGTAGCGGCAGCCATAGTAGGATCACGCATTATAGCGATTCTCTGCGCCTCCTTGATCATCTGCTCGTCTTCCTTGGGTATGCTGATAGAATTAAATGAAACGCTTACTATCTCAAGACCCCGCACCTCTGCCCAGTCATGAGTAAGCTCCTTTTTAAGCTCGTCGCGTATCTCGATATTTTTAGATGGTATCTGGTTCGGTCTTACCTCAAGCTCTGAAATTTTTGCAAACGCAGGAGCAAGATATGTAAGCAGTTCAGCCTTCAGAGTTTCGGCGATCTCAGACTTTTCATATTCACTCTGAACATTTCCGCATACATTTGTATAGAAAAGCAGAGGATCGGCTATCTTATATGTGTAAATTCCGTTGCAGCGCACCGAAATATCTACGTCAAGGCCTATCTTGCTGTCTACGACCCTGAACGGAATAGGAGTCGGCGTACCGAACTTATTATCAATGATCTCCTTTGTATTGAAATAATAGACACGCTGATCCTTACCTGTATCGCCGCCGTAGGCAAAACGCTTTCCGAATGTCTTAAAAGTATTTTTAATTCCCTGACCCAGACTTCCGGCGAAAATGCTCGGCTCGGTCGAAGTATCAAAGATGTATTCACCCGGCTCGGCGCATACCTCTACTACCTTTCCCTGCTCTACGATTATCATGCACTGACCGTCGGCAACGGCGATACCGCTTCCGTTTGAAATAATATTGTCGTTACCCTTTGTATTTGAAGAACGTCCCGTTACTCTTTTTACACCCTTTGTTACAAGAACATCCTTTCCTATAGCCTCGCAATAGAAAAATTCCTTCCACTGATCAGCCAATGTGCCTCCAGCGGCACCGATCGCAGCTTTGATTAGACCCATTTTTATTTTCTCCCTTCAAAAATCAGTTTTTATTGAAAGACCTGACGGTCCTTTTAACGTTACATACCGTTCTTTTTGGAATAAGGATTTTTATTTGCCGAATACGGATTCTTATTTTCCTTTTTGACCTCGGGTTCGTTCCCTGCGTCAGCCGCCCAGCCGATAATAAAAGTCATCACGGCTATTATCAGCAGCCACAGTGCAAAGCACACCCAGAAAAACCATATTGAAAGCCCCAGCCAAAAATGCAGAACAAGAAATATGACTGAAGGGATAAGCCAGTCAAGATTAAAAAGCATATTTATTAAAAAACACAGCAGTCTTCCGCCTGAACCCTTTGCCCTTCTCATATAAGCCCCTCCTTCGGTAAATCTAAATATATCATAGCATATCCAAGTCGGAAAATCAATAAAAAAGAACAATTTTTACAAGCTATAAAGCAAAAATAATGTATTTTGCATAATTTTCACAGTCGATTTTTGTAACAAAAATCAAAGGCGCAGAGTTCGCACGACTTCCCCGCACGTTCTCTGCGCCATTCAAATATGTTTTAATGAACCTTATTTATATTCAGCGATCACAGTTTCTCCCGCCGTACAATCACCGGAAATACTTTTTATCTCGGCTGCATCGTCGGAGTTGGTAATAACCACAGGCGTATATGTTTCATAGCCCTTTGATCTTATAAGCTCAAGATCCGCTCTGCAAAGAGGATCTCCCGCCTTTACCTTCTGCCCTTCTTTTACAAGGCATTCAAAGCCCTCGCCGTTAAGCTCTACCGTATTAAGACCAATATGAACAAGAACCTCAAAGCCGTCCTTTGTTTCAATCCCGTATGCGTGAAGAGTATCCGCTATGTTGATTATCTTTCCGTCGCAGGGGCTTACCGCAGTATCGCCTTCGGGAATTACCGCCGCTCCGTTTCCGAGGATCAGTCCCGAGAATACCGGATCCGGGACCTCGGTCAGAGCTACCGCCTTTCCGCTGAACGGAGCCTTTAATTTTCCGCCGTTTGATCTTTTACCGAACATGATTATTCCTCCTCAATAATTTTATATGACTTTAACTTATAAAACGTTATTCTTCCGGCTCCCTCTGCCGAAAGAGCTATCGGAGCCGCCGGATTGCTTCCGTATACCCTTGTGGTAAAGCTTTCACCGTCGGCGAATATTTCGAGAGAGCTTGAATCGCTGAATATTCTGACCTCTTTAGCGCTGTATATACGCGCGCTCCTTATTTTCCGTCCGCGGCCGCTCCTGCCTAGAGAAAGCGTCATTATTTTTCCGTCGTAGCTTAGTGCTGAATCACGTCTGATATTAAGGCAGAACGGAGTATTTTTATCCTGAAATTCAAGTACAAGCTCAAACTGAAGAGTATCGGCAGTTATTCCCTCAAACCTTGAGATTTCCCAGCTTTGTCCGTCAAGTCTGAGCTTGGTCATCTCTTCGACCGGCGTTCTGGTTACGCGTATTCCTCCCTCGTCCTCAGCAGTACCCAGAACTACCGGGACAGTCAGGCAGTTAATCCAGCCGTACTCCCTTTCGGGGTTTCTCCAGCCTAGATAAGTGGGGTCGGGAACTCCCATCCATCCGAATTGGATACGCCTGCCCTTTGAATCCATAAAATCCTGAGGCGCATAAAAGTCGAAGCCTCTGTCGTATTCCCTGAAATCAGAAAGTACGCACGGCTCATCACTCTCAAGGCTGTTATCAGCAAAGCAGTAACCGCTGAGATGATAATTTGAGTATTCAATTCCCCGGCTTTTCATACCCTGCGGACAAAACGACAATATCTTATACGCTCCGCTTTCGTAATAGGAGGGACATTCCCACATATAACCGGTATCGTTCTTTGAAATACGCTTTATAAGCTGCCATTCCTTCATATTATCCGAACGGTACAGCAATACCAGTCCTCTGTCCATAATATCCCTTGCCCCCAGGAGCATATAGTACCTTCCGTCCTTTTTCCAGACTTTAGGATCACGCACATGAGCTGTCATATCCTGAGGATAACTGCTGTTTGTCATAAGCAGTATCTTATCACTAAAATTCTTTCCGTCAGCCGAGCTTGTATATATCGTATTATGCTCCCTGAAAAACCTTTCCCTGTCGCCATCTCCGTCAAAGCGGACATTCCCTGTATAAAATACGTTCATTATACCGTTCTCAACGTATGCCGATCCTGAGTATACGCCGTTTGCGTCACGGGCGCTGTCCGGGAACAGCACAGGCGGCAGACTGCGCCAGGTAACAAAATCCTCAGTCGAATAATGACCCCACATCTTGCTTTTGCCCTCACCCTCCGGAGCGTACTGGTAATATACATGATAAACTCCGTTAAGCTCGCAAAGACCGTTGGGATCGTTCAAAAAACCGATAGGCGGCATAAGGTGATAGCCCTGACGATACGGACTTTTTTCAATTGCCGCCCTGCCGAGCTTTCTCAGCCTGCGTTCTTCAGCCGAATGATCAGTCATATCCTTCTCCCTTCTTTATTTATCAGACATTGAAGCCAGAAAAGCCCTGAACTGCTCCGCTGTTGCCATTGCCGTTGCTCCGCCCTTTCCGCAGGCGGTATATCCCGCATACATACAGGAAAATCCGGCTATATCCTCAAGACTTTTACGATCAAGTTTTTCTAGCTCGCAGGGCGTTATATCAAGCTGTGAAAGCCTGTAAAGCATTGCCCCGGTAAACGAATCCCCCGCTCCCGTAGTATCCGCCGCTGTAACCTCAGCTGCCGGAACACAGGCGTAAGCGCTGCGGCTGTACAGCTCTGCTCCGTTGCCGCCCTTAGTGTAAGCCGCAAGCTTTACTCCCTTTGAAAACAAATACTCAATGCCCTCCGAAACCTTGGTTTTTCCTGTGACGAACTCCAGCTCGTTGTCCGATATTTTTACTATATCGGCATAAGGAATAAACTCCCTTACCGCTTTACGGCAGTCCTCAGGACTGTTCCACAGCGGAAGCCTGATATTCGGATCAAAACTTATTACCGCTCCGTTTTCCTTAGCCCTCCCTATCGCTCTGATATGCGCTTTTTTCACAGGGAAATCCACCAGATCTACAGAACCGAAATGAAGTATTCCGAAGCCTGAAAAATCTATTCCGTCAATATCGTTTTCGTCAAGATAAAGATCGGCGCTGGGAGCTCTGTAAAAGCTGAAATCCCTGTTCCCGTCCTCTGAGAGCGATACGAAAGCGAGCGCTGTCTTATATTCATTATGACGGAAAAGATACTTCGTACCGACTCCATAGGACGAAAGCGTTTCCGTAAGGTAATCGCCGAATGCGTCATTGCCAAGTTTTGAGATCATAACGCTCCTTCCGCCCAGCTTCGCCACCGCAGCGGCGACATTGGCAGGCGCTCCTCCTGCAGCCCGTTCAAACTGAACTACATCTTTAAGTGCCGCACCCTTCTGAAGCGGAATAAAATCTATAAGTACCTCTCCTATTGAGGCTACCGTTTTCATCAGGTACTCCCCCTTTCAATAATTTTGTAATCAATATAATGTATTCCTTGCGGAGCGCTTCCGGCTTCAACAGATCTGAAAAGTATCTCCGCCGCTTTTCTTCCAAGCTCCCTGTGATAGTATTCAGCGGTCGTAATAGAAGGCACCGAATATTCTGAAATACTGTTGTTTCCGATACCTGCTACAGCGCATTGATCCGGGCAATTTATACCCGACTTCTTAAGAAACTGTATAGCGCCGAAAGCTATCTTATCCGATACGCAGAATACCGCATCCGGCTTTGTATCCGACTTTTCCCATATTTCCTTCATACACTCATGACCTGCGCTAACGCTGAAATCTCCGAATGCGGTAAGCTGTGAGGTAAAAGCGATCCCGTGACGGTCAAGCGCTTTGATATATCCGTTGAGCCTGTCTTTTCTTACCGAATCATCGTCAAGTGAAATGTTTATCATTGCTATATTTCGTTTCCCCTTATTTATAAGCATTTCCGTCATATCATACGCTGCCCTGAAATCGTCGTGGGTAATACAGCAAAGGCCTTCCTGCTTCTGTCCTATAACGACTACGGGAATCCTAAGCTCGTCTATAAGTTTCTTATGCTCGGCGGAAAGCTTGACTGACATCATAATTATCCCGTCTATCTGCCTTTGATTCAGGGTTTTAAGGTATTTAAGCTCTCTTTCAGCTTTAAGACCTGTATTTGCAAGCAGAATATCATAATTATTCTTTTCGCATTCCTCCGACGCCCCCTCAGCTATCTTTGACATCGACTCCGAGGAAAGCTGAGGTATAATAAATCCGATAACGTTGGTTTTCTTGCCTTTAAGAGATTTAGCCACGCTGTTAGGCACATATCCCGTTTCTGTTATTATCCTTTCAACGCGCTCCCTTACCTCTGTGCTTACATATCCTGAATTATTTATTACTCTTGATACAGTAGACGGAGCAACTCCGGCAATTCTCGCTATATCCTTGATCTGCATTCTTATTATCAAGACTTCCCAAGGGAAGCTTTTCTCCTTTCACTATGTACCGCCTTTTCCGCACTGCTTACCGACAGCAGTACGGAAAAAGGCTGATATGCGTTTACTTACGCCTCGTCTTTAAAGCCCAGAAGCCTGGTCGCTATAAATGCTCCGGCAAAAGCTATAGCCATGCCGATTATATACATCAGTATAGAGCTAGACTGAACTATGGCGATTCCCGGAATACCCGTAACGCCTATTCCTGTCATTCCTACCTTCATAAGAACAACAAAGCCTCCGCCCAGCGCTCCTCCTATTGCCGCCGCTATAAACGGCTTTACAAGCCTTAGATTTACGCCGAAAATCGCTGCTTCGGTTATTCCCAGAAGACAGGAGAACGAAGCCGGAGCGGCAACTGCCTTTAGCTTTTTGTTCTTTGTCATCATTGAAACCGCAAGAGCCGCTCCGCCCTGAGCAACGTTAGCCATTGACCAGATAGGCAGCAGGAAGTTTGTTCCTACGTTTCCAATAAGCTCTGTTTCCACTGCATGAAAGCTGTGGTGCATTCCCGTAAGCACAATTGACGAGTACGCCCCGCCGAATATAACGCCTGCGATCGCTCCCAGCTTATCATAAAGGAAAGTGAGAACAAATGAAATACCGTTTCCGATAAACCTTCCCGCAGGGCCTATTACTATAAAGGTAGCAAAGCCTGTAATAAGCAGAGTAAAGAAAGGCGTAAGAAGAAAATCAATTGAATTAGGCATGATTTTATGCAGACGCTTTTCTACAAAGGCCATAAGCAGTACGGCGATCAGTATAGGAAGCACAGTTCCCTGATAGCCTATCTTTGCAATATCCAGCCCGAATATCGAAACGTATTCCGTAGTCTGTCCCGCTTTTCCCATATTCCATGCATTCTGCAAAGCCGGATGGACCATTATTCCGCCCAGCGCCGCGGCAAGATAGGGATTGCAGCCGAATTCCTTAGCGGCTGAAAAAGCTACGATTATCGGAAGAAATGTAAAAGCCGCATTGGAGAAAATATCAAGCAGCTGATATATTCCGCTTTCGGTATTGATAACATTGAAATTTGTCAGCATTCCAAGCAGTCCCATTAAAACACCGCTTGCTACGATAACGGGAATTATCGGAACAAAGATATTTGAAAGAGTTCTGGCAAAGCGCTGAAACCAGTTAAGCTTCTGAGCCGCTTCCTTTTTAAGCTCCTCAGAGCTTACCTCTTTTATATCCCCCTCTCCGGTCATCGCCTCGTATACCTTATTTACATGACCCTGACCGATTATTATCTGAAGCTGTCCTGAGTTAACGAAAACTCCCTTTACTCCGTCAAGCCCTTCAATTGCCTCCTTGTCGCATTTCAAATCGTCTTTAAGCACCATACGAAGTCTTGTGGAGCAGTGGGAAACACTCTGGATATTTTCACTGCCTCCGGTAAGAGTCCGTATCTGTTCGGCTAGTTCCTGATAATTCATAAATATGACCCTTCCTTTCCTGATTTTAAGTTTGCACCGATAAACTCAGCCGTGCAAATCTCTGAAATTTTACCAAATATTCTTACGTTCACTTGTGACCTGCTTATATTCCGGAATTTGTAGCAAATCGTTTCCACAATCTCATTATAGCATATGTGGAAACGATTTGCTAGTGTTTTTTTACAATTTTATAAAGTTTGTATACTTGAATAAACGACACGTTGTATAGTTGTACAATCTGCACAAAATTAAAATATCTGTATCTTCAAATATAAGTATGTGTAATATCAGGACTCCGTAAACATAAAATCTGAACAAAAACCAATAATTTTTTATCACATCTTATTTTCGCCGTAAATCCCTTGACCTTTTAAAACATATGATGTATAATTACTTAGTTAACGTTCATAAATATAAGATAAAATTTTTCAGGAGGTAAAACTTGATAGACATTTTACTTGACGCATTGCTTGATACTCTGAAAACGCTCCCGTTCCTTCTGGGCGTTTATATCCTGATCGAATATATTGAACACCGCTCTTCAGATAAACTAGTCAAAGGACTTAGAAAGCTGGGACCGTTCGGAGCAATAGGCGGCGGACTTTTAGGCGCAGTTCCTCAGTGCGGATTTTCCGTTGCCGCAGCAAACCTTTTTTCAGGAAGACTTATTTCTGTCGGAACTCTGGTCGCCGTTTTTCTTTCGACAAGTGATGAAGCGATCCCCATGCTTTTGTCCAATCCTTCAAGCGTCGGATCACTCTGGAAGTTTATTGTAATAAAAACTCTTATAGCTATTGCGGCAGGAATTGCCGTAGACGCAGTTTTGAAATTCTTCAAGCTTGAAAAGCAGGAGGAGCCGTTCAAAGAGATCTGTGCTCACTGCGACTGCGAACATCACAGTATTCTAAGGGCAGCGCTGTCACATACTGTGAATATTATAATATTTATACTTATTGTAAACATAATTCTCGGCTTTGCGATCGAATTTGCAGGTGAAGAAAATATCCGAAGAATAATGATGACAGATTCGGTATTTCAGCCGCTTATAACAGCTCTGTTCGGATTTATTCCAAACTGCGCCGCTTCGGTAGTTATTACACAGCTTTATATAGACGGCATAGTTTCATTCGGCTCGGCGATCGCCGGACTATGTACCGGAGCCGGAGTCGGACTGCTTGTACTTTTCAAGACAAATAAGCACATGAAGCAGAACTTCGCTGTAATGGGTATCCTTTATATTACAGCGATTGTTTCCGGAATTATTATAAATTTTGCAATGTAACCGCAAAGATCCGCCGCATGAACAAAAATTCATGCGGCGGATCTTATTTTACCGTAAATTTTTCTCTGAACTCTTTTGGTGTCATATCCTTTTTCGCTACCAAAAGCGGATAGCGTTCTCCTGTATTCTCATAGCCCTCTGACTTTTCCTTGTCAAAGTACTGCCATATGCTCCAGTTATCGCAGAAATTAGGTTCATTTGAAGTGGATATTACCCATATCAAAGCTTCTGAAAAATCAGACCTTATATAGCTTTCATAGCTGTTCTTATCACAGATAAGAAAAACTCCGCAGCCGTATTTGTCGAAAACATAATCACAGAAATCTGAAATTCTTCCGCATACCTCCGCAGGATCTTCATCAAATATCTTTTCCCTGATATTCATTGTAAGATCAACCGCAGGATACAATCTTCCGCTGATATTTTCGCCAAGAAGCGAGCAGAAATGCTCAGCCTGAGCCGTTCCGTCCTTCTTGAAATCAAAATCATGTACAGCTCCTGTCATAAGCTCAGAATCCGCTGACCTTTTCCAATTCTCCTCAAAGCTTTTATCAATAAAATCCGTACCCTTTGAGGCCTGTATATAAACGTAAGACATATTTCGGTTAGCAAGCGTCCCCCACTTTATTTCCCCGAGCCTGTCAGAAACAACGGCTCCTCTGGCTGGATAGTCCCGTTTTCTAGGTTCGTTTACCTTAATAACGCCGCTGAATACAAGTACAGCATAATTCAAAGCTATTACGGCAATACAGACGATCGCCAGCCTGAATAGAAAACGCCGCCGTTTTCTGCGTTTCTGCCTAAGGTAAGCGTCGTCCTCGTTCGGAAATTCTTCGTCTATCAGCTCTTCAGCTTCCCTGCTGAGCCTGAACTCCTCCGCCCTTCGGCTTTGTTTATTTTTTCTGCGGTGAAACAGCATTCTCCTTTTCTTCCTTTGTGAATTCTTCAGAATTTGCTATCAGATCAGCAAAATTGTAGCTTTCCAGCTTCCGTCTTACCATTTCCGATATTTCACAGAAAGCTTTCTGATAGCAGCATACCCCAGAGGCTCCCCTGCTGCATATTCCGTCGGGTGACAAACACCTTGAGAAATAGTATGTACCTTCGATAGCTTCGGTTACCATTTTAAGGTTAATATCCTTGGGGCTGTGATTTATCTGATACCCCCCCTGAGTTCCCTTATAGGATCTTACTATTCCTGCGGAAACCAGCTTTCTCAGTATCTTCAGAGCAAACCGCAGCGTAACTACGGCTCTTTCCGATATAGCCTTCGCCTCTACTCTTCCTCCGTCAAGACACAGCACCGAAACGATTCTTACAGCATAGTCCGTTTCAAGAGTTATATGCATTCTTATTCCTCCGATTAATCCAGGTAATTCCTTACCTTATTGCTTCTGTTAGGATGACGCAGCTTTCTGAGAGCCTTTGCCTCTATCTGGCGTATTCTCTCTCTGGTAACGTTAAACTGCTGACCTACCTCTTCAAGAGTTCTGGAACGTCCGTCCTCAAGACCGAAGCGCAGTCTTAAAACCTTTTCCTCGCGCTCCGTAAGAGTAGAAAGCACCTGATTTATCTGCTCCTTCAGAAGGACCTGAGAAGCCGCCTCAGCAGGCGCAGGAGCGTCCTCATCAGGAATGAAGTCGCCGAGATGCGAATCCTCCTCCTCACCTATGGGAGTTTCCAGAGAAACGGGATCCTGAGCTATCCTCATTATTTCCCTTACCCTCTCAACAGGCATTTCCAGACGATCGGCAATTTCCTCAGGGGAAGGATCGTGACCGTTTTCATGCAGCAGCTGACTTGATACCTTTTTAACCTTTGTAATTGTCTCGACCATATGGACAGGAATTCTTATCGTTCTCGCCTGATCTGCTATCGCTCTGGTTATAGCCTGTCTTATCCACCAGGTAGCATAAGTAGAAAACTTGAAGCCCTTTGTATAATCAAACTTCTCAACTGCTTTAATAAGACCCATATTGCCCTCCTGGATCAGGTCAAGAAAGGACATCCCCCTGCCTACATACCTCTTTGCGATAGATACGACAAGACGAAGGTTGGCCTCGGCAAGACGCTTTCTTGCGTTTGAAGCCTCCTTTTCATTGTTTCCGCCCATTTTCTCAGCAAGCTGGATCTCCTCCTCCGATGAAAGAAGCGGAACTCGTCCTATTTCTTTCAGGTAGATCTTTACAGGATCGTCAATAGCGATACCGTCGGTAGAAAGCCCTATATCAACCTCGTCGGGAGTAATATCGTCCTCCGGATTTACAAGAATAAGCGTATCGTCCGGTACAATATCGTCGATTATCTCAATATTGAGCGCCGAGCAGTTGTCATAAAAAGCGTCCATCTGGTCAACGTCGTAATCAAGCTTTTCAAGCGCGTCGGTTATCTCCTTTGTGGTAAGCTTTCCCGTAGCCTTTCCCTGTTCCATAAGATTATCCATAATACTCTTTTTATTGTCTGTCATATCAAACTCTCCAATCATTGTGATTTACTTATATAATTCCTTTTTTCCTTTTAAGCTGTTCCCTGAATTTAAGAAGCTCGTCGTCCGACATTTCCTCTGCTTTCGGTTTATCCGGACTGTATTCCAGCAGAGCGGACACACAATCGTAAACCACGTTTTTATCTATTCCCTTATCATCATATTCCGAAAGAATCGAGGTTATTTTACCCACTTCATCTGCCGAAAATTCATCATTGAACGAGGATACCGAATAATCCTCTCCGTTGAGTATTTTATTCACCAGACTCTCATAAATACGCCTGTTGAGCGATGTGACCATTTTTTCCGGCGAAAGCCTTCCGGCAATATCCTCACAGAAGTCGGGATTCGTATAAATAAAATATATTATCTCCTGCTCCGCCCTTGCCTGCTTTGTATGAGCCGCCGCCTCAGGATTAAGAGGATCCCGACGATCGGCAAAACTCTGTATACTGCGCCATTCCTGCTTTTTCTTCTGATAATTGCGTTTCCTTATAAGACTGTTTATTTCCTCGTTCAGCGCCTGCTTTGAGATACCCTGCTCAAGAGCTACCTTTGAAATATAAATATCCCTTTCGACCGGAGAATGTATTGAAGCGAGAATACCGTAAATTTTTTTCATATAATCCGCTTTTCCGACTTCCGTATCCGTATCAATTCCGTCCTTGGCTTTCATAAGCTCAAAATTGACCGCACCCTCGGAATGATCCAGAAGATGCCCGAATCTTACTGCGCCGAATTTATTTATATACTCGTCCGGGTCCTTTGCGTCCTCCATTTTTATAACAGTCGCCTTCAGCCCCGTTTCGCCGAGAATATATATAGCCTTTTTAGTCGCCTTCTGCCCTGCCTCGTCCGAATCGTAGCATATTACCGCTTCGTCGGCGTAATTTGAAATAAGCTTCGCCTGCTCGGGAGTCAGCGCAGTTCCGCAGGAGGCGACGGCGTTTTCAAAGCCAGCCTGATTAAGCGATATAACGTCCAGATTTCCCTCGCATAAAAGTATCCTTTTATCCTTGACCGCCGCATTTTTTGCGAAATTCATAGAAAACAGAAACCTGTTTTTATTATATACCGCTGTATCCTTTGAATTAAGATATTTTCGCTTGTCATCAGGACTTAAAGCCCGTCCTCCGAAGCCGACAATATTCCCCCTGAGATCTATAAACGGAAACATTGCACGGTTAACGAAAAAATCATATGTATTCTTAGTATTCTTCAAGGATCTTGATATAAGACTTGCGTCTATAAGCTCCTGCTCCGAATAGCCCTCTGAAAGCATATAGCTTTTAAGCTCAGACCAGCTGTTCGGCGCAAAACCCATTCCGTATTTCATGATCGTTTCGGCTTTAAGTCCGCGCTTCGCCAGATACTCCCGGCATGGCCTGCCCTCAGGAGAACGCAGCCTGTCGTAGAAAAACCTTGCGGCTTTTTTATTTATCTCGTAAATACGCTTGCGCCTGTCGATACCTCCGCTTCTGAACTGACCGTCCTCAGGAAGAGGTACTCCGCCACGCTCAGCAAGCAGCTTAACTGCTTCCCAGTAGTCAAGGTTATTATATTTCATTGTAAAGGTTATAACGTCCCCTCCGGCTCCGCAGCCGAAGCAATGAAAGTATTCTTTGTCGGGATGAACGTGACAGGACGGGGTTTTTTCGTTATGGAACGGACAAAGACAGATATAATCCCGTCCGGTTCGTTTAAGACTTACATAGCTGCCCATTACCTCCGCAATCGGGTTAGCGGCTTTAAGTCTGTCCAGAAATTCAGCAGGCAACGGCATTTATGTATCATCTCCTTACTGTAGAAATTATCGCAGCAGCCAATACTGTAAACGCTCACCATAAAGCGTCGTTTATATTAGCCGCTGTTTTCCGAAACATCAAGCCATTTAAAAAACAGAAAGCTTTTTTCAGTAACAGTCAGTATATCCTTGCTGTCATAATCTGTAACATTATAATTAGTTTTCTCTTCACCATCAATAACATACTGCGTTTCACATATTTCGACGCCGTATAAAATATCCACCGTATAAACTCCTTCGTCCGAGTCGGCGTCTATTTTGATATTATACTTCTCTTCATTGTCGTTTGAGTATATATAGTTGTACGATTCATACATTGGCAGAAGATCCGACACATCGGTAAGGCTGTATTCAAAGGTATCAGATTCCCCTATATATCCGTCATCCTTCAAACATTCTATTATTTCATCACGGGTCTCGCTGCTTACACAGCCGGTCATCACAAGCAAAACAGCCGGAATAAACAGCAAAAAGACTCTTTTCATAAACTACCTAACCTTCCATGCAGCAGGTACGAACAGCTCGGTAAATACGTCAACAGCATAGCTGTCGGACATTCCCGAAATATAATCGCATACAGCCTGATCTATTCCGTATTTATATGCAAGATTTATATACAGCGCCGGCATTTTTTCCAGATGAGCGGAAAAATATTTATAAAGCTCCTCGATCATCGCCTGTGCCTTTGCTTCCTCCGATTTGCATTTCGGATTCCTGTAAACGCTTTCAAACATAAAAGCGTGAAGAGCCTTATAAGCTATTTCAACCTCTGACGACATTCCGACTGCGGCATACGGCTCGGCAGGAGGCATTTCTCCTCCGTCAGGAATCTTGTCGGTCATGTACACGCCGTTTTCCACCAGTGAATTAACGAGAGTTGTAATCCTCTCAGACTTTGAATTACCCAGTACAGAGGTTATTGACTTCGGAATATCCTCTTCGCAGATAATTCCTCCTCTTACTGAATCATCAATATCGTGATTGATATACGCGATTACGTCGGCATAGCGGACTACACAGCCTTCGAGCGTTTCAGCAGTTCGGTTGGTATGCTTTAAAATCCCGTCACGGACCTCGTATGTAAGATTCAGACCACGGCCTTCATTTTCTATACAATCGACGACCCTCAGTCCCTGCTCATAATGATGAAAGCCGTGGGGCGAAAGCTCGTTGAGTATACGCTCGCCTGCATGGCCGAACGGAGTATGTCCTAAGTCATGACCCATAGCGATCGCCTCGGTTAAATCCTCGTTAAGCTGCAAAGCACGGGCAATAGTACGTGCTATCTGCCCTACCTCCAGCGTATGAGTAAGACGCGTACGGTAATGATCTCCTGTCGGAGAAAGAAATACCTGAGTCTTGTGCTTGAGGCGTCTGAAAGAATTGCAGTGGATTATCTTATCTCTGTCACGCTGATATTCGGTTCTGTAAGGACATTTTTCAGCATCGTACGCCCTTCCTTTGGTTTCTGACGAAAAAGCGGCGTTTTCGCACAGCATTAATTTTTCAAAGCTTTCGTATCTTTCTCTCGGCGTCATCGGCGTCACGTCCTCTCTTTACTGCGGAGTATGCAGGCTTCTAATATATTATACAAAATCCGCAGTAAAAAAGCCTTTACTGCGGACAAAATTTTGTATATATGCACAAATATCAAGCAAAATCATGCCATAAATCTGTGATTTCCGATATATTTATTCTCCCGTTTGAAACGTCGGTAAGTTTTGCCCTAAACTCATCGGCAATCTCCGATCTGACGAGCATCGTAACGCTTACGTCATCGGCAAAGCTTTCGTTCGTTACCTTAGCTCCGAATTCCGGAAGAATATACGCCAGCTTTCCGTACAGCGGATAACCGCACCTGACGGTAATTTCCGAACAGCGGCACATTATCATTTTCTGCGCCGCATCTACTGCAAGTTTACAGGCGTGTGAATAGGCTCTTACAAGTCCTCCGCCGCCCAAAAGCACTCCGCCGAAATAGCGTGTAACCACTACGCAGACGTCGGTAAGCCCCTCCTTTTTCAATACGTCAAGCACAGGAACTCCTCCGGTTCCCTGCGGCTCTCCGTCATCGGAATACCTTGAAGCGTTATTTTCCCTGACAATATAAGCGTATACGTTATGCCTTGCCTTTCTGTGCTTTGTCCTGACGGAATTTATAAACTCTATAGCCTCGTCCTCAGACTTTACAGGACATATCTGACCTATAAACTCCGACTTTTTCTCGACAAAGCTGTCCTCGGCAGGCAGCTCAACGGTAACATAATCGCTTTCCGCCACAGCATATTCCCTCCATAACAAAAAAAGAGCGGAATGATCCGCTCTTCCGATTATCAGTCAAGATTAAATCTCTTCTTGAATCTGTCTACACGTCCGCCTGTATCAACAAGCTTCTGCTTTCCTGTAAAGAAAGGGTGACACTTTGAACAGATTTCAACCTTAATATCCTTCTTTGTAGAACGGGTATTTATTACGTTACCGCAGGCGCAGGTAATCGTAGTTTCCTCGTACTTAGGATGGATTCCTTCTCTCATTAAAAACGACCTCCTTCCAAACTAAAAATTATGAACTCATAGAAGCCCATCATCCTCAGTTCAGACAGTAGTTCTATGCAGTAATCACATTGACTAAAATATTATATCACAGCAATACAGATTTGTCAAGTGTTTTTTATACTTTTCGCCGAAATAAATTTTGCTGTCTTCAAAAATATATTTTATCCGTTTGCTTTCTTGTGAAGCGACCTGAATTCCGCCGGAGAAAGCATTTCATGACGCTTGAAAGCCGCACAGAAATAGCTGCAGTCATTATAGCCTACCATTGCCGCTATTTCATTGATATTTTTCTGATCTTCAAGCAGAAGAAGCTTCGCCTGCTGTATCCTTTTCCTTGCGAGATACTCAAAGGGACGCATATTAAGACATTCCTTGAAAAGCCTGCAAAGATACTGCGGAGAAAGGTCTATCAGATCCGACAGCTCCACAAGAGTTAGATCTCGCCTGTAATTTTTATCTATATAGTCGATAACCGGCTGGAGCTGATTCAGCTTAGCTCCGTCCTTTGTTCCGTTCTGAAGATTTACCACCCTGTTAAGCTCGATAAAAAACTGATACAGGTGAGCGGAGCACTGATGACCGCTGTAATAGTAATTCGTTTTCATAAGATAAAGTATTTTCTTGAATATGGCATCTACGGCGTTTATATCGTGAATGTGGAATACCTTTGCCCTGTCAAGCTTGATATAGTCAAGCACAGGCTTTACCTCTCTGCCCTCAAAGGTTATCCAGTGAGTTTCCCAGATATCCTCCGACGGATAATATTCATGAGGGATATGCGGCGGCAGATAAAAAGCGTCACCGGCAGCTACTGGATATTCCTGACCGTCAAGCTTTAAAACTCCTCCGCCCCTTATACAGTAAACTATCTGATGATTCGGATATCCCTCCTCACGGATAAAATGAAATTCCTTATCTCTTGCACCTACTCCCAGCACATACATCGGAAGATTTATTTCGTCGCTCAATACGGGATAATAGTAATCGGTCATAATATCACTCTTTTCTTTCTGAAAAACAGGCGTTTTATGATTTCATATTCTACTATTATATAATATCATGGCATGGATATATTGTCAAGCATTTATAAAAATTTTCAAAAAACAGTTGTACAACAGATAAAAATATGATACAATAATATGTAAGAAAAGTATCATAAGGAAATAAGGGTGAACTCTATGTTTAAAAAACTGTTATGCATAGCCGCCGCACTTGCCGTTTCCGTTCTTTTCGGTACGGTCTGCTACGCTGAAACCGAGTTTGAGGACGTTGAGGTGAACGTTCCGCCGCAGATGCTTTTTCTCGGAGATTCCATTGCCTCCGGCTACGGACTCGACGGCTACGATACCGGGCGTGAGAACTGCCGGTCGTACGCCAATATTCTTGCAGGAGAGTATTCCGGGGAGCTTTCCCAAAGCTGCGGATTTTCGATGACTAATCTTGCCGAGGACGGTCAGACTTCCTCCGAGCTGCTGGAGAAAATGAATAACGGAAAATATGACGACGATATAAAGAACGCCGACTGTATAGTTATTTCAATAGGCGGAAACGACTTGCTCGGAGTTATGCTCGATACCATAGTTTCCTCCGGTATAGGAGGAGATTCTTCATCTGATATAAGCTTTGACCTTAAATCTCTTATTTCAGGTATAAAAGATATGTCGGAAAGATTAGACAAGAATCTTGACAGCTTTGATGAAAATATAAGCGGAGCAGCCGGCTATATAAGGAAAATAAGCTCTGCAGAAATAATAGTTCAGACGCTTTACAATCCGCTGGAGGACTTTGAAATTATTCCTTCCTTCAAAAAGCTTGCAGATGAAAAAATCGGAAAACTCAACGAAATAATCAACAGCCATTCCGAGGACAGGGACGGCGGCTATACGGTCTGCGACGTAGCTTCGGCGTTTTCGGGAAAATCAAAGGAGCTAACAAGAATCTCCCAGTTAGATATTCACCCTAATTCCAAGGGACACGAGGTAATTGCCTCCTGCGTTGACAAATCGGTAAGAAGCCGCAGCTACAGCTATAAAAAGGCAATAGAAGCTTCTGCTGAGATCAGCAAGAAAAAGCCGACTGCACTTACGGCGGCTTTGGCAGGATCGGTCATAATCCTTACGGCTTTTGCCGCATTCGCAGTCCGTATGATAATATCCACAAAACGAAACAGGCATTAACGCCCGAAACATTTTAACATTTAATATACTTATGAAGCAAAGGAGGAACCATGCACCGTCTGAATGTGCATGGAAAACTGTATGAACGCATATCTGATAGACTTTGAAAACGTAAAATCAAAAGGACTTATCGGTATCGACAGGCTGTGTGAAAACGACAAGGTAATTATTTTCTACAGTGAAAATTCAGATACCATAAGCTTTGAAATGCACATGAAAGTAATGGAAACGCTTGCAGGCGTAGAATATCTGAAAGTCAGGGTCGGCGGAAAAAACGCACTGGATTTTCAGCTCTGCTCCATGGTAGGATTCCTCGCCGCGAAGGACATCTACACAAATATTTCTATAATCAGCAACGACAAGGGCTTTGACAAGCTGCATGATTTCTGGAATGTCAACGATCTTAACCAGACCTCATGTACCGTATTCAGAAGTCCTACGATATATGCGGCGCTGATAAATTTTGGTATAATAGAAAAGCCGGCTTTTGCGGAGGACGCAGACGATCCCGTACAAATCCAAAGCGCAGCCTCTGCACAGTCTGTACAGTGTGAGGTCAAACCTGCAGAAAGCACAGATGCCAAGGCGTCGATAATGCAAAGCGAGGTATCAGTTTCGGTAATTAAAACTGAATTGACTGCTGAAGCGGTAAACAGTGAGGAATTGCCGTCCGGCTGCGTAAGCTCAGGCGCAAATGATGATAAACCTGCCCCTGATATGGTCATTACAAAGATACCCGCAAAAAAAAGAGGACGACGTCCGAGATCAGTTTCGGGACAGATAAGAAATACTCTGCTGGGCATTTTTGACTTTGAAGCCGAGGATATTGAAGAAATAAAGGAATGCATTAACAACTCTGTTTCAAAGGAGGACTTTCATAATTCTCTTGCCAAGGTCTTTAAGCAGCAGGCAAGCGAACTTTATAAAATTCTCCGTCCGAAGTACCTAAAGCTTAAGGCTCTGCTTGACTATGAAAATGAAAGAACAAACCTTGATGAGCCTCATGAAGAGCCTCATGTTGAAGAGCCTGACTGCATCGAACAGGCTGAAGAAGCTGCAGAGACTGGATCTGAAAATACGCAGGAAGCCAATGAGACTGAAACTGAGGCAGCGGCTGACTCAGAAGAAAAGGAGCAGCCGGTTCTGTTCAGCGAAATAAACCGTCTGCTTACCGGCTTCTGCTCTGATGAAGAGATCAGCGACGTATATAAGATAGTCAACGGAACTGATACAAAGCAGCGTCTTTATCTGACTATAGTAAAAAAATACAAAAAGGACAGGGGCTGTGAGATCTATAAGCATATCAAGCCGGAATATACTAATCTGGCAAAGCTGAAGGCTGAGGCGAATGCATGAAACTCATGATAGCTTCTGATATTCACGGCTCAGCGTATTACTGCCGAAAACTGCTTGACGCATTTGAAATGCATAAAGCTGATAGGCTGCTTCTGCTTGGAGATCTTCTGTATCACGGCCCGAGAAACCCTCTGCCTGAGGGACACGATCCGAAAGCGGTCGCTTCAATGCTTAATGCCGCAAAGGATAAGCTTCTCTGCGTAAGGGGCAACTGCGACTGTGAGGTCGATCAGATGGTACTGGATTTCCCCATACTTGCCGAATATGCATTGCTGTGCGCTGACGGGGTTACGGTTTTTGCGGCTCACGGTCACAATTTTAATCCCGATAATCTTCCGCCGCTTCATAAAGGCGACGTACTGGCTAACGGACATACTCATATTCCGATCATTAAGGATATGAACGAATTTACCTATATAAACTGCGGCTCTGCGGCGCTTCCTAAGGAAAACTCTCCGCACAGCTATATAATAATGAAAAACGGACAATTTGCCTTACATGAACTAAAATAAAAAAACGTCCTGAGCATAGATCTTACATTCTGCTCAGGACATTTTTATGCTTTAAGCTATTTCGGCTTTGAAGTTTTCCGCTTTTTCAGATCATATGCCGCAAAAACCGCACATATCAATAGTCCCGCCGCTGAAACAGCGATTCCCTCACGCTGAAAAGGAGCGGTATAAACTATTTTTATATCATGACTGCCTTTTGAGATCGGAAAGCCTATGAACGCAGTATCGACCTTCTCATAATCCTGCCTGCTGCCGTCCACATAAATCTCAAAGCCGCTGTCATACGGAACGGTAAGCTCAAAATATCCGTCTGAGGAGCAATCAATACTTCCCTCCATCACGTCGCCCTTTGTTTTGTTTTTGTCAAATACCAGCTCGTCATAGTATGGCGTTGGATAATCAATTGTATAAGCGTTTATCTCGCTGATCGTATAATCGCCCCGGCTGAATTGAAACTCAAGCTCAGACAGGCTTTCTTCATTTCCGCTTGTAAGCACATATTCAAAAAATGTATTTTTGTTATAATACTTCCATTCGGGATTCGTTAGAGTATTTTTAATTCCGTTTATTGATATTTTCACATCATTTCTTTTTCCCGTTTTGTTATCTGCTTTTATTTCTATTATAAATATCTTATTCCTCGGTATCGGCTCCGTCAGCTTAACAGAAGCTTTAAAATTTTCAGAGCTTTTTATTCTGTAGCCTCCGGAAAGCGCTGTAATATTTTCACTTTCTTCAAGCAGTATCTCTCCGTACTGCTCCGCCGACGATTTATACCCCTGCATCTCTTCTCCCTCAGTTACGATACAGTTAACAAGAGCCTCCATTCTCTGCACTGAATTCAGCTGATGATAATCAGCGGCGCTTATTACCCTGTCCGTACTTCTTCCTACAGGGAGGGCGTTATTATTTTTGTAAAGCCTTAACTCTCCCATACTGCATACCTGCTCATAGCCGGTTTCGCTGTGATCCTTATCGGTTATGAGATATTTATTTCCCATAAAAATATCAAAAAGAATATTTGACGAACGAGTTGTAAGAGCTGAATTTCTGTATTCGTTTTCGTTTCGTATCTCATTGAAATAAAAACTGTTGTAGCCTTTATGATGAAGCGACGAATATACATACGGACTGTAGTAATCTATATTATAGACCATATTTACCGTATCAGATCTGTTTACTCCGCAGGAGCTTCTCACCAGCTTTTCATCAGAAGCTATTATATCCGCAAGATATTCAAACTGCTCTGAATTTTCATATTGAAGAGTTTTAAGCGGAACAAGCTTATCCGACAGATTGAAAGAAAGCATTGCCGTAAAAGGAACCGCCATTGCAGCAAACCAGAGAAAAACTTTTCTGCCGAGCCTTTTAAAGCATATAATGCATATCGTCAGAACCAGCATATCTGCCGCCATAAATTCCCATGTGCCTTCAGGCCCGTCATAAAAAACAGCTCCGGCAGCGTAAACGATAATAAATATACCGAATATGATACGGTAAGATTTCTGCCCTGCGCAAAGCTCCTCATAGCAATCACCCAGAAGGATAATTCCGAGCGGAATAAAAGGTATAAGAACCTTAGCGTCAAAATACATCGTTCCGTTTAATATATAAACTATTGCAGGAAAAACACAAACCGCCGCTATAACACAGCCAAGAAACCGCCTTGCGCCGTTTCTGCTGAATAGGGCCGCAGTAACAGCCAGAACCGCAAAACAGGACAAACCCATTGAATATGCGGACATTCCTATATAATTAAGCTTAAACTGAGGTATAAATTCAGACCAGTCGATTTTTACGTTTGCAGAATCCCGTCCGGACAAAAGCGCAGCAGCAGTAGGGAGCAGCACAACTCCCGCAAGCATAACCGCAGTAAAAAGCCTTCCTGCATACCCAAAGCCGGCTTTAAGAAGGCTTTTCAGCTTTATACTGCCGCTGCTGACGGAAATATAGCTGTACGCTCCGTAAACAAGCAGCGCCGCAAGCGCCGAAACGCTGAAAAACCAGCTTGAAAGAATAATCATAAGAGTCCAGAATATAAGCCCTGATTTTTTCCCCTTTTTAAAATATTTATCCGCCGAACCCAGTGCCAGAATAAGAAACGGCATATAGCTTACGAACATGATATGCCTGTGACTGTGAAATATAAGCGGTACTGCGCACATAAAGGCAAAAGACAGCAGAAACGCCGTATTATCGCTGAACTTAGTCCTCATAAAACGATAGAAAAGCACTATGCTTATTTCCATTCCGATAATACTTACCGCCTGGATATAAACGGACATTTTGACAAACGGCAGAAGATAAGATATAAGAATTACAGGCGAATAAAGACCGTAATAGGAGAAATTATAAATATTTTCTCCTGCTCCGAGATTTGCCGCAAAGCTTGGAAATATATCTCCGGTATCATAGAAAAGCTTCCTGAAATAATCGGGAATAGCGTAATGCTGTCCCCCCCAGTCGATTTTCGAGCCGTAAGCGTATTCAAACCGCATTATAAGCAGCACAGTCAGAGTATAAACGGCAGTAAGAACTGCAATATGTATTATATTTATACGACCGAATTTTTTAGCGTCCTTCAAAATCTATGCTCCTTAGGTTATGATTCGACAGTTAATACGGGCGGCATATATTTCTCCCACATTTCATAGCTGTTCATATGACTCAGATGTTCAACGGTTCCGCTCTGCGATACATAAAGCTTTTCAAGCTTTTCCTTAAAGCTGATCTGCTGCGCCGTCATAGGAGTAAGGGTATTTTTAGCGTCTTTAAGCTTAGATCTCTTGAAATACTTTCCGAAGCAGTAAAGCTGAGTATCTATCTCATCGTCGTTATATATCTGAGTTACAAAGCCGTGCAGCATCTGATGATGAGCATGACCGTATTCTCCGTTTTTATTGTGAGTAACTATAAGCTCCCATTTTTTATATTTCATTACCTTTTCAAGATCTGAAATAATACTGCTCCGAACTCTTGACCAGTCGTCGCGTTTCCCTCTTACCTTATCGGGATAATCCAGTATTATGCCCTCGTTTCCCGACTCCTTCATTACTCTGTAAAATTCCTTTGAGCGCACCTCGTTTTTTCCGTTGGTAACGCACACGACCATATATCCGCCTTCCATAAGATGTCCTCCGCCCCACAGCACCTCGTCATCGGGGTGAGCGACTATCATAAGCTTATTAGCATTATTTACGTCGGCTCTCTTTATCTGTTCTTTTGAGATCGGCTTTACGTCGGAGGCATTATGGATAACCGCCTGAACATAAATACATCTTCCTCCGATAATTACAAGAAGCGCCGTCAGCGTAAATACAATTATCCTTTTCAGGACCTTCTTTCTGCTTGCAGTCATTTCTGTTTTCCTTTCTCTGTTTTCTCTATCTGCCGTATCTTTTTTATGCCGGCAAAACAACAGGCGGTATTTTAAACCGCCCGGAATATTATCCGTTCACATAGTCTATAAATCTTGAAAAATATTCTCTGCCCTTTTCGTTACGCTTGAATACACCTGCGTGTTCAAGCACCTCGGCAAAAACCTTTCCTATTTCATTCTGAATTATTTCATTAACGTTGCCCGCCGTTATATCATATGCCTTTGAAAATTCCTCCGCCCAATCAGCGTGCTTGGAAAGAACTTCGTCGCTTCTAAGGTCTGCACCGCGTACAAGTGCGTCAGCTAACCTGCTCATCTCTTCTCTAAGCCTTGCTGGAAGTACCGCAAGACCCATTACCTCTATCAGACCTATGTTCTCCTTCTTTATATGATGAAGCTCCGCATGAGGATGATATACTCCGAGAGGATGCTCTTCGGTCGTAATATTGTTTCTCAGCACAAGGTCAAGCTCAAAGCTTCCGTTTCTCATTCTTGCTATAGGAGTTATGGTATTATGAGGCTCCCCTTCCGTCTTAGCAAAAACAAATGCCTCCTCGTCCGTATAGCCTCTCCAGCAGGTAAGGATCTTGTCAGCAAGCTCCGTCAATTCCCGGCGGTCAGGCGAAGCTATTCTTATTACCGACATCGGCCACCTTACTATACCCGCCTTTACGCTTTCAAAGCCCTTGAAAACGACCTCTCTTTCAATAGGAGCCTTTGCCATCGCAAAGGTATAGTTTCCGCCCTGAAAATGCTCATGAGCAAGAATAGAGCCGCCCACTATAGGCAGATCGGCATTTGAACCGATAAAATAATGCGGAAACTGCTCTACAAAGTCAAAAAGCTTTGAGAATGCGGCTTTGTTGATCACCATAGGAGTGTGCTTTTTATTAAAAAGAATACAATGCTCGTTGTAATACACATACGGGGAATACTGCAAGCCCCAGTCCTCGCCGTTAATTTTCAGGGAAATAACCCTGTGGTTCTGCCTTGCCGGAGAATCTACCCTTCCGGCATAACCCTCGTTTTCATAGCACAGCAGGCATTTCGGATAGCCTGACTGTTTTGCGTTTTTAGCAGCCGCTATAGCCTTGGGGTCCTTTTCAGGCTTTGAAAGGTTTATGGTAATATCAAGCTCGCCGTATTCGGTAGGAGCGATCCAGCGCATATCCTTTTTAATTCTGTAGCGCCTTATGTAGTCGCTGTCCTGCGAAAGCTTATAAAAGTAATCCGTCGCTTTATTTGGTGAGGAATTATTATAAAGCCCCCAAAAAGTTCTGTTTACTTCGCCGGGTCTCGGAGTCAGCAGTCCCATAAGCTTTGTATCAAACAGATCCCTGTAAACCACGCTGTTTTCACACAAGCCGTTTTCACAGGCATAATCGGTAAGCTCTTTCAGTGTTATTTCGATATCAATATTATGATATTCCTCTTTCGGTTCCTCGTATTCGTCAAGCTGAAGCGCTTCAAGAATACGATTAATACTGTAAACCCTGTCCTCATCTTCAATAAGTCCGGTTTCAATTCCGTAAACTATAAGCTTCTTTATACTGTCAAAAATCATGTATTACGCTCCCTTTTAAGAAGATTGCTTTTTATTTAACAATTATATTATACTCCCAAACCAATATATTTGTCAACAATCCGTATCTTAGGTATTTCTTAATATGAATAAGATTTTCTTAAAACTTACGAATAAAATGTGCTGAATACGCAATTGTAAAATAAGTATGAACACAGTTGACAAAATCTGATCCGTGTAATATAATAATGATAATATAAATATTTTAAATGCGCTGATGGGAAGAAAAGCATATCTTTCAGTTTCAGAGAGCTGCCGTTGGGTGCAAGGCAGTACGGATCTTATGTAATAGCTCGTCCCTGAGCAGGTGCGGCGAAAACGGCTGAACAGCTTCGGTCAAGTAGCTTCACACGGAAAGCTTCCGTTACAGAGCGGCACATTGTCTGATGTGGCTGAGGTGTATAATGCAAATTATACATAAATTAGAGTGGTAACACGGGTAAATAATACTCGTCTCTTGTAATTAAGAGACGGGTTTTTTTAATTTAGACGAAAGGAGCGGATGTCCTATAATGCAATATTACGGAAAATGGCTTTTCGACCGACTATGTACGGACATTCGCAGCTGATTGACGAAGCATATGAATATATAATTTATAAGGAGGAACTTACTATGAAAAATGCGCAGAAATATCAGAGAGGCTATTTTATGCCGCCTGTAGAATCATTAAAGTGGACAAAAAAGGAATATATAGACCATGCTCCAAAGTGGTGCTCGGTAGACCTGAGAGACGGAAATCAGGCTTTGATCATTCCAATGAGCTTAGATGAAAAGCTGGAATTTTTCGCTCATCTTGTTAAAATCGGATTTAAGGAAATAGAGATCGGCTTCCCTGCCGCTTCGGAAACGGAATATGAGTTCTGCCGTGCGCTTATTGAAAGAAATATGATCCCTGACGACGTTACGATCCAGGTTCTTACTCAGTCCAGAGAGCATATTATCAAGAAAACCTTTGAGGCAATAGACGGAGCGAAAAACGCCGTCGTCCACCTCTACAACTCCACCTCAGTAGCGCAGAGAGAGCAGGTTTTCAGAAAATCCAAGGATGAGATAATAAACATTGCAGTAACCGGCGCAAAGCTCTGCAATGAATATAAAAGGTCGGCTAAGGGAAATATCGTTTTTGAATACTCTCCCGAAAGCTTTACAGGTACAGAACCTGAATTTGCGCTGGAAATATGCAACGCCGTTATTGACGTCTGGAAGCCGTCACCTGATAACAAGGTCATAATAAATCTTCCTGTTACGGTAGAAATGTCACTTCCGCACGTTTACGCTTCTCAGATAGAGTATATGTGCGACCATCTGAACTGCCGTGAAAACCTTATCATATCGCTTCACCCGCACAACGACAGAGGCTGCGCCGTAGCAGATTCAGAGCTTGGCTTGCTTGCAGGCGCTGACAGAATAGAAGGAACCTGCTTTGGTAACGGCGAGAGAACGGGAAATGTTGATATTGTTACGCTTGCTATGAATATGTACTCTCACGGCGTAGACCCTGAGCTTGACTTCTCGGATATGCCTGCTCTGGTCGAGATCTACGAGAGAGTTACAAGAATGAAGGTATACGAAAGAAGCCCCTACGCCGGACGTCTTGTTTTCGCCGCTTTCTCCGGCTCTCATCAGGATGCTATTGCAAAGGGTATGAAGTGGCGCGAGGAAAAAGACCCGGATCACTGGACAGTACCGTATCTTCCTATCGACCCCAAGGATGTAGGAAGAGAATACGACGGAGACGTTATAAGGATCAATTCTCAGTCGGGCAAGGGCGGTATCGGCTATCTTCTCGAGCAGAAATACGGCTATAACCTGCCCAAGAAAATGCGTGAAAACTTCGGCTATGCTGTTAAGAACGTTTCAGATCATAAGCATAAGGAGCTTATGCCTGAAGAAATATATGAGATATTTAAAGAGAACTATCTCAATATAAAAGCTCCCGTAAGCGTAAGCGAATCTCACTTCGTTCAGGAAGCCGACGGAGCTATTACAGCAAAGATCACAGCTGAGATACCTGGTAAGGGAAATGCCGTTTATACCGCTAAGGGCAACGGCAGACTTGACGCTGTAGCAAACGCTCTTAAAGCGGGAATACCCCTTGATTTTACAATTGAAAGCTATGAAGAACACGCTATAGACCGACATTCATCGGCGGAAGCTGTTTCATATGTCGGCATTTCTGCCAACGGAAAAACAGTATGGGGCGCAGGAAGAAATACTGACATTATCGTTTCTTCAATAAATGCTCTGCTCTCAGCTATAAACCATATCTTAAAAGATTGATATAATAAAACATAAACAGCGGTCCGTATTTTCAGGTAATACGGACCGCTTTGTTTACCGCTTTGATTCAAGGATACGCAGAGTTTTCATCGAAGGAATATTAAGTCTTTTATATACTGAGCCTTTAAGCTCCCTGCGCTTTTCGTCTGCAATGCGCCTATATTCTTCTCCGGCATTTTCAAAGCTGCCGCTCTCTAAAAGAACAGACCAGGCGTCGTCAGATAATTCGGTAAGCTGATGTACATCAAGATGTTCCAGAGCTCCGGATTCATACTTTTCAATATTATAACGGGCAATAGCATAATCGGGGCGTGAAAAGCACAGAACGGCGAACATTAAGGTAAAGGCCGCTGCGCCCCATTTTGAAAGCCTAAAATCAAATCTTATCTGCTTGATAATTATAAGCACGAAAAACAGTGCGCAGAGGATCATGAACCACGACGTAAAAAACCTAAGTCTGGTAAGACCGTATTCGGATATATACATTGCCATCTTACTCATTGCTACTACTATCATTATAAGAGTAAAGCTGCAAAGCATAATACTGTATACCTTCAGTGCGGCAGGCTTTTCTCTTCCGCCTTTCAGCGCAATTACATTAATGACTGCAATTACTGTCAGATTTATAGCGGTAATAGCGCAAAGCTCGAAAAACCCCTGTCTTGCATACCCTGCGTAGCTGTAGCCTGAGGGAAGCTTTCCCGAGAACGCCGACAGAAAATAACCTGCCTGAGAAAAGAAAAATATCACATAGAGTATGCATATAGGAGTAACCGAAGCGTAAACTGCGGCATTTCTTACCTTTCCTGCCGAAGCCAAACGTCTTTCACAAGCCTCCTCGTCGAGAGGCGCAACACCTTCTCTGTGTATATTTGAATACAGCATTCCGAACAGATAACAGGAAGCGGGAACGGCGAAAGCAATCTGAAAAACGATCTTTATTACGCTTTCCGGCTCCAGAAAGTCAGTTATACTGCTTAAAATATGCCTTACACCGTCGTCCGCAGAAATAAGAAGCGCCGCAACTACCATGGTAAGCGGAACAGTTACAATAATACCGATTATTATTACCCTTATATTATCGCTCAGCTTAGAACGCTTAGTAGCCTCCTTAACAGTTTCTATCTCCTTATTAAATCCGGAAAAAGGATACTCAAACACTGCTTTGAGCAATGCAAAAGGAAAAAACCTTTCGATCTTCTTGTTTCCTGCCGCCGAAGCGTAAACAAAATATGCACCTGCTCCCATAAGAAAAAACGTATCCATAAACTTAATAAGCACATCGTCGGTTAATGAATAAACAAGGCTGAACAAATAAAGCATAACCGCTGTAAGCCTGCAAAGCCATGAAAACTTACAGCCAGATATTTTAAGGAATACCATCGCTGAGGTAATAATAAGGATATATACTCCAGTAGTTATAAAGCCTGAAATATTAAAAATCGTAAACCTCACAAAGCAAAATGACAGAGCAAAAATAATTATTGAAAATACATACTCCGCTCTCTTTGGTTCAGGACTTTTAACCATAGGGATCTTCCTGCTTTCAGACGGCTCAAAGCCGTTCTCTGTAATATCCGTCATAATTAGATCTCCTTTTTTGTGCATAGTTTTATTTATCTATTCTCCGCTGTACCATTCCAATATATCTCCCGGCTGACAATCAAGCGCCTCGCAAATCCTTTCAAGAGTAGAAAACCTTATCGCCTTTGCCTTACCGGTTTTCAGTACAGATA
The DNA here is from genome assembly GCA_900543145.1 of uncultured Ruminococcus sp. Classification (GTDB taxonomy): domain Bacteria; phylum Bacillota; class Clostridia; order Oscillospirales; family Ruminococcaceae; genus FB2012. Next base: position 248,522 of record UQPZ01000003.1, read on the forward strand.
GATTTGCGGCAGTAATTCCTATTTTTTCGGCAAGCTCTCCCGAGGAAATCTTTCTCTTAGCCATCATAACGTCAAGATTAACAACAATAGGCATAAGCTCACCTCCGCTAAATTGTAAAGTCGTTTTCAGACTTCAGCTCGACCGCCTTTTCAAACACATTCTTCAATACCCGTATGACAAGACCAAGCATTACTGCAAAAAACGCAGCTGTCATAAATATAAACCTTAATAATCCCAGAATGAAAAATGCACACCCTGCAAGCATACATGCCCAAGATATTACCCTAAGACAAACTGTATTGCTGTCAACGAACACACGATCCTTTGAGATATTGAACAGCAGGATATGAAGCGCCGCCATAGCCGCAAGCGCAAACGCTTCGCATATATAAAGTATTACTGTCATAGGAACGCCAATACTGATCCCATTAAAAAAACCCTTTCCGATTGAAATATCCTCGTACCACTCCGACAAATACGGCACAAAAAAAGCAAGCGCTGCAATAAGAGCCGTTGCGGCACAGGCAAGTATTCTTGAAAGCGCAAGCGATTTTGTCTCAGTCCACATATTTAAGACCCCTTTACCTTTTATTGCTGTTATTATATCATACACTTTACTAATTGTCAATACTTTTTTATCGTTTTTCAATAAATTTTTATTGCATTTCAGTTTAATCATACAAGTTCCTGCTCTCAAGTAAACGCAAACTCTCAGCAAAAAGCGGCCTCAGCCCGTTCCTGCCATTAAGCAGAAAACGAACTTCAGCCGCCCGTTACTTCATATAAACTTCAAGATAAAAACAGTTTTTACTGCTATTTTACAATACAATCTGCAAGCTCAGACAGCGCCTTCTCAGAATCGCTGTTTAAAACCGAACGTATCGTAACCGCAGGTTCTGCGACAGTAACGTTTTTAAACGCTTCTGCAAAGCCTTTCATTACTCTTCCGGCAGTCGGACCCCATGAACCGTTTTCAACAATACCGACAGTACGGTTCTGAAACAGCTTGGCTTTAAGATGATTAAGAAAATCCTCCATTGCCGGAAAAACTCCGCCGTCGTAGGAAGCAGCCATAAGCACTGTTCTGTCATACCTAAAAGCGTCTGCAACCGCCTGCGACATATCGCATCTTGCAAGATCACGCAACGTTATATTTTCTTCTCCTCTTTCCCTGAGCATTTCCTCAAGCTTCAGCGCCGCTCTTCCCGTATTTCCGTGAATAGAAGCATATGCAATTAGAATTCCCTTTTCCTCTGCCCTGTAGCTTGACCATGTATCGTATTTGTCAAGATAATATCCTAGATTTTCTTTAAGAACAGGCCCGTGCAGCGGCAATATCATTTTTATACCAAGAGCTGAAACCTTTTTCAGCAGCGCCTGAACCTGCGCCCCGTACTTGCCGACGATATTGAAATAGTATCTTCTCGCTTCGTCAGTCCAATCCTCATCTGAGTCAAGAGCGCCGAATTTTCCAAAGCCGTCCGCCGAAAACAGCAGCTTTTCGCTTTGCTCATAGGTAACCATTACCTCAGGCCAATGAACCATTGGAGCCATAATAAACTGCAGCGTATGATTTCCCAGAGAAAGCGTATCTCCCTCTTTGACAATTACAGAACGCCCCTCAAGCTTTTCAATTGAGAAAAACTGCTTCATCATTGTAAAGGTTTTAGCATTGCCTACAATTTTCATATCGGGATATTTTTCGGCAAGTCTTTGTATATTTCCGGCGTGATCCGGCTCCATATGCTGAACTACCAGATAATCGGGAATTCTTCCGTTCAGAGCCTTTCCGAGCTTCTCGAACCAGACATCTGTTATTCTGCTGTCAGCCGTGTCCATAACCGCAGTCTTTTCATCAATTATTACATAGGAATTATAAGATACTCCGTTCGGTACCTTATACTGACTTTCAAAAAGATCAATAGCTCTGTCGTCAGCTCCGATATAAATTACGCTGTCTGAAATTTTTATGTCACCCATTTTTATTTCCTCCAAACTAAACTAATTCAGTATACAATAATTGTACCACGCAGAAATTTATTTGTCAATAACCTGCCATCATTTATCCAGTACGAACCTCCACAGCCTGTCAATATCCTTCTGATCCGCATAATTTATGCCTACTCTCTTCTCGGTATGAAAAGAATGCTTTTTTCCGTCGTCCTCTATCCAAATAAGCGGATTATCAACTAACGACTGTAAATTAAGCTCGCCGGTAACGCCCAAACGCTTTGTAAGCTTGGCAGGGCCTTCAAAGCCTTCTCCTGCACGGAAAAGCACTCCCTGCGGCGTTCCCTCATCACCTGTAATAACGTTCATCAGCCAATGCATACCGTAACAGAGATAAACGTAAATAACGCCGCTCCTTCCGTAAAGCACCTCAGTGCGCTTTGTCCTGCCCTTATGAGCATGGCAGGCGGTATCCTCTTCGCCTCGGTATACCTCAGTTTCTGTAATACGAACTCTTACTTCACTGCCGTTGATTTTGGAAACTATAGTCTTACCCAAAAGTTCCGGAGCTACCTCCAAAGCGTCGCGGTGAAAAAAAATTTCATCAAGCCTTTTCATATTAACACATCCTTATATGTCCTGTATCTTATTATAAAACAAATTTTAGATATTATCAGTATCTGCTCGGTTTATATCGGTACAGGATTTTAAAAACCCGGATATCGCAGCAGCAAAACGTTCAGGAACTGCCGAGATTTCCAATAAGAGAAACATATAAAAATAAACATTTGCAGTAGTTTCTCCTTTATGAATTTCTTGAAGAATAAATCAATAAACATTTTTGAAGAACCGCAATTTCTTGTTATTCTGAGATCAGCATTATTGTGCTGCATAAACTCAGCAAATCCGTTCACATCAAAACTTGTTTCATACAAAACTCCGCAGATCTTTGCGCAAAGCTCAACAGAAAGCTTGTTTTTTTAAGCAGGCTTCTGACCGATAATCAGAATTTTCGTACGACCTCCGCCTTAAATCTTTTCACAAAGCTGACGACAGGAAACGTCCATATCGTTCCTTAAAAAAGTCTGTCTATCTCCTTATCAAGTATACCAAGTATAATCTCAGAGCAATTATTTTCCCACCTCAAACCCAGCCGCAAGCGTTCCCGTATTTCCTTTCTCTTGAGCAATTATATAGTCATTATCGCCAAAATTCAAGCCAATAATTTGTTCAATTATGCGATTTATATTTTAACTAAGACATATTTCATTAATATTTGCACATTTGCATGCAACTTTTACCCCATTTTCGCCTATAAGTGAGGGGGGTCTTAGCGCAGACGGCGCAGTTCGCGTAATCGCTCCTGACGTCGCTCGAATCTGCAAAAATAAAATACAGTGCCGCAGCTAAGGCAATGATATTTTGCCGAATATCCTGTAATCGTCTTAGCGCAGACGGCGCAGTTCGCGTGATCGCTCCTGACGTCGCTCGAATCTGCAAAAATAAAATACAGTGCCGCAGCTAAGGCAATGATATTTTGCCGAATATCCTGTAATCGTCTTAGCGCAGACGGCGCAGTTCGCGTGATCGCTCCTGACGTCGCTCGAATCTGCAAAAATAAAATACAGTGCCGC
>UQPZ01000004.1 GCA_900543145.1 uncultured Ruminococcus sp.
GTTTGCGGGTTGGGTGCTTGAATCGTTTGTTCTGTCGCCGTTTCCTGCGGCTTGGGAGCTTGCTGCGGCGTATCTGCCGGGGCGGGCGTCCCGCACTCGGTGCAGAACGCTACGCCATCGGCTATCTCTTTGCCGCAGCCCGTACAAAATTTTGCCATATATCCACCTCTCTCTTTAGGATAGGCGGCTGACGGCCAGCCGCCGTTTCGTGTCTTTACCGTTTTAGCGTGCCTCTGTCAGCGGTGCTTATTTCAATTCTGTCCGCAAATCCGCTGTTGACCACCACCTCAATGACACGGTCGTTGTAGGTGAAATACCATTTGATCCGATAGTTTTTGACGAGTTCTCCCTCTTTCTCCGATTGATAGTCCGGGTGGTCTGCCAGATCAGAATAGGTTTCATCAATGCTGTAAACCGCAGCTTCTACCTCAGTAGCATCGTAATTCCCATCGGACGAAAGCTGTTTTGTTAAATCCCACACTTGCTTGATGAAATCATCGTGTTCGCTCTCGGTGTATTCTCCATTCTTGACAAAGCAAATTTTATTGTTATCTAAATTCGTCCAATCTTCATAGATGGAGCTGTTGGCGGGAGCTGTCAGTCCGGGAAGATTGATTTGCTCTGCCATTTCAGCAAGTCCCTCTATTTCGCCGTTGCCCGGCTGCTCCTGCTGGCTTGCGCCGGGGTCGGTCGTGCCGCTGCCGGACGGGGTTTCCTCATTGCCGCCGCAGGCGGCAAGGGCAAGCACCATCATCATGGCGAGCAGTAAAGCTAAAATCTTTTTCATTGTGCTGTCCTCCTGTTCATATTTCGTTATGGGCGGCTGACGGTCTGCCGGCCGCCCGTTTGGAAGTTACAAACTATTCTACAAGGGTATATCCGGCTTCAACAACTTTGTCGCGGTTACTCTGATAAGACGACGCCAGATTGATTTTAAACGGATAATCCGATTTGTCCAGCAAAATCCATCTCAAATCATCGGAATGTCTATCCTCGTCAAAAATACATTCCCCATCATCGTTATAAGCGATGTCCCTATACCATTCTTCGCTTTTATATAAGCGATACAATTTTTGTTCCGGCAATTCATCTTCCGACTCGATGAAAACAAAGTAACTGACAAACTTCTCGCTCTCTTTATAGGCCACTATTGTAAGTTCTTCGGTGGTCTTTCCAAAGCTGTCGATCAATGCTTGTTGCTCGGCTGTCAGCCCCGCACCGTCTGTCGGCGTGTTTCCCTGCTCCTGCTGTTCGCTGTTGCCCGGCGTGTTGTCGCCGCTGCCGGACGGGGTTTCCTCATTACCGCCGCAGGCGGCAAGGGCAAACACCATCATCATGGCAAGCAGTAAAGCTAAAATCTTTTTCATTGTACTGTCCTCCAATCATTTTATAGTTATTCCATAAGAATCGTGGTTCCGAGTACAGGGTTCAGATTGAGTTCAAATTTGACATGATCCTCGTTAAACGCCATGTAATAGTAGAGCGTATCGTTCCCGTTCTCCGTGATGGATTGGTCAAATCCCGCAGCCTGCACAGCCTTTACATACTCCTTGGCCTCGTCTATGGTTACGCCGGTATATGCAGCGCCGAATCCGTTGACAAGAGCTTCCGCCGAATAGGATTCTTCATTGCTTTTTTCCGAAAACTCCGGCTTGGGAACAAGGCGCGTCCACACGCTGTCCGGCCACTTGTCGTCAAATGGACCCTCAAAGCTGCCCGCTGCAACGGGGGTTTCGCCGCTTTCGGCGGGGTCGCCCTTATAGGCGGTGACGGTCATTTCCACCTTTTTGCTGGAACTCAAAGCGATGGAAATGTTGTACTGTGCGTTATTGTAAGTATAATTCCACGCCTTTGTGGGGGATGGATCGCTGTCGCCGTAGAAATACAAATCATCCGTTGCACTACCGATCACCTCGCCGGATGCAGGGTCAAGATTGTTGTTGCCGGAGAGCGCAGCCGATGCCGTGAACACCTGCCCCACAAGGACATTCTGCATATCCATCGGCATATCCTCAAACTTGAAAACGCTTGTCTTTGCCTCGTCGGTGTCGTCCTCCGTGATAGAAGCCGGGCAATAGTCGCCCCAATATTCACGGTCGTTTTGTGTAAAGGTCAGTTCGTAGGTATCGGTCAGATAGTCCAGCCATTTTTCAGCGTCGATCTCTCCATTCGGATCATTCGATTGTTCGCCGCTGTTTGACGGCTGCCCGGTCTGCTCCGATCCCTGCTGACCCGTTCCGCTGCCGGACGGGTCGGGGTCGTCATTCCCGCCGCAAGCGGCAAGGGAGAGCGCCAGCATAAGGGCAAGTAAAAGTGCCAATATCTTTTTCATCTCGTCCTCCTTTCCGTCACGGCGCGGTGATGGTTATGCCGCTTGTTCCGGCTGCCGAGACGATTTCAATGCGGTATCCGTCTGCGTTTGAAGCGGCATAAGTAAATATCACCATGCCCATTACTTCCTGCTCCTCGCTTTCGGGATCAATGGTAAATCCCTTTGCTTTGACCTTTTCCGCATAGTCGCGCATTTGCTCCAGCGTTGCGTCCGTAAAAGCTACGGTAAATCCATCGCTGTCAACACTTGCTCCCATCAGGGTGAAATCCGGTTTCGGCACGAGCTTGGTATATTCGTTGTCCGGCCAGTTGCCGCCAAGCTGCGCTTCGCCGCCCTCTGCATCCTGATATGTCCATGTGCCGTCCGGCTTCTGCACATAGGTTTCGCCGCTTTCCGGGTCTTTGATGGTCAGGCTGCCGTCAGCGCCGAAGGACGCATCATAGCCATCCTCCTTTGCTGCGTCAAGAATGGCCTGCCGGGTGGCCGCGTCCTGCTGCCCCCAAACGGTGTCTGTCCCGCCGTTTCCGGCCATGATCGAGCCGAAGTCGATGTCCGGGGCGGTGTCGCCGGAGTTTTCCGTGCCGCCCTGTGTCTGCTGTGAGCCGCCGTCGTCCCGCGTCAGCGGGTCGTCGCCGATTTGTTCGCCGCCCCCGCCGCCGCAGGCCGCAAGGGAAAGGATAAGCAGCCCGGACAGCAGGATCGTCAAAAGTCTTTTCATCTTCATTCCTCCTTCTAATTTCAATAGTAAACGGTTATATACGGTGTGCTTTCAAGTGGTTTCCAGACTGTGCCAATGTCCTGTTCTATCTGTTCGCTATGTTCTCCGAAATCCGACACATACTGATGAAAGCTACCGATATTTGTCCACGAACAGAATAAGGTTTCTATGTCTGTGGAAGTACAAGTTATTGTATCTACCGTTGTAGCCATATTCTTATATGTCATAACTACGACCCGATTAAAGGCAAACTCTGTTTCATCTCCGCCGGAAGTAAGACTACCCGACACATCTGATTGTTGTGTCCCTTCACCGCTTGTAATCATTACAGAAATTTCACCTTGCACCGAGCGTTTCAGAAAAGTTTTCTCTCCGGTATTGGATGTAACAGAAAATCCGAGTGATTTATGCAGAGAGAATACTTCGCCGGATGCTGTGTTATAAAAATTGGAATTAACAGGGGACATATCCACGCCCTCAATATCCAGCCAGAGCGTCCCGCGATACATTCCCGCAGCGCCGTCGATCTCGCTGACCTGTTCCAGCACCCCGGACAGGGACGCTTCCATCATCACGCCGGATATGCCCCAAAAGGTGCAGTTGTAGGTCTGGGTGTTGTTCTTGTCAAAGCGTATCTCCCATGCGCCCCGGTCGCCGGAGGCGTCCTTGATGCGCTTATTGCACTCGTCGTAGAAGGTATCAAGAAGGAGCTGCCGTTCCAATGCGGCGGCGCAGGTTTCCTTGATATTCTCGTACTTCGTCAGGGCGTTCACCCCGATCTCGGTGAGGTCGGGGAGCAGGAAGAGCAGCTTGAAGCCGTATTTGCCCATGCCCTGCAGGGCGACCGTGCCGCCCTGGGTAAGCGCGTCCTCCAACTGGTTTTGCACAAAGTCCTTCGCCTCGCCCTTGATCTGATCCTGTGCGATTTTCTGCGCGATCTGCGCCGAGGTGACATTTTCACGCATCACCAGCTTATACAGCTCCACCGCGTCCTGCGCCCCCGTCAGCTTCAGCAGGGCGTTTTCCACATCCTTCATCCCGAAGCCCTCCAGCTTATGGGCGGCGTCCAGCATGGACTTTGCGTTCAGGAGCATCCCGCTGGTGATGTTCAGGTCGTTCATGGTCTGCCTGATGATCTTGTCCTGCTCGCTGCCCGTCAGCAGGGAGCCGCGGGACAACTGCCCCTCAAAGACCAGCTCGCCCAAGGTCAGCGTGACGCGGCTGCCGGAGCCGCCGATGCGGGTGTAGTCCACACCCTCCAAGCTGCCCGCCGCAAACGCCGTCTGCGGGAGCAGGCATAGCAGCAGCGCCACGACGCAGAGCAAGGAAAGCAATCGTTTCTTCACCCAGCCTCACCTCCGATCTGTGAAAAGGCTTCATACAGGGTGTTCAGCCCCTCGTCCTCCGGCGCGATCACCAGCCCCGCGTCAAGGTATTCTGCCGCCCGGCCGCCCTCGTCGTTGTAAACGCAGCAGAGGGCGGCGTTTCTAAAGTTCAGCGGGTCAAGGGGGTCGTTTAGGACGGCGTTTTTGCCGTAGGCCGCCGCTGCCGCGTAGTCCCCGGCCTCCATCGCCTCGGCGCTCTTTGCCCGGAGATATTCGGTGTCGAACAGGTACGGGTCGCGCTCTACGCTGACAGGAGCAGGGGCATACTTGCCGTAGATCCCGGTTTCCTTTTCCCGCAGCTCGTCCCGCAGGGAATACAGCGCGTCTATCTCCATATTGCGAAGATAGTAGAAATCAACGCCGTCTTCCGGGTAGGCGGGATTGAGCAGGGTGTTTTCGTAGGCCGCTTTCGCTTTGTCGTTCTCGCCCTGTATCTGCCACAAAAGCCCCTCGAAGTAGTAGGGATAGGGGGATGCGTAGCAGACCGAAGCGATGCTGTCCCATCCGATATAGCGGCTTTCCGCAGTCAAACCGTCCAGCGTGTCGCCCTCGCCTTTGAGCCACAATATGTACTCCACCGCATAGCGCAGAGAGGACACGGAGCTGCCCGCAAAGGCATAGTAGCTTTCCGCTTGCAGGGTCAAGCCCTGCTGCGCCAGACTGTCGCCGGACGCGCACAGATCGTCCATCGCTTTCAAAAAGTCCTTTGTGTCTGTGTCGCCGCTTGCTGTCCTGCCGCCGCAGGCGGCGAGGGAGAGCGCCAGCACCGCGCAGAGCAAAGCGGCTATAATTCTTTTCATACCATCGCCTCCTTTGGCTTAAAACCCGCGCACGGGCGGTCGGCGGTATGCTGACCGCCCGTGGGGATGTGGGTCATTTGACGCCGATGCTGATTTTATAAGCGCCCTCGTCAACTTTGTAACTTGCAGCAATAAACAGCTTTACTTCTCCAATATCCAGCTTGCAGGAGTAGTAGCAGGTGACGCCCGGATAATCCTCCCAAAGTGCGCCCTCTATCAATTCCTGCAAGGAAGGAGCCTCTGCTGATAGCGCAAAGTTTTTATACAGCTTGCCGTCTGCGGATTGTGCCGCCATTTTAGTGTAAAGCTGTTCAAACCATGCGTTGATGTCCTCTTGGGTCGTCGCGTCCTTATCCACGGCAATTGTGATGTAGCCCATGCTGCCAGATTCGCCTGCCGGGGTAGAGCCGTCCATTTCCAGTTCGCCAAAGGAAACAAAATGCGCCGGCTTGATGTCATCCTCCGTCCAGCCGTGGATTTTCAAAAAGCCCTCTACCGTTTCGGCGTCGCTGCCGGGTGCAGCCGTATTGTCGGGCGTACTGCTTTCATTACTTTCAGCCAGAGTGCTGTTGTCGGGCTTCTCTTGCTCCTGCTGGCTTGTGCTGGGATTATCGCTGCCGGACGGGGTAGAAGTGTTGTTACCGCCGCAGGCTGTGAGCGCGAGTGTTATTAACATGGCAAAAACCAATACCAATATTTTTTTCATAATGGTTTACCCATTCCTTTCTGGTATCTATGACATCAACTGCTCTTTCTAACTTGTAACATTCCGGAATTGCTATCTGAATAGGAAAGCACCACATACATACTTTTGTCGCTGGTTTTTGCAGTCCAAGTGGTAATGCCCGAATTCACATTTTCAGAACCGCTAAATCCGGCGCTTTCACATTGCTCTATATATGCTTTTGCTTCTTCTGGCGTCCATGTCATGTTATACGATATACTATTTGTGCTTGAAGTGATTTTAGTATCCACTTTGTCTGCCGGAGGTGCCGGAAAGTAAACGGTAATATCGTGGTCGCCCCATCGCTCCCCCTCACCGTCAGCCGGGGTGCTATCATCGGGCGTTTCGGACGGCTGCTGCTGCGAAGTGCCGGGATCGTTGCTGCTGGACGGGGTGGGGTCTGTCTTGCCGCAAGCGGCAAGAGAAAAGAGCATTGTCATAGCCAGTAAAAATACGAAAATCTTTTTCATTGTTGTACCTCCATTTTTAATAAAACAACATTCTGATGGTCAATCAAATTATTTTTCAAAAACAACAGTATATTCTTTACCTGCACTGTCCTTTATTTCATCAGCTGTCATTCCTGCATAGCTTTCTCCAACCAGCTTATAGAAAACGGCATAGCCTTCTATTCTGACTTCTGTGTTTAGATCATTTGCTTTCTTGGTTTCTCCAAATTGTGCAGCTTCATCTTCGCTGCTATAAACAAATGCCCAGTCATCATCAACGCATACACCGTTACTATCAACGGCAAATATATGCCATTCGAGCCATTTACTGCCGTTTTCCATAATACTGCTTGCGTATACTTTGCTGATTTCGCCATTATTCTTCATGGTTTCCGACATCCACGGAATATTATCGCCCACCATAGCTTTTAATTCGTCTTGCGTGTGTCCTTTCGTGGTTTCGCCATCATCATTACCAGATGATGGTTGATTATTGTCGGAATTGTCCGTGTTGTTCGGTTGCTGCTGCGAAGAACTGGGAGTGTTGCTGCCCGAAGGATCTGGGGTGTCATTACCGCCGCAGGCGGTAAGGGCGAGTACCATCATTAAAGCGATAAGTAATGCAAATATTTTTTTCATCGTGGTGTCCTCCTGTTTCATTTAATGCCCCACTCTTGAGGCCATTCAGTTAACTCTAAATTGATTTCCTTAACTTCCCATTTTAAATCGTTGTCCGCGAGAAATTTCAAACAATGACCGTTGTCTGGATTTACCCAAAACTTATATGTGCCGCCTTGCCGAACATTTCTGCACTCATATACCCAACATTCGATGTTTGCAATCACTTCCGTTCCTACATAACTTTCAGAAATTGACTGCCCGGCAGAACTAAAACTGGAAGAATAAAAGTAGTTATCAAACATTGCAAGCCCGGAAACCAAACTTCCTTGATTGTAATAATCTTCGGCACTCCTGCGCGTGTTTTCAATTAGAGCAAGACCATCACCGTCATCTTTTTCGTGGTAATTTTCATCATATTGCCAACCGCTTCCGTCATCATAATACCGTTTGCTGCTATCAGATCCACAAATATAATGACAGGGATATGTTTCTTCTCCAAATCGAACAAACTCGTTACCAATAACACCTAAAGTAATATCGTTACCGTAACCCTCGGTATACTCGATAAGAAAATCATTTAGTGGAACATAACGGACAGGAATATACGATATTTCCATCGCACGCACCCGGACAAGGGCTTTTCGCTCCATGCCGTCAAACACAGCAGTAATAACCGTTTCGCTCACCTGCTTGCCCGTAAAGCTGATTTTTGCTCCGTCATCGGAAGCAGAAATACCCTTATCGTTGGAAAGGACGAAACTTACGCCGGATTTGCCGGAAAAGGGGGTCCATTCGTCAGAGCCGTTGACATAGACGGTATATTCCGCGTCATAGCCCTCCGGGGGTTCCGTGCCGCCACTGCCGCCTCCACCGCCGCCGCTGTCCTCGCCGCAGGCGGCAAGGGAAAACATAAGCAGCAGAGAGAGCAGCATTGCAATCCATTTTCTCAATCCGCATCACCTCACAATCCGAACAAGTCTTTCAGACCTGTTTTTTGCTTCGGCTCCGGCTTCACATAATCAAAGCCGCCGTAGGGTTCGCGGATGCAAAAGCCGATGGTCGGGCAGTCGCCGTCGCCGTCAAAGCAATGCTCGGTGTCCACATTGTAGCAGGCGTCCCCGATCTTCTTGAAAAGCTGCTCCACATCGGGGAACTGTCCGGCCGGACGGAAGCCGTTTTCCTGTAAGAGTACGCGGTATTGCGCCACCGCCTCCCGCGCCGCCTCATGGCTTGAAAACCGTGCGGAAAACTGATAACAGCCGGGGTCGTATTCCTCTATGCAAAGCTTCGTCCCGCCGCAGCTCCACTTGGGGTACTGCGGCAGCTTTTCGTCCCACTCGGCCATCACAGCCGCATCGTTTGCCTCGGCCGCCTGTTCCTCGGCAGCGGCGGCGGGGAGCTTTGTGCCGCAATCTTGGCAGAACTTCGTGCCGATGGCGTTCTGCTTGCCGCAGTTAGGGCAGACCGCGCCCTGCGCGATAGTTTCCTCCGGCAGCTTCGTTCCGCACTCAGGACAGAACTTTTTGTCGGCGGTGGTGGGCTTGCTGCAATTCGGGCATACCTTCATGTTCTTGGCCGCTTCGGTGGCGTAGCCCTCCACAGAGCGTTGCAAGTTGCCCAGCGCACCTTCCAGACCGCTTGCCGCCTGTGCCGTCTGCTGTGTCTGTTGGGCGGTGGTCTGCGCCGCCGCATCGATCTGTTCGGCGGCTTTGTTCGCAAGCTCGGTAGCCTTCGGCTCAACCGCCTGCTGGATCGCCTTGCCTACGGCGTTTCCCACGCCCTGGCTCACGCCGCGCCGGATGGCTCTCTCTAAAAATCCCATACGCTATTCCTCCATTCTCTGCCCACATTCGGAGCAGAACCTCACGCCGGGAGCGACGGCAGCGCCGCAGCCGGGGCATTTGCGTTCCTGCGGCTCGGCTGGCGCTTCCAGCTTCATGCCGCAATTCCGGCAAAACTTCGTCCCTGCGCCGTTGGCCGTGCCGCAGGACGGACAGACGATCCCGGCAGGGGCAGCGGGAGCAGGGGCGGCAGCGGCCTTTTCCGCTTCGTTCTCTGCCTTGATGCGCTCGATCTCGGCCTGCGCGACCGCAGCAGCGTCATAATGCGCCTTTGCGCTCTGGCAGAACTCCAGCACCTCCGGGGCAACCTCGCCGCCAGCGGCGAACAGGTTATAGTAATGCTCGCCTATTTTCTTTAAGTCCTCGGCGGCGGCGGCTTTCTCCGCGCCTATTTTGTTGCCCAGCTTGGTCGTTTCAATGGCATCGCTGGTTTTATCCCCGATGTTCTTTGCCACTTGGTTGAGCTTGTCGAATAACGCCATGCTATGTACCCTCCCTTTCTAACTTAGCTTCTGCTTAAACTCTGCATCAAACCGTTTGGCGGCGTCCCGGTGCTGCTTGGCTTCTATGCAATCTTCCAGCGCCTCCGGCAGTATTTCCCCGGTTTCCAGCCAGCGGTCATAGTAGACTTCACCGATGGCCTCAAACAATTCAAGAGCAATGTGACGCTCCTGTATCGCTTCGGGGCAGCCGCCCGTCAGACGGGCGATGCTCATATAAAGATCGCCAACCTTCGGATTGGATGCGGGTTCGTCGTTTATGTTCGGCATCACTCTATCCTCCCTTCACAGGGGAGCAAAATCCACATATCCCATTCACACATCACCGCCTTTCGTCAGCCTGCGTCTAAAATCGGCGGGCGAATAAAGGGTATTTGGTTGTATCTACGATACAACCAAAGGGATATATCCCTTTGCTCGCGCTCATTTTTAGTTTGCTGACTGTGCGCCTGTTTTACAGGCTGTCCCTAATTGCTTTCCTGTTTCTTAATGCGCTTCACATTCCCGGCAAATACCGCAGTCGCTGTTGCTGTCGTAGCAGTCGTCGCAGACCCATTTGCCGCAGCTCCGGCACAGATTGAAAAACCTTGCCAAATGCCGAACAGCAGCTACCATGCTTTTGTTATACGCTTTCTGCCTTAGCTTGCCTGCTTTTCCATTCTGAAACTGCGGGAGCATTTCCTTGTCCCTGCACAGCAGGGGCAGCTTGCCCGCGTATGTCCGTTTGCCGCAGTTCGGACACTCTGCATAGAAACGCATCTGCATTTCGTCCACCCGGACTTGCTCATAGAATTGTCGCATTTTGCACCTCCGTTCCTTCGCATTTCTGTCGCCGGGGACAGTTGTTACTTTTTTGTAAATCCGAAAAGTAAGGCAAAACTACTATTGAAAAAACAGCCGTTTTGTGATATACTATTTTGTATTATCTTCACTCCCGTAACGGTGATGCCCGTTTTGTGATCGCCATTGCCCGTATCACCACCATCATTGTACGGAAAGAGATGGCATTTTCATATCCCACGAACGGGGGATTTTTGCGAAAACACCCCCCTAAAACGGGGGATTTTTGAAAAAAATACGGGGGATAACGGATTTGCAGGGAGGATTTTCGGAAAATCATTAGAGAGAGGGGGTAAGCCCGGCTATGCAGCATCCGATCCTGATTGAAAATCAAAACAGCCGCAGGGAGGTTCCGATCTGGCAGCTTCTTTGCTTTGTCATGTTCTGCATTTGGCAGATGGGCTTTATCTACTTCATCGGCCCCTCGCTCAACATCGATGGCAGAACACCCCTTCCCGTTTCGACGGATAACATTACCCTGCTGATTGTGGCGGGTTATGTCGGCTCGCTCATTATCATGTGCCTCCTGCCACAATGGGTGATTCGCCTGTCAAGGGCTTCTACGGCCATTGCCCTTTTGACGGCGTTAGGGCTGTTTCTCTCGTTGGATGCGGGCGCTTTGACGGCGCTTATCTACATACAATGCTTTTGCTGCTGCTTTATGATCGGCTTTGAAACGGCCACGATGGTATATTTCTTTTCGGAAAACAGCGCCATGCGACACCTGCTGCTGGCGTACCCGTTTGGCTATGCGGTCGTTGCCGTCGTGCAGAATGATTTTGTTAAGATCGGCTTTGCAGCCTTTCGTATTCTCACAGTTATCATGCTTGCGCTCCTGCTCGTTTTCTTCTGCAAAATGCCGACCAAAAGCTGTCCAAGATTTGTCAAAAAAGAGGATGGGCTGATCGCGCCGAAGCGGTTTTTTACGGGCGTATTTTTACTTTCGTTCCTATCCATGCTGCTTGGCGTGATCGGCCCCGCCGTTGCCGCGCAGTTTGAGCATGGCGTTTTTGTGGCGTATATGAGCTGCGCCGTCTGCACCCTTGCCGTATATGCGCTGCATAAGCTCACCCGTCATCATCCGCTGCAAATGATGCCCTATGTCATCGGCATTGCCGTAGTCGGTTATGTCCTGCTTTATGTTTCCAATTACCAGCCGGGGCTGGCACTCGTCGCCTGTGCGCTGATCGGTGCGGGCATGACGGCCTGTTTGCTTGTCCCGCTGTTCGGCGTACTTCTGGCAAAGCAATATCCCAGCAAGTTTATTGCCCCGGGCATTATTTTCCTTGCTATGGTGGCGGTCATTGTCCAGTCGGTACTCGTTGAGGCTTTCCGTTCACAGGCTGTGCTTCTCAATCTGACCTATCTCGTGATTGTGGTCGTCCTGGCTTTTATCTTCATTTTGGTTGAGCCTTATCTGATTTACGCGATGCGCAGACGGTTTGCAGATGCCCCGGACGGGGAAGCCGCTGTCCCTGTACTTGCCGCAGAACAGGCGGCCGCGCCCCTGCCGGACGCTCCGGCGCAGACCGAAGCGGAAGCAGCGACGGTTGCCGTCGCACCGCCCGTTTCCTCACCGCTTGCCCTGCTGACGAAACGGGAGCGCGAGGTATTAGACTTGATCGGCTACGGACACAGCAATGTCGATATTGCCCAAATGCTGTTTATTTCAGAGAATACCGTAAAAAATCACACCAAAAGTATCTACCGCAAGCTGGGCGTCCATAGCCGCCACGCCGCCGCGCAGATGGTAAACCGGCAGGAAGAACAGCCGCGCAATAGCAGCGATACATAACTTCACAGACAATGGTGCGTCCCGCATTTTGCGGGGCGCATTTTTTCTTGAAAAAGTCCGTTTCCCTTTGGCAAAATGGGGAGCGTCCACCGTAGTAGTAGTGAGAGTAGAGATACCGCAGCAAGCATAGGGAGTGTAGCCACACTCCCGAAAATGCCGCGCCGGAAGCGCCTTGCATTTTGCTTGTTGGGAGTTTCCCAAACCCTTACCCATAGGACAGAAAGGACGGTGAACGAATGGCGAACAGGACGCGAAATATTGTGCTGCGCGTCCCCGTGACGGCAGAGGAACGGGCAATGATAGAGAAGAAAATGCGGCAGATGGGGACGCGCTGCTTCTCCACCTACGCCCGGAAAATGCTCATAGACGGCTATGTGATACGGCTGGATTACAGCGATGTAAAGGCGATGACCGCCGAGCTGCAAAAAATCGGCACGAACATCAACCAGATCGCCCGGCGCGTCAATGCGACAGGGACAGCCTATGCGCAGGATATTGAGGACATAAAGGGGGTGCTTGCACAGATATGGCAATCACAAAGATCCATCCTATTAAAAGCACCCTAAAGAAAGCCCTCGACTATATCACCAATCCGGCAAAGACCGATGAAAAGCTCTATGTGTCCTCCTTCGGCTGCGGGATTGAAACGGCAGATATAGAGTTTGACAAAACGCGACTGCGGGCGATGAACAAGGGCAACAACCTTGCCCACCACTTGATACAGGCCTTTGAGCCGGGCGAGGTCACGCCGGAGCAAGCCCATGAGATTGGGCGTCGGCTTGCCGATGAAGTCCTCGGCGGCAAGTATGAGTATGTCATCGCCACCCATATAGACAAGGGGCATTGCCACAACCACATCATTTTCTGCGCGGTGGATTTTGCGGAGCATAAGAAGTACATCTCCAATCGAAAAAGCTACGGCTTTATCCGGCGCACCAATGACAGGCTGTGCGCGGAAAACGGCTTGTCCGTCGTCGTTCCCGGCGCACAGCGCGGCAAGCACTATGCCGAATGGGACGCGCAGCGCAAGGGAACGAGCTACAAGGCAAAGCTGAAAATCGCCATAGACAGGCTGATCCCCCTATCGGCAGATATGGACGATCTCCTGCGTCGGCTGGAAGCAGAGGGCTATGAGATCAAGCGCAGCAAATACATCTCTTTCCGCGCACCGGGGCAGGAGCGTTTCACCCGCACAAAGACCCTTGGTGAAGTCTATACAGAGGAAGCCATATCGGAGCGCATCAAGGGCAAGGTCATTCTGAAAACGCCGAAGCCGGAACGCGGCGGCGTGTCGCTGCTCATTGATATTGAAAACAGCATCAAGGCGCAGCAGTCGGCGGGCTATGAACGCTGGGCAAAGATTGAAAATCTCAAACGCGCCGCCCGGACGATGGTATTCCTCGACAAGAACGGGATAGCGAAGTACGCGGATTTGGAGCAGAAAATAACGGAGCTGCAGGACGCGGGCGAAAAGACAACCGCCGCACTCAAAGACGCGGAACGCCGCCTTTCCGATTTGGCGCTGCTTATCAAGAACATGGAAACCTACAAGGAGCTGCGGCCGCTGTATGCCGAGTACAGGAAATCCCGCGACAGGGAAAAGTATCTGCGAGGGAATGAGAGCGAAATCATCCTCTTTGAAGCGGCGGCAAAGGCGCTGAAAGCAGCGGGCGTTTCCGGGAAGCTGCCGGACATCGCAAAGCTCAAAGCGGACTACAAACGCCTCACCGAAGAAAAGGACGGGCTGTATTCCGAGTACGGCAAGCTGAAAAAGCGGCTGCGGGAATACGATGCCGTCAAGCAGAATATCGACAGCATCCTACGCCCCACCCGCGAACAGGAGCAGGACAAGTCCCTGTAACAAGCCCCATGTTCGCATTGACAATTACACATTATTTATGTATAATGGTATGTGTAAATGTTTTTCGTATCGGGGGTGATGACTTGGACGCACGGGAAACCATCAAGGCGCTGCTGGAAGCGTCAGAGGACGGGACGATCACATCGGCGCAGGTAACGGAAGCCGGGCTGCACCGCAGCATATTACAGGAGTTTGTGAAAAGCGGCGAGCTGCACCGCTTCGGGCGCGGGCTGTATGTGCGCAGCCATATATGGGAAGATGAACTTTACCTCTTGCAGCGCAAGTACGGGCGCGGGATATACTCGCATGAAACCGCCCTTTATCTGCACGGGTATTCAGACCGTACCCCGGCAAGCTACACGATGACCTTTCCAAAGGGGTACAATACGCCGTCCTTGAAGCAGGAAAACTTGATCGTTAAACGCTCTGTGCAGGAAAACTATTTGCTGGGCATTATTGAAATCCCGTCGCCCGCAGGCAATCCGATCCGCGTTTACGACTTGGAACGGACGCTGTGCGACATCCTGCGGGGCAGCGGCAGCGACATTCAGATTATCAATCCGGCGATGAAGCGGTATGCCGCTTCCAAAGGCCGGGACATTCATAAGCTCATGGAGTATGCGGAGCAGTTGAGAGTAAAACCAAAGGTACAGCGGTATATGGAAATCCTGCTGTAAAGAGAAAGGGGTGTATCGTATGGGATGGCTGGCAGCGCAGGGCGCACTTATGGCAATCGGTATTGGCATCGGGCTTGTTTGCACCATCATAGGGCTTTTCTTCGGTCACATTATCCTGTTTGACAGCATCGCCCTTGGCATTGTCGCCGGGGTATGCTGCAATCAATTCCTCCCCATTCATCCGGCGCTGTGCCTGGTGATCGGCATCGCGGTATTTCTGCTGCTGCTCTGGCTGCAAAATACCAGCGTCGGCTTTTGGATCGTGGGCGGGCTGCTCACGCTGATATACGCGGCGGTGGGCGGTTTGCTTGCCTACTTTATTTCGGAGCGTGACCCTGTATGGGGCTGGGTCGTGTTCGGGCTGACCTCCCTTGTGATCGGCGGCCTGCACATTCACGCACGGGATAACTAAAACACGCGGTTCTTGGAAATGCCAGTCATCGACTGGAAAATTGAATTGTACGCTAAAATCGTACACTTGAAAGAGAGGTACATATCATGGGTGAATTGAAAGACAATATTCAGCTTTTTGAAGATAAAAAAATCCGTACTGCATGGGATGCGGAAAAGGAAGAATGGTATTTTTCGATTGTGGATGTCATCGCCGTTTTGACAGATCAGCCCACACAACGCGGGGCAAGCAATTATTGGGCAAAACTGAAACAACGGCTAAAAGAAGAAGGTGCAGCTCAACTGCTGACAAATTGTCAGCAGTTGAGGATGACTGCGACTGACGGCAAAAAACGCTTGACTGATGTTGCTGATACCGAACAGCTTTTGCGCATCATTCAGTCTATCCCGTCGCCTAAAGCAGAGCCTTTCAAGGCTTGGTTAGCAATGGTCGGCAGAGAGCGTATAGAGGAAACGATTGATCCCGAACAGGCTATTGACCGCGCCCTTGAAACCTATCTGAAAAAGGGTTATACAGAGGAATGGGTACACCAGCGGCTTTTGGCGATCCGCATCCGAAACGAGCTGACCGATGAATGGCAAAAACGCGGTGTGGAAAAGGGCAAGGAATATGCCATCCTAACCGACGAGATTACCCGCGCATGGGCTGGCATGAGTACCGGGCAATATAAGCGGTTGAAAGGCTTGAAGAAAGAAAATCTGCGGGACAACATGAGCGACTTGGAGCTTGTTTTGACGATGCTTGCGGAAGCCTCCACAGCCGACATTTCCAAAGTGGAAAAGCCACAGGGCTTTTCAGAAAGCCAAAAGGTCGCCCGACGCGGCGGCAAGGTTGCAGGAGTTGCCCGGCAAGCTCTTGAAGTAGAAACGGGCAAGCCCGTTGTCACAGCTCAAAATGCAGAGAACTTCCGGCAGCTTGTCACCGACATTGTAGAGGATGCGGCGGCGTTGCCGGAGAACACCGAAGCCGACAAAGGCGACGGCAAAAAAGAGGATTGATGTCACCATTTAGGGGCAAAACAGCCGCTTGGCACAAGGCTTCCCGGCGCAGAAACCGCGCCGCCCTTATGATTTCCCCTGCACCCTCAAAAATCGGGTTTGAAACCGTGACATATCCCAAAGGAAAAAACGCGGGACGCGGCGGCTGGAAGATAGCTGTCGCGTCCCGCGCCTTTAGGCGAAGGGGCTGATGTCTGCGTCAATATGGGTAGCAAGGTAGGTAATCAATTCTTCCGGCGTCGGGACTTCACCCTTGCAGGGTATCTTCTTCCATCGAGCCTGTACGATGGGGTCTTGGCTGCAAAGCCCCGCAAGCATGGCCAGCTTCATTTGCTTGCGGACTTCCTCAACGCTCACGCCCTCTTTTACGGCGATTTGCTGTATCGCTTTTTCTGCGTCAATTTTCATTTTCATTCGTCGTTTACTCCTATGTGTAGAAAGTCTAACAAGACTTGTTAGAACTTATAAATCCATTCTATCTTGTATAGACTATTCTTGTCAACCAAAAGGATTTTGTTTTTCGACACGGTTTGGCAAGGTAGAGGTGATAGCATGGGTGAATATGGGACGATACGCATTAAGCTGGACGAGTTGATTAAGGAAGCTGGCCTCAGCAAAAACAAATTAAGCCACCGTGCAGAGATGCAGCGGTCACAGATCAATCATTATTGCAATAACAGCATCAGCCGTTTGGATATAGATGTGCTGGCAAGGATATGTACGGTATTGGAGTGCGAGATTGGCGATCTGTTGGAGTTTATACCGCCCGAAAAGGGCAAATAAAAAAGCACGGGACGCGGCAGCCGAAGATGGCCACCGCGTCCCGCTTTGTCGTTATCCCTGTTCCTCGTCGGAGAGCGTCATGTAAAACCGCGCTTCCTCAAAGGCCGTGTCAGTCATATTGTGCAGCTTTTCAAGGGTCTGCTGCGAAAGCCGCTGCATCTCCCCGTCCATGTGGGGCAGGGCTTCGGAGATTGCCGCCATTGTCCTGCGTCTGTCCGCGTTGTGGTAGATACAGATCAGATTTTCTTCCTCGACTGTAAAATGATAGCTCATGCTCATACCTCCAAATCGTTTTGTTTTGACTTCGCCGCCGCCTTTTTGGGGGCGGTTTTCTGCTGCTGCGGCGCTTTAAGCTGCTCCCGCACAGAAGGGCGCAGCCTGCGCAGGGGCAGGCTGCGGTTTTCTTCCTTGCCGATCAGCGCGTAAACGCCGCGCTTGTCCTTCATGCTGGACAGGCTCAAAGACTTATAGGGAATCATCGCCTGCAATCGCCCCTGCTCCTTTGACGATGCCAGAAGCATAAAGGCCGGGGAAACCTCCACCATGAAATGCGTTTTGTTAGGGCTGTTCGGCTCGTTCAGCCTCCCGAAAGCGTCCAAAAGCCTCCTGGCTTCGTCACGCACCTTTGCGTCGGCCAGCTCCGCGACATGGGCGCGGACATCGCCGGGCGCAAGGCGCTGGCGGCTCTGCTGCTCCCGGTGCAAAAGGGCTTGCAGCTCGTCCGTATCTTTGGGGAAATACTCAAAAAGCTCAAACTTGCCCAGCTCCCGATCCTCCGAACATTCCAAACGGTAATTGGCGGGCTGCTCCCGGCTGCCGTGTTCATAGCGCAGCATGACCGTATGGGCGGGCAGGGCGTTTTCAAACACCCTTTGCGCCTGTTCCCGGTAATCCATTTCAAAGACGCTGCCCGTGACCTTGCCCTTTTCCGCGCCGGAGAGGACAACGGCATAGGCAAGCACTTTATCGCTGGTCTGCTCGGCATAGAAGCGGAAGGTGTTGTACTCCCGCGTGTCCTTAATGAATACCTCCCGTTCCCGCAGGCAATGCGTACCCGCCGGACGGGACATCCAAAGATAGGTCTTGTCCTCTGGGCTGCTGCTCTGTGCCGCCCGCAAAAGGATTCTCTTGTCAATGTCAAAATCGTTCTGATAATACGCGGTGTTCTGCTGCATGATCTTTTTTAGAAAATCCAGCACATCGACATCTTCAAACTTTTTCATAGCTTACTCCATTTCTAAAGCCTGCCGGACGCTCCGTTTGGCTTCCTGCTCTTTTTCCTTTTTGGGCTGCCGGGCTGCCTGTGCTTTATCCGCTTGGAGCTGGGCGCGGATAGAGGGCTTTTTGCCGTCGTTCCCACGCCGGGGCGTCCTGCCGTCTTCGGCCTTGACTGCTGCGGCAAGGGCAGAGAGGGAAATCACCTCGCCGCGCTTGGCCTTTTCCTCCAGCTCGTCCGCAGAGGGGGTATTGTTGATCCGGCCGTCGATCATATTGAAGTTTTGCTCGGTGGACATTTCAGCGGCTTTCAGATAGTTTTCCGGCTCTTTTTGCTCCACGGCGACGGCAAAGGCGTCTGTGCCGTTGCCCATGATGTAATATTTGCCGTCCTCCGAAGTATGGTGCAGGCCATATCCAGCCTCCTTCATCTGCTCCACGCTCATAGCGGTCAGATGGAAGCTGCCACGGGGCGTTATAACCTTTTCTCCTGTCACATAGTCATCCGGCATAAGCTCTTTTGGCTGCTCCTGCGCCTGCTCTGTCCGCTGCGCTCCGCGTTGCAGCTCGGTAGGGCGCTCCCCCGTGCTGGGCTGAATACAGGAAATGCGGTCTGCGGCGCGGTAGGCGTTGCTGTTTAACTGCCGCTGCCATGCGCCCGCGCTGGGTGCCCATCGGAAACCGTTTGCTTTCAGTTCATCGCGGACGGCTGCATCCGGCTTCTCGTCGAAAAAGATTTGCAAACGGTTGGCTTCCTTATTGGCTTCCACCCGCCCGCCGTCAAACTCCCATCCGGCGTAGCCCTGCTGCTCACGGCTCTTTAAGGCCTCAATTCGTTCCCGTGTGCGGTGGATCTCCGCGTTGTTGTTGGATAGCTCAAAGGACTGGAACGGCCTGCTCTTGTCCAGATGCCAGGACTGTGCCATATCCGCTTTCAGCTTTTCGATCTGCTCCGGGGGCAAAACGGTACAGCCGTCCAGCGTCTTATGCCTGCGGAAGTAGGCGTTGACCGCTTTCATATTTTCCTGCGACTGCTCCAATCCGGCAAGTTTGGCTTCCAGCTTTGCGACGGCCTGCGGGTCGTCGGCGCTGATCCCGCCCATGCCCGTGCTGCGGATTTTATCAAGCAGCCCTTGAATGTCCTGCCAGTCCTCCATATTACGATGCCGCGCCGCGTTTTGCTTTTCCTTTTTCCCGGTTGGGAAGTTGCTGCCGCCCGCCACAAGGACAGAGGGGACGCGCCCTTCGATGGCATAGCGGTTATTCATGTTCTCGGCCAGTTTGCGGGCGTAGGTATCAAGCAGTCCGTCGATTTTGTCATGGTACATGGGATCGACGCGCTCCTTCTGCGCCTGCGCCAGCTCTGCCGCACGGTCAACCGCGCTGCGGTACTGCGCCGTCGCGCTGCCCGGCACATAGTCCCGGTAGCTGTTAGCGTCGTTGGCGCGTCGGGCTGCGGCCTCGTTGATGGGATAGTAGCGCACCGCCGCTTGCCGGGGCGCGTCGGGGGCTTCTGCTGCGGGCTGCGCAGCCTCCCGTTTGGCAAGCGCCTTTTCTGCCCGTTCCCGGACGGCATCGCTAATCGGAAGCGAGTACAGGTCAGAGGTTGAGGAAAAACCGACATTGTTGAAAACATAGTCAACATCAGCTTCTTTCAGCGTACCCGCCGTAAAATAATCCTCCCTTGCAGGAGTTTCACTTACCTTGCCGTTTGCTATGTCATGGTTTAAGCCCGTTTCCAAGTGGGCGCAGATTTTGCCGTCAACGGCAAGCGTCACATAATACCAGCCCAAATACCCGCTTTTGCCGTCTGCTCCATCGTGCAGCTCCACATTGAGTAGGGTATACGGTTTTAATCCCTTTTGCGCGGCGACTGCGTTATCTTTGGCCTCCCGCTTCATAAGCGCATCCATCGCGGCTGCTTTGGACGCGGCTACGATCTCCGGGTTATACTGCAACAAAGCGGAATTGACACATTCATTCTGTACCTTTGCGGTTTTGGCCTGCGGCGTTCTGCGATTGCCGATAAACAGGGACGCGCCGTTATCAAAGCGGATAGAGATGTCGCTTGTGCCGCGCCATTTCCCCGTACAGGGGGAAGTTCCGATTGTGCCGGAGTTGCAGCCGAAAGTCTGTGCAATGACCTCAATCTTTTTTGATAGAGGTAAGCCCTCATAGCCTTTTGCAATTTCAACGGCTTGCTTTTCCAGCGCGGTAAGCTCATTGGCCTTTGATAACGCTTCCTCCGCAGCGTCGGCATTGGGGAAAGTGCGCCACTCGCCGTTTATCTCGACGCTTATTGGGTACTCGTCCAGTATCTCGTCAATATCCATTTCGGTTTCATCTGCAATGCTGGAAAGCTCCGGCGCTGGGGCAGCCTCATAGCCGTTTGCGGCGTATTCGTCTACGGTCATGCCCGCTGCTGCGGCCTCCTGCGCGATTTCCTCCCGCACATGGGCTTTGTAGCTTTCGGTTTCTGCCGCCTGCCGGGTATATTCCTCAAAGCCGGGCAGCTCCGGCAAATCGTAATGGCCTTGATTGAGCATCCCCCGGCAAGCGTCCACATGGGCAAACACGGCGTTGAAGTAGGCCGTCTGCTCCGGCGTGAGTGCTTCGCCCATTTCCATAGGCAGCGCCGCCGTCTGCTCCATCTCGTACAGGTTGCGGTGCAGCTCCATGTATGGGATAAACTCATTCAAAATCATTTCGCGCTCGGCCTTGTCCTGTTCCCATGCCTGTGCGCCCTCGTTGTGCAGCATATAATTCTTCCAGCCCTCGTCCTGTGCGTAATGCTCATGGTATGCCTTGATGTGCTGGATCAGAGAGCCGTCCCCGTCGCCAAAGTCCTGCCGCCCTTCGTAATTGTCGGCTTGCCCTTGAAAGGTGAAGTCGATGCGGAATTTGGTCTTGTCGTACCAACTGCCGTCATAGCCAGGACGCACCCGTTCAGAACGCTTTTCCTCGTCCAACGACTTGAAAAGGGCGTCGGCGCGGGCAAGGGGCATCTTCTCGCCGTCTTGCAGCTTATCGCTTTCGCTCCAAAGGATGGTGACGACGGGCTGCACGGCGGGATCAAGGGACGGCGGGATTTTTTCTACCGTGTCCTTTTCCGGCTGCGCCGCCTGCTCCTGTAAGAACTGCGGCACCTCGGCAAAGCCGAAGCTGTCGCAGTAGTGGGCGGTTTCCTTATCTCCCTGCCGCAGCACGACAATATCGGAAACGGAAAGGGAATGTCCCGTAAAGTCTGCCGGGCGCTCGATGTTAAAGCGGCGGTATATATCTTCCAGCGTATCAAGAGAAGAAAGGGGCGCAGTATAAACAAGCTCGTAATTTGCCCTGTCTGCGGAAAGCCCCGCCGCCTGCAGGCGGTCAAGCGGCTCAAAGCGGTAGTCCCGCGTTTCCTCGCCGCCTTTGAGCTGGTAGATGGAGAAGGTGTTGCCAGCTTCCCGCGCCGCGTCCTGCTCGGCCTGCGCCGCCTCCCGCATCTGTTCAAACTGTGCGACAAAAATGTTGTCTATGCTTTTGGGTGTCAGTTCATGCAGCGCAAGGATTTCATCACGGGCGGCAGGCAAGGAAAGGTCGGGATTGTCAAGCTGCCCGCCGTCGATCTCCGACAGGCTGCGGTCATACAGGGTATAGTCATAGCCGTTTTCGCTGGTCTGGACATACAAATATACAGCGTCATCCAAAAGGTAGACGGCTTCCTGCTCGGCCTGCGTTGCCTCCCGCTGCTGCTGAAGCTCGGAAAAATGCCCGTCGATCTCGGTGATAAGCTCGTTTGCCGTAGCGCGGATGATTTCAAGGGACGCTTTCAGCTCCTTAATATCCTTGCCGCTGCTCCACCCGGCGATATAGCCGAAGGAGTAGTCAGAGGTGTCCAGCCCGAAATGCTGGCAGACGGTGAAAGCAACGCTCTCGGCCTCCACCTCGCGGGTGCGTCGGTCTGCGCGGTTCTGTTCCTCTCTCGGCGCGTTCAAATCAATGTCGTGCAGCTTGGCATGGGCGATTTCATGGATCAAGGTCTTAACCGTTTGCAACTCGCTCATGCCCTCGTCAATGGCAATGCGCTTGTCCTCCAAATGGTAGTACCCGTGTGCGCCGCTTTCGATTTTCTCAAAGGCGACGGGGACGGGAGAAGCCTGCTCCAAAGCCTTGAAAAAATCCTCGTACTGCTCTACGCCGCCCGTCAGCGCGTCTACTGCAATGTCCGGGATCTCCCTGCCCTCGGTCTGGCTCAAATCGAACACGGAAACCACCTTATACCGGGGGATGGTGACTTCCCGCTGCTCCATGACGGGCTTGCCGTCCGCGCCGATGACGGGCTGCCCGGTGTCCGGGTCGGTCATGGGCTGCTCCTTTTGGATTTTGCGGTGCGCCGGGGCAAAGATTTTAATGCCCTTTTCGTCCTTCTTAACTTGGCGTTCAAACTCCCTTTGCCATGTGGTATAGCCCGCGACAAGGGAAGCGTCCGGCTTCTGCATCACGATCAGCAGCGTATTGTTCAGGCTGTAATCGTGAAACTTGGACATGGCTTTCAAATAGTTTTGGTATCGCTCGCTTTCAAACAGGTCTTTTACGCCTGCTTCCAGCCGTTCCGTGATCTCCTTTACCTTGCCCTCGGTGTCTGTGGCAGTCAAAATAAAGGGTCTTGCTTCAAAGTCACTCATGCGCTCGCTCCTTTCTTCGCTCGGTAAAATGTTTTGTAAGGGCTGCTCCCATTGCTCGCCAAAGCCCCGGATGACCGTGCCGCCCCTTGCGCCGTTTGCCCGGAACATTTCAAGGGTGTCAAAGGCGCGGTCAAACAGCTCCGTATTCCGGCTGTCGATGGCGGGGGCAAAGTGGATTACGCCCTGCGGGTATTCCCCGCCCGTGCCGATCCAGCCCCGGATAAAGCTGTCAAAGGGCGCTGCGGCCTTGCTGTCGGCGTGTTCCTCGGCATGGCTTTGGTAGAGCTGCCTGCCCCTGTACTGCTTGCCTAAAATCAATTCCCCTGTCTGCGGGGAGAACATAAAGCGGCGGTTTTTGATCCGCTGCATATCAAAGGCGTCCTGCTTTGTGTCCACCAGCATGAGCGCATCAATGATTTCCCTGTCAGCTATGGCGTTTCGCCTCCTTCCGTTTCATAAGGGTTTGGGACTATCCCAACAAGCAAAATCCCCGCCCGGCGCATAGCGTCAAGGCGGGGATTGGTCGGGTGTGGCTACACTCCCTATGCTTGCTGCGTTACTGTTTTCGTCCTTTTATCTGCGTAAAGCGCCTGTGTCACGCTTTCAAAGCCGTTGCTGCGGGGTCTTGATGAAATATCCCTCGCTTGTCAAAATCGCTCCCGCAAAACCGCTTAAATAAAGGCTTTTTCAGCCCCTAAACCGTGACTTGCCGCCCCTGTTTGGACTGCGGTTTCCCGCTGGCGGCGCTTGCGCTCTGTTGCCTTGCGCCGTGCCGCTACACCCGCGCAGGCGTCGCAGTATTTGGCGCGGTTGCTGCGGGCATGGTAGGGCTTGCCGCACAGCTCGCAGCGCTTGCGTGTGTCGCGCTGCTCCATGATGTCGGCGCACAGCTCCCGGTCGGCGGGCAGCACCGCCTCCCGGAAGTAACGGCAGAGAAGCGAATAGCTGATGGACTGCACACAAACGCAAGGCTCGCCGTCGTCCAAAAGCAGGCAGCAGCCCTTGTCGTTGTTGGCGCACAGGCTCCGGGTCAGCCGCTTCACCTTGCGGAATTGCGCCTCGTTCAGCCGGATCACTTCTTTTGCTCGATACGGTAATTCACATACTTTTCGCCTGTGTCGCAGAGAAGCACCGTACCATCGTAGGTTTTGCCCGTGCGCTCGGAGTACAGCCCCTTTACCTTTGCCTTGCCGTCCTTTAAGAGCGCGGCGGCAATCTTCTTTGAAAACGCCGTTTGGCGGCTCTCAAAGAACTTGTCGTTTTTCCACATCACAAAGCGGCAGGAACGGTCGGAGCAGTAATAGTTTTTCTTGCCCTCATAGACCGGGCTTTTGCAGCGGGGGCAAAGGCCGACGCTCTCCCTGTCCGGCGCGAACAGCTTTTTGCCGTCCTCGTTGATATGGGAATAGGACTTGATAAGCTCCCGCGTCATATCGCAGATACCGCGCATGAAATCCTCCGGGTCGGCCTTGCCCTGCGCGATGTCGGTCAGCCTGCTTTCCCATTCTGCGGTGAGCAGCGGGCTTTTGAGCAGGTCGGGCAGGATGACGGACAGGTTTACGCCGTCCTTTGTCGGAATGAGCTGCTTGCCTTTGCGCTCGGCAAAGCCAGCGGACAACAGCTTTTCAATCATCGCCGCCCGCGTCGCGGGCGTACCCAGCCCCTTGCGCTCGGCATCCTCCGGCATATCCTCCTTGCCTGCGCTCTCCATTGCGGACAGCAGCGTATCTTCGGTATAGGGCTTCGGGGGCGTAGTGTAATGCTCGGAAACGGAAGCGGCGGGGGCATCAAAGGCCTGCCCCTCGGCAAGCTCCGGCAGACGGCTTGCGTCCGTCAGCGCGGCTTCGTCCTCGCCGTTCTCGTCGGGCTTTGCTTTCAGCGCAAGACGGAAGCGGCGGTCGATGTCCTTCCAGCCCTCGTCAATGACAGCCCTGCCCTTGGCGGTGAACTGCTCGCCGCCGCACTCGAATACCGCCGTGACCGCCTCGTACACATGGGGCGGGGCGACGGCGCACAGCAGCTTGCAGCAGACAAGGGACAGCAGCTTCTTTTCGCTCTCGGCAAGCCCGTCAAAGCCTGCTTTCACAAACTCCGCTGTCGGCAGGATGGCGTGATGGTCTGTCACCCTTGCGCTGTTGATGACCCGCCCGATCTCCGGCGCAAGCGCCATACCCTGCGTAAAGGGCAGCATAGGCAGCAGCGCCGAAACAAGGCCGGTCGCTGTCTGCTCCATATCCCCGGTGAGGAAATTGCTGTCGGTGCGGGGGTAGGTCAGCAGACGCTTTTCGTAAAGCCCCTGCGCATAATCAAGGGTCTGCTTGGCGGTAAAGCCATACACCCGGTTTGCCTCCCTTTGCAGGCTCGTCAAATCAAAGAGCTTCGGGGGCTGGACAGTCTTTTCCTCTTTGGTGAGGGAAACGCAAACGGCTTGCGATTTCTCACAGGCCGCTTTAATGCCGTCCGCTTCGGCGGCGTCAAAAATCCGTTTGCTCTGCGCATCTGCGCCGCCGCAGCCGATATGCACGACATGGTATTTCTCTTTCTTGAAGGTGGTGATCTTGCCGTCGCGCTCCACCAGCAGATTGAGCGTCGGGGAGAGGACGCGCCCCACATTCAGCGTCTTATGGTACAGCACGGAGAAAAGGCGGGTGGCGTTGATCCCCACCAGCCAATCAGCCCGCGCACGGCAGAGCGCCGATTGATACAGCGCGTCATATTCCGCGCCGTCCCGGAGTGCCGCAAAGCCCTCCTTGATCGCGCTGTCCTCCATTGAGGAAATCCACAGACGCTTAAAGGGCTTGCGGCAAGCCGCCTGCTCATAGACAAAACGGAAGATAAGCTCGCCCTCCCGCCCGGCGTCGCAGCCGTTCACCACCTCCGCGACATCGGCGCGGTGCATCAGCTCTTTTAACATGGCAAGCTGCTTTTCCTTGCCGGGGGTCGGCGCGTACTTCCATTCCTCCGGCAGAATGGGCAAATCCTCATACCGCCATTTCTTGAAACGCTCGTCGTAGCTGCCCGCGTCCGCCATGCTCACCAGATGGCCGATGCACCACGAAACAAGGATGCCGTCGCCCTGTATGTAGCCGTCCTTTTGCTCCGCAGCGCCCAACGCTGCGGCGACGGTCTTTGCCACAGAGGGCTTTTCACAGATAATCAGCGTATAACTCATTCTTCGGTGTCCTCCGTTTCTTCATCTTCGGGAGCGTCGAGAGCGTCCGGCTCGTCGGCATCCCCGTAGGCATCGGCTTCCTCGTCCTCGTCGTCATCGTCAAACTCAAACTCGTCCAGATCGTCGCTGCCCTTGACCGACGCTTTCGGCTTGCGGAACTTGAAGTACCATACCGCCGCGCCGCCAGCCAGCGCCATAATCAGCACAAGGGCAATCACGCCGCCCATGCCGCCGCCTGTTTTGGTTTCTTCGGGCGGCTCGGTTTCCTCCGGCTCGGCGGGGGCGGCCTCCTTGCCCGCGCAGTTCGTCATATCGTTTTTACAAAGGGCGCAGTCGGTGTTGACATTGCCAGCCGTGCATTTTTCGGTGCAGGAACAGGTGATGGGGCTGTTGCCGTCCTCGTCCTCCAAAAGCGCCAGCAGATCAGCTTCGTCAACGGGATTGAGGAAGTAGGTCTGGTAGCGTTCTTCTTCCTCGTCCAGCAGCTTGTCATAGTCGATCACGATATACATGATATGCCCGTTGCGGGTTTCCACGGTGATAAACTGCTTGTTGGTATGCTTGTCATAGAGCAGATCGCGGGTAGCCGCCGCGCCGTCCTCGGTAAACGGTTCGCCCGGCTCCACGGTGGGCGTCGGGTCTGCGCTTTCCTCCGGCTCGGTTGTTTCGGGCGGCAGCTCGCTATCGTAGTAGTCGCCGCCCCCGGCGTAAGCCACAGCCGAAAACGCCGTCATGCAAAGCACGACGGCAAGCAGCATAACAAAGATGCGCAGCTTTCCTTTATTCCTCGTCATTGTCGAAGTCCTCCTGTTCGTGATATTCGTTTGCCACAGGCGGCGCGTCGTTGCCGCCGCCCCGCAGGAAGTTCATCAGCTCGTCGCGGCTCATGCACATGGAGCGCACAAGATTGACGATTTCAAAGTTCTCCTGCTCGGTGCGCTGGGCTTCCAGCTCTTTGAGCTTGTTTTGAAACTCGGTGATTTTGCTGCGGGTCTTTTCGATCTCCCGGTCAATGCGTTCAATTTTGGTAAATGCCATAGTTAAACTCTCCTTTCATTCAGCCGCTTTTCATAGCGGTATTTAAGCTGTGCCGGGTAAAGCGGGACGGCAGGGCGGCGGCTGCCCGTCCATGCCTTGCCGCCCGCAAGCCCGGCGTTTGTCCATCCGGCGGCGCGTAGGCTTGCGCCGCTTTCGGTGTCAAGGGTGTAGGTAATGATTTTGCGGTAGCCCACCGCCTTTGCCGCCCGTGCCGCCGCAGCGTAAAGGAAGCTGCAAGCGTTTTTTTGTCCCGTCGCTGCACAGTCGGTTGACTTCCAGCGTTGCGCCGTCGTCCAAATAGCGGCTTACAGGCCGCCCCACAATGACGACGGCGGCAAGCCGCCCATCCGCGCTGCACCCGATGGAAAACTTATGCCCGCGCACGGGCTTATGGTGGCGGTGATGCCGCTGCACAAAGGCGTTTGCTTCCGCAAGGGAAACGGGGGTCAGGGCAAGCAAAGCGTCCTCACCTCCCATCAGTTGTAGGGCGGTCTGGCGTAGGCGTAAAAATGCGACTGCCAATAGCTGCTGTTCAAGTTGGAATAGGAGATCGGATCTCCGCAATGCAGCATCATGGAGTTGCCCACATATATCCCCACATGGCTTATGCCTGGCGTGTCGTAGGTGCCTGTAAAAAACACAAGGTCGCCTGGCTGCGGAGTGGAAACGGGGGTCGAAATGTTGTAAAGCCCCTGTGCGCCCAGCCGCCCGGTGTCGCATACGCCGCTGTTTGTCAGCGCCCATGATACAAAGCCGGAGCAGTCAAAGGATGTGCTGGGATTGCTGCCGCCCCAAACATAGGGGTAGCCCAGATATTTTTCTGCCTCGGTAATCAGCGCCGCGAAGGTTGCGTCCTCCAAAGCCGACGCTGGAATTTCGTAGGCCTCCGGCGGGTTGGTGATGTACTTGCCGATATACTCGGAGCTGCCGAACAGGTCGGGTCTGTTCCCCAAAGTGGACATATACAACGCATACTCGCTCAAATCTTCCTCGCCCATGATATACACGGGGACATGAGAGAGGTTGAAGTTTTCAAGGGTCACGGTGCAGATGTAGTAATCGTAGTACACCCGGTAGCTGTCCGTATGGGTAACGCCGTCCTCATCCGTCCATGTATCGGTTTCAATGTAGTACCGTCGTTCCTTGACTACTGTTTCAGTAAGGATATACTGCTTATCGAACAGCATTTGCAGCGTTCCCTGCACCTCGCCCGCCGTCCATGCGCCGTCATGCAGCGCCGACAGGATAGAGGCCAGCACATAGGGGTCGTGCTTGATTTCGTCAAGGTCGTAGTGGTATTCATCATAGCTGTGACTGCTTTCGTAGCTGTCAAGGTAGGCTTGCAGCTCGGCTTCCAATGCGCAGTAGGCGGCTTCGGCGGCAAGGATGTCAGCATCCTCCGATTGGTAGCTGGATATGCCAACGCCGCCGCCCGTGCCGCCAAACAGCAGCGAACAGGATTGCAGCCCGCCCAGCAGCAGCATAACGAGAAGCAGCGCCACAAGGACGATCAGACAGCCCTTCCAATGACGCACCACAAAGGAAGCGGTTTTCTTTGCCTCCGCTGCGGCTCGCTTCGCTGCCTTTGCCGTAGCCTCGGCGGTCTTTTTGGTGGTCTGCGCCGCACCGCCCGCCGATTTTGCCGCCCGCGCCGCTTTCGCGTACTGCCGTTTCAGCCGTTGCTTTTGAAAGAAGCGGTTGAGTGGGTTGCCGGAAGCAAGCTGCGGATTGTCGTGCAGCGTCTTTTGATACAGGTAATTGGCATTTGCCTTGACCGCCTTGCGCTCGGCCTTTGCCGCCTTGCGGTAGGGTTTGAGTTTTCGGTGACGGCGCTCCCATCGGAGTGCGCCGCCTGCGCCGCGCTCGGCAAGTTCCTCTGCCTTATGGCCGCTTTCAACGCCTGTGTTCTCGCCCTCCACCTCATGGATCTTCCCGTGCGCAAGCCCGGCAAGCTCCCGCACAGGGCGGCTCGCCGGATTGGGTTTGAGCTTGGGCGCAGGCTTATCCACCTTATCAAAGCGCAGCTTGGTCTTTCCTTTGCCGGATGCCTCGTCAAAGACGCGCTCCTTATGCAGCACACGCTTTTTGGGTATGGCATCCCGCGCTGCGTCCAGCTTGTCAGCCCGCTTGTCGGACTTGCGGATATACTTTTGCAGCTCCGGCGCTGCGCGTTCCTCGTCGGTAAACTGCAACCGTGAGGATGGGCGCTGCCGGACGGCATCGCCCTCCCGGATGTCCCGGTTGCCCTGCCGCGCCGCTTTTCTGGCCTTGTGCGCGTCATGCTCGCCCGCCGCCCGGTCAAGCAGCTTTTCCGCTGTGCCGCCCGCATGGACAGGGGCGGCATCCTGCGCGTCGGGGGTTAATTTCTGCTCGGCCTCCCGCCCGGACACATTCTGCTCTTGCCCGGTAGTTTGATTTTCCTGCACCAGCCCGTCGCGGGTCATACGCTGGGTGATCTTATCGCGGGGCTTCAAAGGGTCTTTCAACTGTTCTCACCTCCGATCCGTTCCCTTGCAAGGGAACAAAACTCAATGTTCAATTCAATGCCGATATACCGCCTGCCGTGCCGCTTTGCCGCAAGCCCCGTCGTGCCGCTGCCCATAAACGGGTCAAGGACAACGCCGCCTGCGGGACAGCCCGCCAGCACACAGGTTTCAGCCAGCTTCGGGGGATAGGCGGCGAAATGCCCGCCCTTGTACGGCACGGTGTTGATAAACCACACATCGCGCTTTGCCCGGACGGGTGAAATCATGTCGTCGGTGACGCTGCCCTTTTTCCTCGGCTTGTTGATGTTCTGCGTCTGCGGCTGCCCCGGCACGGGGCTTGAATACTTGCCGAAGCCCCGCCCGGCTTTCTTGCGCAGGGCGGTTGTCGGCGCTATCGGCTCTGCGATGGCAAGGGTGTCAAAAAAATACTTCCTGCTCTTTGTCAGCAGGAAGATATGCTCATGGCTGCGGGTACAGCGGTCTTTGGTGCTTTCCGGCATCGGGTTCCCCTTTGCCCAGATAATGTCGTTGCGCAGATACCAGCCGTCGCTGCGCAGGGCAAAGGCCAGCATCCACGGTATGCCGATCATGTCCTTGGGCTTACAGCCCCGCACCGCATGGGAAAGGGAAACGGACTGCCCGTTTCGCCCCTGCGGGTACTTTGGATCGCGGGCGTCGCCCTTACTGCTTGTGCCGCAATAGCTGTCCGCGATATTTACCCACAGCGTACCGTCTGGGCGCAGCACTCGGTAAACCTCGCGGAATACGGCGGCCAGCCGCGCAATGTATTCCTCCGGCGTCGGCTCGCGCCCGATCTGCGCGTCCATGCCATAGTCCCGCAAGCCGTAATAGGGCGGGCTTGTCACGCAGCAATGGACGCTTTCATCCGGCACGGTCTTTAGAAGCTGCAAGCAGTCGCCGCATAGGATGGTGTCAACGGTCAGGGTCATAGGCCGTTTACCTCGCTGGGCTTGGTGGACATGATTTTGTATAGCTGCGTGTCTTTGGGGAAATGGTCGGCAAAAGGCAAAATCACATTCTCGAAGAACAACAGCCCCTCGCCGGGCGCGGAGTTGGTGACAAACTTTAGCTGCTCCGGCGAGATGTTCAGCCGTTCCGCAAGGATTTTCCTGTCGCCCGCAGCTTGGTTGAGCATACAGATAAAATCGCTGTTTTCAAGGATATTCTCAATTCCCGGGCTGGACAGAAGATCCTTGACATTCTGCGTCGCCCCTGTCGGCACACCGCCCCATTTCCGAAACCGCTTCCAAATCTCTGCGGAATAGGCTGCCGTCTGCGGCTCTTTCAAGAGCAAATGGAACTCATCTGCATAGTACCATGTGGCAACGCCGATATTGCGGTTGACGGTGACGCGGTTCCATACCTGATCCTGGATAATCAGCATCCCCGGCTTTTTGAGGTTTTTCGGCAGCTCCTTAATATCAAAGCAGACAAAGCGGTTGTTGATGTCTACCGTCGTTCTGTGGTTGAAGAAATTGAGCGATCCCGACACATACAGGTCAAGCGCCTGCGCCACGCGGTCGGCCTCCGGCAAGTGCTGCGCCGTCAGCGCGTCGTGAAGGTCGGACAGGATTGGCATATTCTCCGGGCGCGGGTCGGCAAAGTAGGGCTGGTAGATGCGCTGCACGGCGCGGTCAATCACCGTCCGTTCAATAGCTTCCAGCCCCGTCTTGCCGCCCATGATAAGCTCACAGAAGGACAACACAAAGTCGGATTTGAGCGCCAGCGGGTTTTCGTCCTCCGAGTAGTTCAGATTGATGTCCAGAGGGTTTACATAGTCGCGGCTTGTGGGGGACAGCCGGATCACCTGTCCGTTCAGCAGCTTTACCAGCGGCCAATATTCCCCCTCCGGGTCTGACACGATCACGAAATCCTTTGTTTTTAGAATGACGCTCACCATCTCACGCTTGCATGAGAAAGATTTGCCCCCTCCGGGCGTACCAAAGACAAGGCCGTTTGGGGAACGGGCGTTTTTGCGGTCAAGCATAATCATGTTGCCGGATTTTGCGTTCAGCCCGTAATACAGGGCTTCGCCGCCCTCAAACAACTCCTGCGTCACAAACGGCACGACGATAGCCACGCTGGAAGTCGTCAGCCCGCGGGTGATTTTAATTTGGCTTGTCCCCAGCGGCAGAGAGGAAACAAGCCCCTGCTCCTGCTGGAAGTCCAGCCGGGTAAGGGCGCAGTTGTACTTCTGCGCCACGCCAGCGGCGCGGAACACGTCGTTTTCCAGCTTGCGCTTCGTGTCGCCGTAGTTGAGGACAAGGAATGTCGTAAGGAAGTATCTCTCGTTGCGGCTTTGCAGCTCGTTTAGGAGCTTTTTGGCTTCCCCACCGTAGGTGGCAAGGTCAGAGGGCAGGATGTCCATGTCGTAGCCGTCCCGGACTGCTCGCTTTTGCTCTTGGATTTTCATAGCGTCAAGGTCGGTGATCTTACGCTTTATCATCTTGACGGCTTCGGTCTGCTCCAACGCCTGCACATGGTAATTGACGACGATGCCCGTGTCGGTATCGAGAAAGTCCGTTAAAATGCGGTCGTTCATCTCCGGCGAAAGGACTTGCAGGAATGATACCGCGCACAGCTTGCCGCCCATCTGGAACATCCTGCTGTTTTTGAACGCGAAAGAGGACGGGGCGATAAAGTCCTTTGTGGACAGGCCGCTTGCGGCAAGCCATTTCCAGTCAAAGGCGAAACGCTCCCCGTCCGGGTGCAGGATCGCGTGCAGCACTTCCAGCCGTTCCTTGCCGTCCAGCACACGGGAAACCGCGCCCATCACCTTGAAATAGCCCTGTATGTCCATACCGATGCGGGAAAGCCGCGCCCGCGCCGCTTTGAGGTTGTCGGCTTCCACGGTGTAGGTGATGTACTTGGTCTTGGCGTTGCCGTTGTTGCCCCGCGCAAGCTGCCGTTTGAGGATGTCGGTGTTTTCCTGCCGGATATGGTCTAAACCGTCGCCGCAGGGCGGGATTTCAAAGCTCCGGGCAAGCTGCTCCTTGTCTGTCTTGCGGTTGGCAAAGGTGAACTGCACATGGATGGAAGCGTCGAGATAGTTATACAGGTCGCACAGGTATTCAAAGATCGCCGTCTGGTCGTCCGGCTGGGCAAGCTGGTAGTTTATATCAAAAAACTCAATGCAGCCCGAATAGCTCATGCCGCCTAAATAGCAGATGCCGTCCGGGTACATGGCTTGATAGGGGATCGTGTCCTGCGCCGTGTGCGGCTTGCCGTCGCCCTTGTATTTGCGGATGACCGCTTCAATCTCTTTTCTTTCCCTGCGGGTGAGCTTGTGCTTTGCCGCCGCGTTTTCCCTCGCGGCGGGCTTTGCTGTTTTGGACAATCGCCTTTACCTCCATTTCCATTTGATTTTGCCGTATAAGCGCCTCGTACAGATTGTTGGTCTGATAAGGCCGTTCTTTGGGACGGATAAAGCAGCTTTCGATGATATGCCGCCCGTACACTTCAAAGGGCTGCCCGTTCTTCTCATACACGCCGAACAGGAAGCCGGGGATCATGGCGAAAATCATCACCATTGCCGCAACGCTCGTCCCGGCGCTGCTTTTGAGCAAAAAGAAAAGCGGCACTCCCATGAGAGCCGCCGCGCCGAAGCAAACAAGCTGCCGCTTCGTCAAGTTGAAAAGCACCTTGGATTTAACCTTCGTCAAGTCCTTCGGTACTGTCACATAAGCCATCGCTTCTCCTTTCCGCAAGCGTGATGTCGCTTGCTATTTCATTGCCCCACGCATCCCAGCCCGGCGCTTTCTGCCTGGCGAACAGCTCCACGCGGGGGAGATCATCGCCCATGAGGGCAAGGATTTTATCTCTTGCCTCGTCGGGCTTTTTGCTGTGCTGCTCTATGGGTGAGATAATAAGCTGATGTACGCCCGCCGACTGCCGCTTGGGGTGTCCCTTGGTCGCCAGCAGGCAGATTTCCGCATTGCTGCGCGTCCAGTAGCCCATGCCGTAAAACCACGACGGGCTTTTGCGGTTGCGCTTGATCCACACAAAGGCGACAGTCTTAAAGCGGAATCCCCACGCCTTGATAAGCCGCAGGGCTTCGGGGAGCTGCGGGAAGGTCGCCCACAGGAACAGGGCGCAGTCACGCGCCGCCAGCTCTGCCACAGGCAGGGCGCACAGCTCGTCAATGCTCATGGTGGGATAGTGCTTTTCCGCTGCGCCCTGCACCTTGTTTCGCTCATACCGCCACGGCGGGTCTGCGTAAATGATGCCGTATTTTCCGATAGCCGTCACCTCCCGTCAATGCGCCCCGAACACGGCTTTTGCCATGCTGCCCGTCTTGAACAGGCAGAAGCACAGCAGCACGGTATACCCCATGACTGCCCAAACCGCGCCGGATATGTCGGCGGTGACTGCAATCGTCTGAATGAGGATCGCATAGATGCCCACGACAACCATAATCAAAAACGCTTGGAAGCCCAGCGCCAGCAAGGATTTTAGGTAATTCTGCCCCATGCTGCGCCATTCGCTGTTTGTCATGGTCGCAAGGGGGATCGGGCCGAGAGAGGTCACAAGGTATATCTCGATCATCCTGCCGTAAATGACAAGCATAATACAGACGGACAGGATATTCATCGTCAGCCCCACAAACAGGCTTTGAAACCACAGTCCGATCAGCCCGCCCATGCTCATAGCCTCCAGCTTCCCTTGAAGGTCGGTGATTACGGTCGCTATGTCTATGCTGGTATTCCCGATTATCACGCCCGCGCTTTGATTTACCACCTGCTGCGCCATATCGAAAATGCCCATAACGATATTCCATGTATTTGTGACGATAAGCACAGCCGCAAACGACTTAAACACCCACTTGAAAAACATCCATGTGTCGATGTCGTGCAGGTTGTTCTTCTCCGTCACCATCTGTATCAGCTCATAGGTCATCACAAAAGCCAGGACTGCGCCCGTAATCGGTATAATGACCGTTTCGGACAGCCCCCGTATCATGTTGAAAATGCCCGCGTTCCAGCCCTGCGGCGTCGCGCCGACTTCTCCGGCGATCTCGCCAACCTTTTGATTTACGGTATCGAACAGCCCCGAAAGGTTGCCCGTGATGCCGTCTATCAAAACGCCTCTAAACCATTCTTCCAGCCAATCTATTATCAAATGGCAGCACCTCCTTTCCCGCGCCCGCCCGCAGGGCACGGGCGGGCGCGAAAGGGTTTAGAAGTCTGATTAACCGAACAGGCCGGTCAGAAGCGGGACAAGGGTGATGCCGATGATGGCTACGCCTGCGCCCGCGCAAAGCTGCTTGATCCCTTGGCTTTTAGCGCCCGGATTGTCGGACCCATAACCTTCCATGAGGTTGATAAGCCCCCACACGCCCAGACCAGCGCCCAGCGCGATCACCAAAGTCTGCAAAACACCAACAGCGGAATTGAAAAATGCCATATTCTATTACCTCCATAATTTTGATTTGTGTGTGAAACAGGAACAGCCGCCCGGTTTTTCTGGCGGCTCATTCAGCGTCCGTTTCGGACAACTCAATCTCATAGAGGTCAAACGCTTCCTCCGGCTCTACAACAGCAGGGGAGCGTTTCTTCTTTCTCTGCGCCCGGATGTATTTCTCCACATCAAAGGCGTTCTTTTTGTCGGCGTCGGAAAGGTATTTGTAGCGCGGGTGGCGGGTGATGTCGTACTTCTTGGAGAAGAACGGCCTCACGCCCCGTAGCTGCAAAATGCACATCCCGCCGTCCATCGTTGCGATTTCGTCTTGCGTCATCAGCTCCTTTCCTAATTTTTGATAATTTAAGCCGTGGGAGATTTCCTTGCCCCTGTTCTCGCTGGTATTGAAACTGTCAATCGTTTCCTTACCCAAAATCTCCGAGATTTCCTTTAGGGTGGTTTTCTCCTTACCGCCTAAAAACAGCATTGTGTCGCAGTTGCCGACTATGATATCGGCGTTATCCTTGTAGATCGCCTTTAGCTGGCTCTGCGACTGCAAAATAATAGAGGCCGAGATTTC
This sequence comes from uncultured Ruminococcus sp., assembly GCA_900543145.1. Classification (GTDB taxonomy): domain Bacteria; phylum Bacillota; class Clostridia; order Oscillospirales; family Ruminococcaceae; genus FB2012. The sequence continues at coordinate 35,313 of UQPZ01000004.1, forward strand.
CCGGCTTCGGATGGTGGCTATCAGTTTGTCGAATTGAGGGATTTGCCCAATGTTGGCAAACTCGTCAAGGATAAAGCGGACATGGACGGGCAGCCTGCCTCCGTACACATCATCGGCCTTGTCGCACAAGAGGTTCGTGAGCTGGCTTTGCAAAATCGCTATGACAAAGTTAAATGTGCTGTCCGTGTCCGACATGATAAGGAACAGGGCGGTCTTGCGGTCGCCAATGGTGTCCAGCTCCATTTCGTCGTACTCCATGAGGTCGCGCAGCTCTTGAATGTCAAAGGGGGCAAGCCGTGCGCCGCAGCTTACGAGAATGGAAGCGCGGGTCTTACCCGCCGAAAGCAGGAACTTCTTGTACTGGCGCACGGCAAAATGCTCCGGGTCTTTTTCTTCCAGCCGGGCAAACATGAGATCAACAGGGCTTTGAAACTCGCTGTCGTCCTCTTTTGCTTCGCTTGCGTTAATCATATCCAGCATGGTAATGAAGTTCTTTTCTTCCTCCGGCGCTTCGTAGAAGATGTAGCCGATTAGCGCCGAATAGAAAAGCCGTTCCGATTTCACCCAAAAATCCTCTGTGCTTTGCGCACCCTCACCCTTGGTATTGACGATGATGGTATTTACCAGCTTCAAAATATCCTTTTCGTTGCGCAGATAGGCAAAGGGGTTGTAGTGCATACTCTTGGCAAAATTGATCGTATTCAGCACCTTTATCTGGTACTTTGCCCGCTGCAAAAGCTGTCCTACCTCGCAAATCAAGCTGCCTTTCGGATCGGTGATGACATACGAGCTGTGGAGCTGCATAATGTTGGGCTTGCAGAAAAACCTTGTTTTTCCGCTGCCGCTGCCCCCGATCACCAAAATGTTTTTATTCCTCGCGTTCTTCGGGTCTTTCGGGCGGTTTGACATCATCAGCCGTTCCGTCTGCGACAGCAGCACATTGTTGTCAAACACCGGGTCAATAAAGGGCTTGATGTCTGCTGCCGTTCCCCATCTTGCCGTGCCGTACTCCATGCCCTTGCGGTATTTTTTGGCGTTTTTCTGCTTGGAATAGACGATAAGCCGGATCACCACAGCCCCGGCAACGCCGATCAGCAGGTCGATGGGGTGGAAGCTGGGCGCGGCGCTTTCAAAGGCGGCTGCAAAGCCCTGTCCGATATGGAGCATCTTTGCGGATGGGTCTGCGCCCGGCGCAAGCCGCGCCGCCTGCCCTAACTTGTCGAACAGGTAGACGAACAGCAGATACGGCAGATGCAGCAAAATCTGCTTTTTCACTTCCGGCCTCATAGCTCAATCCCCCTGTCCTTGTTTTTTACCTTTGCCCGCTGCGCCGTGCGCTTGACGGCCTCGGCCTTTTTCTCGGTCAAATCCATGCGGACAGAGGGCTTGCGCTCCTTGTCGAGCTTCTTTTTGGAAAACTCGCGGAACGCAGCCGTCAGCACATCAGCATCCCGCCCCTTGAAGAACACCAGGTATCGGTCATCTGCCTTTTTCAGCGCAAAGTCAACGCCGTATTTCTTGGCGGTTTGGGAAAACGCCTTGATATTCGCGTCGGTGATCTCGATATTGGAAACGCCCGTACCGTGCCGCATGAGCTGCTTTAGCGTCTGCTGCCCCCGGTGGGGCGTATCTCTCTTTTTGCGGTATATCTGCAAAAACTTCCGCAGGGCGGCTTGCAGCAGCTTCCCGTCCAGCTTCGCCGCCTTGATCGCAATGGCAATCGTCTTTCTTGTTACTTCTTCCTGCAAAAACATCAGCTCCTTTCTCTGTCATACTCGGTTAAGGCGGCACACCGCTTCGCGGCGCTGCCCGGATAGAACAAGAGGGACAGCCGCTTTCACGGTTGCCCCTCATATCCGCACCCGCAGCCCGGAAAGGTCGTCTGCCCGGATGCCCACAAGATACCAGCGTTCAGCCATCTCAATGCGGGTCGGCCTCCATCTGCCGCCCACCATCACTTCAAGGCACTCCCCGCAATGCAGGCCGCCGTAGTAGTCGGCAAGGTCGAAACGGATGTCATAGCGATCCGTCTGTTCGTTGAAAATCAATGCTCCCTGTTTCATAGCGTTTCCTCCCGTTTACAGGCTTTCACCCTCGTTGCAGGAATAGTTGGGTATGCCGGATTTCGGCTTGCCCCAGCCATCCCTTGCCATATCATGGGCGACAAGGGCGGTATAGTAGCTGTCAATGGTGGACGGGGCGTTGAACAGCACCGCCCGTAGGTATTGCCGGATGTTGCGGATTTTGGTGGTGTTCTCCCGCAGGCAGTCAAAGACAAACTCAATGTGAGAGCTGTTCAGCTTCATAAACTTGGCTTTGACAAGCTCTGCCGGGTAATCGTCCCCGGCAATTCGGATGCGTCTGCGAGAGCTGCACACCGTTTCAAGCATGAGGTCAACGATCTCGTCCAGCATTTCACGATTGGCGGTATTGCTGTACTGGCAAAGGTGGTCGTACTCGATGTTCTCCTTGATGATCTCCCTGTAAATCCGATAGGCGTCATTCTCTCTGTCAACCGCTTCCTTTCGCTTCCGTTCCGGCGGCGCAGCCGCTTTATCGTCCTCCTGCTCCGAAGGAAAGGGATTTAGGGAAAGGAAGGGAAGGGAATCGGTACTTGATACATCCGTATTTATTTCTTGGGTACTTGATAAGTCAGTTTTTGATAACTCTTTATTTAATTGCATTGGATTATCCGACGACGGGTTTTCCGTCATCGGCTTTCCCGTCGTCGGGTTATCCGTTGTCGGATTTTCCAACAACGGTGAAGCCGTGATTGGATTTTCCAACTGCGGCGGTTCCTCTTGCGGCACGGCCTGCTTTGGCTGCGGCTGCTCATAAATGGTATAGACGATAGGCGTCAGCTTGCCCCGTGCGTCCCGCCCCTGCTGGCGGGTGATATATCCTGCACCTTCAAGCTCCCATACCGCCGTGCGGATCGCGTCAATGCTCTCTTTATTGATCCGCGCCAGCCCGTGCAGGGTGTAATCCCATGTGTCCGGCAGGGACAGCATTTGCGATAAAAGCCCTTTGGCTTTCAAGGTAAGCTCCTTATTGCGTAAATGGTGGTTTGACATGACGGTGTACCCGCTGTTCTTTTCCACCCGAAAAACTGCCATAGTGCCATCAGCTCCTTTCTGCTGGTAGAATGATAGGACTGCATTTTAGGGGGTAGGAGTATAAAGATACTGCCTGCCCATGTTCCGCGTCTGCAAAGCCGCTTGGCGCAAGGTCTTTCAGCGTCTACTTTTCTACGCCTCACCCGCGCCGCTTGTGCTTGCGCCTCGTCTTTTTGCCCGGCTCATACGGACATTCCTTATACACGCAGAATTGATATTTCCAGCGCGGACGGAAGAAGCGGCAGCCGTCGCAGTCCCCATGTCCGGCACAGCCGCTTGAATATCTGTCAAAGCCAGGCTTTACTTGCATGAGCGTTTCATACGCCCGATCCTTACCCTCTGTGAAGTACAGGCTGCTGCGCCTCCTTTCCGTTTTTGGACAGAAAAAAACGCCGCAGACTTATTGCTAAATCTGCGGCGTCGGCAAACGCGGAAAGGGATGCTGCCCTGCGGTAACATCCTTTTTTCGCTTCGGTATTCAGTTTTTGGTGCTAACCTGTTTGCCCTCTGCCCTTGAAAACATTGATTTTACTGGCTTTTTCCTTGTTTTCTTATGTCAGAGGACAATCAGCGTATCATTTTATAACTCAGCCGTAAGGAAATAGGCTTTTTCTTTAGACAGTTAGGACTGAGTTTAATATAATGAATTATGTTAATTATTATATTGACTTTTTATTATGCGGATAGTATAATAAATAATGGATATATCACGTTATTCAGAGCTGCGGGATAATGAGGAATATGTTTTGTTTTTGCCGAATTATCACAGTCTTTACACAATAGCAGGGTATAATTATTATTTAAGGAGAATTTGATGTTTGGATATGTCAGAGCCTTCAAGCCGTATATGAGAGTATGTGAATTTGACACCTATCAGGGAGTTTACTGCGGACTCTGCAAAAAAATGGGCAGGGAGTTCGGACTTGCTTCCAGATTTACTCTCAGCTATGACTTTACATTTCTGGCTTTGATGAATATGTCGCTGAACGGTAAAAGACTGACAGCCGATAAGCAGAGGTGTATCGCTCATCCGCTTAAAAAAAGAGTATGCGCCGTATGCAGTTCCGGTTTTGAATATCCTGCGTATGCAGCGGTAATACTTGTATACCATAAGCTAAGAGATGACTTAGCCGACAGGGGATTGAAAGGAAAGCTTACTGCGGCGGCAGCTTTGCCGTTTTTCAGGCGCTCATATAAAAAAGCGAGGATTAAATATCCTCAGCTTGCCGATACTATTGAAGAGCTTATGAAGCTTCAGAGTAAGACCGAGGCTGAAAAAACTCAGAGTATAGACAAGGCCTGTGAGCCTACGGCAGGAATGATGGAGGCAATTGCGGGCAGTCTTTCCGATAATGAGGAGATGCAGCCTGCACTGAAACGGTTCGGGTATCTGTTGGGAAGATATATTTATATCTGTGACGCCCTTGACGACGTTAAGGACGACTGTAAAAACGGCGGCTATAATCCTCTGCTTTATTTAATCGGGGATTCAGAGGGCAAGGCGTTGTCGGACAGTGATTATAGGTCTATGTGCGAATATGCTGAGGACAGCGTGAATTTTACTCTGGGTGAGCTTGCCGAAGCATATGTAAAGCTGGATATTCAAATGTATAAGCCGATTATTGACAATGTTATTTATCTCGGTCTGAAAAATGTGTTTGAACAGATCCGTGACGGAACCTTCAGGAAAAAACCAAATCATAACTAAGATAATTAAAATAAGATAAATTAATAATAAAGGCTTGGATCGCTAGTGTCAAGCCGTGAGCTTTGCCTGACAGACTCCGTTTCGGTTTGCTGTAAAAGGAATAAGGCTCGGAAAGGAAAGGTCATTAAAAATGAAAGACCCCTATAAGGTACTGGGAGTATCGCCCAGCGCTACAGACGACGAGGTAAAGTCAGCGTACAAGGAGCTAGTCAAGAAATATCATCCCGATCAGTATCAGGACAGTCCTATAGCCGACGTTGCAGAAGAAAAAATGAGTGAGGTCAATGCGGCATACGACCAGATAATGGCGGAACGCAGAAGCGGAGGATATTCATCAGGTTCTTCCTATGAAGGAGGATACGGGGCGGTCAATTATCAGGAAATACGGCGAATGATCCAGACGGGAGATATAACCCGTGCGGACGGGCTGCTTGATACAGTGCCTCAGCCTCAGAGGGGCGCAGAATGGTATTTCCTAAAGGGAAGCGTATGCTATACAAGAGGCTGGCTCAACGATGCGTATATAAATTTTCAAACGGCTTCTCAGATGCAGCCGGGAAATCCTGAATATCAGGCTGCGGTTAATCAGATGAATCAGCAGAGAGGCGGATTTATGAGAGGTAATCCTAATGTCGGTTATCAGAATCAGCCGGCAGGCTCGATGGACTGCTGTACTTCACTTTGCTGTGCCGACTGCTGCTGTGAAATGATGGGCGGAGATCTTATACCGTGCTGCTGATCGGAGGAGCATATGAGAAATAAACTGGCGTTTAAGGTATCTCTCGGAGGGATCGTTACGGCGGTATGCCTGTTTTCAATGTTCTGTACAGGTTTTCTTCCTATGCTTGATTATACTATTCCTACCTTCGCAGGCTTTCTTATGGTTATAATGATAGTTGAAACCAGCACAAAGTGGGCTGTAACTACGTATGCCGCAGTAAGCTTTCTGTGTCTGCTTATAACTCCGAACTATCAGGCGTCGCTGTTGTTTATTCTTTTTATGGGATATTATCCAATATTAAAATTTTATCTGGACAGAATAAAAAGCAGGGCTGCTTCGTGGACTGTGAAATACATAGTGTTCAATGCGGCGGCGTCGGCTTTTTATCTGCTGTTTCAGTTTGTTTTTGCCGGAGCCGATATGCTTGAGGGCATGGAAATGTTCGGAAAATACGCTATTATGGTTATGTGGTTGGCAGCTAACGCTTTTTTCTTTATTTATGACAGGCTTTTAGGTCAGCTGATCGACATATATGTAAACTGGTTCAGAAAAAAGATACTCAGAAGAAAATAGAATTTTCAAAAGAGAGAGCTGAATAATATGAAAGAAAAGGACAGCAAAACAAAAGAATACAGGCAGCAGGATAAGGAACGAAAGAGAAATACCGCCAAGCACCGTAAGAGAGTACAGATAATCAGTCTGATAGTTTTTTTTGCGGCTATGGCCGGAGCTACCTATCTTATGTGGCCTTTTATAAGTAGTCTGCGTACTGACGAGGGAATGGAAAGCGTAAAGGAAACCCTCAGCAGATACGGCGGACCGGTATCTGTTTTGATATTTACGGCAATACAGGCGCTGCAGGTAATTATAGCTATTGTCCCGCCGATACAAATAGTCGGAGGATTGCTGTTCGGCTGGTTTTTCGGGGCTATTCTTTCCTTTGCGGGAGTTGTGCTGGGAAGTCTTGTAATCTTTCTGCTTGTAAAGAAAATAGGAACGCCGATCGTCGAAGCTTTTGTAGATGAAAAGCAGTTGAAAAAGTTTAAATTCCTTCAGGATGAAAGGAAGCTTACAGGTATTCTTATTGTACTGTATCTTATACCCGGAATACCTAAGGACGTATTGACTTATATAGTTCCCCTTACTAAAGTAAGCACAAAGGACTTTTTTATGTATGTAATGCCATGCAGGCTTCCGGCAATTATAATGTCAACTGTTCTTGGCAGCAATGTCGGAAGCGGAAACTTTAAAATCGCTATTGGAATAGTTGCGGCGTTTATGGTAATAGGAATTATAGGTTTATTTTTTAAAGACACTATTTTGAACAAAATTAAGCAACATAAAAAGCAAAAGTAGGCGGTTATTCACAAAATTGACCGCCTTACGATTTTTTTATTGTTTTTTTGAAAAAAGGTATTGACAAGTCGGTTTTATTGTGGTATAATTAATTTCGTTGATTGAGAGATAATTTGAATGTAGCTTTGCTCGGCAAGTTAACATATGCGGGTGTAGTTCAGTGGTAGAACTCCAGCCTTCCAAGCTGGTCATGTGGGTTCGATTCCCATCACCCGCTCCAATATGCACCTTATGGTGCAATTTTTATGTATATCCTATGTGCGCCTTTAGCTCAGCTGGATAGAGCAACTGCCTTCTAAGCAGTAGGCCACTGGTTCGAGTCCAGTAAGGCGCGCCAATATTTTTAAGCACGGACGGCTGATTGCCGCCGAATCGTGCTTTTTTATTAGCTTATGGTGGGTATAGCGTAGTTGGTTAACGCGTCAGTTTGTGGCACTGAAGACCGTGGGTTCGAATCCCACTATCCACCCCATACAGCCTTAATACAATGTTATCAGGCATTAAAAAAGCGCATAAAGTATGCGCTTTTTTAATGCCTGAATTGTTTTAGTTATAATCAAAAAGAGTATCAGTAATGTGCGGCTGATACTCTTTTGCTTTAATATATGATTTTGCTGTAAAGGTTATTTGTCAGAAATAGTCTTCATGGTCGGGAACCCGTTCCCGAAAACTCATCACCATTCATAACTGCTCAAAAGCCTGTATTTAAATGGTATCTTCATTTTCGGTTTTATGTATCCCTGCAAAGATCTTTAAAGGCAGTCGTCAGTTAGTCGTAATTTGGTCGTAAGGCGCTTATGCGTCCTTACCTGCTGTCAGCTCTTTGAAATACTCGTCAAAGCCCGACATTTCCTTTGCTTTGAGTTCTTTGGTGGCATCGGCATAGATTCCGAGCGTCGTTTCTACATCGGCGTGTCCGAGAATGTCCTGCATCGCTTTTATGTTCACCCCCGCCTCGCACATTCTTGTCGTGAATGTGTGCCTCAGCGAGTGATTGCTGAAATTCGGCAGAGTGGTGACTTCCTTGCAATTGCAGTCCCTTATTATCCTCTTGAGCGCTTTGTTTAGCGTGCCATGATGCTGAACATTGCCGAAACGGTTCACGAATATAAAATCGGTAAAGTCGTCGATCTGTGCTCTGCATCTGATGCCGATTTCTTCCTGATATGCTTTTTCTTTCAAAAGTGCAGTTCTCACGATCGGCAACATAGGGATAGTGCGCTTGCCTGCTTCGGTTTTGGGCGTGTTGAATGCAAATGTACAGCCGTCCTGCTTGCCCCTGCTGAAATATACCAGCGTATGGTCTATGTGTATCGTGCCTTCGTCAAAGTCAACATCCTCCCAGTGCAAGCCGGTCAGTTCGCCGATATCGGCTGCCAATGCTCATATTTACCGGGCTTGGCAAGAAAATTCTCAAAAATCCTCTGATTCTCAATAGTCAGCGCACGTTTTTTATCATCGTCGGAATTGTGCGCACGTTTCAGCTCTTTCAATGCGTTGTCCGCCGGGTTGTATCTCAGATAATCGTCCTCAACAGCAAGCTCCAACACATGATGCAAAACTGTATGCACATTGTCGATGCTGTTCACCTTTAAATGGCGCTCGTCTGCAAGATGATTGTAAAATGCCCTTACATCGGTACGTTTAAGCTCGGTCAGCTTTATCCTGAGAAAGCTCGGCTCGACAAACTGCTCATAGGAACACTTGTAATTCGAGAAGGTGTTGTCCTTCAAACCCTTTTTCAGAGCCTTCCACTTTGCTTAAAGATCGTTCACGGTAAGTGTTTTTGCAGCTGAATTTATTCCGTCAAGCGTATCCTTCAGCAGAACACGTTCTTTTTCGCGGAGCGCATCAAGCGTCTTAGCATATACCGAATCTCGCTTGCCCGTCTTATCTCGCCACTTGAATTCAAAGGTATCGTTGGACCTCTGGTATTCGCCCTCCTTATTATCCTTGCGTCTCTCAAAAGTCATATATCGAATAAGCCTTAGCCAGATATTCCTCTAGCTTTAGGCGCTTTATAAGTCTTTTGCTGCCCACCCAAACAGAGGCACACCATGGAACGCTGCGATTTCTGCTCTGTAATGCGGATTATAACAGAATACCTGAGCGAAACAAAAGCTCCCAATCAGACCGAGCTTGTCTATCTGCTGTTCTCACAGTTTGTGGACGAGCATGACGATTTCGATTTTGACAGCGACAGGATTAACCGCTGGCTCAAAGGTAGGGAGCCCGTCAGCCCTAAGATAACCGCATACTATACCCGCGAGGGCTACTTCGAATATCTCGCCTCCGATATTGAAGAAAAGGTGTTCCCGCTGATGACCAATTCAGATATGGCAGCACAGCGAATATACGATCTGCTGATGAATGATGTGACGGTCTCCGAGCAAAAGAAAAACGCACTCACTGATATATATTCTCCGCAAAACACCACCGATACCGCCGACCTTATGCAGCCATTCTGCTTTTCGCTATGGAACGCAAATTCCAAAAGAACGATGTCAAATCGCTTGCAGGCGGTACACTTTCTACTGTCGTTTCCGATATGATAATGAACTGTGCCGTTCCAAACCCATGCAAGCATTTCTGTGGACGAGATAATGAGCTTGTCGAGCTGCACTCTTTGCTTGACACTCACAGCAAAATTTTCATAACAGGTCTCGCGGGTATAGGCAAAAGCGAATTTGCTAAAGCCTACGCCAAGACGTATAAAAAGCAGTACACAAATACCCTGTATTTCAGCTATCCCGGCAGCCTGCAAACGCTGATCGAGGATATTATCCTTGTGGGCGACCTGACGACCGATAACGGCACCGCGCGTTTCAAAAAGCACAACCGATTTCTTCGGAGCCTTAAACCCGACACGCTGATAATCATCGACAATTTCAATACGACCGCAGCAAATGAGCCACAGCTTGATGTGCTGATGAAGTACGGCTGTAAGATCATTTTCACCACACGTTCCCGCTTTGAAATCGGCTTCACCTATGAGCTTGGCGAAATTACCGACCTTAAAAGCCTTGTTGATTTGTCGGCATATTTCTATTCCGCCGCGCAGGAAAACCGCCCGACCGTTGAAAGCATTATCGAGACCGTCCACCGACATACGCAGTCTGTTGAGCTGTCCGCAAGGCTTTTGCAGACGGGAATTTTAGAGCCTGCCGAGGTGCTTGAAAAGCTGCGCGAGAGCACCGCCGCACCCGATGCTCCCGACAAAATATCCGTCATTAAGTACGGTCACAGCAAAAAGGCGACCTACCGCGATCACATCAGAACGCTTTTCTCGCCCTTTGCGCTGACCGATGATGTTCGCGCCGTCCTTAGATATGCGGCATTTATCCCTGCGGGCGGTATGCGTTCAAGGCTTTTTGCAAGGCTCCCAGGACTTGAAACGACCGACACGGTAAACAATCTTATCGAGCTCGGTCTGCTGCAAAATCCCGGAATGGATATTATCACGCTCCACCCGCTTGTGCAAGAGATTATCATCGCAGACTTTGCGCCCGACACCGAAAACTGCCGACCCTTGCTTGATAATATTCACCGAATTTGCCTGCATCATGGCATCGATATTCCGTATTATGAAGTGCTGTTCGGCATGGTCGAAAGCATCGCGGACAGCATCATCCTTTGCGATAAAGCCGACTATCTGCTGTTCATCGAGGACGTTTTCTCCTATGCCAAGAAATACTGCAGTTCAGCCATTATGAAAAAGTTGGTCAGCGTTATGTCAGATATGCTTTCCGATGATAACATCGGCACACAGAATGACCGAGCATTATTACTGAACAATAAAGCCTCCTGCATAGGACTTCTTGACGGCAATTATGCAAAAGCTATTGAGCTTGGAAAGCGTGCCATAAAGCTATGTAACGTAGATGAAAACCTATTGCTTGCCGCCAATCTGAATATGAATCTCGGCTATCTCTATCAGTACAGCGGTTAGCCGGAGTTTGCCAAGCCGCAAATAGAAAAGGCGATGCAGATGCTTTCTGCCGCAGACGCGCCCACTCACGACCTTGTGATAATGAGCCACAACTACGCAGGGCTTCTCGCCGAAACAGGCGAACCCGTCCGAGCCGTAACAGCTCTGCAAAAATGCTCCGAGCTTGTCAAGGCGACCAATTCCGAAATGTCAGCCGACTATGCTGACCTGATTTTCGATATTGCCGCAATCACGATCCAGACAAGCGGTGTGCAGGCCGCCGAGCAGTATTTTATCCGCGCGTTCAGGATATACCGCACGGTGCTGACCGATGGGAAAAAGCCGCGCTTGCCGCTAAGTATTTTGAGCGTGTGGAAATAGCAAGCCTGCCGAAATATCTTGCGTTTAATGATAGTGATTCCGCAGAAGAATGAGTAACATCATCTTGAACGCCGTCGTACTTTGCGTCTGACTTTAGGCTCTATCGTTCTGTTTTCGGTGCACTTTATGACAGGTGCAGGCTTCTTTGCAAGCGCATACTAAATTCCTTTTCTTGTATATTCCTCTCCCAGCCTGCTTCCGCGAACGGAAACAGGCTTTCCATTTTTGTTCAGATACTTCGGGTGCCGATATGACACTATATTCCCCGCGACCCTGCATTTGACATTGTAATGCTCATAAAGTGCTTGGATAACATCATCAAATGTGTGATTTTCGGGGGCATTTATCTCTGTCTTAATTGCTTCTCTCAGCTCGTCCTTAAAGCTCTCCGCACCGCGCTTTTTCATCTGCGCTTCTCCGAATGTCAGATTGTCCTTTTGAAGCTAGAGATTGTGATTGTAAAAATCCTGCCGCACCGAGTTTGTCAGACCGTACTCCATACATTTCTCGCCCAGCCACTCCGACATCTCATAAAGGTCTTTTTCACTTCTGCGGTATGGTTTTCCGGTATTGACATTCAAGTTGCTGATGAGAAAATGTGCGTGAACATGGTCGGTATCGGTATGCACCGCGATTAGCACCTCATACCCCTTGCTATGAATGAAATGCTCCGCAAACTCCTTTGATATTTCAAACGCAATCTTGTGTGAGATATTATCATCGGGGTGAAATGAGATCGACATCTTGTGCGCTAGAATGGTATTCGCCTTGTGCTTGGAATAGCTCTTGCCGTTCAGCTTTCTTTTCACCAGAATGCAGTTGGCAAAGTTGTCGGGTCACAGCCGAGCGCGGTATATAGTCCCTCGCGGGTCTTGCTAACACCATTTTCAATCTGCTCCTTCTGTCTGCCGAGCATATATTTTTCCGCCGATTTCAGTGAGCCGACCGACTTGCAGGGCTTGTAATCTACGTTGACATTCCCGAACGGCATTAGTCATCCGTTGCTTTTCTGACCTTCGGTTTATCCAAAAACTGCGACAGCCGTTCAAGCGCATCGCAAAACGAGTCCTGCATTTTGTGAAGCTCGCGAAGTGCCTCGCCGTCCTGCATGATGTTCACCAGATATGCGACCTGATTGAGATTTACGCCCATCTTCCTAAGCTCGTGGACGATCTCTTTTATCTCATCATCAAAGCGGTACACCGTTATATTTGAGCCGCGCATTAGCTTTACAAAGAAATCGGTCTTGCTCAGCCCGCTTGTCCTGCACTTGAGCTCAAATGTCGCAAGCTCTTTTTCGGTCAGATGTATGTTGAATTGTCTGTCTCTTGTTCTGTTCATTCTCATCCTCCCACAAAGTCAATATCTATATCATCGGTAGGGGGATCTGTAGTTGTAGTTTTCTTTTTTAACGTTTGCACCATGTCATACGGTATCTGCACATTGGAAAGGCAGCCCGCCAGAAATATGGGCAAGACCTTTTGCAGTGATACCTCCACTGCCGAAACTATCTGCTCTACAAAGCGTTCCTCGCGCTAGCGGGTTTCAAAGTACGGATCGTCCTCAAGCGTGTAATACCGCTTGAAATACTCCGTTACCGCCAGAGCGACCGGCCTGACTGTATGACTTGAATTTCTCCTTGTCCATGCTTTGCAAATACTCCCATGCTTGCCGATTAAGCGGCTTGTCGAGGTTAAAGCGCAGGGTCGTACACTTAATATTATTCATACGATCACCCCTTACTTAACCGCTGATATGCGATAGTCTCAAAGCCCTCTGCAGCCGCACATATATCATCGATCATCGTTACGCGGTTTGCATCATACTCTACGAAATTCCTGATGATACAGCCACCTCCGCCCGCAACGTAAAGCCGTATCAGCTCGGGGTCGTATTCATATTTTGCAAGCGCTTCAAACAGCTTTGCACAATACTTTTCCGGAATATCCGCCTTGCCGGTGCGGATTACCTGCTCAATGATCTCATCGTCGATCTTGGTGCAGAAGCTGTCCATTACGGCATTCTTAGCCGCTATCACGTACTGGTCAACGCCCAGCTTTTCGGTGTAGCATTTGCTCTCGATTGGGCGCTTGTTGTTGATAAACATAATATTCATCGTGCCGTTGCCGATGTCGGCAAGCATATTCACGCCCGTGAGCTGCGGGAGCATGTCCACCACAGCCGGATAACCTTGCGGATAGACCGAGCAGCCGACAATGTGCAGCTTGTAGGTCACATCGTTAAAAACGAATTTCACATTCTTGTTCTTCATTATGTATCTGCGGAAGTCCTCTCGCTGCGTTTTCACCCAAGTCAGCGGCAGTCCTGCTGCGATGTGGACATCAGCCTCAGTCGTGTAAGTGCAGTGCAGCTCCTGAGCCGCAGCTGCCAGCGTCAGCAGGTAAAAGTCATCATCCATAGACTTATCCGCCACAAACGGCTTACGTCCCTCACCAATGCGATAATACGTTTCATCATACAGCAGGATATTTCCTTCAAAGGTCGGCTTGCTTTTGCAGGCATTGATGCCCATCGGAATGATTGTGTTCGCCGTTTTGATATTTCCGTAGCCGTGTTCGATGCCGATGATCTTCAATACTGTTTTCAATTCTCTCATTCGCATGCCTCCATTCAAATCGGTGCGGGTTGGTATGCCTATCATACCTCTCCGCATTATCTATGATACCACAGATTATCCGATATGGCATTGAGCGGAAATTAACTTGATACTGACAGATTTTATGCTGCACTTTTTCGTTTGATACCAAAGATTATCTCGGCGCATACGCGCCTGATATTTGTATTTGCAATATTCAGTATGAAAAATGAGTGCAAAAAAACAGCGGTACCGAACAGATTAAGTTTTGGTATCGCTGCAATGATTTTTCGTGCAATAAATACACCAGCGCACATAGGCGCTTGTAATGCCGATAAGATTATCGGCATAGGCAGGTAGCACCGCAGGCTATACAAATCCCGGCTAAAGATGGGTTTTGCATAGCTTTCTGCGGTACTACCTGCTCAGAGGGGAAAAATTCCCCTCCGAGACCTCCCCGGAAGAATCATACGATTCAGGAAAAAGATAAACAGTACCGAGCTAATGAACACGATACCGTCCTAATACTATAATCCTTTGTTTGATATTATACTTTTATAATATGATATCCTTGAGGTTCAATAAACCATTTATCTGAATTAATGATTATTTCTGCCGGATTATTTATTATTTCAGGTGAATACTCTAAATTATTGATTTTGTTTAATTCTACCAAATACAAGTAATATGATTTCCCTTTTAGCTTAGCAATTTCATATTCGTTTTTTGACCAATAAAATCCTACATTTGATATTGCTTTAACTTCAATAAAGCGATCTGGCATTTGAGAAGTGTCGAAATTGAATGATACTATATCATAGCCGGCTGCAACATCTATTTCAGAAATACGTTTTATTTTGTCGCATAATGGTTTACCAATACGTTTCTTTTCGTAATCCAAAACAAATAACTCCGCTTTTTCACCTGCAAGTTCGTTATCAACTAATTGTTTTTTTAGTTGTTCTAAAGAAATCTGTCTCCGTTCTACTCTACAATGTTCAGCTATTAAGGAATCATATGTAGAAGAAATATATAACTTTGAACTGTTTAAATCTCTTATCGGAACAAAAAAACCTTGACCAATAAGCATATTCCTAACTGTTGAAAATGACAGAGGCAAAAATTCATTTTTAAAAGCATAGCAACACTGTACAGAATCATAAAAAAACATAGTTGAGTTTATAATCTCCGATTTGAATAGCTGTGCTACTGTAATTTTTATTAATTCATCATTTAATGCTATGTTGTCAGACAAAAAATCTAATAATGCAGGAGAAAGTGAAATTCTATCAGACTCAATTTGAATCCATCCCAATATGCGACAATATGTAATAAGGTCATCTACAGAAATATTGCACTTTCCAGGGGCGTGTGCACAAATAACTTTTGCATCTTGTATACTAATTATTTTGCTGCCAACTACCTCGCAAATAAAGTAAAGCAAGCCATCTTTCCCACCAAAATACTTAAGATTTTTTAGTTCTTCTAACATAATCTCTTATCAACGCCTTTATATCTTCGTCGCCAAAATCTTCAGAAACATTTGTAAATAATGGGATTGGCATACTTTCCATTATTTCTGTCATTCTTTGCTCTTTTTCTGCTAACCTAGAATCTATTGTTTCATCGACGGTATCCTGAGATAATACATAATAATAGTTTGTAATTGTTCCCGGCTTTAATCCATAACGATGTATACGATCTTTAGACTGTACGAAGTGTGCCGCATTGAATGATCTTTCAACATAAATCGCATTATGGCATGCTTTATGTAAAGAAATAGATTCAGCAACAGCAAATGGATTTGCAATAATGACCTTAAACGGACAATCTGAACGCTGAAAATCTTTTACTATTTTTTCTCTTGTAATAACAAATTTGTCATCATCAAGGCCTTCACGTTCAATCGGTGTTTCACCGTACAATTCCTGACAAGCGATTCCTTCTTCTTCAAGGTACTGTTTTAAGCCATGGATTGTATGAATGAATATTGCCCATATAACTACTTTACCACCTTCAGATATTATTTTTTTCACGATATTTTTTACTGCAATATATTTTGATGGCACTTCATTATTTTCATAATCCAGTATCGATTTTAATACATCAGAGTCATCAATTGCTTGATATGTTTCTATTGGAATATCCTCATCTTCGAAAAAATTACGAAGTGGTGATTTTAACATAGCAGGATCTGAAGCCGCTTGCATCAAACGAATAGTACGAGCTTGAGCTAATACTGATTTAAATCGAGAGGAAGTGTTTGCACTTCCATCAGCCATTAATTCATCCATATATTTTTTTTCGATAAAATCATATATTCTTTGCTGTAGAGAACCCATAGGTACAAAAACAGGAGGATGAACAATTGCTGGCGGAATACCAAGGTCGCTCTTTCGAATACGAATAAAGTATGGTGAAATATTATTTATTAAACGTGTTACCCTCGCTGAATCTCCAGTTGCAGTAATATCGCGCAGCTGATTAACTTCAAACCCAATCACATTTTTATTTGGCCAAATAAACTTGAACATATTATAAATATCTTCATATCCATTTGGAGCTGGTGTTCCAGTTAATACAATACGAGCTTTACTATATTTTGACATCTCCATTACTGCTTGAGCAATAACCCCACCTGAAGAATTCTTGGCTTTATGAGCCTCATCAAGAACAACCATTACCTTGTTGTTTCTAAGAAAAAAACCTATTTCTGTTTTAAGTGAATTTAGTGATGCATAAGAAATCAAAGTCAGTTCAAACGGATATCTTGAAATTAAATAGTTTTTCTTATCTTCTTTATCTACACCACCTATGAGACGTTTGGATTTAACAGGTCTTCCAAAACACTCTTCATACTCATTTTCCCACGGACCGAATGAGCTTAAAGGGCCAACTATTAGAAGATAGTCAATGTGTTTTGGATTATCCTCTGGTAAGTTATGCAAATAAGCATATGCGCCATAGACTATACTTGTTTTTCCTGCACCTGGAACGGAAAAATTACAAGCATTTTGCGAAAACGCCATATGATAAGCAGAAAGTAATTGTAGCGGATATAAAGAACGTGAAGGAAGATTATTAGATACAGACTCAGTAAACTGTTTAAACTCTTCTAAATTACACTCATTGTTACGTATATGAAGTGCCTTATCTGAGAATTCGGCAAAACGCTGTTCCTCTTCATAGTACTCTTTAATTATCTTTTCTGAACTATCACTTTGAATTTCTGTAAAACCATATTTTGAGAGCATAGAACTAATATTCGTCATTACATCAAATGGCTCACTATCTATAACAGAAATTATAATACGGTCTGATTCCACAGAAGGATGCAAATAGTCTCGTACATATCTCCATGCATAACGATGTTTTTGCAGAGCTAAGATATCTCCAAATAGATATATCTCCTTTTGGGTCGAATTGAAATCTATAGAAATATTAGCCACTATTCTCATCTCCGCTCTAATTTCTTTTTCATCTCCCAAGAGATTTTACTGATTTCTTTAACCATTTCTTCTATTCGAGGATCATTAATAAAACTATCTTGTTCATAGTCAACAGATCTGATAGCACTAAGTGCACGTTCAATCAAGTCTGCAGGTTTGTTAGTGTCACGTTTGTCTTCTAAACGTCGTGAAAAGCGATTAAGATTACCTTTCAACTGACCTTTTGCCTTTTCATTCCAAGTTTGATCACGCTGTTTAAGTAGCAAGCTTAAATCTTCACCAGGACAACGTTGACGCAGTTCTTCAACTGTCTCCTCATCTTGCGGTATATTCTCTTGGTGTTGTTTAAGGAAATCATCCCATAAATCTTTGAAGAAAAAATACTTCCATCTTTTCCTGTTTTCGCAATTTCACGAAATTCTTTTCCTTCGTAACGTGCTCTTATATAATCAAAACAAACAAGTTTCAAATCCGAAATATCAGAATCGTTATATGTCCAATCTACATTTCGAACATTTGCTCCTTTTTTCTTGTATGAATCCAGATAGTTTTTCAAGTCAACAAACTGACCTTCTGTTTTTTCAAGACGTGTAAATATCCCATCATAACCATATTCTTGTAAATACTCTTCCATTAGAGCAAGGATATCTAACCACTCTTCGATCTGGCTTTCCTTTTCACTCATAAATTCACTTATCTCTTTATTGGTGAATCCTAATCTTTGTAGTTCTTTACATTTTAAATATTTTTCGATAGGATTGTAATCCAACTTTTCATCTTCACCCATTTGATAAATGGTTTCAAGCTGTTGGATATCTTTCTCTTCAGCATCATCCGGTAGGATGATTGCAAGAAAGTATTTACACTTTTCAACCTTTGCATAAGAATTTCCACTTTTTTCGTGCTCGCGATATAATTTATTCAATAGCATTGCACGACGGTTACCATCAACAATAATACCATCTGATGTTACAATTCCATACTTTTGTTGTCCGTTTTCCAACAAACTCTTCATTGTTGTTTTGTTTCTCTCTTCTTTTGAATCAAAAAGAAACTTTTCAATGAGTTCGCAATCCGAATCTAATTCAGCATTTAATTCTCCATTTTGAGTCTCATAAGACAATACATCAGAACCGATTCTACCATTGTATTTGTTATAAATAAGGTAATCCAAAGGAATTCTCCATACTATTTCTGTACGAGTTGAACCCTTATATCGAAGAGGAATACCTGTCATCACCTGATTATTAGAATTAGATTTCAGTTCTTCTAATTTTGCTTTTCTTGTTGTAGAATCCATATTTTACCTCCTTTTTTCTAACAAAATTCTTTTTAATATCAAATATCCAACAGTTATTGCAAAAGGCAATTCAGTTGGTTCTTTATTAAAATGAATGATTTCTTTTTGTTTTTCTTTAGAGAATGTTGAATCAATGAACTGCTTTATGCTTTCAAGCAGTTCATATGGGCCATAGTATCTTTGCTTTTGGCGCTCTTTGGTTGTCATACAAAATACTGATTGAAAAGTATTCATATCGGGAACTTTGGTGATTGTTTGATTGATAAAGTTTTGAATGCTTTCCTTGTATTCCGAAGGAATCATTTGCATTGTAATATCAGGAGTAAAAACTCTAGCCTTATCTTTACCTTGACTATAATGTATTTCTGTTTCCCATAAGAAATTATAATTCTCAAAATCCGATTTATAGTTGGTAAGTTCTACACGATATGCGTTAATAATCAAATATGGTATATGATACTTGAATTTTGCAGTTTTACGTTTTGGTTGTTCCTCTTTTATTTCATATGTGTTCCCATTAAGATTTAGAAATGGTAATTCTTCATTACTGGGGTGATGAATTGGTATATAGTTTTCAGGTATAGGTTCATTTTCAGCTGATGCAATAGCTATAGCAACAGCATATGAAAGCTTTGGTGGAACAGCATTGCCAACAAGGGTATGCTTTACTCCCTTTGAATCTCCATAGAACCAATAGTCCATAGGAAAACTCATCATACATGCTGATTCTCTAACAGTTGGTAATCTATATCGTCCTTCACCATATGATAGAATCATTGCTTCTCGAGCACTTGCAGTCATAGTTGCCATTACTGTTCGCGATGGTTTATCAAGGTTCTCGGGGAATGACATTTTCCCCATATAACCCTTATCCTGCTTTAGACGCTTTGCGGTTTTCCATTCAAAATCTGCTAATTCATATATATAACGTTGATCTGAAATTTGTTGAGCATTTATTTGTAAAGTCGGATAATTAATATCTGTAATCAATTCATTATCTAATCTGAGCGGGTCTCCAAGAGAGTTGAGAATTTGACGTAAAGTAATTACATTATTATCATTTTTAATCCTTGTAGGTTCTGGAAACTCCCCACAAAGATATCGTTCTCTGTTTGTAGGAGCACCAAAATATTTAGCATTATACTTACCAGATGCTCCATCATGAGGTCTTAATACAAAATCACCATCAAGGCCAAGGTCTACAGCAGTATATTCTTCTTTTATATACTGTTTAACAGCGGGAACATTCTCTAATACCCAATAACGAAGGATTGAACCTTGTTTGTATTTTTTACGAGCTACAATTTTTAGATATGCTTCAATTAGCCGTATACCAAGTGATTTGTCTCCATTCCCTGATTTATTTGAATGTGAAAATGATTGACATGGTGGCGAACCTATAATAACTTCTGAATCAGGCACTAATTCTTCAAATTCATTATCGGGAAGATTCGAAATACGTATAACATCATCCTGAATCACATTCACACCTGGCTTATTACCCTTATATGTATTGACTGCTGGCGCCCAATTATCAACAGCAAAAACTATTTCAAATCCAGCTTGACGAAAGCCTTCAGAAAAACCTCCGCCTCCACAAAAGAAATCTATAACTCTCATTTAAACTACTCACTATTCTCGTAATATTAAACAGATAAATAAAACCATGAAATATGCTTTTAATCAAATAAACCTATTATTGGAAAACATACGATTTAAAGATAATATTTTATTATTATCTTGAATTAAAAACTCAACTACTAAAATTATAGCAACTTTTATATAATATAAAAGCCATATGGTTTTTATAATCACTTTTATTATATCACATCCGTGCTAATAAGTCAATCTGTTATTATTTTTAAGTCAAAGGTTAAATAGTTTATCGATTTCTACAAAAAAAGAAAAGATGCTATTAATACACCAAAATAGTTTAATTAGCCTCGATCATTTATACACTTCCGAAACATTTATTAATTGCTTATCTAGTTTGATTATGTATTTCACCGTCTGATAAGCCCCACCACTTTTATGCTGAATGTAACACACCGCCAAATCAGATCTATCGACCATACACCTATTGCAGATTTGTATTGCTCCCTTGAAATGAGCCTTGCACGATTCGAAGTAGATTTCGACCTTATCAATAATTTAGAAAACTCCGCTCTTTATCTCGGAATTCAGCTTTCATATATGGCAGCACAAGGACAATTGGAGTGTTACCACAACCATAACTGCGGAAGGCTCTCCTGATTGCCGATGCTGCCACCAGATTAGACTCTCCATCCCTGCCAACAATGAACTCAACGTATTCAAAAGAATAGTTAAATTTTTAAAATCATTAGTATAGCTTTTTTTATGTGATTAATTACTTGAAATGAAAAATACCGAAGCCAACCACATGGTCAGCTTCGGTATTTTATTTACAATAGTATCAAACGTGTCCCCGAAATATTTGGTCGTAAATCGGTCGTAAATTTGCCCTTGTCGGTTCGGAAAACTGCGTAAATACGCTGTTTTTTAGTCCAAACTTTTCATGGTCGGGAACAGCAGAACATCTCTTATAGCAGGCGAATTTGTCAGAAGCATAACAAGCCTGTCTATTCCATATCCGATTCCGCCTGTAGGAGGCATACCGATTTCAAGCGCTCTGAGGAAGTCCTCATCAATGCGGTTTGCTTCGTCGTCGCCCTGCTTGAGCAGCTCCTCCTGAGCTATAAATCTTTCACGCTGGTCAACAGGGTCGTTAAGCTCGGAATAAGCGTTGCACATCTCTCTGCCAGTGATGAACAGCTCAAATCTTTCAACATATTCCGGATCGTCCGGCTTTTTCTTTGTAAGAGGAGAAATCTCTATCGGGTGATCCATTATAAATGTAGGCTGAATAAGATGCTCCTCAACATATTCCTCAAAGAATAAATTAAGAATATCGCCCTTTTTATGCCTTGCTTCATATTCGATATGACGCTCGTCGGCAAGCTTTTTGGCTTCTTCTTCAGTTTTTACCTCAGAGAAGTCAACACCGGAATATTTCTTTACGGCTTCGATCATAGTCATTCTTTCAAACGGTTTGCCCAGATCAATCATAACATCACCGTATGGAATCGTCGTTGTTCCGCAAACCTCCGTTGCAACATGCCTGAACATATTCTCTGTCAGATCCATCATTCCGTAATAATCGGTGTAAGCCTGATAAAGCTCCATAAGAGTAAATTCAGGATTATGACGTGCGTCTACACCCTCGTTTCTGAAAACTCTGCCGATTTCATAAACTCTTTCAAGTCCTCCTACAATGAGCCTTTTAAGGTAAAGCTCAAGGGAAATTCTCAGCTTGACGTCTTCGTCAAGGGCATTGTAGTGTGTTTCAAAGGGTCTTGCGGCAGCTCCGCCGGCATTTGATACCAGCATAGGAGTTTCAACCTCTATAAATCCCTGTGAATCCAGGTATCTTCTTATCGACGAAATTATCTGAGAGCGCTTTATGAAAGTATCCTTAACCTCAGGATTGCAGATAAGATCGGTATATCTCTGACGGTATCTTGTATCCTGGTCTTTAAGTCCATGCCATTTTTCCGGAAGCGGAAGCAGTGATTTTGAAAGCATTGTTATTTTCAGGGCATGAACAGAGATCTCTCCTCTTCTTGTTCTAAAAACAAAACCCTCAACTCCAACAATATCTCCAATATCCCATTTTTTAAATTCCGCAAACTCTTCTTTTCCTATATCGTTCATACGAACGTAAACCTGCATTCTGTCGGTTTTGTCACGGATATCTATGAAATTCGCTTTTCCCATATCGCGCCATGACATTATTCTTCCGGCTATGCTTACGGTTTTTCTGCCTGTTTCAAGCAGTTCTTTAAGCTTCTCTTCATCGTCGCCGGCCTGTTCCTTGCAGGTTGCTTCAAAAGCCTCATATTCGGCTTTTGCGTCTGCGTTATGAGCGGTAACATTATATTTAGTTATTTCAAAGGGATTATTTCCGGCGGCTTTAAGCTCTTCCAGCTTGTCCATGCGTATTTTTTTCAGTACGTTTATATCCTCCGCTGAAATTTCTTCATCGGGGGAATTGCTTTTTATTTCTTCACTCATTGGCTGATCTTCCTTTCGGGCAGATTTACTTTGAGATCTCGAGGACCTCAAATTTAATTACTCCAACAGGAGCTTCGACTTCAAAGACATCTCCGACCTTTTTGTTTATTGCGGCTTTTCCTATAGGAGATTCATCGGAGATCTTATTATTTTCAGGATCGGATTCCGTAGAGCCGACGATCTGCAGGGTTTCAACCTCGTCCAGTTCAATGTCGCGTATTTTTATTATTGAGCCTACGCCAACTTCTGTAATCGAAATATCATCATCATCAACTACGACAGCGTTTGCAAGAATATTTTCAAGCTCGGCGATCCTGGCTTCAAGGATTCCCTGTTCGTTTTTAGCCTCGTCATACTCTGCATTTTCCGAAAGATCTCCGAAAGAACGTGCTTCTTTAAGCTTTTCCGCAACCTCGCTTCTGCGGACTGTAACAAGATGCTCAAGATCCTGTTCAAGCTTAGCATATCCTGCCTTAGAAATTGTATTTGCCATAATATAAACTCTCCTGTTCATAAAAATTTCTGTACTATCAAATTAATATTATACCTTATTTATTCCGTGTTGTCAAGTCAAAAAAAGTAAGCACGGCGCGGAAATCAACGCTAAGATTCAAATTGAATATATTTGATTTGTTATATGTTCGTGATTTTATTTCGATCAGTAATTTCATTAATATTGTCAACTAATAATAAAATATAGGTTGACAAGTGCGGCGGTTTATGATATAATTGTCAACTGAAAGGACGTGTTTAAGTTGACAAACAAAAACAAGATAAAGAATCTGACCTACTGCGGACTGTTTATAGCATTGATAACAATATGCTCATGGATAGCCGTCCCTACTGTTGTTCCGTTTACGCTACAGACTTTCGGAATATTTGCAGCTGTCGGAATACTCGGAGGTAAGCTCGGAACAGCGGCGGTTACAGGATACGTTTTGCTTGGAGCGGTAGGAGTGCCCGTATTTTCCGGCTTTTCAGGAGGAATGGGCGTTATTTCAGGAACTACCGGAGGATATATAGTCGGTTTTATTTTTACCGCCCTTATTATGTGGCTAATGGAAAGGCTGCTGGGAAGAAGTATTCCTGTTTTTATTGTTTCCATGATAGTCGGTCTTGCAGTTTGCTATGCTTTCGGTACAGCGTGGTATATGATAGTATATACGCAAAATACCGGTGCGGTAGGTCTTGGAACGGTTATCGGCTGGTGTGTAACTCCTTTTCTGATTCCTGACGCAGTAAAAATAGTCTGTGCCGCAATAGTTACAGAAAGGGTAAGAAAATATGCAGGAATTAAAGCTTAGGCCTCATCATGCTTTGTGCGTACGCTTTTTTGAAGGAAAGGGCTACAGCGAAGATTTTACTAAGAATATGTATTCCGTAATAGAAAAGCTGAACAATGATCCTGTAATAAAAATAGTTTTCGGATATGATGATCTGTGTAATGAATGTCCTGATCTGTTTTCCGGAAGCTGTAAGGAAAAGGCAGAGAAATACGATATAAAAACAGCGTTTTACTGCGGTTTTCATAATGGTGAAGAAATTACGTCCAGTTTATTTTTTAAAAAAGCCTATGATCAGATAGTATCAAAAGGGAAGCTTAACGAGGTCTGCGAAGACTGCTGCTGGATAGATATATGCTCCAGAAAGCTTTGATGCAATAAAACTGCGTAATATTAAAGCCTGAACCCAGACTGCTTTGCTAGCAGTGCCGGTTCAGGCTTTTTAAATACATTTTTTTATACGCTGAACTGCGAATTATAAAGCTGAGCGTAAAAGCCGTTCTTATTCATAAGCTCGCTGTGCGTTCCCTGTTCGATAATATGGCCGGAATTCATAACAAGTATACAGTCGGCTTCCTTAATTGTAGACAGCCTATGAGCTATTATAAAGCTTGTACGTCCCTTCATCATTTCATTAAAGGTCTGCTGTATCAGGATCTCAGTTCTTGTATCTATAGAAGAAGTAGCTTCGTCAAGAATAAGCATAGGCGGCAGCGCAAGCATAACCCTTGCAATACATAACAGCTGTTTCTGACCTTGAGAAAGCGAGCCGCCGTCCTCAGAAATAACTGTATTGTAACCGTCGGGCAGTCTTTTTATAAAACCGTGGCAGTGAGCAGACTTAGCGGCACGGGTAATCTCCTCAATAGAAGCGTCAGGCTTGCCGTATGCGATATTATCCCGTATTGTTCCGGTTTTCAGCCAGGTTTCCTGCAAGACCATACCGTACATTGAACGCATAGAATTTCTGGTGCACTGCTTTATCGGAATACCGCTGAGAATTATTTTTCCTCCCGTTACGTCGTAAAATCTCATAAGCAGGTTTATTAACGTTGTTTTCCCGCAGCCGGTAGGGCCGACAATAGCGATCTTCTGACCTGAGCTTACTGAAATATTAAAGTCTTCTATCAACGGTATTTCGGGATTATAGGAAAAGCTTACATTTTCTGCCTTTAAAGTTCCGTCCACACTTTCAAGAACCTCTGCTTCCGGACTGTCGGGAGCTTCTGCCGGTTCGTTGATAACTTCAAAGACCCGTTTTGCCGAAGCGAAAGCGCTTTGAAGCTCGGTAACTACGCCGGAGATCTCATTGAACGGTTTAGTGTACTGGTTTGCATAGGTCAGGAAGCATGAAAGCTGACCTACAGAGAAACCTCCTCCTATCGCCGCAAATGCTCCGATAATACCTACGCTGGTATAAACAAGACCGTTTATAAAACGTGTAGACGGGTTTGTCAGAGAAGAAAAGAAGGTAGCCTTAACTCCGACCTGCTGAAGATTTTTATTCAGCACGTCAAATTTTTCTTCGGATTCTTTTTCATATGCAAAGGCTTTAACTACTTTCTGATTGCCGATCATTTCTTCTACAAGAGAAGTCATTTCGCCTCTGGCCTCCGACTGCTTTTGAAAAAGCTTGAAGGTGTTTTTAGCAATAAATCTTGCGACAAAAAGAGAAATAGGTGTGATTATTACTACTGCCAAAGTTATTTTTACATTGATGGAAAGCATAAAGAACAGCGTTCCGAAAATAGTTACAATTCCTGTAAAAAGCTGAGCAAACCCCATGATAAGCCCATCTGATATCTGTTCTACGTCAGTTACAAGACGGCTCATAATATCTCCGTGTGAATGACCGTCTATATATTTCAGAGGAAGCTGCTGGAGATTTTTAAAAGCGTCGTTTCTTATATCACGTACAGTATTGTAGGTTACTTTATTTGTGCATAGCGACATAAGCCATTGGGAAATTCCGGTTACCGTCACGACTGCTGCAAGTTTTATCAGTATCGGAATAAGCCCGTTAAAATCCACATTTCCCTCGTCAATTATCAGATCGATACCTCTGCCCATAAGGATAGGTGCGTAAAGCGTTGCCGCTACGGAGATCACTGCCAGTATCAAAGCAATTACAAGCAGCCATATATGAGGCCCGGCATAACTTATAAGCGGCTTGAAAATCGACTCCTTATCAGATACTGTTTTTTTCTTATCCATTTTCTGCGACCTCCTCTGCGGAAAGCTGTGAAAGACATATTTCCCTGTAAACGGCACAGTTATTTAAAAGCTGCGAATGTGTGCCTGTCCCTGCAATTTC
This sequence comes from uncultured Ruminococcus sp., assembly GCA_900543145.1. Taxonomy (GTDB): domain Bacteria; phylum Bacillota; class Clostridia; order Oscillospirales; family Ruminococcaceae; genus FB2012. Next base: position 61,557 of record UQPZ01000004.1, read on the forward strand.
ACCGTCGTCAAGAACTATTATCTTGTCTGCATTTCTGATTGAAGAAATACGCTGTGAAACTATAAATACAGTCATATCCTGTGTTTTTTCGGCAATTGCTCTTCTGAGCTTTGCATCGGTCGAGAGATCCAAGGCAGAAGCGGAGTCGTCGAGTATCAGTATCTCAGGACTGCCGACCAGCGCTCTTGCTATAGTAAGACGCTGACGCTGACCTCCTGAAAGATTTTTTCCCTCCTGCATTATCATATGATCCAGTTTTTCCGGCTTGGCGTTTACAAATTCAAGCGCCTGTGCTATTTCAAGCGCTTTGTATATTTCTTCATCTGATGCGTTTTTGTCGCGCCACTGCATATTTTCTCTTATCGTGCCTTTAAACAATACTGCCCGCTGAGGAACTATACCTATCTTATGTCTAAGCTGTTCAAATGGGTATTTTCCCGTTTCATATCCGTCTATTAGAAGCTTTCCGCTGCGATACCTGTAAAACCCCGGCATGAGATTTACAAGAGTTGATTTTCCTGAGCCGGTTCCTCCTATAATTCCGACAGTTTCGCCTTTTTCTGCGGTAAAGGTTATATTTTTAAGTGCAGGCTCTTCCGAGTCGTTATAAGAAAAGGTAACGTTGTCAAATATGACCCTAGGACTGTTTTCATTTTCGTTAACAGTCTGATTGCCTTCGTCCGATACGGACGTTTTATACTGAAAGACCTCATTTATCCTTATAGACGAGGCCTGAGCCCTGGTTATCGACGTAACAAGAACCGCAACGGCAAGCAAAGCCAGAAGTATCTGATTCATATAGCTTGTAAGAGCAATAAGCTCTCCCTGTGTAATACCGCCGATATTGACGTCGATCCCTCCGAACCAGATTATAGCAATTATGGCTATATAGACAATAACGTAGGTGCAGGGATTCATAAGCGCGGAAATCTTACCTGCTTTAACCTGTAAACCGAAAAGCTCGTCGGCGTTTTTATGAAATTCATCTTCTTCGTTTTTCTGACGGGAAAACGCTCGTATAACTCTGACTCCCGAAAGGTTCTCATCTACCATAAGAGTAGTTTTATCAAGCTTTTTCTGTATGTTTTTAAACATAGGAACGGTTTTAGTCATTACAAGATAAATTATAAGTCCCAGGATCGGCGCCGCAATAAGGAAAATAAGCGTCAGTTTTACCGAAATAGTAAAAGCCATTATAATAGAGCCGATTACGATAAACGGCGATCTCAGGAAAAGTCTGAGGAGCATATTTACTCCTGTCTGAGCCTGATTGATATCTACAGTCATACGAGTTACCAGAGTAGAGCTTCCGAGCTTGTCTATTTCAGCATGAGACAGGGTGTTTATATGATGATACAGATCCCTCCTCAGCTCAGTTCCGAAACCCAGAGAAGCCTTGGCGGCAAAATACTGAGCGGTAAGAGAGCACAGCAGACCCAGTACGCCGAGAAAAACCAAAACCCCTCCCATGCTTATAATATAGTTTTTATCCGCCCGTGCAATTCCTACGTCTATTATTTTTGCCATAACCAAAGGCACAGCCAGCTCAAAGCAGGCCTCTATCAGCTTGAACAAAGGTCCGATAATGCTCTGAAGCTTATAGTTTTTCAGATATTTAAACAGCTTTAACAAAATAATTCTCCTTAAAATTTAATTACTTTATATAAAGCTAGTATACCATAAAATTATAGCTCATGGCAATATCTATATTGCAATTTTGTTAATTTTGTGGTATACTAATTAAATTAAAGCAGCACGAAAGGCGGAAAGTTATGGAGGCTATAACAAATATAGATTTTGCGGTCTTGGATTTTTTACAGAAGCTTCACAGTAAGGTTCTGGATTTTATAATGCAGGCGGTTACTTTATCCGGGGATAACGGATATATATGGATCGCTTTATGTATAGTTCTGCTGTGCATACCAAAGACACGCAGAATAGGGGTTTTTACAGCTGTTACCCTCATAACCGAGGTAATACTCAACGACGGAATTATAAAGGGAATAATCGCAAGGGAGCGTCCTTTTATACAGAACAGTGCGATAGATACGATAATAAGGCAGCCAAGCGGATACTCTTTTCCGTCAGGACATTCTGCTTCTTCATTTGCCGCCGCTACAGCAGTTTATATGCATAACAAAAAGCTGGGAATACCGGCGTATATTATGGCGGCCTTGATAGCATTTTCACGACTGTATTTTTATGTTCACTTCCCGTCAGATGTAATAATAGGAAGTCTGCTCGGAGTCCTTATAGGTATCGGTGTAAATAAGCTGCTGAATTATATTCTGAAGCGGTTAGAAGAGAGAAAATTGGCAGATAAACAATAAATGTAAATAGGGGGGTATAAATAATGAAAACCATACAAGAACTTATAAAAAAGTATAATAAAAGAAAAAGCGTCAAGGTTTATGAGCTTATTATAGACCGTATTAAGACAGAGCCTGTACTATGGGCGGCTTATACTAAATCCACCCATAACTTTTACATAGGAATAGAAAACGGAAAAGCGTGCGCTTATATATTTACTGATATTGCGTATTATAATCAATTTTGCGATTTTTTGAACCAGCAGTATATATTTACTACTTCGGAAGAAATCAGTTACGGGGACAGATTGGGCTTTTTCCAGAAGCTTTATATGAACGGTATCGAGGCGGTTATAATTGATAACGGACAGACTTATCTTTGGACGGATCTGTGTGACATAATCGAAAAGCCTGATTTTTCAAGTGTTCCTAAAGTCAGCAGACCTGTAATGAATCCTTCGTTCTGTCGGGCGGCAAATGTGTTTTTTCAGGCGTACAGCATAAAAAGAGCTGACCGGATACTTGAATTAAATATGTTTAGAGAATTGGTAAAGGCGGAATTTCTTATCCCGCCGGATACTGAACAATTAGATATCGAGCGAAACGGCGGAGATAAGTGTACTTTTAAAAAAAACAGCTGTTTTGGAATACCTCTGATCAAAAATTCTCAAGGGAAAGCATTTTATCCGATATTTACCGATTGGTATCAATTAAGACTATTTGACAAAAATAGTAAATACAGCGGATTAATAATAAATTATAAAGATATTTGGCAGATGGTTGAAAAAGTCGACGGAGCAGTTATAAATCCATTTGGTTTTAATTTTATATTAGATAAGAATATGGCAGGCATAATAGACAATGCAGTCAAGGAGGAAAACGAGAAAGAAGCGTCGAAGAAACCCATACCTAAGAGTGGGGAAGCCGTTATGTGCGAACAAAGTTTTCCGAATGGTACAAAAGTTAAGCTGGGATTGCCGGCGGAATATCCTGAGGAAATGACAAAGGCGATATGCAGGGCAGTCAAATCAAATAAAAATGTTCATGCATTATATCTGCTTTTAATGATAATAGATAAAGAACAGAGCTATCTTATTGTTGCAGATTTTGAGGGAGATAAGGATAGTATTTTCGGAATGATCGCAAACGCCGGAATGCCGTATTCCAACGGAAAATATTTGGATCTTGTCAGATTTGACAGCGAATTCGGCAGAAACGCAGTTAAAGACGTAAAGCCGTTTTATAAGAGCATATGATCTATATAAGACCGTATTTATCGGATTTCATTAGCCGGTAATACGGTCTTTTTCTTTTTTATTCCGTTTTGCGGAAATAACCGCCGAGAAAGCAAGCGCCGCCGCTGTTCCCGCTGCCGCTCCCAGAGTATCTATGCATATATCTCGGAATTCACAGCTTCTTCCGGGAACAAAATACTGATGAAGCTCGTCAGTGCAGGCATAAATAAAAGCAAAAGCTGTCGGAATAAAAAACCTTACAGCTGGCTTTTTCGCTTTTATTGAGTTAAAGGCTAAAATGCCTAGGATTAAGTAAGCAGTGAAATGTGCTGATTTGCGTACAAAAAACTGAAGGTCTTCAACGAAATTGCTGCGTTGGCTTCCCGTAAAGCTGTCAAACTCAGGTACTATGAAATTGCATACCGTTTCTATTAAAGAACCGCTGGTTTCGCTGGAAGTTTCGGCATTCTGAGCTGAAAACATAAATATTACAGCGCACCATAAGATGGTCATGATCAAGAATATCAGCTGCTTCTTTCTTATCATAAAATTACGTCCCTTACATATTTCAGTATTTCTTCTCTGTTGTTTATTATTTCCTCGGAAATAACTGCTTCAAGTATACGGTCAAGCGCAGAGCCAATTTCCCGTCCGCTTAATCCAAGCTCTATAAGATCGTTTCCGTCTGCGTCAAGATCCGATATTTTCATGCAGGCGTTTTCTGCGTCAAGCTCAAAGGCTATCAAAGCAAGCTCGTCCAGGTTTTTCAGCTTTTCCGCCTTTTTATAATCTGACTGAGCATAGGTATCTGCTCGTCTGACTTCGAGGTAATCCATAAAAAAGTCAAAGCTGTATTTTGATATAAATCTTTTTACAGCTTTTCTTTCAGCGGGAATGCGGTTGTCATGTTCATATATCAGATCGTGGATATATCTCAGCGACATATTATCGCAGTGCAGGCGGTGCAGTATCTCCGCCGATATTTCAGCTCCGGCAAACTGATGCTTTTTGAAGTGATCTACGCCGTTTTCGTCGGTAACAGCCATTTTCGGCTTGGCTATGTCGTGGAGCAGCATTGTAAGCCGTATAGCCGGTTCGGGTCTGCAATATCCGACGCTTCTGCATATATGCTCCCAGACTGTGAAGCAGTGATGAGGATTATTCTGCCTGAAGCCGATACATTGCAGTATCTCAGGAATAAATACGCCAATTACTTCGCCGTACTCAAGCAGTATCTCCGCCGCGTCTTTTCCGCATACAAGCTTTTTCAGCTCGGAAAATATTCTTTCCGCAGATATACAGTGCAAAAGCTCTTTTTCAGCAAAAACCGACTCTTTCGTATTCTTTTCAAGCTCAAAGCCTAAAACCGAAGCAAAGCGTATTGCCCGAAGTATTCTCAGCGCGTCCTCTTTAAAGCGTTTCCGAGGCTCTCCGACGCACCTGATGATTTTTTTGTCAAGGTCGTTTGCACCTCCGAAAATATCTATCAGTCCCTGCTTTGGATTGTAGCACATAGCGTTTATAGTAAAATCACGTCTTTCAAGGTCGCCCTTTAGGTCGCTTATAAATTCAACGCTCTGAGGTCGGCGGTGGTCGGCGTAATTTCCGTCGCTGCGGTATGACGTTATTTCAACGGCGTTTCTGTCTATTATAACAGTCAACGTGCCATGTTTCAGTCCTGTTTCAATAGTTCTGCAATCAGAGAAAACCTCCTGCATATCTGACGGAAGCGCATTTGTGCATATATCCCAATCATATGGTTCTTTTCCGATAAGGCTGTCTCTTACGCAGCCGCCTACACAGTAGGCTTCATATCCGTTTTTTTCAAGCAGTTCTATTGCGTGCTGAGCAAAATCCGGTACGTTTATTATCATTTTACAGACCTCCTTTCTTCGGGAAATAATAAATCAAAGCATTTTGGGAAAGATAAATTCTGCTGAAGCTTATATACATAAAAGTTGAAAAGCAGGTGAGATTTTTGAAACTGAAGCTGATTCTAATAATCTGCGGAGTTACGGCGGGAATTATTCAGACCTGCGCAGATATTCCTGTATTGTCGCTTATAGCTTATATTCCGATGTTTTACAGCGTTATATATGATAAGGAAATATTTAACGGCAGGTTCTCATGGCTTAAAAGCTGGCATATTTTTGTATTTTTTATGCAGCTTACCTCCTGCTCGTTCCTTATTACGGTTTATAGGCTGATACCTCTGCCGGCGGTGATAGGAATGCTTCTGTCGGTAATTGCTCTGCTTTCGCTTTCGCTGTGGCTGACCCTGCTTATTTCTGTACCGATAATATTTTTTCAGAAAATTAAATGCGGCGGAATATGGGATATATTCAGCTTTTCTATTTTATATACGGTAGGGGAATGGCTTTGCGAAAATGTTTTTGTGCTTTCGTTTCCTTGGTCTACAGTTTCGCTTTCTACTGTTTCGTGGCAGGAATTTATACAGTCATCAAGCTTGCTGGGCGGTAAATTTACTTCTCTTATTATTCTCATAACAAACGGCTTTATCGCATACGGATTTAGCCGCAGAAGCATTAGACATAAACTCGGCTGTATAATATGCTCTGCCGCCGTTGTTTCTTTAACCGTTTTCTACGGGGCGAATCATATTTTATACGTTAAGAACCTTATTGCGGAAAGCGGAGAAAACCTTAATGTGCTTATCGCTCAGGACGATGTTGAAGGTAAGGATAAATCCAAGCTGAACGGAAAGGAAGCCGCACAGCATTATATATCCGTACTGTCAGAAAACTGGGCTGACAATACAGACTTTATTCTCCTGCCGGAAACTGCCGTTCCTAAGACTTTTGATGAAGAGAGCGAAAATTTCAAAGGACTTCTTTCGCTTGCAAAGGAAAAAAACGTTATAATATGTTCGGGGGCATTCTGTGAGAACAGCGGAAAAACCTATAATGCTCTTTATGTCTTTACTCCCGACGGCGCAGGAGAAAGACCCTATTATAAGCAGATACTGGTTCCCTTCGGAGAAAAGATCCCATTGGCCGGATTATTCGGACTGTCTACCGTTTCCTGCTGCGACGATGACGAGTATACTCAGCCTATAGAAACTCAGGATTATGAAATAGGCTGCGGTATTTGTATCGAGAGTATCTATTCGTCTGTTTTCCGTCGGCAGGCAGAGCAGGGAGGCGAGTTTTTTGTGATCCCGACTAATGATTCATGGTTCGGCAAAAGCTTCGCCAGATACGCTCATTACCGCCACAGTATACTCCGTTCGGTTGAAAATCAGCGTTATACGCTTCGTTCGGGGAACTGCGGTATCTCTGCGGTCATAACTCCTTGGGGCGAAGAATCCTCGTCAATAAAAAGCTCGCAGCGGGCGGTAATTGCAGACAGTATCAAGATGCTGAAAGCGGAAAGCGTCTATACAAGAACCGGCGATGGTTTGTTTATTTCTCTTTGTATACTTTACCTTACCGTAAGATTTTTTATATCGACAACAAAATTAAAAGACGAGCTTGAATAATCTGGCGGTATAAGGTTTTCTGAGCTGAACGGTAACTGCTGACTTTTCCTTGCTGTAAAAGAATTTTTCCTCGTTGCAGGACGGATAAATACAGCTGATCTCAGCGTTTCTGCCGTTCAGGAATGATACAGGAAGCACACAGGCGCTGTCGGCGCTTTCTCTTCTCCATACGGCAATGTATGCGGTATGTTCGGTTCTCAGTCCCAGCGATACCCATTCGTCAGAAAATTTCGATGTGCCCAGACTCCAGAACGGAACGGAATTTTTTATATCGGATCGTATCTTCCTGTAAACGGAAAGCGCTTCCTTCACCAAAGCCTTTCTTTCAGGCTCTATATTCCCCAGATGTCCGCTCTGGTGAACTCTGAGAAGCATTGCATTGATCATATTGAATATGACCTCCTCCTTATCTCCCGAGGTCATAGGATAGCTCCATACAGCCGACTGTTCAGGACAGAGAGCCGACGGGGAATTAGCAGCGATAGTGCAGTATTTTCTGTAATCGTCCTGATCTGAGGTGGACTGGATAGAATAGCGCGACAGCATTGCGTAATCCATTCTCAGTCCGCCGGATGAGCAGTTTTCGATAATAAGCTTAGGATACTTCTTAAATATTCCGTCAAGCCACGAGAGATATGCTCTTTCATGCTGTAAAAGTCCGTCGCCTGCGCTGTCGGCATTCTGCTCTGTACCGATACCCGGCTCGATATTATAGTCCATTTTTATATAGCCTACACCGTATTCTGAAACAAGCCTGTCGATAACTTCGTCAGCATGAGCGATAACTTTCGGATTTCTGAAATCAAGCTGATAGCGTGAACGGTCGTGAACCTTTTCTCCGTGGCGTGTAAAGAACCATGTATCGTCGCAGACGGTCTGAGCCATAGGACATTTAATTCCCATTACTTCTAGCTCAAGCCATACTCCTGGTATCATACCTTTTGAGCGGATATGATCAGTTACCTCTTTAAGTCCGTTGGGAAAGCGTCTGCGGCTTTCTTTCCATTCGCCTACCCAGTCCCACCAGAAGCCGTCGGCATACCAGCCTGCGTCTATGCAGTAATATTCACAGCCGGCTTCTGCAGCAGCGTCGATCAGCGGAAGCTCCTTTTCCGTCGTAGGATCGCCCCACAGACAATTCATATAGTCGTTGAAAATTACGGCAAGCCTTTCGTTGTCGGCATTGCGGCGGCGTATTTTACGGCGGTATTTTGTAAGCTCACCCATTGCGCCGTCAAAGCAGCTGTAGCCGTTCTCAGCGGAGGAAGCGCATACTCCTACGGCGCAGGGAACGGATTCAAAACGTTCTCCCGGCTTCAGTACCCTGCACCAGTGAGATTCTATTTCCGACGGGCCTGAAAGCTGAAGATACAGATGACCCTCCTGATCGGAGATCTCCCAGTGCCATGAGCCGTTATGCTCTATCTGCCAGAATATTGCCGAGCCTGTTTCCGTATTTTCCAGAAATCCCATAGGCACATATTCCTTAGCTGACCAGTTTCCGACATTTGTAAAGCCGATGACCTTTGAGGAATGCTGGTAATCCTTGGGCTGGCATTGCTCCAGTCCGAGCTGAGGAAGGGTATATTTTGACCATTGAAGCTCTCTCTGCCATGAGTTGTGGCATACGGAAAGCTCCATTTTCTTGTCCTGTTCAAGTAAGCCTTCTTTTTCTATGCCGTTTATATTGAATGAGGATACATATTCAAGAGTACGGTTTTCTGTACCGTTATTGATGACCGAGGTCCATGTACGGACAACTGAGATACCATTACAGAACTGAAAATGAGATATAGCTTCTATTCCTGTTTCTTCATCGAATGTCGTGATCTCAAGCTTTCTTCCAAGCTGGTTTGCAGTATCGGTAAAATCCCTGAATTTCATTCTGCAGCCGGGAGCAGTTACTATGTACTTGTTGCCGTGTCTTTCATACGGCCTGTCCAGACCGGAAACGTTTATTTCAGCAAGACGGAAGCCGAGCGTACCGGTACGGGAGGTTATATTTTTTTCATTAAACGGCAGTGCGGAAAAATGCAGCAGCTTTGCTTCGTTTTCATCGTTTATCTCAAGGACGAAATGTATTCCGTTTTCACAAAGTTCTATTCTTTTCATAGTCTTTATATCCTTTCAGACGCTGTTAATTTTGGATCGTATTATTTTTGTATACCTCAAAGGCGCAGTTCAGAATAGTTGAAATGCTGTCTTTATTATAGCCAAGCTCACGCTGGGAGGAGTTATCAATACAGTCGGGAAGTATATTCTCAGGTATCCTTTTATCAAATGAAAAAGCAAAACTCTTATCTTCTAGGATCAGGAGATAATTGAACTTTCCGTTATTTTCTGTGCCTTCATTACAGTCTGTACAGGCGAAATAAAATTTGTTTATTCTGTCGGCGCACCAGTACTCAGGAACACCTTTGCCGTTTCCCGTAAAAGATATGATCTTTTCAGTATCTGCTGACGAGGTTTTTTCATAGCTGAAATACGGAGGAAAAAGCAAAGCTTTAAGCTTTGGATTGTATTCTTCATTATCTTCCGAGCTTATTTGCTTGTCCGATCGGCTGAGAGAGCTGTAATTAGGTATATGGTCAGCTGTTTCTGTAATTTCGCTTTCACAAGCTTCAGCTTCTTTTTCGGACTGTTTACGTCTGTGCGGTCTGACGCTTTTATCAAATATTTTATTAAGATCGGTAATACAGTTGTCCAATTCCCGTTTTTTATAATTCTTTATTTTCAGGTAAATGGAATCGGCTATTACTATAAAAAACAATAAATTCACAATTAGAAGAGAAATTAAAAATGATTTTGATACGCTGCCGAATGGTATTAACATATTGTTGCCTATTATAACCACGATAAAAGGTCCTATAATTGCATACGGCTCTTTTTCATCTATTGCTTTTATTATTCTTACGGTTTCAGGTGACTTTCGTATAATATGTACGACCAAGTATATTAATGCGGCAAAGACAGCGTTCATACACAGTATGATCAGTATTGGACTTTCAGAGCTTTTAGAGATCCTCCATAAGGAGTTTTCGGTCAGTATAATACAGATAATAACTGCAATTATCTTTATATATTTATGATTATTCATAGTATTCTTATTACCTATCTTACTGCGGAAGCCAAACCGTCTTTGTAGTAAAACTGTACAAATCCGCGGCTTGCGGCACGCTTCTCAAGTCTGTCCTTTGTATCATATTCAAGAATTACAGTTTGCTTGTCTGTAAGATCGCAGTCAAGAGGCTTCGGGACCTGAACTATATACATAGGCATTGAAAAGCCGTCGTCCGCCGTTTCATAAATTTTCTGCAATGATATGACTCTGCTGCTTTTACCGTTTATAGTTACCGTAATATCGTCGGTTTCAAGCTCAGGCGCTATATCGGTTACATTGAATTTGTTTTTTCCGAAAATTACGTCATACTCGTCTTTTTTGTAATATAGCATAGGACGGAAGGAAAGAAATAAATTGTTTATTCCGCCGTTATCTGTAAATACGTTAAGCGAATAAACTTCCCCGCTGCCTATTTTTAAATTGACAGTTTCGTCACGGTCGGCAATAAAATGCCAGCCCCAGCATTCAAGGGAGCCGCTGCCGTAGCTGCTGTCATCGGAGTAAACTGCGTTGTAAAGTCCGTTGGGTATCTTAAGTGAATAGCTTCCATATTTATCGGTCCATGTGCCTATAATATAAGGACCATCCTCAAAGCCGTAACGGTACAGCATTACTGCCGACGGAAAAGGCTTCCCATCGAAATTCGATACATTTCCGGATATTGTGGAGTAACCGCATTTTTTGTCAAGCTCGGAATGCTGAGAGCCGCTGGTGCATGAAACGTGAATAAAGTCAGGGTAGCAGTCCTTGTTTTCAGCTATTTTGATCAAAGCGTTTTTTTCTGCGGCTTTTACATATATCCCGTCGGAGAAGCCGTCGTTTGTTATTTCAGTGTTTTTCTCAAATACAAGACTCGTTCCGCAGTAGCCGCAGACGGATATTGTCAGCGGGAAGGTCAGCTCAGTAAATTCACAGTATATTCCTATATGTGAGCTTGTACTGAAAAAATCAGGCTGTAAAAATTCTTCCTTGCCCTGTTTGCAGTTAAAGTACCAAACATCCTTTATCTTCATAATATGATCCTCCTATTCTTTCATTGTGTTATCTGTCAAGAATAGCTTTAATCCTGTCAAGAATTATATGCGCCGCACTTTCCTTAGACATAATCCCAAGCTCTTCACAGCCGTTCTTTGTAATTACCGTGATAATATTCGTATCGGCTCCGAAGCCTGCCCCCTCTTTTTTTAGTGAATTGGCGCAGATCATATCGCAGTTCTTGGATTCCAGCTTTCTGCGGGAATTTTCTGTCACATTTTCCGTTTCCATTGAAAAGCCGCAGATGACCTGTCCTATGTGCTTGTGTACACCCAGGTATTTAAGAATATCCTTTGTTCGTTTAAGCATGATCTTCATATCGCCGTCTGATTTCTTTACCTTGCTTTTATAGGTTATTGCAGGAGTATAATCAGAAACCGCTGCGGCTTTGATTATTATATCCTGGCTGTCGGAAAGAGAAACAACTGCATTGTACATATCTTCGGCTGAAATTACAGGAACAGTTTTTACAAACATAGGCGGTTCTACGTCCATATGAGCGCAGACAAGAGTAACCTCAGCACCTCTCAGCATTGCGGCTTCGGCGGCGGCGCAGCCCATTTTTCCGCTTGAATGGTTGGTAATGAAGCGTACCGGGTCAATGCTTTCTCTGGTAGCTCCTGCGGTAACGAGCACTTTTTTTCCGGCCAGATCCTTTTCAAAAGCGATCTCTTTTATAATATATTTAAGCAGGGTGTCCTCTGCGGGAAGCTTTCCGTCCCCTATATCTCGGTTTGCAAGCATACCGTTTACCGGCTCTATAATTTCATAGCCGTGGCGTTTGAGCTTTTCTATATTTTCCTGAACTATTGAATTATGAAGCATATTATGGTTCATTGCCGGGGCAATAATTTTTTTGCATGGGCAAGCCATAACGGTTGTAGTCAGCATATCATCAGCGATCCCGTTGGCGATCTTACCTATTACGTTTGCTGAAGCGGGAGCGATCATTACTATATCTGCTTTTTTGGCAAGTGCAACGTGTTCCACGCTGTATTGAAAGTTCCTGTCAAAGGTGTCCATAAGGCACTTATTCTGAGTTATGGTTTCAAAAGTAATAGGATTTATAAACTGAGCTGCATTCTGAGTCATAATAACCTGAACATCGCAGTGAAGCTTTGTCAGCATTCTGGCGAGGTTTGCGGTCTTATATGCCGCAATACTTCCCGTAACTCCAAGAACGACTGTTTTTCCTTTAAGCATATTGCACATCTCCCGTGATTTAAAAAAGTATTTTTAATATTATATCACAAAAAAACGGAAAAAGATATAGATTTTCTGAAAAAAGTATGCTATAATATAAACAGCGGCTGCCGGACTTCAGACGGAGCGGATTTCAAGTACATACCCTGTCCGCAGATATTTCCTGCAAAGAAAATCTGACGCGCTTACATCTGTATATCCCATATGCAGCTGCCGTGTATTGTATCCTCGGAATGAGGAATAATAACAAGGAGGTTTTCATTATTATGAAATCAACATTAAAAACAAAACAGCTGGTTATTCTTGGATTGCTGACAGCTATCCTGCTCATTATGGCATATACGCCGCTGGGATATTTAAACGTCGGCATTTTGGCTATTACTTTTAATGTAATTCCGGTAGCGCTGGCGGCGATCGTGCTGGGACCTGCCGGAGGAGCTGTTGCGGGCGCGGTATTCGGTCTTACCAGCTTTTTGCAGTGCATCGGAGTTGGCGGAACAAGTGCTATGGGAGTAATTTTATTCGATATAAATCCTGTATTAGCTTTTATTCAGCGCTTTGTTCCGCGTGTACTTGACGGTTTTCTGCTCGGATTTATATTTAGAAAAGTAAGAAAATCATCGAATACCTATATATCCTGTGCAGTCACAGGCTTCTGCTCAGCTTTATTAAATACGCTGTTCTTTATGACTGCTCTGGTTGTGCTTTATGGAAATACGGATTATGTTAGGGGCCTGATTGCCGGAGAGAATATAATCGTATTTATCTGTACTTTTGCTGGTATAAATGCGGTTTTTGAAATAGCTGCTTCTACGATTGTGACCGGAGCTGTAGGTTCGGCTCTTTATAAAGCCAGGCTTATTCCTGCTGCGGTAAAACCTGTTTCAGCTTCACAAGCGGATTGATTTTCGGAGGATATTAAAAATGGTTCTTGCAGTTGATATAGGAAATTCAAATATAGTGATGGGCTGTTTTGAAAACGATAAGATCCTTTTTATTGAACGCTTATCAACAAATCGTGAAGCTACTGCCTTAGAGTATACGATAATGCTCAAAAACATACTGGAGCTTAACGGTATAAGCCATATGGATTTTCAGGGCGGTATTATTTCCTCTGTTGTTCCGCCGGTAACGCTTACAGTAAAAGAAGCTATGGAACGTCTTACCTGCAAGCAGGTAATGGTAGTAGGACCGGGAATAAAAACAGGACTTAAGATAATGCTGGATAATCCCGCTCAGCTTGGAAGCGACAGGGTAGCTGACGCGGTGGGTGCAATTAATCTTTATCCGGTTCCATGCATTATGATAGATATGGGTACGGCTACTACTATATCCGTTATAGATAAAAATAAGAACTTTATGGGCGGACTTATAATCCCCGGACTGAGAACATCCCTCGACTCGCTGACTTCCAGAACATCTCAGCTTCCGAACATCAGTCTTGTTCCTCCGAAAAGGGTTATAGGCACTAATACGATAGACTGTATGAAGAGCGGAATAATTAACAGTACCGCTTCAAGTATCGACGGAGTTATCGAGCGTATAGAAGAAGAACTCGGAGAAAAATGTACGGTTATATCTACGGGCGGAATAGCAAAAACTATCATTCCGTTCTGCAAACGAGAGATAATTATCGACGATCAGCTGCTTTTAAAAGGACTGCGTATTATTTATAATAAGAATAAATAACTTATAATTATATTAAAACCGCTTCCGAAACAAAATTCGGAAGCGGTTTTTTTGTGTTATTTCAATGCATCTAGAAGAGCCTGAACTCTGTCTGTTTTCTCCCATGCAGCTCCGAGATCCTCACGTCCGATGTGACCGTACGCTGCAAGCGCCTTATACTGAGGCTTTCTTAGATCCAAATCTTCTATGATCGCCGCAGGACGGAGATCAAATACCTTGTTTACTGCCTCTGCAAGCTTTTCGTCAGGATATTTTCCTGTACCGTAGGTATCTACCATTACGGAAACGGGACGGGCAACGCCTATAGCGTAGGCAAGTTCAACCTCGCATTGCTTTGCAAGACCTGCCGCTACAATGTTTTTTGCAGCATATCTCGCCGCATATGTTGCGGAGCGGTCTACCTTAGTCGGATCCTTTCCTGAAAAAGCTCCGCCTCCGTGACGGGCGTAGCCGCCGTAGGTATCGACAATGATTTTTCTTCCGGTAAGACCGCTGTCGCCCTGAGGGCCTCCGACTACAAAGCGTCCTGTAGGATTTACAAAATAGGTAGTATTTTCGTCAAGCAGCTCTGCAGGAATAACTGCCTTAATTACATATTCGATTATGTCTTTTCTTATCTGCTCCAGCGATACGGCTTCATCGTGCTGAGAGGATACGACAACAGCGTCAACTCTGACGGGCTTTGAGCCGTCGTATTCGACAGTGACCTGAGTTTTGCCGTCTGGACGGAGATAGCTGAGGGTTCCGTTTTTTCTTACCTCGGTAAGCTTAAGGGCAAGCTTATGAGCAAGAGAAATAGGCATAGGCATAAGCTCGGGTGTTTCGTCGCAGGCGTATCCGAACATTATACCCTGATCTCCCGCACCTATATCGAAAGCGTTTTCATCCCGCCCTTCTAGAGCATTGTCAACTCCCATAGCAATATCAGGAGACTGCTTGTCTATAGATGTCAGCACCGAGCAGGTATAGCCGTCGAAACCGTATTTAGCACGGTCATAGCCTATACCGATGACCGTATCTCTGACGATCTGAGGAATATCCACGACCGCCTTAGTTGTTATTTCTCCCATGCACATAACAAAGCCTGTTGTCGTTACTGTTTCGCAGGCTACTCTGGACATAGGATCCTGTGCCAGCATAGCGTCCAGTACGGCGTCGGAGATCTGATCGCATATCTTATCAGGATGTCCTTCCGTTACCGATTCGGATGTAAATAAACGTCTTGACATTTTTATTACCTCTTTCATTTTAGACTGTATGTTAAAAACCTATCAAGTAAATAAGAGCATTAAAAAAGACGCTTCATTCCGAAACGCCTGAATTTACTGAAAAATTCCTCATCTCCCGGAATACACCGCAGGAATTAGCACCTTAGCTTAATAACTAGGTTGCCGGGCTTCACAGGACCTGTTCCTCCGCCACTCTTGATAAGGTATTAAATTATAACAATATTATTATACAGCAATCGACCCGTTATGTCAATATGTATAAGAACTGAGTTGTAAATTTATTGTGAATGTCACAGCAGGATTTCTTCTGTGCTGAGATTTTCAAGCAGCTTTTTGCCGTTTTCTTCAATACGGTGCATGACCGCAGCGCCGGCCTTTTTTTGAATAACTTTTTCAGCGTCGCCTAGCAGGGCATGACATCTTTCCGTACGATGAAAATCTGTTCCCAGTACATGAACATAGCCGTCGCTGATCAGTTTAAGACAGTTCTTCCTGGAACGAAAAGTCATAAGCGAATCTGCATTTATCTGTCCTAAAACGTCAAGACTCATAAGCCTTGAAAGTTCCTTATAGCTCGTAAACGAAAGATACCGTTCTATATGGGCGATCATGACCTTGACGTCCGTAGTTCCGGTAATGCGTTCAATATCGCTGATCATATCATCGGTAATACGCGAATACGGCATTTCAAGAAGTATAAAATCAGTTCCCTCGAGACACAGTTTGTAAATTTCTTCGCTTCCGACAAGTGCATGATTATAAAGCACCTCGGCTCCGGTAATTATTCTTGGGTGTTCAGGCTTTAAATAAGGCTTGATACGTTGAAGCGCATTATTCCTGTTTTCGAGAAAAATATCGATCGAGGTTTGACCGCAGTAGAAATGAGGAGTGGCGGCGACAATATCTACGTTATCTTCAGCCATTCGATCAAGTATTTTAACAGTTTCTTCCGTGCTTCCCGAACCGTCGTCGATCTGCGGCAGGATATGCGAATGAAAGTCTATTTTCACAGTAAACACCCCCGTTTTGATAATTATAGCATATGGCTCTTTTTATGTCAAACGGAAGAAAATTGAAAGCTTATTTTTTAATCCTTTTATTTTCATGTCCGCACCTGCGGTTCATGCATCTGCAGCAGTTACCGCAGCATTTTCCGCTGAAGCTGTCCTTGAGAAAGCGAATAAGTATCAGAACCGCAAGTATAATGAGCATAATACAGAAAGCAATTATAATGTACTTCATAAATTTCACCCAATAAAAAGTGAGCCGATCTGGTAAACTGCCAGAGCTGCTGCGTAAGCGACGGTGCATTGCAGAGCAGCGCTTGCCAAAGCCCATTTTAAACTGCCGGTTTCTTTTTTTATTGTAACAAAGGCTGAAATACATGGCATATACAGCAGGCAGAAGATCATAAAGCTGAAAGCCGAAAGGGGAGTAAAGACTGTTGAAATAGCGCCTGAAAGAGCAGCTTCATTGGGAGCGGAGTAAAGCACCAGCATGGTGCTTACAACGGCCTCCTTGGCTACCAGACCTGAAAGCAGCGAAACTCCCGCTTTCCAGTTCCCGAACCCTAGAGGAGCAAATACGGGAGCAAGAAAAGCTCCGATATGACCGAAAATACTTATCCCGCTGTCCTGAGTATATTCAAACGACGGAGTAAACGACTGAAGCGCCCAAATAACTATAGACATTGCAAAAATAACCGTTCCGGCCTTTATAATAAAGCCTCTGCATTTATCCCATGTGTTTTTGAGAACTGAAGAAAGCATAGGAAGACGATATGCAGGCAGCTCCATAACAAAAGGCGCCTGATTAGTTTTAAAGACGGTTTTTTTAAGGATCAGTCCTATAAGTATAGCAAGGGCAAAACCAGTTATGTACATTGAAAATACGACCAGTCCCTGATGAGCGGCAAAGAAAACTCCTGCGAACAGTGCATATACCGGAAGCTTTGCGCCACAGGACATAAAGGGTATAAGCAGTATCGTGGCACGGCGTTCATTGATATTTTCCTGGGTCCTTGTCGCCATTACTGCCGGGGTCGTACAGCCGAAGCCCATAAGCATTGGTATAAAGCTTTTTCCCGAAAGTCCCAGCTTACGCAGAAATCTGTCGGTTATAAATGCGGCTCTTGCCATATAACCGCTGTCCTCCAGTATTGAAAGACACAGAAATAATATACATATCTGCGGAAGAAAGGTCAGAATGCCTCCGACTCCGCTTATAACCCCGTCCGTTATCAGAGAAACCGTCCATTGAGGAGCGCCGGCCTTTTCCATAAAGCTCAGTACCGCAGGAGAAAGAATATTATTGAACAGCTTTTCAATAATATCGGATAAAAAGCTTCCGACCGGTCCGAAGGTAAGTCCGAATATAGAACCCATTATAAGAATAAAGATAGGCAGCGCAAGAAATCTGTTTGTAACTGCAATATCTATTTTATCAGATACCGTAAGCTTTTCCTCACTCTTGCCCTTTACTACACATTTTGCAGTAACGTTTTCTATAAAGCTGTAGCGTGCGTCGGCAAGCATTGTTTCGCGGTCGCCGTATCTTCCCGAACTTTCATACTTTTGCGCAATACGTTCAAGTGCAGCCGCTTTTTCAGCGCTCAGTTCAAGCTCTCCTACTGCGCTTTCGTCGCCCTCAAGGATCTTTGAAGCATAAAATGAATAGGGAAGAACTTTGTTTTCATCATAAATTTCGGAAAATATCTGGTTAAGCGCATTTTGGGTCTTATTGTCAAAGTTAATTTCGGGAGGTATGATATTATTTTCAATAACGTATGAGATCTGTCTCATGACTTCATCTATATTATCGCCTCTTCTGGCAGATACAGGTACTATCGGCATACCCAGAAGCTTTGATAGGTAGCAGGTATCTATAGAACCTCCCTGAGCTTTCACGTCGTCCATCATATTTATTACCAGGACCATTGGTATTCCAAGCTCGACCAGCTGTACGGTAAGGTAGAGGTTTCTTTCAATATTTGTACCGTCGATTATGTTAATTATTGCCTGAGGCTTTTCTTTTATAATGAAATCTCGGCTGACTATTTCCTCCATAGAATACGGTGAAAGCGAATATATCCCAGGAAGATCGACGATCTCAAATTTTCCGTCCTTTGTTTTGCCGGTCTTTTTTTCTACCGTAACTCCAGCCCAGTTTCCTACATACTGGTTTGAACCGGTAAGGGCGTTGAATAAAGTAGTTTTTCCGCAGTTGGGATTTCCCGCAAGAGCAACAGAATTCATGCGTCAGGCTCCTTACTTACCGTTATATTTTTAGCCTCGGAGCGTCTTATCGAAAGCATATAACCTCTCAGCTTTATTTCCAGAGGATCTCCCAGCGGTGCGACCTTATACAGCTTTACTCTTACTCCGGGAGTGATGCCCATATCTATGAGCCTGCGCTTCATTGCGCCCAGACAGTTCATTCTTGTTACTGTCGCATATTCACCGGCGTTGAGATCGTTAAGGGTGGCTTCTTTCATTAAAACATTTCCTTTCGTGGCGTTCGCTTAATACGGCGAAGGCTGAGTTAACCTTTGCTAACTTTAATTATAGCACAGCTTTAACAGAAAATCAACATTATCAGAAGAAAAATTTACGCTTTTTAAGTTCGCACTATGAAAAGGCGTTTTGCTATGTAATTATATTCAGCCTGTCTGGTATAAATTCAGAAATTTTTCAGCTGCTTAAACGTTTAACTATGATTATAAACAAAATTCGTAAATATCTTCTGTTTAATTTGCACATTGACAACGTTTACAGAAATGAATATAATGATTTGTATATAATGTGAGTGTTATAATGAAAGGAAAGTGATTAGCTTGACAAAGCTCAAAAGAGCGCTGGCAGTTACTGCCGCCGTTTTGTCAGCCTCCGCTGCTGCCGGCTGCGGAAATTCAGGTAATTCCAGCTCTGCTGTTACGACAGTACCTAAGGTTGACGTTAACGATACAGATCTTATAGAGAATATTCCGGACGAAGCGCAGAAGGAAATACTGTGGATGGGTACATACGATCTTAATCCTGCCGAGGGAGCGGATAAAACCGTTGAAATGACCTTGTTTAATAATAAGGGCGGAACAGTGAAGTTTTCACAGGTAAGCGACGGTGAAAAATTCGATAAGCTTGCAAGTGCGATAATGTCGCAGAAGGATGTGCCGGATATATTCAAGTATGAATGGCTGGCTTTTCCCTCTCAGGTTCTTAAGGATATGTACCAGCCTGTAGATTCGATAGTTGATTTCAGCGATCCTCTCTGGGCTGACGTTGCTGATACAGCAGACCAGTTCGTGCTCAAAGGAAAGCATTATGTAGCTCCTATAAGCTTTTCCGTAGGAACATTGTTCATGTACGATCACGCTCTTGTTGAGAGCGAAGGACTTGAAGATCCTTACGATCTTTATATGAACGGGGAATGGAACTGGGATTCGTGGCATGATATTATGACTGAGTTTGTTGAAAATTCTCCTGCAGGAGTTCAGAGATACGGAATAAACGGCTGGTTCCAGACGCAGGTCATTCAGCAGACCGGCAAGACGATGGTAACCTACGACGGAAATACATTTAAGAGCAATCTTAACGATCCTGATATTGAGCGCGCAGAAAACCTGCTTTACGACCTCGGAAAGAACAATCTTGTTTATACCGAGTGGGGCGGAACTGCTAAGCAGGTGCTGAAGGACGGAGATATACTGTTTTTCTGTATGGGACCGTGGGCAATGACTGGAAGAAACGGCCCGCAGGAGGGTGACGAATGGAGGATCGTTCCGGTTCCCAGCGACCCGAATACAGAGGAAAAATATATGACCTCGGATATGCTTGCATATATGTGGGTAAAGGGTTCAACTGCCGATGAGGCTGTAAAGACCTGGTACGAATGCTGCCGTATCGCACAGACCAGCGACGAGTACAAGGAAAACGGAAAGGAAAAATTCCTTAATGCAAATCCGAACTGGACTGAGGAAATGTATGACGTAATGCAGAAGGCTTCCTCCAGCGAGTATAAGCAGGTATTTGATTACGGCTACGGAATTTCTCCTGCTCTCTCTCAGGATAACGCCAGCGAGGACGGAAACTGCGTTACCAGAAAGCTTTATGAATTTACAAATAAGCAGGACGATAACGGTCATCAGTACACATGGTCTGAGCTTAGAGAGGCGTATTCGGCTACTGTTAACAGCGAGCTGGATAAGATAAACAAAGCAATCAAGGAATTTGAAGGATAATTTCAGAGCTGAATCATTGTAATCTGATGTCAGGTTTGAAAATATTAAACTAAGTTATGATCCCGAAATTGCGTAGATACGTGGTTTCGGAATTTCTTTGTGCAAAACTTACAAAATACAAAACAATACATTGTGCATTTTCGTTGGTTGACAACGTTTACAAATGCCTGTATAATATAGTTAAGTAAGAAAGTTTTTGAAGTTAACGAAAATATTACAGAAATTTTAGGAGGCTTTTTATATGAACAGCTATAAAAGAATACTTGCCGGGACACTGGCTCTGGGAATGGTATTCGGAATGACTGCCTGCGGAAAAGACGGCGATTCTAAGGGAAGCGATGACAGCTTTGAGGCGACTAACAAGGTAGAGGTTCAGGCTAGTGATAAGATCAGCGCTATTCCGGAGGGAAGCGAAGGAACGATAATTTATCTGGGTGAGGGCGATCTTAACCCTACTAAGAAGAACCCTGAAAAAAGCACTGAGCTTAATCTTTTTGAACAGAAGGGCGGAAAGATAACCTTCCAGCAGACCAGCAACGAGGACAGGTTTGATAATCTTGCCGCAGCTATAACCGCCAATAAGGACGTTCCTGATATTTTCAAGTATGAATGGCTTGCTTTTCCTTCACAAGTAGTACGCGAAATGTATCAGCCTATAGACGATATTGTTGATTTTAATTCCGATCTGTGGAGTCCTGCAAAGGAAACTGCCGATCAGTTTATGCTGGGAGGAAAGCATTATGTAGCGCCCCTCGGATACCTTGCTTCTTCAATGCTCTGCTACGACCGAGATCTAATTGATGCGGAGGGTCTTGAGGTTCCTTATGATCTGTATAAAAACGGTGAATGGACTTGGTCCGCATGGAAAGATATTATGTCCGAATATGTGAGCAATGCTCCGGCGGATACCGACCGTTACGGCGTAAACGGATTTTTCAGAACACACCTTGTTCAGCAGACCGGAAAGAATCTTATAAATTATAATGCCGATAAAGGAATATTTGAAAGCAATCTGAAGGATCCGGATATAGAAAAGGGTCAGGATTTCCTTTATGATTTGATGAAGGAAGGACTTATACTTAACGGATGGGTAGGCTCGGCTAGAGACTGCTTCAATCAGAATTGTCTGTTCTTCGCAATGGGCGACTGGGCGTATTCCGGAACCTCCGGCCCTAAGGAGGGAGAGAATTGGGAGATCGTTCCTATTCCCGCATATGATTCTAATCCTCAGAAAATTACTACTTCGGATATGACCGCATTTATGTGGGTTAAGGGTTCAACTAAGAACGACGCTGTTAAAACATGGTTTGAGTGCTGCCGCGTTGCAAATACTGATCCTCAGTACGCAGAAACAGCAAAGTCAAAGTTTATGGAGAATAATCCTAACTGGACTGATGAAATGTACGATGTTAAGATGGACGTTGTTTCAGATGATTATATGATGATCTTCGATTATGCGTTCGGAGTTTCTTCCGCTTTGGGAGACAGAAAGCAGTTTGACGGAAATCAGTGTCTTGTAGATTATCTGTACGCAGCCGCTTCAACTCAGGACGAAGAAGGCAATCAGCCTACATGGGGTTCTGTTCGTGAGGAGTATTCCGCTACTGTTGATTCAGAGCTAAAAGACCTTAATTCAAGACTTGAAGCTTTTAATGCAAAGTAAATAAAAATTACAAACCGCTTGATTCGCTGATTAGGCGGTTTGTTTTAATATTGATATGATAGGCGGCTGCCTCAGAAGATCAAGAAGCCGTGTACAGCAAATATCAGCTGCTCACGGCTTTAGATTATATTAATCAAGTTCTTTTCTGACCGCCTTTTCTAAAGAAGCGGTATCGTCTGCAATAATAAGTACGGCATATCCGTTTTCTTCAAAGATGGCTGCGTTATTTGCTTTTTCGGTTTCTGAGGGACTGTATCCCTCATATACCTTTATTCTTGCTTGTTTCCGGTTCTCAAGAATTTTCTCAGCGTTTGCGGAGCTGCTGTTTGTAAGCTTCAGTATTGAGATCTCATCAGCATATTCACCTGATTCGCAGTATAGTATACCGCCGTCAGTAAGCTCCGAGTATTTTACAGAATACAGTTTTTCGCAGTTTTCCTCAAATATGCTGTCGTTAAAATAAAGCGACGAATCAAGCTTTTCTCTGCTGACGCTGAGATTTTCAAGAATTTGCTGAACGCTTTTGTTGCTTTCCTGAGGGTCTTGATTTTTTTCCGTACAGCCTGTTATTGCTGCAAAAACGCCAACAATGCATATCAAAACCGCAGTTCTGATTATAAGTCTTTTCATTTTTCTCATTCCGTTTCATTAATATATAAGAATTATAGCATTGTACGGTAAAAAAATCAACAACGTATAAAAAAATTCACACTGTTATTCACTATATAACAAAACCCCTTCTCGGATACATTAATCTGCGGAGGGGTTTATTATTGACTGCATTCATGGTTCTGAATAATTGATCTAATGCTTTCATATAAATGAGGCTTCAGCACGTCAAGGCTGCATGGCTCCTGGTACAGGATTGCCGAATAGCAGGTGGAGGAAACCAACTCTACGATCATAAACAGCATGATCTCAGGTTCGTTGATTTTAACAGGCGATTCCTCAAGCATTTGAAAATATACGTCTTTGAAATTAATGTCGTCACCTGCGGTCGGAGTTGTAAGTGCGGTTTTAAAAATTCCCCAGCTTAAGTTTTTGGAAATAAAGGTAAGAAGTGATTTGTTTTCATTAAGCTGATTTATTATATTGTCTATAAGACTTATTATTTTTTCCTCAAAGCTCAGCGGCTTGCTTTGTGCTATAAGCTCTTCAACTGCGTTTCGGAATATTTGGCTTGACTTATGGGAAACGAGCTTGTTTCTTATATCGTATTTATCTTTGAAATAAAGATAGAAAGTACCCTTTGCAACTCCTGCGTCATCAACTATATCGGTTATCGACGTTTTGCTGAATCCTTTTGTCGTAAAAAACTTAAAGGCAGTGTTAAGAAGAGAGTCTTCTTTATGCTTCTTGTTGATGTCGAGCTTTCCCATTAATTATCACTTCCTTTTGAAGTATGTAATAACGCAGCTATTTCTATAACCTTATTATATTACTTTTTAACGTTCGTGTCAACAAGTAAAATTGACTAATAGTCATTTTCATATCTTAAGTATTTTTGTTCATATAAACAAAAAAACTGACTATAAGTCATTTTTCTTTATCGGACATATTGACTAACGGTCAGATTTAGAGTATACTGTATTTGTGCTAAAGAAATGACTATCAGTCATTATATTGAAAGGAATGAAGACGGCATGATAAAATTCGGCAAATGGATCGTCAGGCACAGGATAATTATTATTATAGTAAGCGTTCTGCTGCTTGTTCCGTCGGTATTCGGATTTGTCAATACCCGGGTAAACTACGATATTCTTTCATACCTGCCAAAGGACATTGATACTATGACAGGACAGGATATTCTGCTCGGGGATTTCGGCAAGGGCGGTTTTTCAATGGTCATGATCGACGGTATGACCGATAAGCAGGTTGAACAGACAAAAAAGAAAATTGAGGATATCAACCATGTTGACAGCGTAGTCTGGTACGATTCGCTGGCAGATATAACTCTTCCTAAAGAGGTCCTTCCTGATAAGCTGTACGACTTCTTTAATTCCGGCGATTCTACTCTAATGGTTGTATTTTTCGACGATACGACGTCAGGTGACGGAACGCTTCAGGCAATTGAGGATATAAGAGCCGTTTCAAAGGAGCAGTGCTTCGTAAGCGGAATGTCTTCGGTTGTTGAGGATATTAAAAATCTTTCAAATGAAGAAAGTATAATGTATGTAGTGATCGCAGTTATACTTACAAGTATTATTCTTGCGGTAGCAATGGATTCCTTCCTTATTCCTGTATTTTTTATGCTGAGTATCGGAATGGCGATCATATATAACCTCGGAACAAATTTTATAAAAGGTGAGATATCATTTATTACTCAGGCTCTGGCGGCGGTGCTGCAGCTGGGTGTAACAATGGACTACTCTATCTTCCTTTATCACAGCTATAAAGAAAAGCAGCAGGTTTACGCCGGAGATAAGGAAAGAGCTATGGCTCATGCGATCTCAAACACGATAGTTTCCGTTGTCGGCAGCTCGGTAACTACAGTAGCAGGATTTCTTGCAATGTGCTTTATGAGCTTTACAATGGGGCTCGACCTTGGAATCGTAATGGCAAAGGGCGTTGTTTTCGGAGTATTGAGCTGTGTTACTATTCTTCCGTCGTTAATACTCTGCTTTGATAAAGCGATAGAAAAAACGTCGCATAAGGATATTATTCCTGATATGAGCAAGGCTTCAAAATTTATAATAAAGCATTCGGGAGTATTTATAACGCTGTTTTTAGTTATTCTGTTTCCTGCGCTTTACGGTTATACTCATTATGATGTTTACTACAATCTTGATTCAACGCTTCCTAAGGAGCTTCCGAGTATTGTAGCTAATACCAAGCTGGCGGAAGAGTATCACATGAATTCGACGCATATGCTGCTGGCGGATTCTGAAATGGACGCAAAGCAGGTCAACAGAATGCTGGACGAAATGAACGATGTAGACGGAGTGAAATTTGTTCTGGGCTTTAATGAGCTTGTAGGGCCGGCGATTCCGGAGGAGGTCATTCCGGAATCAGTTGAGAGCATTATGAAGAGCGGAGACTGGCAGCTAATACTTATAGGCTCTGAATATGCGGTAGCTTCCGACGAGGTAAACGATCAGATCGCAAAGCTTAACGATATTGCTAAGAATTATGACAGCGGCTCAATGATAATAGGAGAAGCGCCCGCTACCAAGGATCTAATAGAGGTCACAGACCATGACTTCAAGGTAGTAAGCATAGTATCGATAGGAGTAATATTCCTTATTATAGCCTGTGTACTTAAATCGGTTTCTCTTCCGATAATACTTGTGTGCGTCATTGAATTTGCAATATTTGTAAATATGGGCATTCCCTGCTTTACCGGAACTGAACTTCCGTTTATTGCGTCAATAGTTATAGGAACTATTCAGCTGGGAGCAACAGTAGATTATGCAATACTGATGACTACCCGCTACAAGAAAGAACGTTACGGCGGCAAGGATAAAAAGGAAGCGGTAACGATAGCACTTTCGACTTCCGTAAAATCAATCATAGTTTCAGCAATGGGATTTTTTGCGGCTACCTTTGGCGTAGGAGCTTATTCAAGTATAGATATGATCTCCTCACTGTGTACGCTTATGTCAAGAGGAGCGATAATATCTATGATAACGGTTATCACAGTTCTTCCGTCGCTGCTTATGATTTTTGATAAGCTGATATGCGTTACGACAATGGGAATAAGACCAAAGCTGTTTAAAATACCTGAAAAAGATTATTCGCAGACAAAATTACCGGTGGAAAATAAATAGGAGGCAGATTGTTATGAGAAAGTATACCCGAATTATAGCAGGAGTGCTGGCGGTTTTGATATCAGCCGGAGCTACAGGACTATACGCTGTTGCACAGGACGATAAGTCATCAGATAAAAATCAGACCGCTTCTTCACAGGCTGAAAAAGAAAACAGCGGCTCTGATGATAACAGCAAAAAAGAGCAGTCTGATAATGAAGCGCAGGCAGAAAAGGAAGAAACAGTCTATGTGCTTTACGACAGCGGTTCAAATATAAAGGACGTTATAGTAAGCGACTGGCTTAAAAATACCAAGGGTTCGGATACTCTTGAGGACATTTCGGATCTTACCGATATAAAGAACGTAAAGGGTGATGAAACATTTACCGATAACGGAGGAAAGCTGAGCTGGCAGGCAGACGGAAATGACATATACTACAGGGGAAACTCTGATAAGCAGCTTCCGGTTGATGTGAAAATAACCTATTTACTGGACGGAGCGGAAACAGCTCCCGAAAATATGCTGGGAAAAAGCGGTAAGGTGACCATACGCTATACCTATACCAATAATCAGAAAACAACAAAGAAAATAAACGGAAAGGATATCGAGGTATATGTTCCTTTTCTTATGGCAAGCGGAACGATACTTGACGGCGATAAATTCAGCAATGTAGAGGTAACGAACGGAAAGGTAATATCAGACGGAAACAGGCTTATAGTGCTTGGGATGGCGGTTCCGGGACTGTCGGAAAGCCTTGGACTGGACAATTTGGAGGACTTGAAGGACGCAGATATTCAAATACCGGAAACAGTGGAAATAACCGCAGACGTAAAGGACTTTGAAACAACTGCTTCAGTTACCGTTGCGACCGGCGAGCTGTTTTCACAGATCAATTTTGACGATACTGAGACTTTTGACGAGCTTAGTGATAAAATAGACGAGTTAAGTAAAGCCGCCGATGATCTGTGCGACGGAACTGCAAAGCTTTACAAGGGTATTTCAGATCTGTCCGACGGAGCGGGCGATCTATCAGACGGTATAAAGAAGCTTTACGACGGTTCGTCAAAGCTAAAAAGCGGAGCAGGCGATTTATACAACGGCTCCAAGCAGCTTTCAGACGGCGCAAAAACGTTGTATAATTCTGTCGGAAAGCTCAGCGGAGGAATTTCAGATGCAAAGAACGGTTCGTCAGAGCTTGTAAACGGAATTTCAAAGGTTCAAAATGGTTCAAAGGAACTTGTGAACGGAGCGGATAGTCTTAAATCAGGAATTTCTGATCTGTCCGGCGGCGGAAATGTACTTTCAGAGGGTGCAAAAACCTTATCGGACGGAACGGGTCAGCTGGTAACAGGTACGAAGACTCTAAATGCTTCGGCAAAACTGCTTTCCGACGGAATTACCGACGCTAAAAAGGGCGCTGATACCCTGCTCAAAGGCGTACAGTCAGCAGAGGACGGAGTTTCAAATCTTTTGGACGGCTCCGGAGAGTTAAAGCAGGGCGCTGCCGAATTGTCAGCAGGTATGGACGATGCTGCGGGAGGACTTGGACAGACTATTTATGCAGACCAGCAGGTTCTTTCAGGTCTAAAGCAAATGCTTGCCCAGACTGAAGAGGGAACGGAGGAATATATCAGTATAAAGACTATGATAGAAACTCTTGAACAGTCTATAGGCGGACAGCAGCAGATTCAGGGTTCTCTTACAGAGGGCAATGAGGGACTTAAGGACGGAGCGGTAAAGTTAAGCTCCGGCGCAGATCAGCTTCAGAGCGGAGTAAAAGCTTTGCTTGATAAGAAAACTGGACTGCCGGCTCTTGAGCAGGGAGCAAGTTCGCTGTGCGTGGGTCTGAAGGATCTTAATAAAGGTGGAAAGGCTCTTTACTCCGGTACAACAGATCTGTATTCGTCCAGCAAGGATCTTAATTCGGGAGCAAAGCGGGTTTCATCAGGCGCAAGCGAGCTGAACGGCGGTATTTCCAAGCTTTCTAAAGGTGGAGATACGATGATAACCGGTCTTAATTCACTTGACGACGGAATAGCTCAGCTTTCTCAGGGCGCAAGTGCGCTTGACAGCGGTCTGGAGCAGCTTAATGTGGGAGGATCACAGCTTTACAGCGGAACCTATACTTTATATACCTCCAGCGTAATGCTTAAAGACGGAGCGCTAAAGCTTTCTGACGGAAGCGGAGAGCTTTTCTCAGGAATAAAGACCCTTAAAGACGGAAGCGGAGATCTAATTGACGGAGTTTCTCAGCTTAAGGACGGCTCAAAGGAGCTTGACGACGGAATGAAGAAATTCAGGGACGAGGGTGTAAAAAAGATAGTCGATGCCTATAATGGTGATATTTCCGAATTTATCGACCGTCTTAAAGCTGTAGCGGAAGCGGCTGAGGATTATACCTCTTATTCAGGAGTTTCCGACAGTATGAAAGGCAGCGTTAAATTTATTTATACTACCGACGGCGTAGAAAAGCCTGACGACAGCTCTTCTGCCGATAAAAAGGCTGACTGATAAGCTGCGGTCTGATAATACAGCATTTGCGGCGGGATAAATTCCGCCGCATTTTTTGATTGAGCCGGTATTATACAAATGATCTGTTAACTATAAAAAATAAAAAATAAGATCTGTCAAATTCATTTGTTCAGAAAAGCAGCAGCTATTCCAAAAATAAAATTTGAAATTTAATTGCTGCGTTTTTTTGTTAAATACGCTTGACTTATGCTGAAAAAGGTGTTATACTGTATATTAATTGAATATCAGATTTGCAGGGGGACTGAGCCGAACGGCTGAAAGTTGAGAAGGTAGAACCTGACCCTTTGAACCTGTTGGTTAATACCATTGTAGGGAAGCAATAAAGCGTTACAAATGCGTTTATAGAAGGACTTTCATATAGTGGAGGTCCTTTTTTATTTATGAATGAGAGGTTCAGTATGAAAAATTGTCTTACTATCGCCGGCTCAGACTGTTCCGGCGGCGCAGGAATTCAGGCTGATATTAAAGCTTTTTCGGCTATGGGTACTTACGGAATGAGCGTAATAACGTCGGTCGTAGCTGAAAATACCTCAAGGGTGATCTCGATCCAAAATATTGACTGCGATATTATAGCGGACCAGATTGACGCTGTTTTTGAGGATATTGAGGTTTCTGCTGTAAAGCTGGGAATGCTTCCGAGCTTTGAGATCATTCGGCTTGTTTCTGAAAAACTTATGCAGTACAAGCCCGAGTTTGTTGTGTGCGACCCTGTTATGGTTGCAACAAGCGGAGATCCTCTCTGTGAAGATACCGCCGAGGCACTAAGGAGGTATATTTTTCCTATTGCCGACCTGGTTACGCCGAATATGCCCGAGGCTCAGGCACTTTCCGGAGTTAAGGTCAATACTCTTGACGATTTTGAAGGCGCTGCTGAGATAATTATGGATATGGGAGTTAAAAATCTGCTGATTAAGGGCGGTCATTTTATGGGCGACGCTGTTGACGTGCTTTATACGCCTGATGGAAATTACAGTATGTGCAATCAGCGGATAGATACAAAAAACACTCATGGAACAGGCTGTACTCTTTCATCTGCAATAACTGCTTGTCTTGCCGAAGGAATGGATATGGTTTCGGCTGTCGAAGCCGCAAAGAATTATATTACCATGGCAATTGCCAATGCAGACAAGCTGAACGTAGGCAAAGGTCACGGCCCTACAAATCATTTTTATGACTATTATAATCTGAAAGGAATCTTGTAATATGAGAAACTACGCTACACAGATGGAAGCCGCAAAGAAAGGCTTGATCACTCCCGAAATGGAAACCGTTGCAAAGAAAGAATACCGTACTGCTGAGGAAATCCGTGCGTTGGTTGCTACGGGCGAGGTTTGTATTCCTGCAAATATCAATCATAAATCGCTTTCAGCCGAGGGCATCGGCAGGGGAATGAAAACCAAAATCAATGTAAACCTTGGAATTTCAGGCGACGCAAAGAACTACGATCTAGAAATGCAGAAGGTGGATATGGCGATCAAATTCGGCGCTGAGGCTATTATGGATCTGTCAAACTACGGCAAGACCAATAAATTCAGAACTGAGCTTGTTAAAAAATCTCCTGCAATGATAGGCACTGTTCCAATGTATGACGCTATCGGCTATCTTGAAAAGGATCTGCTTGAGATTACTGCCGAGGATTTTCTCAGAGTTGTAAAGGCTCATGCCGAAGAGGGCGTTGATTTTATGACGATACACGCAGGCATTAACCGCCGTGCCGTTGAAGCTTTCCGCCGTGAGGGCAGAAAAATGAACATTGTATCCCGCGGCGGCTCTCTGCTGTTTGCATGGATGATGATGACAGGCAATGAAAATCCATTCTTTGAGTATTACGACGAGGTGCTTGAAATACTCAGAAAGTATGATGTTACGATCTCACTCGGCGATGCACTTCGCCCCGGCTGTCTTGCCGACGCTACCGACGCAGGACAGATCTCAGAGCTTATCGAGCTTGGAAACCTGACAAAACGTGCATGGGATAAAGATGTTCAGGTAATGGTCGAGGGTCCCGGACATATGCCTATGGATCAGATCGCCGCTAATATGAAGCTTCAGAAAAGAATCTGCCACAACGCACCGTTCTATGTTTTAGGGCCTCTGGTTACGGATATTGCACCCGGCTACGACCACATTACTTCTGCTATCGGAGGAGCAATAGCAGCGGCAAGCGGAGCTGATTTTCTATGCTATGTAACTCCTGCCGAGCATCTTCGTCTGCCCGACGCCGACGATGTTAAGGAGGGAATTATGGCAAGCAAAATAGCCGCACATGCAGCAGATATTGCAAAGGGTATTCCTCATGCAATGGACATCGACAACGCAATGGCTGAGGCAAGACATAAGGTTGACTGGGACGAGATGTTTAAGCTGGCGATTGACCCCGAAAAGGCTCAGAGATTTTTTGAGCAGACGCCTCCTGCCGACCGTCATACCTGTTCAATGTGCGGAAAAATGTGCGCAGTAAGAACTACAAATATGATTTTAGAGGGCAAGGAAGTTAAGTTCTGCACAGAAAAATAGCTTTTGCAGTGCAAAGCCAAATCAGTATATCTGTAGGAAGGAGCGCTTGGCATAGATTTATTTAAGAAAAAAATTTTAAAAAATGAAAACGGATTTTTAGATATTAAAGTGAAAAAATTGATTGAGTGGAATGAGCCTAACGGGGAAGGCTGTATTGTATCTGACAGGATTACAAAAGACGGTATGAAGGTCGGATATATGTATCGTGATGAGCCAAATACCGATTATCCCGACAGCGGCTGGTGCTTTTTCGCAGGTGATGAGGACGAGGAATATTCAAACGACCCGAATAATCATCATGTTTTCGCACTTAATACAATATGTAATTATGACCCTGAAATTATTCCGTATCTTTATTCCCCGATCGGTACTTATTTGATCAGGGTAAAGGACGGAAAATTTATAATTGATGACGGAACTCAGCCGATTTATATGGAAAAACAAAACGGTATCGGCTAGGTTTTGTTATATAGGGAATTGATAGTTGATAATGGTGAAATGATTCGCAATAATTCATAACTTCTTTTCCCCAACGCGGGTAGGGCTGATAAATTTACCTCTTGCTCAAAGTAAATGTGGGAGGGGGGGTCCGACCGTTCGGCGTGAGAACTTTTTCCCGTATGAGGAGCGTTTTACGGGGTTTTGCGGAATTCTCCTATCCGTATAAACAGAGTATTCAGCGAGGGAACCCGTGTTTCGGGGTGAGAGGATACAATCGAGTATCGACCGGAAATATTTTATTATTTTCATGCTTTTACTGTACGCTTTTAAGTACAGTAATTTGCCGCCGCTGGATATTTAGCTTGTACTCAGACGGCGCAGGCATGAGTACAGGAGGTTTTTTATATGAAAAAAACAAATATTCACAAGCTAACCTTTGCCGCAGTTTTGGTGTCGCTGGCAGTAGTCGGTTCATTCGTATCTTTTCCGATCGGCGGCTCAAAGTGCGCTCCTGTTCAGCACCTGGTAAACATTATCGGAGCAGTCTTTTTAGGACCCGTATGGAGCGTAGGAGTTGCGTTTGCGGCTTCCTTGCTGAGAAACCTGCTTGGTCTGGGAACTCTTATGGCATTTCCCGGCTCTATGGCAGGCGCTTTGCTGGCAGGAATACTTTACAGATACATAAAGGCTCTTCCGGCTGCGTATATCGGAGAGCTGTTCGGTACGTCTGTGCTTGGCGGACTTCTGGCATTTCCGGTAGCTAAGTTTATAATGGGAAATTCCGCCGCAGCATTGTTCGGCTTTATTCTGCCGTTCTTTGTAAGCTGTGCTGGCGGAACGGTTCTAGCGGTTTTTATTGTTACTGCTCTCAAAAGGGCAAAGGTGTTCGACGGGTTTCTGGGACTTAACAAGGCTTCAGGGGAGGTCAGGGCATGACAGCTGATAAAATTGCAGGGCAGTTCAGTGCGGTTCGGGAAGAATGCCCTCTGGTTCATTGCATTACAAATTATGTTACAGTTAATGACGTTGCAAACGCTGTGCTTGCAATAGGCGCTTCACCGATTATGGCGGACGATATCAACGAAGCGGCAGATATAGCTTCAATAGCCTCTGCACTTGTTATAAATATGGGAACGCTTAATCAGCGTACTGTAGATTCTATGCTGGCGGCGGCAAAGGCGGCGAATAAAAAGGGAATACCCGTTGTTTTCGATCCGGTAGGCGCCGGAGCGTCTGCGTTCAGAAACGATACTGCTAAGAAAATTATGGATAACGTCAGGATTTCAATATTAAGAGGAAATCTTTCGGAGATGTCCTTTATGGCAGGACTTGAGGTTTCAACAAAAGGTGTTGATACTTCCGCAAAAGATGAGAAAAACGACCCTGTTTCAGTGGCGAAAGCCGCAGCGGAAAAATTCGGCTGTGCAGCTGCGATAACCGGAGCGGTAGATACGATAACCGACGGCAAAAGAGTCGTTCGCATTTCAAACGGGCATCCTATGCTTTCAAGGGTAACAGGAACAGGCTGTATGACTACCGGAATTGTCGGCGGCTTTGCAGGCTCGTGCGAGGATATGTTCTTAGCGGCGTGTGCAGGAATCTGTGCAATGGGAATCGCAGGAGAACTTGCCTATGAAAAATCCGGCTTGCTGGGAACAGGCAGTTTCCATATTGCGATTATAGACGCTTTAAGTAAACTGGATTCAACTTTAGTTTCGGAAAGGATCAAGGTTAATGATGAATAAAATTGATTATACTTTGTATCTTTGCACCGACAGGGAGCTTATGTCCTGCGAAACGATAGAGCAGTCGGTCGAAGAGGCTGTAAAGGGCGGAGTTACGCTTGTTCAGCTTCGTGAAAAGGATCTGTCAAGCCGTGACTTTTACGAGCTTGCTGTAAGGGTAAAAAAAATCACCGACAAATATAATGTTCCGCTGATCATAAACGACCGTGCCGATATTGCCCTTGCCGCTGACTGTGCAGGAGTTCATGTCGGACAGAGCGACCTGCCTTGCAGAGAACTGAGGAGGATAATGGGTGATAAGCTTATCGGCGTATCTGCGGCAACTAAGGAGGAAGCCGTTCAGGCGGTAAAAGACGGAGCCGACTATCTCGGAGTAGGAGCAATGTTTCCGACAAATACCAAGACCGACGCAAGGCACGTTACAAAGGAACAGCTGGCGGAAATACGGGCGGCAGCGGATATTCCTATTGTAATTATCGGAGGAGTAAATAAAAACACCCTCGGCGGCTTTAAAGGCATGGGAATAGACGGTATAGCGGTTATTTCTGCGGTTGTTGCTCAGCCGGATATAAAAGCGGCGGCTGAAGAGCTGAAGCGTTTATGGACAAAATAAGTATATTAAGCTTTTAAATAAAATAAAACGGGCGGACATTGCTTGTCCCTTGCAATTATAAATCAGCGCAGCAGCGTTGTTTATGCAGGGGCGAATGTCCGTCCTTTTTTTATCATCTATCGGTTCCGTATCTTGAATCATTCAGCTTTTTAAGCATTTCGGCGTGTTCTATCAGCCTGCCTTTATAAAGGGTATCAAGACTG
The DNA here is from genome assembly GCA_900543145.1 of uncultured Ruminococcus sp. Taxonomy (GTDB): domain Bacteria; phylum Bacillota; class Clostridia; order Oscillospirales; family Ruminococcaceae; genus FB2012. The sequence continues at coordinate 95,574 of UQPZ01000004.1, forward strand.
CGGAAATTATTAATCAGCTGAATTTCATCTCTGCTCATATTTGATTTCGTAAGTCCTGCTTTATCATTGGTAAGCCCGGCAATATAGTCGATAGAAACTTTGTAAAACTCTGCAAGGGCAATTATATGATGAAAGGGGATTTCACGGTTTCCGCTTTCATAGCGCCAATATTGGTTAGGCTGTACTTTCAGAATAGCGGCTATCTGTTTTTGTGATAAATCTAAATCTTCTCTTAAATCACGAATCCTTTGGTATATATACATAAGGCTCACCTCCGAACATTTATATTAATTTTATCAAATCAACCATATGGGGGTTGAAAAATCTTCAATATGGTTGTATAATAAAATATGCGTGATCCAATTGGTAGAAAAATCGGAGGTTGTTTAAAATTGAAAAACTTAAAATTTAACAGAAAAAAACTATCAAATATTATGATATGTATTACCGGAGTTTTAGCTTTTGCAGCTCCGTTTTATAAGTCCTTTAACATTTACCGTATAATTCCTGAATTTGTATTTGGAGATACCATATTAAGAGAAACAGTAAAAAAAAATATGTTCGGAGCGGCAGCAGAGATCATAAGTCAATTTTTCGATGACAAAATAATTCTTTGTTCTTTTATAATGCAGATCATGATCCTGTTTCTGTTTTTTCTGTCCTGGGTCAATACGGTAATTTTATTAATTGAGTTTCTGAGGCTGGGCTTCGGTCTGAAAATTGATTCCTGCGACCGTCTGATCGGAACGGCGCTGGATATGGCTTTGCTTTATCTATCAATAATTATTATGACTTTTACAACAAGCAATATGAGTATTAATCCTGTTTTTCTGACGGTGATTTTATCTCAGCTGAGCTTTGTTCATATGTTAAGAAAATCCGACGCTGTATTTTAAGGCCTTTTTGAGTTCTTTTATCTATCTCTACTTGACAAGTCCGGGTTTTCGGTATATAATATATTACAAAAGAGTAACAACCCAAAACCTTTTCGGAGATGGATTATGTATATATTACCTAGAATTAAAAAAGCGGCGGCGGTATGTTTGGCAGTTTTGATAACTGCTGCAGTATTCGGTGCGTCGAATGGTGAAAATTTGGTTACAACCTCTGCCGCCCCCGAAAGCTCAGATTATGAGCAGCGTTTAAAGAATATTGAGGAGGAGCAGAGCGAGCTTGATAAAAAGATCGCCGCTGCGGACGAATCAATAAACGGCGAGAAGCAGAAGCTTGATGCCGTAAATAAAAAAATAGAGAATATTAAAAAGAAAATAAAAGCGGTCGAGGAGCATACTGTGCAGCTTGAGGACGAGATGGTAGCTCTCGACGAGGAAATGCGGGATACTCAGTACGCCCTGAACGGCCAGGAGGAGGCTATAAAATCGGGAGTTAGCGATTTTATGGACAGGATCAGGATAATGTATATTGCAGGCTCGGATACATATACTGATGTACTTGTAAACTCGTCGGATTTCTACGATATACTTATGCGCTTAGAGCTTGTAAAGCGTGTGGCAGGTCATGATAACGACACGATAAATACTCTGATAGAGCAGAAAAACGAGATAGAGAAAACAAAATCTGTACTTGAGGAGCAGAGCAAAAAGCTGAAGGAAAAGAGCAGGGAGTATTCAGAGCAGCAGAAATCGCTTACAGACGAGCAGTCGGAGCTTCTGAAGCTACAGCTTGAATACGACGAGAAGATATCTCAGCTTGAAAACGATAAGTCGGATTATAAGAATAAAGCGGACAAGCTTTCAGAGGAATACAATAAGGTTTCGGGCGAAGCTCAGAAAACTCAGACGACAGTTTCCCAGAAGAGTACGACAACAAAGAAAACTACTGCCGTTTCGGAAAGCGAAGGAAGTAAAAATACAACAACTACAAAGAAAACAACTGCTGCGACCGTTCCTCCAGATGACGGAGAGCCTGATACTACCACCAAAAAGCAGACTACCACTAAGCCTGTGACTACTCAGAACAAGCCTGTAACAACGACAAGCTCGTCAGGCGGTGGAGGAAACTCCTCGTCAGATCAGACGAAGCTTGATATAGTTGTAAGCTACGCCAAGAGTATGGTAGGCGGAAGCTATGTCTGGGGCGGCTCGGAATTCGGTGCAACGGACTGCTCAGGTCTTGTTATGCTTTCCTATGCTCAGGTAGGAATAGCTCTTCCTCACTATGCGGCTTCCCAGGCGGGTTACGGAATTTCGGTTTCATACGGCAATATGCAGCCGGGAGATCTGATATTCTTCGGCGGAAGTTCATATTCCTCGATATATCACGTTGCTATGTACATAGGCGGCGGAAGAATGGTTCACGCAGAAAACAGCAATACGGGAATCGTTATTTCAAACGTTGCTTCGTTCTCAAAGTATAATAATATTACCTGTATAAAAAGACTTATATACTAATTAAAAGCTCCTTGCCTTAACGGTAGGGAGCTTTTTCTGCCTCAGTTAAAAAACCGGCTCAGCGGATTTGCTGAACCGGAAGGTTTCATATTTGATTTAAGCTATCTGTATTCACCCATAAAAAACAGAGCCATAGTTCCCGGGCCTGAATGAGCTCCGATAACCGTTCCCGTGTAAGCAGTTATGACCTTGGTTTTCTTGCCTAGCTTTCTTTTGGCAAGCTCTTCGACATACCGGGCGTCATCTATACAGTCGCCGTGACAGATAGCTATAACTGGATTTTCCCAGCCGCCTATACGTTCCTCCATCATTTCGACCAGCTTGTTCAGCGATTGCTTTCTGCCTCTGACCTTTCCGACCGGAACAAGATGACCTTCGTTGTCAACATGAAGTACAGGCTTTATTCCCAGAATAGTTCCTGCAATAGCGGTAGCCTTTGAAACCCTTCCGCCCCTGTGAAGGTATTTAAGATCATCTACAGTAAACATATGACATAGGTGAAGCTTGTTTTCCTCCAGCCATGCGGCAAGCTCGTCAATATCCATTCCCTCAGACTTTTTTTCGCAGGCCTTGTAAAGCAGCAGTCCTTCTCCGGTAGAAGCGCACAGGCTGTCTATGCAGATAATTTTTGAACCGGCGTACTTTTCAAGCAGATTGTCCCTTGCGATACAGGCGCTGTTGAAGCTTCCGCTGAGTCCTGAGGAAAAGCCGAGATAAAGAATATCATAGCCGTCCCTTACTGCGGCTTCAAACTCGTTTTCGTAGACATCGGGCGGTATCTGTGCAGTTTTAGTCGATCCGCCTTCGCGCATTTTATTGTAAAAATCTTTGTATGGCATATCTCCGTCCATATACGATCTTCCGTTAAGTTCAAAGCTTAACTTAAATATCTCTGTACCTAAGCTTTCGGTATATTCCTTCGGCAGATCACAGGTTGAATCAGAATAGATTTTGTATTCTCTTTTATCAGACATTGCAGCGCCCTATAATACAGCTTTTCGGCTTTTTTAGGGCTGCCCTCCGTTTCTTCTATAATTTTAGTATGCTGTTTCAGCATCTGTCAGCTTTTAATAAAATCATTATATCATATGTCGGGAGGGTTGTTCAATATTTTTTTGACATTTGTCGCAAAAAATTTGTAAATAATTTATTAATTAAACTGCTTGATTTACTGCGTGTTCCTTTACAGTGAATTTTCCTTCGCAAAGAACAGCGGCGAAGCAGGTAGGTTTTTCTGCTCCTGATACTATAAGGTCGCTTATAAGGTTTTCGATCTCAGAGCAGACTATCCTCCTGACCTCTCTTGCTCCCGATGGCTTTCCTTCGCTAAGCCTTGCTATTTCCGAGGGTATATCTTCGGTATAGCTGAAGCCGTATCCAAGCTTTTCAAGTCTTTCCTTCAGGCTTTCAAGCTCAGATACCGCTATTTCTGAAAGCTGAGGCTTACCAAGCCTGTTGAATACTATAGTATCGTCTATTCTGCCCAGCAGCTCAGGCGAAAGAAATTTTTTAAGCTCTCCAGTAAGCTCCTTCTTCATATATTCGTAATTGTCTTTATCGGAATCCTCGTCTGAGAAGCCAAGATGTTTTTTATCTTTTAGGTTTTTTACTCCTATATTTGAGGTCATAATAATGATCACGTTTGAAAATGAAACGCGCCGTCCTGTTGAATCGGTAAGAAAGCCGTCCTCTGTTATCTGAAGCAGCAGATTGAACACTTCGGGGTGGGCCTTTTCAATTTCGTCCAGCAAAAGAACGGAATACGGTTTTTTTCTGACGGCTTCGGTAAGCTGACCGCCGTTTTCGTAGCCTACATATCCGGGAGGCGCTCCGATAAGCTTTGAAACGTTATGACGCTCCATATATTCAGACATATCTATTCTTATAAGTGCGTCGTCGCGGTGAAAAAGCGCTTTGGCGAGCGATTTTGCAAGCTGACTTTTGCCGACTCCGCTTGTGCCCATAAAAATAAAGCTTCCCATTGGTCTGCTGTCGTCTTTTAAACCGGAGCGGCAGCGTCTTATAGCGGCGCAAAGCCTTTCTATCGCTTCGTTCTGTCCGGTAACGTCTTTTTTCAGCTGCCTGTCAAGGTCTCTCAGAAGCTGGGATTCTTTTTCGGTCAGCGCAGCGCAGGGGATTCCGGTCTGCCTTGAAACTACCTTTTCTACATCGTCCTTTGTAAGCTCTGTCCGTTCTTCATTATTCTTTCCGGTGATCGCATTGAGATAGTCTTCCCTAGAGATCTTTCCTATAACATAGTCGTTAAATACCGCCGAAATCTCCTGCTTTCCGTTATCTACTGAGGAGCTGTTTATTCTGGCGCAGGCACAGGCTTCGTCAAGTATATCTATTGCTTTATCTGGAAAGAACCTGTCTGTAACGTATCGCTTTGCTAGATTTACGATATGCGTTATAACATCGTCTGAAACGGATACCTTATGATGCTCCTCGTATTTTCCGCAAATTCCTTTCAGTATTTCAATTGTACCTTCTGCAGACGGCTCATCTATTTTTACGGTCTGGAAGCGTCTTTCCATAGCGCTGTCCTTTTCGATATTCTTTCGGTATTCCTCAAAGGTAGTAGCGCCGATTATTTGCAGCTTTCCTCTTGCAAGCTGAGGTTTAAGGATATTTGCCGCGTCGATCGCTCCTTCAGCCGCCCCTGCTCCCATAATATTGTGTATTTCGTCTATAAATAGAATAACGTTGCCTGCTGATTCCGCTTCGTCCATGCAGTTTTTCAGACGTTCTTCAAAGTCACCGCGGTATTTTGCTCCTGCAAGCAGCAAGGTAAGGTCAAGGGCAAATATTCTTTTTTTTGATAACGCCTGAGGTACTTCGCCCATCATAACCTTTGAAGCAAGGCCTTCGATCACAGCCGTTTTTCCCACACCCGCTTCGCCTATAAGACACGGATTGTTTTTTGTACGGCGGCATAGTATCTCCATTATTCTCTGTGTTTCCTTTTCTCTGGCTATTACCGGATCAAACTGTTCACACGCTGCCTTTTTTGTAAGCTCTCTGCCGTATCTTTCGAGATTTTTAAGCTTTACATAATTTTGTTCCATGAAAATCGTTCTGTCGTTTCCTGCGGCGGTGCAGTCGGCGTACATACGGGTAAGATTACAGTCAAGCTCGCGAAGTATCTCTGCGGCGCAGGCGTTTGACTGCCTTAATATAAGCGCCAGAATGTATTCCGATCCGGTTTGCTTAGCTCCGAAGCTTTCGCTTAGAGTACATGCTCCCTTTAATATATTTACTGCGGTAGGAGTAAAGTCATTCTGAGTGAGCCGACAGGGAGTTCCTCTTCCTATTATTCTCAGCATTTGTTTTTCAACGGCTTCTTCCGTTACCGAATGCTTTATCAAAACTGCACACGCCGCAGAAGTACCTTCTTCCATTATAGAAAGCAGAATATGCTCCGAGCCGATATAGGTATGTCCCCACTTTCCTGCGCATACGACTGCGCCTCGGATTATATCCCGCCCTTTTTTTGTAAATCTGTCAATTTCAAAGCTATGATTGCCTGTAGACAAAAAAATCACCCTTTCGTTTGAGGCAGCCCCGACATGAGTTACCATTATAGTAAGCATTGACGCTTTTCGGATTTTTAGACATCGGCTCACAGGTATTGTGCTGCTGAAAAAAAATATACTGCTGCTGCGCCGGTATGCTTCCAAAGCAGTTTCAAGCCGCTAATAACATCTTATGCGCAGGACAAATTCAGCTTTCCGAAAATTTTTGTAACACAATTTTTCCTGAATCATAAACTGTAATATAAAGCAAAGGCAAACAGCGAAAACGCTGGCTGCTGCTTTATAAAATACACAGTTAAAGGAGAATGTTTTATGAACGGTTGTGGATTTGGCGGATGCTGGTGGATTATAATCCTTATCCTTATCATCGCTTGCTGCTGCGGCGGCGGTTGGGGCGGCTGCGATAACGGCTGCGGATGCAATGGCTGCGGCTGCTGATTATTAGCATAAAACGAAAAGGACCGCTTATTTAAGCGGCCCTTTTTGTCGTTAAATTGTTAAATATGCACAAAGCCTGCCGTGATAAATTATATGAAATATCAATTGAATTTTCGGAATTAGTTTGTTATAATATGTATGTAAAGTAAATACGGCGGATTGTTACCGGCTTATGTTGGGCAAGACTGATTGTGAGTGTGCATTACTCGTTAATGCAGTTCAGTTTCGGTGTTGTCTTTTTTATTTAATAGGATTGTTACTCGTACCGAGGCAAGACCTGTAAAGCGTATGCATTATTAAAATGTGCCGCTTTTCGGTCTTTTTTATTTGAAAATCGAAATATTATTGAAAGCAGGTGATAAAATATAAATACGAAGGAAAGAGCGGCTGCTGTTATCAGGCTGGCGGGAGGAGCAGAAAATATAAAAAATGTATCTCACTGTTCGGCACGGCTGAGGTTAGATTTAAAAAACATCAGTATTGCCGCCAAAGACGAAATAAAAAAAATTGACGGTATTAGGGGAGTAATATTTCAAAATTCACAGCTTCAGATTATAATAGGACTTTCTGTGGCAGAATACTATAATGAAACGCTGAAGCTTTTGAATCCGGAGCTGAGGGATTTCCGTACTGAAGCTATAGCTAATCCGGCTAAGGGTAGGGTATTTCCGTTAAGCAGGGTAAACGATATAGCCTTTTCATCAGGTATTATGGGCAAAGGCTATGCCGTTGATCCGTCGGAGGGGAAAATAGTTGCTCCTTTTGACGGTACAGTCAGTATCTGCCAAGGGCGTACGGTCGAGCTTATCTCTGATACGGGCGTTGATCTGTTTGTTACAGTAGGAACAAAGGATCAGGCGGAGAGGTGTGATTTTATGCATTGTTTTTCAGACGGAAGCCGTGTAAAAAAAGGAGACTGCGTAATGGAATTTGATCTGAAAAAGCTTAAATTCGGAAGGATCGATACGCTTACGCCTGTCGTTGTGCTTAATTCGGACGAATACCGTTCGGTGACTGTAAAAAATACGGACAGAGCATCGTTTATGGAAGAATTGATTTTATTGACAAAATAAAAAAGGAGATTGATACTATGAAAACATTTGAATATGTAATTACCGATCCTGTTGGGATCCACGCAAGACCTGCCGGTCTTCTCGTTAAGAAGGCTGCCGAATTCGTTTCAAAAATAACGCTGTCAAAGGGAGAAAAATCAGCCGACTGCAAACGTCTTTTCGGAGTAATGGGACTATGTGTAAAATGCGGTGACAAAGTAACTGTAACTGCTGATGGCAGCGACGAGGATAACGCGTCAGAAAGTATTAAAGCGTTCTTTACTGAAAATCTTTGATAAGAAGGCGGTGGGAATTATGACTGAGCTGAAGGGAAAGGGCGTAAGCGGGGGAATCGCGATCGGCAGACTTTCTTTTGTCGGGGATAGTGAAGTAAAGGTTCGCAGAGTCAGGACCGAGGACACGGAGGCTGAGCTTAAACGCTTTTCACAGTCAAAATCCAAAACTCTGGAGCAGCTTTCAAAGCTGTACGATAAAGCTGTGGAGGAAGTCGGTGAAACTAACGCTCAGATATTTTCGATACATCAGATGATGGTCGAGGATATGGATTATCTTGATTCAATAAAGAATATAATTACCTCTCAGAAGGTAAATGCGGAATATGCTGTTGCAGTGACCGGAGATAACTTCGCTGCAATGTTTTCGTCAATGGACGATGAATATATGAAAGCCAGAGCTTCGGATGTCAAGGATATTTCAGACAGGCTTATAAGAAATCTTATGCCGGGTTCTGAAGTTTCGGACATTTCTGATGAAGAAGAAAAGCTTATAATCTGCGCTGACGACCTTACTCCCAGTGAAACTGTACAAATGGACAAGAGCAAGGTTCTGGCGTTTGTTACCAGAAAAGGCTCTTCCAATTCTCATACCGCTATACTTGCAAGAACTCTTGGAATTCCGGCGGTTATCGGAGCCGGAGATAAACTTTCCGAGGACTTTAGCGGAAGACCGGCGGCGGTAAACGCATTTACCGGTGAAATAATTATAGAGCCGGATAAAAATACGCTTGAAAAAATGCGGCAGCTTCAGGAAGAGGACAAGCGCCGCAAGGAACTGATAAGGCAGCAGAAGGGTAAGGAAAATATAACGCTTGACGGAAAAAGAATAAAGCTGTACGCAAATATCGGAGGCTTGGGAGACGCAGGAGCGGCGCTTGCCAATGACGCAGGCGGTATCGGTCTGTTCAGAAGCGAGTTTTTGTATCTTGAAAACAGCAGTTATCCGACCGAGGAGCAGCAGTTTTCCGTATATAAAACTGCCGCAGAAAGCATGGCGGGACGTCCTGTAATAATTCGCACTATGGACATAGGAGCGGATAAGCAGATAGACTATTTTGATATGCCGACTGAGGAAAATCCTGCAATGGGCTGGCGGGCTTTAAGAGTGTGCCTTGACCGTGAGGAAATTTTCAGAACTCAGTTAAGAGCGCTTTGCAGAGCAAGCGCTTTCGGTAACATAATGATAATGCTGCCTATGGTAGCGTCGGTCTGGGAGATAAGGGAATCAAAGCGTATAATAAAAGATATTCAGAGGGAACTGGAGGAGCAGGGAATTGATTTTAATAAAAATATGCAGGTAGGAATAATGATAGAAACTCCGTCTGCGGCGGTCATAAGCGATATTCTAGCAAAGGAAGTAGATTTCTTCAGTATCGGAACCAATGATCTTACGCAGTATACTCTTGCTGTAGACCGTCAGAATTCCCGTCTTGACAGATTCTATGATCCTTACCATACATCGGTTTTACGGCTTATAGATATGACTGTTAAAAACGCTCACGCAAACGGTATATGGTGCGGGATCTGCGGAGAGCTTGGGGGGGATCCCGAGATGACTGAGGCTTTTCTGGCAATGGGCGTTGACGAGCTTTCAATGGCACCGTCCAGAATCCTTGAAATACGCAAAAAGGTACGTGAGACCGATATATCACTGCTTGATAAGGAAAAACTGATAAACAGGGAATAGATTTACAGCCGTCTGTATATTAATGCAGGCGGCGTATTTATCAGCTGCTGAATTCAGGAAAGTCTTGTCAGAAGCTGTATGTCAGTTTAAAAATTGCATTATTCCGTTACGTTTAGTTCTGTTAGATCTGTTTTTACAATATATTACGGACAAACATAAACCTAAATTCCCTTGCATACACTCTAATACAACACCATAAGTATTGGAGTGAGATAGATGACAGAAACAGACAAGGACCGCTCAGTGGTGCTGGGGGAGTATATGGTTATCCACAAAACTACCGTCAGAGCGACAGCAAAAGAATTTGGAATCAGCAAATCAACGGTACATAAAGACCTTACCGACAGACTGCCTAAAACATCGCCTCAGCTTTATAAGCAGGTGAAAGCAATTCTGGAGGAAAACAAGCGGGAGCGTCATATAAGAGGAGGGCTTGCAACTAAGCATAAATATGAGGAAAAACATAAGCAGTTTATGCATGAGAAGTAAATATAGATCAGGAGCAGACCTTCGTATTGTGCGGAAGTCTGCTTTTTGCATATTAAATTTTTGCTTATGCTTGACCTCGGCAAGAAAAAGTAGTAAAATATATATGATGTATGCGGCTTCCGCATAATTTATTTTGAAAGGATATGTTTTAAATGTCAAAGAAGTTTATTGTAGAAACATCTGCCCGTCACGTTCACGTTACTCAGGAGGATCTTGAGAAACTGTTCGGAAAAGGAGCTGAGCTTACTCATAAAAAGGATCTTTCACAGCCGGGACAGTTTGCCTGCGAGGAAAGAGTAACGGTCGTAGGACCTAAGAAGGAGCTTGCAAACGTATCTATTCTCGGCCCTGTACGTCCAGAAACCCAGGTTGAGCTGTCGGCAACAGATGCACGTTCAATAGGAATTTCCGCACCCGTAAGAGAGTCGGGAGATCTTGACGGTTCAGGAGCCTGCAAAATCGTTGGACCCTGCGGAGAGGTTGAGATCTCACAGGGAGTTATCGTTGCAAAAAGACATATTCATATGACTCCTGCCGATGCAAAAGAGTTCGGCGTAAAGGATAAGCAGATCGTATCTGTAAAAATAGAGTCGGCTGAAAGAACTGCTGTGCTTTGCGATACTGTCGTCAGAGTCAGTGAAAAATATGCGCTTGCTATGCATATTGATACCGACGAATCAAACGCTGTAGGCGCTTCGAGAGAGCAGACCGGCGAAATAATAATTCTCTAATACATAGTTTTTTATACAAAACAACGCCTCCTATGGTTTAATAGAAGCCATAGGAGGCGCTGTTTATTATTGTTAAGCACAGTTTTTATTTGTCAGTTAGTAAACAGCTGAACCCAGGCTTTTGCTGCCGGGTCGTAGCCTATTCCTATTTTTCCGAAAGAGCTGTTCAGGATATTTTTACGGTGTCCTTCTGAATTCATCCAGGCGTTCATTACGGCAGCCGGAGTCTGCTGACCTCGGGCGATATTTTCACCGACAGAATTCCAGCTTATCCCGAACTCATCAAGTACCGTAAAGCAGGATGTTCCGTCAGGACGCGTATGACTGAATACCTGAGTTATCTCCTTGGTTCTTACCTGAGCTGCCTTGCAAAGATTAAGATCAAGGGTAAGCTCTTTAAGCCCTGCCTTTTTTCTTTCTGTATTTACTATAGAAAGTACCTCGTAAACCTCCGGGGCGACATCAGAGGAAACCTGAGCCGGTTTTGTAGTTACAGAAACCGAGCCAAAAGCGCCGGCGTTAACCTTTCCTTTTGTGTCGGTCCTGTAAGCGCGTACCTTGAATTTGTATTCGGTTCCGGGCTTGAGTCCGCTTATTCGGTAAGTAACAGTATTCATATCGCGCAGAGTTGCTATCTTTACCCATGAGCTTCCTTTCAGTTGGTAGACCTGATAGCCGTTTCCCGTCTGCTTTGTCCAGTTAAGACGAACTGCATCTTTGGTCCTGCTGGTGCTTGTTATTTTTACGGCTTTGGATTTTGTGGCAGTGTATTTTTCATTACTTGCCAGTCCCCAGTAGTTAGTTCCTCCGACCTTTTTATAAGCCTTAACCTTGTATCTGTAAAGCGTACCTGAAGAAAGACCTGAGTCGCGGTAGGTCGTTGTGCTTCCGTTGTGGATAGTGGCTATATTTGCCCATGTTTTCCCGTTCCAGCGATAAATGCGGTATCCGGAAGCTCCGCTGACCTTATTCCAGTTTATACGTATTGCGTTTGTTGTGCATGAGTATTCTGATCTTACCGAAACCTTTCCCGGCGTATTGGCTGTAGCCGAAAGATTTGCTGTCGTTAAATTAAGGGTCAGTTCACTGCTGTCTGCCGATGAAATGCCTGCGAATGAAGATATAGCTATAATACCTGAACAGAGCATTGAAAGCAGAAGCTTAGTTTTTCTCATAGAATGATCCTCCTTTTGCTATGATAAATATAATTTTATCATACATTGTGCAGAAAGTCAACAATCAAGGGCACCAGTTGATAAAAATTGTGCAATATTTATGGATAATAAAGGAGAATCAGCCTATATATAAAGCCGTCTGAATCAAAGGATCCGGACGGCTCAAATATTATGTAATCTTTTTATTTGCTTTTATCGTCAACCATTTCTACATATCCGTTAGCGTCCTCTGCTCCCTCTGCCATTTCTTCGGCGGCTGTCTTGACGGCTTCCTCTCTTGATTTTGCAAGAGCCTCGTCAATATCCTTGCCTAAAAAGTCGGGAAGTTCCATTCCTGCCTGTTTGAAAAGCTCGCTGAGAGGAGGAACAGACTGCATAAGTCCGCTCAGGAAATTAGCGGTCGAGCCTTTTCCGCCGCCGTTATTACCGGAATCCCAGACAGTGATTTTATCTATCTTGATATTTTTGATAGCTTCAACCTGAATAGCTACAAGCTGTTCGATCTTGTCGGCAATTATCAGCTTTACTGCTGCGTCGGCATCTCCGCCTGCCGCTTCTACAAGCTGTCTCATACCCTCAGCCTGCTTTACAAGTATCTCCTGAGCGCCCTTTGCTTCGGCTTCCATTTTGGCGAAGATAGCGTCGGCTTCACCGCGCGCTTTTCTGCGTGTTACCTCCGCTTCTGCTTCTGCGGCGATCTCCGCCTGCTGCTTTGAAACCTGAGCCTTAACGATAACATCAGCCTGCTGTGTAGCCATTTCCAGCTCGGCACGGGTACGCTCGGCGTCCTGCTGAGCAATATAGGCTTCCTGCTTCGCCTTTGCCGCCTGAACAGCTTCTGCTGCGGTAGCCTGCCTGAGAGCTTCGGCTTCTGCTTCACGGCGCTTGGCTTCCGACTGTGCGACCTCGATCTTAGCAGAGTTTTCACCGTCGATAGCAGTTGCGTTTGCGGCAGCGACCTGAATACGCTGATCCCTCTGAGCATTTGCCTGACCGATCTCACCGTCGCGGTGCTTTTCGGCAACCGAGCGCTTGGCGTCGTTGATAGCCTTTGCAGCGGCTTCCTTACCGAGTGATTCAAGGTATCCGGATTCATCTGTTATATCTGTTACGTTAACGTTGATAAGCCTTAATCCGATCTTTTTCAGTTCGATCTCTACATTGTTTGAAACTGCAAGAAGAAACTTATCTCTGTCTGAGTTGATCTCTTCTATATCCATAGTTGCGATTATAAGACGCAGCTGACCGAAAATAATATCCTTTGCAAGCTCCTGTATCTCCACAAGCTTTAATCCGAGAAGTCTTTCAGCCGCATTCTGCATTACCCCGGGTTCGGTCGAAATTCCGACTGTAAATCTTGACGGAACATCTATTCTGATGTTCTGCTTTGAAAGCGCATTTTTCAGATCGACGTTGATCGAGATAGGAGTAAGATCCATATACTGATAGGACTGTATTACCGGCACTATAAACGCCGCTCCTCCGTGAATGCACTTTGCGCTTTTGGTCTGTCCGTTCTTGTCAATGCCTACCTTACCGTAAATTACAAGCACCTTGTCCGACGGACATTTTCTGTATCGGGACAGTATTCCGGCAACTGCGGCAAACAGCACCACAACTACGATACAGACGATAACCAATGTTTCCACACCGCTCATGTTGTTTTTCCTCCATTATTAATTATTTTTTGTCTGCCCGAATACACAGGCTTATTTATTCTATAAGTCCTTTATTGATTTGACAGGACTATAAGAAGCGTATAATGTGAATATGATAAATTCCATTCAATGCTTTCCGTCAGCGGCGGAATGTATACATAAATGCAGTTAAAAAAGCTTGAAGAATACCTGTGATCCATATCGGAAAAGCCGACCTTGTATCCGCCTTTTAAAGGGTGATTCTCGCTGCAGCACAGAAGCTTTTTACTCTTAAAATGCAGCCTCCCGAATTTTCCCTTATCCCCGTATTGGATTCCATCTTTTATTCACTTTAATTTAATGATCCTTAAGGATCTTATTCCTTTTCCACAACCACAGTATCTCCTCTAAGGTCTGTAATTCTGACCTGAGCTCCGGTTTTAAGCGGTTCGTTTTCGTTTGATACCGCCGAAAGTTCCCTGAACTGTCCCTGAACCGTTACAGTAACCTTGCCTTCTCCGTAACCCTTTGCTGGAATCGGTACATATACAGTCGCAAATTCGCCTATACAGTTCTTCATATTAAGAGTGCCATTCTCGGCAAGCCTTGAGGAAAGCTGAATTATCTTAGCTACCATAAGCATAGTCAAAAATCCCAGGACAAGTCCGAGAGCAATACCTAGAACAGCAGGCATACCGGACTGAACGGCAACTATCGAGGTCCAACTGAAAACGGTAAGAAAAGCCACGATAGTCTGAAGCGTGAACATACGCATAGATGAGAAGTCGGCAGGGTTTCCGCCGTCCACGATCTGATGATGACCTGTAATATCGTGAGAGGTTATATCATGGAACCCGCTCAGATCTCCCCCATTCGGAATATCCGCCCCGCCTCCTGCATCGAAATCAATACCGGAGGTGTCCGAAAAATCAGTGCCTGCGCCTCCGTCGTGAAATCCGAACATTGACATAATTGTTTGAATAAGCAGGATCAGAGTAGACGGAGCCGCAACACAGTATAATATCTTTAATAATGTGCTTAACCCGTCCCACCATTCGCTCATAGTTATCACTTTTCCTTTCTTCTCCCGACCGGATAAATCTTTCTGTAAAATAAGTAAATTTGATTTACATAAATTATATCCTATTTAAATCAATTTGTCAATAGCAAAAGCGGAAATTTTTTGCTTTTTGTCGGACAAGCAGGATACAGATAGGTATTGGGTTCTTGAAAATTATTTTGTAAAAATTATTGAAACCGCTTGCATTTTGCTTTGCAATCTGTTATGATATAAGTAAATTAAATTTACAGTCATGGAAAGGGGCGTCTGATATATGGATCCAGCAGAGTTAGGAAAACGGATCAAGGAAGCAAGGCTTGCGAAAAAAATGACGCAGGCGGAGGCCGTTGGTGATTTTATTACAAGAAATATGCTGAGCCAGATCGAAAGCGGTTCAGCGACCCCGTCGGTCAGAACGCTTGAATATTTAAGCCGGGTACTCGGGGTCCCTATGACTTACCTTATGCCTGCAAGTGACGGAGATACGCAGGAGGACGCATTGAATCTGCTGGTCAAGGCAAGGGATATGTTCCTGAACGGAGAGTATGAAGCGCTTATAAAGCTTGACGATACTTCAGGAATATTTACAGATGAATATACTGCGCTGAAAGCTAAGGCAAGTCTTTACGCTGCAAAGAGTCTGTCTGATAAAAAAGACGCATCAGTGCTTCAGACGGCGGTTGACTATGCCAAAAACGCCGCTGAGTTGTCGTCACAGGGGGTTTATTCAAACGAATCTGTAAGAACCGAGGCGGTGCTGCTGCTCAACAGCCTTGCCAACCGTCTCGCAGAGTATTATAAAAACATGATAACGACCGAAAAAGAACCGGCTGCAGATCAATAAGCTGCAGCCGGTTCGGCTTACTGTGTTTTGATTTTTTTTCTGAAAAATCCGGCTATGCGGGCGAATAGGCCTTTTCTTTTTGGCGGGGTTGAAAAATCTGTGGGTTTTGGCGCATTTGCATAAGCCTCTGCAAAAAAGTGTTTTTGGGAATCCAGCGGGAATTCACCTGTTCTTACATGAACATATGTGCCATCCGGAAGCTGTTCTCTTGCTTTTACATTATCGGAAAGCTGTGTATTGAAATAATCAATAACCCTCTGTTTTATTCCCTCGTCAAGCAGGGGAGCGGCAACCTCGATTCTTCTGGTAGTATTCCGCGTCATATAATCCGCAGACGATATGTAAACCTTTTTTCTGACTCCTGAACCGAAAAGGTATATCCTCGAATGCTCCAAGTACCTGCCGACGATAGAAATTATCCTGATATTATCAGTTACGCCCTTTATTCCTGCTATAAGACAGGAGATACCTCTGACGACAAGCTCCACCTTCACTCCTGCCTGTGAGCATTCGATAAGCTTATCAATAAGAACCTTATCGGTAAGGGAATTGAGCTTTGCGCCGACGTAGCCCTCTCCTCCGGCTTTTGCAATATTTATTTCATTGTCCATCATTTCAATTATTTTATTCTGTAAGCACAGCGGAGCGACAAGCAGCAATCCTGAACTTTCGACCAGTTCGCCTACAGATAACGCCTTGAAAACATTGCAGGCATCGCGGGCGATCTCACTTCTGCAGGTCATAAGACAAAGGTCTGTATAAAGCTCGGCAGTTTTTTCATTATAATTTCCGGTCCCGATCTGTGTATAATATTTAACTGATCTTCCGCTTCTTTTTGTAATAAGGCAAAGCTTTGAATGTACTTTGAGCCGATGAGGTCCGTACATTACATGACACCCTGATTCCTCAAGCTGCTTTGACCAGCCGATATTGTTTTCTTCGTCAAATCTTGCTCTAAGCTCCACAAGGACTACTACCTCCTTGCCGTTTTCTGCGGCGGAGCAGAGCGCCTTGATTACCTTTGAGTTCTTAGCGACCCTGTAAAGCGTCATCTTTATCGAATCTACCTGAGGGTCGTTTGCAGCTTCCTCCAACAGACGTATAAAGGGTCTGATTGATTCGTATGGATATGAAAGGAATATATCGCCTTTATCTATCTGCTGCATCATCGGAACGCTGCTCTGAACCATACGGGACTGCTGAGGCTCGGCTTTGGGAAAGAACAGCTCCTTACGTTCGGAGGTCTTAGCAAATACTGAAAATACATATTTGAAATCCAGCGGAGTTTTTTCAATAAACGTCTGTTTTTTTGTAAGCTCAAGTCTTAAAAGCAATTCGCCGAGAGTAAGTTCCGAAAGCGTCTTTGAAAGCTGCAGTCTGACCGGACATAATCTTTTCCTTTTACTGATAAGCACGGACATATTCTGTCTGAAATCCAGCTCGCTGTCGAAGCTCTCGTCTACGTCAATATCGGCGTTTCTTGTTATTCGCATAAGGGCTTTTTCTTCAAGCTTATAGTTTTCAAAGGCTTTGTCTGCGTAATGAAGTATAATATCCTCAACCAGAATAAATTCTATCTTTCCGCTTTCGTCTGAGGGCAGGAAAACTACTCTTTCATATTTTCCGGAGCAGCCGATGATTCCAAGCTTGATCCCTGATTTTGAGGTTATTTTTGCAATAACATAAATATCTTCATTATTAAGGAACGGGAAAGGGTGGCGCTTGTCTATTATCAGAGCGTTAAGAAACGGTTTTATTTCATAGGAGTAATACGCTTCAATAAATTCCTGCTCGGCTTTGGTCAGATTTTTCATAGATCTCTGAAAAATTCCTTTAAGCTCCAGCTCTTTGTTTATTGCCGAATAGGTCTTGTCCTTTATCTCGTTAAGCGCTCTTACGTTTGAATAGATAGCTGAAAGCTGTTCAGAGGGACGCATTTTGGTTTTGCCGTCCCGTTCGCTGTCATCTATAAGCTTCTGATCTATAAGCGAGCCGACTCTTACCATAAAAAATTCGTCAAGATTACTTCCGTAAATAGAAGCGAAGAGCAGCCGCTCCATAAGCGGAACTGAGCTGTCCTGAGCCTCTTCCAGAACTCTGCTGTTAAATTTCAGCCATGACAGTTCTCTGTTATCATAAACCTTTTTAGACATTTCTACGATCATGCTCCGAAATGGAGCATACCTCCTTATTTATATTTAAAGCCGTTTTGTATCCGAAATCAATTCCGTATAATAATTCAATTATTAATATATATTTAATTATATTGTATTTTGTCATTAAAGTCAATAAGAACAATGTAAAATAATATGTAAAAAGGGTCTGATAGATACAGCCTTATTTTAGTGCTATATGCAAAAACAATAAAGTATATTGATTTTATTTGTGCGTTATAACGGAATGAAAATAATATTGAAAAAGCACTTTACAAATTATATTTTGTATGTTATAATTGTAATCGTAAAAATTTGCGCAAAAAAGGAGGAGCTATAGGTGCAGAAAGCATATCTTATATTGGAGAACGGTATGATATTTGAAGGTAAAAGCTTCGGAGCTTGCGGCGAGGCTGTCGGTGAAATAGTTTTTACTACTGCAATGACCGGCTATTTGGAAACGCTTACGGACCCCAGCTACTACGGTCAGATCGTTGTTCAGACTTTTCCCTTGATCGGTAATTACGGTGTTATTCCCGTTGATTTTGAAAGCGGTCGTCCGAACGTTAAAGCTTATATTGTTAGAGATTGGTGTCAGGAGCCTAGCAACTTCCGTTGTGAGGGTGATCTTGACACTTTTTTAAAGCAAAATAATATCGTGGGACTTTATGGTATTGATACCCGTCAGCTTACTAAGATAGTAAGGGAATCGGGAGTTATGAACGGAAAAATAGTACCCGAGGGATCAGGCTTCAGCTTTGATGATCTAAAAAATTATAAGATCAAAGAGGCTGTTAAAAATACTACCTGTAATAAGGAAGAGATTTTTGCTCCTGACGGAGAGGTTAAAAGAAAAGTATGTCTTTTTGACTTCGGTGCAAAGGATAATATAAGACGAGAGCTTGTTAAAAGAGGCTGCGAGGTAACAGTCGTTCCGGCTTATACAAAATGCGAAAGGATCGAGGAGCTTGCTCCTGACGGAATAATGCTTTCAAACGGCCCCGGAGATCCTTCTGAAAATACTGAAATAATCGAAGAGCTGAAAAAGCTTTCTGAAAAGAAGATCCCTACTTTTGGTATATGCCTTGGTCATCAGCTTCTTGCGCTGTCCCAGGGTGGTAAGACTGAAAAGCTAAAGTACGGTCACAGAGGCGCTAACCAGCCGGCTACCGAGCTAGAAACAGGAAGAGTCTACATTACCAGTCAGAATCACGGCTATGCGGTAATCAACGATTCTATGGGGGATAACGCCAGGGTTTCTTTCGTAAACGCCAACGACGGTACCTGCGAGGGAATCACATATCTCAATATGCCTGCGTTTTCCGTTCAGTTTCACCCTGAAGCCTGCGGCGGTCCGCTAGATACGGGATTCCTTTTTGATAAGTTTATGAAAATGATAGATGAAAATAAGTAAGGAGTGAAGTTTCATGCCTTTGAATAAAGATATAAAGCGGGTACTGGTAATAGGCTCAGGTCCTATAGTCATAGGTCAGGCGGCAGAGTTCGATTATGCCGGAACTCAGGCTTGCCGGGCTTTGAAGGAAGAGGGACTAGAGGTTATTCTTATTAATTCCAATCCCGCAACGATCATGACCGATAAGGCTATGGCGGACAAGATCTATATCGAGCCGCTAACGCTTGAAACAGTCAAGAGGGTAATTAAAAAGGAACGTCCCGACAGTCTTTTGTCTACCCTTGGAGGTCAGACAGGCCTGACCCTTTCAATGCAGCTTGCAAAAGAGGGCTTCCTTGACAAATACAACGTAAAGCTTCTCGGAGCAAATCCCGAAACGATCGACAAGGCTGAGGACAGGCAGATGTTCAAGGATACTATGGAGTCTATCGACCAGCCTTGTATCCCTTCGCTTGTTGTAAATACGGTTGAGGATGCGGTCGATTTTGCAAACCAGGAGGGAATAGGCTATCCGCTTATTATCCGTCCGGCATTTACACTCGGAGGTACCGGCGGCGGTATCGTACATAACGAGGAGGAGCTGCGGGAAATAACACGCAACGGTCTGTATCTTTCACCTATAACCCAGGTTCTTGTTGAAAAGTGCATATCCGGCTGGAAAGAGATCGAATTTGAGGTAATGCGTGATTCAAAGGGCAACGTTATAACCGTCTGCTCAATGGAAAACTTTGACCCTGTAGGAGTTCATACGGGAGATTCTATTGTTATAGCACCCTGCGTAACGCTTGCGGATAAGGAATATCAGATGCTGCGTTCGGCGGCGCTTAAAATTATAGATACCTTAAAGGTAGAGGGCGGCTGCAACTGCCAGTTTGCCCTTAATCCCGACAGCTTTGAGTACGCCGTTATCGAGGTAAACCCCAGAGTTTCGCGTTCTTCGGCTCTTGCGTCAAAGGCTACCGGCTATCCTATCGCAAAGGTTGCCGCTAAGATAGCTATCGGCTATACTCTTGACGAGATAAAGAATGCCGTTACCGGGAAAACCTACGCCTGCTTTGAGCCGGCTCTTGACTATGTAGTTGTAAAGCTTCCTAAGTGGCCGTTTGACAAGTTCGTTTATGCAAAACGTGAGCTGGGTACCCAGATGAAGGCTACCGGAGAAGTAATGGCTATAGGAACGACCTTTGAGCAGGCTATTATGAAAGCGGTAAGAGGAGCTGAGATAGGTCATGACTGTCTTATCTCTCCTAAAATGGCTGACTTGTCCGATGAAACGGTAAAAAGCCGCCTGCATGACTGCAATGACGAAAGACTGTTCGTTGTTTACGAGGCTTTAAGGCGCGGAGTAACAGTTGACGAAATACATGACATCACTAAAATTGACGAGTGGTTCCTTAACAAGCTCTGCAAGCTTATCGCTGTTGAAAGGGAGCTTGCAAAGGGCGGAGTATCCTATGAGCTTTATCATGAAGCTAAAAAGCTGGGATATCTTGACAAGGTTATTGAAAAAATATCCGGTGAAAAGATCGAAAAGCCGCTTAACGCAGTATATAAAATGGTTGATACCTGTGCGGCTGAGTTTGCTGCAATGACTCCTTACTTCTATTCAACCTATGATACAGAGGACGAGGCTGAAGAATTTATTAAGTCTAGACATACAGGAAACAAGACGGTTATTGTTTTCGGCTCAGGTCCTATCAGAATAGGTCAGGGAATAGAGTTTGACTATGCTTCTGTTCACTGTGTTTGGGCGCTTAAAGAAAAGGGCTTTGACGTAGTTATAGTAAACAACAACCCTGAAACTGTTTCAACGGACTTCGATACTGCCGACAGACTATATTTCGAGCCTCTTACAAATGAGGACGTTATGAATATCATAAGGATAGAAAAGCCGTACGGCGTTGTGGTTGCTTTCGGCGGACAGACGGCTATCAAGCTTACAAAGCATCTTGCGGCTAACGGAGTAAATATTCTCGGAACTCCTCCCGATTCGATAGACGCAGCCGAGGATAGAGAGCGCTTTGACGAACTGCTTGAAAATCTTCAGATAAAGCGTCCTGAGGGTTATACGGTAATGACAGCCGAGGAGGCTCTTGAGATAGCAAACCGTATCAGTTACCCTGTTCTTATGCGTCCGTCTTATGTTCTCGGCGGTCAGAATATGATCATAGCATTTAACGACGACGATATAAAAGAGTATATGGAGATCATTCTCAATCAGGGCATAGAGAACCCGGTTCTTATAGATAAGTACCTGATGGGAACTGAGATAGAAGTAGACGCTATCTGCGACGGTGAGGATATTCTTATTCCGGGTATTATGGAGCATATTGAAAGAGCGGGAATTCACTCCGGCGACTCCATAGCTGTTTATCCTGCATGGAACGTTTCAGATAAGCTTACCGAAAGAATTATCGATTGCTCAAAGCGCCTTGCGGTTTCGCTGAATACAAAGGGTCTGGTAAATATTCAGTATCTTATCTATCATGACGAGCTTTATGTTATCGAGGTAAATCCCCGTTCCTCCAGAACTATCCCGTATATTTCCAAGGTTACGGGAGTTCCTATGGTAGACCTTGCGACAAGAGCCATGCTGGGAGAAAGACTTGCCGATATGGGCTACGGTACCGGTCTTTATCCTAATTCGCCCTATGTTGCGGTAAAGGTTCCTGTATTCTCCTTTGAAAAGCTTATAGATGTAGATAATCATCTCGGACCTGAAATGAAGTCTACGGGAGAGGTTCTTGCGGTAGCTTCAAGCCTTGAGGAATCTCTTTACAAAGGACTTACCGCCGCAGGCTATAAACTGGGCAAAAAGGGCGGCGTACTTATTACAGTCAGAAATTCAGATAAGGGAGAGATCCCACAGACGGCAAAAATGTTCTATGATCTGGGCTTTGCGATATATTCTACAAAGGGTACAGCGGCTGTTCTTAGAGATCACGGAATCCCCTGTGAAGAGGTAGCGAAGATCCATGAGGCGGAGGAAAATACTCTCACATTGATAGAAAGCGGCAAAATAGCTTATGTTATTTCGACATCTTCAAAGGGAAGAATACCTACCAGAGATTCGGTTAAGATAAGAAGAAAGACCGTAGAAAGAAATATCCCCTGTCTTACGTCAATAGATACGGCGAACGCTATCGCTTCATCTATAAGAAGTAAATTTACCGAGCATAATACCGAGATCGTTGATATAAACAATATGAGAACGGAAAAGCAGAAGCTTCAGTTTACCAAAATGCAGGGCTGCGGCAACGATTATATCTACTTCAACTGCTTCGACCAGAAGATAGATAATCCTGAGGGACTTGCGCTCAAGCTTTCCGACAGGCATTTCGGAATAGGCGGCGACGGAGTTATTCTTATATGCAGATCAAAGGTCGCAGACGGAAAGATGAGAATGTTCAATCTTGACGGCTCAGAGGGAAGAATGTGCGGAAACGGAATACGCTGCGTTGCAAAGTTTATGAGAGATAACGGACTTGCAGACAGCGATGAAATTTCGATTGAAACTCTCAGCGGAATAATTAAGGTTTCGCTTACACGTCATTACGGCGAGGTCAACGGGGCTACGGTAAATATGGGTAAAGCTGTTCTTGCGCCGAATCTTATTCCGGTCAGTCTTGATCCTGACGAAAACGGACGAGTAGTTGACCGTGAGGCTGAAATAGAGGGCGAAAAGTATAATATTACCTGTGTTTCGATGGGCAACCCTCATGCGGTAGTATTTATGGATAACGTAGACGGTCTTGATATCGACAAGGTAGGATATGCGTTTGAGCATAATGAAATTTTCCCTGAAAGGGTAAATGCGGAGTTTATCAAGGTAATTGATGATCGTACTCTTAAAATGAGAGTATGGGAGAGGGGTTCGGGTGAAACCTGGGCCTGCGGAACAGGAGCCTGCGCTGCTGCTGCTGCTGCCGTCCTTAACGGATATTGCCAAAAGGACACCGATATTACAGTCAAGCTGAAAGGCGGAGATCTGAAAATACGCTATACCGATGATGCAGTTTATCTTACAGGAGATGCCGTAACGGTATTCTCGGGAACTATTACAATTTGATCAAATATAACAGGAATGTTTCTGCAGCAATAAAATGCTCCGCCGGAGCATTCCTGAATCTTTTATAAGGAGACTTGACAATGCCTACGATTAATGAGAATTTTTTGAAGCTGGAAAAAAATTATCTGTTTATAAATATTGCAAAAAAAGTCAGCGCTTATACAGCCGCTAATCCCGATGCAGATATTATAAGAATGGGAATAGGGGACGTTACACAGCCTATTGCCGGCTGTGTTGTCGAGGCTATGAAAAAAGGCGCGGACGAAATGGGCGTAAAGGAAACCTTCAAAGGCTACGAGGACAGCGGAGCAGGCTACGACTTTCTGAAAAAAGCTGTTTCCGATTATTATAAAAGCTTCGGCGTTGATGTCTGTGCAGATGAGATAAGGATAAACGACGGAGCAAAGTCTGACTGCGGAAATATAGTCGATATTTTCGGAGATGATAACGCTGTTCTTATAACCGATCCTGCGTATCCGGTTTATGTTGACACGAACCTTATGAGCGGAAGAAAGGTGATCTACGCCGATTCAAACGAGTCTAACGGCTTTGCGGCAATGCCAGACGAAAGCGTTCATGCCGATCTTATTTACCTTTGCTCGCCCAATAATCCAACCGGTTCGGCTTATACAAAGGAGCAGCTAAAGGTCTGGGTAGATTATGCTCTTAAAAATAATGCAATTATAATTTACGACGCAGCTTACGAGGCGTTTATAACTGATGAAGCTATTCCCAGAAGTATTTTTGCGGTCGAGGGTGCGAGAAAATGCGCTATCGAAATGTGCTCTCTCTCAAAAACTGCCGGATTTACAGGTATGCGCTGCGGCTATACAGTAATACCTAATGAGCTTACGGTAAAAGCGAGCGACGGTACGGAGGTTTCGATCTCACAGCTTTGGGGAAGGCGCGAGGGTTCTAAGTTCAACGGAGTTTCATATCCGGTTCAGTGCGCTGCCGCCGCAGTTTTCACAGAAGAAGGACAGAAGCAGACAAGAGAAAATATAAGATATTATCAGGAGAATGCAAAAATTATTGCTTCTGCGCTTGATGAGCTTGGAATCAAGTATACAGGCGGAAAGAATTCTCCTTATATATGGCTGAAATGTCCGAACGGTATGGGATCATGGGAGTTTTTTGACCTTTTGCTTGAAAAGGCAAACGTTGTAGGAACTCCCGGAGCAGGCTTCGGAAAGAACGGCGAGGGCTGGTTCAGACTTACGGCTTTCGGCGACAGAGAAAGAACAAAAGAGGCAATGGAGAGGATCAAGTCTCTGAAATTCTAATGGTATAAAATAATAAACCGCAGCCTTATAAACAGGCTGCGGTTTTTGCAATTCTGTTAAGCGCGTCAAAGCAGCATTCCGGCGCCCGCGACCAGAAGAGGCAGGGTTATACAGGAAAGCAAAGTGGTGGCAGTAAATATCTCTGAGCATTTCTGCGGATCTTTATCAAGGGTTACTGCGAACATTGTGCCCATTGTAGCGGCGGGACACCCTGCGGCAACCAATATAGTCATTTTTACGGTATCCGGCGCAGGAAAAAGGTTTATTATGAGAAATACAGCTGCCGGAATAAATATAAGCTTCAGAAAGCTTATATAATAAATTTTCATATCCTTCAAGCTCTTTATAATATTAGTCTGAGCGGCGGTAGCTCCGGCAATAAGCATTGCGAGGGGCGTATTCATATCTGATATATATTTCATAGCCTGAGAAGGAACTTCGGGCAGTCTTAGCTGTAACAGATAGCATACCAGTCCGATAATAACAGCAATTACAGACGGAGATTTCAAGGCTTTGGCAAATGATGAAAAGTCTTTTTCACCTTTCATAAGCATAAGTCCGTGAGTCCATACCAGCAGATTAAAAAAGGTAAGGTATGCTGTAAGATAAAGAACGCCCTCAGAGCCGTACAGGCTGTTTATAAGCGGGATACATATAAATGCACAGTTTGAATAGATAACAGAAAATCGCTCGATTGAGCAGGTATTTTTGTTTTTTGATCTTATAAGAAACTGAGCGGCAATTATTGAAAATACAAAGGAAAGCGCCGACAGTATAAATGCCCATAATAGACCGTTCAGCAGGCGTTCGTCATAGTCAGCCTGATATGATATAAATATAAGGACGGGATTTACTATAGTCAGAGCAATGCGGGAAAGCTGCTTCGTACCGTCTTTTGTTATAATACCTTTTACATAACAGAGTGCTCCCAGAATAAGTATCAGGAACATTATAAAAATTCTTTCGCCTACGATAATACCGTATTCCATTGTATCAGTCCTTTCATTCTGTAAGTTTATTTTACAGCATAGTTATGAATATTTTTGCTTACGGAGTTTTGCTCAGGAAAAATTCAGAGATTTATACATTTTACGCTGAATCGGTCATACGTTCAAAAAGCAATTTGCACAATAAAATATAAAGGCGCTTCCGTTTAAGTAAATGTTCTATTGACAAATGCCCCGATAATGGTGTACAATTACTTTAATATCAAATGTTTTTAACGAAAGGGTAGATATTTATTATGGACGATGTCGGGCGATTGTGGCAGGGAGTTTTTATCTGCGCTGTTATAGTCTTTGTTATGGGCTTTTTTACCGCCTGTGAAAACGCTCTTATTGAAATGAATGATTCCAGAGCCAAAAAGCTTACCGAGGAGCATAAAAGGGGAAAAATACTGAAAAAGCTGCTTGATAAGCCTAACAGGCTTGTTATGTCAAATCTGGTTTCAAGATCAATAATGACTATTGTAATGTCGGCGGCGGCTACAGTTTATTTTTTTGCCCCGCTGCGAAGCTCTCTGCTTGAATTATTTAATATTGAGGCTGATAAATCTGTCCCTTATTATGCGGTAGGACTGCTGTCATTTTTTATTATAATATGCCTTCTGGCCGCGGCTATTACGGTTTTCGGCATGATCCTGCCGAAAAGGCTTTGTACCGGCGGTAAGATAACAGAGAACTTTGTAATGAAGACCTGTATGCTGTACCGTTTGTTTCTTATGCTGTTTTTGCCTCTTGAGTTTCTTGTTTCAGCTTTTACTTCGGCTGTTCTCAGATTATTCGGAATAAAGGAATCCTCGGGCGGCGAATCGGTTACCGAAGAAGAAATCCTTATGATGGTAGACGCTGTAAATGAAACCGGAGGGATCGAGGAGACTCAGGCGGAAATGATAAGCAATATATTTGAGTTCGACGATCTGGAGGTTCATGAGATCATGACTCACAGAACCGAGGTTGTAGGAGTAGAGATAAATGCTTCTATAAGAGAAGCGGTCAAGCTTGTAATTGACGAGGGTTTTTCCCGTATACCTGTTTATGAAGAAAATATTGACAATATCTGCGGAGTAGTATTTGCCAAGGATCTTTTGAGAGTAGTATATGAGGGGAATGCCGATAACAGTTTTGTTAAAGAATATATGAGGGAAATAAAATATATACCCGAGAGCAACAGCTGCGGAGAGCTGTTTGAGTATTTTACTTCTCAGAAAAATCAGATAGCCGTAGTAGTTGACGAATACGGCGGTACGGCCGGAATTGTAACTATGGAGGATATACTTGAATCTATTGTCGGCAATATACAGGACGAGTATGACGACGAGGAAGAAGAAATACAGGAGATTACACCAAATACTTTTGATATTTTGGGAAAAGCTGATCCTAAGGAGGCTTTAGAGCTTATGGGCGCCGAGCTTCCGAAGGGAAGCGACTATGATACTATGAGCGGATTTGCTACTGATATGCTGGGGTATATTCCCGGTGATGGAGAAACTCCGACTTTTGAATGGCAGAATATTGTATTTACGGTTATAAGGGTAAGCGATAAGCGTATAGAAAAGATCCGTGCAGCAATAAAAAGAGATAAAATTGCCGGCGTCAGTGAGTCTGATAAGACATAGGATCATAAGCTTGCAGAAATTCAATGGAACTGGAAACGGAGAAAAAAGGTGTCAAGATCAGAATTTAACGTCGGTACAGCAAATGAAGCCGGTCTATGCCTGAAAAAAGATAAATTGATTTGTGCTGCGGCAGCGGTCATACTTGCTTTTACAGTATCGTCGTGTTCAATAAAAGGAAGTTATCAAAAAGAAAGCCTGACAGATTCACAGCGATCTTCAGGAAGTATAACTCTGCCGGCGCAGTCAGAGAAGTCAGATCCTAAGGGGCAGCCGTCCGTTAAGACTGAAATAATAACCGGAACCGAGCCGGAAAGCAGCCGTACTGATAATACCGAAATTCAGCCTAAGCTGTCAGCGTCCGCAGAATACTATCTTGAAAATTCCGATGAGAAAATACGCCGATGCTACTATGAGATATACAGCGGACTTATAAGATATACCGAGGAAATAGATATAACCGACGGAGTTATATCATCCGACAGATTTGACGGATTTATGTCGCTTGTAATTTGTACGTCGCCTGAAATAAACCAACTGGATTCCGATTACAGTATGATAGTTGACAGGGATAATTATGTAAAAGGTCTGAAGGTATCATATGTAAAGAGCGCAGAGGAGGGCGGAAGTGAGCTTTTGCAGCTAAAATCGGAGGTAGAAAGTATTTGCCTGCAAGCTGAAAATATGGACGATCACGAAAAGCTGAAGTATTTTCATGACAGGATAATACTGAATTGTGATTACAGCGACGAAAGTGTTAATTCATATTCAGCATACGGGTGTCTTATCGAGGGTAAGGCAGTGTGTGAGGGCTACTCAAAGGCTATGCTTATGCTTTGCGAGAGATCTGGTATATTGTGTATCCCCGTTTTCGGAAGCTCTGTCAGCGACGGCACAGATACGCCTCATATGTGGAACAAGGTACTGATAAATAAAAACTGGTACAATATAGACGTAACTTGGGACGATCCTATAACAAGTCTTGGAAGCGATTATATAAGATATGATTATTTCAATATAAATGACGATTTCTGTTCGGCAGATCATAAGGCAGAAGAATCTGAGTATATGAAATATCCTTCCGCCGATTCAGATAAAGAAAATTATTATGTAAGATCAGGTCTTTTGATTAATGGTATTGATTCTGCATACATAGTTTTTGAGAAAGCGGCAGTTCAGTCAATGAAAAACCATGAAAGATATATAAGGATAAAATGTACTTCGGATAATGTATATGCTGAGGTCTACAGTGTTATCTTCGGGGGTGGAACACAAAACGGAAGCATATTTGATATTCTGAAAAGCGCAGCAGAAAAAACCGGTTCTGATGTATCATTTAATTCATATTCTTTGATACAGAATGAAAAGATGAATACCTTTACTGTAATTTTAAATCAGGAATAAAAAACTGCCGCAGGATTTTGCTGCGGCGGCTTTATTTTGCTCAGAGTTTTTTAGCTTTGTCCGCCAGTCAGCAATTTTCCTGTCTGAGGAGCTTTAAACAGAATAACTGCTCCTATCAGTGTAAATACTAGCTCAGGCAGCATATAAGAGCCATTGTAGCAGAAAGAATACAGATATATATTCCAGCCATCAGGACACCAGGTTCCGAAAAACACAGAACCGCTTATGAAATGACATAAAAACCTTAGAATCAGCGCAAGGGTTATTCCGCCTATAATTCCGGCAGTTCCGCTTCGCCTGAAAATACCTGATAACCCCAGCAGGGTAAAGGGAAGCAGGAAATCAAACACAAGACAGCCTGTCCATATTTTTACGGTCATTCCAAAGGTCATAAGTTCTCCGAGTCCCATTCCAAGCTGTATCAATGCGAAAACAAAGGCTGAAAAAAGCCCCCATTTTACTCCGTATCTGATAGATAGAATACATATCGGAAGCATACTTAACGGAGTTACTGCACCTCCCAGCGGAAGCTCAAATACCTTTATCATGCTTAAAACAGCCGCCATACCAAGCATTACCGCACTAAGTACAAGTCTTTGGATCCTTTTGCTTTTCATATAATATAGTCCTTTCTGTATATAAACAAAACCGTATTGACAAGAAAGCGCCCTAAACGAAACGTTACGGCGTGATATTCGTTAAGCAGATACACTTTGAATCCCTGCACCGGCATTATCCAGATCAGGTTTCGGGTCAAGACGATAAGCCGTCTGCTTTCAGTTCCAAAATTCTGCATAGCTCTTCGGACAACTGCGGCCTACGCTTTCGTCTTATTCAGCTACTGAAAATAATATCACTACTGTCGAGCAGCTCAGCGGCAGTCGTATTTATTTTCAGCTTATTTTAAGAAAATATGTTTACCTGAAATAACACGGTAATTATAGATAAAAGCTTTTTATTTACGGCTCAAAATATCTTGCATATAATTATCACATAATTTTCTTGTATATTTCAACAAAACACCTTGACATTTGTGCATAATTATTGTATAATAAGTACACAGATTAATTACTGATAGCAGACAGAAAGGAATGTATATTAATGACAAATAGAATGATTTTAAATGAAACGTCATATTTCGGTGCAGGCGCAGTTTCGGAGATCGTAACCGAAGCAAAGAAGAGGGATTTTAAAAAGGCTCTTGTTATTACAGATAAGGATCTTATAAAGTTCAATGTTGCAAAAAAAGTAACTGATATACTGGACGAAAATGGTATGTCATATGATATTTTTTCAGATGTCAAGGCCAATCCGACTGTAGCCGTAGTAAAAAAAGGTGTTGAAGTTTTCAGGAGATCCGGAGCAGATTACATAATAGCTATCGGAGGAGGATCCTCTATAGATACGGCAAAGGCTGTAGGTATCATAACTGCTAATCCCGAATATTCCGATGTAATATCGCTTGAAGGAGCGATAGATACTAAGAATCCCTGTGTTCCGATCATAGCAGTTCCCACTACTGCCGGAACTGCCGCGGAGGTAACTATTAATTATGTTATTACCGACGAGGAGAAAAAGCGTAAGTTTGTTTGTGTTGATCCTCACGATATTCCTATTGTCGCTGTTATCGACAGCGCTATGATGTCGTCGATGCCAAAGGGACTAACAGCTTCAACAGGCATGGACGCTCTTACTCATGCTATAGAGGGCTATACGACAAAGGGAGCATGGGAGCTTACTGATATGCTGCATCTAAAGGCAATTGAGATCATCAGCCGTTCTCTGAGAGCCGCCTGCGATAACGACCCTATCGGACGGGAGGATATGGCTTTAGGTCAGTATGTTGCCGGAATGGGTTTTTCAAATGTAGGACTTGGAGTAGTCCACGGAATGGCGCACCCTCTGGGGGCGTTCTATGATACTCCTCACGGAATCGCAAATGCAGTTCTTCTGCCGTATGTAATGGAATATAACGCTCAGTACACAGGAGATAAATTCAAGTATATCGCCGAAGCAATGGACGTTGATACTTCTGGAATGAGCGAGGAGGAATACAGAAAGGCGGCTGTAGACGCTGTAAGAAAGCTTTCAAATGACGTTGGCATACCTGAGAAGCTTCATGAGATAGGGGTAAAGGAGGAAGATCTTCCTGCTCTTGCACAATCTGCTTTTGACGATGTCTGCACAGGAGGCAATCCAAGAGAATGTACTGTAGAATCTATTCTTGAGATTTATAAAACTGCATTTTAAAATAATTTAAAATTAACGCCGGAGCTGTTTTGGTTTCGGCGTTTTTTGTTTGATTTTTACATACTGATGCGTTTAAATTATGCTTTCTTGTGTAATAATTGCTATAATATGTAGAATAAACTTGAAATATGTCAAAAAATATAGTATAATTATACAGCAAGGCGGTGATAAGCTTGATAAAAAATTATCTGGACATTAATGTGTATGAAGCATTCCTTAATCGTATGGAGTATATTTTTCAGGAGTTTGACAATATTTATGTTTCCTTCAGCGGAGGTAAGGACAGCGGACTTTTGCTTAATCTTATTCTTGACTATATCAGAAAGAATAATATAAAGAAAAAGATAGGCTTATTTCATCAGGATTTTGAAGCTCAGTATTCATATACTACTCAATATATTTCCGAAACCTTTGAAAAAAACCTGGATCTTGTCGAGCCGTACTGGGTATGTCTTCCTATGGCGACCAGAACCGCTCTCAGCAGCTATGAAATGTACTGGTATCCGTGGGACGATAATAAAAGGGACATATGGGTCAGGAAAATGCCTGATAAGTCTTATGTTATAAATCTTGACAATAATCCGTTTTATTACTATAAATATAAAATGCATCAGGAAAGCCTTGCAAAGCAGTTCGGAAGGTGGTACAGGGATATACACGGAGGCGGAAAAACCATATGTCTTCTCGGAATAAGAGCTTCTGAATCCCTCCAGAGGTACAGCGGTATTGTAAATAAAAAGTACGGCTATAACGGAATGTGTTGGATAACCAAAACCTTTAAGGACGTATGGTGCGGTTCTCCGCTTTACGATTGGGGTGTAAACGATGTCTGGGCCGCTAACTATAAATTCGGTTATGATTACAATCATCTTTATGATCTTTACTATAAGGCCGGTCTTACTCCGGAGCAAATGCGTGTAGCTTCACCGTTTAACGATTACGCAAAGGACAGCCTGAATTTATACAGAGTGCTTGAGCCGGAAATATGGGTAAAGCTTCTCGGAAGAGTAAGGGGAGTTAACTTTGCATCAATATACGGAAGATCTTCTGCAATGGCTTACAGAGGTATTAAGCTTCCCGAGGGGCATACCTGGAGATCGTATACGGATTTTCTGCTCTGCACTCTTCCGAAAAGCCTGAGCAAGGAATATACGGATAAGTTCAGGACGTCAATAAGATTCTGGCATGAAACCGGAGGAGGTCTTTCAGAGGAAACGATACAGGAGCTTCTGGAGCATGGTTATAATATTGAGCGAAACGGCGTGTCCAATTATACTCTGAATAAAAAATCAAGAGTCGTTTTTGTAGGAAAAATCCCTGATGATACTGACGATATACTCAGTACAAGAGATATACCGAGCTGGAAAAGAATGTGTATGTGTATTCTGAAGAATGACCATTTATGCAGAACTATGGGCTTCGGAGAAACAAAGAAGTATAAGGTCAAGATAGAGAAAATAAGAGAGAAGTACAAAAGTCTGGAGGAGATATAATGGAATTAAAAAGTCCCGTTTATGGTGTAAGGCCGATTCCGATAGAAAAGATCGTTCCTAATACATATAATCCGAATACAGTTGCGCCTCCTGAGCTTGATCTGCTTTATGACAGTATTAAGGAGGACGGCTATACAATGCCGATCGTCTGCTATTATTCAAAAAAGGACGACACTTATATAATCGTTGACGGTTTTCACAGGTATCGGGTAATGCTGGAACATGATGATATATACAAACGTGAAAAGGGTCTGCTTCCGGTATCGGTCATAAATAAGACGATCGATCACCGTATGGCAAGCACTATCCGTCATAATCGGGCGAGAGGTTCTCATGATGTCGATCTTATGAGCAATATCGTTAAGGAGCTTCATGAGCTGGGAAGATCCGACGCCTGGATCGCAAGACATTTAGGAATGGATAAGGACGAAATACTGAGATTGAAGCAGATTACAGGTCTTGCCGCATTGTTTAAGGATGTAAGTTTCGGAAAGGCATGGATACCGGAGGAAGAGGGAGAGTTTGAAGAGGAAACTGAGCCTGTAAATGAAGCTTAGAAAAAGCGCTGAATTTATTGTTTGTTTTTACAGATCAAAATTTATAATAACCTATTGAAAATAAGTGCGGAATATGCTATAATATTTAATACATTGGCTGAAAGCTGTTTTTAATGCAGTTAATTTATTAAAGCTTGATGTGTTTTTATTTTTAATAACAGATCGAAACGGAGGCGTGCTGGCTCGTACTGGATCTAATAATTCGGTGCGTGTAAAGCGAAAGTATGACAGGACCGAAAAGAGTTGCGGCGATACATGATATTTCCGGGATAGGAAGATGCTCTCTTACTGTGATAATTCCCGTTTTGTCTGCTATGGGAGTACAGGTCTGCCCTGTTCCTACAGCAGTGCTTTCGGCTCATACCGGCTACGGTGAATTTGTAATGAGGGATCTTACCGATTATATTTCACCTGCTCTGGAGCATTATAAAAAGCTTGGCACTGAATTTGACTGCATCTACAGCGGATTTCTTGCTTCAAGCGAACAGATAGACCATTGTCTTGATTTTTTTTCAAGTTATCCCTCTGCGCTGAAGGTCGTTGATCCCGTTATGGGCGACGGAGGAAAATGCTATGCGACCTATACAAAAAATTTGTGCGACCGAATGAGCGAGCTTGTGGCTGTTGCAGATATAATAACACCAAATCTGACGGAAGCGGCAATACTTCTCGGAGAGGAATATCCGTCTGCACCGCTTAGAAGCAGTGAAGCCAAATCGTGGCTTGCAAGGCTTTCCGAGCTTGGCCCTGATACAGTGGTCATAACCAGCGTTCCTATTGCTGAGGGAGGAATTGCAACTATTGGCTATGATAAAAAGCGCAGCAGCTTTTGGAAGATCATAAACGATTATGTTCCCATAAGCTATTCCGGCAGCGGAGATATGTTTGCAAGCGTGCTTATAGGAGGAATACTCAGGGGCGACAGTCTGCCTATAGCCATGAATAGGGCGACCTCGTTTACTCAGCTGGCTATTAAAACAACCTACAGCTACGGTACTAAGTGGACGGACGGAATTATGCTTGAGCCGCAGCTGCCGTGGCTGACAGGCTATCAGGAGCTTTCTGATTATACAAACCTTTAGAGCGATACCGAGGCGTTGATAGCTTTATTGAAAAATTCAAGAGGTGTTTTTAATAATATATTTGTACGCTTGTCTGATAAAAATAATATAGAAGATATAGTAGCTTTAAGATATGAAATGCTTCGGGTTGTGAAAAAATAACAGCACACTTGAGTATTCAGAGCAATTTTGTGATGATACAAGAAATTACTTCAAAAACGGCGAGCGTTATACTGCCATTGCTTTTGATGATGAAAACGCCGTCGGCTGTGCTACAATGAGTATGATTTATGTAATGCACACCAACGACCATCCGTTTGGCAAGCGCGGACATCTGATGAATGTTTATGTTAAGCCTGAATACCGCAGGCAGGGTATTGCTGAGAAAATGGTCAGGCTGCTGATTGATAAAATGAAGGAGCTTCTTGTATCAAATATAACGTTGGATTCAACCCAAAGCGGCAGACCGCTTTATGAAAAGCTTGGGTTTATTCATTCAGACGCATATATGGAAATGAATATTGATTATTGAAAGAGAAAATATTATGCATAAATTAAATCTGGTTCTGGTTGAACCGCAGATTCCTCAGAACACGGGGAATATTTCCCGTACCTGCGCCGTTACCGGAGCGGCTCTTCACCTTGTAAAACCTTACGGATTTGAAATTACTGACAGGCAGCTGAAACGGGCAGGTCTTGATTACTGGGATAAGCTTGAAATTTATCAGTATAATAATATTACAGAATTTTTTGAAAAGAATAACGGTGAGTATTATTTTTTTACTACCAAAGGAAAAAAGGTTCACAGCGATATCAGTTATCCTGCCGGTAAAGCTGTTTATATAATTTTCGGCAGGGAGGATAAGGGTCTGCCGGAAAAGCTTCTTGCAGAGAATTATGAACGCTGTGTAAGAATACCTATGAGAAATGAGCTGAGAAGTCTTAATCTTTCAAATTCTGCTGCCATTGCCTGCTACGAGGTGCTTCGCCAGTGGGATTATCCGGATCTGGGACGTGAAGGAAAGCTTAGGGATTATTTAATTAAATAGCAAAAGTCTATTGCTGAATTTTAAATGCCGCGAAAGGAGGTACGCTCTTTAAACAGAGCGTGAAAGCTAATGGCGAAAATAAAACTTTTAACCGATTCCGCTTGTGATATTACCAAAGAACAGGAGGAAGCCTTTGATATTCAGGTCGTACCTTTCAAGGTAGCTATGGGAGATAAAAGCTATACCAGCCGCGTTGATTTTGATAATGAAAAATTTTACAGAATGATGGACGAATACGACGGTCTTCCTGTAACCTCGCAGATCACTGTATTTGAATATGAGGAGATATTTGAAAAGCTTTTTGCAGACGGTTATACCGATATTATTAACGTTACTATAAACAGTGAGGGAAGCGCAACCTACGGCAATGCTGTTATGGCGGCTGAAAATTTATTTGCAGCTCATCCAGAGCTTAAAAAAAGCTGCCGAATATTCAATATCGACAGTCAGGGCTATACCGGAGGCTATGGATTTCCGCTGCTTCAGGCTGCTGCTAAAATCAAAAGAGGCTGTTCTGCTGAAGAGGCTGTCAGCTATATTCAGGATTGGGTAGAAAACTGCGTTATCTTCTTTGCTCCTTATTCGCTGAAATATGCTAAGAAATCCGGAAGGATCCCGTCAGCGGCGGCATTTGTCGGCGAGGTAATGGGTCTTAGACCTATAATGAGGATACACGATCATAAGATTATAACTGAAAGCAAGGTGAGGGGAGATAAGGCAATTGTTCCGAAGATCGTTGAGCTTTGCTCTGATGAGATAATACCTCAGACTCCTTACTGCGTAGTTTACGGAAATGATGAAAGCGTACGTGATGAGATCTCAAAGGCTCTAACAAAGAAGCTTGGTTATCCGCCTTCTGAGTATTTTCAGATCGGAGCGGCAATAGCAATTAATGCAGGACCTAAGGTTTCCGGAGTTATTTTTAAGGGTAAACCGGTCAAATAATCATAAGAAAAGCGAAAGGCGTCTCGGTTATACCGGGGCGCTGTATTAATTTTCCTCGCTGCTATCGTTAAGCAGTAGAGCTTCAATAATAAAGTTTACGCCGAATCTTACTCCCGCTGTCCACGACCCGTCCGATTCAGCTGTCAGCATTTCGCCCAGCAGATTGTCGATTTTCTGCTGCTGCTGTTTATCTGCTCTGCAATCTGACAAAATTTTGAATATTTCAGAATAAGCGTTCTGATATTTTTTGTTCTTTTTCAGTACGCCGTTTATTTCGTCGTCAAAATTGTATACAAGCTTTTGCAGTGAAGTAATATTAACACCTCCCATTGATCAAGTCTGGCGTTTTGTAACGCATTGCATTAATATCCAAGGAATTATTTTTATAAACAGTTATTTTATGTAGATATTATATATTATATGTTGAAAAATGTCAATGAAATGATATAATATTATCTCAGCTTTGGAATTATACACAAAATTTGTGAAATGTGTAAGGTACCATTTAGTGATTTAGAAATAAAATTGTCCGATGAATTTACGGCTAAGGCCAATAATGTATAAAAAACGCCGGAAATATCGTTCCGGCGTTTTTGCTGTATTAATCTTCTTTTTTATGAACTCGGTTGAATATTATTACGAATAGTGACCAAAGAATTTCTGCGGCGCACAACGCAGTAATTATTATTCTTATCGGTTCAGCGGCTGAACCCGTAGAGGGATTGCTGTCTGATGACGCTGAATCGGAATTTTTTTCTGCTTCCTGAGCAGCGTGATCAACTGCGTTTTCTACTGCTTCATTATTTGATTCCTGCTGAGCTATGCTTGAAGTACTGCTGTTCGTTTTTTCGGCTTCGCTGCTGACAGCAGAGTCCTCTCCTATGCTGCTGCTGTCAGAGCTTGTACCGTTTTTATCTGTGTTGGAATCTGTATCTGTCTTACTATTACTGCTGTCTGAACTGTCGGAGTCTGAACTCTCAGTTTCTGAATTATCAGAAGCCTTTACAGGAACGACTTCTATGGAATCAATAGCAAATTCGGAATTTTCCTTAAGATAGTAAAGCTGAACGAAAACGTTGCCCGAAATAGAATTAGGATCTATATTTTCAGCTGTCCAGGTGTCTGAACCGGTTTCATGTGTTATATTTCCGGAGGACTGCCAGCTGTTGTTTACAAGCATTCCTATTCCGCCGTTTACGCTTCCGTTTGTAGATATATTAACTTTAATATTATATAGCTGTGAGTAATCCTTTATGTAGTCTGAAAGACTGAATGAATAACTTACGGCTTCTTCTGAATTGAAATCCTTATCATCGGTCTTGTATGTATAAATAGGCTCGGTTTTCTCATTTTCCTGTGAAGATACAGATACAGATTCATCCGGCTTTGTAACAACAGGAACTGTGGTGGTTGTTTGCGGCTTTACGGAGGATACCGAGGTGACTGTCTGGGGCTTTGAAGAAGTTTCTTTGCTTGCAGTTGAAGCAGCTGTAGTTGCTGCGGTAGTTTTAACGGTCGTTGTGGTCTTTTGGGTAGTAGTTTTTACTGTAGTGGTCGTTTTGGCTTCCGTAGTAGTTTTTGAAACGGAGGAAGATACTGTGGTAACAGTTGTTGTTTCTGTCGGCCCGCTGACCGTAAGCGGAGATTTATCGGTAGGAGCGGAATATGAAGAATTTACATAGCCTGAACCGTTAGAAGAAACCATTGTTTCAATATCTGTCCAGAAATTTATCTTTCCGCTAGCTCCGCTTTTAACAGTAAAGGTTGCGAGGGCAATATCTGTTTTTGAGGTAATATTTGTACTTGACAGGTTTGCACCTACGATCTTGACCGTTCCCTCAGAAGAAACGTAGTTGGTAATTACTGAAAATTTACTTCCGACATTATATGCTGAGTCCATTTCAGATTCGGAGGGAACATAAACGTCTACCTTATCGGCGTCGTAATGCAGATTGATCGTAAAGCCGGCCGCCCCGGTATCGTTAGGTATGTATCCGACTGTTACGTTTATTCTTTCGCCTGCTTTTGCAGTGTTCTTGTCGGCAGTCAGGGTTATCTCATTTGTAGCTGACGCTGAAGTGACCGTTGAAAGTATCGAAGTTATCATCAGTGCAGCAGTTGCGATTGAAAGTGCAATCTTATTTACCCTCAGGTTCATTTTATACCCTCCTGTTATTTTAATTCCGTAATCTTGACTGTATTAATTAAATCTTAACAAAAAAATAAAGTGTACCGAATTTTGAACATCATTTCAAAAGGTTACATTTAGTATATGAATTATAGCACAGCTATCTTAAAATAGTCAATAGTCAAAATGTCGAAAAAACGGCGATATTTTTAGGTATTTTGCGAGCTGCATTATATTTCACTAAATATATGCAGCAGGTAAGGTTACAAAACACAATATATGCTGTAATTGAATTGTAATATTTGATAAAAGAACGTTTATTTGTACTTGTAAATATTTTTTGAATAAAAAAACGGTTGACAAAAAAGATTTTCCTGCCTTATAATATAAAATAAACCGATATATTCAGACAATATATTTAATGAGGGAAGAAAAATGACTTTTAATAAATACTTTTTTGCCGTAGCGGCAGTTTTTGTAATATCAATCTTAAGTTCTTTTTTTACAGTAAGTGCGGCTCAGACAGGAAAATGCACTGCTGACGCTTTAAATATCCGTTCCGGAGCAGGAACTTCATACTCTAAAACAGGAATGCTGTATTACGGAGATACCGTTACTGTTGAAAGCACAGTTAAAGGCTCTGACGGCTCAGAGTGGTATAAGATAAGTTATTCTAAGTCCGGATCTAAAAAAAGCGGTTATGTATC
Organism: uncultured Ruminococcus sp.; assembly: GCA_900543145.1. GTDB lineage: Bacteria > Bacillota > Clostridia > Oscillospirales > Ruminococcaceae > FB2012. Next base: position 134,057 of record UQPZ01000004.1, read on the forward strand.
CTCGGAATATATTTCTGTTTCAGGTTCGCAGCAGGTAGGTTCGTCAGATAAGGATTTTGAAAGCTATCTTGATAAGCAGGGCTTTCCTGAAAGCTATAAGCCTGCGTTAAGAGAACTTCACAGTAAATATCCCAATTGGGTCTTTACAGCACAGCAGCTTGAAATGACTTGGGATAAAGCTCTTAAAGAAGAAAATGTTCTGGGACGAAACCTTGTACACAGCTCAGCATTAGCGTCCTGGAAGTCAATGGAGAAAGGAGCATATAATTTTGAGAATAACAAGTGGTACGGACTGGACGGTTCTTGGGTGGCGGCTTCTAAAGAAATAATAGCTTATTATATGGATCCGAGAAACTTCTTGGACGATACCTATATATTTATGTTCGAGAATCTTTCATATAATAAGGATATACATAATATCGGCGGAGTAAAGGCTATTCTGTCAGATACGTTCATGAGCGGCAGTTATACCTGTCCCGATACAAAAAAGACGTATTCCTATGCTCAGACTTTTATGGACGCAGCGGAAAAGTCGGGAGTATCTCCGTATCATCTTGCTTCAAGATGCAGGAATGAGCAGGGAGTAAACGGCGCTCCTCAGTCGCTGGGTACGGTAAAGGGCTATGAAAATTATTTTAATTTTTTTGATATTCAGGCTTATGCGACGTCGACTATGACTGCGGCGGAAATGGGCTGCAAGTACGCCAAGACTAAAAATCCGACCTATCTTCTTCCTTGGACTAATCAGTATAAGTCTATTATAGGCGGTTCTGTTTTTCTGGGAACAGGATATATTACCAAAGAACAGGACACCCTTTACCTTCAGAAATTTGACGTAGTAGACGGAGGAAACGGCTATTATTATCACCAGTATATGACCTGCGTTTTCGGACAGGCTAATGAGGCTGTTTCACTAAAAAATGCTTATTCGGACGATGTTCTCAATTCTAAGCTCGAATTTAAGATACCTGTTTACAAGGAAATGCCTGATACAGTATTTACAAAGCCGGTTAGCAGCGGAGATAATAACAATCTTCTGAAATCGCTCAGTATATCGGGTCAGAAGGTTACGCCTTCGTTTGATAAATATACCCAGTCTTATAAGCTTACAGTAGATAACAATATTTCGTCAGTAACGGTAAATGCGACGGCTTTAAGTAAGAAGGCGAAGATTTCGGGAACAGGGAATAAAAGCCTGAAAATAGGCAAGAATACACTGAATATCAATGTAACTGCAGCAAGCGGAGCTGTCAGAACCTATAAGATAACCGTTACCCGAAAGGAGGCTTCAAAAGGGCTTCAGCTCGGCGACGTTGACGGCGATAAATCTATCACGGTAGTTGACGCGCTTACGGTACTGAAATACAATGCAGGAAGTATTGATCTTACCGCAGAACAGAAAAAGCGAGCCGACGTTGATTCAAACGGCAAAGCCGACGTTGTCGATGCACTGATAATATTAAAGTACGTTTCCGGTAAGATAACAGAGTTCTGATATAAGTTATGTAGCCGCAGACCGCAGTTCTGCGGCTTCAGCTTTATTTCATCATCATATTGATGCCTTCAACCATATCGCCGATAGCGTGAATAGCTTTTCCGGCGTTGGACTTTAAGCGGCGTTTTTCCCTTGAAGTCGCATTTGCAACAGCATAGGTTATAGCTCCGGCAGTAAGTCCGATTGAAACTCCTTTAGCAATTGAACTGATTTTCATTTTTTTCGCTCCTTTCATAAAGGCGGTTTGTTCCGCTGTTATTATTTTTTGAAACGAAGCGTAATTAATTCAAGGATAGTTATGCTGTATTTATTCTCAAAATTAAGGCAGAATAAACAAAGTATATGAATAAGTATTAAGCGTTTTGTATGAATTTTACAAGAACTTTGATGTCAGATTTGTTGCATTTAGTTTCATATTTTATAAGATTATAAGAGCAAAATCTTCTGAAACCAATGTATGCGCGGTATTGTGGAGGCAGTGTAAAAACTAAAATGGTTATGTAAGCTAATATCCTTATAATTCAAACGTTATATATAAATATTATTCATATTTAATATAACTTTTATGTATTTACATGCACTCAATGGGTGTGTTATAATAATAATATGTTAAGCGTTATAAGCTGTAAATTTTTAAACCAATTAATCATTGCGGTTTTGAAAATTCAAGCTTTTAAATAGAGAAGGGAGTAAGAAATATATGGGTATGACTATGACGCAGAAGGTTCTTGCCGCTCATGCCGGTCTTGACGAGGTCAAGGCTGGACAGCTTATCATGGCTGATTTGGATCTTGTGCTTGGAAACGATGTAACTTCGCCTGTTGCTATCAACGAGTTTAATAAGGCGGGCTTCGATTCAATTTTTGATACCGAAAAAGTAACGATGGTAATGGATCATTTTACACCTAACAAGGATATAAAAGCTGCCGGACAGTGTAAGCAGTGCAGGGATTTCTGCGGCGAATATAAGATAAAGAATTTTTTTGATGTAGGCGATATGGGTATTGAACACGCGCTGCTTCCTGAAAAAGGGCTTGTCGCTCCTGGCGACTGCGTAATCGGCGCAGACTCCCATACCTGTACATACGGAGCTCTTGGGGCATTTTCCACAGGTATCGGTTCTACGGATATGTGTGCAGGAATGGCAAAAGGAAAAACATGGTTCAAAGTTCCGTCAGCTATTAAATTTAATATAACCGGAAAGCTTCCGAAATATTCAGCTGCAAAGGATGTTATTCTTCATATTATCGGTATGATAGGAGTAGACGGAGCTCTTTACAAGTCTATGGAATTTTCCGGAGATGGACTTAAAAACCTTACTATGGAAGACAGGCTTTGTATGGCTAATATGGCGATCGAGGCGGGAGCTAAAAACGGTATTTTTGCCGTTGACGAGATAACGCTTGATTATATAAAGGATAAAGTCAGCAGGGATTACAAGGTATATGAAGCAGATCCCGACGCCGAGTATGATGCAGTATACGATATTTGTCTGGACGATATTAAGCCGACTGTTGCGTTCCCTCATCTTCCTGAGAACGCCAGAACTTTTGATATGATCGGCAATGTAAAGATTGATCAGGTAGTTATCGGTTCATGTACCAACGGCAGAATAGAGGATATGAGATGTGCCGCTGAAATACTCAGAGGCAGAAGAATTGCAGATAATGTAAGGTGTATAGTTATTCCCGCAACTCAGAAGGTATATCTTCAGGCTATGCAGGAGGGACTGCTTGAAATTTTCATTAATGCAGGCTGTGCCGTTTCAACTCCTACCTGCGGACCTTGCCTTGGCGGACATATGGGTATACTCGCTAAGGGAGAAAGAGCAGTTGCAACTACCAACAGAAACTTTGTCGGAAGAATGGGTCACCCCGAATCCGAGGTTTATCTGGCATCTCCTTATGTTGCGGCGGCTTCGGCGGTAACGGGAAGAATATCTCAGCCGTCGGAGATAATCGGCTGAGAAGCTGAAGAAGCGATGGTAAAATAGTTTTTAAAGAAAATTTTAGAGGGAATTTTCCGGGGGCAGCTGAATGGTCGGAAAAGCTCGGGATTAAATTCTGAGATAAAGCGTTCTGATCATTTGTTATTTGATTAATGAATCAATTGGGGCACTAATTATTTAGGAGGATTCATAAATGAAAAATTACATTCGTGAAATATTCTGGGATATTATCCTAAGTATCATTACAAAAAAATACGGTACTTCTCTGAATGACGATCAGAGAGAGGATAAGGCGGATGAAATGGTAGAGCAGCTTCGCGCAGAAAATAATTTTACCGTTGAGATGACTCAGGCTTTGCTTGACAAAAAGGGAATGAATAGTTTCTATACCTCAAATATTAAGGGTCAGCCTGTATACGGAATAGTAAAAGAGGGAATGTTCCATAAAGTAAAAACCTGTTATTTTATCTCAAGGAATAAGGACGAGATCACTCCTCAGTATCTTGAGCAGGTTTACGAGGAACTAAGGAAGCAGGCTATGGGAGAGAATATCTTTAATTCTCCGGATTATAAAAACTGATCACATATCGGAAAGGCAGGTTCAATTTAATGAATGCACACGGCAGAGTACATAAATACGGGGATAACGTTGATACAGACGTTATTATTCCGGCAAGGTATCTGAATACTACCGACCATAAGGAGCTTGCTGCTCACTGCATGGAGGATATAGATACTGAATTTGTAAATAAAGTGAATAAAGGCGATATTATTGTTGCACAGGCTAACTTCGGCTGCGGTTCTTCAAGGGAACACGCTCCTATCGCAATCAAGGCAAGTGGAATTTCCTGCGTTATCGCCAAGACATTTGCAAGAATTTTTTATAGAAATTCAATAAATATAGGTCTTCCTATTATAGAGTGTCCCGAGGCTGCGGAAAAGATCAGTGACGGCGACGAGGTGGAAATTGATTTTGAAAGCGGAGTTATTACAAATATAACAAAGAACGAAACCTATCAGGGGCAGGCTTTTCCTGAATTTCTTATCAACATTATAAACAGCAGCGGCCTGCTTAATTCCCTGAAATAAAACCAATATGAACGGCAGTGTCACTAAGAACACTGCCGTTTATTTTGCAGGTCGGTAATTATGATTATTCATTGATATGTCAAAAGCTATGTCAAAAAAATTGTCTTAACTACTTGAAAATTATATTAAAGTGTATTATAATTAAGTTGAACAAAAATTATGAAAGAAGGATTTTGTATGTTGGATATTAAAATCGAGCGTACCTCTGCTCCTAAGGAAAAGCCGGCTGATGAAACAAAGCTCGGCTTCGGGCATATTTTTACAGATCATATGTTTATTATGAATTACGATACGGGTATGGGATGGCATGATGCAAGGATAGTTCCCTACGGAGAAATATCTCTTTTCCCCGCCGCAATGTGTCTTCATTACGGACAGGAGATCTTTGAAGGACTGAAGGCATATCGTACTGCTGACGGAAGCGTTCAGCTTTTCAGACCTGACGAGAACTTCAAGAGAATGAATGTATCGGCTGAAAGAATGGTTATTCCGAAAATAAACGAGCAGGATTGTCTTGACGGACTTATGGCTCTGCTTAATATAGAGAAGGATTGGGTCCCTCATACTGAGGGAGCGTCTCTTTACATAAGGCCGTTTATTATCTCAACAGATCCGTATGTAGGAGTAAAGCCGGCCGACCATTATATGTTTATGATAATCCTTTCTCCGTCGGGAGCGTATTATTCAACAGGATTAAATCCGGTTAAGATATATGTTGAAAACAAATATGTTAGAGCGGTAAGAGGCGGAACAGGCTTTGCAAAAACGGCTGCAAATTATGCGATCTCTCTTGCCGGTCAGGACGAGGCACATAAGCAGGATTATGAGCAGGTTCTCTGGCTTGACGGCGTTGAAAGAAAGTACGTTGAAGAAGTAGGCTCTATGAACATATTCTTTGTTATCGACGGTGAGGTTATTACACCCGAGCTTACCGGATCGGTTCTTCCGGGTATTACAAGAAAATCAGCTATCGAGGTTTGCAGAGACAGGGGTTATAAGGTAACCGAAAGAAGAATATCTATTCAGGAGATTGCCGACGCCTATGATAACGGAAAGCTTGACGAGGTATTTGGAACAGGTACTGCCGCCGTTATCTCGCCTGTAGGACATCTGAAATGGGGCGATAAGATAATGGAGATCAACGATAATAAAATCGGTCCTGTTTCACAGATGCTTTACGATACTATGACTGGTATTCAATGGGGAAAGGTAAATGACAAGTACGGCTGGATCGTTCCTGTAAAGTAAATATAACAAAAGCATTTTAAAATATGAGCCGGTACTCAGTAATTAGTATCGGCTTTATTTTATGCAAAAGAAGAACGGCTTCCGTTTTTAACATCGGAAGCCGTTTTGAAGTCAGACCTTTTTGCGGCAGAAGCCAAAAACATAGAACAGCCAAACGGCCGTTACAGAAACTGCACAAATCGTTCCTGCAAACTCACTATCGAAGGCAAATGCACACATACAAACCAAGGCTGCGTTAATTAAAAGAGCTGCAAATAATGAAATAGAAGCCTTTTTGATTTTAAAATTCAAGCGAAGATCATTTCCTTTCTTAAATTAAGCAAATCATTTCTGCTATGTATAAAACGGTTGGCTGTTTCTTTAGTATTCGATTCCTTCCTGATCTTCCAGTATCGTGTCGATAGGAATATCAGCGGTATCGATCGCGTTGATAAGCTGCTGTTCAGCAGTTTTGTCATCAGGCTTTACAAGGAATCTTACTGCCTGTTTATGATTAATAATTTCGACCTTATTGTGAGCGCCTCCGGATTCTCCGTCAAGCGTCCACGCTATTTCAGCTTCTGAAGTAAACTTTACCTTAGAAGTCTTGAATTTTATAAAATGTTTATCAGTAAGCTTATTCAGAGCTGCTTCAGCCAGCAGACTTTGAAGCATCAGCGGACTTACCGGAGTTTTAACAAGGATCACCTCAAATAATCCGTCATCAAAGCAAACTCCCTCTGAGATCAGCTTTTTCATTCCTCCTACTGAAACTGTGTTTGAAACAAGTCCAAGTATAAAATTTCCGTTTATAGTTTCTCCGTCATGCTCAACAGTTATATTATATCCCGTATACTTAGGTAGACGCTTTATAGCCTCTGCTACATAAGCGGCATGGCCGAATAAATTTTTAGCGTTCTGCGGCGTTTCATAGGAAACGTCCGTAAAAGCGCCGAATCCTGCAACATAAACGTAATATTCACCGTTAAATTCTCCGACATCGTAATCGAACGGAACTCCGTCGACTATTGACTGAGCTGCGGCAGGCATTTTTGTTGAAATACCCATGCTGTAAGCAAAATCGTTTGTAGATCCTGCGGGAATATAGCCTAAGGGTATAGTCTTTGACTGCTCCATCATTCCCTTTACCGCTTCGCTTAGAGTTCCGTCGCCGCCTGAAGCCACGACCAGATCATATTTGAAAGCATTATCTTTTATTTTTTTATATCCGTCAAGCGGTGCCTGAGTAGGATAAGCAGTTACGGTATATCCTCCCTTGGTAAATATATCGATTATTTCGCTAAGGTTGGAACGAACCGCTCCCTTGCCTGCCTGCGGATTATAAACAAACAATAATTTTTTCATCAATATATTCCTTTCTTTTTCTTTATCTGTTTGCATACAAAATATATAATTGATAAAAATACGTTTTGTTATATTTCTAATAATATTATAGCATAATATGCAAAATTGTCAAGGATAAAGCGGCTGTTTTTGTGTAAAAATTCTTTACTTGATTTTTACTTGTTTCTATTTACTTTTACAGTATAATGTGTTATTATAAAAACGAGGTGCGAGCTATGAAAATTTTTAAAAGCCCGCTGCTGACTGCGGTAATTATTCTTATTTCGTCGCTTGCTTTCGGACTTTTCATTATGTGTGCGATCTGGCTTGCAAGCGGAGGGAGTCTGGAAATTTCGGCAGCTGCGGCAATATATCGTTTATCTGCTCTTGTCTGTGTTATAATTATAAGTACGCTGCTGCTTGTGTATGTTATTAAGAAAAATATAATGTACCGAAGGATCTCGGTTATTATGGAAAGCGAAGGAGCGACTCCGCAGCTGTATGCTATGCTGAAAAACCAAGCTGACAGGGCAAGGGGAGAGAAAGCAAAGGCAATGTCGCTTCTTACTTTGGCATCATATCTTGCAGAGGGTGGTCATTATAGTGAATGCTATGAGGTACTTGATAAAATAAAAACTGAAAAATTAAATCCGTTTTATCAGGACGAGTATCACAACGTACGTCTGTATGCAAACTTAATGCAGGGTAATATTGACGGCGCTGATGAGGTGCTTAAAAATGCAAAGGCAAATTTTGAACGGGCAAGGCTGCGTGAATACAATATGCCGGTCCTTCATACTCTTGGAGTATATGAATACGCCAAAGGAAATTTTGCTCAGGCTGAAACACTTCTTATGCAGGCTAAAAATAATGCTCCTACTAAGCAGGCTATGGCTGACTGCTGCCTGTACCTGGGACTTTGCTATCTAAAGACAGGGAGGAAGGAATATGCAAAGGCGGCGGCAGAGGAAGCGGCGGGACAGGTTAGGACAGTGTATCAGAAAGAGAATCTGAAAAAGCTGATGAAGCTTGTAGAAAAAGCATATGCCGTATCGGACGGTCAATAAGAGAAAAGAAAGGAAATAACAATTTATGAGTGACGCATTGATCAATTGGTTTACAACTACTTTGGACGGTCTTCCGAAGGAGCTGATATGTTTCATAATATCTATGGTTCCTATACTTGAATTAAGGGGAGGTCTTGTTGCTGCGGCGCTTTTTCACATTCCGATAATTCAGGCTATACCCATATGTATAATAGGTAATATTGTACCTATACCGTTTATACTTCTATTTATCAATAAGATCTTTGCCTGGCTTAAAACCACTAAAAGGTTCGGCGGATTTATATCGCGGTTTGAACAGAAAACTCTTGCAAAAGGGGATAAGGTGCGAAAATACGAATTCTGGGGTCTGCTTCTGTTTGTAGGAATACCTCTGCCGGGAACCGGAGCATGGACCGGCGCACTGCTTGCCTGTCTGCTTGAGGTGAAAATGAAGAAAGCAGTTCCTGCTATATTTTTCGGGCTTTTGCTTGCAACAGCTATAATGTGCATTATAACCTATCTTATTCCGTGGATTATTGCTGCGGTCTGATTTTTGATTCTGCATGATATATTATTTGCCTTGAATTTCCATAAAATTCATTTAGAGTATACTTGACTTTATTGGAAATTGGTGATATAATTAAGTTTACTGCAAAGGAGGTGCCGTAAATGTCTATAGATAAAAGCGGAACAAAGCAGATAGCTGATAACCGAAAAGCAAGACATGATTATTTTGTTCTTGAACAGATAGAATGCGGCATTGAGCTTGTAGGAACAGAGGTCAAGTCGATACGAAGCGGCGGTGTTAATTTAAAAGACAGTTGGTGTTCAATTGACAACGGGGAAATGTGGGTAAAGGGTATGCACATATCTCCGTATGAACAAGGCAACATATTCAATAAGGATCCGTTGAGGGTCAGGAAGCTTCTGCTTCACAAACGTGAAATAATGCGGCTTTTGGGAAAGGTAAAGCAGGACGGACTGACTTTGATCCCACTTGCTCTTTATTTCAAAGGCAGTAAAGTAAAGCTTGCGCTTGGAGTATGCAAGGGTAAAAAGCTTCACGATAAACGTGACGATATGGCAAAAAAGGCAGCTCAGAGGGATATAGAAAGAGCTTTAAAGGACCGAGTCGGGTAACGCCAATGAAAACAGAAGATATGATAGAATATTGTCTTACAAAAAAGGCGCATATAAGGATCTTCCGTTCGGCGATTGTCTTTGAAAGGCTCGATTGAAGATCAGGTAATATTAGAAATGATAGACCGCAGCTATAAGCTGTAGCGGCAAAGCTGCCGAAATATATTCAGAAACGGCTTGCAGATCAATAAAAAATGGGGGCGTAAAGGTTTCGACGGGGATCTTGAAGCATGATAAGCGAGTAGAGGAGCGCACTCTCTTTAAACGGCGTACGTTTTAAAATTAAACGACAACGATAATTTTGAATTAGCAGCTGCTTAATGCTGCTCGTCTTACCTTTGATTACCACGGCTTAGGATAAGGCGTCGATTAGTGGTGAACGTCATTGAGTAAAGGCTGTAGCTCTTTTGATGTATTGCAGTCTACCGATAATTTCCGCCTGCTTGTTTGCGGACTTTAAAGGGAAACGGAGTAATCCGGAATAACAAGCTACACTCGTAGAAATTCGTGGGGATAGGTTTTCGGACAGGAGTTCGATTCTCCTCGCCTCCACCATATTACACTGACTAAATAGATGAAAGTGCCTTAAATCAGCCCGTAGATACGGGCTTTTTTGGTGTTCAAACGGCAAAAATAAGAAGTTAAAAACCATATATGAAAAAATCCGAAAAACACCGGCTGACGGAATTTGAACTCTCGACATTTAAATAGTTCAGAATATAAAGGCATATTTGAGGAAAATAATAAAAATGTAGATGCATTGATTTACTCGGAAAATATACAGTACTATGGTAATGTATTGCACATTGGCGGAAGTACCAATGTATTTAATAACAATATTCAGCTTAATCATTTATATATCAATAAAGATAAGCTTGAAAAGGAAGTAGAGATATATAATAGGAATAATAATGATCAAATCAATACTAGTGATTTGATTAATGATTATAAAACAGTATTAAATGGGGATAATCCATCTGAAAAATTGAACAGATATACAACGTGGATTAACGATAATCTTTATTTATAAATTTTTATATTAAGGTGGTTAAAATTTTATGGGCAAAACAAAAAAAATTGCTATTTCGTTAGTTGCTATTGTGCTAATCATCGGAATTCCATTATTAATGTTTTATGTAAAAAATAGTAAGATTGATAAAATGTTTATATATGAAATTGATAATAACAAAAATGAAGTTACTATAATCAGATATATTAATGATGAGTTGGAATCTGAAAAAACAAATCCAAATTACAAAGAGGTTGTTGAAATTCCTGAAACAATTAAAGGTTATGCAGTTACTGCAATAGGTGAAGAAGCTTTCATATGGTCAAAGATGAAAAAAGTGATAATACCGGAAACTGTTACTGAAATTAAAAGTCGTGCTTTTTTTGGATGCAAAAATCTCATGAATATTGAGGGCGTTGATAATGTTACAAAAATTGAATCTCAAGCGTTCTATATGTGCACAGCTTTAAAAAGTATAGATTTGTCCAATATAACATATTTGGGGGATCATGTTTTATTTGAATGTGAAAATATTACATCGTTATATTTTTCGAGTACTATAGAAGAAATTCCGATAGCTTTATGCAATAAAATGAGATCTCTAAAAGATGTAACGCTGTCTGAAAATACAAAGGCAATAGATAGATTGGCATTTGCAAATTGTACATCTCTTAATGAATTAAAAATACCTGAAAGCGTAACGGAAATATCTGAAGATGCATTTCAAAACATAGAATCTCAGCTTACGATATGCGGTGAAAAAGGCTCGTACGCAGAAAAATATGCAGAGAACAACGACATAAAATTTTCAGTGATTGAGGATAAATAAGTAATTTTGAGCAGGAATTGTTAATGGAAAAGGTAAATTATCTGCCATTGGGAAGTATTGTAGTAATTAAGGGCGGAGTAAAGAAGTTTATGATCGTTGCAAGGGGGTTGGGAGTAAATATCGGAGAAAAAAGCGCATATTTTGATTACGGCGCATGTATGTACCCTGAAGGTATGATGGGAGATAAAATGATGTATTTTCAGCATGAGGATATTACAAAAACAGTTTTTGAGGGCTTTTCAGATGAGGATGACCGTCTCATGGTTGACAATATAAACGAAGCTCTGGCTAAAACAGACATGGAAAAGGCTGACGTCAAGAAACTTCAGGAGGAATAAACAATGAATAAAAATGACTATATTATCCGTTTGGAAACAGCTAATGATTATGCAGAAGTAGAAAATCTTACAAGAGAGGCATTCTGGAATGTCTATACTCCAGGGTGTAACGAACATTATTTTGTTCACGTTATGAGGAGCCATAAGGATTTTATACCTGAGCTTGATTTTGTAATTGAGCTGGATGGTAAAATTATTGGCAACATAATGTATACAAGGTCAAAGCTAATTGACAAAAATGGCGAAGAAAAAACAGTGATTTCATTTGGACCGCTTAGCATACACCCTGACTTTCAACGACAGGGCTACGGAAAAGCACTTATAGAACACTCGTTTTCAAAGGCTTGTGAGCTTGGTTATGATGCCGTAGTGATTTTTGGTAATCCGGGCAATTACGTTTCAAGAGGAATGAAAAGCTGTAAGAAATATAATGTTTGTCTTGAAGGTGATTATTTTCCTACTCCGCTTCTGGTAAGAGAACTAAAGGATAATGTCCTTGACGGAAGAAGATGGTACTTCCATGAGAGTAATGCAAGCGAGCCTTGCAATGATGAAAAAGCAGTAGAAAAGTTCGACGCTCTTTTTCCACACAAAGAAAAATTGTGGAAACCCAGTCAGGAAGAATTTTATATTTATTGTCATTCGAGCATAGGATAATATAATAGCTACGAAAGCCGATGAATCACTGATTTGTCGGTTTTTAGTGTATAGCCTTTATTACTTTCTGCGAAGGTAACGCAAAAACATTTTTGACATCCATCGGTAAATCCGAAATCATTTGCGACAAGCCTTTGCAGTCCCTTGAACAAGAAATACATTGAAGCCAAGGAGGGTATATTCCTATGGATGGGTCATCAATTCTGCCATCGGGTTTCTGCTTTGTTGAAATAATCTGTCTGCGAAAGAATGAATCTGACTTGTCATTTGCGGCATTAAGCGTTCCGTTGAGCAGATGAATTTCGTTGGGGTTGAGTACAATTCTTACACTGCGATAAGTTCTCTGTCTGCACTTCTGTGTTCTGCACGATTTCTGCTGTCTGCATAAGCAATCTCCTTTCCGTAGTTCTCTCAGAACACAGCCTTATACAAGTTTTCCTCTGCAATCAGATACTTTTTCCCTGTCATAAAGCACGGTAGCTGTCCCGTAGTAGGTACGCAGTAACTGTCTCGCACTATCTGACGGATACGATATTCTGTAAGTCCGTCGATAAGTTTTGCGGCTTCCTTAATGGTAAGCACACGTCTGTTGGTAGTTGGCATTGCAACTCCACCTTTCATAATAAAATCGGTATAAACCGACACAGCTTTATGCTATGTAACAGGCGTGTTCGGGGATATATATATTCAGTTGTCAAGGTGCTGCACACGAACAGAAGAATGCACGTTTCGTTCGTGTTTCCCATTATATCCTCGCATTTGACAAAAGTCAATAGATGTAATATTATAACTCTATCGGCAACTATTTTCACATCTATTTTTGGTATAACTCAATTTTAATAGGATTCACATCTATTTTTTGAAAGGAGAAAAGAGCAATTTTTTCTGATTTGATATGCGAAGCTATGCATTTTTATTGCAAGGTTGAGAGCATTATCTGTTCTCTGTCGCCGTATGATTTTTTGAAACCAAAACGCAATAGATTTGAAGCACTGACTGACGAATATGAATGGCTGTTGGAAGATGAATATGATGAAAACGGAGCAACGCTTGATTATCATAACAAATATGAAATCAGGACTGGTCTTGACGAGTTTGACAGCGCTGATATGATAGATGAGGTGCTTGAGTTTGATAACAAGCTGAAAGCACTTGCAACCGAATACTACATTTTTATTGACGACCTTATGCGTATAAGGAAGGTTTATGATCCGTTTCTTGAGAAGCTTCACAGCGAAAGTCGTTACCTTGATAATGCCGAAACAGCACAACTGCTTTACGATTTTAATGCTGACACTCTCGGAAAAATGAAAACTTACGAAAAGCTGAAACCGTCAGGTAATATGCAGTTATCCGAAGAAATGTGGTTACTGTGGTAAATATTTTCTGCTCACAGCTGGAATTTTCTCAGATTATTGCACTAATCTCATCAAGGGTATGGATGGCAAGGTTTGTCGTGATATGGGGCACAGAAAGAAATATGCCGATAAAATCAAGACCAATCCTTACTGGAATGTTTATAACAAGGCTTACAAGCAGCATTATGCTCGCTATCTCAAAAAGAAAATGACACAGACAGAGTTTTTTGAGTGGGCGGATTATGCTTTTGAACTGCATGACAAGGCGGAAAATGGAAAATTAGAGCTTGAGGAATATTGTGTTCTGATAAAGAAATAGATAGCGTAAAAGCACGGAAAAGCAGTACTTCTCTTTCTAATACATTTTCAAATTATTTAAAAAAATCATAATATGTGCTATACTAAACTTAAAGGTGGTGAGCGTATGGCAATTACAATAACGATCTGCGATGACGACAGTATGCAGATAAATAATCTGCGGAAAATTCTTGGTAGGTGGGCTGAAAGCAAGCCCTTTGCCCTTCATATAAACGAATACGAAAGCGCTGAGGGATTTCTATTTGATTATCCCGACAACCCGTGCTGTCTGCTTTTGCTTGATATTGAAATGCGTGGCATCAACGGTATGGAGCTTGCCAAGCAGCTCAGAGAAAAGGGCGATATGCTTCCGATTGTGTTTATAACGGGCTTTTCAGAATATATCGGCGACGGCTACGATGTGGAGGCTCTTCACTATCTCTTGAAACCGCTGAACGAGGACAAGCTGTTTGCCGTTCTTAACAGATATGCAGAGCGGTATGTTGAAAAATCAGCCGAAACAGTGCTGACGACTGACAGCGGAACCACACATATTTCAGCTGACAGAATAGTTTTTGTTGAAGCCTTCGGACGGAATACTCAGGTGCATATATCAGACGGCTCGGTCATTAATTGCACAATGAATATCGGGAGTTTTGATGATTTTTCCGGCTTTGCTGTATCGCACCGCTCCTATCGGGTAAACCTCAGATATGTTAGGAGCGTAGGAAAAAACACGGTCACGCTTGATTCAGGCGGAGAAATCCCACTGTCCAGACGACTATACCGAGAGTTCAATAAAAGGTTTATAGAGTTTTATACGGGAAAGGGTGAACTTGATGAAAATAATGCCGTTTGAATCTGAATACAGAGATGACCTTATATTTATGGTTCTAGAAGCCAAAAATGCATTGGGAAGGATTCCGGGACTAAATGAAGATTTACTTGACATTAAAAAAAATTATTTTAACAAGGGCGATATGTTTTGGATAGCGCTTGACGATAATAACAGAGTTATCGGAAGCGTTGGCTATAACTCAATTGAAAACTCAGATAATGTTTATCTGCATCGTTTGTTTGTTAAGTACGATCAAAAACATTGCGGAATCGGAACTGCTCTTTTAAAAACCGCTGAAGATCATTTAAGAAAGATTGGGAAAAAAGCAGTCTATGTACATCTGGGTCAGCCTCGGGAACAGTGGTTTGAATCGTACGGCTTCTACCCGAAAAACGGGTTTTATGTATACGAAAAAGACAAACCATATCATATGAAAAAGGATCTGTAATGAAAATATTTATTATAACTGCCGTTGTTTTGATTGTCTGCGCATTGATAGTTTCCGCTGTTTTTTTGCTGCGTCGAATCGTTTACAATCTCATCGACCGCCGCATAGAACGCTTTCAGAGCGAGCTTATTGAAAAGCAGGTGCGTGAAATCGAGAATATGTATAAGCAGGTACGGGGCTGGCGGCACGATTACCGAAACCACATTCAGAATATGAAAATACAGCTCGCCGAGGGCAACTACGATAAGCTGAACAGCTACCTTGACGGTCTTACAGATGACCTTAATACCGTTGACACCGTAATCAAAACAGGCAACGTCATGGCTGACGCTATTCTTAACAGCAAGCTGTCCGTCGCGGAAAAGCTGAACATAGCTTTAAATGTCAAGGCATATATTCCAAGCGTTCTGCCGCTGTCCGATGTGGAGCTGTGCGCCGTTATGGGAAATCTGCTTGACAATGCAGTTGAAGCTTGTGCAAAGCTGCCAGAAAGCGAGAGGTTTATGCGAATTTACATAGGAACTCTTAAAAATCAGTTCTATCTTTCTGTTCAGAACGCCGCAGGAGAGGTAAAAAAGTCGGGCGGCGAATATCAATCCACCAAAAGCGGAGAACACGGCTACGGAATTTTCCGAATAGACCGTGTTGCTAAAAAATACGGCGGCTATGTCAACCGTCAGAACGAGGAGGGTGTGTTTGCTACAGAAATAATGCTGCCGTTAGGGGCGTAAATTTACCATTCATGCATCATAACGACCGTTCGTGTAAAAATCAACACAGCGGTCGATTTTTGTGGTATGATTAGTGTGAGGTGAAAGCTGTGAAGGAAAAGAGAAAAAAGGTTACAAAGTATACAAAAGAAAAAAACGCCGCTGCTTGGGCGGAATATAATGAGCGGCAGGCTAAGGTTTCACACGGGGTTCGGGATAATATGTCCTACATAATTCGTGAGGTAAGAAAAAACTATCCGATTTATTTGTTCACTTCGCTGTCAATCGTGATTTTTGAAACAGCGGAAAATCTTTGTAACGCATATACGGATAAGTATGTTGTAAATCTTGCAATCGGAGACGGCTCTCGGCTTACGCTGGCACTTATTTGTCTTGCACTTATTATTGGCTCGAGATTTTTTCGGTATATAAAAAATCAATGCTTTGATTACGAGGGCAATGTAGGTGCATTCAGATTTTCCAATATGTTTATCAGAAAATTTCTGTGCAAAAATATGTCCACTGATTATGAAAACAACGAGAAAACGTTTGTGAACGACTCGCTCCAGAAAGCCAGAGAAGTAACAACGTATATTCAAAATTCTGCGTTGGGAACAATGAGAAAAACTCTTTCCTGTGCCATCAATATTCTTGCATTCGGCGGAATACTCTCCATCCTTCACCCACTGCTTATACCAATTATAATCCTTCCTGCAGTTGCTGGATACTATATTAACCGCCACAAAATGAAGTGGATTTGGAATATGGCGGATAATTGGCAGACCTTTGAAAGACAGCTGAATTATATCACTCGTGTAAGCAGTGATTTTGCATATGCAAAGGACGTGCGGATTTTCAATATGCAGGATTGGTTCGGAAAAATGTTTAAGCGTTCGTTCGATAACCGTCTTGACTGGTATGAACAGCAGGACGAATGGGAGTTCCGGCATGGGGTTTTTGAGTATTTTATTCAAATTGCAGGCAATTTCGGCGCATACGCTTTCGTAATTTACGAGGTTGTCAGCGGTAATATCGGTGCCGGCGATTTTGTTTTGTATTTTAATTCTATTCAGAATCTTTCAAATGCGGTGAGAAACTGGTGCGAAAATTACGCCGGTTATAAGTGGCTTTCTGAAAATATTTCATACGTCCGCGATTATTATGAGTTGAAAGAAAATACCAACCGTGACGAGGGCGAGCCGCTTCCGACGGGTGAATATGAAATCGAGTTCAAAAACGTGTCCTACAGCTATTACAAATCGGAAAACCCAACAATCAAAAATATTTCTTTCACACTTCACAAGGGTGAAAAGCTTGCGCTTGTGGGACTTAACGGCGCTGGTAAAACCACGCTGATAAAGCTTATGTGCGGACTTTATGACCCTACCGAGGGAGAAATTCTGCTTAACGGCAAGCCAGTGAACATCTACAACCGAGAGGAATATTTCAAGCTGTTTTCGACAGTTTTCCAAGATATTTCGACGCTTCCCGTAACGATTGCGGAAAATATAGCAGGCTCGAAATCGGAAGATATTGATAAGCGGCGGGTTTACGAATGTCTTAAAAAGGCAGAACTTTACGATAAGGTTATGAGCCTGCCGGAAAAGGAAAATACACGACTTGTAAAATCAGTTTATGATAACGCAACCGAGCTTTCAGGCGGTCAGGCACAAAAGCTCGCCCTTGCAAAGGCATTGTATAAAAACGCTCCTATACTGCTTTTAGACGAGCCGACCGCCGCTCTTGACCCCATCGCCGAGCATAAAATGTATCTTAATTATGCAGAATTTTCAAAGGGGAAGTCGAGCGTATTTATTTCACACAGGCTTGCGTCTACACGCTTTTGCGACAGAATTATTATGATAGAAAACGGCGGAATTTCAGAAGAGGGCTCTCATGCCGAGCTTATGAAAAAGGGCGGAAAATACGCCGAACTGTTTAAGCTTCAAAGCAGCTATTATACCGATAAGGACGGTGATTTTGATGAGTAAGGATAACGAGAAAATGACGGTCAGGGAAAAGCTTGAAATATACAAAAAATGTCTTGCGTTAATTGAAAAAAGCAACAAAGGCAATTTACTTCTGCGTATTTTACAACAGTTCTTTTTTGTGATTTCGGAGTTTCTAGGTGTATATCTTGCGGCTTCTGTAATCAACGCCATAACGAAAAACGAGCCTCTTGGTAAGCTGATTTTTACAGCAGCAATGGTATGTCTTGCTGATTTTGTGCTGTGTTTTTCAGTAAGCTTATGCGCCAAAAGACATAACAGCCGACATTTTTCATTAAATATGAATTTGCGCAGAGAGCTGAGCCAAAAGGTAATGAACATGGACTTTGTAAGGGTTGAAACGTCTGAAACGCACAAAGCCTTCGACAAATCCCAGAACCAGATATGGAATGGCGGAACCGGTTTAGCGGCGGTTTGCAACCACACAGTAAATGCCTGCATGGGGCTGATTTATATTATCGTAGGCACAGTGCTCATTGCGCCGATAGCTTTTTCCAAGCCTGTTGTAACTGCCGGATTTGTCGGATTTGTTCAGTCACCGTGGGGGCTTGCGGCTATGACTTTGCTTGTAATTTTGCTTGAGGTTTTCAAAGCAACATACGTCAATCAAAAATCAATCAGAGCCTATGAGGATATTCAAAACAGCGATGACGTAGCTCAGGCAAGGCGCTCAAGAGAATTTTATGAGAATTTTGTACTTGATAATTACCGCAACGGCAAAGAAATACGAATTTACGGCGAACAGGATCTTATAATCTCCAAACACGAAAAAAGCTCGGACTTCACAGCCAAAAGCTGGTTTGAGGGATATAAGAAAGCGTTAGCCCCTAATCTGGCGTTTCAGATGATAAATATTGCAACAAGGGTTATTATGTACGGTTTTGCCGTAATCAGAGCAGCAACGGGAATGCTTTCACCCGGCGAGGTAGTAGCGTTTGCGCTGTATTTTACAAGAATTCAGAACGGCATTTCAGATATTTCCGATGGAATTGGAATCTTGAAAACAACGCCTATATTCTGCAAGCAAATTTTCGACTTTCTCGACATTCCTGACGAGAAATACAAGGGTACAATCCCCACAGAAAAACGTGATGACAATGAGTACGAATTTGAATTCAGGCACGTTTATTTCAAGTACCCGAACAGTGAGCAGTACGTTTTGCAGGATATAAATCTCAAATGGCGAATTGGCGAGAAAATGGCACTTGTGGGAAAGAACGGCAGCGGAAAATCCACGCTTGTAAAGCTGCTTACAAGGCTTTATGACCCTACCGAGGGCGAAATAACGCTGAACGGGATTGATATACGGAAGTACAAATACGAGGATTATATGGATTTGTTTTCTGTTGTGTTTCAGGACAGCAAGCTGTTTTCTTTCAGCCTTGCTGAGAATGTTGCGGCTGATACGGAATATGACGAGAAGCGTGTTACCGACTGTGTAAACCGAAGCGGACTGACAGATAGGCTTTCTGAAATGGAAAACGGCATAAAAACCTGTCTTTACAAGGATTTTGACGAACATGGCGTGGAGATTTCGGGCGGCGAGGCGCAGAAGCTCTGCCTTGCCAGAGCAATCTACAAAGGCTCGCCGTTTATTGTGCTTGACGAGCCGACAGCGGCGCTTGACCCCATTTCCGAACACGATATCTACACTAAATTCAACTCAATAGTAGGAACAAGAACGGCGATCTATATTTCACACAGGCTGTCAAGCTGCTGTTTCTGTGACGATATTACCGTTCTCGATGGCGGCAGAATTGTAGAGCGTGGCTCACATGATAAGCTGCTCGACGATAAGGGAGCGTATTTTGAATTATGGTCGGCTCAGGCGGAGTATTACAGAGATACTGCGGGGGAATTGTTTGCGTAATGTATAAAAATTAAGGAACTGTTGTAAATTTTGCAACAGTTCCTTGTTTTTACCGAATTATAGCTGCTTTGTGCTGTGTGATCATAAAAGTGGTTTACAGTCATGCTTATATCAGAGTGTCCCAAACGTCTGGCTATCTCTTGTATATTAATAGCTTCATTTGCAAGTAACGACGTATGAAAGTGCCTAAAATCGTGTATGCGTAT
Organism: uncultured Ruminococcus sp.; assembly: GCA_900543145.1. GTDB lineage: Bacteria > Bacillota > Clostridia > Oscillospirales > Ruminococcaceae > FB2012. The sequence continues at coordinate 153,915 of UQPZ01000004.1, forward strand.
CGTTTTAATGCCTGCGTTTTTTAAAAATCGGTCATTTTCATTTTGCACGGAAGTGTCACTCAGTGCCTTGATACATCCGTGCAAATTTTGTAATCATCCCTAAATCCGTCAATGCTTTCACAGCGTTTTCAGTGCTTGTCCAGTATGCTGATAAGCGGCTTCAGAAGCTGTAGATGACTTATTTTTCGGAGGAGTTATCATGCCGCCGCAACAGGATTTTTAGGTATATACTACATTTTTACTGCAAACTCATTATATCGGCATATAGATTGTCCTTAATTTTACCCCCTGAGCGCCGCTAACACTCAATGGGGGCAGTTATAAAACGTAGTTACTGATATAATTGCATATCTGTGAAACATTACAATTGCTCTTAAATTCAAATTTAACTTTTCCTAATCCGCTGAACCAAAGCTCTAGTTCACTGTCAAGATCGAGTACGCCTGCTGTTTCCACTGAATACGACTGAATTTTGCTGTAAGGGAGAGAGGTAATGTCTTTCTTGACACCGGTAATTCCCTGAACGTTAATAGCTAGTATACGTTTATTCGTGAATACAATGCCATCACGAATCGCTTGGTATGTAGCGCAAATTGTTTCCCCACTTACCATGAGAGGCTCATACGCCTTATCATCAACCCTCTTTAGTTTAAAAAATCCTGCATTTTGAAAATCAAACATTAGATTTTCTTCTTTTATATAATTTTTATGGTTTGTTGGATTCAGAATTGCTATTATCTTCTGTGGTTGAATCACTCTCAGAATCCGAATTTGATTCTGAGGAATCGTTAAAATCGTAGTTTAAAGGTGAGTATATTCTATTGCCGATAATCATGCGTTCGGCAATCAATGCGGGTCTATTTTCTTTTTCGGAATAGCCCATAAGAGTCCCGTAAATTCTCAGTTTATTATCTGCAACTGCGCTTGAAATGCTGTTTAGATCGGATTCTGAATATGCGTTAAGCCAAACGAGCCACTTTCCATCATCAGTATCACATAGCAAATAATCAAATCCGTTTTGGCTCATATATTCAGGGTTTGTTGTAGTTATGTATATATTATCACCTTTGAGATCTTTGGTTTTGGAGGCGGAATTATAATCGTTGTATTCTGCGTATTTATATCCGGCTTCTGAGCCATTAAAGCCAGATATTACTCTGTTTATTATGTCTGGTTTGTTAAAAACTACGACCAGCAAAATTCCGTCTATAATTACAGCCAAAGCCAACATACCGAGGATAAATCCAGCTGCTACAGATTTAGAGCTTGATTTGCTATGCTTTTTAACAGCGTTATTTGTAGTCACTAAAATAGGGGATGAACCAAACTCATTTGCCGTTTCTTCGGTTTCGGTATTATTTACTTTGTTTTTCATGAGCAGCGAGATTCCGAGTAAGGTAGCAAATATAAACGAAACAACTGTCCATATCTTTAAATCTTGGAAAAATGCACTTTGATTTGCCAAAGCGACGATTCCGCCCAGAGCATAAGCTACTATAGCCGTAATTGTACCGCCTGTTGATTTTCTGGCTGCAACAGTAGTAATACCGGCGGCAAGCATAAAAAATCCTAAAATTATACCTGCTGCTCCTCCGGCTGTTTCTGATTTTGTAATTGCCTCGCCTAAGCTGGCGGCGCAGGACTGAAAACCAATTATTATAGATAGCAAAATAGAAAAGATACCTATAATAAGTCTCATAGTAAGCGCACCGCTTGTGTATTTGTTTGACATATTTTACCCCCACAAATAAATTTATATTACCATTATACAACACTTTTTTACAAATATCAATAGAATATGTTATATTGTCTTAAAATGTCGTAATGATTTAATATTGGCGACAACAGCACAGAAAAGACCGAGACTTATAAAGCGGTAAAGGATAACGGGATACTTGAACTCCCGAATGACGCCAAAGCTGAATACCTTACAAGGCAGTTTGACGAAGCCAGCGTTGAGATACTCAGGAATGCTATAAAAAAGGATATACATACGATCTCAAATGTTCCCGATATGAGCGACGACAACTTCGGCGGAAATGTTTCAGGAGTTGCTATGGCATATAAACTTTTGGGTTTTGAGTTGATGACTAAAACGAAAGAACGCTTTTTCAAGGAGGGTCTGCGCTATCGCCTGAAGCTTATAGCCAATGTACTTTCGGCTCACAATACGGTAATAGATACGGACGGGATAGAGATCGTAATGTCGAGAACGCTTCCGCAGAATACCGCCGAGCTTGCCGATACAGTCGCGGCGCTGTCAGGACTGGTCTCGCAGGAAACGCTGCTTTCACAGCTTCCGTTCGTAGAAGATCCGGCTGAGGAGATAAAAAAGCTCAGAAAAGAAAATCAGAAAGCTTTGGAATATCAGCAGTCGGTGTTCAGCCTGAGAAGCGACGGTGCGGAAGATGAAAACGAGGAGCAGTGATTACTGGCGCAAGCGGGCGGAAAAGCGTATGGACGAAGCTGTCCTTAAAGCGGATTCGGCGGCGGACAAGATAGGAACAGCATATCTTGAAGCATTAAAGGATATACAAAAAAGGCTTGACAGCATATTCAGGAACTTTTCCGTCGGTATTTCCGAAGCCGAAGCAAAGCGCATACTTAAAAATGTCAGGGAGCCTGACGTTATAAAGCGGCTCGAAAAGGCTGTTGACAGGATAGAGGACGCAGAGAAAAAGGCTTTAATGCTTGCTGAAATAAACGCTCCCGCATATAGGGCGAGGATAGATCAGCTTAACATACTGTCGGGAAACGTCAAGACCGTATGTGAAAAAATCGGCGGCAAAACTCTGTCGCTTATGGATCGGGAGCTTTACGGGATAACCGAAAGCACATATTACAGAAGTATTTTCGATACTCAGAAAGGAACAGGACTGGGCTTTACGTTTGCATTGCTTTCGCAGGACAGGATCAATGAAATACTACTGACTAACTGGAGCGGCAAACACTATTCAGAGCGTATTTGGGAAAATACAGAAATGCTTGCCGAGACTGTACAGGAGATACTGCTCAAAGGCTTCCTTACCGGAAAATCAAGCGGCAGAATGGCAAACGAGCTTCAGGAAAGAATGCACTCATCTTACAGCCGAAGCCTGACGCTTATTAGGACGGAGGCAAGCTTTGCTGCCAACAGCGCCGAGCTTGAAAGCTTCAGAGAAACCGGAGCGGAGAAATACCGTTTTGTGGCTACTTTGGATTTGAGAACATCTGAAATATGCAGGAGCCTTGACGGAAATGAGTATCCTCTCACCGAAGCCTGTCAGGGTGAAAATTGTCCTCCTATGCACCCTCGCTGCCGCTCAACAACTATTCCGGCGCTTGATGATGAGATAATGACAGAACTGAAACGTCGGGCAACAGACCCGATAACAGGAAAGCCTGCGACCGTTTCTGCGGATATGAGCTATAAGGAGTGGTATGATAAGCACGTTAAGGGAAATGCTGCTGCGGAAGCCAATGAAAAAGCGGTCAGAAATATTTCCTCCGACAGAAATCAGTTTGAGAGGTACAGAAAGCTGCTTGGAAGGGAAATGCCGAAAACGCTTGAAGAGTTTCAGAAGATCAAATATACTGACACGCATAATTTTGGACTGTTGAAGGCTCAGGCAAAGGGAATGGGATACTACACTAAAGCTTTGATTAATGAGCCGGATATTTCAACTGTCGCAAAAACTATTGCTGATGAAGCGGGAGCAGACGAGGACGATATAATAAATGCAAGGTGCCGTTACCGCGGAACATCTCAGGAGTATACAAGGTTTTCAAAAGCTATGGACCTGCCTCAGCAGAGAGAACGTGTAACAGCTGACGGACTGGGGAATATTGGGGTCGGGGAGATCAAAGTTGACTTGACGGAAAAAGACTATAGTGATATAATTGAGATGAAAGGTAAGATGTCTGACCGTGATGTGCGTAAGTGGTATGATTATCACGATAAAAGAATTGGCGAGCATATTGATATTGAACAAACATTGGAAAACCAAGCAAAGCAATCGCATTCTTTAAGAAACGAGTACAAATATCAAGCGAGGGAGCTTATGAAAGATCAAGTCAAAAGGAAATGGCTTGATGAAAATAAGCCGTTACACGATTTTGATTTTTACTACAGAAAATACAGCAAATTGTATGACAACCCCGAAGATATATATAAAGCTATCATTGACAGCTCAATGAGGCCTAACAAGGAAGTAAATAAACAGTTTGGATTGGAGTGAGCGGCATGTATAATTATGAAATCTGCAATATTTTTGATAAGGAAATATTTTCAAAGCAATGTAACGCTTTGGAAAAGCATATTCCTCAGCTTGAAAAGGACATTTTCGCTGAAGACGTGGACGGCTCTCAATGTCAGGTTTATATTTTTCCTGATGGCAAAACATTGAAAGTTATTAATGATAAACTTATTGGGGTTGAAATTGATTCTGAAGTAGACCTGAACCAATATTTTGACTAAGCTTGCGAAAGCAGGAATTCAAAGTTTTATTTTCTGGAGCTTTTGGATCTGCTATAAAAACAAGAAAATCAGTTAATGATTCTTTGGGAGTGGAGGGATAATATGTTTCATTATAGCATTTGTACTGAACCAGATAGAGAAGTTTTTATAAAACAATGTCAAGCTCTTGAAAAGCATATTCCCGGTATTAAAAAAGGCGAACTTCTTGAAGATGTTGACGAATCTGAAACACAAATTTATACGATTAAGGGTAAAAGAGTTACAGTACATAATAGCTATTACATTGGCGCTGTGTATGTAGATTCCGAAGAAGAACTTGAACATTATTTTAAGAAATAATATAACCTTAAAAATAAAACTGCGGTGCATGGCAGAGCGGTAAATGCTGTTACGCTGACGGTTAATAAATATGGATAAGCGCTTTGAGAAATCAGAGCGCTTTTATTATACCCAAAATTAAGAAAGGAAGGTAAAACCACATGAAAGCACACGGAATCAGGATACCAATGCAGTTTTTTGCGGAGGATCCCTCTGCGGGTGACGGAAGCGGAAACAGCGAGCCGCATTTGAACAAACTCAACTTGAGCTGTCCGTCGGTTCGGAGCTGCAGAAAAGAGGATTGCCCGCCGAATTTGCAAAGTACCTTACCGCTGATACGGCTCAAACATCCAAAGCACGCATTGACGAGTTCGAGAAGGCTTTTAACGCGTCGCTTTCTGCGGCGGTGGATCAGAAGCTGAGGGGCGGAGATCCACCTAAGGCAGCAGAGCCGAGCAAAAGCGGCATAACAAAAGAGGCGTTTGCGAAGATGGGATATTCCGAACGGCTCAGCCTGAAGAAAACTAATCCCGAAAAATATAACGAACTGAAAGGATCGTCGGTGATCTGCTCAAGCTGTTTTCGCTGCTCTGGGCGGTATCAAATCTAAAAAAACTGATCGTTAAGGTCCATGAGCTTTATAAGTGGTTCAGGGATCTTGAGGTTATCAAAACCGCTAAAAAGTGGCTGGATAGTTTTATTACCGGGTTTAAAAATTCTGAAGCTGAGACATAAAAAACAAGCAATCAGAAACGGCTTGTACAGCGTTTCCGAGGACTTGGTAAGTATGATAATTCATTAGGGTTTGCGGTTGTTGTGGTATGTGACGAAATACTCGGTTGCCGCCGTCATCAGCGCTGAAAACGAAATTGGCGAAGGGCAAAGCAGTATTGCAGATGCCGTGTCGGAATAATATAAAAACACCGCCTATCAAATCGGATAGGCGGTGTAAATTAGTTAGGTGTATCAGAATTCCAGATATATAATATCGCTATCAAAGGAATCGTCCCAATCGTCCCAGTTGAAAATGTGGAAAGTAAACTCAACATTTTCTATACTGGAGATATTATTTTCTTCAAGATCATATGACTTAATCGTTATCCCGTCATTGATTTTCTTTCCTGCAGCAACATCCGCTGAAATCAAGCCTCTGATCATGAAGCCGTTTGCTGAAAAATCTCTTACTTGAATGGTATATGATCTATCAGTATTATTTTCAATAAGCAGTTTTATCTTAGAACCCCAGAAATCGTGATTATCTAACCCCTTATATGTTATCTTAATTCCGTTGGTGTCATAAAGAACAATATCTTGAGGTACGGCTATTGAAGTGGTTGTCGTAGTTGTTGTGGTTTTTGTGGTTGTTGTAGCGGTATTGTCCGACTCTTTTGTTGCAAGGGTGGTTTTGGATTTTTTAGTCGCAAGCGTTGTCTTTGATTTCTTGGTGGTTGTAGTCGTCGTTTCAGGCATAGTAGTTGCAGAGGTATCCATTTCTGATGATACAATTTCCGTATCGGAACTGTTTTCAGTTTCACCCGATTCTGCTTTTCCGCAGGATACTGTTCCTGCGCACAGACATAACGCCAGAGCAAAAGTAAGTAGTTTTTTCATGTTAGTCCCCCATTTAATTTACTTTAAATAAATTATAGCACAAAAATTGAAAAAAGCAACAGTTTTATTATATAAAGCATTGAAAATTCTTCCTTAAGGTGATATAATGAAGAGGAAGCTTATATTTGTTAAATCGCTGTCTGATAAACTGGTATTGAAAATACAACGTGAGCTATTATAGACAGCTGTCTCCCTCTGCGTAGAGGGAGTGGATTGAAATGCGTAGTTGATCTGCTTATCGCTTACGCCCGTAAGTCTCCCTCTGCATAGAGGGAGAGGATTGAAATCCTTTATATCGATAATACCCTATGTATATTGGGTGTCTCCCTCTGTATAGAGGGAGAGGATTGAAATTACCCTAAGACATCGGTACAAGTACGCTTGCCTTGTTTCCCTCTGCATAGAGCGATAACCCTAACGCAGCTTGAACCCTAGTGCTCAAACTGCGTTGGTTTTATGTCCAATATCCTGTAAATTCGGGGTTTGCGGCGTTTTGTATTATAGAACAAAATTTGCTCTATAAAATAAAAAGTTAAGTTTCAAAAAGAAAAATCAAAAACCTGATATTTCAGCACTTTAGTCAGCTTTTATCGTTCAGCTATTTTGTAGAATATGACAGCGAGCCATCGTACTTAAATGTACGGTGGCTTAATTCTTGCAAAACTGATATTCCAAAATCAGATTTAAGGATTATTTAATAATTATCGTGCTATAATGAAATCACAAAAGGGAAAGGCGGTAGAAAAATGTTTCTGAGCATATTGAAAAAAGACCTTAAGCGAAAGAAAACAATGAACATAATCCTGCTGATTTTTATTACTTTGGCAGCAATGTTTATTGCAAGCAGTGCAAATAATTTAATTACCGTTACATCTGCGCTGGATAAATATTTTGAGAAGGCAGAAGTACCTGATTTCTGGTTTTCGTTGGTATTTCAGACGGATATAGAAAAATTTTCGGAATTTGCCGAGAAAAACGGCTTTGAATATAAAATTACAGATCTGATCCAGATAGACCCTAAGGATATAACGATAGATTCAGAGGTATTTGATTATAAAAATACTACCTGTATTTCCTCATTAAACGGCAGTAAGGTTTTTGACAGTGACGGGTATGAAATTACAGAAATAAATAATGGTGAAATTTATGTTTCTGCTGAAATATTCAATTCAAATAATTTTCACGATGGTGAAAAAATTAAAATAAGCTTAAATGGAAAAGAAAAAGAATTTACCTTAAAGGGATACGTCAAGGATGCTCTTTTCGGTTCTTCTATGATCGGCATGACTCGTATGCTGGTAAACAAAGATGATTGGGAGTTTTTTAACGATGAACAGGCAAGCATAATGAGTTCCGTATGCGTTTATACAACTGACACAGAGTTTAACGAAAAATTTATGGAGCTTGAACTGAACCTGGTTTTTAACGCGGATTACAGTATGATTAAAATGATGTACATCATGGATATGATGAATGCGGCAACAGTGCTTATCGTAAGTATTTGTCTGATACTGATTTCAATGGTAATTCTTCATTTTACAATTAATTTTACTATGAGTGAGGCGTTCCGTGAGATCGGAGTTATGAAAGCGATAGGCATTCCGAACAACAGTATACGAGGCCTTTACATAGCAAAATATCTTGCTGTTTCCGTTATAGGAGCATTGATCGGCCTGGCACTAAGTATTCCTTTTGGAAAACTGCTTCTTGCAAACGTTTCAAAGAATATCATTATTTCGAGCAGCGATAATTTCATTATAAATATTTTATGTGCTGTGGGTGCGGCGGCTGTTGTTATGCTGTTTTGTTTCTTCTGCACTCGCAAAATCAAGAAATTTTCGCCCATCAACGCAATCAGAAACGGCGAAACAGGTGAGCGTTTTTCTGGAAAAGGACTGATTTATTTAAGCAGATTTAGAATGCCTGTTATTCCGTTCATGGCGGTAAATGATATCCTGAGCGGAATAAAAAAGTATGCTTCAATGTTTGTGATTTTCACTTTGGGAATACTTCTTATCATTATTCCGATAAATACGATCAACACGCTGCAATCGGATAATCTGATTACATGGTTCAGTATGGCGGAATGTGACCATGTAATATTACAGGAAACAATTTTTACTCCTGAGGGAAACAATAAGGAAATGATTGAACACGACCTGAATGACGTTCGTAATACGCTGTCAGAAAATAATATAGAAGCTGACATTTTTCAAGAGATTATGTTTCGGATAAGTATTACGCACAACGGCAAAAAAGAATCGTCGCTTGCTTTTCAAGGTATGGGTGATGTAACTGCAGATATGTATAACTATATTGAAGGTACTCCTCCGCAAAATAAAAATGAAATTGCAGTAACATATATTATTGCGGATAAGATCGGCGCAGATATAGGCGATGATGTAGATATAAACCTCGGAACTGAAACGAGAACCTATACCGTTTCTGCAATAAACGAATCAATGAACAATATGGGCGAGGGAATACGTTTTTATCAGGACGAGAAGCTTGATTACAGCTATGCCGGCGGCTGCTTTGGTGTTCAGATTAAATATACCGATAATCCTGACTCTAAAACTCTTAAAGAAAGAAAAGCTTTGCTGGAAAGCTACTATCCTGATGCGGAAATTTATACTGCAGGTGAATATATAAACGACATGATAGGCGGTATTGCGGGTCAACTTGAGAACGTAAAAACACTTATACTTGCAGTTGTTATTTGTATAAATATGCTGGTTGCGCTGCTTATGGTAAAGAGCTTTATCACAAAGGAGAAAAGTGAAATTGCAATACTTAAAGCGATCGGTTTTAAAAATTCAAGTCTGATATTGTGGCAGATAATGCGAATAGGTATAATTCTGCTGATGTCGGCAATAATCGGAGCATTGCTGTCTTCTCCGCTTTCTAAGCTTATGATCGAACCGATATTTAAAATAATGGGCGCATATAGTATTGAATTTGAAATTAATCCATTTGAGGTTTATGCGTTTTACCCTCTGATTGTTCTTGCAGTAACTTTGCTTTCTGCTTTTATCTCAGCTCAGGAAATACGAAAAATATCAGCCTCAGAAGCTTCAAATATCGAATAAAAAGGAGAATTAATTATGAGAACAGTATTAACCGCAAAGGATCTTTGCAAAACATATATAGTAAACAAGCGTCAGAACAACGTGCTGAAAAACGTGAATTTCAGCATTGACGAGGGTGAAATGGTTGCCGTTATGGGACCGTCGGGTTCGGGCAAATCAACCCTCCTCTATGCTGTTTCGGGTATGGACAGCATTACCGCAGGCGAGGTACAATTCTGCGGCAAGGATATAGCAAAAATGAGCGAAAAGGAGCTTGCGGATTTACGCCTTGACGAAATGGGTTTTATCTTTCAGCAGATGTATATGCTGAAAAACCTCACCGTGCTTGATAATATTATTCTTCCCGCCTGCCAGTCCGAAAAGAATAACGAAACACGCAAAGAAACGGTTCAGCGAGGACAGAATTTAATGCGAAAGCTTGGTATTATTGAAATTGCCGATAACGATATAACCGAGGTTTCGGGCGGACAGCTTCAGCGTGCCTGCATTTGCAGAAGTATGATTAACAAGCCGAAAATGATTTTCGCCGACGAGCCAACGGGTGCGTTAAACCGCACATCCTCCGACGAGGTTATGGATGAGCTTGCAAAGCTTAACGGAGAAGGCGTTACGATCATGCTTGTAACTCACGACGTAAAAGTTGCGGCAAAATGCACAAGAGTTTTATATATAGTTGACGGAAACATAAAAGGAGAGTATAATTTAAACAGGTATACCTCGTCCTCTCAGTTAAGAGAGCGCGAAAGAACGCTTAATAACTGGCTTATGGAGATGGGTTGGTAATATGAATCAAAAAATATATGAGTTTGACGCAGAAATTCTGAAAGTTCCCGATATTGACGGAGCGTATATTGAGTTCCCGTACGATGTACGCAAGGAGTTCGGCAAGGGCAGAGTCAAGGTTACTGCCGAATTTGACGGAGTACGATATGACGGAAGTCTTGTGAGAATGAAAACGGTAAAGCATATCATCGGTCTGCGTAAGGATATCCGTGCAAAAATCAGCAAACAGGCGGGAGATATCATCCACGTTAAAATTAAAGAACGGGAGTAGTCATGATTGATATTTTAATAGTAGAGGACAACAAGGAAATTGCAGGGCTGCTCTGCGATTTTCTCCGTGCCGAAAATTATACCGTGTCCGTTTGTGAAAGCGGTGAAAAAGCTTTGCCGCTGTATGAAAAATACGGTGCAAGGCTAATCGTGCTTGATATAATGCTGCCCGGAATAGACGGCTTTGCGGTCTGCTCGAAAATTCGTGAGCAGAGCAATACGCCGATCATTATAGTCAGCGCAAAAACCGAAAAAGATGATAAGCTGAACGGTTTGATTTTAGGCGCGGACGACTACATAGAAAAGCCTTACGATATTGATATTCTGCTGGCAAAAATCGGCGGAATTTTCAAGCGCAGATACGCTTTTGACGAAATAACTGACGGCGATTTGAAGCTTAACAAAGCAAAAAAAGCTTGTATAAAAACGACGTTCAAATCGAAATTACCGCAAAGGAATTTGAACTGCTTTTACTTTTGATTGAAAACAAGGACAAAACTTTAAAAAAGGAATATATATTTAATCAAGTCTGGGGCAGCGACAGTTTTTCCGAGCAGCAGACCTTGACTGTGCATATTAAATGGCTCAGGCAGAAAATTGAGGACGACCCGAAAGATCCTCGGAGAATTCAGACGGTCTGGGGCGTGGGGTATAAATATGAAAGCGTTTAAGAAAGTTTTTTTCGCTGTTTTTATAGTAATCGTTCTGATTTTTGTTGGTGCAAATATTGCTTTGCACAGCTATGATACCTCCGTAAGCGGCAGACCGTACCGCGTGGAAATAAACAGAATTGCTCTTGAAATAGAGGAAAACGGCTTTGAAAACGTTGATTTATCGGCATATAATTATGTGAAAAATATTGAAAAGTACAGCGATAATTTTTACGATACGGACAGTGATTATGCGGTGCGTGAAATCGGCGGCGAGCTTTATCGTTTTGATTATACGGCGTCGGCTGAGAAAAATCACAATGCTGCGGTTATTGTAAATATTGTTCTTGCCGTTATGTCGGTTATGGTTTTCGCCGTGCTGATTTACATAAAAAGAAAAATAATCTCTCCTTTTGATACGCTGAAAGATGTTCCCTTTGAACTATCAAAGGGAAATCTCACCATACCCATAAAGGAAAACAAAAGCCGTTTTTTCGGAAGATTTATATGGGGAGTTGACCTTTTGCGTGAAAATATGGAACAGCAGAAAAATCGTGAACTTGATCTCCAAAGGGAGAAGAAAACCTTGCTTTTATCGCTTTCTCACGATATAAAAACACCCATTTCGGCAATTAAGCTTTACTCAAAAGCGCTTTCAAAGGGGCTGTATTCTGACAAGGCTAAGCAGCTGGAAATTGTTGAAAATATCGGTGTTAAGGCTGATGAAATCCAAAGCTATGTAAGTCAGATCATCAGCGCTTCTAGAGAGGATTTTATTACATTTGATGTAAAAAACGATGAATTTTATCTGTCGGAGGCGGTAAAAAGCATTGCGGATTACTATACCGAAAAGCTGTCACTTGTAAAGACTGATTTTGAAATCGAAGATTATATGGACTGCCTTTTGAAAGGCGATATTGACCGCAGTATCGAGGTGCTTCAGAACATTGTCGAAAACGCCATAAAATACGGTGACGGAAGGCAGATGAAAATCTGTTTTTCCGAGGAAGAGAACTGCATTTTGATTTCTGTAAAAAACAGCGGCTGCACTCTTTCGGAACCCGAGCTGCCGCACATTTTCGACAGCTTCTGGCGGGGCTCAAATGCCGATAAAATCGGAGGCAGCGGTCTGGGACTTTACATCTGCCGTCAGCTTATGCATAAAATGGATGGAGAGATTTTTGCGGAGGCGGACAAAGGGTTTATGACTGTAACCGCTGTTTTTCAAAAGGTATAAAGCTCTAGTTTTCTGAAAATAGATGATAAAGCATCGGAGCGGCTTTATCACCCTTTTAGAAATTCTGGGGAACGCAATCTTTTAAAAAACGTTCAAGCTTTTCGGGCGCAGTAAAACTTGAGAACGACGGAAATAGTATATGCGTTTCATTTTTTATGCCAGAGGCTTTTGCAAAGAGTTCATAGGCAATTTAAAAGACGTATCACACAGTGCTTTGCTTACGATCCTTCTGAAATTAGTCAATGCTTTTAAAGCGTTGAAAGCGTTCCGATATGCAGATAAGCGGATGAAATGTTTAAAAAATATTCACAAGGATTTCGGGGAATGAATTGTATTATAAATGAAAAGCCTTTCATATATCGGAGAATATATAAAGCGATTTCAATTTCGCGAATTGATAACTGAATATTAACCATGAATCGGGTAATCGCGGCATCTGGCTGTAATAAAAAAGTAAGTTCATGTCACATCTTATGGTTAGTTTTTGTACGGAACGTAACAGCGGGCTTATGCGGCTTACGATTTCCAGAACAGGGAAAGCAAGATTTTATATCTCAAAATTTTTGACTTCGTTTATTTGCGGAGGACTGGCTGCGCTGTTCGGAGCAGCACTCTACGGCACACTGGTCTGGATCATTTTTCCAAGCCGGTCCTCTCATGGTTCTTCAGACAATGCCGATGGCTAACTCTATTATCTGGCTGCATTACACGAAATATTTCAGGCAGTCGGTGGTATCAATGGGATTTTCAGCAGCGTATCTCATAATATTTATTGCAGTACTTATAATATTCTGCGGTGCGGCAATTCACAAATTTAACTATGACAATATAGCGGAAATAGCAATGTAGAAGGGTAACAAAATGGACATTATAGATATTAAAAGCCTTAATCTCACACTATCAAAAACCCATATTTTAAAGGACATAACCGTATCATTCTCAGAGGGTAAGATCCATGGATTGATAGGAAGAAACGGTTCGGGAAAAACAATGCTTATGAAATGCGTCTGCGGATTTATAAAGCCGACGAGCGGTGAGATAATTGTCGACGGAAAGAGGGTCGGCAGAGATGTCGACTTTCCAAAAAAAATGGGGATCATTATTGAAACGCCGGGATTTATACCCTATTACAGCGGCTATAAAAATCTGAAGCTTCTTGCAGGACTTAATAATAAAATAGGCAGGGAGGAAATACAAAAATCAATGGAGCAGGTAGGATTAGACCCTAAGCTGAAGCGTCATGTCCGCAAATATTCTCTCGGTATGCGCCAGCGTCTTGGACTTGCACAGGCGATAATGGAAAATCCGAAGATCCTTATTCTTGACGAACCGTTCAACGGTCTTGACAAGGACGGAGTAAAGGAAATGAGAGAGTACCTGCTTTCATACAAGAAACAAGGAAAAACTATTCTTATCTGTTCACATTCGGCGGAGGATATTTCTGTGCTGTGTGATACCGTTCATGAAATGGATAAGGGCGTTATTGAAAAGGTAGTGTGATAATAGAGCAGCACTTTATTATATGCCGTTATCCGATACTGTAAGAAAATAAACAGCCCAAACGGTTACTTCTTTCTTTATTTAAAGAAGCTGACACGTTCGGCTGTGCTTAAATCAATACTTTTTATTTATAATATTCAAGGCTCTTATCATATACTTTTACTGCTTTTTAATAAGAAAGCCTTTGCGCCGTGGCAGTCAAGCGAAACTTTCAGAACCTTTTCGGCTGTGGATTTTTCGCCGCTCCAGAGTTCGGCTGAATTTACAGGGGTATATATCTCCAGATCGGTTAGCGGTATTTCTATTTCTCCGCTTTTTTCTCCGACATTGAAAACTGTGGCGTACTGTCCTCCATTACAGCTTACTGAGGTCCATAGAATATATTCGTTTCCGCATATCTTCTTTCTCCATACCTGATGTGAGTGGCGGGAATCCCGATGCATTTTAAGAATACTTTTATTTGTGACAAGACTTATTGTAAAATCGTCAAAGCCGGTCATATCTCCGCCTATCATAAGCGGGGAGCGGAAAATTGACCACAGTGTAAGCATTGTGAGCTGCTCATTGCGGGTAAATTCGGTTCTTATAGCTCTGTCGTAATCCTGCTTGATCGGACCGATAGGAAGCATATCTGCGTCGGGCCAACTGCCTGCTCCGCAGTGCGTGCACCACTTTTCTGTACGCTCAAACATATTGTAGAGCGACTGCCAGTTATCCCAGAAATCGTCGGTTATTCGCCACATATCCGACACCTCCTTGAAAAGCTCGGCTTTTTCAAGAGGCGCGGGTCCGGGCGAAAGGCTTAAGACCATTTCACGTCCGCAGCTTCTAAGGCATTTGCTCAGCATTTTCAGCTCGCGTTCCTCTTGCGGAAGTTCTCTTGCAATGTCGTCGCATTTTATGAGATCCACTCCCCAGTCTGAATATAGCTCAAACAGACTGCGGTAATATTCCTCAGCGCCGTCTTTTTCGGGATCTACGCCGTACATATCCGTATTCCAACTGCATATACTTGAGGTTTTGGCTATCTGCCTTGCAGTTTTGGACGTATCTCTGATCTTAGTGTTTCTGTGTACTGCCTGACGAGGTATTCCTCTCATTATATGTATACCAAATTTCAGACCAAGCGAATGTATGTATTCGGCAAGCGGTGCAAAGCCTTTTCCGCCTTCTGATGACGGAAAGCGGTTAGGGGCGGGAATAAGTCGGGAATATTCGTCCATGCAAAGCTCGCTGAAGGGATTATATTCGTGCGATGCCGCTCTTGGTTCGTACCATTGAATATCAACGACAATATATTCCCAGCCGTATTGTTTTAAGTGCTTTGCCATAAACTCGGCATTCTTTCTTACAATTTCCTCTGTTACTGACGCTCCGTAGCAATCCCAGCTGTTCCAGCCCATAGGCGCATTTTTTAGTATCATAAAACACCTCCGATTTATTTTCTCGCTGATAAAATTATAACCGCTTAACTATGATTTAACAAGAACTTTGTTTACCGAAACAGGACAATTATTAATATTATTTTCAAGATTAATAAACGTCCATAATAAACAAATAAAAATCTTGCGTAATAAGATGTTGTAGTATATACTTGTACATAAGATATTAAGATATTTTGTCGGAGGTTTTGTTTATGAAATATATAAATCCGGTTGTAAAAGGCTTTTATCCGGATCCCAGCGTATGCTCTGCCAACGGGAAATACTATATGGTATGCAGTTCGTTTCAGTATTTTCCCGGAGTACCTCTTTTTGAAAGCGAAGATCTCGTAAACTGGACGCAGATAGGCTATGTGCTGACCAGAGAGAATCAGGTCATGCTCGATAAAATAAACAGTTCCGGGGGAGTTTTTGCGCCTACTATCCGTTATAACAACGGACGCTTCTATATGGTTACGACCAATGATACTACACACCAGAATTTTTATGTATATACAGACGATATATACGGTGAGTGGTCCGATCCGGTTTACGTCGATCAGGGCGGAATAGATCCGTCGCTTTTCTTTGAAAACGGAAAAGCATATTTTATGAGCAACGGCAGCGATGATAACGGTATCGGCGGAGTTGTTCAGTGCGAAATAAATATTGAAACAGGTGAAAAGCTGACTCCGAGCAAGTGTATCTGGCAGGGTTCCGGAGGACGTTATCTTGAAAGCCCTCATCTTTACAAGATAAACGGAATGTACTATCTTATGGCGGCGGAGGGAGGAACCGAGTATGGCCATATGATAACCTGCGCCCGTGCGGATTCGGTATGGGGAGAATTTACAGGCTGTCCGAGTAATCCGGTGCTGACAAACCGCAATAAAGCGCCGTACCTTATTCAGGGTATAGGACACGGCGATCTTATTCAGGATAAATACGGAGAATGGCATATTTTGAGTCTTGGCTTTCGTCAGATACATATGTGGATGCCGTATCACAATCTCGGAAGAGAGGTTTTTCTGATACCTGTAAAGTTCGGATCAGACGGTTGGTTTACTGCCGGAAAAGACGGAACAGCAGAATACGAATATGAGATAAAGGGAGATTTTTCTCAGACAGAAAAGAAGGTATATACCTTTGAAAATACTTCTTGGGATATAGACTGGTGTTTTCTCCGCCGTCCCGATTTCAGCAGCTATGAGCTGCATAATGACAGAGCGGTGCTTCACGGCTGTGAAATAACGCTTGAAGAAGCCGATTCACCGACGTTTATCGCACTCAGACAGCGGGATTTTGAGTTTGAGCTTTCTGTAAATGTCAATCTTGATTCTGGTGAAGCTGGGGTGACCTGCTATATGTGCGAGGACGAGCATTACGATATTGTGATTAAAGAAAACAGCGGCAGCTATGAAGCGGTTCTCAAGCTTAATATAGGCGGCATAAAGCATATACAGAAAGCAGTCGGGATCTCTTCCGGGACAGCTAAGCTGATAGTAAGGGCGGATAATTTCAGATATAATTTTTACGTCTTGGCAGACGGCACTGAGATTTATCTCGGAAGCGGAAGTACGAAATATCTTTCCAGCGAGGTTTCGGGCGGATTTACCGGAACTATGCTTGGGTTATACAGCGTTGGTCACAATTCGGCGGAATTCAGCGGCTTTAACTGCTGTTATAAATAATAATTTTGATATATGATCATTATTAGTTTGGACGGTTTTCCCGTCCTTTTTTCTTGCTGTAAGTTGATTTTATTTTATTGTTATGATATAATAGCTTTGATACAATATTACAGAACGGAGAACGCGAATGAAACCTATCATAAGGCTTGAGCTTCCTGAGAAATGCAGGATTCTTGCCGTAAGCGATATTCACACCTGCGATCATCTGCTTAAAGATGTTTTAATAAAGGCTGAATATAAGCCGGGTGAGGATTATCTAATCATAGTCGGCGATATTCTTGAGCATGGGGATAATAATCTCAGCACGATCCGGACGGTTATGGAGCTTTGCAAAAACGATCGGGTTTATTGCCTGCTTGGAAACAACGATACGGGCGTAATAAGAATGGCGTTTACCTATCCATATAAAAGATTTCAGGAGAAGTTTTATTGGGAAGGTACAACATATAATCAGATGGCGAATAGTCTTGGGTTTGATTGGTGCAGTGAGGAAAACTGGCTTGATATAAGAGCGGCTGTATATAAAAAATACAAAGCCGAGCTTGATTTTATGAACAGCCGCCCTATCGCTATTGAAACACAGGAGCATATTTTTGTTCATGCAGGTCTTGAAAATCGTCCCGACTGGGAAAACGCCGATAATGATTATGCGATTACTGTACCGTGGTTTTTGAATATGGAAAATCCCACGGATAAATGGCTTGTAGTGGGTCATTTCCCTACTTATAATTTTGAAGCGAGCAATTGCACTAATCTGCCGATATTTAACTATGAAAAAAAGATTATAGACATCGACGGCGGATTGACAATCAAGCGTGCTTGCCAGCTTAATGCGCTTATTATTAATAAAAACGGCAGGGATTACAGCTATGATGTGGTGTGGGATACTTTCTTTAAAAAAGCTGAGGTCATTGCGGATTATGATTCGGAATTTTCACCTGTTTATACAAATTGGTCTGATCAGGATATTGAAGTTCTCAGTATTGATAACGGATTAGCTTTTGTACGTGATAATAAAACAGGCAAAACGGGATATATTCCGAAAAGCAAGGTTTATGATATAAAGGGTACTAAACAAATTTGGGATTTTCTTTCCGCTTTTCCGCCGGTGAGCAAGGGAGAGTATGTTTATTATGCTGAAAGCTCGGACGGCTATGCAAGAATCACCAAGGAATCAGGCGAAGTTGGCTGGATACCTGCAAAATGTTTGGAAGGGTTTGATGAGTAATATGGAGTTAAGTTCGTTTTTTAAAGGCATAACAGACGGCAATGAACAGCCGGTGGTTATTTGCAATCTGGAGCATGAGATCATTTATATGAATCCTGCGGCAGTTAAGAGGTATGAAAGTGCAGGAGGGGCAGGACTTGTGGGAAGAAGTCTTTTAGATTGTCATAATCCGAATTCAGCTGAGCTGATACGCCGTAATATTGCAGCAATGAGAGAGGATAAAAGTGTAAATAAGATATTTGAAGTCCACAGTACACTGCACGGCGGAAACAACGATGTTTATACGGCTGCGATCCGTGATGAAAACGGAGAGCTGATAGGGTACTATGAAAAATTTGAGGATAAAAATCTTTATTCTGAGGAGAAATAAATGTATACTTTACTGAAGCAAGAGGGAAGAGCAAGAAGAGGAGAATTTAAAACCGTACACGGAACTATTCAGACGCCTGTATTTATGAACGTCGGAACAGCGGCGGCAATTAAGGGCGGAATTTCATCGGTAGATCTGGCGGACGAGCTGAAATGTCAGGTGGAACTATGCAATACCTATCACCTTCATGTACGTCCGGGTGATGATATTATTTATAAAATGGGCGGTCTGCATAAGTTTATGAACTGGCATAAGCCGATTCTTACCGACAGCGGAGGATTTCAGGTATTTTCTCTGGCCAAGCTGCGTAGAATTAAAGAGGAAGGCGTATATTTCAATTCTCATGTCGACGGAAGAAAGATTTTCATGGGCCCGGAGGAAAGTATGCAGATCCAGTCGCACCTTGCTTCAACTATAGCAATGGCGTTTGACGAATGCGTTGAAAATCCCGCTGCTTATGAATATTCCAAGGCGTCCTGCGAGCGCACCACAAGATGGCTCGTAAGATGCCGCGATGAATTGAAGCGTCTGAATTCTCTCGATTCTACTATAAATAAAAATCAGCTGCTTTTCGGAATAAATCAGGGCTGCACCTTCGACGATCTTCGTATCGAGCATATGAAAGCGATACGGGAGCTTGAGCTTGACGGTTATGCGATCGGCGGTCTTGCGGTAGGCGAGCCTACTGAAGCCATGTATCATGTAATAGAGCAGGTCGAACCGTTTATGCCCAAGGATAAGCCGAGGTATCTTATGGGAGTGGGAACACCCGCAAACATAATTGAAGCGGTTTACAGGGGAGTTGATTTTTTTGACTGCGTAATGCCAAGCCGTAACGCAAGACACGGAACTATATTCACCTGGAACGGTATTATGCACGCAAATAACAAGCGGTATGAGCTTGATGAACGTCCTCTTGATACGGAGTGCGGATGTCCTGTCTGCCGCAGCTTTTCAAGAGCGTATATACGTCATCTTTTTAAGGCGAATGAGCAGCTTGCCGGAAGGCTTGCAGTAATGCATAATCTTTATTTTTATAATACCCTTATGGAAAAGATACGTGACGCGCTTGACGAGAGCAGATTTGAAGAATTCAGAAATAAATATTCCGGCCTTCTTGAATCCAGACTTGAGGATTAAGAAGCTGCTTTATTCGGCAGCCTTATGTGTGTTTTGCGCATAAGGCTGCTGCTGTTAAATAACTAAAGCGGCTTAAGAGGAAAGGCTTGATAATATGGATCTATATGAAATTATTTTTGTCGCTTTGGGTTTGTCAATGGACGCATTTGCGGTTTCGGTAACTAACGGAATGTGCGTAAAAAGACCGGGGTTCGCTCATTCGCTTTGGTGCGGAATATGCTTCGGACTTTTTCAGGGGGCAATGCCTGCAATAGGCTATGCTCTCGGCAGAGGCTTTGAGAAATGGATATCAGCTTTTGATCATTGGATAGCCTTGATACTGCTCGGCTTTATAGGGGGAAAAATGATAGCCGACAGCCTTAAATCTAGGGAGTGTGAGGACAGGATAACGGAACTGACCTTGCCTGTGATGCTGGTACAGGGACTTGCTACAAGTATCGATGCGCTTGCTGTAGGAGTGAGTTTTGCGGCGTTATCGGTAAATATAGTAAGCTCCAGCGCAGTGATCTGCTTTGTTACCTTTGCGGTAAGCTTTGCGGGAGTTTATATAGGAAGGATTTTCGGCGGCAGGCTTAAAAGAAAAGCGGAGACTGCCGGAGGAATAATACTTATAGCTATCGGATTAAAGATTTTTATAGAGCATACGTTTTTTTAAAAGGTTATTATGTAAAATTCTGCGGAATGATTTAATAATTGCCCTAAGAAAATGTTCATAAATAAGCAATAATTATGTGCTATCATATTATGCGTAGATTTTTTGACAAGTGTATAAAAAACAGTCATGTGTATAGATTTCTGAATGATAGGTAACAATTAAGATGAAGTTATTGGTTATTTTTGACTTGGACGGAACGCTGATCAATTCAATATACGATCTGGCGGACGCTGTAAACGGGGCGCTTACCCGATTCGGATATCCTGTCCATAATGTCAGTGAGTATTATTATTTTGTGGGAAACGGAACGCTTAAACTTTGCGAAAGAGCATTGCCTCAGGACAGAAGAAGCAGTGATGAAATAATACGTCTTCATTCAGCCTTTGCTGAGAGATATGAGAAATGCTGTATCAATAAAACAAAGCCGTATGACGGTATCCTTCCGCTGCTTGAAAACCTTAGGGCAATGGGTGTAAAGTGTGCCGTGGCTTCAAACAAAACAGATAAATTTGTACATTTTGTAGTGGATTCGCTGTTTGACAGGAATGTATTTGACTATATTCAGGGAAAAACTGAAAGCGTACCCGCAAAGCCTGACCCGGAGATACTGGAAGCGATCATCAGAAAATCGGGCATTCCTAAAGACCGATGTATAATGGCGGGGGATTCTGATGTAGACATCATGACCGCCAAAAACTGCGGAATCAGGTCTATAGGCTGCGCCTGGGGGTTCAGAGGAACCGGCGAGCTTGTTAACGCCGGAGCTGATTACATAGCGCACCAGCCGGCAGACATTTTAAATAATATATCCGCAAACAGCTGAAACGCCGTTTAATTACGGAAAGTTTTTTCAGACGCGCCGTTATATTATAAACATCAGATGGAGGACGTTTTTTTAATGAAGGATTTTTACAAAAGGTTTGTCAACGAGGAGCTTGACGAGAACGGAAGATTACTGAAATTTGAGCTGAATTTAAAGGAAAACTTCAACTTTTCCTATGATGTCATAGATGAGATCGCAGCCGCCGAGCCGGACAGGCTTGCGATTCATTGGGTAAACGAAAACGGAGAAGAGCATAAATTTACCTTCAAGGAGCTTTCGGAAAAGAGCAGTCAGGTTGCCAATATGATGCTGGCTTACGGCGTGAAAAAGGGCGATATGGTAATGGCTGTGCTTAAAAGACATTACGAATTCTGGTTTCTTGCCTACGGCCTCATTAAGCTCGGAGCGATACTTGTACCGGCTACCTGTCAGCTTAAAAAGAAGGACTATATATACCGCTTTGATGCAGCTGAAATCAGCTACATCGTTGCTACCGCCGAAGATGATGTTCCTGCCGAGGTAGATGCAGCTCTTGAAGAGTACGGCGGAATGAAGCAAAAGTTCATAACTCACGGCGAGGCGAACGGATGGATAAACTTTCTGGAGGAAATGGAAAAATACCCTAAGGCTTTTGAAAGAATGGAAACTCGGACAGAAGAACCTATGCTTATGTATTTCAGCTCCGGAACTACCGGCTATCCCAAAATGGTACTTCACAGGCATTCTTTGGCCGCAGCGCATATTATTACGGCTAAGCACTGGCATCATCTTGATGACGGTTCGCTTCATCTCACAGTATCTGAAAGCGGCTGGGCAAAATGTGCTTGGGGAAAAATGTTCGGTCAGTTTGCCTGCGGAGCAACTACCTTTGTATATGACTTTGACAGGTTTGTACCTGCAAATGTTCTGAAGGTACTGCAGGATTATAAGATAACCTCTTTCTGCGCTCCTCCGACTATGTACAGGTTCTTCATTAAGGAGGGTCTTGAAAATTATGATCTTTCTTCTCTTAAATACAGCTGTATTGCCGGCGAGGCGCTTAACCCCGAGGTTTACAACAAATGGTATGAATATACCGGACTGAAGCTTATGGAAGCGTTCGGTCAGACGGAAACAGCGGTTCTTATCGGAAATCTTTACGGAACAGAGCCTAAACCCGGTTCTATGGGTAAGCCGACTCCTCTTTATAATGTAGGGATAGTTGACAGAAAGGGAAAGCCTGTAGGAGTCGGGGAAACCGGAGAAATCGTAGTTTACGCCGAAAGAGGAAAGCATCAGGGTCTGTTTATCAAGTATTACCGCAATGCAGTTGAAACCGATAAGGCGTGGCGTTTCGGAATGTATCATACGGGAGATACCGCATATATGGACGAGGACGGTTATTTCTGGTATGTAGGAAGAACGGACGATCTAATTAAGGCTTCCGGTTACCGAATAGGACCCTTTGAGATCGAAAGTATCCTTATGGAGCATCCGTCGGTTCTTGAATGTGCTATAACCGCAGCAGATGATCCTATAAGAGGAAAGGTAGTAAAGGCAACAATAGTTCTGACTAAGGAATACAGGGAGAGGGCGGGAAGCGAACTGGTAAAAGAGCTTCAGACCTATGTTAAAAAATCCACCGCTCCATATAAATATCCCAGAATTATAGAATTTGTGGACGATCTTCCGAAGACTATAAGCGGAAAAATAAGACGTGCTGAGATACGCGAGAACGACGCTAAGAAGATATAATAAAAATCAAATAGGGACTGAGCTTTCAGTCCCTGTTTTTATAGGAGAATCAATATGCTTTTGTACGAATATCCTCCGAAGCTGGATAGGCAAAGCAGGCAGCTTAAAGCCGTTCATGATATAGAAGAGCATAAGAAAATGCGGCGCAATATGTATAAAAACCTTACTCTGGGAGCGGTCATAATTCTGCTGGGAGCGCTTATTTCTTTGGCTGTTATAAAAATAATTGTAATTCTTCTGGGCGCCGCTAATATCGTTACTGCATATCTGCTCTACAGGTTTTCGGCTATGTCGAGGGATACAAAGTGCTATACCCGTATTTACGAGGACAGGATAGAGCATTGTCAGGGAAGTATGCTTAACGATCGGCATACTGTAATGACGTTATATTTTGATGATATAGTAAGCTCTTCTCAGACACCTTCGGGAAAGCTTACGGTCTGCTTAAAGGATAATTATGAATCGGAGATCGTCTGTGATAAGCCCGGCAGAAGCTTTAAAAAAGAGCTTGATGAAAATAAGGTCACCATAGATTTTCAGGATACAAAAGCTAAGCTTTACCTTATCGAGAATCTGCATGAGCAAATTAAATACCCTAAGAAGCAGTATAATGTGATTGAAGATGAAGAGGACGAGGACGATAAATGGGATCCGCTTCATAAGCATGGTCTGTAAATGTAAATTTTATGTTAAATGCTATTGCAATGCAAATTGAAGTGTGCTATAATTTTGTTAAACACATTGACCAAGAGAGTAGGAGTATTTGTTAGATTTTCAGAGAGAAGCCGCAGCTTTTGTGCGTCTGAAAGCGGTTTTAAATCGGAATATTCTGAAGTTCACTTGCGAGTGGTTCCGCCGAAGTTTTTTATTGTAAGCGGAAACGTAGGATTCTGCGTTAAAGATGCGGGAGTGTCTGCTCCCTGACTAATAGGTGGTTTAAGCAAGCACAGTCTTGTCCTGATTAGCTCGGGATAAGGCTTTTTTTATTAATATTCGGGAGGAAGAATAATGAGAGAACAGTTGAAAAATATTGAAGCCCGTGCAAAGGAAGAGCTGTCAAAGGTTTCTGACCCTAAGCTGCTTGAAGAGCTAAGAGTCAAATTTCTCGGCAAAAAAGGCGAGATAACGGCAATATTGAAACAGATGGGAAAGCTTTCAGCGGAAGAAAGACCGGTTATCGGACAGCTTGCAAATTCCGTAAGAGCGGATATTGAAAGTGCAATTGCAGGAAAGCAGGCTCAGCTTAAAGAGGCAATGGCAGAAAAAAAGCTTGCGGCTGAAACTATTGACGTTACCCTGCCCGGAAAAGCTCCTAAAATCGGCAGGCCTCACCCGCTTAATGCAGTCTTGGCGGAGGTTGAGGACGTTTTTCTCGGCATGGGCTTTGATATAGTGGAGGGTCCCGAGGTCGAAACGGATCATTACTGCTTTGAAGCGCTTAATATGCCTAAGCATCATCCTGCAAGGGATACTCAGGATACGTTCTATATAAATGAGAACGTGCTTCTCAGAACGCAGACCTCCAGCGTACAGATAAGAACTATGGAAAAAATCAAGCCGCCTATAAGGATAATATCACCGGGAAGAGTTTACCGTTCAGACGCTGTTGATGCCACTCATTCGCCGCTGTTCCATCAGATAGAGGGATTAGTTATAGACAAGGGCGTTACAATGGCTGACCTCAAGGGTACTCTTGAGCTGCTTATGAAACGTCTTTACGGTGATGAAGCGAAGATAAGGCTTCGTCCTCACCATTTCCCTTATACCGAGCCGTCCGCAGAGGTTGATCTGATGTGCTTCAATTGTCACGGAGAAGGCTGTTCAATGTGCAAGCAGGAGGGCTGGGTAGAGCTTCTCGGAGCGGGAATGGTCCACCCTAAAGTTCTTGAAGGCTGCGGAATAGATCCGGAGATATACAGCGGATTTGCTTTTGGCATGGGTCTTGAAAGAATTACAATGGGAAGATACAGTATTAACGATATGCGTCTGCTGTATGAAAACGATATGAGATTTTTGGAGCAGTTCTGATAAAATAGGAGGTTAGAATATGGATCTATCAATGAGATGGCTTGCAGATTATGTTGACTGCGGCTGTGATATAAAGGATTTTATTGCCGGTATGACTATGTCCGGTTCAAAGGTTGAATGCTATGGCAGGGAGGGCGATTATCTTTCTAACGTAGTAGTAGGAAGGGTACTTGAGATCGAACGTCACCCCGACTCTGATCATATGTATACCTGTCAGATAGACGTTGGGGAAGAAGTGCCTGTACAAATCGTTACCGGCGCTCAGAATGTAAAAAAAGGCGATTATGTTCCTGTTGCAAAGCATAAATCCACAGTGCTTCACGAAGGAAAGCCTGTAAAGATCACAAAGGGCAAACTCAGAGGGGTAGCGTCAAACGGTATGCTTTGCTCTCTCGGAGAACTGGGATTAACTGTTCATGACTTTCCTTACGCTATTGAGGACGGAATTTTTATACTCGGTGAGGACTGCAATACAACTGTAGGTATGGATATCAAGGAAGCTATAGGCTTTAACGATACAAAGGTTGAGTTTGAAATCACCTCAAACCGTCCGGATTGTCTGTCTGTTATCGGACTTGCAAGGGAGGCTCACGCAACCTTCAATGCTCCGCTTAACGTTAAAGAACCTGGATTCAAAGGTATTGAAGGTAATATCGGCGATTATCTGAAAGTAAAAATACACAATACCCGGCTCTGTCAGAGGTATATGGGAGCTGTGGTCAAGAATGTAAAAATAGAGCCGTCTCCCCGTTGGATGAGAGAAAGGCTTCGTGCAAGCGGAGTAAGACCTATCAACAACTTTGTTGATATAACGAACTTTGTAATGCTTGAATACGGCAGACCCATGCATGCTTTTGATCTGAGATATGTCGAGGGCGGAGAGATAAATGTAAGAAATGCGGCGGCGGGAGAGAAAATAACTACTCTTGACGGTATCGAAAGGGAGCTATCCGAGGAGATGCTGGTAATCGCTGACGCTGTTAAGCCGGTAGCAGTAGCCGGAGTTATGGGCGGAGAGTACAGCGGTATTATGGATGATACTCAAACGGTAGTTTTTGAGTCGGCCTGCTTCGACGGAGCTTCGGTAAGAACTACAGCTAAAAAGCTTGGAATGAGAACCGACGCTTCCGCAAGATATGAAAAGGGTCTTGATCCTCACGAGTGTTATGAGGCTTTGATGAGAGCCTGTCAGCTGGTAGAGGAGCTTGGCGCAGGCGAGGTTATAAAAACTGTAATTGATGAAAATTATCAGGACGAAACTCCCAGATCAGTTGAATTTGATTCGGATTGGATCAATGCATTTTTAGGAACCGATATATCCGAAAGCGATATGAAGGAATACCTGACAAAGCTCGGCTTCAAAATTGAAAACGGAAGGGCGGTCGCTCCGTGGTACAGGATCGACATAGAATGCAAGGCGGATATTGCGGAGGAAATTGCAAGGCTGTACGGATACAATAATATTCCAGGAACTATTATCAGAGGCGTGGCTCAGGCTAAGAGAACCCCGAAGCAGAATTTTGAAAGGGCAGTCAGCAGCGCTGTAATGGCGATGGGTCTTAACGAGGTAACTACATTCTCATTTATTTCTCCGAAGTATTTCGATAAGATAAAGCTTGAACCTGATTCAAAGCTGAGGAATACAGTAGTTATTTCAAATCCTCTGGGCGAAGATACAAGCGTAATGAGAACTACGGTCATACCGTCGGTATGCGAGGTGCTTGCAAGAAACTACAGCTATAGGAATCCGGAGTGCTATATTTTTGAAATGGGTAACGAATATATTCCGGTTGACGGTGAAACGCTTCCCTCCGAGCTGCTCAGACTTGGATTCGGAGTTTATGATACGGGATCAGATTTTGATTTCTATAATCTTAAAGGTATCGCAGAGGGAGTTCTTGAAAAAGCCGGCGTAAAGGAATATGAAATAACAAGAGCCGGTAAAGCTTCGGCTTTTGACGAATATACCGCTTTTCATCCGGGAAGAGCCGCAGTTATAACGGTCGGAGGAGAGGAAGTTGGTATATTCGGAGAGCTTCATCCTGATGTTCTTGAAAACTACGGCATAGATACGAGAGCATTTGCAGGAAAGATAAATATCAGCGAGCTTATGCTTAAAGCGTCTTCTGAAAAAACATACAGGCCTCTTCCTAAATTCCCTGCGATAACAAGGGATATTTCAGCTGTCTGCGGAGCTGAGCTGCCTGTTGCAGAAATAGAAAAGGCGATCCGGTCAGCAGCAGGCGCTATACTTGAAAAAGTATCGCTTTTCGACGTTTATACCGGAGAACAGATCGAAGCGGGAAAGAAGTCGGTTTCTTATTCACTTTCAATGCGTTCTCATGAGGGTACTCTTACCGACGAGCAGGCTGACAAGGCAATGAGCAGGATTGTAAAAGCTCTTGAAGAGATAGGCGTTCAGAGGAGATAGATTTTTATTATTACTATGCCGCAGGGATTTTGCATTTCTGCGGCATAGAAATTTATTCAACAAGTTTATGCAAATTGAATAAATTTCATAAAAGCACTTGTTATTTTTTAAGTAATGGGTTATAATAGTATATGTAGAATGTTAAGTGTACAAATCTGTGTGAAGGAGTTGAGCTTATGCACGAACAAACTATGGAATTTTCAGTTGTAAGGGATAAAGAGACCGAACTGAAAAAAACTCTGACGATTATTTATGACGCCCTAAAGGAAAAGGGCTATAATCCTATCAATCAGATAGTAGGTTATATTCTTTCAGAGGATCCGACATACATAACCACATACAACAACGCCAGAAGCTTGATCCGTCACATTGACAGAGATGAGCTTTTACAGGCATTGGTCAAGTCCTATCTTCAGGCATAAGGAATAGTTCATGCGGAATGATATATTTCATTCCGCTTTTTTATTTTTAATATAAAAAACTATTGCCATTTCCGAGTTTATGAGTTATAATTAATATTATAGCTTGCATTCAGGCGCCGCTTATGACGGGCTGAAGCAGGTCTGAATATAAAATGTTGGGAGAATGATTATGAAAATAATGGACACTATCGGTTTTGTAGAGGACTTCGATAAGGAAGTCGGAGAGGCTATGAATTCTGAGCTGGCTCGTCAGAGAAGAAATCTTGAGCTTATAGCAAGTGAAAATATTGTTTCGCCTGCTGTTATGGCGGCAATGGGCTCGGCGCTTACGAATAAGTAT
Source organism: uncultured Ruminococcus sp. (assembly GCA_900543145.1). Taxonomy (GTDB): domain Bacteria; phylum Bacillota; class Clostridia; order Oscillospirales; family Ruminococcaceae; genus FB2012. The sequence continues at coordinate 182,112 of UQPZ01000004.1, forward strand.
GCCGAGGGTTACCCGGGAAAAAGATACTACGGCGGCTGTGAATGTGTCGACGTTGTTGAAAATATTGCGATCGAAAGAGCCTGTAAGCTTTTCGGCTGCAAGTTTGCAAATGTTCAGCCTCATTCGGGAGCTCAGGCTAACCTTGCCGTATATTTTGCTTTATGCGAAACCGGGGATACTATTCTCGGTATGAGCCTTGCTCACGGAGGTCATCTTACTCATGGTTCTCCGGTAAATATGTCGGGAAAAAATTATAATTTTGTATCCTATGGACTTGACGAAAACGGTTATCTTGACTATGACGAGCTTGAAAAGCTTGCAAAGGAGCATAAGCCTAAGCTTATAGTTGCCGGAGCTTCAGCTTATCCCAGAGTTATAGACTTTGAGAGAATTTCAAATATAGCTAAAAGCACAGGCGCAATGTTCATGGTAGATATGGCTCATATTGCAGGACTTGTAGCAGGAGGTCAGCATCCTTCTCCTATTCCGTATGCCGATGTTGTAACTACTACTACTCATAAGACGTTAAGAGGTCCGAGGGGCGGTATGATCCTTACAAATAACGAGGAACTTGCAAAGAAATTTAATAAGGCGATTTTCCCGGGAACTCAGGGAGGACCTCTTATGCACGTTATTGCGGCGAAGGCGGTATGCTTCGGAGAGGCGCTCAAACCTGAATTCAAGGCCTATGCGGAGCAGGTAGTAAAGAATGCACAGGCTCTTGCAAAAGGTCTTGTAAGCAGAGGCTTTAATCTTGTTTCGGGCGGCTCTGACAATCATCTTATGCTTGTGGATCTTCAGCCGTTTAATATTACAGGAAAAGAGCTTGAGAAAAAGCTTGACGAAGTTTATATAACAGTAAACAAGAATGCTATCCCTAATGATCCTCAGAGTCCGTTTGTAACCAGCGGTGTAAGAATCGGAACTCCTGCGGTTACTACAAGGGGACTTGTTGAAGAAGATATGGATAAGATCGCAGAATGTATTTATCTTACCGCTGCTGATTTTGACAATAAGGCTGACGAGATAAGAGCCGTTGTAAAATCAATCTGCGACAAGTATCCGCTTTACGAATAATAATTATAATTTGATCATAACAAAAGCTTTTCTGTAACTTCGTTTAGTTATAGAAAAGCTTTTTTTGTGCAATGAAATGCTTATTAGAGTTTTTTCTGAAAACAAGGTATAAGAGGCTTTCGGTTACACATAATATTACCAGAAAATTTTAAGGAGGTCATAGATCATGACAACTAAAGAATTATTGTATATCGAAGACGCGCTAGGCCATGAAAAATACTTTATGTCTAAGTGCAAGGAAACCGCTGCTCAGATTCAGGATCCTGAACTTAAATCCTGTATAGAAATGATGGCTCAGAAGCATCAGCAGCTTTTTCAGAGCTTTTACAGCTTGCTTTCATAATCAGAGGAGGAAATTATAATGGACGATAAAAATTTAATGGAAAATATTCTTTTGCTTGAAAAAGGAGTATGCGATCTGCTTATGCACGGAACGATAGAGTCTACTACTTCAAACGTTCATCAGACGTTTAATACAGCTTTGGGCAGCGCGCTTAATATGCAGGATCAGATTTACGATAAAATGACAGCTAAAGGCTGGTATCCTACCGAACAGGCAGAGCAGAATAAGGTTTCAAAGGTAAAGCAGAAATTCAGCAGTCAGTGTTCAGGCTAAGGAAAAGAAAAAAAGATTAAAGCGCCGGGTTAATATAGATCCGGCGCTTTTGTTTTCCTTATTTCTACTTTAGTTAAAAAATACGGCGTATCTAAAGCTTTATGACTGGGTGGCGGATAATGGTTTTTAAATTTTCAGCCGCACATCTTCTCGGGTCGGAAAGATAGATCTCATGGTGCAGACGCTGCTCTGAAAGATCCTCAGAATATCCGTTTTCTTCAGCATAGCATTTCATACGTTCTATGCTTGCAGGCTCATCATCATATGAACCCTTGTGCATTATCTGAACGCATAATCCCTCTTTCATTTTTATAAGCCTAGCCTTTGACAGATCAAGCTCAGGTTTTTTCTTTTGCAATGCTGTTTTTGCGGCTTCAAATACCTCCTCGGTCACAAATTCCGGCTGTCTTATCATTGAGATCCATTTGAATTTCGATTTATCAGTAACGTTCAGACCGTCAAAGGCAACTCTGTCCGTATACCAAAGTCCCTCAAGCGGCGGTATGACATACTCGAAATATCCTTCAGGCTGCGTACCGTTCATTTTTAACATTTTAATGCTGTATGATAGAGCGTACAGTATATTCAGAGCCTCTCTGTATTCTTTGCCGGTATTCGGGTCGCCCTCGCCGTTAACAGCTATATAAAGCATTTCCGGAACGTCTATGATCGACGGCTTTGTCTTAGGTCGGTATAGGTCCTTGTATTCTTTTTTGTAATCAAGCTTGTCCATTATTTTCACCCCTTTTCAATAAAATTCATAAGTGAAGAAATATCTTTAAAATCATCGTAATCGCCGTTTATTCCGCTGCGGTGATAAACGACACCTTTTTTCTCGTTTCGTTCAAGGCAGTCCAGCAGATGTTCTTCGCCGTATTTCCTTGCGAACTTTGTAAATGCCAAAGGCTTTATTTTGCCTAAAAGTCCTTTTCGGCAGTCTGTATCATCACACTCATAGCAATGTAAAATTTCTTTCTCCAAAGAACATTTTCTGTTTTCACACCGATCATTGTCGGGACATTCACCCGAGTTACAGCCGCCGCAATGCTCATTTTCTGAGCATAGGCAGCAGGCAAGACCACATCTTGCTATTCCAAGCTCACGTTTCATTGTTCATCTCTCCTGTATGTATGATTTTCAAAGTCCCACTGCTCTGTATACGGCTTATCATCCTCGTAAATCCAAGACGTTACAAGCCTCGGTGTAATTTTAAGCACACATTCCGTCGGCACCTTCGACCAGCGTAAAACAGCGTCGGGGAAATGCGCTTTCATTTTGTTTATGAAAAATTCGTTCTCAAGGGGCTTGCCAAAAATCCGACATTCACCCTCAACAGAAAAATTATTCACGCGCAGAGATACATTGGAATTAGCCTTAATCTGCTGACATTTAAGATAACGCTCGTCCGTTTGGCAGTAAAGCTTTCCGTCAATGACAACCACGCTCATCGCTCTTGATGTAACTCGGTTTTCCGCACAGGTTGACAGAACCATAACTCCGTGACTGCCGAGTTTGTTCCACAAGCTATAAATACTATCCATATTACTTTAATCCTATATAAATATGTATTTCTGCATTTTCACAGTCGCTGTTCTGATATTCTTCAAAATCACATATAAAGGAACGATCCAAGTCCATTTTCCATAGCTCCTGCCAAAACTTTTGAACAGCAGTCAGCATATTACCTTTGACGATAAATTTTGCATATCTGCCAAAAGGTATTTTGCACACGTCAAAGCTGTCGGTAGTATTGCTCTCTGCTTCACAGGCAACCATGACAGTATAATCGCCGGTTTCGTTTGAGGCGTAATCTGTATAGATACCCATAGCCTTGCTGCCTGTCTTTTTGGAAATAGCAGGGTAGCCCTCTTCGGAATAAAATTTCTTCCACAGGTTTCCTATAACCTGTTCCATGTCGGGAGAAGTGTTGTTTGTACGTGCCGAAAAACCAACGACAGTTTTTTCTGCTAAGGTTACAATTTCATAATTCATAATAATTACCTCGTTTCATATTTGATATGGCAATTATATCACAGCAAATATGACAGCAGTATGTCAGGTTTGATATTTGTCAGAAATATTTTTCAGCAGCTCCGCAAATTCCGTTCTGAACTCAGGCGGTGAAATTATCTCCGCATATTCACGAAAGCCTAAAATATATGAATAGAACGACGGTTTATCAGACCAAGTGAAAGTAAGGATAATGTTTCCGTTTTCGTCCTCGTTAAAATTTTCTGTGCCGAATTCGTCAACAATACGCCATTTCACCGACTTGTCGAATTTCACCGCTGCGGATATTTCACCCTTTGTATGTCGCAGCTTATCACATTTGTATTCGGGAATTTCCCGCTGTGAAAAGGTTTCGTCTGTACATTTAAGCTCTGTCATTCTTGTAAGCTTAAACATACGGTAGTCCTGCCGCTTGCTGCAAAATCCCCACACATACCAGCTTGACCACTGAAAAACCAAGCGGTAAGGCTCGATACTTCGCTGCTCAGTGCGTTCGGGAGAATAATATCTGAACGTAATTAGCCTGTACTGTTCAATTGCGTCTTTAATAAGCTCAATTTTTGATGACACAGCGTTTTTATTCCACGCAGCAAGGTCGATTATTATGTGATCATCGGCATTTATAGCGCTGCTTACGGAAAGCTTATCCATAAGCTGACGGTAGCGGTTTGTTCCGCTAACGCTGTCAAGGCTTTTCAGTCCTGCAAAGATCGCTTTCATTTCAGCTGATGAAAGCAGAGTGCGGTCGATTTTGTAGCCGTCCATAATGGAGATACCGCCGCCCTGACCCTGTGATGTAACGATTGGAATTCCCGACTTGCTTATATCGTCAATGTCACGCAGGATCGTACGGCAGGATACCTCGAATTTATCTGCAAGCTGGTTGGCGGTTATTTTGTCCTGCTGTAATAATATTGATAAAATGCCTATAAGGCGGTCGAGCTTCATAGCTGATCAATCCTTTGTTTATTTATTATGTAAGTGATCTTCTGAATTAATTTTACCATAAAGCGACTGCGGTTTCAATATAGAAGGATATAGAATTTAATTAAACGGAGCAGTCTGCCTCTTATTCTGAAAAATCTGAAAAATTATATAAAAAACTATATACAACTGAATAAATATGTGTTATAATGACACTGTATATTGATAGCTGTTTTCAAGTGCGGTACAATTATCCGCCGTGCTGTAAAGCAGAGTATTATCTGAAAGGAAGGGATGTTAGGGTTGGAGCAGAAGCTTACTCTGTACGGGTTCAATAACCTTACAAAGACCCTTAGCTTTAACATCTATGATGTTTGCTATGCTAAAAGCGAGAGAGAGCAGAAGGATTATATTGCCTATATTGACGAGCAGTATAATTCAGAGCGTCTGACAAAGATTCTGTGCGACGTAACGGAAATGATAGGAGCGCGGATACTTAATATATCAAAGCAGGACTATGAGCCGCAGGGCGCTTCGGTCAATGTTCTTATTGCCGAGAAGGAGCTTGACGAGGACTCGATAGATATTTCCTGCAATATGGGCAACTATACTGCCGAGCATAAGACGGTTCATGCTCATCTTGATAAAAGTCATGTTACAGTTCACACATTTCCTGAATACCACCCTGACAATTCAATATCTACCTTCAGAGTTGATATTGACGTTTCGACCTGCGGAACGATCTCTCCTTTGAATGCGCTTAACTATCTTATAGGAAGCTTTGACTCCGATATTATTACTATAGATTACAGAGTAAGGGGATTTACGCGCGACGTTCTCGGCAAAAAGTTTTTTATTGATCATAAGATCAATTCTATACAGGAGTATATAGATAAGAATACGCTGAACAAATACGACGCTATAGACGTAAACGTATATCAGTCGAATATTTTTCATACAAAGCTGCTTATAAAGGATATAGAGCTTCAGAATTATCTTTTCAAAAAGGACGTCTACGAGCTTTCTCCCAAGCAAAGACTTGATATAACCGACAGTCTCAGACGTGAAATGATAGAGATATTCAGCGGTATGAATATCTATTAGTTTTGTTTATGTCAGGAGCAGGGAGCTGATTTGCAGGATCTGTTATGCTTGAAGCTTCCGGCTTCTCAGGAAAGGAAACTGGAAAATTGGAACTTACTCAAAATAACGCTCCGATTTACGAAGCTTTGCAGAAGCACCTTAAAAACAGGGTCGTAAGGCTTGACGTTCCGGGACATAAGGGCGGACGTATGAATAAGGAGCTGAGAAGCTTTTTAGGCGAAAACTGTTTAAAGTCAGATGTGAATTCTATGAAGCCGCTTGACAATCTGTGTCATCCGGTTTCTGTTATAAAGGAAGCTGAGGAGCTTGCAAGCGAAGCTTTCGGGGCAAAGCATACTTTTTTCATTGTAAACGGAACTACTGCGGCGGTTCAGGCTATGATATTTTCCTCCTGTAAAGCGGGAGATAAGATAATTATGCCCAGAAACGTACACAGAAGCGCGATCAATGCTCTGGTCGTATGCGGAGCAATACCTGTTTATGTAAATCCCGGCACAAACAAAAGGCTGGGAATTCCACTCGGTATGTCTGTTGAAGATGTTGAAAAGGCAATAAGGCAGAACCCGGACGCAAAGGCCGTGCTTGTCAATAATCCGACCTATTACGGAATATGCTCTGATATAGAACGGATAGTAGAGCTGGCTCATTCAAATAATATGCTGGTGCTTGCCGACGAGGCTCACGGAACTCATTTTTATTTCGGAGAGGGTCTGCCTTGTTCCGCAATGAAAGCGGGTGCGGATATGGCGGCGGTAAGCATACACAAAACAGGAGGCTCTCTTACACAGTCCTCCTTTTTGCTGTGCAATAATAACGTATCCGAGGGCTATGTAAGGCAGGTCATAAATCTTACACAGACTACCAGCGGTTCATATCTTCTTATGGTCTCGCTTGACCTTGCAAGAAAGAATCTTTCTCTAAACGGCAGAGAAATGTTCAGAAAAACCGTTGATTATGCGTCCTATGCAAGAGAAGAAATAAATAAGATAGGCGGATACTATGCGTTCGGAGAAGAGCTTGTAAATAATGACGATATATATGCCTTTGATAAAACAAAGCTTTCGGTCCATACCCGTGCCATGGGTCTTGCCGGAGTAGAGGTATACGATATTCTTAGGGACGACTACGATATTCAGATAGAATTCGGTGATATAGGCAATATACTTGCAATAGTTTCAGCGGGAGACAGGGAGCTTGAAATTGAACGTTTTATCTCAGCACTTTCTGAGATAAAACGGCTTTACGGAAAAGACCCGTCCGGAATGTTCGACCACGAATATATTAATCCTACGGTCGTTCTTGCACCTCAGCAGGCCTTTTACAGCAATAAGAGATCTGTTCCTATCAAGGAATCCTGCGGTATGATCTGCGGGGAATTTGTAATGTGCTATCCTCCCGGTATACCGATACTTGCTCCGGGCGAAAGGATCACTGCTGAAATCCTCGATTATATCGCCTACTGCAAGGAGAAGGGCTGCTTTATGACCGGTACAGAGGATATGGAGATAAATTATATAAATATTGTTGTGTAGAAAGGCGGAAATATAATGGAGCTATGGTTTACCGAAAAGCACACGGATGACGTTAATTTTACGATCAAGGTTAAAAAACAGCTGTATTCTGCAAAAAGCTATTATCAGCAGATAGATATTCTTGATACATTTGAGTTCGGCAGAGTGCTTGTGCTTGACGGCTTCATAATGCTTACTGAAAAGGACGAGTATATATATCATGAAATGGTTACTCATGTTCCTATGGCGGTCAATCCCGATATCAGAAATGTTCTGGTAATAGGGGCGGGCGACGGCGGTACGATACGCGAACTTACAAGATACGATACAATTGAAAATATAGACATGGTCGAAATAGACGGACAGGTCGTGGAGGTATGCAAGGAATATCTTCCGCAGACAGCCTGTAAATTCAATGATCCCCGAGTAAATTTATATATTGAGGACGGACTGAAATTTGTAAGAAGAAAGAGCGGTGAATATGACCTTATAATTGTAGATTCAACCGATCCTTTCGGACCGGGAGAGGGATTGTTTACAAAAGAGTTTTACGGCAACTGCTTTAAAGCGCTCACCGACTGCGGTATTCTTATAAACCAGCATGAAAGCACTTATTACGACAGCTACGTTGATATGGTAAAAAGAACTCATAAGAGAATCGGAAGCGCTTTTCCTGTAAGCATGGTTTATCAGTCGCATATACCCACTTATCCGTCAGGTCACTGGCTTTTCGGTTTTGCCGCAAAAAATCTGCACCCTGTATATGACTTACAGGCTGATAGATGGGAAAGTTTAGGACTGAAAACAAAGTATTACAATACAGATCTGCATAAAGGCTGTTTTGCCCTGCCAAACTATGTAAAGGAGATATTGGCAGATGAATAAAAACGTTTATACTTTTATAGGCTGTGACTGCGAATATGAGGATGCAAGGATCGTGCTTTTCGGAGCGCCCTATGACAGTACTACCTCATTCAGACCGGGTACAAGATTCGCTTCCTCTGCAATGAGAAACGAAAGCTTCGGAATAGAAACCTATTCACCTTATCAGGATAAGGATCTGCTTGATATAAATGTGTTTGACAGCGGAGATCTGGAGCTGCCTTTCGGAGATTCCTCTCAGGCGCTTAATGATATTGAAGAATGTACAGAAGAAATTTTAAACGACGGAAAAATTCCCTGCATGATAGGCGGAGAGCATCTTGTAACGCTTGGTGCAGTCAGAGCCGCCGCTAAGAAATACATGAATCTGCATATAGTTCATTTTGACGCGCACGCCGATCTGCGTGACGATTATCTTGGCGTAAAAGAGTCCCATGCCTGCGTGCTTCACAGGTGCTGGGATATTGTGGGCGACGGGCATATTTATCAGTTCGGAATACGCAGCGGTGACAGAGATGAATTCGTTTTTGCACAGGAGCATACCTATATGAACAAATTTAACTTCGGCACCCTTGAAGAAGCTGTACAAAAAATTGGGCAAGAACCTGTGTATTTCACTCTTGATCTGGACGTTCTGGATCCGTCTGAATTTCCCGGAACAGGTACTCCCGAAGCCGGAGGCGTAAGCTTTACTCAGCTGCTGAACGCGGTAAGAGAGGTTTCAAAGCTTAATATTGTAGGTTTTGATGTCAACGAGCTTTCGCCGGTTTACGACCAGACGGGAAGATCAACGGCGTTAGCCTGCAAGATACTGAGAGAAATACTTCTGGCGTTTTATAAATAAAGCTGCACGATTTGAACGGAAATTTAACGGCTTAGCGATGGCTTTCAGCTAGGAGGTTTTGACGATGGGTGTAATTGCCGGTGGAGATAAAAGCTTTTCTTTAAAAGATGCAGAAGCCTTTTTTAAGAGATTTGATGGGTTTGGATTTCATATGAGTCGTGAAGAGCCTGACAACTACAGCCGTTTTAAACAAATGAATATCGGAGAAGCTGCTTTTGAGAAGTGGCGGCAGGATATTATCGGCGGATATTTTGAAAAGCTGGAGGGCAATGACGATGACCGGCTTTGGTCATATCACGACAGGATAATTGCCGTTGCGCTCTGTACAGGCACTTGTTTTGAAGAGAATGCGGTAAGACTTCTGAGGGATATGAAAAAGCTTGAAGTCAGTCTTTCAAAGCAGCAGAAAATTTTAATGATAGAAAATATGGCAGGCAGAAACGCCTTGCACTCTGATTCAGGTGTGCGGTTTATCTGTGAAAGAACGAAACAGCGTGAACAAATGATTTCGGTTATGCAGTCGTTTATGAATTTCGATTGCAGCGATAGAGATAATCTTAAGCAGGGCGGCTGGAACAGGATTCAGGATAGGTTTTTGGCAGCTGTCAGGTCATACGGCGACGCTGTGAAGGCTTACAAATCGTGTTGATACGGGTGATTGGATCGTTACCTTCAGGAATATGTGCGGCGAATGCGTCGTAGAAAATTTCTTTATAAACAGAGATGACTTGAAAAAGCGTGATTTCAGCAAGGTTTTATATAACTGGAACTGCTGCTGAAAAAGAATACAAATTTTGATTTTATATATGAGAGGACTGATTTAATATGTCAAGAGCATTAATTATTGGCGCAGGCGGAGTTGCAGGAGTTGTAATTCACAAGTGCTGTCAGAACAGCGAGGTTTTTACAGACATCTGCATTGCTAGCCGTACAAAGGCTAAGTGCGACAAATTTAAGGAGGAGCTTCAGGATAAGACCTCAACCAATATAACCACAGCGCAGGTTGACGCTGATAATGTTCCTGAGCTGGTCGCTCTGATCAAGGAATATAAACCCGACATCGTTATTAATGTTGCACTGCCTTATCAGGATCTGCACATTATGGACGCTTGTCTGGAGTGCAAGGTCGACTATCTTGATACAGCGAACTACGAACCTGAGGATACTGCAAAGTTTGAATACAAATGGCAGTGGGCTTATAAGGAACGCTTTGAAAAGGCGGGCATTACCGCCGTTCTTGGCTGCGGCTTTGATCCGGGAGTTACGGGAGTCTTCTCAGCTTATGCTCAGAAACATTACTTTGACGAAATAAATTATATTGATATTCTTGACTGTAACGGTGGAGATCATGGATATCCTTTTGCAACAAATTTCAATCCCGAAATAAATATAAGAGAGGTTTCTGCAAAGGGAAGTTACATTGAGAACGGCAAATGGATTGAAACGCAGCCTATGGAAATAAAAAGAGTATATAATTTCGATCAGGTGGGTGAAAAGGACATGTATCTGCTTCACCACGAAGAGCTTGAATCTCTTGCTCTAAATATAAAGGGAATAAAAAGAATCAGATTTTTTATGACCTTCGGACAGAGCTACCTTACACATTTGAAATGTCTTGAAAATGTTGGAATGACTTCAATAGAGCCTATCATGTATGAAGGCAGAGAGATTGTACCGCTTCAGTTTTTAAAGGCGGTCCTGCCGGATCCGGCTTCACTTGGTCCGAGAACTGTCGGAAAAACAAATATAGGCTGTATTTATCAGGGAAAAAAGGACGGCAAGCCTGTTAATTACTATGTTTACAATGTCTGCAATCATCAGGAATGCTATAAGGAGGTCGGATCACAGGCTGTTTCATACACAACCGGGGTTCCTGCTATGATCGGTGCAATGATGGTGCTTACAGGCAAATGGAAAAAAGCTGGAGTTTACAATGTTGAAGAATTTGATCCGGATCCTTTTATGGAGGCTTTGAATAAATGGGGACTTCCTTGGAAAGAAAACTTTGATCCGGTTTTGGTAGACTGATTTGTGTTAATTAATGCCCCCTGTCTTTCAATATAAAAGAATGACCGCTGTTTAACGGACATCGGTACATTGCATAAGGCGGGAGGCATTGAATTGCTTATGCATATTAATTAGGGGGTTATTATGAAAATTGAAGAAGCGTTATCACGTTTTATCGGACAGGAATGTCTTATTTATGTTTGCTGCAATACGGCGACCGGATCGGTTATCGAATGTACCGTTACGGAAATAGGCGACGGTTGGCTTCGGGCGGAGCAAGAGGATAAGACGGAAAGCATTGTAAATATAAACAATATAGTCAGGATCCGTGAATATCCCCGAAATAAGAACGGAAAAAAGAAAATCGTTTTTGACTAGAAAGGACATTTAAAATGCTTATTTTACTTGACGATATAAAGTTTAATGATAAAAATGATTTTTTCCTTTACATAAATCATTTCTTTAAGGATAAGGAAATTTTAAATGAGGACGCATTATACGATCATCTTGCTGAAACGAGTGAACATCTGGAGTTTATTATAAGCGATTTTGACGAGGTAAAAGAAGAAGGCAGGACCTTTGCAAATAAAATTATGAAAATACTGCTTGACGCAAGAAACCGTAACAGGAATATAAAATTAACGATAATGTAGAGGTAGAAATGTTTGATTTGAATAATGTAAAAACCCCCTGTTATATTGTGGATGAAGCCGAACTTATGAGAAATCTTGAAATACTAAGAAATACTGCCAAAATATCGGGCTGTAAAATACTGCTGGCTCAAAAGGCTTTTTCTATGTATTCGGTATATCCGCTTATTTCGAGGTATCTTGACGGAACTGCTGCAAGCGGACTTTTTGAAGCAAAACTGGGAAGAGAGCACTTCGGAAAAGAGGTCCATGTTTTTTCTCCGGCATATACAGAAGATGAAATGGATTCGCTGGTAAAGATCGCCGATCATATAGTTTTCAACAGCTTTCGTCAGTGGGATAAGTATAAGGATAAGGTCAAGAGCTGCGGAAGAAATATTTCCTGCGGAATAAGGGTCAATCCTGAGTACTCGGAAATAGATACGGAAATATACGACCCGTGTGCGCCTAACTCTAGATTGGGTGTAACGGCAGATCAGTTTGACGAATCAAAGCTGGGCGGAATAGACGGACTTCATTTTCATACTTTGTGCGAGCAGGACTCTGATACTCTTAAACGAACGCTGACGTATTTTGAGAAAAGCTTCGGCAAATACCTTTATAATATGAAATGGGTGAATTTCGGCGGGGGTCATCATATTACACGCAAGGATTATGATATTACAACTCTTGTTGAATGTATAAGCTATATCAGTAAAAAATATGACGTTCAGGTCTATCTGGAGCCTGGGGAAGCAGTAGCTTTAAATGCAGGCTACCTTGCGTCTCAGGTGCTTGATGTAGGGGTCAACGGTATGAATTACGCTATTTTGGATACATCTGCCGCCTGTCATATGCCTGACGTGCTTGAAATGCCGTATCGTCCTTTCATTATGGGTTCAGGAATGCCCGGTGAGAAAAAGCATACCTATCGTTTCGGAGGACCTACCTGCCTTGCCGGAGATATAATAGGCGATTATTCCTTTGATTCTCCGCTTAAAGAAGGAGACAGGCTTGTGTTCTGCGATATGGCTATATATTCAATGGTAAAGAACAATACTTTCAATGGTATGCCGCTTCCGTCTATTTATCTGAATACTGCCGACGGAGAACTCAGGCTTATAAAAAGCTTCGGATATGAGGATTTTAAATCACGGCTTTAAGTTAAATAAAAAGCGCCTATACGGACAGATATCCGTAAGGCGCTTTTGCTATATGATTATTTTATCAGCCTGCTGATCTCTTTTGTTACGGAAAATTCGTTATTTGTACCCGTGGAAAAGTTCGCAGTCTTTTTTACCATAGGGTGAGCGTTTTCCATTGCAAAGCTGTAGTATGCGTGTTCAAGCATTTCAATATCGTTGAGATAGTCGCCGAATGCCATTGTTTCTTCATATGAAGCACCAAGCTTATTCTGTAGTATCTGAATACCTCTGCCCTTATTTATTCCGGGATTCATTATATCTACCCAGTAATATCCGGAAAGTGATACTGTAAGATTGCTACCGAAGCGGCTGTTAAGAACAGGCAGACCGTTTGTTTCAATACCGTCCTTTCCGTAAATTGCTATCTTGAATATATTGTCCCGGCAATCGTAAAGCTTTTCCATGTATACGGTATTATTATAATACCTGGCAACCTCCTGCTCGTATTCAACGCTTTTAGAACTGTAGTAGGTTCCGTTCTCGCCGCATAGCAGAGGGCATAGTCCGTTTTCATAGCAGGTCTTCAGAATTTCATGTACCGCTTTCTGAGGAATTACTGAACGGCTGATGATCTCTCCTTTATCAACGATATATGAGCCGTTGTCGCAGATGAAAGAAATTTTTTCGGCAATAAAGCTGAACTGATCGATAAGTGCGGAATAGCTGCGTCCGCTGGAAACAGCAAATGAAATTCCTTTTTTGTCAAGTATATCAATAATGTCTGTAAAGTCAGGCGGAAGCTGTTTTTCGTCGTTTACCAATGTTCCGTCAATATCGGTCGCTATCAGCTTTATCATAAATATCAATTCCTTTCGGCATAGGAGATCAGTCAGCTGTAAACTATAGTAATTATATAATATTTGAAGTGAAAAATCAAATGTGAAATATATCCATATCAAAATGTACTGAAGCTGAATTAAAGTATTAGTTGCTGCAATGCATAAATATTTGAGTATATAGTTGAAAAAATCTATTAAGATCAACGTTTGATATGATAAATAATAGTGTTTTTTTACAAATTACACAGTGAAAAACTTTCAAATTTCAATGTTTTGCCTAAGAAATGCAAATTTCTAATTATTTACAAAAATTTTGATTTATGATGGATTGTGAAAAACGGCTGAAAGTTTATCTGTTTGTGTTGACATTGCAGTAAAATAAAAGTAAAATAGATATGGTGAAAAAATTATTCAGAACGGTTTGGTGCGGCTAAACGTTTTGTATTTTGCTATACTTGACTTTTTTCAAAAAAAGAATTACAATAATGTTTATGGTCAATCAGATTATGCGGGGCATAGATCAAAAAGCGCCGCCGTATAGAAAAGGAGAATAAAATGGGAAAAATATTGAAATCAGCGCCAGGCCATATAAAGGCTTATGTTTGCAACAATGTGCTGTTTCTGACCTTTGTTTTGTCATCGCTTATCAATTCGTTTTTATTGAGAGCGTTTACCGTAAAGTTCAGCTATAATCAGGTAAAGCCGCTTCTTGCGGATATTGCTGCAGTGCTTTTTATCGGTTTGTTTGCATATTGCTTCAAACCAAAACGCAGGTTTGTATATTATATGATCTGGACGTGCGTTTTTGCTTTGCTTTCTGCGGGAAATTCGATTTATTATACAAACTATAAATCTTTTATTTCCGTTTCGCTTATTTCCACAGCTTCTCAGCTGGGAGGGGTAATAGACGCAGTTACCGAAAATATAATGGAGCCTAAGGATCTTATATTCCTCTGGTCAATATTATTTATGATCGCTGAGTATGTTTTTATCCGCAGGAAGAATCCTGATTATTTTATAAGGCTTCAGGAAAAAAAGCTGGGCAAAAAGTACGCTTTGGGAACCTTGGCGGTTTCTGTAAGCGTAGCAGGGATCTTTGCAACTACGCTTACCGGTACGGATGTATCCCGTCTTGCAAAGCAATGGAACAGGGAATATGTTCTCGGAACCTTCGGACTGTATACATATCAGATCAGCGATACTGTTTCCTGTATACACGCAAAAGTCAATATGATGCTTGGTTTCGATGAAAGCGAGCAGGCGTTTAAGGAATTTTACAACGATAAGGATGAAGTCGATAAGGTAAGCAACGATAATGAATATTCAAATATCTTCAAGGGTAAAAATGTTCTGACTATACATGCCGAAAGTATTCAGCAGTTTGCTCTTGATACCTACATGAACGGAGAGGAGCTTACTCCTAATCTGAACAAGCTTGCCAGGGAGGGTCTGTATTTCTCTAATTTTTATGCTCAGGAAAGCGTCGGAACTAGTTCGGACAGTGAGTTTACTTTTTCAACCTCGCTTATGCCTGCGTCAAGCGGAACTGTAGCTATAAACTATTGGGACAGGGATTATACCTCTATTCAGAGTATGCTTAGAGATATGGGCTATTATACGTTCAGTATGCACGGTAATAACGGGTCTTATTGGAACAGAATGAACCTGCATAATTCTCTTGGCTATCAGAAGTTTTTTAATTATACTACCGATTTTAATATTGATGAAACTATAGGTCTTGGTCTTTCCGATAAATCGTTTTTCAATCAGGCAGTTCCTAAGATCAAAGATATTGCGGATCAGAACAAGAACTTTTACGGAACTCTTATAATGCTTACCAATCATACTCCTTTTACGGATATAGAGAGGGTAAGCGATTTCGATGTGGATTTCAAGTATAAAAAATACAATGAGGAAACCGGTCTTTATGAGGAGATATCCGCTCCTTTCCTCGAAGGAACTAAGCTTGGCAGCTATTTCAAGTCGGTTCATTACGCCGATGAAGCTATCGGTCAGCTGATGGAGGAGCTTGATGAGCAGGGTTTGCTTGATAATACTGTTATTGTGATCTACGGCGACCACGACGCTAAGGTTAAGGAAGAGGAATATGAGTATTACTATAACTATAATCCTTTTACCCAGGAAGTTCTGAGCGACGATGATGACGGATATATTCCGGTAGATGATTTCTATTACAATATAAACAGAAAAGTTCCGTTTATAATCTGGTCTAAGGACGGAGGCTATGAGCCTAAAGAGATCACTCAGGTAATGGGTATGTACGACGTTCAGCCTACTTTGGGAAATATGCTGGGCTTTGAGAATAAGTATGCGCTTGGACATGATATATTCTCTATTGGAGATGATGAAGAAAATATCGTTATTTTCCCAAATGGAAATTTTCTTACCGATACTATTTATTATAACAGTCAGAAGGAAAAGTATTTTGATATAACCGGTTATGAAAATGTTGCAAAATATGCTTCCTGCAATCAGGTCTATAAGGATACTCCGAACCCTATCTATTCTGAGGAAGTGCACGGTATATATAAAACCGCAAAGGACGAGGTTTACGGACGTGAAGCAGCGGATCTGAGAATTAATGACGGAGTGGTAGATGAAAATTATATAAGCGAGCTTTCCAGTTACTCAGAGGAAAGAATAAATATTTCAAACGCTATAATCTATTATGATATGATAAATAAAACCGACCAGGGCTTCGGTGACGGAATGAACTCGACTGATGTGGGCAAGGATAAATTCTCGATTTTCTCTCCGCCTTCAGCAGACGAGCGCGACAGATTGTTTGCAGCCTGATCACCTATATAAGATAATTATCATTAACGTCCGTATACTTTGATCGGTATACGGACGTTTGTTTTTAGTCAGTTTAATTTTTCAGCCTATCAGTTTCCTCCCGGTCCGTCGCGTCTGTCCCTTTTGTCAGGTTTTGATTTCTGGTGAGTTGTTACCCATTGGTTGTTGCCGGCAGATTTCTTGTTTTTATCAGACATATTTTTTGCCCATGCGCGGAATATTATATACTGCTGAAGGTTCGTGCATGGACTTGCCTCCTTTCCGAATTTAGTTTTTGCCGAATAATAAGGAAGTATTCTTAAAAGGCGTTTTAATATTTATATAAAAACAAACCGGACTAAATGAGGCAAATTGCCGCAACAAGTCCGGTTTTAGAATTTTTAGTTATAAAACTAAAATTTATATCAGTCTTCTGACAGTATTAACTCTGTAATATTTGAGATAGGATATAGGCTGTATCTTTATTCCATCCCTTGAATTCATAGCGTGGACCATTTTATCTCCGCCTATATACATTGCCACATGACTGTAATTGTTAAGAACAAGAATATCACCCGGTTTCATGTTCTTTACGCTGACGGATTTTCCCTTTGAAGCCTGAGTTCTTACGCTGTGGGATATCTTTACTCCGATTTTTGAGTATGCCTGCATAGTCAGTCCGGAGCAGTCGGTAGCCTTAAACGAAGAACCTCCCCAGACATATCTTCCTCCGTTCATGCTTGCGGCATAATCGCTTACTATTCTGCGTTTGGCTTCGCTTTCGGATATTCGGTATACGTTTTTCCCTCCGTCAAGCTTTGCATATTTGCCTTTATATTTTCCCTCTGTTATTTTTATGTATGTTCCGCTGTATGTTTTTTGAGGCAGATATGAAATCAGCGTTCCCTTGGCGTTGGAAAGCCGGCTTACTGCTGATTGACGTGAGTCTGTTTTCGATGACTTGACCATTTTCTTGTTTTTTGCGGTGTACAGCTGAGTTCCTTTGTTTATGCAAAAATAAGTTTTCGACTTTGTTTTTGCTTTTATTGTAGATGAATAAGCTGATTCCTTTCCGTTATTTACCGCCTTGACCTTTATGCTGTAGTTAGTTGAGGGTTTAAAGTATTTTCCGTTATGATAAAGATTTATCGTATTCTTGTTCGACTTGACTTTTGACAGATTTACTTTGACAGACAGATGACCGCTTACATATACATTAAATACTGTTCCCGATTTGTATGAAGAAGCATTGTCGATAAGAATTTCAATTTTGTCTCCATAAGTAGTTTTAACAGAAATTTTCGGTTTAGATAAAGAAGCATCCGCAGCGGAGGCGGATATAACAGTTATTTCTGAAATTCCGGTGCTTTGTACAGGAAAAACAGCTCCCGTTATCACCATTGACGTTATAAGTGCAGTAACTGCGATTTTTTTGAATATAATAATTATCACCCTTTCAAGTTCTGCGCTGTTTGTGTTTAAATTACAGCGTAATAAATCAGCCGTTATCATCTGCATATATAATTATATCAGATTTTCGGCCTATTTACTACTTTTCTGAAATAATTTCGTATCCTTGCTGTAACCTATGTAACCAATTTGTAATTAATTTAGTTGCATTGCACAAACAAAATTACATAAAAAGTAAATAATGCTGTTTATTTCATGCGTCTGCTGCTTTATTTTAAGCTTGTTTAGGTATAGTGTGTATGATTGCACAAAAACCTGCTGATAATAAAAATAAAATTTAGTAAAAAAATATTTTAAAACCCCTTGACAAAGTATTAAAAAGGGTATAAACTATAATTAGCACTCAAAGATAATGAGTGCTAACACTCTAAAATATTAAGTGCTAAACAATCGGGCAGGTGAGAAAGGGTGGACGGCCGAAAATTAAAAATTCTGACGGCGGTTGTAGAGGAGTATCTAGTAACCGGAGAACCTGTCGGATCCAGGGCGATAATGTCATATGTAAATGCGTCGTCGGCAACGATACGAAACGAGATGGCGGAGCTTGAGAAGCAGGGCTATCTGGAGCAGCCTCATACGTCAGCCGGCAGGATCCCGACTTACCTCGGATACCGTGTTTACGTTGACAATCTGATGGAAAACAATCAGCTGAGCGAAGACGAAAAGCGCCGTCTGGACGCAATGCTTCCCGAAGGTGCGGTTACCGAAGAGGATTTGGTGCAGTCGGCTTCAATGGCTTTGGCGGAGCTTACAAAATGCGCTGCGGTAGTCGCCAATGCAACTCCTAAATTCTCTGTAATTTCAAAGGTAGAGGTCATACCGACGGGAAAGAGAATGTATGTTATCCTTATGATAACCTCAAACGGTACAATAAAGAATAAGGTGTGCAGGCTGGAGTTCGATCTTTCACATGAGCAGCTTGAATTTTTTGATAATTATCTTCAGCAAAATCTTCAGGGAGTTCCGCTTGGAGAAATCTCGGAAGAAATGTTTGAAAGTATAAAAACTGCAATGGGCACATATATGATGACTTTAGCTCCGCTGGTTTCAGAATTGGTAAAGCTTTCAAAGGAACTTGTAGCTCAGGATATTTCTGTTGCCGGTGCGGCTAATCTGCTTACCTGCAAGGATTTCAACCAGAACGAGATCATAAGTTTCCTTGATAATAAACGGGAGATCATGTCATTTATAAACGAAAGCTTCAGCGGCTTGCAGGTTATGTTTTCTCCCGAAAAGGACGAATTTGTAATACACAATTCATCTATTATTGCGGCTCCTTTCCGAAAGGACGGCAGACAGGCGGGCGCTTTGGGACTTATAGGTCCTATGAGAATAGATTACGCAAAGTTTATTCCCTATCTGGAATATTTTTCACAGCGCATAACCGATCTTATATCCGAAAAAGGTGATGAGTCCGATGAGGAAGAAAAAATCTAAGAAAGGCGGGCGTAATAAATTGGCTGACGAGAAAGAGATCTTAGACGAGCAGGAAAACAAAGAACAGGAAACACAGAAGAAGGAGGCTGCGGCTGAAAAAAATATTGAAAGCGAAGCCGGAGAACCGGAGAAAACCGAGGAGGAAAAGCTTAAAGAGCAGCTTGACGCCGCTAACGATAAGTATTTAAGACTTATGGCGGAGTATGATAATTTCAGAAAGCGTTCAGCAAAGGAGCGGCTTGAGATCACCGATACCGCAAAGGGAAATGCAGTAAGCGAAATACTTCCGGTATTTGATAATTTTGAACGGGCGCTTGAAGCTGAAACGACTGATGAAACCTATAAGCAGGGCGTTGAAATGATTTTCAAGCAATTCGGTGACTGCCTGAAAAAGCTGGGAGTTGAGATCATAGATCCAACAGGAGAGGTTTTCGATCCCAATATTGCAAATGCGGTCAATCAGATAGAAGACCCTGAGCTTGGAGAGAATATTGTTGCACAAACTTTCCAAAAGGGATATAAAATCGGAGATAAAGTAATAAGATACGCCATGGTAGTAGTGGCAAACCCGTAGTTTATGGGCAAGCCTTTAAATAAAAAGTATAATAACTATTGAAAGGAAGATCATTATGAGCAAAATTATAGGTATAGATTTAGGTACGACTAACTCCTGCGTAGCAGTTATGGAAGGCGGCGAAGCGGTAGTAATTCCTAACAGCGAAGGAGCAAGAACTACTCCGTCGGTAGTAGGAGTTTCAAAAAACGGCGACAGACTTATAGGTCAGGTTGCAAAAAGACAGGCTGTAACAAATTTTGATAATACGGTTATTTCTATCAAAAGACATATGGGTTCAGATTATAAGGCGAAGATGGGCGGAAAGGATTATACCCCTCAGGAGATCTCTGCAATGATCCTTCAGAAGCTGAAAGCTGACGCAGAGGCTTATCTCGGTGAAAAGGTAACTGAGGCTGTTATCACTGTTCCGGCTTACTTTACCGACGCACAAAGACAGGCAACAAAGGACGCAGGTCAGATCGCCGGTCTTAATGTAAGAAGAATTATCAACGAGCCTACAGCTGCGGCACTTTCATACGGTATAGATAAGGAAGACGACCAGAAGGTTATGGTATATGACCTGGGCGGAGGTACGTTTGACGTTTCCATTATTGAAATGGGTGACGGAGTAACCGAGGTTCTTGCAACTGCCGGAAATAATCGTCTGGGCGGCGACGATTTTGACCAGAGAATTATTGACTGGATGGTAAGCGAATTCAAAAAGTCCGAGGGCGTAGATCTCTCTGCTGATAAAATGGCTATGCAGAGATTGAAGGAAGCAGCTGAAAAGGCAAAGATCGAGCTTTCGTCTACTCCTTCTTCTACAATAAGCCTTCCGTTTATTACTGCTGACGCTACAGGACCTAAGCATCTTGAAATGACGCTTACACAGGCTAAGTTCAATGAAATGACAGCCGATCTTGTTGAAGCTACAATGGGACCGGTTCGTCAGGCGCTATCAGACAGCGGACTTTCAGCTTCGGAGCTTCAGAAGGTTCTTATGGTCGGAGGTTCTTCAAGGATCCCCGCTGTTCAGGAGGCTGTTAAGAAATATATGGGCAAGGAACCGTTCAAAGGAATCAATCCTGACGAGTGCGTAGCTCTCGGAGCTGCATATCAGGGCGGAGTTCTCGGAGGCGACGTTAAGGACGGTCTGCTGCTTCTTGACGTAACGCCGCTGTCCTTGGGACTTGAAACAATGGGCGGTATCTGTACAAAGATCATTGAGAGAAATACGACTATCCCTACTAAAAAGTCGCAGATCTTCTCAACTGCTGCGGATAATCAGTCGGCTGTTGATATAAATGTTCTTCAGGGCGAACGTGAATTTGCAAAGGACAACAAGCAGCTGGGTATGTTCCGCCTTGACGGAATCGCGCCTGCACCTAGAGGAATCCCTCAGATCGAAGTAACGTTCGATATTGACGCCAACGGTATCGTACACGTTTCGGCTAAGGATCTCGGAACAGGCAAGGAGCAGAATATAACAATTACCTCTTCAACCAATATGTCTAAGGACGATATTGACAAGGCGGTAAAGGAAGCTGAAGCTTTTGCTGCTGAGGACGCAAAGAAAAAGGACGAGGTAGACGCAAGGAACCAGGCAGATCAGCTTGCGTTCCAGGCTGAAAAGTCGCTCGGAGAATTCGGAGATAAGGTTTCTGCTGATGAAAAGGCTCAGTGTCAGGCTAAGATAGACGCTCTCAAGGAGGCTCTCAAGGGAACGAATATTGATGAAATAAAGGCTAAGCATAAGGAGCTTGAGGAAACCTTCCAGAAGATAGCCACGAACGTATACCAGCAGGCTGCTCAGGCTCAGCAGGCGGCAGGAGGACAGGGCTTTGACCCTAATAATATGGGCGGAGGAGCCGCTCAGAACGGCGGAGCAAATAACGGCGACGATGTAATTGACGCAGAATTTACTGACGCTGAATAATTTGAAAATATACGCAGACCGCAGAGCGGAAGCCGATCCGTAAAGATTGGCTTTACTCTGCGGTTAGGCTGTATATAACGGCGGTCAGGATTATCAGTATAAAAATTCCTAAATCAAGGGAGTATGTTATATGGCAGAAAAACGAGATTATTACGAGGTACTCGGCGTTTCAAAGGGAGCGTCTGACGATGAAATAAAAAAAGCGTTCCGTAGGCTCGCTAAGCAGTATCACCCCGATCTGCACCCGGACGACAAGGAATGTGAGGCGAAGTTCAAGGAAGTAAACGAAGCATATGAGGTGCTTTCTGACCCTGATAAAAAGGCCAAGTATGATCAGTTCGGTCACGCCGGCGTAGATCCCAGCTTCGGCGCAGGTCAGGGAGGCGGCTTCAGCGGTTTCGGCGGCTTCGGAGATATGGACGATATTCTTAATTCATTTTTCGGCGGCTTCGGAGGAGGACGTTCGTCGAACCCTAACGCTCCCAGAAGAGGCGGGGATATTGAAGCAAGCATTGCAATTGATTTTATGGAGGCTTGCACAGGCAAGAAGGCAACAGTAAGGATAAACAGATCAGAAAGCTGTCCCGAATGCCACGGAACCGGTGCAGCCGCAGGAACAAGTCCAAAGACCTGTCCTGACTGTCACGGAACAGGTCAGGTAAGGGTCTCGCAGCGTACACCTTTCGGAAATATTGCTTCAACGTCAAGGTGCGGACGCTGTTCAGGTACAGGTAAAATTATTGATACGCCGTGCGGTGTCTGCTCAGGAAAGGGTCAGGTAAGAAAGGCTTCCACAAAGGAAATAGAGATACCTGCAGGAGTGGACGACGGTCAGACGCTGAGGGTTCAGGGCGGAGGCCATGCCGGAACTAACGGAGGTCAGAACGGCGATCTTCATGTTCATATTACTGTAAGACCCGATCCTATTTTTGAGCGTGACGGCTACGATGTATGGACAGATATACCTCTTACTTATACTCAGGCAACTCTGGGAGCGGAAATAGTCGTGCCTACAGTTGACGGAAAGGTCAAGTATAACGTTCCTGAGGGCACACAGACAAATACGGTATTCCGTCTGAGAGGAAAGGGTATCAAAAAGCTTTACCGTTCAGACCGCGGAGATCATTATGTCCGTGTAAATGTAGAAGTTCCGAAAAACCTTACAAAGGAACAGAAAAGTCTACTTAAAAAGTTTGACGAATCTCTGTCCAATAAAAATTATCAGAAAAGGGAAAGCTTCTTTGATAAGCTGAAGGATAAATTCAAATAATAGTATAACGGCAGTTGTGATCTATTTAATACAGCTGCCGCTATTTTTTGTTTCTTGTAGGTTCTTTGGTTTTGCTTACATATTTGCAATACTGTTACAGTATCATCCCTATGGGTTATAAAGACAAACCGTCAAGCGCAACCGGCTTTATATTAATCTTCTTTTCTTTTTATTCAGTGCAGGCTGTTTCCTTCTCTGACGGATTTTAATTCAGGTGTCTGCGGTATTGTTGTTTATCTAAGTTCGTTTATGATATATATTTTTAGGAAAAAAGAATCAAAGAAACCACTGTAAGCTGATTACTGATTGACAAACACTAAATTTAATGCTATAATGTAAACTGCGAGCAGGCTATACGGTAGCGTGAACGTTAAGTTTATGAGGAAAGTCCGAGCATCACAGAGCAGGGTAGCTGATAACATCAGCCGAGGGCGACCTTAGAGCCAGTGCAACAGAAATATACCGCCGGAGCTTTTTGTTTCCGGTAAGGGTGGAAAGGCGAGGTAAGAGCTCACCGGAGCAATAGAGATATTGCTGCCATGTAAACCTTATCCGATGCAACACCAATGGTAACCGTTAAGTCAATGGCTGCTCGTCAGGCTTGCGGTTATAGGTGGCTTGAGCTGTCCGGCAACGGCCAGCCTAGATAGATTACCGTACAAGACAAAACTCGGCTTATCGGTCTGGTCGCAGAAATAAAAACAGACGCTTATTCGATTTCTTAGGATAAGCGTTTTTGTATTTCAAAAATAATTAAACTCCGGCTCAAGGTATAATCACATGAACCGGAGTTTATCTTTTTATTCTATTTCAATAATTTTTTCTCCCGCAGTAATTTTTCCGCTTGCAGCAGTCCTTACAGAACCGTAATCCAGAGTATTGCAGATTATCATCGGAGTAGTGACCTTAAAGCCTGCTTTCTTTATTTCTTTTATATCAAATGAGATCAGCAGATCGCCCTTACGGACTTCCTGACCGTCGGATACATGAGCATTGAAGTATTTTCCGTTAAGCTTTACCGTATCAATTCCGATATGGAGAAGTATTTCACATCCTGATGATGAAATGAGATTTACAGCGTGATTAGTGTCGAAGATCATGTCAACCTTTCCGTCGCATGGTGCGTAAAGTTTGCCGTCGTAGGGTTCTATTGCGATTCCGTCTCCGAGAACCTTGGAGGAGAACGCTTCGTCCTCAACATTTTCAAGCTCCACTATCTTACCGCTGAGGTGTGCATACAGTACTTCTGCTTTTCCTTTGGCAATGTCGGACGATCTTTCAGCTGCTGTATTTGTATTTGCAGCGCCCAAAAGCTCGTCAAGCCTGTCAGAAGCGTCGGTATCAAGGAAATCTTCAAAATCAGATTTTACGACTGAAACCTGAGGCCCGTAGATAACCTGAACTCCGTTGCCCTTGTGAATTACTCCGGAGGCTCCGCTTTCTTTCAGCAGTCCGTCGTCTACAAGCTTTGTATCAATAACTGTGATCCTCAGCCTTGTGGCGCAGCAGTCAATATCCGATAGATTTGATTTTCCTCCCAGTCCTTTTAAAATCAGAGCGCTTGTTCTGTCGAAGGAAGATTTTTTATTTTTCTCGTTCATGTCCTTTCGGGTATAAAGTTTTGTTTCCTCGTTATCAGCTTCTCTTCCCGGAGTTTTGAAATTAAACTTTTTTATCATATAATAGAAAATAAAATAATAAATAACGGCATAGAAAAGTCCTGTGATAACTATCCAGATCCAGTTTGTTTTGCTGTTGCCCTGAAGAATACCGAATAAGGTAAGGTCTATAAGACCTCCTGAAAACGTCATGCCAACTCCTACGTTGAAGATATGCATAAGCATATATGAAAGTCCGGCAAGAACACAGTGAACTGCATACATAACAGGTGCAACAAATAGGAATGTGAATTCCAGCGGCTCTGTAATACCTGTAAGCATCGAGGTAAGCGCAGCAGAAAGCAGCAGACCGCCGACAAGCTTTTTCTTTTCGGGTCGGGCAGCTTTATACATAGCGTATGCCGCCGCAGGAAGTCCGAAGATCATGAATGGAAATTTTCCCGACATAAATCTGGTTGCCGATACTGCAAACTGTTCGGTGCTTTTTGAAGCAAGCTGAGCGAAGAAGATATTCTGTGCGCCCTGTACGGTAACTCCGTCAATTATCATAGAACCGCCGAGCTGTGTCTGCCAGAACGGCATATAGAAAACATGGTGAAGACCGAACGGTATAAGCGCTCTTTCAATAATACCGTAGATCCATGTTCCGGCGTAGCCTGACTGGAGTACGAGCTGGCCGAGATGGGCAATTCCGCTCTGAACAACAGGCCATATAAAAAACATCAGGATCCCGACAGCCAGATAGACTATACTGCATATAATAGGTACAAATCTTGTGCCGCCGAAGAATGATAAGGTCTGCGGCAGCTGGATCTTATAAAATCTGTTATGCAGCGCTGCAACGCCCAGACCTACAATAATTCCTCCGAAAACACCCATCTGAAGAGTTGTGATTCCAAGGGTCGAGGTAGTGGAGTTTGCCGCCATTGCTTCGACGCCGCCCTTAGCGGTAATAAGAGCGCTTATAGCCGTATTCATTATAAGGTAGCTTATAGCTCCTGAAAGTGCGGCTACTTCTTTTTCCCTTTTTGCCATGCCGATTGCGACGCCCATTGCAAAGAGCAGAGCAAGGTTATCAAAAACAGCGCTTCCTGTTTTGCTCATTATGTCAAGGATAGTATAAAGGAGTCCGCCTTCTTTAATAATATTTGTAAGGCGGTACGCTTCAAGCGTTGTAGGATTTGTAAAGGAGCTTCCTATACCTAAAAGAAGTCCTGCAACTGGAAGAAGTGCGATCGGCAGCATAAACGAACGCCCGACTCTTTGCAGCACTCCGAATATCTTATCTTTCATATGATACCTCCGTTATCTGTTTTGAAATAATGTAATTGACGTTAAATTTAGTATTTAGATTTACCTCAAAATTATGCATTGCCGAAGTTCTATTTATAATAAAAGTAAGGTTTGTTCTATTTTAACTACCAATTTTTATTTCAAAAAATAAAGCGCAAAAACTTTTGTTATAACGGAATTTGTATCTTGATCAAGAGTTGTTTAATTACTGTTTTGGATACTATAAAAAACAGCGGACATAATTTTAAGTCCGCTGCGGTTTGTATTGTCTCAGCTTTCCTTCAGCAGGTCGCTCATAGCGTACAGTCCTGCCTGTTTACCTTTAAGGAATATTGCTGCATTTACCGAACCTACGGCAAACACGGATTTTGAATGGGCCTCGTGCTTGAGTGAAATTACTTCGTCGCGTCCTGCGAATATTATTTCATGCTCGCCTACTATCGTGCCGCCTCTTATTGCGTGCATACCGATCTCATTTTTAGTTCTTTTTGCTCTTACCGAATGTCTGTCATAAACGTAATTGTATTTATCCCCCAGCTCAGAATTTGCAGCGTCCGCAAGCATTATAGCAGTGCCGCTCGGAGCGTCGATCTTCTGATTATGATGCTTTTCCAGTATTTCAATATCAAACTGACCGCCTAAAACCTTAACGGCTCGTTTTGCAAGGTCTGCCAGAAGATTGATCCCGAGTGACATATTGAATGTAAAGAAAATAGGAATACTTTCAGCAGCTTTATGTATTTTTGAGATCTGTTCCTTTGAATAGCCTGTTGTAGCTATAACGGCTGCTACTCCGTTTGTAAGACAGTATTCAAGCAGCTCGTCAAGTAGGGAAGGATGTGAAAAATCAATTATAACGTCCGGCTTGGTTTCGAGCTTTGATATTTTTTCGTATATCGGGAAATCGGCGTAGCGTTCTGCGATTTTATCTACACCGGCGGTTACACAGCAGTCGCTGCGGTTTGAAATTATATCATAAATTACCCTGCCCATTTTTCCGCAGGCTCCGCAGATAGCTATATCGGTCATTTTAATCATTCCTTTCTAAATAAACAGGGCGAAAACAGAATTCGCCCTGTATTTCAATATTACTTGATAAGTCCTATAGACTTCATAGAATCGGCAAGCTGCTTCTTTTTTTCATCGCTCATTTCAACGAGGGGAAGTCTGCATGGTCCTGCATTAAAGCCCATAAGATTCAGCGCTTCCTTTACGGGAATCGGGTTAACATCGCAGAACAGCATTGAAGTAAAGTCGTGTATTTTAAACGCTTTTGCTCTGGCTTCTTTGTAATTGTTTTCAAGACAGAGCTTGCAGATTTCGTGAGTTTCAAAGGGCAGGCAGTTTGAAAGAACTGAGATAACGCCTTTTCCGCCAAGGGACATGATAGGAATTATCTGATCGTCATTTCCGGAATAGATGTCGAGAGAATCACCGCACAGTGCGGCTATCTCGGCTATCTGTCCTATGTTACCGCTTGCCTCCTTTACGGCGGCTATATTGTCAAGCTTAGCAAGCTCGGCACAGGTTTTAGGAGCGATATTTACACCGGTTCTTGATGGTACATTATACATTATTATAGGTATGGAAACTGCATTTGCAATTTCAGTATAGTGTCTTACAAGTCCTGCCTGAGAGGTCTTATTGTAATAAGGCGTAACTACCAGCAGGGCGTCTACACCAAGCTCTTCGGCTTTTTTGGAAAGATTGACTGCATATTCAGTATGATTTGAGCCTGTTCCTGCAATAACAGGAACTCTCTTATTGGTTTTCTCAACTGCATACCGAATACATTCAATATGCTCGTCATCGGTCATTGTAGCGCTCTCACCTGTAGTTCCGCAGATAATAATTGCGTCAGTGCCGTTGTCGATATTAAAATCTATCAGACGTCCCAGCTCATCAAAATTGATCGAACCGTCGGCGTTCATAGGTGTAATTATAGCTACTCCGGCACCTGTAAAAATAGTGTTTTTCATAAGTGAACTCCTTTCAGAAAGTTCTATGTCATTATGTGAATTAGTCGAAATATCCCTTAGCTGCAAGAAGCTCTGCCAGCAGAACAGCTCCTCCTGCCGCCCCCCTCAGGGTATTGTGTGAAAGGCAAACGAATTTATAATCGTACTGGCTGTCCTCGCGCAGTCTGCCGATAGAAACCGCCATTCCGTTTTCAAGATTTCTGTCAAGCTTAGCCTGCGGCCTGTCGTCTTCTGTAAAGTAGTTAAGGAACTGCTTCGGAGCAGACGGCAGTTCAAGCTCCTGCGGAATACCGCTGAAATTCTTCCAGGCTTCAAGGATCTCGTCCTTTGAGGGTTTGTTTTCAAAGGATACAAAAACTGCGGCAGTATGTCCGTTGGAAACGGGAACTCTCAGGCACTGAGTTGTAATTGAGGGTGAAGCTGCGTCAACGATCTTATCTCCCTCGATATGTCCCCAGATCTTAAGCGGTTCTTTTTCGGATTTTTCTTCTTCCCCTCCGATATAAGGTATTACATTGTCGAGAATTTCAGGGAATGATTCAAAGGTCTTACCGGCTCCTGAAATTGCCTGATAGGTGCAGGCGAGAGCTTTTGTAACCTTGTATTTGTCCATAAGAGGAGCAAGCGCGGGAACGTAGCTCTGAAGCGAGCAGTTTGATTTAACCGCAATAAAGCCCTTCTTTGTACCCAAACGCTTTCTCTGAGCGGAGATAATCTCGATATGCTCAGGATTTACCTCTGGGATAACCATAGGAACATCGTCGGTATGGCGGTGAGCCGAGTTGTTTGAAACAACGGGACATTCAGCCTTAGCGTATTTTTCTTCAAGAGCCTTGATGTCATCCTTTTTCATATCTACTGCGCAGAAAACAAAATCGACCATAGAAGCTATTTTTTCAACATCTTCTTCGGCGTTCATAACAGTCAGCTCGCCGATAGCTTCGGGCATTGGCTCAGAAAGCTTCCACTTTCCGACAACTGCGTCTTTAAGCTTCTTTCCGGCAGAGCGCGGAGAAGCTGCTACACATACTACATTGAACCATGGGTGTTTATCAAGAATAACAGAAAACCTCTGTCCTACCATTCCGGTTGCGCCAATGATTCCAACATTAAATTTCTTCATTGCAAAAAAACTCCTTTAAAAATAGTTAGTTGTTTTTGTGTGCATTATCGCTAAAATAAAGTCTTATTACGGCGTAAATTTGCACAAAACATAAAATTTAAACAAACAATAAAAAAACTGGTTGAAAACCAGCTCATCATACAATATAATAAGAATGTTGACACATTTAAATAATATGCCGATAGCACTCCATCATAAGTAATGATGACAACTGGAGTTCTGTTAAAACTACAGTCAGCAGTCAGGTATCCCAAGCCTGTGCTTCGGCAGTCGCACCTTTCACATTTAAGAATAAGCTTTGGGAAGCTGTGATGTCAGACATCTCAAAAATGCTACTGATTTTGACCGCACCTCTATCTGTTCTGTTTAATCATAACAAATAATATGCCGTATGTCAAGACTATTAGCAGAAAATTTATTAATATTTTGTAAAACAACCGAATATGCAGCTAAGAATCGCTGTTTATTCTTTCTGCAAGCAGGAAACGGAGATAAGATCATGCTGGATTTAAAAAATATGAAGAAATCTGATTTTAATTATGAGCTGCCGGAGGAGCTTATTGCCCAGACTCCTATAGAGCCGAGAAATGCGTCAAGGATGATGAAAATCGACCGTGCAGACGGAGGAATAGAACACAGCCGTTTCTATAATTTATGTAATTACCTCAAGAAAGGTGATTTGTTGGTTCTGAACGATTCCAGAGTCCTTCCGGCAAGAATTTACGGTGAGAAGGCGGACAACGGTTCATTTATCGAATTTCTTCTGCTTGAACAGAAAGGAAATATGAAATGGGAAATACTTTGCCGTCCTGGAAAAAAGGCAAAGATCGGTACGCGTTTTGTATTCGGGGGAGGAAAGCTTTCCGCCGTAATAACCGATATTCTTGAAGACGGCAACAGAATAGCCGAATTTGAATGCGAGGAAAGTTTTTTTGCTGCGCTTGACGAAATCGGTCAGATGCCGCTGCCTCCGTATATCAAAGAAAAGCTTGCCGACAAGGAGCGTTATCAGACAGTTTATTCACACGAAATAGGTTCTTCCGCAGCGCCTACGGCAGGACTCCATTTTACAAAAGATATGCTAGAAGATATTCAAGCGAGAGGAATAAACA
Organism: uncultured Ruminococcus sp.; assembly: GCA_900543145.1. Taxonomy (GTDB): domain Bacteria; phylum Bacillota; class Clostridia; order Oscillospirales; family Ruminococcaceae; genus FB2012. Next base: position 212,291 of record UQPZ01000004.1, read on the forward strand.
TAGCGTATGTTACACTTCATGTAGGACTGGGAACCTTTCGGCCTGTAAAGGAGGACAGGGTACTTGAACATAAAATGCACAGCGAACACTATGAAATACCAGAGAGAACCGCTATGATGATCAATGAAACTAAAAAGCACGGCGGCAGGGTAATTGCGGTAGGGACAACCTCCTGCAGAACTCTTGAAAGTGTTGCGACGTTTTACGGAGAGATCAAGCCATGTGAAGGATATACTGATATATTTATTTACCCGGGGTACAATTTCAAGGTCCTTGATGGACTTATCACAAATTTTCATCTTCCTGAAAGTACGCTTATAATGTTGGTTTCCGCTTTTTTGGGATACGAAAACACAATGAACGCTTACAAAATTGCGGTAGATGAAAAGTATAGGTTTTTCTCATTCGGGGATTGTATGTTGATTTTGTAACAGGCAGATTTTATAAGGCGAATTCTATACGGAAATAGTATTTTACCTTTTAATGGAAAAATATTTTCGCTTAGATAAAATTGAAATTAACAAATTGTAAAACCAAAAATAATCGCACAAAAGCTATTGACAAACTTAATATCAGATGCTATAATAGTAAAGTCGATTGCGGCAGTGCTGGAATAGGCAGACAGGCACGTTTGAGGGGCGTGTGTCTTCGACGTACGGGTTCAAGTCCCGTTTGCCGCACCATATTGGGACAATGAAATAGATGTCCACCCTTTAAAGCCCGTAATTACGGGCTTTTTTGATGTTTAAGGGACGAGAATTTTCAGTGTAAAACCGTAGATGTTTTTCACTGATTTTGAGCGACTGTAGGGATCCGAACCCTCGACAAATGAATATTGTCAAATATATCGGCAGGATTTAAGTAGTTTAGCTTTGATCTTGCCGATTTTTTATGCAAAAACATTCACAAAGTTTTCAATCCAACTTTGTTGGATTTGACTGTCTTTGTCAATTCTCCATATCGGAGAATTTTATCACGAAATGTGATAAACGACAAGACGGTCTTTTTTATTTCTCAAGGAGGGACGTGATTCCAATGTGGCAGATATGCTATTAAAAAAGGTAAAATAAAACGAATGGAGGAAAAGTCGATGAGTGATAAACTTTTGATCAATACAACTCTGCTAAGAAAAGAGCCGGAGTTTCGACCGATGACTTGTATCGTAGAAAAAGCGATAGCAGTTTCTCATGATGAGTTTGAAAATTTAAAACGTCACCCCTTGCAGGATAGCAACCTGATTGCTAAGAACACAGATTTGATGTACTGCGACAGCGATGATATTTATCATTGTCTGCTTATATATGATAAGGAACAGGGCGACGGAATTATTGCTGAAGCAGAAGGAGCAAATTATCTTCGTTACTCGCAGTATATATCAAATGCAAAGCTTTTGTATGAAAATCATGTTAATAGTAATTTGCAGTACCAATCAATGCAAACAGAAGAAATGAACGAAGATATATCGGAAGAACTCGATATGGAAATGACAATGTGAGGTGTTATGTGATTTATAGCGAAAAAAGTTAGAAATGCTCAGGCAAAGGTATCCCGAAGGCACACGAATTTGCCTTGACCACATGGAGGACCTGTGTCCCGTGGAAAGCGGTACTTGCGGAACGGTTCAGTTCGTGGACGACGCGGGTACTCTGCATTGCAAATTTGACAATGGAAGAACGCTTGGAGTTATACCCGATGTGGATCAGTTCCATAAAATCTATCAGGAACAGGCTCCGACCAATGAGCAATTAGAAGAAAATGCTCTAAACGATGAAATTACGGAAACAGAGGATATTGAAGAATCAGAAGAAATAGAAATGTCAATGTAACGGTCAAGTTTTGAAAAAGACTTAGCCGTTTTTTATTACGACAAAGAAGGGATTGGTGATAAATGATAAAATATTTCGATATCTTCGCAGGGATAGGCGGATTTCGCTCAGGGCTTGAGAAATGCAACCTGAACAGTTGTTCAGGCGGAGGTTTTGAGTGCGTAGGTTACTGCGAGATAGATAAATACGCTAAAAAAGCATATGAAACAATATACGATACAGAAGGCGAGGTGTATTATGATGACGCGAGAAAAATCGACCCAAATGAGTTACCCGATTTCGACCTTATATGCGCAGGCTTCCCTTGCCAGAGTTATCCCGTAAAAAGAGTTATTCCGAAGAATAAAAGAAATGCCGTAAAAAGGCGATTTCACATATAGACTTCGGAATAACTAAATTAGACAAGTATGTTTCTCTATTGTATAATATTAAACACAGAGCTTACCTGACAAGCATACAAATGGAGGAATAATGGAAAAATTTAATTTGCAAGAGAAAGTTGATGAGATACTGAATCAACTTAGACAGTACGGAGCAAGTCCGAAGAAGCTTAAGATATACCGTTTCACGGGATTTGGAAATATGATTCGGTATTACAAACGCAAAAAAATCACTGAAATAAGTTTAAATATGCTGGATGCATATTTAAATGAAATGTATCTTGCTTACACAAACAAAGAATTCTCAACATGGAAATGGCAGTCTTTAAGACGCAGCTGTGAATTACTGAAGAATTTTGTAGCTACGAATACTGTAGAGATGAAACCGCTGCGTCCGTGGGATTATTCGCAAGGGAAAGCAACCCAGAGCGTCGTATTAGATACTCCTACAGATGAACAGATTAATGATCCTAGTAATTTGTTTGCTTTGATCTGGAAAGTCCGACAGTTTTTATTGGAATATGGATTTACCGAAAATAGCATCCGTCATTACACTAGCGAAGGGCTGACTGTTATTCTGAGAAGTCATTATGAAGCCGGAACAGAAATCTACTCGCGCGAAATCACTGATGCTCTTGTTTCTGCGAAAAGAAAGCAGTACGAGGAAGGCTGCACATCCAGACAAGCATACCAGAATCTTCGGAAAGCTGCATATCTGATCGAGGAAATGCATGAAACGGGGAATATCATATTAAAAAAGATTCCAGATTGGAATATGCGTATTCCGAGAGATGAATTTGCGAAATTTCTCACAGATTTCTGTGGTTGCCTGAAAAAAGAACATAGAATACATGAAAACACTATTCCTACACTTTGCAGTGCTGTGCGCCGTTTTCTGTTTGGTTTAGAGGATTACAAAATTTATTCTGCACAACAGCTGACGCCGATAATGGTGAATCGCTGCGTCACCAAGCTTGCAGCATACTATCCCGGCGGCGCCGGTAATTTACTGTATGCAGTCCGCATGTTTTTGAGATATTTGTTTAATACAGGCGTCACTGCTTCAGATTTGAGCTGTGCCTTGCCAAAGACGGCGGCAGCAAAAAAGACATTTCATGAGCCTTTTACAGGTGATGAAGTAAAAAGCTTGCTTGCAGCGCCTGATCAGTCAACAGCAATCGGAAAACGGGATTATGCCATAATGCTGCTTGCGATTCAGACAGGTCTGAGAGCCTGTGATATTGTTCGTATGAAACGCGAAAGCATTAATTGGAGAGAAGGAAGAATCAGTATTATTCAGCATAAAACAGGTATTCCGCTTTCTTTGCCGCTCCCTGTTGAGGCAGGAAATGCGATTGCAGAATATCTGATCTATCATCGTCCTGATTGCAAGTTGCCATATGTTTTTATTTGTCATACCGGACAGCCAAGACCATTGAAAAACAGATCAGCAAGCGGAATGGTCAGCAAATATATGAGCTGCATTGGACTTTATGATCCGAAAAAACGACGCAGCTTCCATAGCTTACGCCGCACCTTTGGGACTAATCTATTAAAAAGTGAAATACCAATGGAATTGATACAACAGCTGCTCGGTCATAGTCAGATGAATTCCATGAAACCGTATTTATCTGTAGAGGAAGAAGGATTAAAGCGTTGCGCATTGCCGCTTTTCTCATCAGATCAGGAGGTGATACAGGAATGAATTACACGTTTCACAGTAATTTTTCTGTTCATCTAAAAGCATTTATCGAACAGAAAAATGCACTGGGTTATCCATATCACGAATCCGGCAGAATCCTTCAGAATTTTGATTTATTCTGTCTGAATCATTATCCGCAGGAAACAGTACTGACAAAAGAAATTTGTCTGGCATGGGCTGTTCGTAAAGAAAACGAATGCAGAAACACCTTTAGAAATCGTATATTCCCTATTCGTGAATTTGCGCGATATCTGAACTGTATCGGTGAAGAAGCGTATCTGATCTCGGCAGATCTTGCGAAAAAAGGTACTGCTGCTGTACCACATATTTATACTGAAGCAGAAATTCTCAAGATATGGCATGTGCTGGATCATCTTCCCGTCAAAAGAAATTATCCGGTAAGACATCTGGTCATTCCGACGCTTGTGAAGCTGCTGTATTGCTGCGGTCTGCGGCCTTCCGAAGCCAGAAAGCTGCTTAGAAAAGATGCCGATCTGGATAAAGGGCGACTGAACATCATAGAAAGCAAAGCGCACAAGAGCAGAATTGTAATGATAGCAGATGATGTTACTGAAATGCTTCGTGAGTATGATGCCGTTGTTTCCGTAATAATGCCTAAACGTACTCTCTTTTTTCCGAATTCTCACGATCGCATTTATACAAAAGCATGGCTGGATAAAACCTTCCGGATCGCCTTGAAAAAGGCGGATATCCAATCTGCCGGAAAGCAAAAACCACGCCCATATGATTTTCGGCATACCTTTGCAACACATCGCTTATACCTGTGGATGCGCGAGGGGAAGGATCTGAATGCGATGCTGCCATACCTGAGCGCCTACATGGGACATGCGCAGCTTTCAGATACCTATTATTACATTCATCTTGTTCCTGGACTTTTTGAAGAAATGACCGAATTTGACGACTCCGCTTCCAACAATCTAATTCCGGAGGTGGACGAAAATGAATGATTTCTTTGAAACAGTCAGGAAGTTTCTGAATGAATATCTTCCGAGCCAGCGATGTCTTAGTGAAAATACGATCCGCTCCTATCGACAGGCATTGAACTTGTTTGTAAAATTTCTTCGTGAGGTAAAAGGATATACGGTCACAAAAATCAAGTTTTCAGTCATAAGCATAGAAACTCTTTTGGAATTTCTCGACTGGATTGAAACGGAAAGAAAGTGCAGTGTAAGCACACAAAATCAGCGGCTTATGGTTTTGAGAACATTTTTTGATTATGCTGGAATTATTGACTGTGCACAGACTTCTCTGTATATGGACAGTCTTAATATTCCAGTAAAGAAAGAACACGGTAAAATAGTGGGTTTCTTGTCTGAAGCAGCACTAGCAACCTGATCCTACCAAAAAGAAGGAACTGCGCAATCTGACTTTTATGATAATCATGTATGATACCGCAGCGAGATGCTGTGAATTGCTTGATATGCGAATCAAGGATTTGCGATTGAATGCGGAGCATCCAATTGCTTATCTTTATGGAAAAGGCGGAAAAACAAGAACAGTTCCACTGCTTTCAAATACGGTACAGCACTGCAAAAGATATCTACAAAAATTTCATCCAGGTGAACCTGCAAACAGTGAAAAGTACATGTTTTATACTGTGCTTCACGGTACACAAAATCGTATGTCTCATGATAACGCTGCTAATTTCATAGAAAGATATGGTCTGATGGCTTCGCATAAATGTGTTGAGATGCCAAAACACTTGCACCCGCATATGCTTCGTCACACACGTGCAATGCACTTATACCATAATGGTATGCCTTTGGATTTGCTGTCGCAGTATCTGGGACACGCAAGCATGGAAACGACAAGAATTTATGCATATGCCGATACAGAAATGAAAAGAGCTGCATTAGAGAAAATCGATGCAGCGAATCCTACGGTCAAAACGCCAATTGCAATCTGGGAAGATGATGAGAATATGATTCTAAGACTTTCTGGACTGCTTTAATATTCTTACTTTGTTATTCCGAAGTCTATATGTGAAATCGCCTTTTTACGGCATTTCTTTTATTCTTCGGAATAACTCTTTTTACGGGATAATCCTGATTATTCTGAATTCCGGATAACCAGGACTTTTCAATCGCTGGAAAAAGGGGAGGATTTGACGACGCGAGAGGAACGCTGTTCTTTGAAATTGCCCGAATCGCTGCCGTTAAAAAACCTAAATATCTGCTGCTTGAAAACGTACCCGGATTGTTATCGCATGACGGCGGCAGGACGTTTGCGGCCATCCTCAGCACATTGGATGAACTGGGGTACGATGTCGCATGGCAGATGCTTAACAGCGCAAATTTTGGAGTTGCCCAATCCCGAAAGAGAGTGTTCATTGTCGGATTTTTTAGAGAAAGATGCTCCGGAAAAGTACTGTCTTTCACCGACGCAAATCCAAAAGCTCTTGTACAACGCATACCCGGACGGGAGGGCTGCCGAGTGTACTCAACTGACGGACTGAGCATAACGCTGACAAGTCAGACGGGAGGCTTCGGCGGGAAAACGGGACTTTATGAAATTTTAGGGCTTCCCATAAAGGTAAAAACCAAGTCGGGATATCAGACAGCGTTGCCGGGCGACAGCATAGACCTTGCATATCCGAATCTTAATTCAAGGCGCGGAAGGGTCGGGAAAGATATGGCTCATACGATAACAACAAGCCCAAATCAGGGATATTACGCTATGTGTATAGATATGAATCCCGAACCGAAGGTGACTGAACTTGCAAGATGCATAACGTCAAGACAGGACAGCGGAATAGGTCACCATAAAGGAGAAAAATCCGGAGTTATCGTTATGGAAGAACCGAGAGCAATATTGAATCCATTTAAGCCGCGTACAAGGCAGTTAGGCAGACGTGTAAAAGAATCGAACGAACCGATGTTCACGCTTACTGTGACAGACAGACACGGCGTAATTTACAACGGACTTATCCGCAGACTTATGCCGATAGAATGCTGGCGATTGCAGGGCTTTACAGACGAGCAGTTCAATAAAGTCAAAGCAGCCGGAATGTCCGACGCGCAGCTTTACAAGCAGGCGGGAAATGCCGTGACTACCAACGTAATTGAGGCTATAGCAAGAAATATTAAAGAGTTGGATAAGGAGGTAAACATCAAATGAGTATAACCCAGATAGAGGCGGAACAGCTTCGGTGCATGAAAAACAATGACGGATTGGTGATACAGGGCTGCGGCGGCGACCTTAAAGAATGGGTCGACGGCATAAACAATATGCTGAAGGAAAGCGGAATATTGCAGAATGAAAGTCGATTTGAAAAGGTATATAGCTTTAAT